>JAYQLG010000001.1:0-27248 GCA_038143085.1 Halieaceae bacterium
TCACAATGACCACATGATTTTTGATCATGTCGCCGTTGGTCACATCAAGGATAGTCGCCCCTTTGATCACCATGTTTTGTGCGGCAACATGAAATGGGGCAAGCGCCACAAATAGCGATAGCGTTGCCAGTCCTGGGAGCCGAACAAGCTCGTTGTTAACTGGGAAAACTGAAACCGGCAAAGCTGAGATCTGAAAGACGAAAAGAGCCGAGTAAAGCGAGTCATGCGATATCTCCAGTGGTAGAGCAATGAGTATCAATCACTCTTTTTGGGAAACCAAGGCACAAAGCCCGAAACCTGTGACATGTGCTCAGCATAGGCGGGCCGTCGCTCCATACTGCGCTTATCGATCATTGGGATACTGGCGAGCAGGAACATGGCTAGCATTGCCACTGCACCCGGTAGTACCCACCACCAGGCCTCAGGCACTGCCGCAACGCCAAAGAGCGCCAACCCAGCCCAGAACAGCCACTCACCGAAGTAATTGGGATGTCGAGTGTAGGCCCATAATCCCGTTTTCATAATCTCGCCTTCTTTGCGTTCGTTAATGAACCGATGCAGCTGAATGTCTGAGACCAGTTCAATCAAAATGGCGATGGCTGTCGCCGTGGCTGCGACGTAATCCAGCCAGTTAAGGGGCTGGGCATCCATGGCAACCGCTGCGTAAATGGGTAGACAGGCGACAAAGACAATAACCGTGGGAAAGAGGTGAATCGCGGAGAAATCGGCGAGCGCATCCCACTTGCCCGCATTAGTTTTGATCGGGCCGTAGCGCCAGTCCTCGTGTTCCAGCCCAGGCCAGAAGGTGGCCCAGTTGGCGGTCAGCCGAATGCCCCAGAGCCAGACCAATATCACCACCAGCCACGCTCTCGTGGTATCTACGCCGGATGCAGTGGCCTCAAGCAGCCAGTAAAGCGCAATCAAGGGCGGTATGACGCTCCAGTAGGCGTCGTAGAAGCTCGAATTCTTGTATAGACGGCTGAAGACGAAGATGGCGATGGTGGCAGCAATATCCGCCCAGAACATATCCCAGATTGGGCTCTCGCCCAGTGCCTGTAGTGTTGCCCAGGCAACGCCCAAGGTAACAAGGTAGGCAAAAGTGACGTGGAGTAGGCCTTTCAACTTCATGGTATCTCTCTTGTGTTTTACCGTGCGCGCACGGGCGCCGACTGTTGTTATTAATCTCGCTTCTGCTTTGGTGGATGGTCGGCTAGCTTAGCTCAGCTCTCGACTGACAATCACTCTGCTATGCCTCACAACACGATGACCAGAGTTTCATTGCCTTGCCCAGACGACGCTAAGACAATCCATAAAGGCTCGTTTTCTCATCGAGATGGGTGATCTCCTGCAGAGTCAGTAAGCTCGACAGAGAGACTACGAACACCAGCTACCGAACAAACACTATCATGGCTTTTGGGCGCGAACCTGTTTTCGAGCCTAAGAATCGCTATCACCCGTTTGATGGCGATGGCATGGTGCATGCGCTTCATATTAGCGATGACGGTGCGCGCTACGTCAATCGATGGATTGATACCCCAGCATTTAGCGACGAAGCTACAGCAGGGGAGTTTGGTCTCCTCCGGGCGTTATGGGGCCTTTTGATTACAGCGTTTCCGAGTTTGGAATCAAAGACACGTCGAACACCGATATTTTCGCACTGAACGGTGATTTGGTGAGCCTTTCGGTACAACGCGGGGAATCCGATTGCACTCGACCCAATGACATTGGAGACGCGTAAGGCGCTCATCTCGATGGTCGAGATAAGCCGAAGATGTCGGCGCAATTCCAAAGTAGACTGAATACGGGTGAGCCGGGTTGTAACAATTTTTCGATTATAACGATGCGCCCCGTACATGAACCATATGCTGCTAACGCCAAGGGTGGAAGTTGGTCACGAAGTGCCAATTGATTTGCCTGCGCTTAGATGCTCAGGACCACAGCTCCTATAATTGTATCCTGGCACCTGACGTTGGCACGTATAGCCGTAGCGCTTATCTGTTCAGGACTTTCCTACTGGCACTGGCGACGATGGTTGGTCGGTGGTGACAGCATTCAAGTTGCAATGTGCTGACCAGAGCGTCACTGGAGTCAGAGCAACATCCTAGAGCTCGATGGTCTAGTAACAAATACGGCTTATGAATGTTTCGTTCTTGCCATCAATGCGATTGGTGAAGGACCGAAAAATAGCTTTTCGATAATCACGGAAAATGACGGTAGTGATCCCGACACTGATGGAGATGGCACACCAAACAGTGTTGATGAGGATGACGATAATGATGGAATGCCGGATGACTATGAAACTGACAACGGTCTCGACCCCTTAGATGCTAGTGACGCGCAGATGGATGCCGATTCCGATGGGGTCTCAAATGTTGATGAGTACCTCGCCGGGACAAATCCAAATCAAGATGATTATCCTCCAGTACTGATCGTGCCTGATGACATCGAGGTTGTATCTACTGGACCACTCACACAAGTTGACTTGGGTGAGGCAACTGCAAGCGATGCACGAGACGGAGTTATCGTCCCCAGCGTTGATAACTCGGGACCATTCCCACCAGGACCTAACTCGGTCGTATGGTCCGCATCAGACCGCTCAGGGAATACCGTTGAGGCCACCCAGAACGTCAATGTCATTCCTCTTATCAGCCTAGGAGGGAGTGCAGAGGTCACCGAAGGTGGCTCGAGCTTCATAGTCATCAGTCTAAATGGGGCAGCAGTTGAATACCCTGTAAGTGCCCGTTTGGAGGTCACGGGTGATGCTCAGGCGCCGCAGGATCATGACTTGGTTGACCAGACTGTTGAGATTTTTGAGGGCGAGCAAGTATCCGTTCCCTTCTCACTTGTGAATGACGGTGCAGGTGAGGGACCTGAAGAATTTACTGTTCGGTTGGTTGAGCCGAGCGGAGCTTCGCTGAGTGCAATAAGCGAGCTAACAGTGACAATAAGCGAGCGCAATGTGGCGCCGATAGTCTCTCTTGAACTGAGCCAGCAGGGGATTGAGAGCTCACTAATTTATGGTGATCTGGGCCAGGTGACGCTAGCTGTATCGATAGAAGATCCTAACCCTGAGGATCTTCATACGATTGATTGGTCCATGATGGATAACCGGCTAGTCAGGATTCCAAATGACAATGATCAGGCGTTTATTTTTGACCCCACTGAGCTATCCGAGGGTGTTTATGGAGTATCGGTCTCGATCAGCGATGATGCTGTTGAGTCCAGCACGGTAAAACAAGAGCTGGCTGTAAGTCTTAAGGTTGAATCTCCAGACCTCTCTGATACAGAGGACACAGATGGTGATGGCGTTGCAGATAGTGAAGAAGGGCTGGGTGACTCCGATGGAGATCGCATTCACGATTACCTGGATAGTAGTGAAGACGCCTCTGAATTGCCGACAAGCGACGGTGAGGCCCCGCTTCAAAGCACAGAAGGGTCTCAAATGTCGCTAGGTGATGCAGCAGTTTACGCGGGAGCTGACGGGTCATCCTTAACGCTCGAGGACATTCAAGAGTTTTCTGATGCAGTGGGTGGTGCCGATGCGAGCGAAGACGAGTTTACATTTACCAGTGACATCGTCGACTTCGAGGTCTCTGGCGTTGCCGTGGGGGCATCTGTGAACGTTGTGATTCCGCTCTCGAGTCCACTTTTGGAGGGGTCGGTTTACCGAAAATACGACGTGCAGGCAGGTTGGTTCAACTTTGTCGAGGACAATGAGAATTTCGTAAGTTCGGCTGAGGGAAGCGCGGGAGCTTGCCCCGAGGCTGCTTCTGCGGAATACCAAAAAGGTTTGCTAGAGGGACATTTTTGCGTGCAGTTAACAATGATTGATGGCGGTCCAAATGATTCAGATGATGAAGCAAATGGTGTTGTAAAAGATCCGGGCGGGATTGCGGTTGAGATTATTCCCACTATCACTGTGGTCGCGTCACCGATCGAGCTGGGTGCGCTCAATTTCAGCGAAGGTGATGGAGAAGTCGTCGTTCTCGCCTTTTCACTTGATGCGGATGCGGTGGGCTCACAGGTTGATTCACTCACCATTAGCGCCTCAGGTGAGCTAGATGAAGTTAATGATGTGGGAAATGTTCGTCTTTATGTCGATGAAAATCGGGACGGCACTCCAGCTTCAACCGAGCGAATTTCCGATGGTACGTACTCACAGGACGATGGTGAAATCAGATTTGAGTTTATGGATTCCGTTCAGTTGTTGAATGGGGAGACCCATTTCTTGATCACTTACCAACTGTAGAAGATTCGTCACAACATCGATATAAATCGTTTCGCCATCCATGAGGGTGGCATCAGTGAATAAGGTCTGTTGCGGGTCATATCGTCTTTTTTGCATTTTTGCTCGTTAGAGCATGTATCTGTATGTTTTGCCAGCACCCTGATTGCTAGTAAGCTAGCGGTGATCGAACTGCGAGACCCCCTTCGCCTATGACACAGCATCGAACTAACTCGTTGACGCCAACCTTGGATGAGTACCCGGTCAGCGATAAATGCCTAGGGTTCACACCACATTTTGATGATGCGCCCGCGTGGATCTACAACCACGATAATCCATACCTTCACGGTGTATATGCGCCAACCAACCGCGAGCTCGATCAGGACAAATTAGAGGTCATCGGCGAGTTACCCAGCGATCTGCGCGGTACGTACTACCGCAATGGCGCGAACCCTGTTTTCGAGCCAAAGAATCGCTATCACCCCTTTGATGGCGATGGCATGGTGCATGCGCTTCATATCAGCGATGACGGTGCGCGCTACGTGAATCGATGGATTGATACCCCAGCATTCAGCGACGAAGCCACAGCAGGTGAGTCGGTCTCTCCAGGCGTTATGGGGCCTTTTGATTACAGCGTTTCCGAGTTTGGCATTAAAGACACGTCGAACACCGATATTTTCGCGCTCAACGGCGACTTGGTGAGCCTTTGGTACAACGCGGGGAATCCGATTGCACTCGACCCCATGACGTTGGAGACGCGCAAGGCCTTCCATCTAGATGGTCGGGATAAGCCGAAGATGTCGGCGCACTCCAAAGTCGATTGGAACACGGGTGAGCTCTTGTACTTCGATTACAACGATGCACCCCCGTACATGACCTATGGCGTGGCCAACGCCAAGGGTGAAGTCATTCACGAAGTGCCAATTGATTTGCCCGGTGCACGCTTGCCGCACGATATCGGCTTTACCCAGAACTACACTGTCTTGCACGACCTACCGTTCTTCCATGACCTCGATGTTCTGAAGAATCACAAGCTACGTGTCCTGACTTTCCACAGGGACATCCCGACGCGGTTTGGTCTCATTCCGCGTTTCGGTGAAAGCAAGTCGATTCGTTGGTTCGATTGCGAGCCCTGTTACATTCTCCACGTCTCGAACTGTTGGGAAGAGGGCGATTGGGTTGTCATGGACGGCTGCCGATCGGTGAACCCTATGCCCAAAGCCTATGGTGATGAGGGTGAGCTATCGCACATGTTGGCCTACATGCGCCTTGAGGCGAATAACTATCGCTGGCGGTTTAATCTGGTTACCGGTGAGGTGCGAGAAGGCGACATCGATGATCTCAATACCGAGTTCAATAAAACGAACCCGCTCTATGGTGGTCAGAAGAGTCGTTACGCCTACCACCAATACATTCCCACACACGATGAAGGCGGCTACACGCTGCGATTTACGGGTCTTGTGAAGTACGACAACGAGACCGGCAAGAGCTGGCGCTTTGACTACGGCCCCGGCGTTTTAGGCAGTGAGGCGGTCTATGCACCAAAAGTGGGTGCCACTCGCCATGATGAAGAGGACGACGGCTATGTCGTCAACTTCGTCCACGACACTAAGGATTGGTGTTCGTGGTTCTGTGTCTACGATGCCAAAGACATCGAGCAAGGGCCTATCGCAAAAGTCAGGCTGCCCGGGCGGGTTCCTTCGGGATTCCATGCGACGTGGGTGCCGGAAGCGAAGTAATCAAGAGGGCCACTGCAGCAGTTTGATCACGACTACGGTACAACAGCTTGACATTAAAGGGCGCTAGCGTAAAATGAGCAACGAAGTCTTACTTCGGGGCCTGGTAATACCCGGCTACCGGAATCATGAGATGCGCATAAGGTGTTCCAGGAAACATGACATAGGGTGCGCCCGTCGTGAAATCCGTGGGGTAGTTTGCCAACGTAGCTGGATCTTTAGGCATGAGCATGAGGTGTGGTCCTGATTCAATCCATTGTCCAGGTACGGCATCGGCTTCATTCAGTACACCCGCCTTGGTGTTGTCTTCTCCCATATCCCCATGGAGCATCCACATGAACGTATCGCGCTCCATATCAGGCGCTTTGCCCGCCATGTAACCCATCATCCATTTCATGCCCTCGCCATCATGGCAGGCCGGCATGGCCTCATGTGGCGAACTCCAGCCTGTCGCAGGCACAGGTCTCGGGTTGGCAGACTGACAAATCCAGCCATTGGTGCCCTTGCGAAGCACCGAGCCGTCAGATCCTATGACTGTCGCAAAATCCCCTAAAAAATCGGGTGCGGCTGAACTGTAGGCTTTGATTTGCCACGCAGCAGAGTTGTGGTCTACTTTTTCACCTTTCTCATGATGTCCCGCGATGGCGAGTGAAGCGCTGCACGCGAGAGTGAGCGTTAGAACTGCTTTATTAATCATGTTGTCGAGCTCCTTGGTTTTGTGTGAGTAGCTTTCATCAGTGACAAAGCTACTAACCAAAGTCTAGGGCAAACGACTCATAAATCTAATTTTTTGAGCGTATCCAGTCTTCCTTTGACTGACTCCAAACACAGAGCCGCACGTCACTCAGCGAGCCCGGAAGATGGACGTACTCGCCTGGCTTTGAACCCAATCGCTTAGCGAGTTTCTGTGACATAACATTTTCATCGGCGATGAGGTGAGTCACGCTGTCCCAACCCAGCTCATCAAACGTGTAATCGAGCGAGGCGGCTGCTGCCTCTAGGGCATAGCCTTTGCCCCAATAGGCTTTTCTCAGTCCCCAACCCACCTCTCGTGTGGGCCAGTGAAGCGGGTGCCAAGGCCCAATGCGTCCAATCCATTCACCGGATGCCTTCTCCACCACGCCAAACATGGCCGCGTCGGTTAATGACCAAAGCCCAATCCATTGCGCCAGCGTTCGCCATGCGTCCGACTCCTGCTGGTGGCCTCCCAGGTGCCGCATCGTGTCCTCGCACATCAGAAAGTCGCGCGCGAAAGGCCAATCTTCTGCCTGGGTTGGGCGAAGGATCAGTCGGTCTGTCTCGAGGTGGATCGAAGAAGTATCTGGCATGGATAGGTTTTGCAATTACGTATTGAGTGAAGTCAAAGAAGGCGTAGAGAGTCTGTCACCACAAGTACAGATCAGCAACGCGTGTTTTGAATCAAAGGTCGCAAAGGTGTCATCTTTTGCAGTCATAGTGCGCGCCGATCCAGAAATTTAGATAAGCCACATGCCGATAACATTTTTTCAAAGGCAATTCAAGCAATGGGGAACCGTGATCGCCATGGGGACGGCCGGCTTTCTTGGCGCCTGCGGCGGAGGTGGGGGTGGTTCGAGCGCTGTACCTGAGGTGACTAACCGCGCACCGGGTTTTGATCAAGCAAGCTACGAGCTCACCATTCAGGAAAACACGGGCACAGTCGTGAGCGGGATTTCGTTTTCGGATCCGGACGGTGACCCCATAACGCTTTCAATCAGCGGTACAGACAGCGAAGCCTTCTCTGTGACTAGTGTGGGTAGCCTTGCGTTCATTGCGCCACCCGACTTTGAAGCGCCGGCTGACAGCGACGAGAACAATCAGTACGACATTGACTTGGTGGCTTCTGATGGACAGCTCACAACGTCAGTGCCAGTCGCCATCACTGTGACTAACGATCCCAGTGATGACGGAGTCAGTGAGAGTAGTTTGTTCGGATTGAGTGTTCAGGTGGGAGAGGTCTCAACCCCGGATTACGATCGTCCCAGCACTTGGGACGACGAAGATGGCGACTGCATTTCGGATCGTCATGAGGTGCTGATGGCACAGCACTTGGATGGTGATGGTGCCTATCCTTTGGTGATGTCAGCCAATGGGTGCTTTGTAGAGACCGGACGATGGCTCGATCCTTACGACGATATCTACTACTACTCGGCATCCAACGTGCAGATTGATCACGTTGTAGCGCTCTACGAGTCATGGGTGTCGGGGCTAGGTAACCTCAGTTCATCGCTTCAGCGCCGCTACGCAAACACCGGCAGTCTCTCCGAGGGTGTCCTGCCTGAAACAAGCCATAATTTCCTCGCTGTGGGAGCTTCATCAAACGGTGAGAAGGGGAGTAGTGACCCAACGGAATGGATGCCGCGCAACGAGGCCTACCATTGCACCTATCTCAAAAAGTGGGTGCTGACAAAATCTCAAAATGAATTGCTTTTCGATCAGGCTGAATTCGATTTCATCCAAGCGCGTGAGTCCGATTGCGATGATGAGCCTCTGCCAGATCTCCCAGCCAACCCCTAGCTGAGGATGATGTTGCCTGTGGATAGGTGCCTGCTCAGCCCCTGATTTGCTGGCCGACATCAAAACCCGATTTAAAAAACAGTCATTAATCCGTAAAAAAACGGCATTAAAAAAACCGACATTAAAAAAGGGGCCAAAGGGCCCCTTCCAGATCGATTTCGAGAGATGAATCTAGTTACTGAGCCGCATCCCAAGCCGCTTGAATGGCGGGGATGGCTTGCCCAATAAAGAATCCGGGCGGCGCGCCGGAGTCAGCCTCATCACCGTACTCATCAATGGCCATGTAACCACCGATGCCGCGATTAACGTCGATGAAACTGACTGCGCCAAACGCACCTGGGTCGGTCAGAACACCGGGGAGCTCTGTTTGAATCCACCAGCCCATGCCATAGGGCGTGGCGTTGATGGCAACCACACCGCCTCGGTCCACCTGCATGCTGGCGATGGCGTCTTCACTCAAGACCTGCGTGTCGCCGCAGAAGCCGCCATTTAGGTGCACCTGCAGCAGCTTGGCGTAATCGGCCATGTTGGTGATCGCACCACCCTCAATATTGGGGTTGGCCGTTCCCGCGAGACTGTCGACAGAGCCGGTGAATGAGGTGGGGGACTCCCAGGGATTGCCAAAGGTAAAGACCTCGAGGCCACAAGGTGTGCCCAGATACTGATCGACCAATTGATTCCAAGTCGCATTCGCCACGGTGCTCGCGGTTACACCGGCAATTTGCCACTGGCTACCGCCATAGTCGTAAACGCTGCCGGCTGCCTGTGAAGTGGGGAGTTCGTTCTGCACCAATGTTTGACCGCAGGCCTCGAACTCGAAAATAGATTGGGCGCTGAACTGACAGAGATGATTGAAATCTTCCATAGTTGGACCCGTTGGTGAGCCATAGGCGGGTAGCAGACGGAGTCCGGGAATACCCGATGTGTTACTCACCATTTGCTCTACCGTTCGGTCCGCATAAGGCCCGTCATAAGCGAGATAGGTGCTGACCGGCTCGCTGATGGAAAACTCAACGTTGGCATCCTCTTGCAATGCCATCAGCGTCATGACCGCCGGCACCTTACTAGTCGATGCCAACAGCACAATGGTGTCTTCCGTGTGATCACCAAAAACTTCTTGATGGATAATGCCGTCGGCGTCTACCAACACATAGCTAATCCCATCGAAATCTGCCGTGCCATCAATGAAGGCCTGGAATGACGCATCGACATCTGAGAAGTCGGGACCCGATGGCGCAGGCGGTGGTTCTACAACGACGGGCGGTGCTGGCGTGCTACCTCCGCCGCCTCCGCCACCACAAGCGGCTAATACCAAAAAGGCGCCTGCTAAAGCCCCACGAATCCCCATTGAAACCCTGTGCTCGAACTTTTTTGGCATAACAATTCCTTTTTTATTCTGCGATCACAGTCTTAACGTAACGGCGCGAAATTTGAAAGCTATTACTTGAGGCTCTATATATTAGATATCCATGATGAATTTTAAGGCCGTTTTTACATGAAACGATCAATTGTAGTTTTGGTTGCTCTAGCGACTGCTTTTGCTTCGCTGTATGTCAGTGCTGAAGAAACCGATACACCTCTGAATCAGGAGTACGCACCGCTTGAGAAAAAGGCACCAATCTACCCCTATGTCACGCAGTTCAATGGCATCGAGGGCTACTGCATTATCCAGTACACAGTCACCGAGCTGGGCAAGGTAAAGGACCCCTTCCCAGATGACTGCAGCCCTATCGGTTTATTCGAGGGTGTCAGCGTCGAGTCCGCGAGAGAGTTTATCTATCAGCCGCGCATTGTTGATGGCGTTTCGCAGAGCGTTTCTGGTGTGCAGAACAAGTTCACTTTCGACTTGACTGGGGGTGGGAAGCGGATGGATGTGGGTGATGACCCAATTAAGTTCACATTTCTCAAACCTAACGAGCAGCGGAGCATCGATAAGCGCATGAAGAAGGCCGACTGGGCGGGTCTGAAAAAATACGCATTGGGTCGACAGTCGAGTAACTACCGCATGCTGTTTTTCGCCGGATATGCTGAGCTGATGATGGGTAATTCCGATGCTGCCTACGAATTCATCGAGCAGTTCATTTTTCATGAGGAAGAGGAGGTGCCGTTCGAGTACGTGACCTTCAGCGCCATCCAAACCCTCGTTGCTCATTATTATCAGAGCCAACAATACGAGAAGCTCATTGCTCTCGATGAGCATGTTGATATCTGGTGGTTTCGGTTAATCGAACCCCGAGAGGTCAATCGCATGGCGTTGATGATTGCGGATGCCTACGGTATTGCTGGCAACATGGAGGCCTCGAACAAACGTTTTGAACAAATAGTCGACCGTGCCCCTTCTACGTTGGAAACTGCCGATCCGTTTGTGGGAATGGCCCGGACAGCGTTAGGGCTCTAGATCTCAATCGTGAGGCCTCTTCTGCCTCACTTTTATCGCATGTCTGTCCTACCAATATCACTCCAATGTATTGGCAGTCGCTATGCCGCCCGCTACTCTTAGGCCACAACTAACAACAATAGAGACCAAGGCATGAACTTCGAGTTTTCAGAAGAACAGCAAATGCTGCGGGATCAGGCGCGTAACTACCTGACCCAGCATTGTCCCACCACACTCGTTCGTCGCGTGTTGAACAATCGCGAAGCTCACGATGCAGATCTGTACAAAGGCATTGCTGAAATGGGCTGGACGGCAACCACGATTCCTGAGGAGTACGGCGGCTTAGGCATGTCGCACCTCGAGCTGGTTGTAATCGCAGAGGAGCTTGGCCGTGCCTGTGCACCGGTGCCTTTCAGCTCCACTGTGTATCTCGCCGCCGAGGCGATCATGGCGCTGGGAACGGAAGCGCAGAAGCAGGCTTGGTTACCCAAGTTGGCTGATGGATCAGCCATTGGCTGTTTCGCGCTTGGCGAGGCCGGCGGTGCAGTGACGCCCGATCAGATCAGTACATCGATGGCCGATGGCGTGATTAACGGCACCAAGGTGCCGGTGGCCGATGGTGGCATTGCGGACGTCGCTATTGTGGTCTGCAAGTCTGATGGTGGCGACGGTGCAACGCTTGCGCTGGTTGACCTGAGTCAGGACGCAGTCGCGAAAGACAATGTGCAGATGATCGATTTCAGTCGCGGTCACTCGGAGCTGACATTCAACGGCGCGTGCGCAGAGGTTTTGGGTGAAGAGGGCGCTGGCTGGACAGCGGTAGAGTCACTCATGAACAGTGCCGCCATCTTGTTTGCCTGGGAGCAAATTGGTTTGGCGGATAAGGCACTCGAGCAGGCACGTGAGTACGCGCTGGGTCGTTTCGCCTTCGGCCGCTCAATTGCCTCTTACCAGGCTATTAAGCACAAGTTGGCTAAAATGTACGTCAAGAATACGTTGGCGCGCAGCAATGCTTACTACGGTGCATGGGCACTCAATGCGGGCGCGAGCGATCTGGCGGTTGCGGCTGCAACATCGCGAGTTGCTGCGATTCAGGCATCGCTGTTTGCGGCTGAGGAAAATATTCAGACGCACGGCGGCATGGGCTTTACCTGGGAGTTTGACTGCCAGTTCTATTACCGTCGCGCAAAGCTATTGAGCCTTGCGGTTGGTAGTGAAAAACAGTGGCAAGGACGTCTGGTCGACGGCCTCGCGGCTTCAGCATAACGAAACGAAGAATAAGAGAGGTTAATCATGGATTTTAACGATACTCCCGAACAGGCAGCGTTTCGTCAATCAGCAGCCGACTGGCTTGCCGCGAACGTACCGACCAAAAAAGAGACTGAGGGTCTCAACCGCTTGCAAATAGCGAAGCTATGGCAAAAGCGAAAATACGATGCGGGCTGGGCCTGCATTGGCTGGGATCCCGCTTATGGTGGTCGCGGCGCATCAGCGATCGAGCAGGTCATCTGGAAGCAGGAAGAGGCAAAGTACGACGTACCCGCCGGTTTCTTTGTGATTGGTCAGGGCATGATGGCCCCAACACTGATGGCTTACGCGCAACCACAGCACCTCGAGCGCTATCTGCCGAAGCTCGCAAGTGGTGAAGAGATCTGGTGTCAGCTGTTCTCGGAGCCTGCCGGTGGTTCTGACCTTGCAGCGCTACGCACTAAAGCTGAAAAAGACGGTGATGAGTGGGTCATCAATGGTCAGAAAATCTGGACCTCAGGTGCTCACTATTCGGACTACGGCTGTGTCGTTGTGCGCACCGACCCGACTGTGCCAAAGCACAAGGGCCTGAGTTATTTCTTCATCGACATGAAGTCACCCGGCATCGAGATCAAGCCAATTAAGCAGCTCACCGGTGAGTCTGACTTCAACGAGGTCTACTTCACCGATGTTCGCGTTCCCGATTCACAGCGTCTGGGTGAAGTGGGTCAGGGCTGGCAAGTGTCACTGACCACGCTCATGAACGAGCGTGCAGCTATTGGCGCAGGCAGCAGCGGCGTGAACGTTAACTTGGCCATCCAGCTCGCCAAAGAGGTGATGATTGATGGCAAGCCTGCGATTGAGGACAGTGCAGTGAAAGCGCGTCTTGCTAATTTCTATGTGGAAGAGGCGGGGCTAAAGTTCACCAGCTATCGAACACTCTCCGCGCTATCACGTGGTGATATCCCCGGACCCGAGAACTCGATTGGTAAGCTGGTGGGTGCGCCGAAGATGCAGCAGCTGGCCTCTTTCTGTATGGACCTGCTCGAGACGTCAGGTGCCATTTGGGATACCAGCCGTTCTAAGTTGGCGGATAACATCATTGGTTCCTACATGGGTGCACCGGGCCTTCGTATTGCCGGCGGTACCGATGAGATCATGACCAATATCATTGCCGAGCGTGTGCTCGGCCTACCACAGGAGCCGCGAATGGATAAAGGAATTCCGTTCACGGATGTGCCTACGGGCTGATGGCCGTAAGTAACTCAGACGAAGGGCGCTATGGCGCCCTTTTTTTTGGTCGTGATACTGGTGTTTATCCTTGTAAGCATGGTCAAACGGGTCTGAGCCACGGTCGCCGGGAAGACCTTTATTGCACTTCCGTGTAGGGTGGAGGAATGACTAAAACAATAAATGCCGCGCTAGCGCGCCCCGACGTCATTCGCTACGTAAAGCTTCTTTTCCTCATTATGGCGGGCGGTGCCATCTATCCGCTTTTGTACCTGCGCCAAAACTTTGAGCTAACCCTGCTCTCGACCTTCGGGATGACCCTCTCTGAGTTGAATGTGGCCTCCAGCATTCTCGGCACGTCGTTTTTCATCAGTTATATACCGAGTGGTTGGTTAGCAGATCGCTTCTCTCCCAGAGCGCTGCTGACGTTTTCTGTGGGGATGACCGGCATTATCGGCCTTTGGTACGCAACCCTTCCAGCTGCCTCTTGGGTGACGCTTATCTTTGCTTTATGGGGAGTCACCACGGGACTGACGTTTTGGGCGGCGTTAATCAAAGGCTGTACATTGCTCGCGCCAGAGCATCTGCAGGCGCGCTACTTCGGTCTGTTGGAAGGGGGGCGTGGCTTATTTGAGGCGCTTCTAGCCACCATCGCGGTCGCCTGGTTTGCCTATGCCGTTGGGTCTCTGGGTTCGGCTGGCGAGGAAGCCATGGTCCAGGTCATTCACTTCTACAGCATCGTGTGTCTAGTCATCGCGGCTTTCTTGTGGTTTGTCCTGAAAGAAGACAACCCTGATGAAGCGACGGATACCACGCAAGGCAATGAGAACTCAGGAACGTTCAGCGAGACGCTTAGCGATCTGTGGAAGTCTTTTGACCAACGTGCGTGTGTGGTTAGTTGCACTCTGTATTCTCGTCGGTTACCAGGTGTTTTGGTCGACGTATTCTTATTCAAGATTTTTCCAAACCCAGTTTGGCCTCGATGCCGTGGCTGTTGCAGCCCTGACAACCGTGCGACTGTGGATGCGCCCCGTCGGTGCGGTGCTTGTGGGCTTTATAGGGGATCGTTTTCACCCAGTTCGTTCATTGGGTATCGCCATTGCACTAGCGGGGGTTTCACTGCTCGGTTTATTGGTATTACCCGCAGATTCTCCTTACACCTTGCTTTATTTTGCGGTGGCCACCTCGTCGATTGTGATCTATGGGGTTCGCGGCATTTATTGGGCCTCGTTCAACACCACGCGTATTGAGCCACGACGGGCAGGTCTCGCGATTGGGATGGTGTCGATGATTGGATACACGCCTGAGATTTACATGCCTATGTTGAATACGTACTTAATTGATACGTATGGGGACAGTGTCGGCTACCAACTTTACTTTGGTGGCGTGGGTTTGACGGCCTTTTTTGGCACCGCCTGTGCGTTTTACCTGCTACACCTGAGTCGCAACGATGAAACATGATCCGCTCCAGATTCGCGACAAAACCTAGACAAATGCGGTAGCTAGGTTAATCTCGACTAGTCTGGAAGGGTTGTAATAAAAGAAATAAAAACAAGTTAACACTGGGGGAAGCATGCAACCTGGCGAAAAGACCAGGGCGCCGCTGCGATCACGGGAGTCAGGTCAGGTCCACGCGCCGGAACATCTGCGGCTGACGGTGGTTTTTCATCCTGATCTGACCCGCATCGGTGCATCCATGAAGCTGGGGACAATCGACGCCTCGGGAATCATGCGTCTTGACGCTTCAGTTATCGGTCGAAATGCGCCCCTTTTCAGTGATGATTTAGCTCTTGATGAGCCACACGTGAGCCGTCGTGCGCTGATACTTAGTCACCACTCGAAAATTTTGCGGGCAGCCATTGACCAGCGACTGAAGCAATTGGGAGTAAGCAAGTGAGCTGGCTGAGTCGCTTTAAGGGCCCCTGGGGGCCTCTAGGCTCGCTGCGGCGTATGGCCTTTCTGGAACACCTGGGCCTCGGTGGACAAGGCGACGTTTGGCTTGCCCGGGATCGCCTATTGAGCCGTTTGGTCACCGTCAAAAAAGTGGACACTGCGGATGCGGCATCACAGGGGACGTTGCGAAGTCTTCAGGCGCGTGTTGATGTCGCTCATCCAGCGATTCCGACCGTGTTTGCGGTCATACCCGATGGCCGTAAAACCTGGCTTGTGGGTGAGTTTGTAAAGGGTCTACCACTGTCGGAACTGGTCGATGAACTCAGCCCCGAGAATATTTACCTTATCGCCCGAGATTTGTTGAGTGCGCTGGGCTGCCTCGAACGATTGGGCTTGGTGCACGGTGATTTATCGCCAAACAATGTTGTCGTCGACGTTAACGGTCAGGTGCGACTGTTGGATTTTGAATCCTGTAGCCGGGTGGGCCAGCCACTCTCGGACAGCGCAACAATTGGTTTCTCAGCGCCAGAGCGGCATTCCCGTAAGGTGAGCCTGCCCACCATCGACACCTGGTCTGTGGGTGCACTCATTATTTGGCTCATTACTCAGGCCGTGCCGTCTGTTGTCTACGATGATGCAAGAAAGCCCGTGTCAGTAGAGGTCAACGAGGGTCGCAACCGCGCCGATATGCTCTCGGATCTGCTCAATTTGGCGGTCGCGGCGAGCCGTATCGATCCCGATCTTCGTCCCTCTGCCACCGATCTTCAGCACAAACTCAAGCTCAGTTACCGATGGCTGGAGCCACTGAGTCGCACGAATTTGGCCACAGTGGTTCAGACTCGGACGCCGCGCGAGCCGCTACCTAAAACGGTGTTCGATTTCCCTGAGTGGGAGGGTGAGCGACAGGCTTGGTCATCACTGAGATGGTCACTACCGATCGCGGCGTTGGCGATATTGAGCTTGGCAGCGTATCAGCCAGTGCACAGTTATTCCCTAAGCGTCGATACATCGGATGTGTCGCCGGCAACGGCACTACCGACGAGCTTTGATGATCGCTGGGTTCGTGGGGCGTTCAGCAGTTCATTACCCACTGCCTGGACTCACACACAGGCTACCAACTCTGAAGCGATTTCGATGGCCATTAACTGCGATCGGGGTGTGTGCGAGCTGCTTCTCGAGCATCACCCGGATGAGTCGCTCTGTCTGCATCACTCGGCAGTCATTAATACCGATGACGAGCGCGTCTGGCGGGCCGCCTTTACTGATTTGGCTCGAGCGCTCTCAATTGAGTAGCAAGTGCGGTTAAGGCCGGAAGCTCTCGTTTCGTCTGTCTTAGTAACCAACCCACAATGGCGTCCGCTTCTGTGCGTCGACCGGCCATCACATCATTGAGCATCGATGAGCGATTTTCAGCGGTATCGGTCATAACCTCGTGAACCCGCTGCTCGAGCTCGATAGAAAGCGTCGGGTATCCCAAATCATCGAGCACTGAAGACACCTCACTGATGACGGTGGTTACCTGCTCCCTGTGAGTCTCTGAGAGAAGTTCACCGTTTTTTACGCGGTGAACGGCGGTCAGTGGGTTGATGCAGCAGTTGATGGCGACTTTCTCTATCAATCGCTCGGTCATATCTGCTCGCCAGGAAAGGTTAGGCACACCCCGCTGCCAGCAACCAAGCCATGGCGGCGCGGGTTGCTCAGTATCGGTCCCGATAATGGTTCTTCCAGTGCCGGCGGGCACCCAGGTGTCACCGGACCGGTGGCACCCTGCGGTTGTAGAAGCAAGAAATAGCTGGGATTGGGGTATCAAGGGTTTTAAATCATCGACATGCTGCATGCCGTTCATCATGGCAACGACAACCGTGCGCTCCGTGAGGCGATGCTGAATACGCTTTATGGCGTCATGGGCGCCCCAGCTCTTGGTGGTTATCAGCAGATGTTCAATAGCAGAGGTGTCATCCACCGACTCGCAGTCGAACTTATGTATTGCAGGGGCCGGTTTAGTGGCTACTGTCAGTAGTCGATGAGACTCGTTGACATCTCGACTGAGTAATCGAACGTCTGCGCCGCCCGCCTGTAGGCGATGTGCAAAGAGACCGCCGATACTTCCGACGCCGAGAATGTGCCAGCGGTCACTCATGTTAGGTAATGCTCTTCAAAGACGGGTCGAAGTGATGAGGCGGTGTCGTGATCTTCCGTTGCCAGCGCCCACAGGTAGTTGATTAGCGGCACCACGCGACAAGCTGTGGACCATAGGTTCTTGTCGAATGTGTCTTCTAACACACGCATGGCGAATTCGTATCTCTCATTGTGCTTCATACCTTCGCTGGCGGAAGCGACATCATAATGAGGGCTTCCCATCGCGGCATATTCCCAGTCAATCGCCAAAAGCCGGTCTCCGAGCCACCCCACGTTGTGTGACGATAAGTCATTGTGGCAAAAAACGGGTGATTCGCTATCCAGTTGCGACAAATCCCGGCTGATGGATTGTTGACTTATTTCTGACGCCGCGCGCCATGATCTCTTATTCGCCGCCGCGCGGTACGTGACCGCAACCTCAGTGAGTCTGAGTCGTGACCCCCAGGGCCCAAGATGATGAATCTGTTTACACAGTTCTGCATGTGCCTCGAGAGAGACATCACTGAATGACAAGCGATCGGTAATCACGACATCGCCACCGTCAGAGCGGTAATACACGGCGGGTGCCAAACCTTCATTTGCTGCCAGCTTCCAAAGTTCTATTTCTCGTCGCGAGCGGTTAACGGCTAGCTCATGCGACTTGTGTGCGAACCGAAGCACCTGTTGCCGCATAGGGAGTAACTCATAGACACGATTTGCCGAGCCTTCACCGAGTAACTCTCCGAGAGCAGGGCGATCGTTGGTATCTCCCAACGTCCAGTGGCGCCACTGATCGAGCGCGGCCTCTATCGACGGATCATGACTAGTATGGACTGCCATATCATGTTTGCTGAAGTAGGGATCGACGCCAAGTGAAGTAGCCAACCACAGAGAGCACGGCGTAAAGAACGAATAGTCCAGATGTGAGGTCTAAGCCGCGATCCATGAAGAGCCACACCGAGACGCAGTTGATAACGATCCAGTAGAGCCAATTTTCCAGAATTTTTCGTGTGACCATCCAGGTACAGACAATCGCTGCCATCGTGGTCGTTGAGTCGATGTAAGGCCTTGCTGCGTCGGTGAAGTGTGAGAGCAGAAATCCGGTGCCGGCAGCGGCGATTGCTATGCCGGCGATGGCGATGAGGTGAAACTGCAAAGGGCGCGTTGTCACGGCGAGCGCCTCGTCGCTGTCATCTTTGCCCCAGAAGATCCAGCCCACTATTGCCATGGCGATGTAGACCAGCTGAAGGCCCGCCTCCATGTAGAGCTTCACCTCGGTAAAGATCGCGATGTAAATGGCGGCGCTGATAATCGCAGCCACCCAGCACAAACGACTCTGCCGCATAGCCAGCGCGATGTAGGCGAGTGCCAGACCCACCGCTGTCGTTTCTAGGGGGCTCATTGGGCAGCTGGTGGCTCTACGTCAGTGTGGTGCTCGGGTATGAATTTTGCGACAAGTACCTGTCGTCCAAATGCCTCGTAGCTCGTCTCGAGCGCCTGTCTGACCGAATCGAAAACATCGGCGCTTTCACCGGTTATCTGCGTACTCATCGAGTTGGTTGCCACACTGCACCGGTTAGAGGCAATGATGTGTTCGATGAAGGCCCAAACGGGCGCTTCAACATCGCCCGCTAGTGGGTACAAACTCAGCTCAGCTGTAACTCTCATTGATTACTCCCCGAAGCGATAACTGATGGTCGCGCCTACTGTACGCGGCTCGCCGAACTGATAGTAGGGTTCCAGTGCGTACTCTTTTCGCGGGTCATTACCAAAGGTCCCAAAACCGCGCGTCACCGTCAGCTCGTCGGTCAGATTGCGTCCCCAGATATTGAGAGACCACTCCCCGTTTTCCCAGAGGACGTTGGCGTTCAGCATATCCGCTTGTGGCGACTGCACGTCGTGCCGATCCGACAGATAAAACGCGTCTCGGCCAGTGGCCTCGAGACTTGCCGATAGTTGGCTGATAGCCGCCACGTAGCGTTTGCTCGATATTGCCAAGCAGGCGCCTGCGGCTGATCGCGACCGGATAGGCGAGTACCGTCGACATTGATGTACTCATCGAATTCGGCATCAAGCCGGCCGATCGCGAGGTTCAGCGTCAGGCTCTCTAATGGCAGCCAATCGACCGTGAACTCGAGGCCCCGATTGCTGCCGGTAGCCGCATTGTCAGTAAAGTCGGTGAACGAGGTGCTGCCGTCCGCACGCGCAATGACCAGTGATCCTTTGACCTGTTGATCGTCACGGTCCATGGAGAACACTGCGAGCGCAGCGCGCAGGCGACCGTCGGTGCTGCGCAGGCGCCAACCTAGCTCACGATTTAAGACGATTTCTTCATTGAAGCGAGTCCTACTAGCGTAAGGAGTCACATCAATTTCGCTTGCAAGCGCGAGGAGCGTGGAGGACAGCGATGCATTCACGCCGCCAGCTCTAACACCCCTGGCAAGCGTGGCGTAAAACGACTGCTGGGTGCTCATCTGCCATTCAAGCGAGGCATTACCCGTCCAGTATTGGTCTGAGAACTTCTCTGAGACCTCAGCAGAGTCGCGGTAATCGACCTCTCGCCGCTCGATACGCCCACCAATGGTAGCCGTGACGGTTGAGCTGACAGGGGTGGAAAACTGCCCGAAGGCTGCCCAAGTGTCCGTGTCATTACTGCTATCAAATGGACTGGCTAGATAGGTGTAATCTCGACCCAGCGTTTCGCTGTCCTCGCGCCCGTATAGGCCCACCACCCAGTCTAGGTCACCAGCCACAGAAGGGCTCAAACGCCATTCGACTGTAGTGCGCTCGATATCTCGCTCGTAGGCATCAAAGGAGCTGTACTCCCAAAATGGACGAATACCGACAAAGCTCCAGTCCTCGTCGTAACTGTAAATGGAATCAGCATCGACGCTACTGAATTGGAGCTGCGAATCGATGACTTCACCACTGTGTCTCCACCGAAGGAAAGCCGAGGTAAGCTCCAAGCTGTCTTCGCCGGGCTCGTCACTCAACGTTTGTCGCGTGTTATCCAGGGAGAAAGCGTCGTATCCGTTATCAATGTCGAGGCGTGTTACACCCACATCGATGATATCGGTCCCGTAGTCGTGGCGCATGGAGAATCGACTTGTGCGCTCGTCGCGATGATTCGTGTTGCCAACACCGAGAAAGGTATTATCGATCCAGCCATCCGATTCGTAGTGTTGATGAGCTAAACGCACTGACAACGTGTCTGTGAGCCCTGTGTTGGCAATAACGTTAGCGCGTCTTCCGCCATAGTTCTCAATGCCAAAGCCCACCAAGGCTTCTGTTTTATTCGCGGGAGTGCTTGTGGTCACGTTGATGAGTCCGGCAAGTGCACCCGCACCCATGAGGGACCCCTGAGGTCCTCGCAATACGTCAATCTGCGCGGTGTCGAAGGTAGTGAGCGCTGCTCCCAAGCCGCTGATATCGACACCATCCTGCAATATTACGACCGACGGGTTGATGGGTTCGATGAATTGGGAGCGTTCGCCAATGCCCCGAATCTGGAAAAAGCGCTGACGTGATGCGCCAGCGCTGGCGGAGACATTGGGGATTACCGTTAGCAGATCTTCAAAGTGGACCGCCGCTCTGAGTGTCTTCTCCGCGTTACCTAGACTGCTCGTGCTGACTCGGTTGCCATCAGAGGCCATGAGAGCGGCTGTGATAACCACTTCCTCAAGTGCTGGTTCTTGTGCCTGAGTCAGGTGCGGTGCGGTGAGAATGACCAATGCCGTGGCGAATTGGTGTTTGAACGATGAGGTCGATTTCAATGTGACAATTCCTTTGTCTGCAACAGAATTTTTTACGGCTGGTAAAAACGGAGGAATCATCGGAGGAAGCGAGCGATGCGCGCTCGAAAGTCCTGTTCCTACGCCGGTACTAGCCGGTTCAGGTTCAACGGGTTTGCTCTTTGAGCATCTCAGGCGTCGCCACCCCGCAGGATCTTGAAATTGTATCAGACCGACGTCCAAAGTAGTGTCAAATCATCGGAGATTGTGAACACTAGGAGCGGCCAAGGCGGGTGTGCAAAAGCAAGGCAGTGAGCTAGTTCACGTTCAAGGTTAACTTTTGAGCGATGGTAGTCACTTTTTCGTCACCTTTTTGGACCCGACCTCGGCTACACTAGAGCCACAATAAATTCGGCATACCGCATGAACAACCCGGCCACGTTGCTAACTCGACTCGACATAGACGCGCGATTTCGCGGGCTCTATCGCTGGGTGGCGGATGAGCAGCGGCTACCCAAGCTTCAGATAGGGTTGATCGCCGTTGTAGTTTTGTGGGCGGTAAACAGTACAGCGAATACCTTGTGGGCACTCATACCGAGCTCGCCCGTAGAAGTCTCAAAGTCGGTGGTCATCAATCCGCCACCATCCACTGCAGACGCGTCTGGTGGTGTTGAGACGATCGATGTGTCCTCGATTCTGGGAATGAGTGTCTTCGGTGCCGTTGAACCCTCTGAGGTCCAGGAGCTCGCACCCGTGGCCACCGTAGCCAACCCACGTGATGGAATAGAAAACGGTGCTAGAGAAACGAGTCTCGCGCTCACCTTGACCGGTATTGTCGCCTCGACGGCAGATGGGTTGGGTAGTGCCATGATCGAAGCGCGAAAGAAGCAGGAGCTCTATTCGGTTGGTGATGACCTGCCGGCCAATGGCAAGGTTACTCTGGCCAAAATACTGCCCAAGCAGGTAGTGATTGATAATAATGGCACTTACGAGCTGATTACGTTATTTGACGATAACGGCATTGTCGGTATCGTCCAGTCGGCCGCGCCAGCCCCTTCGCCTAACTCATCTGAGGGCACGCCATCATCAGTGACAGCGACATCGGCGACTCAAGCAGAGCGACAGCGCCTTGCTACCAATTACCGCGAGCAGCTTTACAGCGACCCTCAATCCCTTGCGGGTCTGGTGTCGATAAGCGCCGTTCAGTCGGATGGTGGACTTAAGGGGTATCGGGTGGCGCCCGGAAGAGACGCGGCACAATTTACAGCGCTTGGCTTTCAAGCCGGTGATATTGTCACAGCGGTGAACGGTTACGCGCTCAGCGATCCCACAAACACGGTACGCTTGTATCAATTGATGCGAGATGCCACTGACGCCACCTTTGAGGTCGAACGGGACGGATCACCGGTATCGATTAGCGTCAGCCTGAGCAGTCTTCAGTAGGAGTAACAAATAACATGCGCGCCATGCTTACCAATGCAAAAGGTTTAATCATCACGCTCGTGGTGAGCCTGCTGTTGTTTGCCAAACCCGTATTGGGCCAAGAGTTCACGGTTAATCTGAAAGACACTGATATTCAGGAATTTATTGAGTTCGTAGCCGATGTGACCGGTACCACCATCGTCATAGACCCCGCCGTGAAGGGTAAGGTGAAAGTGGTATCGAGCAAGCCGGTGTCGCGCGCCGAGCTTTACGATCTCTTCCTTTCCATTTTGGATGTTCATGGCTACACAGCGGTGCGAAGTGGTGAAGTCGTTCGCGTTATCCCGAACAAGAACGCGCGTTCGTCGCCCGTGGATGTCATTTCAGGTACTTCCGTCATTAATGACGAATATGTCACCCAGGTCATCCGGTTAGAGAACGTATCTGCGGCAAAGCTGATTCCCGTTTTACGGCCTTTGGTGCCGCAGCAAGCCCACATGGCGGCTTACGCGCCGAGCAATGCAATCATCATTTCAGACATTCGAGCCAACATTGATCGCATTGCAAAAATTATCGATCGCATGGATCAGTCGGCGGTCAAAGAAACCGAAATTGTGAAGTTGCGCTATGGCGTGGCTACCGATGTCGTGGAGATGCTCAAAACCTTGGAGAAATCCAGAGCAGGTGAGGGCGCTGATGCCAATGATGAAGCGAGTCTCGTCGCCGATAAGCGGACGAACAGCGTGATTGTCACCGCGGACGAGGTGAGTATTGAGCGCATCAAGGGCCTTATCGATTATCTGGACATTCCGCTAGAGCAGAGCGGAAACGTGAGAGTGATGTATCTGGAGTACGCGGATGCGACCGAAGTCGCGGAGGTCCTCACACGGGTAATGCAGAATCTTTCACGACTCGATGACGAGAGCTCGGGCCGAACACGCGCTGCCAATGCGGCCAAATCGACCATCGAGGCGGACGAGGGCACAAATAGCCTCATCATCACTGCTGATACCGATGAGATGGCGGCACTCGAGGCGGTTATTGCCAGGCTCGATATCCGTCGTGCGCAAGTGTTGGTGGAAGCCATTATCGTCGAGATCGATATTGTCGAGGGTAGAGAGCTTGGGTTGCAGTGGCTGTTTGCCAACGACTCGGGACTTTATGGCAGTAACATTAGTCAGACGCAGTTGGGTACCAACGCGGCCATTGCGTCAGCGATCTTGCCTGAGGATGCTGCATCAACAGAAATTGCAGTTCGCGATCTCGCGGGTGCGTTGTCACAGGTTCCAGGCGCGACCTTGGGGTGGGGCGTGGTTGATGATGACCTCACGATGACCACAATCCTTAATGCGCTGGAGAAACAGGGTAATACGAATATTTTGTCCACACCCAGTCTGCTGACGCTGGATAATGAGGAGGCGTTCATTACGGTGGGCCAGCAGGTGCCCTTTGTCACGGGTAATTACACCAACACGGGCGCCGCCAATGGCGTGGCGAATCCTTTCCAGACGATTCAGCGTGAGAATGTTGGTGTGACCCTGCAAGTCACTCCACAGATTAACGAGGGTGACTCGGTGGTGATGGATATCGTTCAGGAGGTGTCGAGTATCTCTCAACAGGCGCTGTCTGCATCAGATCTCATTACCAACGAGCGTAAAATCGAAACCAAAGTGTTAGCAAAAGACGGTGACATCGTTGTCTTAGGCGGTCTTGTAAAAGACGATATCCAAGATGCGCAGCAGGGTGTACCCATCCTCTCCGGTATTCCAGTCTTAGGTCGACTCTTCCGAAACGATGTGGTCAATGTCACGAAATCGAACCTGCTGGTCTTCATTCGCTCAACCATCATCCGTGACGATGATGATCTTGCGGGAGCGACCGCAGAGAAGTATCGCTATATCCGTGATCAGCAACGACAGCGCCGCGATCAGGGATTAATGTTCATCGATGACAATCTAATCCCTGTATTGCCTACGTGGGAAGATAGGGTACGGTCACTGCCAGAGGTGCCCGAGGAGCAAATCGACCGGTGAACACTGCGGCCGATAATCTCGACTTGCCCGACGCGCTTGAAACGGCCGTTTCGGAAGAAAGCGCCGCCGATACACGTAGCGGTCTACTGCCGTTTGGGTTCTCGCAGGCCAAGCAAGTGGTTCTTGAATCGAGTGACGACGGCTTAACACTGAGCTATGTCGGGCGGCTTGATACAGAGACATTACTCGAGGTGCGACGCACCGCTGGCGCTAACTTTGCGCTTGAGCAGGTCGATGAAGCCACCTTCCAAGCGCGCCTGAGTGGCGCCTATCAGCGCAATCAGAATCAGGCGGCGCAGATGGCGGAGGATCTGTCCTCTGACGTTGATCTCGCCAAGCTCGTCGACGAGATTCCTGATCTTGGTGATCTCATGGATGCCGAGGACGATGCGCCGATCATTCGATTAATTAACGCTATTTTGTCACAGGCCGTGAAAGAGCAGGCGTCTGATATTCATATTGAAACCTTCGAAGATCGGCTCTCCGTGCGCTACCGCATTGACGGAGTGCTCGCCGAAGTGCTGTCGCCCAAGCGCATGTTGGCACCGCTCTTGGTGTCGCGGCTCAAGGTGATGGCCAAGTTGGATATCGCTGAGAAGCGCATCCCGCAGGATGGCCGTATTTCCGTCCGTATTGCCGGGCATGCCATTGATATTCGCATGTCCACTATCCCATCGGCACACGGTGAGCGGGTGGTGCTGCGTTTGCTCGACAAGCAAGCGGGGCAATTAGATCTGGCTCAGCTTAAGATGAATGCGCAGGTCGGTGATGGCTACCGCGCCTCATTGGCTAGACCCCACGGCATTATTTTGGTCACGGGACCTACTGGCTCGGGTAAAACGACAACGCTGTACGCAGGGCTATCGAGTATCAATCAGAGTTCGCGCAACATTCTGACGATTGAAGACCCGGTTGAGTACATGCTGCCTGGCGTCGGCCAGACTCAGGTTAACCCCAAGGTCGATATGACCTTTGCACGTGGTTTACGAGCGATACTGCGTCAGGACCCTGATGTGGTGATGGTCGGCGAGATCCGGGATTTGGAGACGGCTGAAATTGCCGTCCAAGCGTCGCTGACAGGACACTTGGTGCTGTCGACGCTACACACAAATACCGCGATTGGTGCTGTAACGCGCTTACAGGATATGGGCGTTGAACCTTTCCTCCTGTCATCTAGCTTGGTTGCTGTCATGGCGCAGCGACTGGTGCGGCTGTTGTGTACCGATTGCCGAGAGCTGTCTGATGCCACGCCCGCTGAGAGAGAGATGTTGGGTGTCGAAGGTGACGACCAGGTTCAGATTTATCATGCAAAGGGATGCGCCAAGTGCAATATGACGGGGTATCGCGGGCGAACAGGCATCTACGAATTGATCGAAGTGGATGAAGAGCTGAGAACGGCGATTCATGAAGGTGAGGGTGAGCAGGCCATGTTGACGGTGGCCCGTAAGCAGTATCCTGGCATTCAGGCTGATGGGCGTCGCAGAATATTAGCCGGTGAGACAACGCTTGAAGAGGTTCTGCGCGTTACCTCGGTGACTTAACGTGGCCGCCTTCAAGTACAAAGCACTCGATACCTCGGGAAAGGTTGTAAAAGGCGTTCTCGAGGGAGACTCAGAACGTCAGATTCGCGCGCAACTCCGAACCAAGAGTCTGCGACCTATTGAGGTTGCTTCTGCAGGCCGTCGTGCGGCCAATAGCGCCAGTACTGAGGGCAGTGTTCGCCGTGGTCTGTTTGCACCACGCCTAAGCGCCAGTGAGTTGGCGCTCATAACTCGACAACTCGCAACGCTCGTTGCCTCGGCGCTGCCCCTTGATGAGTGCCTTCAAGCTGCCGCAGAACAGACGCGTAAAGCGTCAACCAAAGCATTGTTGCTCCAGGTTCGTTCGAAAGTTGCAGAGGGCCACACCTTGGCACATGCGATGGCGCAATTTCCTCAAACCTTTGGTGATATGTACCGTGCGATGGTGAACGCGGGAGAGCAGGCAGGCCAGTTGGGACCGGTTCTCGAGCAGCTGGCTGATTACACGGAAAATCGACAGCACACGGCGCAGAAGCTTCAAATGGCCCTGATCTATCCATTTGTCCTCATCGGAGTAGCGATCGCCGTGGTGACGGCGCTCATGGTCTTTGTCGTACCCGAGATGGTGGGTATCTTTGCCCAGACCAAAACCGATTTACCACCCTTGACTGTGGCGCTCATCGCAACGAGTGATTTTCTGACCAACCACGGTTGGATTTTGGGTCTTGCGATTGTGGCGCTGGTCATCATTATTCGCCGTTTGTTGAAAAACCCGAATTACAAAAAACTATCTGATGCTGGTCTGCTACGAATCCCTGGCATTCGGCGTGTGCTCATTGGGATGGATACAGCGCGATTCTCGTCGACCTTGAGTATTTTGATGGCGTCTGGGGTGCCATTGCTTGACGCGTTACGCATCGCTGGGGCGGTGATGAACAACCTTGTACTGCGTGCCGCCAGCAAAGAGGTAGCGGGCAAGGTACAGGAGGGTTCGAGCCTAAATCGTGCGCTGTCACAGGAAGCATTCTTTCCCCCCATGATGGTGCATATGGTGGCATCGGGAGAAACCAGTGGTGAGTTGGAAACCATGCTCGAGCGCTCCGCATCGAACCAAGAGCGTGAGCTGGAAGCGACCCTTGGTACCGTCATGGGATTATTTGAGCCCATCATGGTGGTTGTC
>JAYQLG010000002.1:0-493997 GCA_038143085.1 Halieaceae bacterium
CCATTGAGGCGTTGATCGGCTGGGTAAGCGCTGGCGATATTGTGTACGAGGTTGATATCCAAGAAGGATTTGAAAATATTCCCAGCACCCTGCAACGCCTTTACACAGGGGCCAACTTCGGAAAACAACTACTCAAACTGTAAGCGCCTTGCCAGAGTTACCGAGTGACTGTTCGATCTGCCCCTTGTAATCCTCACAAGGGGCCTTAAGGGCTCATTGATATTCCGTAAGATTTCCTTCAAGGCGTGAGAACAGGTCTTCTACCGAGATACTGCTCACCTCTAGCCCCTCCGTATTAAATTGCTTCAATGCACCGTCAAGGTCAGGATTTGCAAAATAAACAATGCCGTGGCGCACAGGATTCGATGCGGCCTGACTGGTGACTCGGTGAACAATGGCCGCGACCGATCGATTCGAATGTTGCGTAATAAAGTGCAGTGCCTCACCAAAGTTGATGACAAGGTGTCCGTCGAGCACCGGCACATCACGAAATTGACTGTCGAGCTCAATTTGTAAGCCAGGGGATGTCGCATCGAGAATCGTTACAAACCCATAGTCAGTGTGGGGCCGTAAGCCCAAATCGGGTTGTGACGTATCGTAGTGAACGAAGTTTAAAAAGGCGGTGCCCTTACCCGAAGAATACCCACCTGACGCCTGACTCCAAAGGTGCTCAGGAATGCCCGATAGTCGAAACACCTCCCGCATCACTGCCCTACCGACATCATCGAGCTGACGGCCAAACTGCGCAATCTCTAAAGGATAGTGTTCATCCCAACGGTGGCGGCGCAGAGCCAACTTAGTCTGCTGGTTATTCTCGAGCGCGATAAAGCCCTCTAGCTCACCGTACTGAGGGATATTCCGGTAAGCACTTTTAGTGTCAAGAACGTCGCACCCGAAGCGACGCGCCTCCTCGAGGTCGAGCCAGTCCGGCACCTTGAGATAAAATACACCCAGCTCCCACGCTAAGTCCTGATCTTGAGAAGTTTCAAAGATCAATCGCTGCGCTTCATCGATTGACGCTGTAGGAAGACTCATATCCGGGTTCATTGATGTCTTGGCTCTCAGACCGCTTAGTTATCTATAGCTCAGCACGAGTTCATTGCCAGGTGCTACAGCGCCACCTATCGCAACTTCTCGCCATTTCTCTAACTCTCGCTATCTCGCTCGCGTGCGGCAATCGCGTAAAACGAGTGAGAGCCACAGGGAAATCTACACCCTTCAAGCTCTCGTCGTCTGAGACAGTTTGATCTTTATTACACCAGAGCGCTTACAACGATTGCACTCACACCAAAACGCAGAGAGTAAAGAACCGGAAGCGACAAGCCAATCGAGTACCGTGCCCGATCAAGCGCCTTTGAGTACCAACGCACAAGTCATGTGATTTATAAATGAGAATGAGTTGCATTATCATTTATAAGCTATTAGATTCACGTACAAAGTGGACAAATAGCGGAATGATGACAAACACCTCCTTTTTTAATCCGTGTTTTATGGAGAAAGCCGAGTTGCGTGTGCTTTGCCGAACTGAGCAAAGCGCTGATTCACTGTGGAAATCATCCATGCGAGTTGGCAGCATGCTGCTTAAGTATGAGTCCGAAATCGATGCGTTCAATGAGCTTGGCTGTGCGTTTCAGGTAGCGCAGCATCAGCTGATTAAAACGGGTCAGCCTTCGTGGCGCTGGGCAATGCGTTTCGTTGAGAGCACCAACTTGCTAGTCGTAGTGCTGGGTCGGTGGGGCTACCAAGAGCTCATTCGAGAGCTTTTGAGCTGCGTACAACATCAAGTTTCCGCCGTCCCGAGCCTTTCAGACTGCCCGTCCGGTCGAAACGCTAAATGGCTTTGTATATGGTGTCAGTCGATGACGTGTCCAAAACGTCAAGCGAGCATTGAGCGCCTATATGTACAAAATGAACCGCTCATCCCCGCGGGACTCATGCATTAACCTCAGCTGCCAAAATCAATAGTGAGTAAGAGTCGCTTGGGCCCTTCTGCAATACTGGGGGAGCGATGCACCAAACCACATCCCTCATTCCCTTCCCAAGACTCACCCTTAAGCAATGCAACAGCGCCAGTCTCTAGTATTTCAATATCGTCGGACTCGCAGATGCCCGGCTCAGAGCCAACGATTGTCGGTACATTGGGACCGAGAAAACGCCGATTCACGCGATCATGAGGCAACCATTCAGTGGTAGCTCCGGTGTATGTGGTGATCAGGCGACAAGGAACCTTATCGACATGGAATTTTGGACACATGGCGCTATCAAGAACAGCCATTCGAAGGCCAACATCTCGGAGATCAAACAAGTATGAAAACGCATCAATAAGCCAGGCCATGTCCGCACGCAACGCATCATATTGCTGTTTTGGAAAAAAACTCTGCAATGCCGCGGGGGCTTCATCCGCCCTCATACCCAAACTTTTCTGGAAGTTTGGATCCGACGCTATCAAGGCCTCGGCCTCGCCCTTAAGCTCTGGGTCAATCTCTCGATTCCACACCGACAAATTAACGTCGGGCTGGTAGATCTCTGATAAGACCGATAAATCAGAGCCAAAGACCGCGCGCCGCTCCACCGATTCCTGATCGGTTTTTGCGAACTCGGTCGCTGCTACCGGTGCTGAAGAACTCACGCCGACTCCTGCCACGCAGGAAAGGGATCAGGGAGTGTTGCCCAATAATACTTACCTCGAAGCAACTCATCCTCGGTCAGCAGGCAATTATCAAGCGCAGCGCGAATTCGGGCCTCGTCCAGTCCCTGGCCAATGAACACGAGCTCTTGGCGCATGTCTCCAAAAGGCTCCACCCAACTTTTCTCAATGCTCTCAAGATACTCAGGGTCATCAGGCCATCGCGACCGCGGAACGGCAGCCCAAAACATACCGCCAAACCCATAACGCGCGATACCACCCGCTTGACTCCACTGCCCTGCAAACTCGGGCCGCGTCGCTAACCAAAAATATCCTTTTGAACGCAATAGCTTCCCGTAGCCCTCCGTACCGTGAAGGAACGCGAAGAACTTCTCAGGGTGAAATGGCGTGCGAGCGAGATAACTAAAACTGCTAATCCCATACTCCTCGGTCTCAGGTACATGCTCGCCTCGCATCTCTTTCAACCAGCCGGGCGCTTGCTGTGCTCTTTCGAAATCGAAAAGACCGGTATTCAATACCTTATCAACGTCTATTTGACCTTGCGCAATCGGAATGATTTTGGCGTGAGTGTTGAGGGTTCGGAGTATTGCCTCGAGGCGACTAATATCATCGCCGCTAGTCAAATCGGTCTTGCTGATCAAAATGACATCGGCAAATTCCACCTGATCGACTAGCAGATCAGCTACGCTACGCTCATCCTCGTCACCTAAGGATTCGCCTGTTTCTTGAAGATACTTGGCTTCCTCATAGTCCTTCAGGAAATTAACCGCATCCACGACAGTGACCATCGTATCGAGGTCAGCGATATCGGACAGCGAAACACCTTCCTCGTCTGCAAAAGTGAATGTCTCAGCGACGGGCAAAGGCTCAGAGATGCCCGTCGACTCAATCACGAGATAATCAAATCGTCCCTCTTTTGCGAGATTATTTACTTCCTCCAGCAAGTCTTCCCGCAGTGTGCAACAGATACAGCCATTGCTCATTTCAACGAGCTTTTCTTCACTGCGGTTGAGCGACACCTCGTTTTGTACAACAGCAGAATCAATGTTGATCTCGCTCATATCATTCACAATAACCGCAACGCGTTTACCTTCGCGGTTGTTGAGAATGTGGCTCAGCACCGTAGTTTTTCCTGCTCCCAAAAAGCCAGATAAAACGGTGACCGGTAGTTTTCTATGAACATTCATTTCTCAAAGATCCTTAATGACTGCAACACTGCTCGCTCTTTACCACTCGCTTTACCACTCGCTCTATGCGCATTTTTCGCACGCTTGGTCAGCGGTACACAGACGAAAATTAACAACATGTGCCATGCAGAGAATCAGTGCGCCTGAAACGGTTAACCAGGTCTCTCCGGACTCTGAAATCAACTCATGCGGAACAACAAGGGGAAGCATCAAAATAACTAATCCAATGCCACCAAAAACAATCAGCTGATTGCGTTTGTGGTGACCATAACCCACGTATAAAGACACCAGACTCAGGGGTAACGCCAGAGAAACCATTATTTGATGAAAAATTTCATCACTGAGCGTGACAAGGATCCCGATGGGGTAAGCAACGAGTAATACTGGCAGCAGCAAGCAATGTAAAATGCAAAGACTTGAAAAACAGATAGCTAGGCGGTCTCCCCAGCCCTTGTCTAATAAGGATTTAATAGCCATCAGAGTCCCCCACTGGCGCTGTTTTGGCAGGTCGTGCAGATACCCGAAAGTTCGAACTGCTGAGTGGTCAATTTAAAACCCACTGTCTTCGCCATCTGTTCCAGAGCTTCACTCGCCTCTTCAGTAGCGTCGACCTCCTCCACTGAGGAGCATCCCTCGCATAACAAAAAGTGAGTCGCCTGAAAGTGTTTATGGTCACAAGCGATGTGTGCACACGAGACATATTTGTTCGAGGTGGACAGCCTGTGCACCAGCTGCTGCTGTTCAAGAAAATCAAGAATCCGATACACCGACATGGCAGGCATTGCGGATGTCGTGGAACGGTTGCAAAGGTCTAGCACCTCGTATGCAGATAACGGACTCGATGACTGCATCAGTACGCTCAGCACCTGCCTTCGCCGCTGGGTGAGTCGTGCGCCGTTCTCGGCACAAGATACCTCCGCGGCATGCAGCAATGAGTCGAGCTTGGATTGTTTGACGTTTGGCATAACTGTCTCCTGAATCCGAATGATACATTATATCATTTATTACTCAATCGGCGGTCTTAGCGCGGACAAAAGAAAACACAACAATTCCGTTACAGCCTGTGACACCCGTTGATGAGCGGTTGATAGATCGTGTCGCGAAGCGCCATGCATGTCTGTTGCTTTTTCACTAGCTTCGTTAACAATGGTGTGGTGTTACACAGAAAAGACAAAAATAAGGTGAAAGCAGATGGCTGAAGCATACATCGTAGCTGCCAAGCGAACCGCAGGCGGTCGCAAGGGTGGCGCACTCGCAGACTGGCACCCCGGAGACTTAGGTGCTCAAACACTCAACGCCATTGTCGAGGACAGCAAGGTAGACCCGAGCGCGATTGAAGACGTGATTGTAGGTTGTGTCTCGCAAGCGGGCGAGCAGTCCAATCAGATCGGCCGCACCGCAGTCCTGGCCTCCAACCTGCCGCAAAGTGTGCCTGCAGTGACGATTGACCGACAGTGTGGGTCGTCGCAGCAAAGCATTCAGTTTGCAGCCCAAGCCATTATGTCCGGCACCCAGGACCTCGTTATCGCAGCGGGTATTGAAAGTATGTCGCGCTGCCCTATGGGCATCAATGCGCGCGCCGGTAAGCTGTTCGATGTCCCCACCGACCCAACACCGCAATCGGTAAAAGACCAGTACGGTATTCGCCACTTCAGCCAGTTCGTTGGCGCCGAGATGATCGCTAAAAAATATGGCCATACCAAGGAGGCGCTGGACGCCTATTCCGTAGGAAGTCATCAGCGCGGTCGCGACGCAAGAAACGCGGGTGCCTTTGCTAAGGAAATCGTCGCCATCATGGGCCGAACCGCCGATGGCGGTACCGCATTGCATCAGCACGACGAGGGAATTCGTGACGACGCCAGCATGGAGGCTATGGCGCAGCTGAAAATCTTGATGGACGACGGCGCACTCACCGCCGCCAATGCCAGTCAGATTTGCGATGGCAGCTCAGCTGTCATGATCGCATCGGCACAGGCACTCAAAGACCACAACCTCACGCCACTTGCACGCATTCATAACCTCACGGTAACGGCAGGCGATCCCGTGATCATGCTTGAGGAACCCCTCTTTGCGACCGATCGGGCGCTAAAGCGCGCTGGTATGAGCATTCATGATATGGACCTCTACGAAGTCAACGAAGCCTTTGCTCCAGTACCTATGGCGTGGTTGGAGCATACAGGTGCTGATCCAGACAAGCTCAACGTCAATGGCGGTGCCATTGCATTAGGCCACCCACTGGGTGCGACAGGTACAAAGCTGATGACCACACTCGTGCATGCCCTGCATGCTCGAGGTAAAAAATGGGGTCTACAGACGATGTGTGAAGGTGGCGGTATCGCTAACGTCACCATTATTGAGGCACTGTAATTAACTAATATGGCGCTACTGGAAGTGGCGCCACGAACTCAAGTCGCGGCAGGAAATCGACCACCCGAGAAACATTTGCGCATCCTTCCAGACTAAGGTTCAATTATATCAAGCCAAAAAAATAATAAGGCGAAATAATGGAGATCAAAACTCTCAGCAAGGTGGTAACCGCGTGTGTCGTCGCTGGCGTTGTTAGTGGACTCCTGCTAGCGAACGTCACGTTTTATGAAGTGCTTATGGGCCAACTTAGCGAGTGGGCTGACACTCAGAGCCTAGTTGCTTCGAATAGCTCCCCGCATTACTGATTTTTGCATTCAACCTATTTTTGACTGCTCAAAATTAGTTAACCTAATCGCGCAGTGCAGCTGAGCGCGTGCCCGCTTTTTAATTGGAAGCACTCATTAATCTGGCAAAGCCCGGGAGTTAGCCATGTTCATCGAGCCGTTCAAAGTCGAAATTTGGATGAACGAGTGGGAAACGCGCTGCACCTACAATCTCGCTGAAACCTGCGTTGCTAGCATCACTATTCAAGAGTTGCTCTCGCTCTCGGGACTGAACGAAAGCGCTCTGTCTGACTTACTGCCAATGAAATTGACCTACGGCGATATCGAGGGCTCGACCCGCCTGAGAGCTGCCATAGCCTCGCTTTACGAGGCTCAGGTTATCGAAGACATTACCGTGACCCACGGAACGATTGCCGCGAATATGCTGGTCCACAAAGCACTTGTTGGCTCGGGTGATAAGGTAATCTCAGTGGTGCCGACCTATCAACAGCACTACTCAATCCCCGCCAGTATCGGGGCTCAGGTAACAACACTTCAGCTTCGCGAGGAAGATCAATTCCTACCTGATCTTGATCGTCTGCGCGAACTCGCCTCGGGTGAGACAAAGCTAATTGCCCTCACTAATCCCAACAATCCAACGGGTGCACTGATTGAGCAGCCCATGCTCGAGGAGATTGTTCAAATAGCTGATGCAGCGGATGCTTACTTGCTATGTGATGAAGTCTATCGAGGGACTGCGCAGGTGGGTGACGGAATGGTGCCCTCCATTGCCGACATGTACCGCAAAGGCATTAGCACGGCGGGCATGTCAAAAGTGTTTTCTCTTGCCGGACTGCGCCTTGGTTGGGTAGCTGCACCAGCAGACGTTACCGAGAAGATCATGATCCATCGTGATTACGACACGATCTCGGTCGGCATGCTCAACGACCATTTCGCCGCCATAGCGCTTGAAAACGCAGAAAGCGTGCTATCGCGAAGTCGACAAATCACCCGTGAAAACCTAGCCATTCTTGAAGAATGGATAAACAATGAGCCCCGCGTTAGCTGGGTAAAACCGCGGGCTGGCACCACCGCTATGCTAAAGCTGGACGTACCCATGACCTGTCGAGAGTTCTGTACAGGTCTCATCGAGAGCACGGGGGTTATGCTCACACCCGGGGATGCGTTTGAGATGGAAGGCTATGCACGTATTGGCTACGCTAATGACCGGGAAATACTGGAAGCAGGCCTACACGAACTATCGAGTTATTTGGGAGAGATGAGATGATACTGAGCCTCAAACAACTCAAACTGCTGATAGCCGCCTCTATAGCCGTCTCAGCTTCATCCGCAAATTGCGTCATGGCAGGTTCATTGCCGGTCAAAGGCAGCTCACCCGAACTGCTATCCGCTTTCTTCGGGCTTGATAACGCCCTGCCCTTCGTGGTCAATCTGTTGTGTTTTGGTGGCGCGGGCGATGACGGCATGCCAGTTGTTCTTTCACACCGCATCAGCAGCGATTCGCTTCGGCCAGAGCAATTTCAAATCACCACGCGCTCAGGCCAATTGAAGACGCCTGAGTGCGCCTCCCTGCGCCCCGCCGCGGACCCAGGAGAGCGCCGAACGGTCTTACTGATAGGCGAGTTTGGGAATGCAGATACTGACCCGCCAGAGGTAGTTACCATTGTTGAGGACTTATTGTCGGACACAGCTGCGCCGGTTAATTTCAACGGTCAATCGGTCGAAGTAACGCCACTCAATGAGGGACCCTCGATGGTTTTGGCGGAGTCCTTAAGTCAGGATGACTGGACTGTCGATAGACGAGGAACTCAGTGTCCCAATGACGGGGTCAAGCAAATTATCCGGGTAACCTGGAATGGTGGTGTACGGCTTGCCAACGGCGATGAACCGGGCGACACAGAAACACACCTTTACAGCGTTACGATGGAACCAGAGCGGGGAGCAAGCTACATAACCCACCCTATCGCCATTGCCGAGCTGGGTGATAATGACAACCATCATTTCTTGTGCATGGATACGGATGACAAGGCCTCAGAGGTGAATTTTCCGAGTGGTCATTTCATTGACCCTAATAGGGATCTCAATCCAGACACTCGCGTCATGTTGCATCGCCGTTAGCGAGCCCCTGCCAATGATGTTCTTAAATGAGTGCGCTCGAGCTTATAAGCGAGAATAAGCTTAGTCTTCAGACACTATTGCCGCGACAGAAAGTCAGATACCTCCCGGTGCAGCGCACCGTGTAACCGGAATGTCTGCCGATAAACCCAAATACTTGCCAGTAAAAATATGACGGGCAAGCCGATCATCAGTGCCCGCAGCCCCATTACGGTCGTGTCGTTTTGCACCTCATTGGGGATATAACCGATGAGCGAGAGTCCGACACCAATAAAAAAGCCGGCGAAGGCACCTGCGAACTTCACCAGCATGGTCTGGACCGAGAAAATAATGCTCTCGCTGCGCTTTCCCGTCTTGTAATGACCGTAATCAACGACATCGGCGAGCATCACCGTGCCCAAGCCATTGGCAATACCACCACCGAACTTCAATAGCGCGCCTGCGACCGCAACCAAGACGCCACTCTCGGGTGCGACCATGCTCCCCGCCAGGAGGACTAGACTGCAGGCAAGAGCGAATAGGCTGGCAATGTACCAGGTGAGACGTCGCGGTAGGTGTCGGCAGAGCCACGGGAATATGAAAATGCCAAGCATCTCTGCAACGCCAGAGACCAGGGCAAACATGGGAAACAGCTCCGGTTTACCAATGGCGTAGCTAAAGTAGTAAATGGCGAAGCCACCTACCAGCTGCGTGCCAATATTGAATGTAAGAACGCAACCAATTAGCGAGGCCAGCTGATCGTTGTTTCGCAAGATGGCGATCACGTCGCCAAAGGAGAAGCGGTCACTCGATACTCGTGTAGCAACCCGCTCCTTAACCTGGGTGAAGGTAATCAGTGCAGATGCGACAAAGGCAATAATGATGAGACCCGAGAGCAAGAGGAAACCCTTACCTTCATCCCCTTTACCCAGGAAGGCGATGCTCGCCAGACCATAGGTGCCGACAATCGTCCAGGCGATGCTGGCAAACAGGCGCGGCCAAACAACCAACCGCTCTCGGTCCTCACGACGAGCAGACAGCGCGGGCACCATAGACCAGAACGGGATATCCATAATCGTATAGGTGAGACCCCAGACGATGTAGGTCACGGTGACAAACAGCAATAGCTGCGAACCAGAGAATAGGTGCGCGGAGAACAGCGCTAACAAGGCCAGCGAGTTGATCACCGTACCCAGGACTATCCAGGGCCTGAACTTTCCAAACCGAGTACGGGTGTTGTCGACAATCATGCCCATGACCGGATCTGACACCGCATCAATCATGCGGACAACGAGAAACAGTGTCCCCACAAATGCGGCCGGCACACCGGCAACATCGGTGTAGTAGTACATGAGAAAGAGATAAACGATGGAGCAGGCGAAGTCTTTACCCAGCGCGCCCAGTCCGTAACTGAACTTGGTGCGCATCGTAATCGAGTCGACCCCTATCGACAGCCTCACTCATGGCGAATAGCTCCCAACCGATTGCTCGTCTCAACCCTCATCATCATGCGCCACACTCAGTCGGCAACCCCATCGATAGGTCTCCGCATTGAGCAGATACTCAGGCCGAACACTGGGCGTCCATGAGTCATCGCCACCGACACCCATGTGATAGCCATCGACATGGACGTGCAAGGCAGGCTGCTCGACGCACTCGAAGGTGTGCTCTGCTCGCATGAGGCTCTCCACCCCGTAGTCGCTGATGGCGAAGGCGAAATCATCGTCGAGTCGTTCAATACAAACCGAACCAATAACAGCCTGTCTCACGTCACAGCGAAGTCCGTTATCGCTCGGAAAAATATAAGGGGTCTGCATCGCTTGCCGATCACAGGACCAGGCACCAAGGTCGGCTGACAATTTGCGATCGGGATAATTCTCGTGGGGTCCGCGGCCAAGCCACGACACCACATCAGTTTTCTCAGAGAGCAGTAACCGCATTCCCACGCGCGGTAGGGGCGGCATCTCTGTGATCTACACTCACCTCGATTGCGATATTGACACCACCGTTAGCATCGAAGGTGTGGGTCCACACCGAACGAATGGCCACGCCTACCTCGTTGACATATTCATGCTGACTAACAACGGTGGGGCCCTTGACCTCTACACCAGTGCATCGGTGCTCTAGGTCAAACAGCCCCGCCGCCTGCCACTTCGCTAACCACGCCTCAGGTGACGGGTTATCCACCTCACTGCTGCAAATATCGTTATCGAGGGGCGCACGAACAAAGCAGTCGGCCATGGGCGCATCGAGCAGGGCTCTGCCATCAGTTACCCAATCGGTAATGAACCCCGTCGCTATACTCACTTGCCAGGTGACGTCGCCCGCCGTTATCTGAAGCTGCTCACCCTGTTGAGTAATATCAGCGGGGCCGGTTTCCCGTTCAATCATCGCCTCCGCGAGTGCCAATACATGCTGACTTCGCGCAATTTCATGCCCTGCGGGGAGCCCATTCGTCGCCTGGTCTGTGGTGATCCAAACATCCAATAGAAGATCCCGCTCACCCTCTACACTTAACTCACTGTCGGTATCAATGACGATGGTTTGGGTACCCTCTGGTGGAATTTCAAGAACTTGCGAGCCTTCATGATGAGTCTCCCGCAAAGAACCTAGTCGCCAGTTCAGGCGCTCGCTATCGGTCGCGCGAAACAGATACTCGCTTGTGACGGTAAGGGTGATCGACCGATCACAAATCTCTGCGGCGAAAACAAAGGGCTGCTGGGCTCGTTTCGCTTCAATAAGCGAGGGGTGTGGCGTTCGATCAGGAAACACCAGGCCATTAATGCAGAACTGACGATCGTTAATCTCATCACCAAAATCGCCGCCGTAGGCGAAGTAAGGCACGCCGTCATCACTGACCCGCGTCAGTCCCTGGTCGACCCAGTCCCAAATAAACCCACCTTGTAACCGAGGGTTGGCTCGGAAGGCTTCCCAGTAATCTGCGAAGTTTCCAAGACTGTTCCCCATGGCATGCGCGTATTCACAGAGAATGACCGGCCGCGCCTGCTCGCCTAGATCTGCCTGCAAATCTGCCCAGTGCTGAATACTGTAAGCCGGGCGCCCATAGGGTGATGGCATGTCATCCACCACCCGCGCGTACATGGGGCAGATGATGTCCGTTACCGATGTGTCCGCACCACCACCCTCATACTGAATGGGACGTGACGGGTCGGCCTTGCGTGTCCAGGCAACCATGGCTTCATGATTGCCGCCGTAGCCCGATTCATTGCCCAGCGACCAGATAATAACGCTGGGGTGGTTAAAATCCCGTCGGACCATGCGACTCATGCGCTCCACATACGCGTGAGACCAGGCATCATCATCGGATACCAAACTCATGGGCATCAGCCCGTGTGTCTCGATATTTGCCTCATCAACGACGTACATTCCGAGGCGGTCACAGAGATCATAGAAACCTGGTTGATGCGGATAATGCGAGCACCGTATGGCATTGAAATTGTGCTGTTTCATCAAACCAATGTCGGCCTCAACCTGCGCGAGTGATTCGGTGTGCCCAGCCTCAGGGTGATGCTCGTGTTTATTCACACCACGGATTAACAGGGGCTTGCCATTAAGCAACAGCTGCCCGTTTGTAATCTCGACCGAGCGAAACCCTATATCGCTCGCTTCACATTCAATGAACTCACCGTGTTCATCGACAAGTGATACGACCAAGCGATAAAGGTTCGGGGTTTCAGCACTCCAAGCCTGAACGCTGGGCACCTTGAGCTTCGCGCGCGCTCGATCTTTGTAGCGGCCCCGCTCGTCGATGAGATTGGTGCCAATGCGCTGCCGATGTGAAAGCACGCTCGCTCCCGACGGGTCGACAAGCGCCAATTCAACCTCGCCTCGACAGACTTGATTGCAAATCACTTCAACATCGAGCACGCCGTGTCTGTAGTACTCATCAAGCATTGCGGTGACTCGGACGTCACTGAGGTGTGTCTTTGGTTTTGAGAGCAGATACACACTTCGGTAGATGCCGGAGAGGTTCCACATATCCTGATCTTCGAGATAGCTGCCATCACAGAGTCTCAACACCATGACCGCCAGATCATTATCACCGGCTCTCACGAAGCCACTGATATCAAACTCAGCTGGTAGGCGACTGTCCTGCGAGTAACCAACCAGATGACCGTTACACCAGATAAAAAATGCGCTATCCACACCGTCAAAGACGACCCGGGTCTGATCAACCAAATCACTCTCATCGAGCCAAAAACTTCGACGGTAACAACCGGTAGGGTTTGCCTCGGGAACAACAGGGGGCGTGGCCGGGAACGGGTACTTCACGTTGGTATAGATAGGTTTGTCGTACCCCTGAAGCTGCCAGTTTCCAGGCACCCATATTGGCTCGCCTCTGGCCTCAGAGGTCAACCAGTCAGCAGGCACGTCGTTGGGCGAGGGAAACCACTCAAACAGCCATTCACCGTCCAGCGACCGTCGGCTAGCGGATGGCTCACCGGTTGTCGCATCGGCATACGAGCGATAACTACTGAGTGGCGTATGCGCCGCCATTTTGTTGAGACTGGTGATTTCCGGTGTCTGCCAAAAACGGAGTGCCTTTAACTGCTGCAACGTGAGGTCTGACATCAGGCGTCCCCGGTCCCACCGAAAATATCACTGAAAACGGTGATCGGGAGTTTTGGTAGCCGATCGAAATACAAAAGGCCATTAATTTCCTGTTGCACGTCGGTAAGTTGCGTCCATACAAACCCCTGCAACGCTTTCAAGTGAGCAAATATCTGTCATGATTTTGCGCATTCTCGCTTCCAGCGCCTCGGGAGTCTCAGCAAGGTTACCGTAACTGAAGTCTTCCTCGCTGAACGAGCCCATTCCAATGCCGCCGCATTCGGTGAGTAATATCGGTAAGCCACTAACATCCGCACCCGGTAGGGCACCCACACGATCTCGACCGCCAAACTCGCTCGTAACCGAGCTGTGAGGGTCCTCGATCAATGCATCCAGCCGACCAGAGACATCGCTGTCTTCGTTGTACAGGTGCAAGGTCCAAAGATCGCCCGAGGAATACTCCCACCCGTCATTACCGACGACGACACGACTACCATCGAGTGCCTTGGTCAACGACGTTACGGCATCAACAAAGGCGCGTTGTTCAGGGCGTTCACTCTGATGCCAAACACCCCAAGATTCATTGAAAGGAACCCACGCGATGATCGATGGATGAGCGCGATCACGCTTTATCAGATCCATCCACTCACTGGTCAGTGACTCGACGAGCTCTGATGAGAACACCCGCCCCGAAGGCATCTCCGCCCAAACCATCAAACCTAACTTGTCTGCCCAGTAGAGGTATCTCGGGTCCTCCGCCTTCTGGTGCTTTCTCGCACAGTTGAAACCCATGGCGAGCGTCAGCTCGACATCACGACGAAGGTCATCATCAGAGGGCGCGGTATACCAGCCCTCGGGAAAATATCCCTGATCTAAAACACCGCGCAGATACAGCGGATCGCCGTTCAGGCAGAGCTGACCGTTGGTGACCGAGACTTCGCGCAATCCCGTGTAGCTCAGAGCCTCATCACGCTCTCCCGTCGCATGATTCAGCAGCATCAACCGAACCCCATACAAGTGGGGGTGTTCTGGTGACCAGAGTATGGGGTCCTCGATGACAAGCGTTGTCCGAATTTCTGCTCGCCCTGCCGTCTGAACCGTATCACTCGCGATCACACGATCACCATCGAGAACCTCGATACTGACCTCGCCGACCACTTGCGCCGAGAGGAACGCTTTGTAGCTGAGAGCCTGTCCTTGAACATGGTAGGAATAGGCGGTCGACTCAATCGACACAGCAGTGAGCGGCTCGAGCCAAACGGACTGCCAAATGCCTGTCACCCCGTCATAGTCGATAGGCCAGCGCGTCGTGCCGGCTTGTTTTCCACGAGGCTGGGTCCAGGACAATGAGTCTTCTACTCGAATGGTGATGCAATTTCTTCCCGGCTCGAGCGCATGCTGAATGTCAAAGCCAAACGATGCGTAACCACCTCGATGTTGACCGACCTCTTGCCCATTTACGAACACGCGGGTCAGGAAATCACTGGCGCCCATACGAAGTACAACACGACCGTCCCAGGTCTCGGGTTTAACAACTTCCCGCTGGTACCAAACCACAGGAGCACTCTCAGGTTCGGTAATACCGCTGGCAGCCGATTCCATGGAAAACGGCACCGTGATGGTTTGGGCATCGTCCCATGGCGCTCTGAACCAGTGATCGATTAGTCCGCGATTATCGAGATCTACTCTGAACAACCAAGGTCCGTTGAGACTCTGCCACTGATCACGAACGAGGATAGGACGTGGGTATTCAGCTCTCGGCGTAAAGGGCTCGCTCAGATCAGTAGTTGGCGGGTTTGTTATCGACCGTCAGGGACATCTCTTCGTTATCTTTTTCGTTGTCTTTTTGCTTATCTTTTTGATTATCAATGGCGCAGAGCCACACCATAGCCGCTTATCGTTTCTTTCGCATTGAGTTGTGTTTCAAATCATCCCTTGGTTACTCTCATCTCGTTACCCACTGGATCGGCTGTCTGCATCCATACACGCACGAGAAAATTGCCATGACTAAGCCAAAAGGAATTTCTTTCTCTCTCTCGAAGATCTTCATTCAATCCAGCCTTAGTGCACTAATCCTATCGCTGAGCGCGCTCTCATTGGCCGCTGAGACAGCGCCCGCACTGGATGGCATGGATGTCTTTGACCTGGAATGGGCCTCTGATCCGCAGGTGGCCCCTGATGGCAAGTCGGTGGTTTATGTTCGTCGATCATTCGACGTCATGAGCGACGTGGCCAAAGCCACGCTGTGGCAAGTCTCTGTTGATGGTAGTGATCATCGACCGCTCAATAGCAACTTGCACCGGAGCACCTCGCCACGCTGGTCTCCCGAGGGAGACAAGATTGCCTATGTCTCGAGCGAGAGCGGCTCCAGTCAGATTCATATCCAATGGATAGACACCGGCCAGACGTCGGTCGCATCGCATCTTCAGCAAAGCCCTTCAGACCTCACCTGGTCTCCCGATGGTCAATGGTTGGCATTCACCATGTCGGTAAAAAAGTCGACACCACCCATCGCCAAGCGGCGCAAGGCACCTGAAGGCGCTGTCTGGGCCAAACCGCCAGTTACTGTCACGACCACGCGCTATCAATACGATGGACGCGGCATCGTCGACCCAGCCTACCGCCATGTGTTCGTCATCCCTGCCGATGGAGGCGTAGCACGACAGCTGACATCCGGGGATTTCAATCACTATGGCCGACTGAGCTGGTCGGCTGATAGCACATCCATCTTTTTCTCTGCTGACCGCTCGGATGATTGGGAGCTCCGCAGTGATGAAGCCGATATCTATTCCATATCGCTTGGCAGCGGTGTGCTAACACAAATCACAGACCTTCCAGGTGCTGAGCGCTCGCCCGCAGTCTCACCAAACGGCAAGCTTCTGGCCATAAGCTATGAAAAGAGTAGACCCCTAGCGTTTACGCCCAACCGTATTGCCACGGTTGATTTATCGACCAACGACGTTCGCATACTCACCGAGGCCGTCGATGGGGATGCGGCGAATATCCTGTGGCGAGCCGATGGTAAAGCGCTCTACTTTGCCTTTGATGAACGCGGTGAGCGACATATCAAACAGGTGACGCTGAACAAAGCCGTCTCGCCAGTGGCAACAGGGTTGGGCGGCACCAGCGTCGGTCGTCCCTATCTATCCGGTGGTTTCCACACGGCCGGTGATGTCGTTGCCTACACAAAAGGAGGACCTGATCGACCCGCGGACATCGCTGTCATGCGGCGGAAAACCCCAAACATCATCACGTCACTCAATGATGATCTTCTCAAGTACCGGTCGTTGGGTGAGGTTCATGAAATTGTCTACAACTCATCATTCGATGGCCAGGAGATCCAAGGCTGGTATATCACTCCGCCTGATTTCGATCCTTCTCAGAAATACCCTCTGATTCTTGAGATTCACGGAGGCCCTCACCTCGCTTATGGACCCCATTTTTCAGCTGAACTTCAGCTGATGGCCGCCGCTGGCTACATCGTTTTTTACGATAACCATCGCGGTAGCCTGTCGTACGGCGAGGATTTTGCGCTGCTTCTGCAGTACAAGTATTCGAGCGAGGAGGACTTTGCTGACCACATGTCAGGCATCGATGCCTTGATCGAAAAGGGCATTGTGGATGGCGACAATTTATTTATCGCCGGTGGCAGCGCGGGCGGCATCGCCACGGCCTATGCCATTGGCCTGACCGATCGATTCAATGCGGCGGTCGCAGCGAAGCCAGTCATCAACTGGGTGAGCAAAACTCTGACCGCCGACTCGATGGTGGGCCAGATCTATCGTCAGTTCCCCGGACCGCCCTGGGAGCACCTGGACCACTATTGGAAGCGCTCCCCCCTATCTTTGGTGGGTAACGTCGTTACGCCCACTCTCCTGCTGACGGGCGAGGAAGACCGACGTACGCCCATGTCTGAAACCGAGCAGTACTATCAAGCGCTGCGACTCCGGGGCATTGACTCAGCCATGGTTCGCTTGCCCGGTGCATCCCACGGCATCGCAAGTAGACCATCGAGGCTCATTACCAAGGTTGATCATATCCTCGCCTGGTTTGAGCGCTACCGAAACGACGACTCTAGCGGCGAGTAGTGCAGAGCTGGGGTATGTGGCGCTTCTGCACGCACGGAGAGCGTCACGCTAGCCCCAAGAGCTATTGCGTACACTGAACCGATGCTCTGGTTTAGCTCAAGACTCGTCAGATAGGCCGACAAGTACCTCGGCGTACATCTCTATGGCATCAAAGAGGTTCTTCAGGCGGAGGTTTTCGTCGCGACCGTGTTGGTTGTTGTCATGGTTAGCAACCGGAAGGATGACTATGGGAGCCTCGAGATTATCCTCAAACAGGTAAATCGGTAGCGACCCACCCATGGTAGGCGTAATTAACGTCTCCTGATCGCCCAACCGGTCGAGTATGACCTTCAGATCACCGACCACATCGGCGTCAATAGATGTTCGAAACGAACGGTAACCGCCTGGTCGAGGGACCATCTGCAGGTGACGCTCTCGGGCAACACCGGCATCGGGGCCATCCGCCGAGACGGTCATACCCAGTTTCTCAAAATGGGCTCTTAGAGCCGCCAATAATGCCTCGGGCTTTTGACCCGGTACCAGCCGCAAATTGAGCGAGGCCTGCGCTGTCGGCTCGATGATGTTTCTCGCCTCGGGACCCACTCCGCCACCCGAGATACCGCGCACTACAATGGCCGGACGCATAATGGCTGACTCCAGGCGTTCACCCGGTATTTCGTTATTACCCAGACCAAGTTCGCGCTTCAACTGCGCATCAACGGAAGGCATGGCTGCCACAGCACGAGTTTCTCGCTCTGAAACTGCTCTAACATCATCGGAATAGCCTGCAACTGCGACGCGTCCCTTGTCGTCCTTTAGGGACAACAACAGACGCATCAGGATCTCGTTAGGGTTTGGCGCCCAGTTGCCGTAGTGTCCCGAGTGCAAAGGACGGATAGCGCCAAAAGTAGTGAGATCAACGGTCATACTGCCGCGGACCCCCAATACCAACTGCCGGCGCCCCGATTGATGCATGGGCCCATCGCAAAAGAGCATGACGTCGGCGACCAGATCATCCGCGACCTGTTCGAGGACGCCTGCCAAAGTGGGGCTGCCCCGCTCTTCTTCACCATCGAGTATCAGTTTGACGGTGACATCGGGCATCTTGCCCGCTGCCACCAAGGCATCAATGGCGGCCATCAAAGCAATCACTGGTGCTTTATCGTCCCCGGCAGAGCGCGCGACAACACGCCATGAGGGGTCAAAGCCTTCCTGATCCCAAGATAAGATTTTCGCATCAGCCTTGAGCGGATTATCCGTCCATAGCGTTGGCTCGAAGGGAGGCGAGGACCACTGACTAGGGATGACTGGCTGTCCGTCAAAATGTGCGTAGACCAAGACCGTGGGCGCGTCATCCGAGCCGGGCCGCTTGGCCACCACGTAGGGCGCACCGCCCGCAGACACCACCTCAGACGTAAATCCTCGACTTCCGATGTAGTCCTGAATAAATGCCGCATTGTCCATCATGTCGCTGACGTTGCTTGCAACGTTAGGGATGCTCAGGAACTCTCGGAAATCAGTAACAATGTCGGCAGCTGCCGCTTGATGGTGCTGTCGCGCGATTTCGACTGGGCTTTGTGCGACTGCGCCTGACGACGCCATACCCAAAAGCACCAGCACCGCCGTCATATTGCGTGCAAATGTCATGTCGAACGACTCCAATGAACCCGTCTTCGGGTCAGTTTAACAATCGGGCGACATCGCGTGACGTTGCAATCTCACCCTGATCAAAATAGCTGTCGTGATTCTCTTCAATGCTGCGCAGGTCATAGAGGTAATTGACCATAAGGCCCGCCGATTGCTCCAGACCTTTATCGCTCAGATCGGCCGCCCAATGAATGGCGTGAAGACTCGCGCCATTCCCCAGATGAAAGCGTGCCACCGGATCGAGCGCGAGGTTATTGCGGCGTTCTTTTACAAGGTACTGCGCGCAGGCTGCTAATAAATCGTCTCGTCGCGCATCGGCAGTCTTGGCCGTATCGGTCTTCGCCATCGACCGCATTTCATCAAGATCGATACCTGTTTCCTGAGTGGCCAGCCACCGACAAAAACCGGGAATGGGCGAGAGCGTTACGTAACGCTTCATCGTCGAATAACGCTTACCTACCTCTTCAACCACCTGTTTGATAAGAAAGTTACCGAATGAGACGCCAGCCAAACCGGGATGACAGTTGCTGATGGAGTAGAACACGACTGTGTCCGGCGTGCTCCCGTCATCACCCTCTTTCGTTTGATCAATCAGCGGACCAATCGCATCGGGAACCCCCTCCGTTAGCGCTACCTCTACGAAAACCAGCGGATCATCGGGCATCGCAGGGTGGAAGAACGCGAAACACATGCGGTTGCCACTCAATCTGGCTCGCAGGTCGTTCCAGCCCTGAATCGCATGTACCGATTCATACTGAATGATTCGCTCGAGAATGGATGCCGGTGTATTCCAATCAATCACCCGCAACTCGAGAAATCCCCGATTAAACCACGAGATGAACTGATGCTTTAGGTCGGTTTCTACCGCCTTAAGCTGGGGGAGGTCGCCGAGCGTTTGAATCATTGCCCCACGCATTTTCACCAATACAGGCGTTGCTTCGGGCGCCATATTCATTCGTCGAAACAGCTTTATTCGCGGCGCTTCGGCAGCCCGCGACAGCGCGGCAAGATTCGCCTCTGACGGATCGAGCTTATAACGTTCTGCGGCCGTTAAAACCGCGTCACTGTCGGCTGAAAAACCGTCAGCTAAGGCTTCAAAGAAAAGGCGTCGGTTGTCGTCATCTAGCGCTTGGTAATCAGCTACCACCTCGCAAGCCAAGGCTAAGCCTGACGCTTCCCCTCGGTGATGGATGAGCTGCTTACTTTTGGCCAACAGGTCGCTCGAGGGCGCTTCGAGCGCATTTTGTCGACGGCGCGCCAGAATATCGCGGCCCGCACTGATCACTGAGCTTAAAAGGCCTGAAAAACCACCCATTGACGTCTCTTGCGTGTCACTGCTCCGGCCTTCCATGTCACTTCCCACGTCGCTTCTCATGGCTGATCACTCCAGCAAACACGTCTTCACTATACGTCCTTTGGAAATAACACAGCAATGTGACGATAGAGCAATTGGCACCACTTTTCCGCAATTCATTATGCCCGTCATGGAGATTACACAGCCCCACTTATCAGTCGCGATACGCGTTCGACAGGGACTCTGTAATAGGAGGGTAAAGGTTCAACTGCAAAAAAATGGCGGATCGCACAAAAGCAACTACGCTGAAGAACAGAATAACAACACCAGTTGGGGAATACACAATGAAAGTGCACAAGACGAGTCTGCTTTTAGCCGCCGCCCTAGTTACAGGCACTGCTCAAGCAGGAACAGAGGAAGAGATACGTGATGTCGTAAAAGCGAACATTGCCCACACCAACAAAACGATGAGCCAGGATCCGACACGAATTTCTAAATACGGGTCCAAGGAGTTCTTCTCTAGTGGCGGATTACTCAACACAATCCAAAGAGACAGCGATGCTTCTGACTTCGAGTACTTTTCAGGGTCGGTAAAACACATTGAGGTTGTCGTTTTGGTAGAGGGGCAAGCAGCAGTTGCTCACTACTACCAAGAGGCAACCATGAAGCCCAAGGGCCTGCCAGCAGTGCCCAACTACCGAACGCGCGTCACCCAAGCGTTTGTGAAAGAAGACGGCATGTGGCGAATTAAAGCCGCGCATTGGTCGCCTTTGCAGGGCGGGGCTGGTACGTCACAAACCGTTGTTAAGTAAGGGAGAGGATTCCCGTGAAGCTCGCATTTAGCCAACTTTTGATGTGCCTGCTGCTGACTAATTTTTGGTCAGCAGTGGTGCACGCTGAAATTAGTGAAAAAGACACGATCAAAACACTGGAAAGCTTTTTCTCTGCGTTATCTGTTGAAAATTACGGTAACGGTGACCTCGAAAACATTGTTACCGATGACTTCGTTATTTTCGAGATGGGTCAACGCTTCACGCTGCCGCAGTTCAAGGAGTTTTTAGCTTCCGCCAACTATACAGATTGGGTCTCGACACACTGGGTACTCTCAAATCAGACCGTCACGAGCGGACAGGAGTCTGCGCATATTTTTTACCAGAATGACGGTGTATTTATTTTTCCAAGCACTAGTGACCCTGAAAAGCTATCAAAACAGCAAAACATGTGGCTTGAAAGCGCACTAGTCGTAAAGGAAGGCGAAACTCTCAAATTAAAATTTCTTCAATCTGAGAACGTCACGCGAGTAGAAACAAACCTTGTTGATGTAGATTAGGGTCTAGACGATTCTCGGATACATTTATGTTGCGACTACTTATCACTGTATGCCTTCTATGGCCGACTTTGGTGTTGGCTGGTCCCTATAAAATTACCGTTCTAGCAACAAATATTTCAGACTATGGTGGCCTCGGCGAGTGGAGCTTTTCTGCTGTTTTTGAGAGCGACGAGGAATCGGTCCTGTTTGACACCGGATTCAAAAACGACACCGTGCTTCACAATGTATTGCATCTAGGTATCGATTTAGCTCGCACCGAGAAAGTTGTGCTGAGTCATTTTCACAGCGATCACACTGGTGGTCTTTTAGTCCTCCGGGAACATTTTAGAGACAGCAATCCAAAAGCGCTTAGCATCGTCTATGTCGCCCGAGGTTTTTTCGATCAGCGAATGACACGCAATGGCCTACTTGTGGGACCAGGTGAATTTGAATCGGCTCAGGACTTTCGAGGTGCCGCAGAGGCTTTGGGTATCTCATTTGTTGAAATAGATTCACCAACCGAGATTGCACCTAATTTATGGCTAACAGGTCCGGTGCCGCGCTTAGTGGAGGCCTACAATGGCCCCGCAGGTCTTTTCATCGACGGACCGGACGGCCCACGCGAAGATATCATTATTGATGATCAATCCCTCGGTTATCTCACTGACCGCGGTTGGCTCATGACCTCAGGCTGTGGGCATTCAGGACTGATCAATACAGGTAACGTTCTTCAATCGATAAAAAAAGAGCCGGTCTATTCGATTGTTGGCGGTTTTCACTTATGGCGAGCCGATCAAATAACACTGAACAAGACGGCTGCATGGCTAGAAAAAGCCGGTCTTAAGTTGATGATGGGCGGCCATTGCACAGGTATCGCAGCGGCAGAAAACATTGCGAGTGCGTTAAAGCTTCCCCGATCCAACATCTCGCACGCAGCCGTCGGCTCAATTATCACGAAAGACCTCAAATTTATTCGCAGCTCAATTGAGTGATTCGAAGATAAAAAAGGTCCGCCTCTCGGGGGTTTTTTATTTGCTTTTAGCAACAGAGTTATTGAGCATTTGACAAAGATCGTAGCCCCACTCAACTTTTAAGCATGGCACCAGGAGGAGTATCCCAGTGACAGATGTACCCAAAGCGAGACCCGCCAGCACCGTCGTCCTGTTACGCGACACGGATAACGGAATGGAAACGCTCATGCTCAAGCGCAACAAAGCACTGATGTTTGCAGGAGGCTTATGGGTCTTTCCCGGTGGTGCATTGGAAGAAAGCGACATTGAGTCGGCTGAGGGCGATATCGCATTGGCCGCGCGCATTGCGGCGGCACGCGAGGCCGAGGAAGAATGCGGCTTGCGTCCAGATACTGAGAACATGGTGCACCTCAGCCACTGGACGACACCTGTCGTTGAACCTAAGCGATTTGAGACTTGGATTTACGCGGCGCCGCTGGCTGAGGATGCGGACGTTGCCATTGACGGAAGCGAGATTCACGACTTTGCGTGGATTCGAGTACAAGATGCGGTAGCACAACACGAGGCGGGTGAATTTGGCATGCTGCCACCCACCTACATCACGCTGCTCAGCCTATTGCGTTACGCCACAACCGCCGATATGACTGCCGGTGAAAACGAAATCCCCCCGCCCTATGTCTTCCCAGTATTTACCAAGGCAGAGGGAAAAATGGCCGTGCTGTTCCAGGGGGATGCGGGTTACGAAACGGGCGATGGCAGCGTTGCGGGTGCTCGGCACCGTGCCATCATGCAAGAGAAAGGATGGGAATACGTTTACAGCGACGTCGACGAAGATTGCCCTCCATTTGTGAGGCACTAAACCACTGCATTTAATCTGGCCGAATTAACTCGCCAACGGCATCGGATCGGTGAGCAAGGCGCGCTGATTTAACGAGATTTTTGCCACCGAAACGTTTAGCATGCCGGCGCATACGTGGGGCTGTGGCACTGCAGTTACCCCAACACTGAAACACCACCAAAAATACCCTAATAACAAGCGACCAAAAGCCAGTTTCGCTCGTATGAGTAGAGTAGACTTCGAGGATGAACACACAACTATGAAGAACCCGGTAACCGATATCTGTGACCTCAACCGCGAACTGCCGCCAGATGCGCCCGATGCACCCCAGTGGCTTGTCGATGCGTTGCAGGTGCCTCGCGAAGAGGGCTGGGTAAACTCGGATGGGTGTGATGTTCACTACTTCCGATGGGGTGACCCTGCGAATCCGCCCCTACTTTTGATGCATGGCTTTCTTGCCCATGCGCGCTGCATGGCCTTCATCGCACCGTTTCTAGCGGAGCAGTATCACGTCGTTGCCTACGACCTATCCGGCATGGGTGACTCACGCGCTCGTTCGTCCTATCCCGACGCTGTTCGCGCACAGGAAGTGGTCGACGTCGCTCGTGAAACGGGTCTATTTGATCACGCCATTAAGCCCATCGTGATTGCACACAGCTATGGTGGGCATGTGGGCCTTGCCGCAATGAATGACTTTCATGAGCTTTTCGGTGGCCTCGTTGTTTGCGATCTCATGGTGTTGAGACCCGAGCGACTCAAAGCGCATTTTGCGGGCGGACGCCCCATGCGATCAGATACGAGTCGTCCGAACCGAATCTACCCAAGTTATGAAGAGGCAAAATCACGTTTTGTTCTCTCGCCAAACCAACCCTGCGGCGAACCTTATCTGTTCCATTACATGGCCTATCACTCGCTGAAACAGGTTGAAGATGGATGGACCTGGAAGTTCGATACCAGTGTTTTCGACAGTGATTTCTCCCTGAAAGAGCGAATACTCAATCAGGTGGATGCTGTTGTTGCCGCACCTGGCAGAAAAGCCTACGTCTACGGACAACACAGCGCCTTGTTTGATGACGACTCGGCCGATTACGTGCGTGAGCGGGGTGGCGATAATATTCCTTTCATTAGCATCCCCGGCGCACGTCATCATCTGATGCTCGATGAGCCTATCGCCTTCGTCAGCGTGCTTCGCTCCCTCGTTGCGCAGTGGCATGCAGCCGATAAAGCGGCGTGAGACCTACGTGCTGCCATTACTTTTCTCGAGTGCAATAGCGGCTTAAACATGCAAGTGACACACGCCCCTGAGAACACCGATAGCCTTCTCGTTCCCGTTTTGTTGGCGAGTGTGGGTGTGCTGTTCTTCTGCATGCTCGACGCGGTCATGAAAGCCCAAGCGCTGGCCATGGGTGCCTACAGCGCCACGTTTTGGCGGGCGGCCATGGGGGCCGTCTTTGCATCGGCGCTCTACTTACCCAATCGGCCTCAACTGGCAAAAGGAAGAGTCCTGAGGCTCCATGTTACTCGCGGTGTACTGACGGCATTTATGATGCTCTTTCTGTTTTGGAGCCTGACACAACTACCCCTCGCTCAGGCTGTCGGCCTGAGCTTTGTTGCACCCATCATAGCCTTGTACCTTGCAGCCCCAATGCTCGGTGAAGAAATTACACGCGGTGCAAAAATTGCCGCTGTCCTCGGTTTTGGTGGTGTTGTGGTCATCGCCGGCGAAGACATGTTTCAGATGCGTGATGACAGTAGTCTGCTCGGTATTGCGGCGGTCCTCATCTTCGCCGTCATGTATGCACTCAATATAATTTTGCAGCGCAAGCAGGCCCTTGTGGCCCGACCCACGGAAATCGCCTGCTATCAAAATGTGATCATGACCTGCATTCTGGCGCTCGGCGCCCCGTTCGCCGTCACCCTACCCGCTGACTGGGCTCAGTGGACTGCCGCATCGGCGGCCGGGGTTCTCGCTGTTATTTCGCTGATACTTTTGTCCATCGCCTATAGCAAAGCAGAAGCGCAGGCACTCGTCTCCGTGGAATACACGGCGTTTATCTGGGCCGCACTGTTTGGCTGGTTATTTTTTGCCGAGCCTGTCAGTGCGGGCACACTTCTTGGCACGGCACTTATCGTCACTGGCTGTATCGTCAGCACGCGGAAGGCAAAAGCCTAGTCATTTAGGGTTACACTTCCGTCATGTCCGGACCGTCCTACGACAACTTGTATGAAGTCGCCTGCCTACGAAAAGGCGGAAGTGATGTTGTAGAGAGCCTACTACCCAGTATTGCAACCAAAGAGCACCTCCGCGGTCTGGGGTCCGACCGCTACCTCGCGGAGTTCACGCGAAAGGTATTTCAGTCGGGCTTCGTCTGGCGCATCGTCAACAACAAGTGGCCGCAGTTTGAAGAGGTGTTCTGGGACTTCGATATTGAGCGTCTATTGATGATGCCCGAGGACATGCTGGAGCGTAAGGCCAGCGATCCAGGCATCATTCGCAACTTCAGCAAAGTCAAAACGGTACTTGAGAACGCGATCATGATTGCTGATACCGAGCGCCGCGAGGAAAAGACCTTTGGCGAGTTCATTGCCGGCTGGCCCGATGATGACATTATTGGCCTCTGGATGTTCTTGAAGAAACACGGTAGCCGACTGGGTGGGAACACAGGCCCCTATGCCTTGAGAACCTTAGGTGTCGATACATTTCTGATGACCGCCGACGTAGAGTTCTTTTTGCGCGAGAACGATATTGTTGACTCGGGCATTCACAGTTTACGCGCCCTCAAAGCCACACAGACTTATTTCAATGACCTTCGCGAGGAGAGCGGTAGAAGCTTGTCGGAGCTTAGTCGACTCGTCTCCCTAGGAGTTCGAAGAAACCAAATACCGGAGTAAGTCCGCGCATTGTCGACTCCAAAAAAAGAAACAATAAGGAGATAGCACCATGGGGATATATCGAGTTCTAGCAGTTTTAAGCGTCGTGGCACTTACCAGCTGTGGTCAAAGTACGCAGGAAATAGCCGATAACGCGCCTACTGCGATGTCACCATGGCATTCCTTAACAGAATCAGAAATCAACGAAGCAGCTACCGCCGCAAGCGATGCGTTTGGCGAGGGTATCTTATTCAATCGCATCAGTCTCACCGAGCCTGACAAGAACAAGGCGCTAACATGGCAAGCGGGAGATACAGCAACCCGCGGTGCAGATATTGTCTACAGGCTAAACAAAGCCTCTTATATAGCTCGCTATGATTTTGATACCGCATCGCTCTCTGCTCCGAGCGAAGTCATCAGCGGTCAGCCCATGCTGGTCGGCGAGGAGCTATTTGGCGCACTCGATGCGGTCAACCAACTGCCTGAGGTGGTGACTGCCCTGGCACGTCGCGGTATTACCGGCTCGGACGGTCTCTGCCTGCCACGCACAGTCGGGCGTTTTTTCTCTGATCTAGCAAACCCCATTAATGACCGACTTGTCCGGTTCGACTGCTTCAACATTCGGGGTCAAAGTGGCTTGGGACTGCTCCCTACGACCAGCGCTTATGCGCGACCGGTGGAAGGTATCAGTGTCTTGTTCGATGTTGAGCAATTGAAGCTCATCGAAATCACAGATTCGTTTGCTGATGCTGATACACCGCCCAATGACTTTGAGGTCATCGAGTTTCACGAGAGCGCACTCGACACACGGCCAGCACTGAAACCGATCACCATCGAGCAGCGCGAGGGACGAAATTTCGCTATCGCCGGAAGCCAAATCAACTGGCAGGACTGGCAGTTCCATCTTCGCTTTGACCCACGCCAAGGCACGATTCTCAATAATGTGGGCGTTATCGCTAATGACGAATTTAGACCCGTCGCCTACGAAATCGCCATGTCTGAAATGTTCGTCCCGTACCAAGACCCCGACGCCCACTGGTTTTATCGGGCCTATTTCGATATGGGTGAGTACGGATTCGGCAATATGGCAACCGAGCTCAAGGGCAACGACTGCCCACCAACCGCCGTATATCAGGATGTGGTGTTGCACACCGCGAGCGGAGAAGCATTCACCGCCGAAAATCGTGTCTGCATCTTTGAGTTCGACCCGGGCTACCCCAGCTGGCGCCATCACGAGTCTCTGTATGACGATGTGCCCGGCATGGTGAGACACAACTCACGCAGAGCTACCAATCTTGTCGTGCGTATGGTCGCCGTAATCGGCAATTACGATTACTTCCAGGATTACGTTTTCCAGCAAGACGGGCGCATACGGATTCGACTGATTTCAACAGGCATTGACGCCACCAAGGGTGTTTTCTCGGCGTCGTTAGATGACCCGAGAGCCGCGTCGGAAACGCAGACGGGGACGCTGATCGCTCCTTATCGGGTCGGCGTCAATCACGACCACTTCTTTAGCTACCGTATTGATATGGATGTCGATGGTGTTGATAACAATTTTGTTCGTCAGCGACTGGTGGCCACAGAACAGCCTGATGGCGCGCCTCGTCAGGGCATCTGGACCGTTCAACGAGAGCAAGTGCTGACAGAGAAACAGGCGCAAACGGTCATGAAAGTGGAGAAGCCTGCGCTGTTAACCTTTGCCAGCACCAACGCGAAAAATGCGATGGGCTACCCCACTTCGTACCAGCTCATCTTCCCCAATACTCATCCATTGGTGACGCTCGATGATGCGATTTATCAGCGCGCGGGGTTTCTCAAGAACAACTTGTGGGTCACCCGCTACAAGCCCAATGAGATTTTCTCTACGGGGCTCGCCGTCAATCAATCGGATGTCGGTGTTGGGCTGCCTCAGTACGCGGCAGACGACGAGACTATAGAAAATACCGACCTTGTCGCATGGCCGATGATTGGCTTCCACCATGTGCCCATGGCCGAGGACTGGCCCGTCATGCCGTCAAAGGTGGATGAAATTACACTCAAACCGCGTAACTTCTTTAACCGAAACCCAGCGCTGGACGTTCCAGAGTAAATTGCGTCTCATGGTGGTGCATAAAGGAATCTGATCATGTCGAAAATAACGATTAGGGAAATACACCGCTACCCCGTTAAGTCCATGTTGGGCGAGACACCCTCAGAGGTAACCGTAAGCGAACGGGGTATCCAAGGTGATCGCGCCTGGGCAACGCGCGATGAAATCCGTGGTGGTATCCGTGGCGCTAAGAAACTCCCGCAGCTGATGCTATTTAGCGCGCGATCAATCGATGCCAATACCTCGGAAATTTCCGCCCCTGATGGTTCGACCTGCCTGACGAGTTCAGACGAGATGAATCACTGGTTGTCGGAGAAACTCGATCATAGCGTCACCCTGTGGCCGCTACTCCCCCCCGATAACCTCGAGCACTATCGACGAGGTGCACCCGACTCAGAGGATTTCGAACAGGAACTGCGAGAGATCTTCGGTCGCACCCCCGACGAACCGCTCCCTGATCTCAGCGCCTTTGCAGAAGTAATTGAATTCGAGTCCCCACCGGGTACTTATTTTGATGCCTTTCCTATCATGCTCATGACGCAGCAATCGCTGACTACGATGTCACAAGCAGCGCCAAATTCGGCGTTCGATGAAAAGCGATTTAGAGCCAACTTCATTCTTGATGTGGATGGCTCGACCGATCGATTCCCAGAGCAAGCGTGGATCGGTAAAGAGCTGCACATTGGGGAGGTTGTTCTCAAAATAATCGATACCTGCCCGCGCTGTTCGATGACCACACACGCCACCGACACCCTCCCCAGAGATACAAATATCATGCGGCATCTGGTGACTGAAGCAGAAGGCAACCTAGGTGTGTATGCGAAAGTCGTCCGCGGCGGAGCCATTGCTCAAGGGCAGATCGTTATAGTCGTGTAACGTAGGTCATCCAGATTCAGTGACGTCTAGGCGTCACCAATCTACTCACGACACAGCAATTGTCTTGGCGTTGAAGCTATCCCATGGCCCCGTAATAGCGAGCGTCTTCGTCGGCGCATACACGTTAACGAACAAGGTCTGCCCGTCGGGAGAGAAGCAAGCTCCCGCTGGCTCGGTCTGGAGTCGAAGACGCGCCAGCGGATAAGCGTTCCCATCGGGCGCAATCCCTCTCAAGTGGTTATCAACGACCTTTGTGTACTGGTCCTCACAGACAATGAGGTGCCCATTGGGAGCAACGGCCACGTTGTCGCCATAGTCAAATTGGTGCTTTGAGACGCTCTCGAAAAAGAGCTCAACTCGATCGCTCTCGCCATCCGGACTGAATTTGATACGGAGAATTTGACCCAGCTTACGGGCGCCGCCACTGGTTGAGCAGACAAAAGCCTCGCCCTCGCCCATGTGGATGCCTTCACCACGTGCCACCAAACTCGCGCCTTTCGCAGCTGCTTGGTAACGCAGATCATCCTTTGGTGCCTCGACCGCATCCAAATCGATCCAGCTGACCTCGGCTATAGCACCCACGGCAATGGACATATCCGACCAGTTTCTCAGGTCAGGTATGCCTTCCACCTTCATCGCCTGCAGGCGACCTCCACGCGAGAGTTCGCCAGGCACCGCAGGAATAAAACGATAAAGCACGCTGTCATCGCGGTCCTCTGTCAGGTAGACAAAACCGGTCGCCGGATCCACACAGGCGGCTTCGTGATTAAAACGGCCCATCGCAACCAATGGCTTAGGATCGACCAACCCAGTTGCCGACGCGGGCACCTCAAAAACCCAACCATGGTTCTTATTAAGGCCTTCGCCATAAAGCTGTCCGGGACCCGTTGGAGCCTCCTCGCAAGTCAACCAACTTCCCCAGGGCGTGACGCCACCAGAGCAATTACGAATCGTGCCGCCAAGCGATCGAAACTGATCGGTCACCTCGAGACTATTCTGGTCAAGAATTATGTGCGTCGTACCACCCGGGACAAAGACACCGTCTTTAGCGCCAAACCCCAGCTCAAAGGCCCCGCCGCTAGCATCACTAGGGACCAGCTCATGGTTGCGCACGAGCGCCAGACGCCCCTCGCCAAGGTCAAAACATCCCATGCCATCGGCCTTGTCAGGGACGGTAGCCCCATCGGTCATGGCATCACCCAAAGCCGATATCACTTGATAAGAGAAGCCTTCTGGAAGGTCTAACAAACCCTGCGGATCAGGGACCAATTGGCCATAACCCACAGCGCGTGAAAATGGTTGGTCTGGTAATGGCCGAAGAACGCAGCCGCTGGCGGCTAACGCTGTAAAAGCCGAAGCTGTTGTTTTACAAAAAGCCCTTCTTTTCATCATTGTGCTGAAAGCTCCTCGGCTCGCAGTTATCGGGGTGAATTCCCATAATAATAGTCAAAAACGTAAGCTCATCCTTCGCGAAGATATTGTCAAACTGCGTGATATTTTTAGGCACTAGACCAGTTGATGATTTGTCCGCTGGTGGATGGAAAAGTAATCATCCGACCGATTCGATTAAATAAATACAAGCTCACTCACGCCAAGACGATACAATATATCATTAGGGTTGGGTTTTAGATTCTCTTATGAGTCATGTCGCATGCGTAAAAACATACCTGTCAACATTGTCACTGGGTTTTTAGGTGCGGGAAAAACCACGTCAATTTTAGGGTTACTAGCCGCGCGACCGGCTGACGAGACATGGGCCATCCTAGTCAACGAGTTTGGAGAGGTAGGCATCGACAAAGCCCTCATCACCGGCGAGCTAGGTGATTGTGATGACGTAGTGGTCCTAGAAGTCCCGGGCGGTTGCATGTGTTGCACTGCGGGTATTTCGATGAATGTCACACTGAGCGAGATCATTTTTCTGGTTCAGCCAGATCGCATCCTTATTGAACCAACAGGCTTGGGTCATCCGAACGAAGTGATGGAAACGCTCCATCACGACACGTTCAAAGAACATTTATTGATTCAGAGAACTCTTACCCTCATTGACCCACGAAGTTTGGATCAATCACACGTTATCAACCATCCCAGCTTCCTTCAGCAGCTAGACATGGCTGACCTGGTGATAGCAACCAAACCGGATCTGTGTGATGGACATGAACTACTGGCATTAAAGAAATATGTAGAGAGCAGGTGTGGGCCGGAGCTGCCCGTCATTCCGATTTCATTCGGAGAATTGTCATTAGACATCCTCGATGTCCCGACCTCATGGCGGTCAAAAGACGCTATTGCGACAGCACCCATAAACTCATCTGTTGAAGCATTTATAGAAAAACCGTTACCCGAGACAGGCTTTCTTGTGGCACGGAACGAGGGCGATGGCTATGAAACCATTGGTTGGAGGGTGTCGGCCGATAAATACTTCAATTACGAGAAGCTCATCTCATTCTTTCACTCGCTGGATGTCGAGCGAATGAAAGCTGTCGTAATTACAGATGAGGGTGTGCTTGCCTACAATCTTTCAGGCGGCGTGCTAAAGGAAATAGCTGTCGACGACTGCCTAGAGTCTCGGCTCGAAATCATCTGCCAAAGCGTAGGCTCAAATTGGGATGCAGATCTGATGGATTGTCTCGTGTAGTGAGTTGTTGTGCATGATTCATGACCAGAGGCGACGCGATGCAAAACCGAACCGAGCCGCCGACGCATTGGCTTATCCGATAGAGACCTTAAAGCCCAACACGAGGATTCTTCTAGGCTTTGGTGCCATCTGACCAATGAAAGATGAAAGTTGAAGGTTGAAAGACCAGCAAGAATGCAGTCTCTATCCCATTTCAGCTTGGGACAGGACCAAATTATGAGGCCTACGGCTCGATATCAAAAGTAATTGCGTAGACCGGGACTCTATTGAGCAGGTAACCCCGCCCATGCTGCCGGCCAGTCATGCTCTAGCGCCAACAGGTGCTTGAACAGAGCACGTATTCGAGCGCTCTGGCGGAGATCCTTGTGATACAACAGCCAGACGTATCGATGAGGCACACTTTCCGTGTTAGGCAAGCGCACGACGTCTTGAGAGCCTGCCTCTGCGACGCTACAGCAAGCAAGTGCCGCCACTCCCATCTGATTAGCTACCGCATCAAGGCGGGCAATAGGTCCGTCGACTGCGTGCCTCACGTTGATCCCAAGATCAGCCGCCGTTGGCAATCCCTCGGGGACTGCCTGAGATGAATCAATGAAATTTAGTTCTCGCTTACCCAATCTCGCGTCAGCTAGAAGGGTCTTGTGAACATAGAGCCCCATAGTCAGCAAACCAAGCTTTACACCGACAATATCTTTGGGGGGACGCTCCTCAAGCTTTAGGCCTCGAATGGCGAAATCTGCTTCGCGCCTAGCGAGGTCCACCTTGTCGTTTGACGACCTCACGTCCAGTTGAATGCGAGGGTATGCCTTTGAGAATTCGTTTAAGCTGCGAAAAAGAAGTCGGTTTACCGGGTTAAAGTCAGCAATCGATACCTTTAGCTTTCCTGCTAACAAGGCGTCCCTGCCGGTTAATCTAAGCTGGCCATCAGATATGGTGTCTTCAACCGTTTTTGCGATCGGCAACAACTCTTCGCACAACGCCGTGGCGAGAAGTCCGTCCGGTGTCCTATCAAAAAGGCGGCCTTCAATGGCCGCCTCAAGAACTTCTAGTCGCCTAGCTACCGTGCTGTTACTCACGCCTAAGGCTGACGCTGCTGTGCGCGTCGACCCGTGACGACTGCAGGCCAACAGCACCTTCAAATCGTCCCAGCTAAGCTCCTGCATAACGTTCCTTACTTAAGAGAGCGGCTTGCCCTCCTTGTCAGTCAGCACCAAGGCGTCATCGGTTACTTTGCATAGCAAACGTTGACGCGATGCGCCATCCGGCACAACAGATAGTTTGACAGTGAGGGTGCCCGAATACTTCTTGCTACCCTTCATGGCGATACGCGTATCACCACCGAACTTGGCCAGCACTTCAGCCTTGCATTGCCCGTAGGCTGCACTCACTGAGGTAGACGCATTGGCGTCGACACTCATGCCCAAAACGACGAGTCCGGAAATCACAACAGATTTAAGTTTATCCATGTTTCATTACTCCTTGATTAACGTCACTACGGTATGACGGTGAGAAGGATACGCGGGGTGCCGGTGACCCGCTTGTAACGAAATCGCAGTGATGCGCCCCAAAAATGGAACACTCATTGCTTGCTTATAAAGAGATACCTCTGGGCCAATTAGAAGCTAGTGCGCGAGACCGTTAATCACCATAGTGTCCCGCAGGAACAAAGCGGCGATCTGCCTGGTCCCACCACCAAAAATCGGGCAATGGCACGCTATCAGGCCACTCCTGATCCATGGTGCCACCATTGTAAAGACGGCCATTGATGAGAACTCTATCGATATCGACGGTGTTGCGAATATTATCCAGCGGGTTGCTGTTCAGTACGACCATGTCGGCCAGCTTCCCTACCTCAATGGACCCCAAGTCCTGCTCGACGCCCACAATACGTGCACCGTCGATGGTTGCGGCCCGCAGCACTTCAACGGGGGCCATACCGCCCATGGCATAAGCCCACATTTCCCAGTGATAGCCTAAGCCTTGCAGTTCGGCATGGCCACCAACACCAACAAGACCGCCAGCGCGTTGAATCTTTGCGACTTGAGCAGCTCCCTGCTTGAAATCAAACTCACTGTCCCGATGCCAACTGGATCGTCTCAGTGTTAGCTCATCAAGACGATTACTCGGGTAAAAGCGTCGGAGCTTATCGTCGTCTCTCACATCGGTTCGGGTAAAGAAGTAATCGACAAGCGTTGGCGCGTTGTACTGCACCACCAGTGTGGGCGTATAGGCCGTTCTTGTTTTCGCGAAAAGCTCGACCACATCCTTAAAAATGGGAGAGTCGGGAAGATTATGCTCGTGACCATGCATACCATCGATGGCATGCGTGATACCCATCTTCTGATCGGCCGCCCCTTCGGTGGTCGGCATCAACCCCAGAGCTTGACTGGCTTGAACCACCCACTGGCGCTGCTCACGATTACCGACCACGTAACTTTTAATGTTGTTGGTGTGATAGTGCTCGCTGTAGCGCCGCAGGTAAGCGTGGGCCTCGTCATATGACTGGAAATCGGTATCACCAAAGACACCCCGTGCTGTCATAAAGGCACGTTGACCAATGGATTGCCCTGTCTCAATAAAATCGCGATAAGCGAGATAATCATTCGTAGCTGTCTGCACATCGAGCCCAGTGGTCACCCCATAAGCGACATTCGCCACGAGTGACCAGTTGTGAGGCTCAAGCACGTCGCTGGTTCTGAACTCCCAGTGGGCATGTGTATCGATAAAACCGGGCACGACAAATTTGTCCTTAAGGTCGCGCCTCGTCGCTCCACCAGGTACTGCCAAGCTGCCATGATCACCGATGGCATGAATACGGTTATCGACAATCAGAATATCTTGCGAGGAGCGCACCTCGGCCATGGCATCCGTCGACTCGCCGGACATACTGATGAGATTGACCCGCTCTAATAACAGCGCACCTGCTGGGGTCGATCTTGGTACGACCACGTCCATATCAACGGCAGTGACCGCGGGGTGCTCATCTTCAGGAACGAAGCGATCTGATGCGTCGTCATCGCCCTCCGCAATGGCGTCTTCCGAATCTGCGTCATCAACCTCAAAGCTCAGACTATCGAGCGGGCGAGCGTGGAAGGTATTCCCGATTGCCCACCAGACACCACTACCATCGCTGGACCAACCCAGATAATCCGCCCCCACATGTGTTAGCCGCTTTACCGGTACGTCGCCACCTCTGAGGTTGGCAACAACCGCCTGTGCGCCCACTTTTGGCTTTGCAACCCACCACACCTGCTTGTTCGCAAACGCCAGAACCGAGTGGCCGTCCGGGTGTATGTAGATGACTTCAGCTCCCGGGGGGTCATCGCCACGCTGGTTGCCGCGAGGCGCGTTTACCGTCATTTCATCGCGATGGTCGGTACCGCTAAGCGTCAGGGAAAAGAGTCCGTCATCGCCAGTGAGGTACACGCGATCTGACTCAGGACCAAAGTGGGGATAACGTCCACTGTCGAGCGCCTTGATAACGGTTTGCTCACCGCCCTTGGCAGGTAGCGAGATCAACTCAAGTGGAATTCTCAAACCCCCAAACTCGCTAAACGTCTGATTGCGAAGAAACTCGTTTCCTCGCATGGCAACGATCGTGCTGCCGTCGGGACTGAATGCTAGATCGGTGTAAAACGCCTCGATGTCCGTAAGCTGTCGTGGCTTACCCTTGCCATCAGAGCGCATCTTGTAAATGTGTCCGCCGCGCGCATGCGACCAGGTGGTGTAAGCAATCCAACGACCATCAGGCGACCAGATCGGCTTAAATTCATTTTGATTGCTTCTGGTGAGACGCTTCAGGTTTTTCCCATCGTCATCCATGACATAGATTTTGGTCAGGACAGACGCAGCAACCTTGCTCTTGTCGGGCGAGGGTCTTGGGTCCTGAATTAGCGTGGCCGTCAGATCACCTTGCGGCACCCGATAAGGCGCCGTGAGATCGGGTCCAATGTCGAGCGCCACATCTGCCGTGAAGGGGATTTCCTCGCGGTCGCCCGTTGCCACATCAACCCGCCAGATTTTGCCAAACGCATTGAAGATGACCTGCTGGCCGTCAGGCGTGAACGAGTAACCGGGTAAGAGATCGCGACTCGGCGGGCGGAAATTCTCCTGCGCATCACGTTGAATCGGATACGTCAGCCATCGGTCTGCGCCCGAGACCAGGTCGCGAATTCGCATTCCCGTCTGAGCTTCGAACCGCGTGCCATACACCATTAACTGACCATCGGGAGACAACACGGGGCGAAAGGCACCACCCTCGCCTTGCGTCAATGGCTCGATATCGCCTGTGGCAAAGGCGTAGCGACTGATCTGAGATGCAGGTATGTCCCGCCGAGAACCCTGACCCTCAGCGAAGTAGAGATGCTCACCGTCGGGAGAGGTCTCAACACCAACACCCCAGAAGCGCTCATTACCCCCTGAACCGGTCAAGGTCACGCCGGAGCCACCATCAACGTGAAACATCACCAGCTCAGTATCGGTCGCGACTCGAGTGACAATGAGGTAATTGCCATCCGAGCTCCATTGCGGAGAGATCATGCCGGCGTGGCGTTCCGAGGAGAGTTGCCGAGCGTCAGTGCCGTCGATATCAGCCACCCACAAATTAGTCGCACCATCCCGGTCGCTGATGAACGCAATCTGCTCTCCGTCAGGCGATATGGCAGGTTGGCTGTCGTACCCAAGGCCCGAGGTAATGCGAATCGCCTCACCGCCGTCGATGGGTAAACGGTATAAATCCCCCAAGAGATCAAAGACGAGACTATCGCCCTTGGGTGCCACATCGATGGAGAGCCATGAACCCTCATCCGTCGTGAAACTGAGGACCTCGGTGGCACCCTCAAGCGGCAAGCTATCTTGTTCTGAGTCTGCCTGTGCCGCGATCGGTGCCCACGTCATCGTGGCTGCCACTAATACATGCATTAATCGATTCATCTGTGATCACGTCCATTGGTATGAGGTGTATGAACTTGATTATAAGCAGACGCGAGTGGCATACGCACGACGATAGCGTCGTGAAAAACTCAGGGATTCTGGAAGCGATTGATTGGCCCTTCAACACGTAGCGTACTGTTTTCGGTAATCCACAGTGCGCCGCCTTTAGCGACCAAGGCTACCCGACCCAGAACCTGAATATCCTCAAGCGGATTGCCCGCCACGACAAGAATATCGGCCTGTTTGCCGGGCTCCAAACTGCCGCGCTCCGCGAATACGTCGAGTATCTCAGCGTTGGTTTTTGTTGCAGCCGATATGACCTGAATTGGTGTCATGCCACTGTCGACCAATGCAGACATCTCACGCCAAATGGCCTCCAGATGCATATTGAGCGGACTGGCTGCATCAGTGCCGACACCGATGCGCGCCCCGGCATCAATGAACTGACCGGCGGATTGTTTCGAGTTCCGTATCTCGGTAGCTGCATTCCTAAAATATGGAAGCTGGTGAAAGTTCTGAAATGAATCCATGAACTCACGGTAAATATCGTCCGGCATATCCGTTTTGTACTCGGGTCTCTTCAGACGGGAGGGAAACTCCAGGGTCGAGGGATAGACCCAAACACGATGAGAAATTGTTTGAACGATAGGAATCTCTTTGTGCGCGATGGTATTAATCAAGGCATCTTCATAAGGCGGGTTAAGTTTAGTTCTCGCTTACCCAGTCTTGCATCAGCTAGAAGGGTCTTGTGAACATACAGCCCCATAGTCAGCAAACCAAGCTTTACGCCGACAATATCTCTGGGGGGACGCTCCTCAAGCTTTAGGCCTCGAATGGCGAAATCTGCTTCGCGCCTAGCGAGGTCTACCTTGTCGTTTGACGACCTCACGTCCAGTTGAATGCGAGGGTACGCCTTTGAGAATTCGTTTAAGCTGCGAAATAGAAGCTGGTTTACGGGCTTAAAGTCCGCAATCGAGACTTTGAGCTTTCCTGCTAACAATGCATCTCTGCCTGTTAATCTAAGCTGGCCATCAGATATCGTGTCTTCGACCGTTTTAGCGATCGGCAGCAATTCTTCGCACAGCGCTGTGGCGAGAAGTCCGTCCGGTGTCCTATCAAAAAGGCGACCTTCAATGGCCGCCTCAAGTACTTCTAGTCGCCTAACTACCGTGCTGTTACTCACGCCCAAAGCTGACGCTGCTGTGCGCGTCGACCCGTGACGACTACAGGCCAACAGCACCTTCAAATCGTCCCAGCTAAGCTCCTGCATAATGTTCCTTAATTAAGAGAGCGGCTTGCCCTCTTTGTCAGTCAGCACCAAGGCATCATCGGTTACTTTGCATAGTAATCGCTGACGTGATGCACCGTCCGGTACAACAGACAGTTTGACGGTGAGGGTGCCCGAATACTTCTTGCTACCCTTCATGGTGATGCGCGTATCACCACCGAACTTCTCCAGCACTTCAGCCTTGCATTGCCCGTAGGCAGCACTCACTGAGGTGGACGCGTTAGCGTCGACGCCCATTCCCAGCACAACCAGTCCGGAAATTAAAACAGACTTAACTTTATCCATGTTTCATTACTCCTTGATTAACGTCACTACGGTATGACGACACAAAGGATACGCGGGGCTTGGGAGCCCCGCCTGTAACGAAAACGCAGTCAGGCGCTCCAAAAATGGAACGCAAACCGGAAGGTGAATAAAGACCTTACGGGGCGCGAAAAAAGACGAGCGCAGGCGCTTTAATTATTCTTGTTTTCAGGAGGAACAAACCGGCGGTCTGTCTGATCCCACCACCAGAAATCAGGCAATGGCACACGATCCGGCCACTCCTGATTCATGGTGTCACCATCGTATAGACGGCCATTGATGAGGACTCTATCGATATCGACGGTATTGCGAATGTCATCAAGCGGGTTGCTGTTCAGCACGACCATATCGGCCAACTTCCCTACCTCAATGGACCCGAGATCCTGCTCGACACCGATGATGCGCGCTCCGTCGATCGTTGCGGCCCGCAACACCTCGACGGGCGTCATACCACCCATGGCAAACGACCACATTTCCCAATGGTAGGCGAGGCCCTGCAATTCACCGTGACCCCCAACACCCACGAGACCACCAGCGCGTTGAATCTTCGCTACCTGAGCTGCCGCCTGCTTGAAGTCGAACTCACTCTCGTGAAGCCAAGCGGAGCGCCTCAAGGTCATCTCGTCGAGTCGATTTTTAGGATAGAAGCGCTTTAACTTGGGATCGTCGTGCACGTCAGTGCGGGTAAAGAAGTAATCAACCAACGTAGGCGCGTTATATTGAACAACCAACGTCGGGGTATAGGCGGTCTTAGTCTTAGCAAATACCTCGACAACGTCCTTGTAGAACGGCGCATCTGGCAGTGTGTGCTCGTTTCCGTGCATACCATCGATCGCATGCGTGATATTCATCGCCTGATCGGCAGCCCCTTCAGTGGTGGGCATCAACCCCAGCTTCTGACTGGCCTGCACCACCCACTGTCGCTGCTCACGATTACCAACCACATAACTTTTGATGTTGTTGGTGTGATAGTGCTCGCTGTATCGCCGGAGATAAGAGTGGGCCTCGTCGTATGACTGGAAATCAGTGTCACCAAAGACACCGCGCGCCGTCATAAAAGCACGCTGACCAATAGACTGACCCGTTTCAACAAAATCGCGGTAAGCCAGGTAATCATTTGAAGCCGTTTGCACGTCAAGACCGGCGGTTACCCCATAAGCCACATTAGCGACGAGTGACCAGTTTTGTGGTTCGAGCACATCGCTGGTTCGGAACTCCCAGTGGGCATGCGTATCGATAAAGCCGGGTACGACAAATTTGTTGCTGAGGTCGCGTCTCGTCGTTCCATCGGGAACTGCCAAGCTGCCATGATTACCGATCGCGTGAATGCGGTTATCGACGATCAGGATATCTTGCGAGGCACGCACCTCTGCCATGGCATCTGTCGACTCACCGGACATGCTGATGAGATTGACTCGCTCTAATAACAACGCGCCTGTTGGTGTCGACCTGGGCACGACCACGTCCATATCAACGGCAGTGACGGCGGGGTGCTCATCTTCAGCAACAAAGCGATCTGATATATCACCATCGGTCTCCGCAACGGCGTCTTCCGAATCTGCGTCATCTGCCTTAAAGCTGAGACTATCTAGCGGGCGAGAATGAAAAGTGTTTCCGATTGCCCACCAGACACCACTACCATCGCTGGACCAACCCAGATAATCCGCCCCTACGTGCGTTAGCCGCTTTACCGGTACGTCTCCGCCTCTGAGATTGGCAATAACCGCCTGTGCACCCACTTTTGGCTTTGCAATCCACCACACCTGCTTGTTCGCAAACGCCAACACCGAGTTGCCGTCTGGGTGTATGTAAATAGCTTCAGCTCGGGGGGGATCATCGCCACGCCGGTTACCGCGCGGTGCGTTTACCGTCATTTCATCACGATGGTCGGTACCGCTAAGCGTCAGCGAAAATAGCCCGTCGTCACCTGTGAGGTACACGCGATCTGCCTCAGGGCCAAAGTGAGGATACCGTCCACTGTCGAGCGCCTTGATAACCGTTTGCTCACCGCCTTTGGCAGGTAACGAGATCAACTCCAGTGGAATTCTCAAACCACCAAACTCGCTAAACGTCTGATTGCGAAGAAACTCGTTTCCTCGCATGGCAACGATCTTGCTGCCGTCGGGACTGAACGCTAGATCAGTGTAAAACGCCTCGATGTCCGTAAGCTGTCGTGGCTTACCCTTGCCATCAGAGCGCATCTTGTAAATGTGTCCGCCGCGCGCATGCGACCAGGTGGTGTAAGCAATCCAGCGGCCATCGGGCGACCAAATTGGCTTAAATTCATTCTGATTACTCTTGGTGAGACGCTTGAGATTCTTCCCATCGGCATCCATGACGTAGATTTTGGTCAGGACAGACGCCGCCACCTTGCTCTGATCGGGCGAAGGTCGCGGGTCCTGAATCAGCGTGGCCGTCAGATCACCTTGCGGCACCCGATAAGGCGCCGTGAGATCGGGTCCGATATCGAGCGCCACATCTGCCGTGAAGGGGATTTCCTCACGGTCGCCCGTTGCCACATCAACCCGCCAGATTTTGCCAAACGCATTGAAGATGACCTGCCGGCCATCAGGCGTGAACGAGTAACCGGGTAAGAGATCGCGACTCGGCGGACGGAAGTTCTCCTGCGCATCGCGTTGAATCGGGTAGGTTAGCCATCGGTCCGCGCCCGAATTCAGGTCGCGAATTCGCAGTCCTGTCTGAGCTTCGAATCGCGTGCCGTACACCATGAACCGACCATCGGGAGACAACACGGGGCGAAAGGCACCACCCTCACCTTGCGTCAACGGCTCGATATCGCCTGTGGCAAAGGTGTAGCGACTGATCTGCGATGCAGGGATATCCCGCCGAGAACCCTGACCCTTCGCGAAGTAGAGATGCTCGCCGTCGGGAGAGGCCTCGACACCAACACCCCAGAAGCGCTCATTACCCCCTGAGCCCGTCAAAGTCACGCCTGAGCCACCGTCGACGTGGAACATCACCAGTTCAGTATCAGTACCAACTCGGGTAACCATGATGTAATCGCCATCCGAGCTCCACTGGGGAGAAATCATACCGGCGTGGCGTTCCGACGAGAGTTGTCGAGTGTCGGCACCGGTGATGTGAGCAACCCACAAATTAATGGCGCCGTCTCGATCACTGATGAACGCAATCTGCTGTCCATCAGGTGAGATTACGGGCTGGCTGTCGTATCCAAGGCCTGAGGTAATGCGAATCGCCTCACCACCATCGATAGGTAAGCGATATAAATCGCCCAAGAGATCAAAGATGAGGCTATCGCCCTCGGGTGCCACATCAATGGAGAGCCATGAACCCTCATCCGTCGTGAAACTGAGAACCTCAGTGGCGCCATCAAGCGGCAAGCTATCTTTTTCGGAGTCTGCCTGTGCCGCGACCGGTGCCAACATCATCGTGGCTGCCACTAATACCTGCGCTAATCCATTCATCTCTGATCACGTCCATTGTTATGAGGTGTGGACTTGATTATAAGCAGACGCGAGCGGCATGCGCACGACGATAATGCCGCGGAAATCTTAGCGATTCCGGAAGCGATTGACTGGGCCCTTAACCTCAAGCGTGCTGTTTTCGGTAATCCACAGTGCGCCGCCTTTAGCGACCAAGGCTACCCGACCAAGCACCTCAATATCCTCCAGAGGATTGCCGGCCACGACCAGAATATCGGCCTGTTTTCCTGGCTCCAGACTACCGCGCTGGGCGAATACGCCGAGTATCTCGGCGTTGGTTTTGGTTGCAGCTGATATGACCTGAATCGGGGTCATTCCACTGTCGACCAAGGCAGACATCTCACGCCAAATGGCCTCCAGATGCATATTGAGCGGACTGGCTGCATCAGTGCCGACACCGATGCGCGCCCCAGCATCGATGAACTGACTAGCGGACTGTTTCGAGTTCCGTATCTCGGTCGCCGCATTCCGAAAATAAGGTAGCTGGTGAAAGTTTTGAAATGAATCCATGAACTCACGGTAAATATCGTCCGGCATATCCGTTTTGTACTCGGCTCTCTTCAGACGGGAAGGAAACGCCAAGGTCGAGGGATAGACCCAAACACGATGAGAAATGGTTTGAACGACGGGAATCTCTTTGTGCGCGATGGTATTAATCAACGCATCCTCATAAGGCGGGTTACCCGCTGATCCAACGTGTTGAAACACATCGACGCCCGCCTCAATGGCCATTTTGATGGCTTGGGGATCATAAAGATGGGCATGAACCTTAACGCCCCGAGAGTGGGCCGCTGCCACAATGGCGTGATAGTCGTCTTGCGTCAGACCTTCCCACGTTTTAATGATGTCAGAGCCCCGATCAATGAGCTCGAGGGCTTTGCGAGCACCCTCCTCCGGTGAACTGATAATCTCCTCATAGCTGTCGGGGATGGTGTCGTACTCAACGCGTGTTATCCAAGGACCCGATACCAGTAGACGGGGGCCCGGAATCTCGCCCGCATCGATTTTTCTTCGAACATCAAGAATCTTGAAGGGCGCCCCTAAGTCCAGCGCTGTTGTAACGCCCGCTCTTAACATTTGCTTGGCGGCAATGGGCATCACCTCATCTAGGCGTTCATCGCCACCAAGAAATTCGTAGTAACGATCGTACGAGCCATGTCCAATCAGATCGACGTGAACATGATTATCGATGAGCCCGGGAAGTATGGTGTGACCTCCTACATCGATAACCACTGCATTCGCCGGTATCTGAATGTCGCTAGCCGACCCCACTGCCGTAACGATGCCATCCTCATAGACGACGACACCGTCAGAAATTGGAGCAACCTCATAACCGTCCAGCACCTGAGCGCCGACCAGCGCAACAGGCCCTACTGGATGCGCTTGCGAGGCAGTCGATGTAGGCGAGACAAAAATGAGCCATATGGATAGGACTAACACCCAAAAATGAAGTGTTAGCGAAACGGGCAGTGATCGTCGTCTTAACGAATGTTCAACTTTCATACCCACCTCCGCTTTGACGTCAGAACCACAACGTTAAACGACATTGATGGGGCTGTCATGACGTTCCACTCTGGTTAGCGCCCCTCGGTTTACCGCTGTCCTTGGTTCAACTACACTGATTACTATAGACATTCAACAATAAGACCATGACAGACACTAAGCCCAAACGAATCAGACTCAGTCCCGAGGCACGGCAGGAGCACTTGCTCGATTGCAGCGCGGAAATGATCGCAACAGACGGCATTGCCGGCTTCACAATGGAAGGACTCGCTAAGTGCGCGAATGTGTCCGCACCCTTGGTCTATAACTACTTCCCGAATCGAATCGAGCTCCTTCAAACATTACTCAAGCGCGAGTTCGCACGGTTTAACAGGCGAACCGCAAACGACGCGGAGCAAGCAACGAGCTTTGAAGATATTGTTCGTGTCGCGGTCAGAAGTAATTTTGAGCACTACGCGCCTGGCACGGTGCTACCCATTCTCATCACTCAGCCGGAGATAGCGAGTGTCGTCCAGAACAGGTTGGTACAAAACTCGCGCCAAGCTGCCAGCTACCTCATTGAGAAAGTCTCCGAACAATACCGGCTTGACGAAGATACGGCACGTCTGATTGTACAGCTGTCTTCTGGTGCTGCTTGGTCAGCCGCTGAGCTCGCTGGCAAACGAGGCTTGAGCATGGATGAGACCGTTGAGCTGACGGTCAACTACATTATTGCGGGTATAGAAACGCTCGTAGCCGGAAAGAAAAACGAACGACAATTTAAGTAACACGCCACTGAAATCAAAGCTTACCTAGAGAGGCTGAATCAATGACTGTTAACCGCCAATGGCGTCTCGCGAAACGCCCCGAGGGAATGATCGGGGAAGCCAATTTTGAGTTTGTAGAGACCACCGTTCCCAAGGTCGTGGACCAGCAAATATTGGTCAAAAATCTTTACTTCTCTTTTGATCCCACACAGCGAGGCTGGGCAGTCGACCGCCCCAGCTACCTGCCGCCCGTCGGCATAGGTGAGGTCATGCGGGCGGGTACGGTCGGACAGGTCGTACTCTCCAACCACGATGATTTCTCCGAGGGCGACCTCGTACAAACCATGGGTGGCTGGCAGGACTATGCAGTTATTACTCCAGGCGAAGGCGTCACCGGCGTCACCAAAGTGCCTGAGGGTGTCACGCCGGAGATGATGCTTTCTGTCATTGGTTTGACAGGTATTACCGCCTACTTTGGTCTGCTCGAATTAGGCCAGCCAAAAGCTGGCGAAACGGTGCTGGTCTCAGGCGCTGCCGGCGCCACCGGCTCGGTTGCGAGCCAGATAGCCAAGATTAAAGGGTGTCGCGTGGTCGGCATCGCAGGCGGTCCAGAGAAATGTCGGTGGCTCACCGAAGTGGCAGGGCTGGATGAAGCGATCGACTACAAGCAGGGCAACTTGGACGAGCAAATTGCCGCAGCCTGCCCCGACAAATGGGATGTCTTCTTCGACAATGTAGGCGGCGACACGCTTGAAGCGGCCCTTAACCACCTCAATCTCTATTCCCGTGTTGTCATGTGCGGCGGTATCTCTGGCTATAACGCGGAAGAACCGATTCCAGGGCCGTCAAACTTGATGAATCTCGTGACAAACCGAGGACGCATGGAGGGCTTCATCATCCTCGATTACATGCCGCGGGCCATGGAAGCCATTCAAGATCTCATGGGCTGGGTAATGTCCGGTGATCTGAAATTTCAGGTCGATGTGCAGGAAGGGTTCGAAAATATCCCGAATACGCTACGTCGCCTCTACACGGGCGAGAATCACGGCAAGCAACTGCTCAAGCTAGCTGACCCCTCGTAAAGTCTGGGGACGGGACTGATGCCTGAATCCGTAGAAGACCCAAAATGGTTATTTGGAGTAAATCCATGAAAGGTCCTCTTTCACATCATCTGCCCGGCATCTTCTCCGTTATCTTCCTCTCTGCCTGCGGAGGTGGTGGCGGTGGAAGCAGCCTTGAGACTCCACCCTCGCTCAATAACCCACCAGAATTTGTAGGCGTCATGGAGTACTCAGTTGACGAGAATACGACCGGCGTCACAACAGTTGAGGCCACCGACCCGGATGGCGACGCTGTTACTTACAGCCTCGCTGGTTCTGATGCCAGTGCATTTAGCGTGGGCTCTACTTCTGGCGAGCTCGCCTTTGTAGACGCTCCCGATTACGAAGCGCCCACTGATAGCGATGCCGACAATGTGTATGAGATCACCGTCTCTGCATCGGACGGAACCGCATCCGCCTCACTCGGCCTCGTTATTACCGTTGCTGATCTAGCGGGCGACAAAATGGTCTTAATGGGGAACAGCTTCTTTAGACCCTATGCTGAGCACTTCTGGGTGATGGCAGCGGATGCTGGCTTTTCCGATCACAGCGACACGGGCGTATTCGCGGGGGGTGATAAAGGCGTACCCAAATATCTCTGGAGTGATCCCAGCGAAGCAAACCAACAGAACAAACAACTGATTCAAGCCGCTTTAGATGCAGGTGGTGTCGATGTATTCGGCATGACCGGTAGTAACATTGCTGAGTCCACCACACCGACGGAGGGTTACAGTGAGTGGATCGCCTACGCGCTGCAAGAAAACCCCGACTTAGATATTTTGATCTCGGTACCTGCCATAGATTTTCCCGCTGACTGGCAACAACGTGCGGAAGAATTTGGGGTCGCAGACATTCACGAGCTCTACGCCTTTTTCGTGGATGAGATGATGAATAAAACCCTGATTGATGCACTGCGCGAAGAATTTCCATCAACGCACATCTTCTCCATTCCAACCGGTAAATCCGCGAAGGTATTGGCACAGATGTATCAGGACAATGAGTTGTTGGACGACGTCTTACCGAGAGGCCCCTATGACGAGTCTCTATTCACCGATGAAAAAGGCCACCAGGGCAAAATTATTGTTGAGACCGGTACCTTACTGTGGCTGAGCGGTCTTTACGGGGTCGACCTATCGAGTAATGACTTTGATACCGGGTTTGATACTGATTTACACAACATTGCCGCAGAGATCATGCAGCAACATGATCCTAACTACAGCCGATGAATGCCCGCACACATGCATCATGGCGTTTTTGAGCAGATTCGAGACACGACCTCTGCGCAACCAACGGGAAAGAACGAGACAGCATGGATAACAACAACGTCGGCTTACTAGAAAACAACGACGTCATTGACCGCGTTTTTGAGCATATCGATAACGGTACAACCGATCTTGGAACAGCGCAGTGGCGTGAGCCGGTAGAGCACTACACCAGCCAAAGCCGTTACGAACAAGAGATCGCACTGCTGCGACAGCGACCGGTTGTTTTTTGCCCATCGGCCGCTATTCCTGATGCCGGCAGTTTTATCTCGCGAACAGCGGCAGGTACGCCACTGCTCGTTGTCAGAGACAACGACTTAAAGGTTCGCGCATTTATCAACGCCTGTCGTCACAGAGGTATGAAAGTGGCGTCAGGTCAGGGCTGTACACGAACCTTTTCCTGCCCTTATCACGGATGGACCTACAATCTCGACGGATCTGTAAGAGGCATTCCCGGCGAAGCAGCTTTTCCCGATCTGGACAAAGAAACAGCTGGATTGAAGGAACTCTTTGCGGTTGAACGCGGCGGCTTGGTTTATGTGCAACAAGAAGGCACACCCAAACTCGACACACTCGATACTGCGCTCAATTTCTTTGAACCATCCCAACCACTGTTTCATCAGAGCGACACGCTTGACGAAGCAAATTGGAAACTGCTCACCGAGACGCTGCTCGAGGGATATCACATCAAGTCGTTACACCGCGAAAGCTTCTACCCCTTCGGTTTAGACAACGTGAATGTGGTGGAATCGTTCGGTCAAAACTCGCGCGTTATTTACCCCTTCAAGCGCATTGAGAAACTGCGCTCTTTACCGCGTGAAGAGCGAGAGATCGAGGGTTTTGCAACCCTTGTTTACCACCTGTTTCCAAATGTCAGCGTTTCAGTGCTATCAAAGCATACGAGTGTCACTGTGATTGAACCGCTATCGCCCTCTCGCACCCAGATGTTCTCCTATTACATCAAGCACCCAGCCAAAAACGGGGCTGAAATCAGTCATGAAGAAGCGTTGCGGGACGTTGATTTCGTCAATCAGTCGGGTCAGGAAGAAGATCGTGCTGCCGCGAGAGATATACAAGAAACCGTTACAACGTCCGCTAATTCGCATTTGACCTTTGGCTACTACGAAAAAGCGATCGTCAGTTTTCATCAGCAACTTCAATCCGAGTTGGGGGAGACCTAAATGGTCAGGCTCGTTATTGGAGTGGCTCAACCTGTCGTCACTATGACTCATCAGAAAAAGGGATAACCCGGGGAGAGAACAGGATGCAAGACATATCAAAATCGATAGAGGCCTGCGCCGCACGCTATGGTGAGCAAGCGGCTGCCATGCGTGACTACCTAGTCGCGGGACAAGATGCCGCCTTGGCGCTGGATAATCGAGGCCCAATTGAATTCGACGCATCGGGCAAACTCGCTCAACACATTCTGGATGCCTACTCGAAGTACGGATTCTATGTCTTTACTGGGGTGCTTACTGAGGAAGAATGCGAAGACATCGAGGCCGATATGGTGGCGCTCAAGGCCTCGTTCCCGGTCGCACCCGACAGCACGGTCGACGCCGAGGGCCGGCCCGCCCTGGGTTCGGACTCGTTAACACCCCATCTGGTCTGGTCAAAACCACTGGGCGACCCACTCGGTGGTACGCAGCTCGCGAACGGAAGACACCAAGTCAAAATGTTTGAGCCCGAGGCCACAGCTGATACGCCTATGGCATCGCCGTTCATTTTGCTCGGCTCACTCCGTTTCTCAGATGCCTGCTTACGGACCTACGCACATCCAGAATTACTCCGCGTCGCGGAAGCCATCAACGGCGAGGACTTTGCTCCCTTCAACGAAGCGCTGTTTATCAAAGAGCCTGGAATTGGTGCTGCAGTCTCATGGCATCAGGACGGCGTGACCCATTGGGACAGTCCAGATTTCGATGAAAACATCCACGGCTTTAACTTCATGGCACAGCTTTATGGGAGTACAGCGGTCAATGGGGTCTGGGTGCTACCCGGCAGCCATAAGCTTGGCAAAATTGACATCAAAGATTTGGTGTCTTCATCCAAGAGCGAGCGAATCGAGGGGGCGGTTCCCTTGGTCTGCGATCGCGGCGATGTCGTCATTTGTAATCGCCAGGCGCTGCACGGTTCGTTCCCTAACAGCGGGTTTGAGCCGCGCCTCACCGTGAACTTCGGTTTCCACAAACGTTCATCCGTGCTGGGTGTAAAGGGTGGTGGTATTCACTCAGATGCGCAGGTCTTCGACGATGAGATCATCGCAAGACGATCGCGCGTTTTAGGTTATGCCATCGCCGCGCGCAAGGAGCGATTCCCCGAGGAAACCGCCTACGAATACAAGCCTTTTACCGAGCAATCACTCTCATTTGTATGGGATGACGCTGCGCGGGCGGATATCCACGACTATAACCGGGATGATCTGAGTATTTAGGTCTCATTCTAGCGAGAGAATATCGGTCAGAAGCGCCTCCACATGGGGCTGGTTTTCCATGTGAGGCAAGTGACCAGATTCGGGTACAAAATGCTCGACTCGCTTGGGGAGTATACGCTCCAGTTTTTCGGCAAAGCGCGAATAAACAACGACGGTATCGCTGTCACCCCAGATGGTGGTGACCGGTATATCGGAAGCTTGGAGCTCGGCATGAATACGATCCAATTCCCGCGAATCGTGATTCTTACGGGTCGATATCAGTGCGCGAGCAAAGCCTTTATGAACGAGTAGCTCAGCGTATTTATCATCCCAGTCCTGAAAGTCAGTGGGATCTTTAAAGTCTGATAGTTGACCCGCGGGCAGCTCAGGGTAACGAGCCACGAGCTCGTCAATTTCTGCTTGGCTGACATCGACATTGGCAGCACGACTCACATCCCTAAAGCCAGACGATGCCACGTAGATCAGTTGCTCTATCCGCTCAGGCGCAAGGCCTGCCACCTGACTAACCACCCGTCCGCCATTGGACAACCCAAGCAAAGTCGCTTTTTTAATCTTCAAGTGATCGAGTAACTCCAGCACCTGTTGAGCGAAGAGCGCATCGGTGTAGGCCACATCTGGATTGTCAGAAAAGCCACGCCCGTAAAGATCGAGGGTCACGACACATCGCCCTTTTGAAGCAAGGAAGTCGTAGGTTGGATCCCATATATAGGAAGGCACCGAGAAACCATGAACCAGGACATCGGCGGTTACACACGACTCCTCGATAGAAACCCGATAGTAAGTGTAGCCCTCGGATAGCGAGACAAACCCCGCACCGTCGGGCAGCTGAAGGCTCGCTCTGAAGGCTGCATCTTTGATCACTGACTCGTAATGACTGTCTGCTGAGGCAGACGGCGCGGGTCCCCAAAAATACAACGCGATGCCAAAAGTGAGTAATGGTATGAAGCGTCTAATCACTGCGCTCTCTACTGCGCTCTGTATTGCCCTCTCTCCACCACTCTCTCCACCGTTCTCTGCAACCCAAAAACCGCTTCGATCACAAGATCACTGGTGATGTCAGTTGAACATCAGCGTGCGACCACACGGATGACCACTGTTTTTGGATCACTTTTGCTTCGTTTTTCTTGTTTTGAGCTTCCAGCGCCTTCATCAGACCAAACAAAGACCAGCCGTTGTTCTGATGCCAGCGCAAATCTTTTCGGAACACCGCCTCGGCTTCCTCGAATCGCCCCGCCACCAACAGCGCGTTGCCTAGGTAAAGCCGCATCGATTGCGGCCAATCGGGTGGCTCTGTGTAGTTGTTTGTATCTTCGAGGGCGACACCTTTTTCGAAGGCAGCTATGGCGCCTATAAGATCACCTTCCACGAGTTTTATCTCGCCATCCAATGCGTGCGCGGCCAGAGCCAGAAGCTCCGCCGTGGCCGTTGCGCCAGCGCGGTTCACTGAGACATCAGGCGATTGTGCAATGCGCTGAATGTTGCTCAGCTCCTGCTGCGCGCGGTCGAGCGAGCCTTTAGCAAGGTGGGCGCTACCTTTGACATAAGACAGGATGCCATCGAGATAGGGCGTTGAGTGCGGAAGACTCTCAGTGGCAAGTAGCTCGTCCCACTGGCCAAATATCTTCAATGTCACCCACGGCGCTGCAACACGTTTTTGCATGCGACCCATGGGCGTACCGTGCCGACTAATGGCCTCAGCCATTTGCTTGGCAGATTTGATAGCGAGTTCAGAGCTGCCCTGCATGGTGGCTGCATAACGCACGAAATCGAGCGCATGCCCGGCATGTATTTTGTGTGAGAGCGGATAGGTGCCAATGTTCGGCAATGGGAGGTCACCCCAGTGCTCAGCAAACTCTTTGTCCACGGCAAGCGAGCGCAGGTTGTTGTCGATGGCTCGCTGATAATCGCCAACACGCACAAAGATATGCGCGGGCATGTGCACCACATGACCGCCGATGGGTAAGGTCGACTCGAGGGCATCCGCAGATACCATGGCGCGCTCAGGCTCAAGCGAGGCCTCAATAAGGTGAATGTGGAGATGGTAGACGCCGGGATGCGGATCGCCGGTGGTAATCACATGCTCGAGTGCTTCTGCGACGGCCAGCGTCTCTCCTTTTGCCTCACCGCTCTTGTCCCAGTAGTCCCAGCGGCGAATCGACATAAAGCTTCCTGCGTAGAGTGCTGCCACATCTGGATCATCAGGGTACTTTTTGTTGAGCTCACGCATCTCCGCCAGGTAGGCGCGATCGCGCTCACGAGGGTCGGGGATGCTCTTGGCATCATAGAAAACGTAGAGCGCTCTTATCAGCGCTGCCTCCATCGCGGTCGCACGATCAATACGGTCCAACGCCGCTTCAATCGCTGCCAAGCCGGCACCTTGCGGATCATCGGGCATTTGCGCGTAACGGGAATTGGGATTGGGTCCCGCCGCGTGTGCAATACCCCAGTAAGGCATGGGTGTGATTGGATCGAGGCGTGAGGCTTCTTGGTAAGACGCTATCGACTCGGGGAAATAAAACCCCCAGGCCAAACGCAGGCCCTGATCGAAATAGGTTTGTGCGAGGGCAACATCGGTCGAAATAGTGCGAGTGTAATTACCTGAATCGGGAACCAAGACAGCATGAACATGGCTGTTTTCAGGAACTGCAGAAAGGCTCGCCAAGGCCAGCACTGATCCTAGACCAAAGGCTCGTATCCACTTCATGACCTCACTCGTCCTCGTTTTTAGTTTTAGTTCAACGAGTCCACAAACTAACCTGTCGGGACGCGGGGCGCCAGTGTCTGCGTTATCTAGCGCATGTGCCTAGCCATTCGGAAAAACTAGGCCTGCAAACTTGAACAACCTGGGCCTTAGCTCACACAAGGGTCTGACTTACGATTAAGCTGCAGCACACTCAGCGAGCTTCACTAGTAAAGGAATCGGATCCCTACTGGACTCATTACCAGTCAGTTAGCTCGTGAAAAAATCCATACTTAGATACTACGGTCTTGTTCTGCTCATTCGACCAACGATAGTAGGCAGAATGCTCCAGATTACGGGCCGCAGCTTCATCAACCACCAAGGTGACATGTTCATGCAGTTGAAGGCTGCTTGCCGGGCAACTCGCTGTTAAGGGTCCCTCAACTGCACGATGAACCGCTTGGGCTTTCTTTTCACCCGAAGCGAATAAAAGAACCCTTCGGGCGTCCAAGATTGTCTGGATTCCCATGGTCATCGCAAGGCGAGGTTGAAACTCGGTGGACTTGAACAGTCGACTATTGTCCCTAACCGTCGACTCTGTCAGCGTTTTTATTCGTGTCCGAGACGATAGGCTGGAGCCGGGTTCGTTGAATCCGATGTGTCCATTTGAACCAATGCCCAAGATTTGAAGGTCAATGCCACCGCAACTTTGTATCAGTGCCTCGTAACTCTTCCCTACGGCCCTCGGGTTTTGAGACTTACTACATACAGGCAAGTGGGTCTTCTCTGGGTCAACATCAACCTGATCAAATAGCTCACGTCGCATGAACGACGAGTAGCTCTGTGCATTTTCAGGCGACAGGCCAACATATTCGTCGAGATTGAATGTCGTCACCTCTTTGAAACTAATATCGCCAGATAGGTGGAGACCGACTAAGCGCTGGTAGATTGCGATGGGGGTAGAGCCTGTGGCCAAACCAAGAACAGCAGAGGGCTTCTCAATCAAAAGTTGAGCTATCAGACTGGCGCCCAGCTCCGCCAGATCCTCATCACTGGGAACGATGATCACGTCCACATCAGATACCTCGCATCCGCATCAATCTTCAGACGTATCTTTGCCATCGACCCAACTCTCTACAACTTGCCGAGCTTCGTTCAATGCCACAATGTTTGCCCGATATCCTTTTTTCAACCGACCCAAACTGTCTCCCAGGCCAACGGCTTGAGCGGGATATAGGGATGCCATTCGGAGCGCCTCGAGCCAGTCAACGCCGCACATATCGACCACATTGTTTACGGCACTGCACATGTCGAGATCGGAACCAGCTAATACACCCCGCTCGTTGTAATTGCAGCCATCCAGCGTACTTATCAACTCACCGTTGAGTGAAAATGATGTTCTACGGCTTCCAACCGACGGCATAGCATCGGTTACCAAAAATACTTTCCCCGCGGGTTTGACTCGAATCGCCAACTTAAGGACGGCTGAATGCACATGATGTCCATCGGCGATCAACCCGACCCAACTGTCCTCACATTCGAGCGCGCAGCCCACCATCCCCGGCGCACGCGTCTGCATTGGAGACATGGCATTAAACAAATGGGTAAAACCGGTAACACCTGCAGTCAATGCCTCCTTTGTAACCTCGTAGCTCGCGTCGCTATGTCCTCCAAACACGTGGACACCTCGCTGCTTTAGCTCACGGATATGAGACGCAGACACCGCGTCAGGTGCGAGGGTAAGAAGCGTGACGCCAGAAGCCAACGAGGACACAACCTCGATATCACTGTTACCCATTGACCGCAGTTTTGACGAATTATGAATTCCAGGCCTTTCTTTGCTCAAAAAAGGTCCCTCGAGGTGGATACCCAAGACCTCTGGCACGCGCTGATGGGCATCGCTTACAGCCTCTATTGCCGTTTTCGTCGTTGGTAAATCGTCAGAGATAAGTGTGGGTAGCATTCCCGTCGTGCCGTGGCGTCTATGAACGGAGGCGATTGTCTGCAAACCCTCTACAGTTGGGGCATCATTGAATAAAACATCGCCGCCACCGTTCACTTGTAGGTCATTAAACCCAGGCACTAAGGTCACATTGGGTCGTGAGTAGTTCACTGGAAGGCTTTCCGGCACCTCGTTTATTGGTAACACGTCCGCTATGTGGCCACTGTCTACGACGAGAGCGTGATTGGACAGCAATGCTTGCCCATCAAATATGTGGTCACTTCTCAGTACTTTATGCATCTCGTGCCTCACAAAATGCGTGATACCCCAATAGAGCCATGCCACGAGTCCCACTCGAATCACCAAACACAGGGGCAACAATGGGCGGTGCAACACTGCCCGCGATAAGATGACGCTCCATCACCTTGGGTAACAGTTCGTAGAGCTCAGTGACTTTGGACATGCCGCCACCCAAGACAATAATGTCCGGATCGTAAATGAGGGTTAGGTGAGACATCAGCGACCCGAGTAAATCCAAGTAAATATCAAATGCTGTTTGAGCCCGTTTATCACCTGACTTAGTTGCCTCAAGTAATTGCCTAGGTCCACAAGAACTAAGACCACAAAACTTCCCTAACCACTCCAACCCAGGCCCTGAGGCATAAATGTTGTAGCAATCAAAAGCACCACAACCGCACTTCCTCTCTGGTAGCCTATGGCGCGTTTTCAAGGTAGATGGGATTGGCAAGTGCCCATATTCACAGGCTAGTCCTTGGCGCGTTTGATAAAGACAACCATCAATACAAATACCGCCGCCCACACCAGTTCCTAGGACAACACCCAAAACAATCCGACTACCCGTGCCTGCCCCACCCTGCGCCTCTGAGAAGACAAACGCATTGACGTCATTTTCGAATACGACGCCGCCACCTAATCGCTGACTCAGGTCATATCGCACTTTTCTGCCAGTGATAGCCGGTATACTCGCCGACAGCGCATGACCGGCTTGATCAAAGGTACACGGCAGCCCAATACCCAACGAATAGGGTTCGGAACAGCCGTTAACTTCAGATGCAATAATCGCTGCGATCACATTAAGAAATTCGGCGTAGTCTTCAGTTGGGGTATCGACGCGTGACGAGTGCAATGGTGAAAAAGATTCATCAAATCGAGTTAACTCAATTTTTGTACCACCGACGTCGACGCCAAGAATCATGCGCCAATCTCCGAGCGGTCGGTGCCCAATGCCTTATTCGAAATCTCATCACCTGGGTCATCAGCGGCAGACAGGCGAGTCAGCATTGATTTAAAACAACCGGCACCTACTGCTGCCAATAGCAACCCAATGATCCACTCTCCGCGCAGAAGATAGCCGAGACCAAACAGCTCACTGTAGACAGCGATAACGCCCAGGAGCCAACTAATAGCCATTTGCTTCAAACGGTTTCCATCGTTTTTCGCACCACCTACGGCGCCCCAAAAACCAATAGGCTGCGTGCGCTCCACAAAGGCATAAAGTTGGGCCCTATCCACAGGAGGTGTAAGAAAAGTTGCCGTCAACGCTGCCGCACATGAAAACAGTGAAATCCAAGAGATCACATGGACCGGATGTGACGCCATTTGCATGGGGAAAATAGAGATACTTGATGGCCCAAAGCCAACGGTCTCACCATAAATGTAGTTACCCAAGGCAAGGCTAAATCCAACCAACATGCCGACGATCTCCGTCCAGGCATTGGCACGCCACCAGAACCAGCGAAGAAGATGTGGCAGGCCTAAGCCCGCCATCATCCCCACGAAGAGTTCCCACATAGAGCCGATACTATCTACCCAGGTCGCGACGTAAACGCCCGAGACAGTCACTATCACCGTTGCAAGTCGACTCACTGATATCTGGCGGCCTGAAGACGCGTTGGGCGCTATAAAACGCAGATAAACATCGTTAACAAAGTAAGACGCTCCCCAGTTTATGAGTGTAGAAACCGTCGACATAAATGCCGCCATCAGTGCCGCCAAAGCCAGCCCCGTCAGTCCAATTGGCAGTATGTCCCTAAGTAGCGCAGGGTAGGCCCGCTCTCGATCTTCGACGAAAACATCGATCTCTTTTTCGTGCTGCAAACAGTCTGCGCCTTGATAGCTAATGCGCTCGGTCGTTCGGTAAAGCAAGGTGTATTCTGGAATCGCACAGTTCTGGCGATCATTGAGACAGGCTGTCATCTCGGCCGTGCAGTGCGATGCGTCCGCTAGGCAATCACTGAACCGTTCGGCCGTTTTACTGACATCCTCTCTTGGGTAAATTACCAGTGCAGCCACCGCCACTATGATCCAGGGCCATGACCTAACGACAAAGTGGGCAATGGTGTACCAAAGAGCGCCTAGCTCAGCTTCTTTATCATCGCGAGCAGAGTAAAGTCGCTGAGTAGTAAACCCGGATCCATCCACAGCGCCGTTGGTCCACCACATAACACCCAGCGTTAGAACGAAGGCAGAAAATGGTATTCCCAAAGCACCAACGGTCGACTCACCCAGTGTTGGCACGAAAGACTTTACTTGGGCATGTGAAAGAAACTGACCTTCACCGTTACCACTGCTAACTGTGGGCTCTGGATAGAGAACGGCCAACTGATGCCACATCGCCTCCAATCCACCCAGGTGATTGACGACCATCACACTCAGAACCACCGACATAGTCATCGCAATGATGAATTGAAACAGGTCAGTGAAGATGACTGCGCGAATCCCGCCGATAGAGGAGTAAATCAAGGTAATAGAAATCAGCGTTAAAATCGTTAAGGTGTTATCGAGAGAGTAAAAAATCAACGAGTCCGGAAAGTAGGTCGACACGATTTCGAAGGTGGGAACGCCGAGAATCAATTGCCAACTTATAAAGGGCTCTGAGATTTTAGCCATGCCTGCCAGCACCCAACCAAGCGTGATGCTGTTCAAAATCACCGCACTGGACATCGCTTTTACGGTTCTGAGTAGGGCCGCGGCACGCCCTCCATACCGCAACTCAACTAACTCAGCGTCCGTAATGACACCTGATGATCGCCACTTCCTTGCAAAAAAAACGGTCATGGCAACGGAGCCCAATACGCCACTCCACCAGAACCAATTTCCCGCGATACCGTAGTTAGCGACCCAGCCAGTGATGGCCAAAGGCGTATCTGATGCGAAGGTGGTCGCCACCATGGATGTCCCAACAAACCACCATCGCAGACGTCTACCTGCCACGAAGAATCCTTCTGCGCCCTCTTCGCCCGTTCGATCTCTCGTGGACAAGCCAATACCGATAGTGACCGCTAACACGGCCAAAATGACGACCCAATCGAGAGGAGATAGCGCAGTCATAGAATGACTACCTCATCAAAATAAAGCGTCTTAGCCACGAAAGAGCGCATCTCGTGTGACCAAACTTTCTCTCGATTCTCTGCGGTGAGTCTCACTGCCGTTACCTGCTTTGGAGCAAATTTAAAAACGGCCTCGGCCCCGCAGAGCGCCAAATCTTCTTCTGAATACACAGCCGCTTGGTGCCAACCACTATCTAACTCGAATAAGTCGACCTGAATCTGGCATGGCCGGTGTAACTTTCTATGCGCTCCAGCGTCAAACCCAATGCGGACTGTCGACACTTCCCTGGGCTGATCGAACCGAGCTATTACATCGAGATCACAGCCATCGCATCGATACCAATGTGGATAATCAAAAATCAAATCCGATGCTAACCGTCCAGAGAACAAACGCGCGCGAGCGTAGCTTGCCTGTGACTGCGATAACTGTGGAAACTCAGTCTCAGCAATTAGTCCTAAGTGACGCACGACCGTAAGGCGCGCGTCGCCATGCAACTCATTGTTCTCGAGCAAAGATGCTGCCCGGATTGTGGTTGTTGACGACAACAGCAGCGGTTGGTCATACCGAGCCGAATTGGGGGTAGGAGGCGCTCCGTCCAGTGTGTAGACGATAGGCATGCCGTACGCGTCTATGGTGACGCTGATCGTCCCATTGTTCCATTCGCTGGCACTGATATGAGGCTTATAGTGACTTGTCGCTACCGCATAGCCCTCGCGCCTGAGCAGCTTTTCATGTGTCGGTAGCCTGGTTCTAAAGGACGACCAGTCCATCGCATCAGAACTTGACCACAGCCTCTCCGACAGGGCTAGCATTCTGGGTAACACCAGCTCATCTGCTCGCTGTTCAGTAGTGACATACTCGGTCCATAAATTCGCTTGGCCACCGAGGATGTACGCTTTCTGTTCTTCAGATTCCGCGTAAGAGTCAGGGTCAAACTCATAAACCTCATGCAACCTAGTTAATCCATGAATACTGGGATGCTCGTCTAGATTGTGCGATTGATAAAAATCAAAATATGCGTGCTTCGTTGGGCACATAATCACTGGATGATGATGCCGTAAGGCCTGCCCAAGCTTCTCGCCCCCAGCCACGACATAATCGTAATGTCACCCGCCAATTCCGGCTCAACAACGTCATCCCAGACTATGGGTGTTTTACCTAGATCCTTGATCATGGCCGCAATACGACCCATAAAATAACTTTGGAGCTGAGTTTCGGTTGATAGTCCCAGCCTTCGCTTCTGCCTTTGACACTCGGGACACTTTCTCCAGCGAGAGGTTGACACTTCATCGCCTCCAATATGGATATAGGGTCCAGGAAATAGAGCCGCAAGCTCTTCAAATAGATTGCGTAAAAAGTTGAATGTCGCCTCGCGTGTGCACAGAACATCCTCGAAGATTCCGAAGTGTGTTGGGACCTGCATTGCTTGACCGCTGCACCCTAGTTCAGGGTAGGCGGCTAACAATGAAGAAACATGCCCAGGCACATCAACCTCAGGAATTACGGTCACATGTCGAGACGCCGCGTACTCAATAACTTCGCTTATGTCATCGGGCGAATAGCACCCCGAATGCGCTATCCCGTCTGTCGTAGCGCCCACATCCAAGGTAAAACCCTGTACCGTACCGGCCCTGATCGATCCAATCTCCTTCAGCTTGGGGAAGCGACTCAAGTCAATCCGCCAGCCTGCATCATCGGTCAGATGCCAATGAAAGACATTGAGCTTGAACATAGCGATTAAATCGATGTATCGCTTTACAAACGGCACATCGAAGAAATGCCTACTGACATCGAGGTGCATGCCCCGATAGGCAAATCTGGGAACGTCTTCAATCGACAAACACGGAAGTGTAATAGCCGTTTCATCCGAATGTTGACGAAGCAACTGCCTCAACGTTTGAAGACCATAGAATGTGCCGGCCGGAGAACCCGATTCGATAAGAATTCCGACCTTGGAGATAACCAGTCGGTATGCTTCATTTACTAATTGAGGCTCAAAGGTCAGAGCAATATCCCACGTCTCGCAGCCTGCATCCAACGACCAACTCAAAGACGAAAAGGCTCCAAGAAATTCTTCGCAAATCGATACCAATGAGTCCGGCTGCGGCCCCGTAAAACCGATGACCAGCTGAGATGGCACCTCATAAACCTCATCGGATACACTGACTGATGCTGGCATCGGCAGCACATGCAATTTAGATACGCGATCTGATTTCTCAGACATCGGTTTCATGGATCTACCGGCAGCGTCTGCTCAAACAACCAGTGGAGAACCTCGGGGTTGTCGTACGTTACAGTCCAAGAATCATGACCGATCCCCGGGTACTCGGTGTAACGGGGTCGTCCCGCGACTCCCTCAAGCGCCTCAATCATATTGCGGCTTCGATGGGTCTTGACCACCTGATCATCCCCTCCGTGAAACACCCATACGGGGATATCGCGGATCAAATGAGCTCTGGTTTCATCACCGCCACCACAGATGGGTATTGCAGCTGCAAATTCATCGGGGCGGCGCATCAGTAAATCCCAAGTACCAAAGCCACCCATGGAGATGCCCGTGATGTAAATGCGACGACGATCAATCGGTAATGTTTGATTGACAGAATCGATCAGGCCCAACAGTAGAGACATGCTGGCCGATGGAGACTTTGGAAGTACGTGAGCGTCGTCGGACCAAGGCGTATCCACCCATTGATGACCATCTGCAACTTGCGGTGCGATCACAAAAGCAGGCTGGTTGAACCGCTCAATAAAGCGAATGATCGATCCAACGCCGTGTTTCAACTGAGTGGTATTATCGCTACCGCGCTCTCCGGCCCCATGCATAAAAACAATGAGGGGATACACGGTCTCATCCTCTATCGGCCTAGGCGTATAGATCCTATAAGGGAGCTTACCCACGCCTTCAATGGCATGAGACTCAGCGATGAGGCTTTCGATCATTCTGTCAGATACTCCACTCAGTGCTGAAGCCTGTGAAATGAGAGATATGGATACCACGGTGAGGCAGATTTCGAGCCAACGACCAGCGCTAAGTCTTTCAAAGTTGAATGCCTTATTCGACATCATATTTCTCGCTATCCCGCTCGTTGTTAATCTGTCCAAAGGTTCAACAGACAGGATCAGGAAACAATATTCAAGTCATAAAAAAGGCCGAGTTCGGACGATCGACGTCGCGATACTCGGCCTCCTAAAGGGAGGACTCACCAAAGGAAAGCCCTCCTCCTCACACCTCAGGTCAGAACTTGTAGTTCACACCGACATAAAACCGTCGTCCAGAATATCGGTCATCAAGAAGCCGATCTTTCTGGCCCCAATACTGATAGATATTCTCCTCAGTCAGGTTGACCACTGACAGATTCATCTGAATTTGATCGGAGAAGCTGTAGGTCGCATTCATGTCCACCTGGCCGTAATCATCGGTAAATACAGTTTTGCCATTGCTCTCGAACGCAGCCCAACTGTCTCGCCAGTTGTAAGAGACTCTGGCACTCCATACATCTGTCTCGTAGTACGCAGATACGTTGTATTGATTTTCAGACGCGCCTGTAAGAGGAATTCGTCGAGTCGATCCATCCTGACTCTCCAACGTCGCCAGCGAAGTATCTGTATAGGTGTAGTTAGCGAAAATTCCGCCACCCCAATCAAAGGCTTGCTGGTAGAAAATCTCGATGCCCTCGGAGGTTGCATCACTGCCGTTGACAGGGCCCGAGATGCTGACCGGATACTGAGTGCCATTGTAGTCAAGATTCGTAATGTAGCTATCAGTTACTACGAACGTATCAATGTCTTTGCTAAACAGCGTTGCACCCAATATCGCTCCTTGCTCGAAGTACCACTCTAGACCAAGATCATATTGCGTTGCCTGATAAGGCTCGAGGTCTGGATTACCACCACTGCCTGATCCTATGCCACCTTGAATGGGGTACCAAAACAGCGAAGCGCCGAGATCAGAGTACTGAACACGTGACATCACCTTAGCCGCAGAGGCTCGGACAACTAGGTCGTCAGAAGCATCCCACTTCACATTCAAACTTGGGAGCACCTGGCTATTGCCACCTTTACGAACTTCAGGGGTCTCGTCACGTAGCCCGTCAATATCGTCTAGCGTAATGGCCTCCTGATCAGTGTCCGCGTAGCGCACACCAATGTTGCCGCTAACCGATCCCATCGCAAAGTTACCTTGAACGTAAAGGTTGGTGATCTCTTCCTTCACATTAAAGACTGTTGCCTGGTTAGTGCTAATGGTTTCGTCGAAGTTACCCTCAACCCACGCATCGAATGTATCCCAGTCGACGCCCATCAGACCTGTACTGCCGGTTCCCGCATTACCCGTCAGGCTTTCACCTTGTCTTACCCAAGTCGCTACAACATCGGCTCCGGGGTAATTTGCCGGATCATGATGCCACGAGTAACCGCAGGTACTGCACCACCAATAGTCACCGCCATAGTTATTGGGGATGCCTTCATCGAAGTAAGCATTGCTGTTATCACGCGCAACCTCGTGGTCCCGCCACTTGAAGCCGAGATCAAATGACTCGAACATCGCAAACGCGTAGTCGAAACTTAGGTCCAGCTGCGCGTAGGTCTCCTCGTCAGAGTGATCGCCCGCATAGTCCGGCTGGTGCCAATCAAACGCGTTGTAACCGTTGTGCTCGCCCTGCAAAACCTGTGATGAGTTAAAGTCCCAGCCCCAACGCGTCGTAGAGCCGTTGGTGGCACGGAAGCGTTGATAGACACCTCGGGTGATACCTCCCTCAGATTCTGTCGAACCGATATTGGCTTTCGCTTTCCAACCGTCGCCTGAAAAGTCCATCTCGACATCGAAAGTGTCGGAGGTGGACTCAGATTCGTAAATAAAGCCACCCCCTGCATAACTTGCTAGGTAGTTGTCATCCGTAGGATCAAGATCTTCCATTTGGAGCATGGTGATAGTGCCGTTCTCCACACGGAAGTCCGTAATCATCGACTCCTTGTAACAGCAGAATGTGGGCCATGCAGAAGAGAGCGAAGTCCAGAAATCGCTTTGGTAACCGTTCTGCTCAATAACCTGAGAGTCCTGGCCCAAAGTCGATCCAATGTAATTAAACGTTAGGCCAAAATTTTCAGTAGGTTGCCATTGCATGGTCACCTGATAGCCCAACCGCTCCCGTTCCTCGTCCTTTTCGCCAATAACAACTGCGAATGGTGCATATCCTTGAATGGTTCGGCCATCAACTGTTTCCAGCTGTGTCCATTCGACAGCCGTCTCGCCACAGGCACTGAAAGGGGCCTCGGAACAGAAGTACTGCCAATTTTCTGTCCTCGAGTATTCGGACACTGCGGATCGATTTTGCTGTGTAACCGAGGCTAAAATTCCGAAGGTTTCGTCCTCATTTTTCCAGTTTATGAGGCCGCTATACTGACCTTCCCAGTCTTCGGTCACGTCCGAATAAGTACTTTCAAAATTAAGGAAACCCGAGCCCGAATCCATTTCTAAGGGCTTTCTGGTATTGATTATGATCGTGCCACCAATGCCGCCCTCATCGATGCGAGCTTCGGGAGACTTGTAGACCTCTACACTTGAAATTAGATTGCTGGGCAACAACGAGTAGTTGAAGGAGCGTGATGGATTGGTAGCACTCTGACCCGTAGCGATGTAGTTGCCATTCAAAAGCGTCAACGTTAAGTCTGAACTCACACCGCGGACACTGACGAACTGGCCCTCACCACCATCCCTTGTGATGGAAACACCCGGTACGCGTTGTAGCGCATCAGCGATATTTTTATCTGGAAACTTACCGATGTCCTCGGCAGTGATAGCATCAACAAATGCGCTGGCATCACGTTTGATGTCAAGGTTTTGTTCCAGGGTACTTCGGATCCCCGTTACAATCACCTCCTCCATGACCTCCGGGCCATCTTGGGCTTGAAGCCCAGCGGTTGCGGACAGTCCCACAGCCATCGCTGCTGCTTGTGTGACAGCGAGTGACTTACGACTCCATATTTCTGCTCTTTTCATTATTCTTCTCCGTTCAAAGAATAGGTTTTGACGCACGGAACGCCTTACTCACACAAGGCGACGCGGTTATCCCGCGCGCCTCTCCGATCACCAAGCCTTTACCTCTCTTCAGCTCCTAATGTAACGGGTTACATTACGCACTAAAAAAAATCGAGGAGTCATCAGTGCAAAACGGCTCTCCCCCAAGTTTGCTGATCGCGTTATCGTTTTTTAATGCGCGACCTGCAATATGTAACCCGTTACAAAACATAAGCTAACCTGCCGGTATTGCACTGTCAACAACAAACTCCCTTCTTTTTTTCATTTATTCACATCGCCCGCTAAACTTGCGAGAGTGGGCATCAAGGCCTCCTCCATCAATCGATAAGCCGTGATGTTAGGGTGGACCAAGTCTGTTGCTGATGTGTAGTCCGGCACCTTTAGACCTCCAAGGTCATCAACCAATAAATCATAGTAGTTGACAAAGTAGTGCCCTTTTTCCTCAGAGTAGGCCTGAAGCTTTTTGTTCAGGGTCTGAATTTTAGGCGCTGGCTCCCGCCCAGGACTCCACACATAATCGATCGCAGGCAGAAGTGAACAAATAACGACCTCAACCCCCGCTGAATCAGAGAGCTCAGCCATAGAGAAGATATTCTCCGCAATCTCCTCGATAGTTGCGTCACCCACATTACCCGCAAGATCGTTGGTACCGGCCAATATCACTACGGCATCGGGAGATAGCTGCAACACATCGACCTTGAACCGCAACAGCATTTGCGGCGTTGTCTGGCCGCCAATACCCCTATTTATTGCCTTATCATTATCGAAAAGATGGGGCGCAAACATGGGCCAAACTGCTGTAATTGAATCGCCCATGAACACCACCCTGAACTGATCCTCAGATTTAGTCGGCACAGCTTCGTTTGCCTCAGCATAGTGCTTAAAATTTGCAAACTCTCGCCAGTCCTGTCCAATTGCCTCGGCCGTCACTAAACCTACCCCCAACATCATTATCAACAGGCGATAGCTTTGCTTATAGAACAACATCATGAGATGTCTCCGTCCAGCAAACCCACCTTAATTAGTACCTCTCTCGGTGGGCCATCGAATGAAACCGACGGCTTATTTCCCACATAGCCAATATCTGCCATTCCTTCAAAACTGGTGTAGAAGCCAGTGGCCACCAAATCGCGTAATAAAGCAAAAAAGATGGCCGCGGGTTTATTGAGATCATTGGCACTTGCAACCCACTTGATCTCCTCGACGATCATGTGACGCTCACGATCGGAGATCTCGTTGAAGGCATCACCAAAGCGCATGACTGATTGCTCGTCTAGCCACCGTAAACCCTCTCGGATGGTTTGTAGCGCTTCTTGACACTTCTGATAGGGAGCACTGACATACTCATCAACATAAAAGTGCGCATTAACATCGGTTGCCTTAGGAGAGAACCGGTCCTCGGGAATGATCATATCGGCCAATACGGCAACACTCGCCATTTCTTCAGCAGACAGCTCGCCAAACCATGGTTTTTCAGGGTTGACTAGGTCAGGGTCTGTTGCAGAGCGTTTTGCATTTTCACCCAGTACCTGAGCAGAAGCCGCTGCAGCTGATGTGCTGGCGATCAATTTAAGCGCAGCTCTTCGATCCAGTGTTAACTTCGAAGCGGTCATTTAAATATTCCTCCGCTTGAGTTGATCGACAATGTAGTCACTGGTTCTCCAGGCTAACGCCATAATCGTCAGAGTGGGATTTTTATCGGCGTTTGAGACGAATGGTGCACCGTCCGCCACAAACAGGTTCGGGATACCCCAAGCTTGGCAGTGCTCGTTTAAGACCGATTTCTTGGGGTCATCGCCCATCATGAGGCTGCCGACCTCGTGGATGATAACGCCGCCGTTTGCAATAGCCTTGCTACCATCTTTGTGAACTGGAGAGGTGATGGTACCGCCCATAGCCTCGAAAATTTCGGCGATACTCTTATGCATGTGCGCTGCTTGATCGAGCTCTTGCTGGCCCCACTTCCAATGAAACTTGGGCACGGGAATACCCCAATCGTCCAAACGTTCGCTATCAATCTCTAGATAACAATCATCGTTGGGGATCATTTCTCCACGGCCTTCAAACCATAAGAAAGACCCGTAGTAACGACGGCATGCCTCTTTAAAATCAATGCCGTAAGCTCCACCAGTAAAGTTCTCTAAACCTCGAAATGGCGCGTGACCTGGCATACGGCGGCCACCGTACAGCTCTATGTGATAGCCCCGAGCGAAGCCGAGCTCTCCTCTCGATTGCGCCTGATAATTCCACCACGGAATGTACATATGCATCGCTGAAGCCCCATCCTCATTGTGAGGCGGCAAGCTCTCCAAGGCAGGGATCTGTGCTCCGACACCAGCACCAACAGTGTCCATCAGGTATTTACCCACCAGACCATTGTCATTTGCCAGGCCGTCTGGAAATAAGTTACTTCGAGAATTCAAAAAGATTCTTGAGCTCTCAGCGGCGCTTGCGGCCACAACCACGACACGAGCTTTAGCGCGCTTCTCGCGCTTGGTGACCTTATCTATGTAAATAACGCCCGAGGCCCTACCCTTTTTATCAAGCGTTACTTCACGGACCATCGCGTCAGTTTGAATGTCTAAGTTTCCGGTAGCGAGCGCTGGAGGAATGAGCACTGTTGTCGACTGAAAGTTCGCCTTTATGGAGCAGCCACGGCCACAATCTGTGGCCCAAAAACAGGCTGCTCGTGACTTCATGGAGTCGCGCGTCACCGCCTCTGCCAGTTCCTTGTCAGGAAATAGCGCTTTTGGAATTGTCTCGTGGTCAAGCTTCTCGCTCAAAATTGACAAATGCGCCGGAATGACGGGGATACCCAGGGGTTCGCACGCTTTTTTCGTCAACAGCTCGTATGCCCGAGCTTTCGGAGGAGGCAGTAGCACTCCCTCTGGCGAGTTGGGCGTATTTTCGAGGCCTTCATTACTGCCATATACACCAATCAACATTTCCGTTTTGTCGTAATAGGGTGCCAAGTCTCCGTAAGAGATTGGCCAGTCAAAGCCAAGTCCGTCTCGCGAGTAGGGCTTAAAATCATACTCGCCCATTCTGAGGGAGATTCGCCCCCAATGGTTGGTTCGCCCACCAAGCATACGAGCACGCCACCATTTAAACTCTCGCGCCGGATCATCTGAGCCCTGACTGTAAGGCTCTCCGGGAACCTCCCAACCACCATCAATAGTGGCGTCATAAAAGCCAAAAGGCTTATCCGGGGTGCTCGCTCCTCGCAGGGGGCATCCTTGGTCCAATTGAACATTGGGGTCTCTTTGACAGGGTCGTACGCGCGTCCAGCTTCCAGCATCAAGACCTTTAATCCAGCTGTAGACAGCACATAGGCGGCCATACCACCGCCAGCGCCTGATCCAACGACGATGGCATCGTATTCTTTGCTCTCGACTCTGCTATCCATAGTACGTACTCAACAAAAAAACATCTTCGCGACATCTATTGGCTAAACCGCCAATCAAATCAGCCTGCTACCAATCTCCAAAAGGAGATTCTTAGTTGCCATAACTCCCATATCCTCGTCACCGGCGCCCTCGTATTCGACGCCGATATGACCCGAGTAACCGGCCCGCTTGATAATTTTCAACATTCGCTCGTAGTCGGTTTGTACCTCTTTTCCCTTCTCATCGAACGCGAAGCTCTTCGCGCTAATACCTTTGGCAAATGGCATGAGTTGTTCCACGCCTTTGTAGCGATCATAGTCACCAAAGTTACCGAAATCGGGCAATGCGCCACAGTTGGGCAACGCTACGCGCTGAAGCAAAGCCTCTAACCAGTTACCGTTAGACGAAAACCCGACATTGTTCTCTACGATAACGCTTATCTGCATCATCGACGCGAAGCCGCACAGCCGACTCAGCCCTTCAACAGCGGCGTCCTGAACAGAGTCACTGTCACCAGAACCCGTTATATTGACGCGAATAGAGTGGCAGCCGAGGTATTTAGCCGCCTCACACCACTTAAAGTGATTCTCTACAGCACGACCTCTGACCGCGTTATCAACATCACCTAAGTGACCCTCACCATCGATCATAATCAGCAGGCTTTTCACGCCATTATCATTGGCACGCTGCTTCAGTGATCTCAGAAATTTTTGGTCATTCGCCTTATCCGCGAAAAACTGATTCACATATTCAACAGCTGAGATTCCAAAAAACTCTTTAGACTTCCGCGCGAAATCAAGTACGGGTAACTCTCCACTCCTCAATTGTCTATGCAGTGACCACTGAGCCAATGAAACATCAAAAAACGGCTTGGTATCCGCAATGGCCAGCGGACTTAAAGTGGCTCCGAGCGCCGCGACACCGGCACCTTTTAGTATTTGACGTCGTTTCATTCGATTTCCCGAATACGGATGTTGCGGTACCACACCTGATTCCCATGGTCTTGAAGCGCAATGTGGCCCTCTTCTAACCGGCCAAAAGACGGAAAGACCGCAAATTTACTTGCGGCCACCCTGCGTTGCCAATCGTCAGAGTGCATGTCGAACTGCGCCACCAGAGTGCCGTTCAGCCAATGTTGAACCTCGCCCCCCCGAATTCGGATTAGTGCGGTATTAAAGGCGCTTGTGGGCTTCTTTGGGCTACCCTTTGCTGCGTACAATCCAAAAACGGACCCTCTGAGCTCGGTCGATCCCGCTAACTGAGGAAAAAACTCATCATCCAAGATTTGATACTCGGGCCCGCTGGTCCAAACTGGCTGACCATCATTAGCCACTCGGTAGAAAACGCCACTGTTTCCACCAGGAGAGATTCTCCAGTCCAAATGCAACTCGAAATTCTTGAACGTTCTGCGTGTCAGAATATCGCCGCCGCCTCCCTGGAGCAGAGTTAACTCACCTTCACTAACCTCCCATAGGCTATCGGGCGCTTCACCGCCGATGCTCATCCACTGCTCGAGACTTCCTCCGGCCAGCAAATCGATCCAATCAGATTTGCTAGTCGTCGGCATCGTGGGCTCTGCCAAGGCTCCATCGTTGTTGCTCGTAATAAGAAAACCCAAGGATGCAATGGCAAGCGCCACTAGAACGTGCAGACGAGAAGATGCCCGCGTCCACTTCCCTTGATGTGTCTTAATAGCGGTTTTCAAGCTCATCGTGAACGCACCGAACCCGCGGAGAAGTCGTCAAAACGACGATCGGTGGTTCTAATGAAATGACTGCGAATAAATGGCGCTCCTTCCTCAGCACCTTGCTCGGGATGCTTTAAACAACATTCCCATTCCATTACCGCCCATCCATCAAATCCGTATTGCGTCAACTTGCTAAAAATTGTTTTGAAGTCGATCTGTCCATCGCCTAACGAGCGAAAACGCCCGGGCCGGTCAATCCACGAGGCATAACCGCCATACAGACCTGCCTTGGCGGACGGTCGAAACTCTGCATCCTTAACGTGAAACGCTTTAATGCGGTCATGATAGAGATCAATAAAGCCTGCATAATCAAGTTGCTGTAATAGGAAATGGCTTGGATCGAAGAGGATATTTGCTCTGGGATGACCGTCAACCGCAGCTAGAAATCGATCGAAGGAAAGCCCATCGTGAAGGTCTTCACCCGGATGAAGCTCGAAGCAGACATCAACACCCGCGCTATCAAAAGCATCTAAAATGGGTAGCCAAAGTGAAGCAAGGTTTGCAAAAGCCTCAGTGACTAACTCATCTGATCGTTGCGGCCATGGGTACACTCGGTGCCAGAGAAGCGCTCCTGAAAAGGTAGCATGTGCGGTTAATCCAAGACGTTTACTCGCCTGCGCCGCCATCAATAATTGCTCCGTTGCCCACATGCGCTGGCCGTCGATATCATCAGCCAGACTGTCGGGGCAGAGGGGATTTAATGCTTCCAAGTACGGCTGGGTCGATGCTACGACCTGACCCTGAAGATGGGTAGACAGTTCCGTGATCTCCACGCCGCTGGACCGGCATATTGATAAAACCTCGTCACAGTAATCCTGGCTGTGGCTCGCTAACTCGAGGTCAAAAATACGCGACTCCCAAGTTGGAATTTGGACGCCCTCGTATCCGAGGCTTGCAGCCCACTCGCACATTGCCTTGAGGCTCGTCTGCTCACCCGGCGGGGGCATGAACTGAGCCAAAAAAATAGCGGGACCCTTCATGATCGTTATTTCCTTTGAATTCGGTGAACAAGCGTGGATTGAAAAATGGGACTAAACACGACATTCAGCATGGTTAGATCATTGTCACCACGCGGAAATCGTGAAGTCATAGTTGGTGCCACAAGCGAATCAACATGACCCTGAACACATTTTTGCCGTTTCACAGGTGAACCCATTTTTGACCCTGATTACTTGACTCCAGAGACGCCATTACGAATCGAACACCTCTGACACCATCATTGATCGTTGGGAAGACACCACCCATCGCACCGTCACCCTTCATTGCCGCTGCAGCCCCTGCGTAGATATTTGCCATGGCAAGGTATAGCCCTTCTGGGTGCCCGGGGGGCAGCATGGATGATGCTGACGCAATCCCTTCTAGATAGGGGTTTCCGGCCTTGTAAATCTGATGCGGCTGATCTTCAGGCAAATGGATGAGCTCCGCCGGATTTTCTTGCGCCCACTTGAGGGCACCTCGATCTCCGTAGACTGATATGGTGAGATTATTTTCCTCGCCGGTCGCAATTTGACTCGCGCGAATCAACCCGCGCGCACCAGATGTTGTTCGAAATAGCGCAGTGCCATCGACATCAAGCTGATTACTCTCATCGCGCGCATGCAGGTCAGCCAGCAACTGGTCTATTTGGAGCCCTGTTGTGTATTCCACAAGATTGAAAGCATGAATACCAATGTCACCGAAGCAACAGCTACTTCCACTTGTCTCCGGATTTAAACGCCACGTTTGATCCCGCTTTTGCGGATCTTTCAAAACAGGCGCTATCCACCCCTGCAGATACTTTGCCTCTACGTGTTGAATCTCACCAATGAGTCCCTGCGCAATCAGCTCGCGCATCTGCCTAACCATCGGATAGCCTGTGTACGTATGGGTGACACAAAACACCTGGCCGGTTTCGTGGACCAAAGCTTCCAAGGATAGGGCGTCTGGCAGATTAGTCGTCATTGGCTTCTCGCAGATGACGTGAAAACCTGCCATTAGTAGGCTTTTTGCTATTTCAAAATGCGAACTGTTGGGGTTTAGTACAGCAACGGCGGTCATTCGCTCTGATGTGGGCAGTCGCGACTCTCCATCAATTAACGATTCTACTGAACCGTAAACGCGGTCCTGAGCCAGTTGCAGCTTTCTGGCATGAGCAATCCCGGAATCAAAGTCTCTTCCAAAAACCCCACCCACCAATTCAAACTGATCGTGCATGGACGCAGCGGCCTGATGCATGTGCCCAATAAAAGAGTTGGGGCCTCCCCCAACAAAACCGAGCTTTATCTTTGCTCCTTGCTCCATTAGCTCACAACCTTGTCATCAGAAACGGAGTTCATGCGATCTTTAAACGAGACAGAAAAGACAATCGCAACGCACAAGGCAAACAACGCTGGGAACATCCAAATACTCTCCCACCGCTCAACGCCCTGTCCGGCAAATTGATCAGCTATGAAGCCTGCAGTCGAGAACCCAATGAGCATTCCAGCGCCATAAGTAGCAAGAGTAATCAGGCCCTGTACCGAGCTTCTAAACGCCTCCTCAGCTTTTGAGTCCGCGTAGATTTGCCCAGCGACAAAGAAAAAGTCATAACAGACACCGTGTAGGGCAATACCTAAGATCAAGGCGAGCGCAAACCCATCAGGGCTACCAAAGGCAAAGAAGAGGTAACGCAAGACCCAAGCGACCATACCTACCAGCAGTGTAAATTTGATGCCATATCGAGATAAGAATAGGGGCAACAGAAGCATGAATAGCACTTCTGATACTTGACCAATCGTCATCTTACCCGTGGCGTTCTCAACACCGACTTCCAGTAAAAAGGGACTTGCGTACTGGTAGTAAAAAGCTAACGGAATGCAGATCAACACTGACATCAGGAAAAAGATTGCAAAGTTTTTATCTTTGAGTAACGCCAGTGCTCTGAGACCCAAAACATTCGCCAGAGAGACACCCGATGATGCACCTGCCATGGGTGGTGTCGGCGGCAACAAAAAGCTGAACAACCCCAATGCAAGCGACCCCACTGAGGTCATTAGAAACGTATTTCTCAGCAGCCCTTCTTGAACCGAAACCTGCGAGTCCCAAGCAAATACAAAACTGATCGCTAGCCCCGCACAAATCCATCCCACGGTGCCCCAAACTCTGACGCGGGCAAATCCAGCGGCTATATCATCGAGCTGCCTGAAGGATATGGAGTTCACTAACGCGAGCGTTGGCATGTAGCAAATCATGTAACCAAGCAGGATCGGATAGAACACTGAAAAGCTCTCGGCCTGATAAAGCTGATACATCAGCACAGCGCCGATTAAGTGCAACAGCCCTAACAGTTTTTCGGCGTTCACGTACCGATCCGCAACATACCCAACGATGAAGGGAGCGATGATGGCTCCCCAAGATTGGGTCGAGAATGCCATCCCCGTCTGCACGCCGGTTGCACCAATGTTTGCAGCCAAAAAAGACCCCATGGTCACAAACCAACTCCCCCAGACAAAGAACTGGAGAAACATCATCAAACTCAATCGTTGATAGGTAAAAGTCATGGCTATATTCCAGCTGTTTTTCTTATTTGGCTTTCGTAGCTAGCGCGCATTACTTGATCTATTTGAGTCCACCCACTCAAATTTTTTACGCGTTGGACGCAATAATGCTTCAAACTGTAACCGGTTACAAGTATGATTTTGAAATAAAGTTCAAAATCATAGTGGGTGCCTTACAATAGCTTCGATAAGGAAGTGAATCGCCTGAGGAACAGAGAAAACCTCAGCCTCATTGCCTTTTTCGGATGCTGCGCGCACAACACATCAATCGGCTCGAGACTTAACAGCATGTCAAATATCAGGGAAGTTGCTCGAAAGGCTAATGTCTCAGTGGCTACCGTTTCTCGATACTTGAATGATCCTGAAAAGGTTGCCAAAAAAAGCGCTGAGGAAGTGGAAAAGGCGATACGGGAGCTTAACTACAAACCGAATCTGCTTGCCCGTAATTTCTTCAAATCTCGATCGTATTCAATACTGGTATTGGTCCCAAATATCGCAAACCCATTCTTCTCGAGGGTTATTCGGGGTATCGAGGATATTGGTCAGCAAAGAGGCTATGCGGTTCTACTAGGCGATACTCGATTTTCCATTGAGAGGGAGTCAGAGTATTTCAGACGGGTGGAGACACGCCAGGCGGAGGGAGTAATCCAACTAAGCCCGAATTATCCGGGACAAAACGGTGCAAACGATAGTGAAATACCGTTTGTGAACGCGTGCGAATGCCTAGAAGACGTGCCCTACCCTACAGTAAAAATAGATAACCGGCAGGCGGCTGGGGTGATGGTCGAATATTTGATATCGCTAGGTCACTCTAGAATTGGCTGTCTACTTGGCCCCTATGAAAACGACAGCGCTAGCCCCATAACCAAAGAGAGACTTGAGGGCTACCGGGCCTGCATCAACCAACACGGAATCACAGAGGATGAAGCGCTGATTACCCAGGGCGATTTCACCTTGGAATCAGGGCATGAGGCCGCAGCCTATTTTTGCGGTCTGAAAACAGTCCCGACAGCTATTTTCTGCATGAACGACGAGATGGCCATTGGCTTGATACAAGGGCTCAAATCACAGGGTATTCGTGTCCCTGAGGACATTTCAGTGGCTGGTTTTGATGATATTGAGTTTGCGAAGTACTCAGATCCGCCGCTGACGACAATCTCGCAGCCAGCCGAAGATATCGGGCGGACAGCTATGCAAGTGCTGGCTGATATTTTAGAGGGAAGGAAACAACCTAGCGATCGCTATATCCTGCCCACTGAACTCGTGGTTCGTGGGAGCACAGCGCCACCCAGCATCTAAAAGGTCTTTAAGCCACTTGTTATAGAGCCTCTGGGGTGGCTAAGCTTGCGCCTTGAAGAGGCACATCTATATGACCCATGACAGCGCATCTCCTTACAGCTCATCTGTGTTGGAGCAGCAGGCCCTTATCCCCAAGATTTACGGATCGGTTGATTTCGGTCAGCTCCCTGAACGATACGTCAGGGACTTTGATCTTGAGACGCTCCGCCCTTCTCGCCATCGTCACTATTGTGAGCGCGTCCTTGAAAACCCAGAGCTTGTAGAACGCATCCGCAACTACACCATGATGGGTGACAAGGTCGCCGACGCCTACGCGTCACTCATACCGGAGTATGGCTTTAGAGCGCTGGTCTCCATGCTTGAGCAAGCCTGCGATGAGGGTATCGAGAGCGTTGAGAACGCACCAGACGAACTCATTGCTTTCATTAGCGCAATGGAGGCCACACCCGACTGGGTTGATATGGCCATGGTTGAGGAAGGCGCCAAGCACGAGCGTATACCGCTAGGGACCATTTCACCTTTTGCGATTCGCGGCGCCTTCATTGCTACATTCATGAACAAGTACACTGCCTTACCGATGACAATGACAGGCACACTGACTGACCAACAATCCGTCCGCCGCGTCTTTGAAACCGCCAGTTTTTTTACTGCGACCGCCATGCCGCGGGCTATGGAACGGTTTAATCCCGGATTCAAGGCCGCAGCAAAAGTTCGTCTGATGCACTCGATGGTGCGCTTTAACATCATGCGAACGGGTGAATGGGACGTATCGACTTATGGCATCCCCATTCCACAAGTCGACCAAATGCCCGCCGGACTCATTGGCATTTTCCTTTTGTCTTACAAGCTTTTGGCGCAAGGGCGCACCGACTTCACGCCAGCTGAGCGTGCGCGTGTGGAGATGGCGCGATATCGGTGCTTCCTATTGGGTTTACCCGAGGAACTATTGGGTGAAACGCCTCAGGAGATTATCGATCTGATGACGGCCAGAGACATGTCTCTTCACAAGATTTATGACGATGAAACCTGTGGTGAATTAGTGCGCGGAACCATGGACGCGGAGTTGTTTACCGACCCGAGCATTACCGGGCGTTTCCACCGCTGGATGGAACGCGGGTTCTCGAAATATTTCCTCATTCAAAACTTTTGTGAGGGTAAATCATCCCGAGCTGCGGCGATGGGCGTTCATTTCACGTTAAACGACAAGATCGCCACGGTCTGCGCGCTTGCAACAATTGTGAGTAATTCAAACCTCTGCGCCCTAGGCATGAAAATTCCCGGCGTGCGCCGCTGGCTGGACCGGCGCCTGACGCGAAAGCTGGGTAGTTTGCTTGAGACCTACGGTCACGCAGATTTCATTACCGATGCCAGCGCCTACAAGCTCGTTGGCGCAACGCAATCACCCACGGCCAGCGCCTAGCGCGTCGATCACTTGCCCTCAAAGACCGGTGCGCGCTTCGCAATAAACGCTTCAACCGCGTTTTTGTGATCAGCCGTTCCACCACAGTGTATGTGGTGCGTGGCCTCCAGGTCTAAGCAATCGTGAACATCCGCGGATGTCAGTGCGCGCGCCAGGTTTTCCTTCATGTAACTGAACGCCACCGTGGGTCCGCTCGCCAGCTTCTGAGCAATTTCCTTGGCGCGCTGCTCTAGGTCCTCGGGCGCAACCACCCAGTTGGTCAAACCCAGGCGCTGGGCCTCTTCGGCCCCAATGCGTTCGGAGAGAAAATACAACTCCCGTGCCTTTGCTGTGCCGACCAGCTGTGACATGAACAAGGTGCCACCGTAATCACCGGAAAAACCGACTTTGGCAAACGCGGTGGTCATGAACGCCGTGGACGACATAATCCGGAGATCGCAGGCCAGCGCGATGGACAAACCCGCGCCTGCGGCGGGACCCGGGATGACAGCGAGCGTTGGCTTCGGCATCTTATTGAGCCGACCACTGGTCGAGCGCTGATTCAATCGTTGCCGGTGTATCAATGTCTCCAAAGGACTGGCGGCCCCCTTGGTATTCACATCGGACATGGCCTTGACGTCGCCACCCGCGCAAAACGCGTTGCCACTCCCGGTCACCACCACGCAGCGAGCATCAGGATTAATCTCCGCATCACTGAGCTGGGCTCCGAGCGCTTGAAGCAATCTGGAAAAAGAAACAGCGGGATTAAAGGAACTCTTCGCGATTGAGCGAGGGGGGTTGGTTTATGTGCAGCAAGAGGGAACTCCCAGACTCGAAACCCTCGATACCGCGCTGGATTTTTTCGAACCATCCCAGCCGCTCATTCATCAGAGCGACACCCTTGATGAGGCTAACTGGAAACTCCTCACCGAGACGTTGCTCGAGGGCTATCACATCAAGTCGCTGCACCGTGAAAGTTTCTATCCCTTCGGGCTGGACAACGTGAATGTGGTGGAATCATTTGGTCAAAATTCACGCGTCGTATATCCCTTTAAGCGCATCGAGAAGCTGCGCGCTGTATCTCGTGATGACCGTGAAATCGAAGGGTTTGCGACCCTCGTCTACCACCTGTTTCCAAACGTCAGCGTCTCGGTGCTGTCGAAGCATACGAGTGTCACCATCATTGAACCGTTGTCACCGTCTCGCACACAGATGTTCTCCTATTACATCAAGCACTCGGCCAAGAATGGGGTTGAAATTAGCCTTGAGGAGGCCATGCGGGACGTTGACTTTGTCAATCAATCGGGCCAGGAAGAAGATCGTGCGGCCGCCAGAGACATACAAGAAACCGTTACAACATCGGCCAATTCACATTTGACCTTTGGCTATTACGAAAAAGGGATCGTGAGTTTTCATCAGCAACTTCAGCACGAGTTGGGGTAGGCCTACATGGTCACACTCGTCACTGGAGTTGCGCACCAAGTCATCAATAGAACTCACCAAAAGACGGGATGACCCGCGGGGAGACAAGTATGCAAGACATATCAAAATCGATAGAGGCCTGCGCAGCACGCTATGGTGAGCAAGCGACAGCCATGCGTGACTACCTATTGGCGGGACAGGAAGCTGCCTTGGCAATGGATAATCGGGGGCCTATTGAATTCGACGCGTCGGGCAAACTCGCTCAACACATTTTGGATGCCTACTCGAAGTATGGATTTTATGTCTTTACAGGGGTGCTCACTGAGGAAGAATGCGAAGACATCGAGGCCGATATGGTTGCGCTCAAGGCGTCGTTCCCGGTCGCTCCCGATAGTACGGTTGACGCGGAAGGCCGACCAGCCCTGGGTTCGGACTCGTTAACACCTCATCTCGTCTGGTCAAAACCACTGGGCGATCCACTTGGTGGTACGCAGCTCGCAAACGGACGACACCAGGTCAAAATGTTTGAGCCCGAGGCCACGGCTGATACGCCGATGGCATCGCCGTTCATTTTGCTGGGCTCACTCCGTTTCTCAGACGCCTGCTTACGGACCTACGCACATCCCCAATTACTCCGCGTTGCGGAAGCCATCAACGGCGAGGACTTTGCTCCCTTCAACGAAGCGCTGTTCATCAAAGAGCCGGGAATTGGTGCGGCAGTCTCATGGCACCAGGACGGCGTGACCCATTGGGACAGCCCAGATTTTGATGAAAATATCCACGGCTTTAACTTCATGGCACAGCTCTATGGGAGCACGGCGGTCAATGGGGTCTGGGTGCTACCGGGCAGTCATAAGCTCGGAAAAATCGACATCAAAGACTTAGTGTCTTCATCCAAAAGTGAGCGAATCGAGGGCGCGGTTCCTTTAGTCTGTGATCGTGGCGATGTCGTCATTTGTAATCGTCAGGCGCTGCACGGTTCTTTCCCTAACAGTGGGTTTGAGCCGCGCCTTACCGTGAACTTCGGTTTCCACAAACGTTCATCCGTGCTGGGTGTAAAGGGTGGTGGTATCCACTCAGATGCGCAGGTCTTCGACGATGAGATCATCGCAAGACGATCGCGCGTTTTAGGTTATGCCATCGCGGCGCGCAAGGAGCGATTCCCCGAGGAAACCGCTTACGAGTACAAGCCTTTTACCGAGCAATCTCTGTCGTTTGTTTGGGATGACACTGCGCGGGCGGATATCCACGACTACAACCGGGATGACCTGAGCATTTAGGTCTCATTCTCTCATTCAAGCAGGAGAATATCGGTCAGAAGCGCCTCCACATGGGGCTGGTTTTCCATGTGGGGCAAGTGACCAGACTCGGGAACAAAATGCTCGACTCGCTTGGGGAGTAAACGCTCCAGTTTCTCGGCAAAGCCCGAATAAACAACGACGGTATCGCTGTCGCCCCAGATGGTGGTGACCGGTATATCGGACGCTTGAAGCTGGGCATGAATACGATCCAGTTCCAGAGAATCATGATTCTTGCGGGTCGATATCAGTGCCCGAGCAAAGCCTTTATGAACGAGCAGTTCAGCGTATTTATCATCCCAGTCCTGAAAGTTAGTGGGATCTTTAAAGTCTGACAGCTGGCCTGCGGGCAGCTCAGGATAACGCGCCACGAGCTCGTCAATTTCTGCTTGGCTAACCTCGACGTTGATAGCGCGGCTGACATCCCTAAAGCCAGACGATGCCACGTAGATCAGTTGCTCTACCCGTTCAGGCGCAAGACCCGCTACCTGACTAACCACGCGTCCGCCATTGGACAACCCAAGCAAATTCGCTTTTTTAATCTTCAAGTGATCAAGTAAGCTCGAGCACTTGGGTGGCGAAGAGCTCATCGGTGTAGGCCACATCTGGATTGTCGGAAAAGCCACGCCCGAAGAGATCGAGGATCACGACACATCGCCCTTTCGAAGCAAGGAAGTCGTAGGTTGGATCCCAAATATAGGACGGCACCGAGAAACCATGAACCAGGACATCGGCCGTCGTACAGGACTCACCATTAGCGAGCCGGTAGTAGGTGACGCCTTCGGATAACGAGACAAACGCCGCACCGTCGGGCAGCTCGAGGCTCGCTCTGAAGGCTGCATCCTTGGTCACTGATTCATAGGGACTGTCTGCTGAGGCCGACGGCGCCGTACCACCGACAAACATCGCGATGCCAAAAGGTGAGTAATGGCATGAAGCGTCTAATCACTGCGCTCTCTCCTGCGCTCTCTATTGCCCTCTCCCCCACTCTCTCCACCGTTCTCGGCAACCCAAAAACCGCTTCGATCACAAGATCACTGGTGATGTCAGTTGAACATCAGCGTGCGACCACACGGATGACCACTGTTTTTGGATCACTTTTGCTTCGTTTTTCTTGTTTTGAGCTTCCAGCGCCTTCATCAGACCAAATAAGGACCAGCCGTTGTTCTGATGCCAGCGCAAATCTTTTCGGAACACCGCCTCGGCTTCCTCGAATCGCCCCGCCACCAACAGCGCGTTGCCTAAATAAAGCCGCATCGATTGCGGCCAATCGGGTGGCTCTGTGTAGTTGTTTGTATCTTCGAGGGCGACACCTTTTTCGAAGGCGGCTATGGCGCCTGTAAGATCCCTTCCGCGAGTTTTATCTCGCCATCCAATGCGTGCGCCGCCAGAGCCAGAAGCTCCGCCGTGGCCGTTGCGCCAGCGCGGTTCACTGAAACATCAGGCGATTGTGAGATACGCTGAATGTTACTGAGCTCTTGGTTTGCGCGGTCGAGCGAACCTTTAGCAATGTGGGCGCTGCCCTTGGACATATGACAAGATGCCATCGAGATAGGGCGTTGAGTGCGGGAGACTCTCAATGGCAAGTAGCTCGTCCCACTGCCCAAATATTTTCAGTGTTACCCATGGCGCTGCAACACGTTTTTGCATTCGGCCCATGGGCGTACCGTGTTGACTAATGGCCTCAGCCATTTGCTTGGCAGATTTGATAGCGAGTTCAGAGCTGCCCTGCATAGTGGCTGCATAACGCACGAAATCGAGCGCATGCCCCGCGTGTATTTTGTGCGAGAGCGGATAAGTGCCAATGCTCGGCAATGGAAGGTCGCCCCAGTGCTGAGCAAACTCTTTATCCACCGCAAGCGAGCGCAGGTTGTTGTCGATGGCTCGCTGATAATCGCCAACACGCACAAAGATATGCGCGGGCATGTGCACCACATGACCGCCGATGGGTAAGGTCGCCTCGAGGGCATCCGCAGATACCATGGCACGCTCAGGCTCAAGCGAGGCCTCAATGAGGTGTATGTGGAGATGGTAGACGCCGGGATGCGGATCGCCGGTGTTAATCACATGCTCAAGTGCTTCTGCGACAGCCAGCGTCTCACCCTTCGCTTCCCCACTCTTGTCCCAGTAGTCCCAGCGGCGGATGGACATAAAACTACCAGCGTAGAGTGCTGCGATATCCGGATCATCAGGGTATTGCTCGTTGAGCTTGCGCATCTCGGCCAAGTAAGCGCGATCGCGCTCGCGAGGGTCCGGGATGCTCTTCGCATCATAGAAAACGAAGAGCGCGTTGATCAACGATGCCTCCATCGGTGTCGCCCGATCGATACGGTCCAACGCTGCTTCAATCGCCGCCAATCCCGCGCCCTGTGGATCGTCGGGCATTTGCGAGTAGCGGGAATTGGGATTAGGCCCCGCCGCATGTGCAATACCCCAGAATGGCATGGGGTGTGTAGGATCGAGGCTCGAGGCTTCTTGGTAAGACGCTATCGACTCGGGGAAGTAAAACCCCCACGCAAAACGCAGACCTTGATCAAAATAGGTCTGTGCAAGGGCGACATCAGTCGATATCGCACGAGAATAGGTCCCAGACTTGGGCACCAGCACAGCGTGACGGCTGGCGGTGTCCGCATCGGCACCCATTGCGGAGCTCTGCTGACTCAGAAAAACCATCATTAAAGCTGTGAGAAGTCGGGCTGTAACATTCATGGGGTCACGCTCTCTGTCTGTTCCTGATTCGTATCGTCAGCTGACCAAGGTAGCGTCAAGACTGATAGGACGCCAGCCCCTTGGCACCCCGGAGAAGGCATGAGATCGCTACGCCGATGCGCATTTTCAGTCAGAGAGGCTGATAACAGTCCGGTTGCTCTACACCGGCGTAACTGGCTATGGTGTTAAGAGTGAGAGACTGGGGCACGAGCAATGCAACAAGAACATCAGCAGCTGTATAACTCATCTGTGTTGGAGCAGCAGGCCCTTATCCCCGAGATTTACGGATCGGTGGATTTCGGTCAACTCCCCGAACGCTACGTCAGGGACTTTGATCTTAAGTCGCTCCGCCCCTCTCGCCACCGCAACTATTGCGAACGCGTCCTTGAAAACCCAGAGCTTGTAGAACGTATCCGCAACTACACCATGATGGGTGACAAGGTCGCCGACGCCTATGCGTCACTCATACCGGAATATGGCTTTAGAACGCTGGTCTCCATGCTTGAGCAAGCCTGCGATGAGGGTATCGAGAGCGTTGAGGACGCTCCCGATGAACTCGTTGCTTTCATTGGCGCGATGGAGGCCACACCCGATTGGGTTGATATGGCCATGGTTGAGGAAGGCGCTAAGCACGAGCGCATCCCACTTGGAACGATATCGCCCTTCGCTATTCGCGGTGCGTTTATCGCCACCTTCATGAATAAGTACACTGCCTTACCGATGACAATGACGGGCACATTGACCGACCAACAATCCGTCCGCCGCGTCTTTGAAACCGCCAGTTTCTTCACCGCAACAACCATGCCGCGCGCCATGGAGCGATTTAACCCAGGCTTTAAGGCGGCAGCCAAGGTTCGTCTGATGCACTCGATGGTGCGCTTTAACATTATGCGAACCGGTAAGTGGGACGTATCAACTTATGGCATTCCCATTCCACAAGTTGACCAGATGCCCGCCGGGCTGATTGGCATTTTCCTGCTTTCTTACAAGCTTTTGGCGCAAGGGCGCAGCGACTTCACGCCAGCTGAGCGCTCGCGCGTTGAGATGGCGCGATATCGCTGTTTCCTATTGGGTTTACCCGAAGAACTATTGGGTGAAACGCCTCAGGAGATTGTCGACTTGATGACGGCCAGAGACATGTCTCTTCACAAAATTTATGACGATGAGACCTGTGGCGAGTTAGTGCGCGGAACCATGGACGCGGAGCTGTTTACTGATCCAAGCATCACTGGGCGTTTCCACCGTTGGATGGAGCGTGGGTTCTCGAAGTATTTCCTCATTCAGAATTTTTGCGAGGGTAAATCGTCCCGAGCTGCGGCGATGGGTGTTCATTTCACGTTAAACGACAAGATCGCCACGGTCTGCGCGCTAGCAACGATTGTGAGTAATTCAAACCTCTGCACCCTAGGCATGAAAATTCCCGGCGTGCGCCGCTGGCTGGACCGGCGCCTGACACGAAAGCTGGGTAGTTTGCTTGAAACCTACGGTCACGCAGATTTCATTACCGATGCCAGCGAGTACAAGCTTGTCGGCGCAGCGCAATCACCCACGGCCAGCGCCTAGCGCGACGATCACCTACCCTCGAAGACCGGTGCGCGCTTCGCAATGAACGCTTCGACCGCGTTTTTGTGATCAGCCGTTCCACCACAATGGATATGGTGCGACGCCTCCAGGTCTAAGCAATCGTGAACATCAGCCGATGTCAGCGCCCGAGCCAGGTTTTCCTTCATGTAACTGAATGCCACTGTCGGGCCACTCGCTAGCTTCTGAGCAATTTCCCTGGCGCGTTGCTCTAGGTCCTCGGGCGCAACGACCCAGTTGGTTAAACCCAGCCGCTCGGCCTCTTCGGCCCCAATGCGTTCGGAGAGAAAATACAACTCGCGTGCCTTTGCTGTGCCGACCAGCTGTGACATGAACAAGGTGCCACCGTAATCACCGGAAAAACCGACTTTGGCAAACGCGGTGGTCATGAACGCGGTAGACGACATAATGCGGAGATCGCAGGCCAGCGCGATGGACAAGCCCGCGCCTGCGGCGGGGCCGGGAATTACAGCGAGCGTTGGCTTCGGCATTTTATTGAGCCGACCACTGGTTGAGCGCTGGTTCAGTCGCTGCCGGTGTATCAAGGTCTCCAAGGGACTGGCAGCCCCCTGGGTATTTACATCGGACATAGCCTTCACGTCGCCACCCGCGCAAAACGCATTGCCACTGCCGGTCACCACCACGCAGCGCACATCGGGATTAATCTCCGCATCACTGAGCTGAGTCCCGAGTGCTTGAAGCAAATCGCCTGACAAGGCATTACGGGCCTCCGGACGATTAAATGTCAGCGTCAATACGCCCTCACTGAGGTTGGCAAGTAAATGGTCTGTCCCTGTATCGATCATTCCTTGAGTCATATCGCCTCCCGGTGCTTGTTAGAGAAAATTAGTGTGAGACAAAGTTAAGGTCCACGCCACAGACAGTCACAACATGGCCATCGCGCTCGAGGCTCATATCATCAGCAGCGGCGCAGATTGCATCCAGATCAACCGCGTCAATATCAATCGCCATGAGCGCCGGTTCAACGGCCGCCGCATCGAAAGCAAAGCGTATTTCTGTACCGCCCATTTCCAAGCGCCACCCATTGCCTGCTGCTTTTAGTTCAATGCCATAGGCTTCGGCCCAGCAGAGACCCGTTGCTTTAGCATCAAGCGATCTTATTTCCACCCCTAGGATGCCACGAACATGGCGCCCCGCACGCTGTTCCCACCCATCACCGGCCCACAACCAGGACTCGGGAGGGCTCATTTCATCGAGTGAAGGAATCGCACCGGGAACGTCCTTAGGGTGCAGGTGAATGGCTTTCGCATTCCCGCGGTCATCAGCAAACACCGTGCGTATGGCAGTATCCGCTAAACGCACTTGCTCCTCAGCCAGGTTCTCGACCTGCGCAATGACCATGTAGCCACCGTCACCACCGCGGCGATCAAGAAAACGACCGGCAGCCGTATTGGGCTGTACCGGGCTGACAACCTCGAGAAAGCAGTCACCCAATGTATAGAGTCGATTGTCTAGCCCAAAGTAGATGATCTCTGGGTCCGCGTAGGTCTGATCACAGCCTAATAAACGGCGAAATGTTTTGTCGATTTCCTCTAAGTTTGAGGACGCTAGGGCTACTTGTCTTATTTTCACAGTTGGAACCCCCCTCCCTTGATTAAACAATACTTGCAATGCGAATGATGCTTTGACGATATATTGCTTTCGGTGTAACTGTAGCATCAGTAACAAACGTAATTAGCAGGTCTTCCGTTTTCTCCGGTTGACTAATGATCGGCTTACACCGGGATATGTGAGACCGTGCGCAATCAGAAAATGTTACCCCGCGTGCTTACAGGTGAATGACATGCCTAAACGAGATGAGCCAAGTCGAAGAGGTGCCTTTTACCGATTCCTAGGGATTGCCTTTCTCCTGCTAGCGAGTTCCATGTGTTTCAGCAGTTCTCTACCCAATATCGTCCTGATATTGACGGATGATCAAGGATACGGAGATCTTGGCGCCTTCGGAGCCACCCACCTGGCAACACCCAATATCGACGCACTTGCTGCCGATGGCCTGCGCTTTACCAATTTCTACTCCGCCTCTTCCGTTTGCTCGCCGTCCCGCGCCGCACTACTGACTGGAAGCTACCCTTTACGAGTGGGCATACCCAACGTGCTTTTCCCAAATGGGGCGTGGGGAACTAACCCAAATCGCGGACTGCACCCGGACGAAGAGACCATCGCTGACTTATTACAAACAAAAGGCTACGCCACAGCCATGGCAGGGAAGTGGCACTTAGGCCATCGGCCAGCCCTTCTTCCGACAAGACAAGGGTTTGATGATTATTTTGGGATTCCGTTTTCAAACGACATGACAATTGTTCCGTCTATGAAATTGGCATCGAATATTCAATTCAATAGCGGCTGGACGGTGGATACTATCCAAGATATTCAAGCGCAAGCTAGCGGCAGCTACCCGCCGCTTATGAAGAACCTAGAAGTGATCGAAGTGCCTGTGACACAGGACACGATGACACGACGGCTCACAGATTATGCCGAAAATTTCATCCGCTCTAACGCTGGCAAGCAACCCTTCTTTTTATACTTCGCCCACTCTATGCCGCATGTGCCACTACGCACTGACATCAACTTTAAAGGGATATCAGGAAAAGGGATCTACGCCGATGTCATTCAGGAAATTGATTGGTCCGTTGGTCAAATAGTATCCGCCTTATCTCGACACGGAGTCAGGGAAAACACGCTGATTTTTTTCTTATCCGACAACGGGCCGTGGCGATCTTTCGGTAATCATGGAGGCAATAGCGGCGGGCTACGGGGAGGCAAGTTCGACGTATGGGAAGGCGGATTTAGAGTACCGGCCATTGCATCTTGGCCAGCGCGAATACCGCGGGGCAAGGTAAATAACGACGTTATATCTGCCATCGACATCCTCCCCACCCTCGCATATATCGCGGGAACTAAACCGTCGGGGCGAACGATTGATGGGGTCAATATCATTGAGTCACTCACGGGTGGTTTCACTGATGAGCTGGGTAGTCGACATCTTTATTATTTTTTAGGCTCTCAACTCGCTGCAGTGAGAAAGTCGCAATGGAAGTACGTGTTCGAGCACACGGGGCATGCCGTACTGGAGCCGGGGGAAGACGGTGAAAACGGTAGGTCAGACTTTTCAGTTGAAGTGAAAGAGGCGCTCTATGACCTCAGCAGAGATCGTGCGGAGTCAACTAACCTGATCGAGCGCCATCCCTCAGTTGCATCCGCTCTTCGAGCGGCAGGACTAAGCTTCGCGACGAAACTGACAGCTGGTGCTCGTCCCGCGGGTGTAGACTCTTCGAATTGACGATGTGCACTACTCAGCTTTGCTTGAGACTTGAAGTAGAGTCCCTGACAATCAGTTGATACTCAACCTTGGTCTCACGACTGGCGACCTCTCGATTACGCAACTGACTTACCAACATAGAGATGGCTATCTTGGACATCTCGTCGATCGGTTGGCGTACCGTCGTCAGTTGCGGCCATATCATTGTCGCCGTCGGGCTATCATCGAAACCCGCAACGGAAATATCGTCGGGCACTATGAGGTTTCGTTTCATGGCCGCGGTCATTACGCCAGCTGCCATTTCGTCATTGCTGGCAAAAACGGCTGTAGGCGCTGAATTTAACCGGAGCAACTGTTCACCGGCATGAAGACCTGACTTGAATGTATAGTCACCGTCAACGATAAAATCACTTCGCTTGCAAAGTCCTGAGTTTCTCAAAGCGCGCTCGAACCCCTGCAATCTCTGTCGTGTCGTTGAGGTCCCAGCCCTCCCTTTTACAAAGGCGATATCTGTGTGGCCCAGTTGAATCAAGTGGTCCGTCATTGCCGCCGCAGCCGCCTCATCATCCATGCTGGGGCGATTCAGTGGGACATTGTCATTGGGTCCAATGCCAACATATGGCGTACCAAAGTCGTCTAGTACTGAAAGCACATCGTCCAGATCACAAATGGGTGGTGGAAGCACAATGCCATCAAGGTTCGACTGAATGACCAACCGTTTGATATTGTCGGCGATATTGGAATCATCAGTGCGGATCGGTTCGACAACTAAGTTATAGCCTTCCGCCCGTGTCTGTTCGGTTGCTCCTCTCAGTAAATCGACAACATAGCTGGAGTTGGGGTTGTCAAAAACCAAACCAATCAGAAAAGAGCGAGCACCCACTGATGCCCTGGGTGCAATACTGGGACGGTAGCTCACCTCACGCATCGCATCTTCAACTCGCTGCCGCGTTTCTTCTCGAACATTAGGCTCCTTTCGAACAACCCTTGATGCCGTCTTCAGCGATACGCCAGCAAGTTCCGCAACATGCAATAAGGTCGATTTTTTTCTATGGATCATGGAAAACCTTCAGTTTCTTAACCAGTGAAGTGCGATCGCCGGCCCAGAAGAATAGGCATCCTATCCTCTAGCCTCAAGGTGATTACTTTGGCTTTCGATTAACGGAAGCCCCTAATGCGCGCATTCAAGTTTTGAAGTTTTGCATAATGACAATATTGTCATTACTCTTTATTTTGATAATCATAAAAACTAAAAAGTTAATCAAGGCGCGCGCTTTGAGCTTTGCAAGGCGCTCCGTGATTGACAAGAGCGAGAGGTTCGCCGTTATGACAATTATAAAAAGAGCCGCGTACACACTATTTATCTTGTTCCTATCAGGCTGTGGTGGCTCCGACTCCGGACCCACCCCCATCACGTCGTTTGCCCATCTTCAATCCATCGGATTTGAGAGTGATAGCTACTCGATCATCATCGGTCAGTCAGAAACAGTGCAGGCATCGGGTGGATCAGGCAGCGGTAGCATCACCTATCAGAGCAGCGATGCAGCAATCGCAAGCGTCTCAAGTTCTGGGGTCGTAACGGCTAATGCGCTCGGCAGCGTCACCATCACTGCCACTAAAGCTGCAGACAATTTGTACGCTCAGGCTACCGCCACAACCGACGTTACGGTCACGCCAAAACTTGACCAGACGATTTCCTTTGACAGCGACACCTACAGCATCATCGTAACCAATGATCTAAACATTAGCGTTAGTGGAGGTGAAGGCAGTGGCGTTGTCACTTACTCAAGTAGTGACGAGAGCGTAGCTACCGTTTCCAGTTCAGGCGTAGTCAGCGCTGTCAGTGTTGGCTCGGCCATCATCTCTGCCACCAAAGCGGAAGATGAGACTTACGCGGAGGCGATGGCAGAGACCACCGTAAACGTCACTCCGAAACTGAATCAAAGCATCACCTTTGGTGAACAGAATTACACGGTGGTGATCGGGAACTCACAAACCATTGCCGCCTCCGGAGGGCCTGGCATCGGCACTATTTCCTACCCCAGTAGCGATCCCAACATTGCGACGGTAAACGGGGAAGGGTTAGTGACTGGTGTAGCCATAGGCAACATCACACTGACCGCAGTCAAAGCTCCTGACAGCACTTACGCTGAGGCCACTGCGACAACAACGGTAACTATTTCAGATTTGCTCGAGCAGAGCATCAGCTTCCCATCAAATGCTTACACGCTCAGCGTCGATGAAACCCAATCTATTGTAGCGAGTGGCGGCGAGGGCACGGGATCTATCACCTACTCGAGTGCCGATACCTCAGTTGTGACCATCACAAACGAAGGCTTGGTGACAGCCATAGGCGCCGGTTCTACAACGATTACTGCGGTGAAAGCTGCGGACGGGTTATACGCTGAAGCGTTCACCACGGCGGCAATTACCGTAGAACCTGCGGCGCCCGATGCCCCCGTTGTTACATTGACTTGGGTTGGCAACTCGCGCCTCACCGTAAGCTGGCCAGACGTTGCCGGTGCGACGAGTTACAACCTTTACCTCGCGACTGAAAGCATCGCTGCTCTCTCTTTCTTAGAAAATCTAGAGTCGCTCAACAATGCGACCAAGATTGAGAATGTCAGTTCGCCTTATACGATTGAAGGCCTTCAAAATAACATCCAGTACTTCGTGGCTGTCACTGCCCTCACAGATTCTGTCGAGAGCGATGTCAGCAATGAAGTTGTGTCCAACCCAGTCAATCCACTGAACGATACGGGCATTACCGTGAGCGGTAATGGTACATCTGGAATCAACGCCACGTGCACCAAAGCCATCCAGAACGGAGGACACGTACCACAAGACTGTGACCAAGGACGCGATGCTGATTCGACCATAGCGGGCAATAAAGTGGGAACAGGCGCCGCGGCTTTCGACTTCACAAAGTTGGGCAGTGATGGCCTCCCACTCGCTGTCCAAAATGTCGCGTGGTCCACAAACGGTAATGAAACCGCTGGCAGTCAATGGTCTTGCATCCGAGACAACGTCACAGGATTGGTATGGGAGATAAAAACAGCCAGTGGTCCACACTCGTTTAACAATAAGGTGACTTGGGGTAACAGAAACAACCTTGTTGCAACGAGCAATACAGAGGCCTATTGCGGAATCACCAGCTGGCGGGTTCCGTCACTCACCGAACTTCTGACGATTGCACATAACGGCCGCTCTAACCCGGCGATGGATGTACCACGATTCCCGAACGCCAAGAGTCAGTCCTATTGGACCAGCGATCCTGTATCCGGTGTCACGGCAAATGCATGGACTGTTAATTTCTTCGCGGGAATCGGAAATTCCAAAGCAAAAACGTCAAACTTTCAGGTGAGGCTCGTCGCGGGAGATTATGCCGCGTCACGGTTTGAGGGCTCGCGCTTCATTGATAACTCAGATGGCACGCTCACCGACCTCGTGACCGGATTGATGTGGAAACGATGCCCCGAGGGTTTGTCCGGTGCCACCTGTAATCAAGGCACAGTCAGTAACAAGGTTTGGGGGGTTGCGATGAAAACCGCGCGGGACTCAACATTTGCTGGCTACGACGACTGGCGACTGCCTAATCTGAAAGAAATGCAGACGCTTGTTGACGTCACCAAAAACAATCCAGCACAAGACACATCAGTATTTCCCAACCCTAAAAATATTCTTAACTACTGGACCTCTTCTCTGACGAAGAAAAACACCCCGGTAACTCAATCATGGCGGGTGAATTTCCAGCGTGGGCTGAGTGAATTCAAAGTTCGCACCCAATCTACCAATGCTCAATGGCTGGTGAGGGATGCAGACTAATGAAACACATTACAAACCTTATGAGACTGAGTTACGAGACAGAGCAACCGAGTGCTCGCAAGCAATCACTAGAACTTTCAGCCGGGAGTTATCTAATGAATCTGAGATGTCACGCCAAAGCAGCCATGCGAATCAGTATTGCAACCGCGCTATCGCTCCTTGCATTCAATGCGCTCGCCCAACAGTCCGCTGAATCCAACACCGACCAAGACGAGACAGCAGAAATCGCAATTGAAGAGGTCGTCGTCTACGGCATCCGCCAAAGTCTGGAGTCAGCGCTCGATGAGAAACGAGCCAAAAAAATCTCATCGAGGTAATTAACGCCGAAGACATTGGCAAATTACCCGACGAAAATCTGGCGGAGGTACTGGAGAATATCCCTGGGGTGCAGATCAGTAGAAACGCCGGCATCGGGTCATCGGTATCGATAAGAGGTAGCGAAGACAATCGCGTTGAAATTAATGGGAGAGGCACAACCCCGTCCGGTGATAGTCGCGGGGGTATGAGCTTTGAGGACCTCCCGGCCGCGCTCGTTCGATCGCTTAATGTCGTGAAAGTCCCCACCGCCGACATGGTCGAAGGAAGTATTGGTGGAACGATCGACGTGAAGACTTACCGAGGCCTTCGACTAAAAGACCGTCTCACTGTCTTCCGCGCAGCCACCGAATACGCTGAAAATGCTGACTCATGGAATCAAAGCTTCTCAGCAACACTCGGCGATAAGTTCGCTACGGAAAACGGTGATGTCGGTGCAATCCTGACTTTCAGCCACATGGAGAAAACCGTTCGCGAGGATTCATTGCGCGTCTCTCCGGGAATCAGAGACGCCTCCCAAAGCAACATGGATTTTAATGGAGACGGAATCTCAGATGCTTACTACAAGCCGGGGTTTGCTGATTTACTCTTTGGCACTGAAGACCGAGACAGCACTGCGGTAAGTGGATCGATTGAGTGGCAGTACTCCAGCGATCTAAAACTTTTCGCGGAAGCGTCTTACACCGATTTCTCTCGGCTCAATCTGGGTCAATCCATGTTTATTGGTGCGGCTGGCAGTGATCAAGAACTTGACGGTGCCGCCGAGGCAACCTACGGATCTGTCTCCGTGGGCGGCGTTACCATTCCAATGCTCACGTCAGGTGTCATTGGTGGTGGAATACTGAATGCTGGAGCAGACCAGCTGTCTGATACCGGAACCCCTAATGACGGGATGAGACTTCGATCTAACAATCGCGCAGGCTCGCGCGACACCGAATCCTATCTCGCGGCAATCGGTGGAGAATGGGATAGCGACAATGTAAAAGTGGAATTCGAGGTTAGCGCCGCTGGATCAGACACTCAGGAAGCCTCGTTCACTACAGTATTTCAATTCAACGACCCCACAGCGACTAATTTTCACAGTGCTGGCGCTGCGATCAGAGTGCCTTTTTACTACGACTATCGAGATGGCGTTCTTGAGTATGGTCCAACAGGTGATCGCGTCACCACGACACAATTGTTGGATCCAAATTACTACTCGCTGTTTATTGCCCGAGATCAGGATAGCTTCTTTGATAATGAGGAAACTGCAGCGACGGTCGACGTAACCTGGTTCCGCAACAGCGGGATTTGGCAAGAAATCAAGGCAGGTATTCGAATCAGCGACAGATCTATTAATCGATCTCGCTTGTCACAGGTATCTCGGAACTTTCCTGGCTTTTCCGGGAGTGATTTAGCGCAGTTTCTCGCACCAACACCGGGAGACTTTTTCGAATTCAGGAGCAATGGTGCCTACCTGGATAATTTTTTGACCGGTAATACCAACGCCATCTTTGGGCAGAGAAGACAACTGCGCAGCCTCATTGGCTTGGATACTGATGGCGTAACAGACCCACTTCAAGGTTTTGGCGTTGATGAGAACACCTACGCGGGCTACCTGCGTGGTGACTTTGAGCTTGATATTTTGGGTCTGCCCGCGCAAGGAATTGCAGGATTCCGCGTGGTTAATACCGACCAGAACGCCGCCGGTAATGAAGTGATGATTGACGGCTCACTGCGCGATGTTTCCGAGTCACAGGACTACACCGAGGTGCTTCCATCACTCAGCCTGGTGATCTCGCCCATGGATGACGTGCAAATTAGATTTGGCGCGGCAAAAATCATGCGCAGACCCAGTTTTGGTGATCTGTCTCCGACCGTTAGATACCCACTGAATACAGGTCAGGCAGTGCTCGTAGGTGACCCCACGCTCCAACCGACCACAGCAAAACAATTCGATCTCACACTGGAGTACTACCCACGCAAAGGCAGTGTTATGAGTCTTGGTATTTACCATAAAGACCTTGATGGCGTTGTGGGGCGAGAGACTATCTTCAGTGGTATCTGTAACCCCAGAGCAGTTGACGCGAACGCTGGAAATCCTGATCTCGCGCTACCGGTCTGCACGGTTGCGGGTGAGGCCGGTGTATTGGTCAATCGAATATCCCCAGTGAATTTACCGGGCGGAGAAATCGACGGCATCGAAGTGGCTTTTCAGCACTACTTCCGGAACTTGCCACAACCTTTCAACGGCTTAGGGATTATCGCAAATTACGCCTACCAAAACGGGAGCCGCGATCAAACCTTCACCTCACCCGCTGGTTTAAATAGCAATGGTGATCGACAGGATTTACCGTTGAATTTCGTGCGACTGTCCGAGAACTCTTACAACTTCACCGCGTTTTACGAGAAACCGAGGTGGTCCGCTCGATTGCGTTATACCTATCGCGATGTATTTTTGGTATCCGAGTCAACCGACATCAGTAATGGTTTTCCACTTTACTCGGATGATCGAGGTCAGCTAAACGCATCTCTCAGCCTAAACATCAATGAGAAGACTGCATTAACGGTCAGCGGAGTCAATCTGCTAAAAGATCGAACCGTGCAGCCCGGTGTTTTTGCTAATGGTCCAATCGCCCGAATGATGGACTCCGATCGACGGGTAACCATGGGTATTCGGATAAAACTTTGATAACAAGCACGGGCTGCAGTTTCGTTAAACCTCGACGTGGCGTCTTGTGGGACTGTTGAGGTGGCCTGCGATCATAACGAGGGAACGCGAGTAACGGGCACCCGCTTTAGTTTATGCACGACCTTCATCGGGCTTTTCCTAGCGGGGTCCGCGTTTGCTCAGACTACGTATTATGTCAGCGAACTAGGAAACGATCGTAATGACGGTTTATCCGAAGGGGCGCCATGGCAATCATTATCGAGAGTCAGTCGAGAGCGCCTTGAACCGGGAGACACTGTGCGATTTCGGTCAGGTGATCTGTTTGAAGGGCAGCTAGTAATTTCAGACTCGGGTACCGCAGAGGCACCAATTACGTTCACTCGGTACGGAGCCGGTGAGAAGCCGCTACTGGACGCAGGTAACCCTAGACGCGGCGCGCACGTCGCCACGGTCTTGATTGAAGATCAAGACCAGCTCGTCATTAGCGATTTAAAAATAAGGAACTTTCGTAAACGTGCGCGCGACGGTATCGACGATGGCGACGCTTATGGCATTTTAATTCGAAACTCCGGGCGACGTGCGCTGACTGGATATGAGCTCAGTCGGCTCGAGATTGATGAAGTTTATCCCATCAAGCGCCGTCGGATGTTCAATCGAAATACAGTCAGTGGCATCCGATTCGAGACGTCTCCCGCTCAGACGCTCAAACGAGCATTCAACACATCAAATATCTATATTCATGACAATGTCATTCGAAGAAGCGGGAGGTTCGGTATTGCGATTCGCCATCGGCCATCTGATGTCGGGGGCGTCCGGGGGACGCCTCTGGATTTCGATGAAAACGTTCGCATTATTAATAATCTCTGCGAAGACTTAGGTGGTAGCTGCGTACTTTTGAATGGTGTTAAGGGCGGACTCCTCGAGAGCAACACATTCCTTAGATCGGGTTCTCGTACCAATCAAAATGTCTCCGTCACCAGAGGAAGCGGCGCATGGTTCTTTCGTTCGCGCGATATCGTTGCCCAGTTCAATGCTGCCATTGGCTCACGCGGTCACAATGACTCAAGTGGTCTTCACGTAGACTTCGGCAATAAGAATGTCCTCGTACAGTACAATTTTTTCTACGATAACGAGGGCTACGGCACAGAAATTCTGGGCAAAAATGACAACGTTATCTGGCGATATAACGTCAGCGTGGGGGACGGTACTCGCGTTGCCCGAGTGGATCGGCCAGAAGGCATCAAAAGTGAGTTTCCCGGTAAAACCATATTCGTCAGTGACTTTGCGGCACCCAAACGCTTGCCGTCTTCAAACATCCACATATACAACAATACCTACGTTACCTTTCCTGATTCCGCACCTCAGGTAGAGATTAACGGTGAAAACGTTGCTCATCGAAATAATGCCTTTATCGCAACGCCCGAGAGTCGGATTGGTAGTCGAGTACTCGTTGTTTGGAATGACGACAATGGAAGTATTATTTCCAATAACCTGTTCTCAGGGGCGGTAGCACCAGCGCTCATCGCTATGGATGAAGCACCTCATCTCTCAGCACTGGCAATGGATGTGAGCGCAACAAGCCTAGAGGTGTTCGCTATTCCCTCGGATTTTACGGGGGAGCCTATTGTTCATCCGCCTTTCCCTGCGGCAGGAAAAGGTATCTTTTCGCACATCACCGAGATTCCAAACGTGGATATTTTTGGCAACCTGATTGCGCAGGATGCACCTGTGATAGGTGCCGGGACAGCCAGTGAAAGCCCTTAAATCAACCAACATCGATTGGTTGTTTGTTGCCGTTATTTTGTGGCTTCAAGCGCCTGCTCTCGCCTCTCAAGACACCTCACCAAATTTCATTCTCGTCCTGACTGACGACCAGGGCTGGAGTTCAATGTCCTCGCCAATGGATAAAGACGCTGAAGAAAGTCAAAGCGATTTCCATTACACGCCATCGCTTGACCTGATAAGCGCCTCCGGAGTGCGTTTTTCGAATGCGTATGCTGCGGCTCCTGTCTGCTCTCCTACGCGGTACAGCATCCAATTTGGAAAATCTCCTGCGCGACTTCGCCACACTAGAGTTCGAGGTCCAAACCGGGTAGATCACGACCAGCTGGCGATTCCTCAATTATTAAAGCTCGCCAATCCAAATTATCGCTCCGCCCATTTCGGCAAGTGGCACATTGACGCGGAACCCGCTCAACTGGGATACGACGTGAGTGATGGAAAGACGGGCAATAAAGAAGGTGGATACGTTGAGGATCAAAAGGAGCAGTGGCGAGGTTATGAAAAAGACGATCCAAAGCGCATTGAAGCAATCACAGAGCGTGCAGTCGATTTCATAAAGGATAGTCTTCGAAGAGAGCAGCCCTTTTTTGTCCAAGTGTCGCATTATGCGCTTCACTCGAATCTCGAATACAGCGGCCGCTCATTTAGATACTTTGAAGAAAAGGAGCCCGGCGACCTCCACAGCAATATCGCTTATGCGTCTATGCTGCTAGACATGGACACGGCAATTGGAACGCTGTTTAAGACCTACAGAGAGCTAGGGCTCGAAAGCAACACCTACTTCATGGTCACCTGGGATAACGGTGGGATGCCAGTTTTGCCTCAGAAACTCAACCAAGGAAAACCCTATGAGAAAGGTATGAACTACCCGCTGTTACGAGGAAAGTGGGACCTAATGGAAGGAGGAATTCGTGTACCGTTTATGGTCGTGGGTCCATCAATAAGCGCTAACTCACAGTCTAGTGAACCCGTCATTAGTTATGACTTGCTTCCGACGTTCGCTGATTTGACGGGTGCAACCGAGCACCTGAGCCATGATACCGACGGTGTGAGCCTCCGCCCTTTACTAACAACACCCGACGACCAACTAGCGCGTCCACAACATGGCCTCGTATTTCACTTCCCTCACTACAATGCCGTTGGATTGAACGAACCCCACTCTGCGATTCGGGTCAACTCATTGAAACTAGTCCGCTTTCATACCTCTGCGCGCTCATTACTGTTTGATCTAGCGACAGACCCTTATGAGCGCATCGACATAGCTGGTAACAATCCAGAATGCACTCAAGCTTTAGAGCGATTGCTAGATGACTACTTACAGACAGTTAACGCCGAAACACCAGAAGAGAGCTTGAGTTGGGAAAAACCAGGAAAAAATGGGGCCGTACACACAAAGTTTCTATCTCGCTATCCAAATAATAATGGCGTTACGAAAATACTAAAATGCGAACACTTTGCCCTGCGAAAGACTGTGGGTACCCCTTGGTCCCACGAAGCGCAGTCACCAACACTAGGAGCAACATTGTGACCAGAGCTAAAAGAATATCCGCTGTGCCAGTTTTTATAATCGTGCTAGCAGGGTGGCTCCTCACCGGCTGCGATGATGTTGAATCGACTACAGAACTGCGCGCCGAACCCCAAAGTCACGTTACTGCCGCCTCCGATATCAACATCATTTACATCCTGACTGACGATCAGCGATTCGATGAGCTGGGATTCATGAATCCGGTTATCGATACACCGAATATCGACAAGCTGGCTCAAGAGGGAGTCCACTTCAAAAACGCCTTTGTGACGACGGCCCTGTGCTCTCCCAGCCGAGCCACCATTTTGACCGGCCAATACATGCACAATCATGGTGTGGTCGATAACAATGCACCGCCAAATCCTGACAGCGTTTTCTTTCCCCAGTATCTACAAAAAGGAGGATACGACACCGCCTTCATTGGGAAATGGCATATGGGTGAAGCTGCCTCAGCAACTCGCAACCTTGATGATCCACAACCAGGGTTTGACCATTGGGTAAGTTTTGCGGGACAGGGTCATTACTACCCCACTAAATTGCGTAACGGTGAGATGAATAAACTCAACGTCAACGGTGAGCACGTCTTTCAAAAAGGCTACATAACAGATGAGCTGACTGACTATGCGATCGATTATTTGTCCCAGCGTACGTCTGAGCGGCCATTTTTCCTTTATTTATCGCACAAAGCAGTACATGCGAACTTCTCCCCCGCCGCGCGCCATGCAACTCAATATTCCGATCGAAAAATTCCGGTGCCCGCAAGTCAAGCAGATACGGCCGAGAACTACGCGGGGAAACCAATGTGGGTGAAAAATCAGCGTAATAGCTGGCACGGTGTGGATTTCCCTTACCACAGTTCACTCGATGTCCAAGCGTACAAAATGGAGTACCACCGAGCTATGTCGGCAGTTGATGACAGTGTGGGTCGCCTCTTGGCTTGGCTATCTGAAAATGGGTATGCAGAGAATACGATTGTCATGCTGATGGGGGATAACGGATTCTTGTTCGGAGAGCACGGGCTAATCGACAAAAGAAATGCATACGAGGAATCGATGCGAGTGCCCTTAATTGCCTGGGGGCCAGGCGTTATTGAGCAAGGTCTTTCGGTGTCCGAAATGATCGCAAACTTGGATATCGCGCCTACGGTTATGGAAATAGCAGGATTAACCTCACCAGCGCAATTCGAAGGTCAGAGTTTCCTCTCGCTGGCAAAGGGTCTCAAGATTGATGAATGGAGGGATGAGCTACTCTACGAGTACTACTGGGAGTTTAACTTTCCAAGTACGCCCACCACCTTCGCGCTTCGCACTGACGCCTATAAGCTCATTCAATATCACGGAGTTTGGGATACAGAGGAACTTTATGACTTGCGAGCAGATCCCAAAGAAATGAATAACCTCATTAATAATCCCAAGTATCTTTCTATTGTGGCGAACATGCGTCGGCAGCTCTTCAACAGACTGAGTAACAACAAGGGAGAGCATGTAGTTCCCTACACTGAAAAATTTAGCTCCGGCGCTGTTTTTCGAGAGAGAGATCGATCAACAGCCGCTGAATTTCCCGAACACTGGCTAAAAAAAGACTCTGATCAAGGCTTGGAGGACTTCTTTGTTCCTGACCTGCGCAGAGCAAACTCAGCAAAGGATCAGGTCGACACAGACCTGCACTGAATCGCGCAGTGGTCCGAGGGGCCCTTCTGACTCATCTATGAAAAAGGTCCTTGAGGGCCTCACGGTACCTCGCTCCCCAGCGCAGCTTCGTAAAGGGAGAACCAGTCTTGCCGGTCGAGCTGAACGGTTTCCGCTGCTGAGATCACTGAGATTCGATCGAGGTTATTGGTGCCGAGGACTGGCGTGATCTTCGCCGGATGAGCTAATAAAAATGCTGTTGCTACCGCGGCCCGATCGACACCCGATCGTTTGGCAATGCTATCCAAGCGATGGGTCAACTCATTTGAGGCGGTCATCAGGTCGCCACCACCCAGAGGGGACCACGCCATGACAACGTGCCCGTGCTGCTGATGGAAAGCCAAGTCACCATTGGTGAATGGCGCTATGTGTTTAAGGCTCAACTCAATCTGATTGGTCACAAGCGGGTGACGCATGGCCGACTGGAGCAAATTCCAGTCCCAGGGTCTGAAATTGGACACTCCCACCGCGCGGACCTTTCCCGCATCCACCAGCGCATCCAGCGCCGCACCTGTTTCATGATGGTCCATGAGCGGGTCTGGCCGATGAACAAGAAGCACATCAATCTCGTCAACACCCATTTCTGAGAGAGAGGCATCGACACTGGCATTAATGTGAGCTGCCGTCGTGTTGTAGTGCTTAACGCGCGCTCCGGAGTGACGGCCCGCATCAATGACGATGTCACACTTGGAAACAATTTCCATCCGCTGGCGCAGTGAAGGATTCGCCTTCATTGCCGTCCCCATCACAGCTTCAGCGGTGTAACCACCGTAAATATCCGCCTGATCAAATGTCGTAATGCCCTGATCGAGCGCTGCATTAATTTTGGCATCGACATGCTTCACTGACGTATCACTGTCGTCTGCGAGCCGCCACATGCCGTAAACAAGCCGGCTAAACGACAGCCCCTGCGCTAATTCGATGCGTTCCATAGATCATCCTTAATATCGAGCCTCTATTGTACTGGCCAAAACCAACGCCAGCGAACTTCATAATTCAATGCCGCTCTTGACAGTCACAGGGGTTCTTGGCGATAACAGTCATGGTCCCAGAGGATAGCCCATGATTGAGTTTTTAAATCCAGATGCTGACGTTGGCATTGAAAATACGCCCTACGATTTATCCGTAAAGGTCGACGGTGGGAACGCCACAACCATTGGTTTACTGGCCAACGGATTTCCTGACTCTGTGCCCTTCCTTGATGAGGTGGGGAAAGCAATCGGTCGGCTTCGACCCGGCATTAATCTCAAGGCCTACAACAAGGGAAATGCCACCATCGCCGCGCCCGAGAAACTATTGGGCGAGATTGGTGGCGATTGCGTGGGTGTCATAGCGGCCTACGGGCACTGAGGCTCCTGCACTACCGGCACCGTGCGTGACGGCATAAACCTCGCCAAAATTGGCATACCCTCGGTGGCACTGGTGACTGAGGAGTTTTGGGCGCAAGGCAATTTTGTCGCTGAGTCATTAGGCATGTCCGACGTGCCAAGAGTTCAATTACCTCACCCGGTGGCAGGAACTGGCGCGGAAAACATGACCGCGGTTGCAGACTCTGTAGCCCAAGAAATCCTAGCCGCACTTGAGGAAAGCAGTGACTAATACCCTATCCGCGCGAGACGAAGAGGCAGCACTCGAAGAACTTCATCGCCTCGGCTGTACAGACGGTCTTCCAGTCGTCATCCCCACGGCCGAGCGCGTCAATCGAATGATTCTGGCATCAGGGCTCGAAGCCGACATGATGTTAGGGACCATGGGACCGGGACACGGTCTCGCAACCGTAGAGAAAGTAGCAATTGCAGCAGTCATGGCGGGCTGTCTGCCTGACTATATGCCGGTTGTCGTCGCGGCGGTGAAAGCAGTGATCGATCCCGAGTTCGATCTCACCGAAATGCAGGCTACAACGCACTGCACGGCGCCCTTGATTATCGTCAACGGGCCAGCAAGACATACCTGCGGTCCGATTGCTTCAGGTACAGGCGCCCTCGGCCCCGGTCATCGCGCCAACGCCACCATCGGGCGAGCACTCCGGCTGACCATGATCAACATCGGTAAGGCACGACCTGGCAGTTCCGACATGGCGCTGCTCGGTCATCCAGGGAAGTTCACTTTTTGCCTAGCGGAGGATGAAGAGAGCAGTCCCTTCACACCGCTCCATGTGAGCCGTGGTTTCGATGCGGACGACAGTGTGGTCACGGTTCTGGGTTCAGAGGCGCCTCACTCGGTTATCTACGCCGGTGATGGTGACGATCCCAATAGCTATAAGTCGCTGCTGGAACTCCTAGCCATGGGTTTAGCGAACCCGCCCAGTAACAACGGTACGCTGACAGGTGGATGCGCAACAGTGGTATTGAACCCCGAACACAGTGCTATTTTGCACGGGGCTGGGCTCACGCGAGAGGACATCGCTCAGGAGCTGTATCAGCGCAGCTTTGTCGAAGCGAGCATCGTTAAACGCTTGTTCAGCCAATTTGCAGGGCCAGATCCTCAAGACCGCATGGCGTTCAAGGGACCGGAACAAATCCTGATTTTGCAGGCCGGCGGCTCGGGCGTGTATTCGATGGTCATGCCATCATGGTGCGTCGGCGCACATGCCAACTCAGCCGTTAGCGTCAAGGTCGAAGCCGATATGTTCTGCGAAATCCCCGGGCTTTCGAGCTAGCTCCCTCAGATATCGGTGCGCAATCTGTCAGTCTTGAACGCTTATCGGCTTGAATTCCGTGCGGCCAGATGATTCGACTGCACCGTGGTAACCCTGTCCATCAGGCATGAAAAAAGGCACTTCGGGCATGTGCTGCATGCGGTGTTGGTGTACGTTTGAATCTGAGGCAGCTTCCGCAGAATCCTGAGATAAGTACACATCGTAGGTGTATCCAGCCGCCCCGTCGTACTTGCCTGTGGAGACAACACCTCTAACTTCAAGTGGTGACGCACCGAAGCCAGGGAACTGTAACCCCTCGAATGATTCGACAATCTCGATTCGCCCCCTATCGAACATGTTGCTATGGACCTGGCAGTAGGGATAGATGGTAACCGGTGTGTTCTCGTTAACGATCAGGGCCACGTGATGATTGTTTTCGATGACAACACCTTGCGCCTCAGACAACGGCGATGACTCAGGACTGCTTCCCAGTCTGAAGGGGTGTGACGTCAATGACACCACATTGTCAAAGCGGATCGTATCGCCAACTCGTGCATAAACGATGATGTCACTGGCCGTCGCATCAGCGCCGTCGATCGTATACTGAAAACCTCCGGCAGCACCCTCGTCGATGCGGTAACTAAACTCGTTAAAGTCGGGTAACTGAGATGTCAGGTTGGTCAGAGCAGAGTTGTTCTCTAACCGCCCGAGAATCGCTCCTCTGTACGTGTCTGCTAACGCAGTGTCACCTGATGCAATGGCAACGCTATCACTCACCACCACGCGCAAGCCAACATCGGTGAACTGCGCCAATGTCGATGTATCGTCAGCAACGATCTGCTGTAAGAAACGTCCAAGTGAGCCGGTAACATCCGTGATAAATGCGTTCAATGAAGCATCATTGATGTCAGCGGCGACGTCCGCTAGTAACTGTATGCTTGAAAATCGTAATAAGGTATCGGTTGTAGCCGCTCGCTCCACAACCGCCGACTCGATCTCAAGTGTCGACAGCCCCGTAATTGCAGACAGCGAGGCCGTGATAATCGAAAGCTGCACGTGGTTAAGTGCTAATGCGACCGAACCTTCGTCACCTGCAATGATTGCCTCGAGGGGATCTCTAATCGCGGCTGATTCACTGACCTGCAGGGACTGCAAAATTTGAACGACACGCTCCTCATTACTGGCTCGTGCGGCTTCTAGCAAGGACCCTAAGGGTGAGATGACAAGCGCCTCTTCCGAGGCAGTACCACCACTTAATCTGAAGCTTGCACCAAAGGCAGTGCCAGACTCCGGCTCAACGCCACCGACCGAGATAATCTTACCTGCGGCATAATCATCTACTTCAAAGGAGAAGGCGCCCTGCGCATCAGTTGTTGCCCCTGACTCACTCTCGTCCTTCAGTCCGTCCTCGTTTAGGTCCTGAAATACCAGTGCTTCACTGAGGTAGGAACCTGCAACAACAACGCCTGTTACTGGACCACCAGAGGCGCCAGAACCCTCATCGACATCAGTAACGGTAATGGTGACTGACAGTGAGGCGGTCGCAGACCCGTCAGACACATCGAGGGAAAGCTCGTAGACGTTATTCGTATCGGCATCCTGCGGCGACTCAAAATCGGGGGCGGTGATAAAACTGAGTGCGCCTGATGAGGCAACCGAGAAGCTTCCAGCGTCGTCACCACTGATACTGTACGAGAGTGTGTCCCCATCAGCATCAGAAGCCGTAGCGGTCAGGGTAATCTCCGTCGAATTTTCCGCGACCTCGACCGCTTCAGAGTCTGCGGACCACCTGGGTGCGTTGTTGGCAGTACCGTAGGAACCGCCACTGCCCGACGAATAGCCGCCAGAGTCAGAACCACCTCCGCCACCGCCACACGACGACAAAACGGAAAGCACCAAACAAAGTGACGCCGACCTCGCCATCAAGTCCAAAGTTACTGATTGCATTATTCACCTCCGTAGCGCGGTTCAACCGCTCGTACCCTATTTGCTACGGGAGGCCTGTCTATCAGACCGAGAAAATCCTTTTTTTGTTTAAGCTCTGTCTATGCAAAAACTAGACACATGTCCAAGTTGGAGAGCTGTCAGAGGTACTTTTCTTCGATTGCTCAAAGTTCGGTTGAGGTCCCAGCGAGGCCTGTTTTTTGATCTCGGACGCAACGGCATGGCGCTAAATAAATCCAAGGAGAACGGTTAGCTTACTCTTCATAACGCCATTCAAAGACAAGAGTCGCCCTCAACCAGCGTAATGTCGGCAAGCTCCACGGTGCCCGGTGTCTCAGCGAGATCGAAGGCGATTCGGCTGGTGATATCCGTCCTATCCACCGTCCACGTTTGGGAAAACGTTTGCCAATCAGTGGTGATGTTAGAAGCGAACTTCTGGGTCGCGCCCAGAAGCTGATAGACATCAGCGCCACGGTCGAGGTAGGTGTAAATCCGCTTATCCAAGGAACTCCTCGCCGAGAAACAGGCCGTATAGGTTCGGTCCTTGTAGATGGGTACTCTGTGGAACACCTGCACACGCCAGGGCTCTTGCTGACTGGCCGTATCGATATCAGCGATGATCGTTCTATTAGACCGCTCGCAGCGAGCCGAACCATTGAACTCGGTGAACTCCCAACTACTCGAGGGCAAACCGCAGTCAACGAGATCACCACGGCTCGCTAAAATAGAGCCCTCGCGTAACGAGGGTTCAACCTGCTCTGAGAAATAGAAGGAATCGTTTGTGAACTTACCTAGCGGATTTTGTAGCTGGAGCTGAAAGAAGCCACCACGATCGGGCGCCTCTGATAGTACGACCTCAATTTGCTCACCCACGCAATTAGGTAGCTCACCACTGATACAGTTAACCGAGCCGTCAACTAACTCTCCATCTACAAAGATCCGAGCTCCCGGATAGATGTGACGCCCTCGCATCTCCAAGCGATTCGCATCATCTAATTCAGCGACGTTAACCGTGGCAGCCTGTCGCGCAATCGGCGACTCAGGCCAGATCCCAGGTTGAGGATGTAGCGCTGAGACATTCGCAGGTGGGTGCGCGGTAATCAACGCCTGAAGCTCACCCATCTCGGTAAGCTCTACCAGTTGCTGGTCGCTGAACGTCTCTCCCGATTCAATGCCCGTAAACAATCCATTCTCGTAGCGCAGTTGCTGCAGCTCCCCTGTCTCTGGCTTTAAAAGCGATGCTCGCAAGGCAACCGTTCCCGCATCGGCCGCTGACAAGAGGGTAGCGAGCTTCTCAAGCTCCGAGGCTGATAACGCAGTTCCCGGTCTCATACCGATTTGTGAGCCTAGCGAGCCTGTGTGACCCGTGCTGCCCTCCAGGACCATACGCCAAATCTGCTCACTAGACCCGGCTACCCGCCAAATGTCCTGCTCCGGAAAGTGATCAGGAATACTGAGGATCCGTAACAGATCCGAAATATTGAGGCGGCCTTGAGGCAGGATCATCCATCGGTCATAGGCACCGCGCCAGGTGGGTGCATCCATTCCTGTTCCCGGGGTGTTGGTGCTCACTAAAAACGGCATGCGATGGCAATTACCGCAGTCCTTCTCCATGTGAAACTGGAGCATCCCTTGGAAAGCCGACGGAGTTAAACGGTTAGTCTCTGGTCGCTCGGGTGGTGGAGGGAATGCGACCGATAGGTTAAACAAGGCAAGCGATAGACGCTCCTCGTCAGTCAGTTTGCCGGCTCGCCCCGAGGGTCCGTCCTCACACTCGCCAACGCCGCACATGGTCGATCCCAGCGTGCGATCCACCAGGACGAGAGAGCAATCAAGCGCCACGCCGCTTTCGCAATCGGGCTCGATAGAACCGTTGATGTTAGCGGTGTTATTACCGCCATGAGGGTCACCCATTACCCCGTCCCAGTGATAGGGTGCGGTGTCTCTCAACCCTCGCATGGGCATCGTCAGTCTCGGCTGGATTTGCGTGCAACCGGGTACATCGCATATGGGTGTATCTAACACCCACAGCAGCTGATCGGTATTGCCATCAATATGACAACTGGCACACGAGAACGTGCCGGTACTCGACGCCTTCGCCGATTCAAACAAGTGTCTGCCCGCTGCAATTTCACTCGGGGTCGGATCCTCGAGAGCAATGGTTGCCCGTAGGTCGAGCGATCCATTGCTCAGTGATACAACGCTCACAGAGGAGTCGCTAGCGTTGTAAATCCACGCCTCATCGCCGCCTCTAAGCGTAATGCCACGCGGTGTCGCGCCTACCGTCAGTCGACCCTGAATATCGCCGGAGGCAGTATCCATCTGAAAAACGGTGTCAGAGGCAGCGGCAACACCAAGCAGTGCGTCGCCCTCAGGCAGAACCACAAGGTCGTAAGGCGTCGCGAGCGCTCTGCCAGCCGCTGGATGGGTGGGCGGTCGTGGCTCTAACTCATAACGTCGTGTCTGAGGTAAACAGCCGTCAGGCCCCGAACAATCGACTCGGGTGATTTGGTTGAAAAACGGACGGTTCTCGAGCTCCGCGAGCCCGTGCTGCTGTGAGCCCGCACGACCATTAGCCGCATTCCTCGCATCCGTTTGAGCAATGTATGCAACACCGGACGCGTCAACGGACAGGCCATAGAGCAATGTCCCCAAGTGATTCACCGATTGAAGGCGCTGCTCGTTCTCCGTGCTGTAGACAATGAGATCGCGATCTGGAAGATCCGTGTTACGAACAATGTCTGCCGTATAGTTGAGCGACAACACGTTGTTGTTATTAAACACATGCTCGATGGCATCGAACGTACAGACATCACCGTCGATCCCATCGGCGGTGCAGCCTGAGAGCTGAGTCTGATTATTCGATTCAAAGGGTAAGACGAGTAATTTATCTCCCACCACCGCGATGGCTCTGGGATCCTGAGCAGGGACATGAAGGAGCTTGGTGACCTCGTATGTCGTCGCATCGATGACCGCGACGTGATTGGTTTGTGAAAGCGCCACATAGGCTTTCTCATTACTCGCAAAGGCAATACCTGCTGGCTCGTCAAACACCGTCTCGCCTGCTGGCAAGTCGAGATGATCAATGACCGAGACGACCGTGTGCAACAAGGGTGAATCGGGCGCGGTATCGATAACATTCACACTGTCCGACACGTGGTTGCTGACCCACAACTCACTGTTGTCTGGCTTCGCCGCCAAGCTCATTGGCTCCAAGCCAACGTCAATCTGCTGCACTACCACTCGAGTATCCGCATCGAGCACATCAACCGTACCGTTCGGCGTGTTCGTGACGTAGACATAAGACCCCAATGCCAAAATGGGATTAACGTGAGGACTCATGAAGAGTTGAAAGCCGGGTTGGCTCGTGTCAGCCGACGCCGCCGCAATCAGTCGCTGATTGAGCTCAAGGTCTGTCTCGAGCGGTCCGCGCTCAGGAGGCTCCTCGCCGCCGGATGAGCCGCCACCGGAGCTGGGCGGTGGTGAAGTGACCACTGGCGCAGGAGGTGCAGATGTAGAACCGCCCCCGCCACCACACGCAGTGAAAAAAGCAGAGAACAGGACCGATAGTAATAACGCACGACTTGTTGTTTTCATTATTGTATTGCTCGCTCAGTGAGGGACCACCGCACTACGTAGCATTGCGTGCCTCTCAGTTTAGGCGAAATACAGCCGATTTAAAGGTGGTTTTTTGCGGTGTGAGTCACGACCCGCTGACCGGACCCGCCTCAAGATTGCCCTGAAGAACAAACATCTCTGGATTGAGGCCAAAGCGATCCGTGTAGGGAAGCAAATTCGCCCTCAATGTCTCTATGGCATCCATGTGAATCAGTGTCACGGTGCAGCCACCAAACCCTGCACCGGTCATTCGTGACCCCAGAACACCCTCGGTACCATTTGCAATGTCAACGAGACAATCGAGCTCATCACAACTGACCTCAAAGTCGTCTCGCAACGAGTTATGCGATGCTGTCATCAATCGCCCAAATTGCACGAGCTCGTCCGCTGCAAGTGCTGCCGATGCATCGAGCACGCGCGCGTTTTCGGTGATGACATGACGACAGCGCCGGAACACTACCTCAGACAACTGGTCGCCGTAGGCATCGAATAAGTCGGGCGTCACGTCTCGCAGGGACGCTATCGTAGGATCGAACTGCCTGAATAACGCGACGCCCTCCTCGCACTGAGCGCGACGCTCATTGTATGCGGAAGATGCGAGCTCACGTTTGACCTCGCTAGAGATAATCACAATCCGGTACTTATCCAGATTGGTCGGAATGTTCACGTGTGACAGGGTGCGACAATCGAGCAATAGCGCATGATTTGAATGGCCAAGACCACTTGCGAACTGGTCCATGATGCCGCACATCACATTGGCGTAGCGATGCTCAACACGCTGACACAAAGTCGCGACATCAACACGGCTCATCTCAAAACCAAAGAGGGACTGAAGCGCCAAGGCCGTCGCTGTCTCGAGTGCCGCGGATGAACTGAGCCCTGCACCCAGATTTAAATTGCCGTCGATAACCGCATCGAATCCCTGCGGCACCAGTTCCAGTAATCTCAACTCTTCAACGACGCCAAGGACATAGCAGGACCAATGGCCAGGCTCTGGTTTTTCAAAGTCATCGAGCCGATAATCAATAAGCTCACCAAAGCGACTAGATTTCACCCTCACCCGCTGGTCGTCACGCGCTCTAATACCCACGTAAACACCGCGATCGACAGTCATGGGAAAGACAAAACCTTCGTTAAAGTCAGTGTATTCCCCGATGAGGTTTACACGACCGGGAGCCATAATGACCTGAAGGTCCTTGTCGTCTCCAAATGTTGCCGTGAATTGCGATCGGATCTGCTCAAACATGATGCGGTGTCACTCTTGCCAGTGTCTTGAGGTGCACTTAGAGCAACTCAACTTGAATGATCGCCTCTTTGGAAGCCGACGTAAATTGGCCATGAAAATGACGATGTACCGAAAACGAATCAGCCGTGCCTCATTGGCCGTGCTCACGGCGTCTCTGCTATCCGCTTGCAGCCTACTTACCGAAAAACCTTATCCGATCAGCGATCACTCGGACGGGGATCGTTTTTATAACCGTGATGGGTCAGATAAAGGACTGAGCGATATCAGTCAGTTTCTGTGGCAAAGCCTCTGGAATGAATCAGCGTGGCCAGAATCGCTACCCAATCCTGTGCCGTCAGCAATTCCAGACCGTGTAGAGGACGGCATACGCGCCACTTACATCAATCACGCGACCATCCTTATTCAAGTGGATGGCCTGAACATTTTGACCGATCCGATCTGGTCTGAGAGAGCAAGCCCCGTCACGTTTGCGGGGCCGAAACGCATCCGACCACCCGGGATCGCGATAAGCGATCTACCTGAAATCGATCTCGTACTGATTAGCCATAACCACTACGACCATCTCGATACAGCGACACTGAGACAGTTACGGCAGCAACAAAACAAAGAACCCGTCATTGTGTCAGGCCTTGGCAATGCGGCATTACTCCGCTCACTCGGCTACGACCAAGCGATTGAACTCGACTGGAGTGACAGCACGACTGTGGAGAATGCCACCGTGCATTTTGTTGAGTGCCAGCACCGCTCAGCGCGAGGCGTCTTTGATCAAATGCGAACCCTGTGGGGGTCCTTTGTCATTGAGACAAGTCAGGGGAACATCTACTTTGCGGGGGACACGGGCTATTCACCGCACTTCAAGGAGCAAGGTGAACGCTTTGGCTCCTTCGCGCTCAGCATTCTACCGATCGGCGCGTACGAGCCGCGCTGGTTTATGAAAGACATTCATCTGAATCCTGCAGAAGCCGTCCAGGCCCATATCGACCTCAACAGCGAGCAGAGCCTCGGTATGCATTTTGGCGTGTTTCAGCTCACCTGGGAGCCAGTCGATCAGCCTGTGATCGACCTAGACGCTGCCTTACAAGCCAATCAAATCGACGCAAAACGATTCTGGGCATTGGAGCCAGGGCAGGCTCGTGTGATTACCCCTCGATAAGCAGAATGCTGACGCTTTTTCGCCTGCCCATCAGGTAAAAAGTCGGGCTATGGCGTGATGATGTTAGTCGCATTCGGCGTAATGCGTCTCTGACACAGCTCGCAAGCGAGCAGCACTCGACTCGGGTGTGATATCCCGTTGAGGTGTCGCGAGCATTTCGTAGCCCACCATGAACTTCTTAACCTCAGCAGAGCGCAGTAAAGGTGGATAAAAGTGCATATGCCAATCCCACTCTGCGTACTCAGCACCGTCGGTTGGCGACTGATGCATGCCAGCCGAATAGGGAAAGCTACACTGGAACAGGTTGTCGTAGCGTGTAGTCAGCTGCTTGATAATATCGGCAAGATCGTGGCGTTCCGCTGGCGTCATATCGCCCAGATGACGCACATGACGTCTCGCAAGAATTAGGGTCTCAAATGGCCATGTTGCCCAAAAAGGAACGACGACAACAAAACTCTCGTTAGCACAGACCAAGCGAGTTTCACGCTCGAGTTCCACTGCAAGATAATCACCCAACAGAGTTCGGCCCGTTTTTTCCCAATGCGTGCGCATCCGTGCCGACTCTTTGGCAGGCTCATCTGGCACTGTTTTCTGAGCCCAAATCTGCCCATGAGGATGCGGGTTGCTGCAACCCATGATCTCGCCCTTGTTCTCGAAAATCTGAACGTGATTAATGCCCTCTATCGCCCCAAGCTCGGCGTATTGTGAGGTCCAAAGATCGACGACTGCATGAATTTCAGCGACGGACATCTCAGGCAAGGTCAGGTCGTGACGCGGAGAAAAACAGATAACACGACAGATGCCCGTCTCACTCTCTGCCACCAACAAATCGTGGTCCTCGTTGCGACCCTTAGGTGTCTCCGAGAGAAGCGCACTAAAGTCGTTTTGAAACACATACGGACCTGAGTAGTCAGGGTTGGTCTGACCGCCTGCACGCTCATTACCGGGGCACAGGTAACATCCAGCATCGTAGGATGCGAGCGAGGGCCTTGATGGGGACTCTTCCTTTCCCTGCCAGGGCCGCTGGGTGCGGTGTGGGGATACGAGAACCCAATCTCCGGTTAGCGCGTTGAACCGCCTATGCGGATGTTCCTCAGGGTCGAAAACGCTCAATGACCTGAATCTCCCCCAACTAATCCGCAATGATGACTGACAACTAAGCCACCGCCTCAATACGCGCAGGCACAAATTTATGGTGTGGCGTGCCTGCGAATTTATCGCAATCGGAGAGCGAGGTAAGCTCATTAGGTGCAACACCTGATCGAGTCCCGTCCTCGTTATCAAGGCCAAACCCGTTCGGTATCGCAACGTGACCCGGCAGCATACGGTCTGTTACCTCAACTCGCGCCATCGCCGAACCAACTGCCGTCACAATCCGCGCCTGATCGCCGGTTTCAATACCGAGGTTGGCAGCATCATCTGGGTTGATACGCAAAGAACCATCGGGGTCTTTACGCCGCCAGCCGAAGTCACGATAAATGGTGTTCGCGGTGTAGTCGCGACGCTCTCCCGCGCTCAAGGCAAAGGGGAAATCGGAATTTGAACGGTCAACAGGCCCCGCTTCTAGGACGGTGAGCTCTTCCAACAAGCTGGGTAGCGCTAGCTGAATGCCTCCCTCCTGTCCCATTCTCTCCCACGCCGTCGACATATCGTCTCGCGAGAACACGACACCTGAGTGCCCGGCAATGATGGCATCGAAGAGCTTATCGGCCTGCGTGATGGGGTCACCCTCGTAGCCGGCACGCGCCAAACTCGCACTGTCCCGCATGGCAAAACCGAGTGTCAGCGGCCACATGACGGCGCCCTCTTTTGCCCCCTCGGGCAGCACTTCGCCAAGCGTTCGGTAGAGAATGACGGGGGCCAATTTGGACACCATGCCATCCTCTGCCATGGCCTGCATAAACCGTTCGCGGAATGCGGCACGACCTTCGTCTTTCAACAAGCCGCGCAGCTCATCAACCAACTCGGTTGGCATCACCCCCGCTGCCTCAACGAGGCGCGCGTGAATCTCTGCCTCAGACAGCGACTCACCCAACGGTTCGAATAAGGGCTTACGCAAGTGGAAATAATTTTCGGGGAATTCGAAGTTGAAGAAGGTTGCTTCCCACTTCTCAAACTGTGTCGAGGCGGGCAATACATAGTCCGCCTCGCGCGCCGTTTCGGTCATGGCGATATCGATCGAAACCACTAGCTCCATCGAGCGGAGTGCCTTACGCATCCGATTGCTATCAGCTAATGAATGCACCGGGTTAGCCGACTCGATGAGCATGGCTCGGTAGCGATCGGGATGATCCGTCAGAATCTCATCGGCAATCACGTTACAGGGAATCATGCCGCTGATAATGGGCGCCTTCACAACGGGTGACTTGCGTGAGCTGCGCCCACTACCCGCGATATTCTGCAGGTAAGCAGGGACGTAGTGGCCGCCCTCCTTGCCGAAATGACCACACAGGACCCAAACCAGTTTTTCGAGGTAGCTAATGAGTGTCGAGTGGTGGTTCATCTGAACCCCCAAGTCCTCGAACATAGCCATGCCCTTGGCATTCGCAATGGCGTCTACCGCTGCGCTGACTTCTTCAACGGTTAGACCCGCGTGCGCGCAATAGTCAGCGACCGAAATCGGTGCCAAAGGCTTTCTTGATGTCTGCAATTCCTTGGGTGTGCTCATCGACCCAGGCTGCCGCGTAGCGCTCGTCCTGAACCAGCATGGCCACCATCGCCGCGAGCATCCACGCATCCGTTCCCGGCTTCACTCGCAGGTGAATGTCGGCCATTTTCGCCGTCTCCGTGACCACTGGATCGACAACAATCATGGTTTTGCTGGGATCTTTCGCGAAGTCGCGCAAGAACACACGTGCTCTGGGGATACCGTGGGTATGCCAGGGGTTCTTTCCAAGGAAAAACGCGACGTCACAATGGTGGAAGTCACCTTTGACCATGGATCCGAACATTTGACCGTTGACCCAAAACTCACCGGTCTTCTCCTGCGCCAAAGCACTGGAGCGGTAGACGCTACCCAGTACTGACCGGGTCGCACTCGAGTAGGCGCCGGGCAAGTGATTTCCCTGACCGCCACCACCGTAATAAAAGATCTTGTCACCGCCGTGCGTATCGCGAATAGCGGCGAAGCGCTCCATGATCTCGCGGGTCGCGGTGTCCCAATCGATAACCTCGAAGGTACCGTCTGGCTTGCGTCGCAAAGGCGATGTTATTCGGTCCTTACCGTTCTGATAGTGATTCAGCCCCGACGCCTTTTGACAGAGATAGCCCTTCGAAGCGGGGTGATCCTCGTCCCCACGGATACGCACGATCTCGCGATCATTTTCGCCGCCGGTCTGAACTTTGATGCCACAGTTCAGCTCACAGAGGATGCATGCGCTGGTCATCCATTCTTCGTTGGACATGGCTAAATCTCCAAGTGTTTGTGGCGTCGTTGCCTCGTTATTATTTATTTACGTTGGGACAACAAGACTATCTCATTGCAGGTCAGACAACAGCCTTTTATGGATTATGGCGCCTAGGGTCATGGCATACAACTCAGACGTTATTGTCAAAAATCACCTTGCCACCGGCTTCACGATATTTAGGCAACCACGCAAGAAGCCGATCACGCGACACATCGGTCAGAATCGCCAGTGTGATGCCGGACAAGTACACATAGTCGAATGAGCGCGCTGAAGATACGCTGCGCGTTTTCCGAGTCATCGAGAAAACGCTTCGCCGGGGCTTGATCGCGCCAGTAGAGAAAAGACCGTTCACCCGAATCAGTTTCATCAAGCGAGCGCGTTTTTCGCCAGCTCTCGATCATCTCGATCGCGCCGACGTTCACCCGAAGAATCATCAAGGCGAACAGTTAGATCCAACTAAAGGCCGCAGCGTGGCTGCGCGATCGTCACCCAAGGCCGTGACATAACTCACCGAAGACCGCCACGGCCGTAGCTATAGATCCCGCATGACGTCGCGACAGCTCTAACATCACTCACCGATGCTATCGCTACCGTGGTTTCGCGCCGCTGGCATGCAAAGCATCAGCGTAATGATGAACGAGATAATCGAGATTGGCGCGGTGTAGGTCAGCACGTACATGGTTGTCTCGACCACTGGCGTTGCGCTGCCTGTCATGACCTCCTCAAAGCGCCACGCCCAAGCTCGGTAGTGAAGGCAAAGCGTGAAGCCCCAGGCACCGCACAACAACCCAAGGGCCGCGTTATTCTTCCGGACTTGCAGGCCGGCCCAAATGAGCAAGGCAACCGCAATGTAGTCAGGTAATAGCCCGACAAAGGATTGACCAAAGCGCAGCGTAAACAAGGTCTCAAGTGAAAAGTGGAGGCAGGCAATGCCTATAGACCACAGCGCAAAGCGACCGATAAATGTCTTGTTATTCATAGGAGGACGGTACATCGCAGCAAATTAGCGGGCAAGCAAAACGGCCTGACTTCTGGGCGCGTAGCGGTCTGTTCCCTCCAGACTATTTGGCTCTTCTGCTTGGTTGTCTCAGAGACATTCCATGTGCTGACTTAATCGCTGCCCACGATCGGGTTCGCCGCTTTCACGTAACCACCGTCTCGATCGATTGCCCAGTTCCCGGTTGAACGCTTAAGTTGCTCGCGCGAGGCAATGACCCGAACAAACGGATGATTAGGATCCTTTGCTTCGAAGTAATTAACGTAGTGAACAATCAATTCTCCCAGCACGGTGTCATCAAAGATCAGGGCGTCCGAATAACCCGCTTCATAGTCGCCCGGCTGCGCGGTAATGGCTTCGGAATAAAACGACTTAAGGTCCTCCAGAGCGAGTTTCAGCCATGAAGGCTCGGGGAACGGCTGTGTGACATCATCAGCCCAGGTCGCCACATTCTTAACAATATCGGGGATAGAAGACTCACAGACCCCAACCGTTGTGCGTCCGCGCCGCTTTAAACCGAGTTCGTACCAAGGGGTCAGGGACACCAACTTCCTGAGAAAGGCGCCCTCGCCATGACTCGTCATCGCGTTTGCGTTGAAAGCTGACAGGGCAGGCAGGCGGTGGTGTATCGATGTCAGGGAGATCGATGGGATAGTCTTCCAGAACGGGCCCCTGCTCAGCATCGAGCAACGCCAATGCATGCTTGATGACCTCGGTCTGGAAGGCTGCATCAGAAGGTTTCCCAAGTGGTCTACCCAGCGGAAAACTGACCCAAAGAATGCGCGGTGGCTTCATGGTCTCGGCAATTTCGCGAAACAGGGCAATGCCCGCGGTCTGAATGCCCTCAGACTCCAGGTAGTAAGAAATACCGCATACCGTCCTCGAGCAGTTGGGACAAACAGGCACAATAAAGGCTGCATCAACACCATCGGCCTTCAGTAGTTTTGCTAGATCTCGCACATTCGCTTCGTAGACGTCGGGCAACATGCCACCGCCCATGAAGCTGTAATTGACGTCGGCCAGCCGACCAATAACGCCCTCAGACTCGAGCTCCTTGAATCGATCGACGGGGAACACCACGTTGATGTCTTCCTGAAAGCCGCTTCGGTCGTAATTCACCGAGGCGTGAGTCATCAGGATGTGAGAGGCGGCAAGATCTCGCGGTAAAGCGCGGTAGCTGGCGTCGACGAACTCGAAGTTATGGTCCTCGCGAAAATTGAGCCCCGCGGTGGTGATAATCGCCACCTTCTTCTCAGAGAGCGGCTTGTCGTTGACGACCCAGGGCAACTCACCCAGCGGAGGCAACAGCTTGCTCATCAGGTGATTGCGTTCGTACTCAGGTATATCGGCAAGCTTTACCATCGAAACACGTGTCCCCTACTAAGCGTCCATACCCAGCAGTAGCCGCCGGGTTTTACGGTGCAGAAACGGCAATATCATCACGACGACGCAGCCCGCCGTGATCTGCGCGATGAGCCATAGATCGAACTCGAGCACAGCGCCGCCAAGAACAGCGTAAATGCTGGCTCGAATCGGCGAGGCAAGCATCATGGTCACGACAAACTTCGTAAACGGGAACTGCACAGCTCCGGCCACGATGGTCATGGGGCTTTGTGGGCCCAGCGGATGGACGGTTATCAGGAAAAGTGCAGGCACCCCGCTGCGCGACAAAATCCGTTGTAACCGCTCATTTTTGTCGCCTAATCGCTTCGTGACCCAATCACTGCCCAGGTAGTACCCCAAGCCGTATTGCACAACGCCCGAAAGCGTCAAGCCTACGCCACCCCAAATGATGGCTTCGGTCAGCCCAAACGCTACGCCCCCCAGCGTGAGTACAACGTGCGTTGATAGACCCAGAAAGAGTCGAATAACCACAAGAATCACGTAGGCCAGAGGGCCCCACCAGCCGATGGAATCGATCCAGTCGCGAAACTCATGAACCGAGTCGAGTGTTAGCTCGATACCAAAGTAGTCCGCCAACAAACGACCGACCATCAGAAGCGTTATTAGTGCTCCGATGAAGGTAAAGAGCGGTAGCCACCCTCTCATGACAAACTACTCACACTGGCCATCGTGAAAACAACACTATCAAGCAGTACGCGCTAACACCTGGCAGCGAAGTAACAACCGCCGCTGGGAAGGGTCAATCGATGTTCGCTTATGCAGACACCGTCGATTATCCCAAATGATCACATCGCCGGGCGTCCAGTTCTGCTCCACGACATAATTGGCCGGAACCGCATAGGACCACAATTCATCGAGCAAGGCCTCGCTCTCTTCCAGCGACAGACCGGGAATGTACGCCCACTCCCGGCGCCCTAGATACAGGCAGGCATCACCCGTTTCGTTGTGTTCTCGAATGATCGGATGAACAGCGCCCGGTGCGTCTCGCGGATCATCAAAGGCTTCAAAGCCGGGTCGTAGATTACCTACACTATCGTGTGCCGCATTGTGCTTGATCGACAGGCCCTCGATACGCTGGCGTAAGTCATCGGGCAGCGACGCCAGCGCTGCACGCTGATCGGCAAAAAAGGTATCGCCCCCATTTTGAGGAATCTCAACACCCAGTAAGACACTGGCAGGAGGAGGCACCTCTACGTAGGTCATATCGGAATGCCACGTTGCTTCAGCATCACCCAGTCCGCCGATGGGTTTTCCGTCGACCTTGATATTCGAGATGGGCGTGACAAAGAGATTGTCCAGTCGCGCCTTTTGTTCCTCGCTCATCCGCCCTATCGGAATTTGCTCCAGTGGTCCAAAGCGCTGGCTGAATGTCTGAAGCGAGTCCTTGTTGAGTGTTTGTCCTTTAAACCGAAGCACGCCAAAGCTCAGCCACGCGCGGTAAATCGCCTCAAAGGTGTCATCCGTGAGATTGGCTAGGTCGACACCTGTGATGTCTGCACCGAAACCTTCGCTGCCAAAAGCCTTGCCACCCGAACCTTTGCAAATAGGAACCACGTTCATTGATCTCTGTCCTTTTTGTTATTCGCTATGTCGAACTAACGATTACGGTTATACGATGTACCGACATTGTGGCCATCTCATTTTCGGCCAAGACAAATAATATGGCATACGATATGCCAAAACAAAAGAACGCTCGATGACGAAGGAGTCGCCTCGCTAATGAACATTGACGGAGCCTGCCATTGCGGCAACATCACCTGGAAAGCGGTGGCGAACCCCGACATGGTCGCTATCTGCTTTTGCACCGACTGTCAGACCTTCGGTTCATCTGCCTTCCAATATACGGCGCGAATCAAGCGCGATGACTTTGAGCTCACCAGCGGGCAACTAAAAGAGCATGGAAAACTCGCCGATAGCGGTAACGAGCGCTACTACAGTTTCTGTGGTGATTGTGGATCGGGTATTCATACCAGCAACATCGATGGCCGTGGCTTGTTATCGGTTCGACTGGGTGGCTGCCACCAGAAAGATCAGTTACCTCCCAAACTCCAAATCTGGTGTTGCTCGGCACCCGCTTGGGTATCCGTGGAGAGCGATATCAAACTCGACAAGCAAGGGTAGCTAGCGCTTTTTATCGGGATCGTTTATCTGCCCGCGTACCCCAGCTGTCGCCAGGCCTCATAAACGGCAACCGCAACGGCGTTCGACAGATTCAGGCTTCGACTGCCTGGCAACATGGGTAAACGAACAATATGACTAGCATCAAACAGTGCGAGCAGCTCGGGTGACAAGCCTTTGGTCTCGGAGCCAAAGACCAATGAATCACCGGACTGGTAAGTAAGGTCAGAGTGAGCCACCTCGCCGCAGGTCTCTACAGCGATAAGCCGGCGATCCCCATGAGCGTCAATATAACTTGGCAGCGAATCCCAGGTTCGGACATTGGCAAACTCGTGGTAATCGAGACCGGCGCGCCTTAGCCGCTTGTCGTCCATCTCAAACCCGAGAGGCTCAATGACATGTAGCGACGCTCCGGTATTGGCGCACAGGCGAATGATATTCCCGGTGTTAGGCGGGATTTCAGGTTGGCAAAGGACAATATGAAGCGCCGACTCGCTCATCAGAAAATCTCTTCCTCAGTAACGTCCGCACAAGACACGGTTTGAGATTGACGATTGGCGAACGCCGTAACTATATATCGAGTTTGGCACCCAGTCGCTGGATGGTCACACCGTTGTCCCAGCCACCTTCGATAAGGCTGGCCGTCGCCTCTTTAATGCCTGTATCAATCCGCCACTGAAGGTAAGCATCATAGTGGGCAACGCTCTCCCACTCTTCGATCAGCGTGTAGGTATCGGCTGACTCTTCGACATACACATCGAGGCCAATACAGCCATCGAAGCCCCGGGTAGCGCCCAGTGACGCTTTAAATACCTCGGCCATCTCTGCGAGCTTGCCCTCTTGCGCTTTGAAATGCGCGATGATGATTGCTGACATGTTATCTCCCCTCTTTGTCCCAAGTCCCTTGTCCCAAGCCCCTCAAGTCTCTAGCGAGGCCCAAAAACTAAACGCTACGCGTCAATCGTCTTTAATGCAGAAACCCAACGACCACCATCGCTTCGTACACGAGTAGACCAGGCGGCCACGCTGACCGTGCTGCATGTCGAGGATGCGCTGAATCGACTCTGTCGGCGCCATACCCAGTGTCTCTTTCTCTTGTAACTCGTCCAAGGGTCGAGGGTAGGTAGCCCAATCTTTCGGTGGGCGCCAACCCGGTGGCGGTATCAATACAGATCGAGTTCCACTAACCGGATAAAGCGCCCGCCAGTCGGTAATGGCGCGCGCCAATTCCTCAACGACATCAGGATGCTTTGACGCCAGATTATTGTATTCGTGAGGGTCTTCTGAGATTCGGAATAAATAGTTGGTCACTGTCGTGGAGAGTTGGTCCTGCTCCATCTCCTGTACCAGCTTCCACTCATCATCAAACGCCGTGAGTTTGAAACTACCGTATATCGGAATCTCCGAGGCAAACATGATGAGGTCGTCGCGCTCATGAATGACGCCATCTTGAATCGACGGCCACAAACTCTGGCCATCAAACTCGAAGTTATTGAGTGGCTCAATGCCAGCAGCGTCGGCCAAGGTTGGAAACACATCCATGACCGTCATGATCTGATCAAAAACCTGAGCTGGTGCGAGTTTTTCAGGCCAGCGCATGAGGGACACGACGCGAATACCGCCTTCAAATGTCTCCCCTTTACCCCCACGAAGCGGTGCATTGTCTGCCCCACCCACCGAGTACGCAGCTCCCCCGTTATCACTAAAGAAGAGAACAATCGTGTTGTCCGTCAGACCCTCTGAGTCCAGCGTATCTAAAACCAGGCCAATCGCTTGATCCATGGCATCGACGACCGCGGCGTACATTGGACGCGCACTTTCTCGCAACATGAGCTTGGCTATGCGCCGCGTTGAATCTGTTTGATTTGAGCGAGCAGGCGCAAGGTCAGTTTCAATATCCTTGTACTTTTCTTTCAGCTCCTCAGGCGCATCGAGTGGCGTGTGAGGGGCAATGAAAGGCATGTACACGAAGAAAGGCTTTTCCTTATCGCGCTCTCGAATATACCGACTGACCTCATCAGCAAGCAGGTAGGTTTCATACCCCTCGTCATCAATGGAGACACCGTTTTCCTGAAAATCCTTACCGCCTACGTTGGCAAAGGGCGGATAAAAACCAACCTCGGTGTGAAGGTGGCCATAAAAATGTTCAAAACCGCGCTCGTTTGGGTGGTAGGTCATCTGCGCATGACCCAAATGCCATTTGCCTACCATGGCAGTTTGATAGCCTGCCGCCTGAAATGACTGCGGCATAAAGTGCTCAGCTGGGTTCACGCCAATATTGTCCCAGGGAAGGATGACGCCGTAAGCGATGCCCAAGCGAATGGGATCACGGCCTGTCATCAACGCGGCTCGGGTAGGCGAGCAGATGGGCGTTGTGTAAAAGCGGTTGAGCCTGACTCCCTCTTCGGCCAGCTTATCGAGTGAAGGCGTATCGATATTGCCACCGTGGTAGCCGACATCAGCCCATCCGAGATCGTCCGCGACCATGATCACGATGTTGGGTTTATCACTCGCAGACGCGTGAGCGGCCAGCATCGCGAGAAGCATCAACAGATGGGTGGTGAGCTTAGCTACGGTGTGCACAAACATAGGTTTTCTCTTTTCTTTTTTTTTCTTACTTCTTATTCTTGGTTCTTATTCGTGACGCACACTTAACTAGCTTAGTAGAGCGACCGTTTGATCATCTTTCGTTTTCGCTTGTTCCTTCAAGCGCACTCGTTCTTTCTCCTTCAAGGCGTTTCAGCGGAGGTCTTTGGCACAAGACGAACTCGCCCCCAGGGCGTACCGTAATGAATTCGTCCGTCTTCATCGATGGCAGTCCCCGAATACATGACGTTATAGCGCTGACCACCAATGACGTAATGAAAGTCAGCACTACCCGTGTCCCAATCGAGCGCCTCGAGCGTGAATTCATTATTACGGGCTCCAATGAAATACACCCGATTCGAACCCATGCCCACAATTGGAACGCTGCTGGGCGAGCTAATCACTGAGTTGGTCCAGGCGTACTCGAGACGACGCTGCTCAGCATTCCACTCGAACTTTTGGAGACCGTATGGCTGATGCTCCGGGTTACTGCCCAGATAACCGACCAACAGACCACGTGCACGCTCTGGCAAATACCACGGGATGTTGCGTGGTGTGTTGTTCACTACCATGGCCCCGAAACCCGACACCACCACCGATTGCTCGGACTGAATCTCAGTTAGCGAGGCGTCGCCCAAAGTAACGGGCAACTGGCCCGCGATACGACGATCCGGTGTGTTAGGAAGCTGCTCCCAATCCGCGGGGATCTCATCTCGCCAAAAGAGCAACATGTTCATCTGCGGCTCACCGTCAGTGATGACCACAAATCGATCCTCCTCACCAAACCCCATAAGCGAAGGGGTGGCGCCTGTGCCATGGCCCCAACCATTGAGATACTCAGCCGTCCACGCGCCATCGGCGCTCGACGTGCTCAGCCCTTCTCCAGTCCACACCACTTTATGCATGTGTTGCTGAGACGCGATGTAGATTCCACCCTCTTCATCAATGGCAAACCCATTGCGTATCCACCCGTAGCCCGTCGGTTTGGTGGCTTTCTCTTCCGCACCCTCGCTGTGTTTTAGGCGTATTGTGTGGTGCTGTGAGAAATCGCGACTCATCGCAACGACATACCCATGCTCCGTCGCAGCAATTAACCAGCCGTCATAAGTCATACTCAAACCCATGACGGGCCCGGTGATCTCTTCGGGGAATTGAAACTCACCTTGTTTGATGATGTTCGAGCGTGAGTCACTGGGTTCTTCATCAGCGTAGGCTGTAATAAGGCCCGTTTTACTGCCAATGTAATAACGATGATCTCGATCAAGAACGGTGTATAGATTCGCAAGATCGCGTAATTTGCTCGCCTCACGAAACGCATGAACCAGCGCAAAAAAGCCCGAGTTGTTGTCGTCAAACTTCTCGATCGATGCATCAGCGCGAGTCTCGTCGTAGTACTCGGTGCCGGGGAAGCGATACTCATCAATCAGCTCGTAGGTGTCGTAGTCGACTTTAACTATCCGATCGATGCCATTTCCCCAGAAGACTCTTCGACCATCCGGATAAACACCCGAGACCACTTGACCGAAGTGCGCGGGTCCCGTGTGTAGATACTGGATTTCCTCGGGGCTTAACCGTCTGCTGGGGCCGCTTGGGCCGGCCAGTGACACCGCATCTTGCTGGGCGGGATCGTTATGTGCCATCGCATTGTGGCTATCCGCCAGAAATGGATTAGGTAAGGGCAGGTTGCCCGCAACCGCTACCTCTGCAGACAGCAGTAAGAACATTGATAAAAGGCAGCGACTCAACAGCATCGAGATGACTATCCAAGACCGATCAGCTTGATGCTCGCGAAAAATCAAACCCCTGTAAAACAGGGATGGATTATGACTTTGTTCAGGCGCTTCGACGCTTCTCGTTTAGCCCGTTGGGTTTTGTGGGAAAGCTGGCACATCGGGCGAAAGCTCAACCCAGTCCTGCTTGGTACTCGACCAGCAATGAAACATGGCTACAAAGCCGTCGGTATCATCCATCGTACCTGTCTTCAGGTAGGCCATGTCCGGCTGACTGGCAATTGCCGAGTAAATAGGCGAGCCGCAGGTGCCACAGAAGTAACGACTGACCGTGTTGCCGGTATCCGTTTCGCTGTCTTCGTAGAGCGCCAGATCTCCCGTGAATTCGATATCAGTCTTTTGAAAGGCCGCGAGGGTTGAAAAGGCCGATCCCGCCTGCTTTTGGCAGTTCTTGCAATGACAGACGCCTGTCATCATTGGCTCAGCCTTGGTTTCGTAGCGTATCTGTCCGCATAAACATCCGCCGGTGTTTCTCATCTCTATTCCTTCTTATTCGATTCCCAGAAAAACGCTCTAAGGGTGGCTCTTTAGAGCCTTTCAAGCAAGCGCCTGAGCAGCTCTGGATGGAGCAAAAAAACTCGCAAATTCTTAGATTGGGTCTACGTTTCAATTTGAGGCCACTTGATGACCTCCATACTTTTTAATTGGGGAGAATAAAAATGAAGCGCACCACTAAAGTTTTTATCGTCTTATCGATGATTCTCAGTTCAACCTCGGCACTGGCAGAACGATTGGAAGTCTTTCGTTGGCAAGCGCTGGATGGAAAAGCGGCACAACTAGCAAACAGTCTTATTGAGGCAGCCAAACTTCACGAGAAGAGTGGAGCCAGTGTGGGTGTTTTTCAAATGGACGTTGGCGGCTCCGGTAATACCACCTTTGATTATGTGCTTCGGTGGGATAGCAGTGAGGCATGGGCGAAAACCAAGGCGTATAACAGCGGCGAGGAATTTTCTGCATTTTTTGCCAAGGCCGGCGCTGATCCGTCAGGGCAACTGATGATGTCGCTGGAAGGGCTGAACTGGGACGCATCAGTAACCGGAGCAAGCTTTGCAGACGATGGGCCTTTCCGGGTATTTATCTGGCGACCAACTCAAGGGCGAATGGCCGATGTATACAAGACCTTCATGGAAGCGAAAGCCATTCACGAGGCACTGGGTGCTAAGATCAATATCTACAACGAAGGGATCGGAGGAACCGGAAACATACACTACGTAATGAGTTGGGACAGCTGGTCTTCAATGGCATCATCAGGCGACGCCATTGCCATGAGTCCCGAATTCAGAGCGCTTCAAGCCTCCGCAGCTGGGCAAGTTACACCCGTAGGCTCTATTCAAGGGTTTCCTGTTTACTACTCCAAGTAACAAGGCTCACAAAAAAGCCCGCTTGCGCGGGCTTTTTTACTCTATCCTTCCTCAGAACAAGCCAACAATCTGTCCGTCAACCACATCAATGCTTTGACTCGCAGGTACCTTAGGCAGTCCTGGCATGGTCATGACGTCGCCACAAATGACCACAACAAAGCCCGCACCAACAGACAAACGTACTTCACGAATATCCATGGCATGGCCCGACGGCGCACCCTTTAATGCTGGGTCAGTGGAGAATGAGTACTGAGTCTTGGCAATACAAATCGGTAAGTGGCTGTAGCCCTCATCGGCCAATTCCTTAAGACGCGTTCTCACCTTGGCATTAGCGGTTACCTCGGATGCGCCATAAACCTTGGTAGCAACGGCTTCCACCTTTTCGAACAAGGTGGCCGAATCCGGATAGACAAATGACTGATGGGGGGTATTGGCAGGTGTCTCATCTGCATCGCACAGCGAGACTACCATCTCCGCAAGTTCTGTCGCACCCGCACCGCCATTTGCCCAGTGGCTTGATAGCGCCACCTGAATGCCTCGAACCCGGCAGTGTTCGACAATGAGATCGATCTCGGCCTGTGTGTCAGCGATGAACTGGTTAATCGAGACAACTGCGGGAACACCGTAGTTATCACGGATGTTTGTGATGTGACGATCGAGGTTGGCCAGCCCCTTCTCGAGTGCCTCAAGATTTTCCTCAGTCAGATTCTCTCGAGCGACACCACCGTGGAATTTCAACGCACGGATCGTGGCGACCAGTACCGCCGCCGATGGGCGAATACCAGCCGAGCGACACTTGATATCAATAAACTTCTCCGCACCTAGGTCGGCACCAAAGCCGGCTTCGGTAACCACATAGTCAGCCAGTCGAAGACCCGCTGTGGTTGCAATGACACTGTTACAACCGTGCGCGATGTTGGCAAACGGTCCGCCATGAACAAAAGCAGGTGTGCCCTCTAGCGTTTGCACGAGGTTGGGCGCCAACGCGTCCTTCAATACCGCCGTCAACGCACCTTCAGCCTTGAGGTCAGCTGCCGTCACCGGCTGGCGATCGCGGGTATAAGCAACAACGATGCGGCCCAAGCGTGCTTTTAGGTCATCGAGATCGGTGGCCAGGCAGAAGATCGCCATAATTTCGGAAGCGACGACGATGTCAAAACCGTCCTGTCGCGGATAGCCATTACCGGGGCCACCCAGTGCAACGGTGATATCTCGCAGCGCGCGGTCATTCATATCGAGCACACGCTTCCAGGTGACGCGCCGCACGTCGATGTCGAGCGCATTACCGTGATGAACGTGGTTATCAAGAAGTGCTGCCAGCAGATTGTTGGCAACGCCAATGGCATGCAAGTCACCATTAAAGTGAAGGTTGATGTCCTCCATGGGAATGACCTGCGCGTAACCACCGCCTGCAGCACCCCCTTTCATACCAAAGACGGGTCCTAACGAGGGCTCTCGGAGACAAATTACCGTGTCCTTGCCAATTTTCTGCAATGCATCACCCAGACCCACCGTTGTGGTGGTTTTACCTTCTCCAGCGGGCGTCGGGCTGATGGCCGTAACCAAGATCATGCGCGCGCTGTCGCGAACCGGTTGCTGCAGCAACCAGTCCAAATTCACTTTGCCTTTAATGCGGCCATACGGCTCCAGTGCTTCCTCAGGAATACTGAGCTGATCTGCAATTTGAGAGATTGGGCGCGGTGTTGCGGCCTGTGCAATTTCGATATCTGATGCCATGGTGTGATTCCCCTGTCGAGGCCCTGTTGATCATTATTTGGGCGGCCTCCATTTCGCCGCCAAACTAAAGAGAAAAACAGGCATGAGCAAGAGTATGAGACGAAAAATTTAAGTGAAAAGTTGGCCTCGGAGATCGGGTACTGAATGCGTACTTTCTACCTCATCCAAATCACCTCCCAGTTGCCTGCGAGTGTGCTACCGTCAGGGCAGTCCGCTTACTCATAATTCAAAGCCAATGACGGAAAAAGCAGAGACACAATGGCAGAACTGGTCGAGGTCGCTACCGCCCTCACCAGCCCCTCTGGTGATGCCCACGTCGGTGCAGGAATTAGTAGATCTAGTGCTGTCACACCGTCAGGGAATTAGACCCGTGGGCTCTGGTCACAGCTGGATGCCGCTGGTGCCGACAAAGCATGCCATCGTCAAACTTGATCACTTTTCCAGTGTGGGTGAGATAGACCCTGTAACGCATCAGGCGTGGCTCGGCGCTGGCGCCAAGCTACATGACCTGTCTCCCCAGCTCTCCGAGCGCGGCTACGCATTTAGAAACCTAGGCGATATCGATGTCCAAACCCTCGCGGGCGCCACAAGCACGGGGACCCATGGCACGGGTAAGGAGTTGCAAGGGCTGGCTGCGGAGATTGAGGGAGTGAGGCTCGTGACCGGTACGGGCGAGCACATTGAAATCGGCGATCAGGAAAATACTGAATGGCTGAACGGCGCACGTGTCGGACTGGGTGCGCTGGGCATTATTACTGAGATAAAAATGCAGCTCGTCGAGCGCTTTAAACTGCATCGCCAGGTATGGCCTGCTTCAAACAAACACACCCTGGAAAACGCAGAGCGCTATTGGAATGAGAACCGCAACTTCGAGTTCTTTTACATCCCGTTTTCCGACACCAGCTTACTGCTGACACACAACGTAACCACGGCGCCATCAACTCCGCCAAATGACGACACCAGTACGTCGGGCATGATGCAGCTAAAGAGTCTCAGGGATTCACTCAAATGGTTCACACCCCTGAGGCGCTGGCTGCTTAAACGCGCCGTTACCAACGAGCCAACTGAGAATGTGATTGGCGAGAGTTGGGATCTACTGGCGAGTGAGCGCAACGTCCTCTTCAACGAGATGGAATATCACCTCCCTGTGGAGCGAGGGCTCGAGGCGCTCGAGGAAGTGCGGCACTACATTGAAACCAAGCGCCCCGATGTGTTCTTCCCCTTTGAGGCAAGACAGACCAAGGGGGATGATGCTTGGCTATCACCGTTCAACGGCGGCAATCGGATTTCGGTGGCCGTGCATTGCTATCACAAGGATGCCTTCGATTTCCTGTTCACCGATGTCGAACCGATTTTCCAGAAGTACGGTGGCAGACCTCACTGGGGCAAACTCAACAGCATGACAGCAGCGCAAGCGCGCGCCTGGTATCCAGACTTCGAAAAATTCGCCGCGTTGCGCCGCGAGCTAGATCCAGATGGCCGACTTCTCAACGGCTATCTATCGGACCTGTTTGAGGCCTGACATGAACCCACTGTCCGCCAGCTACTTTCAACGACTGCAACAGGCCCTTGCTAATGCAGGACTCGCGGAACCGGTGTTGGTCATTGATCGGGATCGGCTCGACACCAATATCGCAGCGTTGAAAGCCATGCTTCCCGAGGGTATGGCCTACCGCATTGTCGCGAAGTCCCTGCCCTCTGCCGAACTGCTTGAATACGTTGCCGCCCATACTGAGACCAATCGGCTAATGAGCTTCAACACCAACATGGTCACGCAGCTCCTTACGCTAATGCCTGAGGCCAATCAGTTGCTCGGCAAGCCGATTCCAGTTCAAGCGCTGAGGCGAACGCTCGATGGGGCTAATGACCAAATGCGCAGCCAGCTGCAACATCAGGTGCAATGGCTAATCGATACGCCGGCACGACTCGCAGAATACGCTGAGCTCGCCGAGTCGATGGGTATCAATTTACAGATCAATCTCGAGATCGATGTTGGCCTCCATCGAGGTGGAATGGAGCCGGGGGCTGATCTCGAAGCGTCGCTGACTGCCATTCATCAGAGTGACAATCTGGCCCTTGCAGGCCTTATGGGGTATGAACCACACCTGACTAAGCTGCCCAATATTGCTGGCTGGCCCAAGCGCGCCAAGCAAGGGGCGGCTAAGCAGTTTCAACTGGCCTTATCGCAAACCGCGGCCATCTTTGGTCAAGACCACACGGCGAACATGGTGAGGAACATGGCGGGCAGTCCCACGTTTGGGCTCTACTCCGATACGCTGCTAGCCAATGAGATTGCCGCCGGCTCGGCGCTCGTTAAACCCAGCGATTTCGATTTACCGATACTGAAAGCATTTTTACCTGCGAGCTTCGTCGCCACACCGGCGATCAAGGTAAGCAAAGGCGTTCGTTTACCCGGCCTCGAATATGCCAATCGAGCGCTGGGTAAACCACAGTCTGGAAAAACCGTGTTCCTGCACGGCGGCTATTGGAAAGCGGATCCCGTTTACCCAGGCGGCCTGAAAAACAGCAGTCTCTTTGGCCGCTCAAGCAACCAGGAGATGCTGGTCGCGCCCAAAAACGCATCGATTAAAGTCGATGACTTTGTGTTCTTGCGACCGACACAGAGCGAAGCCGTGTTCCTCCAATTCCCCACAATTGCTGTTTTCTCAGACGGTCACATCACAGACCTGTGGGCACCGCTACCCGTCACCGCATAAGCGGTGAACTACAGCCTTATCGAACGGTTGTTGGGATCTCCATAAACACCGAAGCGCCCGGTCCAAGTGGCAAATCCAACACAACCCAAGCAATGGTCATCGCAAGCCCCGACACCAAGAGGCCAACGGAATACGGCAGCATCGTGGCCGCCAGGCTCCCCAAACCAAAGTTACTCTGCCATCGCTGGCAGAAAATCAGGATGAGCGGGAAGTAGACCATCAGCGGCGTGATGATATTGGTAGCACCATCGCCAACACGGTAAGCCGCGGTCGCCATCTCGGGTGTGATACCAAGAAGCATCAACATCGGCACCATCACGGGTGCAATCAGCGCCCACTTGGCGCTGGCCGAACCCACAAACAGATTGAGTAGCGACGACACCAGAATGATGGACGTCAGCAATGCCCACGCTGGCATATTCGTCGAGCTCAGAAAGTCGGCGCCGTGAACAGCCAAAATGAGACCAAGGTTGGACCACGAGAACATGGCCACAAAGTGCGCTGCGGCAAACGCCAGAACCAGATAGTAAGCCAGATCTTCCATCGCACCGGTCATCATCTTCACAAGATCACGGTGGTCATTGATGGTGCCTGCCCCTTTTCCGTAGGCCCAACCCGTAAGCAGGAAGAGAATGAAGAACGCGGCAACCAAGCTTTTATAGAACGGCGCCATTTGCGCCTCTGCAGAGGCTGCCTCATCAATCAGTGGTGTTCCCGGTCCGATGGTGAAAAAGGTCCATAAGCCAATAACAAAAAGGACCGCCCAACCGGCATTGCGAAGCCCGCGTCGCTCCTCCTCTGTTAGGTCGCGGTCACTTTCATCATCAGCGCTCGCTGCCGAGGCGAGACTCGGGTCAAATGCGCCCAAACGAGGCTCGATAATCTTGTCGGTGACGTACCAAATGACCGGTAAGAACACGAAGGTCATTCCAGCAATGAAGAACCAGTTGCCGGCAATGTTCGCGGTGAAATCACCGAAGACCGTTTCGACGCTCGCCTCGGTGATACCAAATAACAGTGCGTCGAGCTGACCCGGGAGCAGATTTGCCGAGAAACCGCCCGACACACCCGCAAAGGCCGCTGCTATCCCAGCGATGGGGTGTCGACCGGCCGCGTGAAATATAATCCCCGCCAGCGGAATAAGAACCACGTAGGCGGCATCAGCGGCGAGATTGCCCAACATGCCAACCAGCACAACCGTCGGCGTTAAAAGCGCATTGGGTACGTCGCGAACGCCGGCTCGCATGGCCGTACCAAATAGACCCACACGTTCGGCAACACCAGCGCCTAACATCACGACGAGCACATAACCCAGAGGATGGAAGTGCGTGAAGGTCTTGGGCATATCCACCCAGAGCTTGGCAATGTTCTCTGCGGACAGGAGGCTCGTGGCGGAGATGATTTGATTGGTCCCTGTTGCGGGATCAATTTTTGTAGGGTGTGCGGCCGAAACGCCGGTCATTGCGGCCAACACCGAGATGGCAACCAGACCGAGAATCAGCCAGAAAAATAAAAAGACGGGATCTGGCAGTTTGTTGCCACTACGCTCAATCCAACCTAAAAATCCACCCATGCCCTGCTGGGCATCGCTCGTCGACGTATTCATGGTGTGCTCCCCAGTCGCTGAATCGAGTGACTCAACGCGCCATGGTTTGTTTGATCTCCACGGGCAGTGTACCTGCGTCGCTTTTCATTACCAGTCGCGCCATCCACACACTAATGTGAGTCGCCTTTTGTTGACGGCTGCCCTTCATGTCTGTTGTTGATGGCATTTATTGATAGCTCTGATTAACAGCTCTTATTGATAGCTTTTATTGATAGCCCTCTGCCAACCTCGTGACATATCCCGCCTCCTCTAACCAGCGCGCAACAGCCATCGTCGTGCGATCAGCATACTCGGGGCCCACAATCTGAAGACCAAAAGGCAGCCCATTGCTATGACGGCCCACGGGAACCGCCGTCGAGGGCAGATTGCATAGCGTTGCTACGCCCGCCCAAACCACATTATCGAAATACGGCCGCGCCTCACCATTCACCCAGATCTTTCTTTGACCGAAGGGCGTTTCCTGATCATGGGGCATGGCGGTGGTGGGTGTGACAGGGCAAATAAGGACATCGTAGTCGCTGAAAAAGGCGCGCCACTGCTCTGCCAAATGCGCTCGGATCTCATTCCAAAGGAACCACTCTCGATGCGCTAAGACTGAGCCGCGGGCCTGCAACGCAGTTTGAGATTTATCGTCCGGCGCGCTGGCGGCGGCAATCCGCTCCATCATGGCGATCTCGTCAGGGCCAAAGCCTGCCGCAATGATAGGCGAGAGGTTCATCAAATAAGTTTCATGGTGCTCGGCCAACGAAAAGGCGGGCTTAGCCTCTTCAACCTGCGCCCCCATCGCCTCGAGTGACGTCGCCGCCTGTTCAATGCCTGCCAGAATTTCCGTATCCACAGGACAGAAATCATCACCCAACCATAACCCTACCCGCAGCTGCTTTGGCGAATCGACCGCGGATGAAGGCAATTCGAGTCGCAAGCCCGAACCTGGTTTCTCGTCCAGGCCCACGGTGACATCAAAGGCCAATTCGAGGTCGTCGACAGACCTTGCTAAAGGCCCCATAACACTCAGCTCCCCGGTTGTTTTGGCACCGTGCGCCGGTGGTACATGTCCGCGCTGAGGAACAATGTCGAAGGTCGGCTTGTGACCGAACAACCCACAAAAATGTGAGGGAGTTCTGATGGATCCACCGATATCACTGCCGAACTCGAGCGGTGTCATACCCGAGGCCAGCGCCGCTGCCGCGCCGCCAGAGGATCCTCCCGGCGTGTGGGCAAGGTTATGCGGGTTATTCGTCGTGCCGTGAATATCGTTATAGGTCTGCAGATCCGCGCAGTGAAGTGGCGTATTCGTCTTACCAAGAATGATAGCGCCAGCCGCTCGCAATCGCTGAACCACAACCGCATCCGTATCGGAGACTCGCCCTTTGAAAGGAAGATGCCCCACCTCACAGGTCAAACCGGTCACCTCGTAGGCATCTTTGATGGTCATCGGCAATCCATGAAGAGCACCCAAAGGCTCCCCGCGTCGCACCTTCTCATCCGCCTGTCGAGCCTCGTCGAGTGCAGCCTCAAATCGCTCTGCAATCACGGCATTGATCGCTGGGTTGTGCTTCTCAATTCGATCTATATAGAACTGTGTTACCTCAACGGATGAAAGCTCTCCCATCCACATACGCATAGCGAGTTCTTTAGCACTGGTATTCAACACGATCTCTTGCTCCTAGCCATTGTTTTTATTGGACGCTTGGGGCCATGCGTTTTACCTTAACCCAACAGGTCATGACTGAATACGTCCGACTGGGGCAGGAGCTCGTCATATGAAAACAATAATCAAGCTTGTCGTTCGCGTTTTAATTATCGCTGCCGTTATTGCAGCACTTTACGCGGTGAACCTTTTCCTAAAACCCATCAGTAAGATGAAGGCGTCGCTCGCACAATCATCGATTGCCGCGCCCATTAACGTGGACGGAGAGGCTTTTCGCGACTTAAACCGCAATGGCTCTCTTGACCCTTACGAGGACTACCGCGTCGCAACGACCGATCGGGTTGAGGATCTCCTGAGCCAAATGACCCTCGAAGAGAAAGTCGGTCAAATGTTTCACCCGCCGGTGCTGATTGAGCCAGACCCCCTCTTCCGCGTTTTCCTCGAAGCCATGAATGCGGGCACGTCCATTGAAGAACTGATTAGCCGAAAGTCACTGACACACTTTAATTTTTATGGTGGTGCGAGCCCTGAAAACATCGCCAAGCGACTCAACGAATTACAGAAAATAGCCGAACGGACGCGTCTCGGTATTCCCCTATCTATCAGCAGTGACCCGGTTCACGAAGTCCCCAGGGGGGGCGGGATCGCTTCCTTCACATTGGGCGGCGTCTCAAAATGGCCATCGCAGCTAGGATTTGCTGCCGGCCGTGATGCCAGCATGCTCGAGGCCTTTGGGAAAATCGCTGCCGCTGAGTACCGCGCAATGGGCTTTACGACAGCGCTACACCCCATGAGTGACATGGCAACCGAGCCACGATGGGCAAGAAATTTCGGTACCTTTGGCTCAAATGCGGAACTGTCAGCCGAAATGACGGTTGCTTACATGAAGGGGTTTCAAGGCGAGGGGCTCAGCGACCAGAGCGTCATGACCATGGTCAAACACTTCCCGGGCGGCGGACCCCAGTTGGATGGTCTAGACCCACACCTTAAGTCGGGCGAAAGCCAGGTGTACCCTGGCGATCACTTTGACTACCACCTCGCGCCCTTCATCGCTGCCATTGAGAACGACATGCGTGTTGTCATGCCCTACTACGGCATCCCGACGGGTCAAACCGATGAGGATGTCGCGATGGCCTACAACCGTTACATCTTGACCGACCTTCTGCGCGACCAATTGGGCTTCGAGGGTGTTATCTGTACCGACTGGGGCGTCGTCACTGGCCGTATATGGGGTGTTGAGCCGCTTACCGTCGAGGAACGCTACCTAAAATCAATTCAAGCCGGTGTTGACCAGTACGGTGGTGAAAGTGATCCCGAGTACGTTGTCGACCTCGTCAACCAAGGTGCGATCAGTGAGGCGCGTATCGATGAGTCGGTCCGTCGAATCCTGAGAAACAAATTTGATCTGGGACTGTTCGAAACGCCCTTCGTCGATGAGGCTGAGGTTAACGCGCTCGTGAACTTACCTGACTATGTCTCTCTCGGCATGACAGCGCAGCGAAATGCCGTGGTCTTGCTGGACAACGAGAGTCGCGCACTACCCTTAGCGGCAAATACGCGGATTTTCGTCGATGGGCTCGATCCAAGTGTTGCGGCGAACTACGGAACAGTTGTCGACACACCTGATGAAGCAGACGTGGTTTTGCTGTTCCTCAACACTGTATTCAACGGTAACCAACCGGCGGGTACCGATCGCACATTTGATCAGATGATGGCGTCGCGCTTCCCAGACACCAATCTTGCGTTTAGCGAGGAGATTCTGGCCAAGGCCGCTTCCTATAGCGACGTCAGTCAGCTGGTGACCTTGGTTGACCTCAACCGACCCGCAGTCCTGACCGAACTTAAGGACATGAGCGGCGCGCTAGCAGGAACCTTCGGGGTATCGGATGAAGCCATGCTGGATATCGTCTTCGGCAGACACAATCCGGTGGGCAAACTGCCGTTTGAACTGCCTTCATCGATGGCTGAAGTAGAAGCTCAGCTGGAAGACGTGCCTGATGACACGGCCAATCCGCTGTTCCCGCGCTACACGCGCCACGAGATCGCGCGCCGTGGTGATGCCACTGAGATCCGCATAGATCTCACCGTCCTGTCCCGAGTGATGGCCGCGTCCGACTAGGCTCATTTTTAAAATATTGGCCTCGCGCGGGTTGATAAAGGGCGTCGCAAATAACAGTGCGGGCTGGGGTCTGGGGAATAAAGTTGGTGTTTGGTGTTGCGGCCGTCACTCCATCAGCAAGTTGTGTGTCATCGTCGTGGCGCGTATAGACCAGGCCGCAGAAAATCGTCCTCGATCCAGATAGCCAGCTTCAGCGCCTCGCAACACCTCGACCAGACCATTTCTCGGCCTTGGCTTTGCCAAAGTCATAGACCGTTGTAATCGGGGGTAGATCGACGCCACTGAGATCCGCATAGATCTCACCGTCCTGTCCCGAATGATGGCCGCGTCCGACTAGGCTCATTTTTAAAATATTGGCCTCGCGCGGGTTGATAAAGGGCGTCGCAAATAACAGTGCGGGCTGTCCTACGTAGCCAGAACCTGAGTAAACGGGATCATCAGGATAGGCGTTCTCGTGATAGGTCTCGTTCCAATCGAAGGATGCGTTAACCTCGAGCATGACTCTGATGCGCGAATCGCCCGACGCGTCAAAACCTGAACTCAGAATAAAGTTGGTGTTTGGTGTTGCGGCCGTCACTCCATCAGCAAGTTGTGTGTCATCGTCAGGCGCGTATAGACCATCCGCAGCTTTCACACCCCGACGGTGTGACCATATGGGCAAGGCCTCGGGTCTTCGTGGCGTACTGCCATCGATGGCAAAGAAGTTATTCGTTGCCAGCGCGAGATACATACAGTGTGTTTAGAAGCGTGCCCGACTCGTCCTCGATCCAGATAGCCACCTGAGGGTCGGTTGCTTCAGCGCCTCGCAACACCTCGACGGTAATGGGTTGCAGACCATTCTCGGCCTTGGTGGACATTTGCTTGTAAAACACGTCGGTGGTGCCGCGCTGCGCTTTGCCAAAGTCATAGACCGTTGTAATCGGGGCCAGATCGAACTCGTAGAGGGGAATGAGCAAGACGCCGTCAACTTCCTCAAGCGTGCATCGTGGGCATCTTTCTATGGCTATTGTTGCTCGCCTCCTTCGACTGGCTTTTTGAGTTTTTGGCTTTGGTCGACAGCAAATAACGTTTCAGCGATTGAAAGTTATTCGTTAGATGGAGGGCAATAATCAGCAAGAAGATACTGCCCACAAAGGTGTGAAGCGACGCCACCTTGTATTGGTAATCAAGCAGGTACATCTCGATACCCGTCCAGCCTAATAAAACTAATATCAACAGCAGAAAGCTCCTTACGATCGCCCTATTAGTCACCCCAAACCTTCCCCTAATTATTCTTTTAACTCTCTGTCTTAAGCAGTACGTTTTATATGTTTTGTATTTCACACGTTACATCGTACGTTTAAATCATTTCTCGCGTTGAATTCTTTCAGCTAACAGATGCAAATATCTTGTGTTGTCACCGTCAAACCTCGGTGCTTGACGACCTGCTCGCCAGGTTCGATCAGTCAATAACAGCGCTGGTCGCTAGTCTGCGTCCTCAACGGCCGTAATATTGTCGTCGCCCTGCCGGTCAACGAACTTGCTGTAAGGATCCACCCCAACGAAAGCCGGCTTCTCATCCGTTGTCACCGTGACGACCTGCTCGCCAGACACTAAGGGCTCTAGACGGAAGCTGATAACGTCGGCGGGCTCAAGCACTTCGTAACCGGGCCGCTTAGTGAAAGCGCCGATATCGACCAGGTTCTCGAAATCTGCCTCGGTTTCTTCACCCTCTCCGTCGGCATACAACTTGGCGGCAGTTACAGTGAACGTAGTTTCAAATTGACCGTTTTCAAGCTCCGCCACTGTCGCATCCGATGCGGTGAAATCGTACAGCGTGATGCTCTCAAGAAGGTCCTCGACCAAACGAGCCTCAGCCTCGTCTCGCGCTAACGCTTTGAAACCATCCACCAAGTCGCTCGAGCTTGCGTAGGGCTGACTCTTGAACTTAAAGCGATCGAGCAGCTCCGCCAACATGGCATTCACTCGCTCCTCACCCAAGCCGGTCCTGAAAGAGATACATCACAACCGCGCCTTTTCGGTAATGAATGTATCCCTGATTCTCGACGCGATTGAGTGGTAGCTCCTCGATGGCCTCACTCCCGCGTGACGACAGGTAGGCATCAAGCTCGTACTTCAGGAAGCGGCGAATTTGCTCTTCACCGTAAATCTCCTTCATGACCATCAGCGCGGAATACTGCGCCATGGTCTCGACCATGACAGTCCCACCTTGCATATAGGCACTGATGAGCTGATGCGCCCAGTACTGATGGCCATATTCGTGGGCCGTCACGTAGGTGACGTAATCGATGTCATCTTCATCTGCCGTGTTGGCAATAAAGCCGATGCGCTCGGAGTAAGGCACCGTACCGGCGAAGGCCTGAGCAAAGGTCGCGTAACCCGGAAACTCGATTACCCGGGCGTAATCAAACTGATAGGGACCAAAGTTCTCTTGGAAGTAGTCGAGCGACACCGCCATGGCATCGAGCATGCGCTCCGCATTAAACCCATGCGTGGGATGGTGGTAAATCTCCATATCGATACCGGCATGCTCGCGTTTGGTCACGGCATACTCCGCCGACTGAACCGAGAAAAATCCAAGAATGGGATTCGTAGACTTGAAACGCGCAGTCCTCCGATCGCCCTCGGTCACATCGGAAACCAGCTTTCCTGGCGCGATCGGGACTTGATCGGCGCGTGTCGTGACCGTGATATCAGACATTACCCAATCCACGTTCCCGACATAGTTTCGATCGCGAGCTGACTCATCTTCGAGTTTTGGCATACGCAGTTCGGCAGGAAGATCGTACTTACGACGGGTGGACCGATCCTGCAGTAATGCCGAGCGATCAAATCCGAGCTGGGGCGCAAACTCGGCGTTGTTCAAAAACGTTCCGTTTTTCACCAAACGCGTATCGGCGCCACGGGTTGAGAATCCATCGTGCACACGCTCGGTAGCAAATCGCATTTCTAGCGTTTCACCGGGGGCCATCGCAGGCTCGAGCGTATAAATTTGATAGCCGTAGTCTTCCTGCTCATCGAGTGTCAAGGAGCCTCCGGGGATATCGAGCTCGGTCAGCTCTGAATACCCGTCCTGGAAGAGCACGTGCAGTTCCTCGACCGGAGCACCCGTATCATTGACCAGCGTGTAACGACCGTTCACCAATGCGCGGCCCTGATAAGGGTAAAGATCAACGGCTACCTGGACGTGTGTCGCGGAAGGCTGCTTCACCGACTCGTACTGCAGGAACTGTTTTTCATAATCAGCTAAACGCTCTTCCTGCTCGTCGCTAATCACATACTCGTTCACGACATTCATTTGATAGAACATCCAGCTCCCAGTGACCGCTGAGATAGCGAAACCGGACAGCAGAAGTGCGGCCGGCACACCCACGAGACGCGATGGAACGCGCGCGATTTGCGCACGCAGGGACACGGCGACACCCCGACGCCATAGTAGGTAGGCAATAACCGACAAAATGAGGCAAACACCACCCCAATAGAGACGCAGCCACCAACTCTTAGCACCTCCCACATCGGCCCCGTTCAGGTCCGACACCATGACAAAGCCAACATCACCGAAGTTGTAGAGCGGGTGTTCGAAGCCCAGTGAAACCAGCGTAATTGAGGCCACGAGATAAATGACCATCAGGCCCCAGCCCATGTATTTACTGGTGCTCAGCGCTTGGAAGAAAACCGCCAGAATGGCGGTCATCAGCATATCCACAGAGTACGGCAGGATGAACCACGCCACATATTTATCGAGTTCTATGGCGGTATAACCCCGGAACAACTGCACCAAGATGGCGGTGAGCGCCGCGATACACAATGTCGCAATGAGCACGGCCGCAACCGCGATGACCTTGGGAATGAAGTACGCCCAATTAGGTAATGCTGTTGAATCGATGATCTCGTGCATACCGCGATCCCGGTCACGCCAGACCAGCTCACCCGCGAAATAGATGGCGATAATGATGGGGATAATGCCGAACGAGCCAAAGAGTGGCATCAACAACGCAAAGGTCATTGGGACCGCAGGCGTGCCGTAAACCTGGTTAGCAAACCAAAGTGCGCCACCCGAGTTGGCCAAACCAATCAAAATCAGCACGAAGAAGGCAGGACTGGTGAATATGAGGTTCATTTCCAGTCGCGTCCGTGCAACCAATCTGGGCCACGCGGCGGCGGCTTGGTTGGGCGTAGGCAAGCGATCTACCAGCGCGGGCTGCTCAGCTGCTTCCTTCGCCTCGCGCTTCTGTTCTTTCTTGAGCTTGCGAGCCGAAACACCCTTTTCGGCAAAGCTGTAGCGTGAATACGCAATGGCTAAGGCAACGGCCGCCAGTGCGATCGCAATGAGCCGATTCCACATGAGCGTGCCTTCAAATGGTGGCACCAAACTATTGCTTTCGGCTGCGCTCCAGTACCGTGTTACATCAGAAAAGGCGCCCAAACCAAACGGTTCGATGGTGGCAATCGTGTCACGCATCTCCGGCTGGCTTCCTGCCAGACTCGTCAATGTGAAATAAAGAACCAGAAAAACCAGCACACCCACGTAGCTCAGCATCATCGACCGAAATACGCAGGCAACTGCAAAGAAAATAGCTGAGGTCACCAAAATATTCGGCAGTGCGAACATAAGGAAAATACGGATGTAGTCACCGATGACCGTTGGACCCAGGGTCTCCTGGTCCAACCAGGGCATCTGAGACCCAATTAAAATCGCTAGGGGCACTGCTGCAAAACCTAAAGCCGCTGCCGTGTAGGCTCCGGCGTAGCGACCCAGCAGATAGGCAAACTTGGTTACGCTAGTCGAGCGGACCATAGGGCCGAAGCCACTTTCATCATCCCGAACGACAACATTTGCCACAAACGCGGTGCTCGCAAACATGTAAAACACCGTCATGATGAGCACTGTCTGGGCAATGGCCACGGGACTGTTAACGTGGATGTTGCCACCCGCCCCGATCTGAATGTTATCGATGGTGACAGAGCCAAAGGTCAGCAAGAAAAAGACCAATGACGTAACAACAAAAACCGGATTTCGCAGCTGATAGCGGAGCTCAAACCCAAAGATCGATGCAAACACGTGCTGACCTCCGGTTAAGCTGCTGCAGACTCGCCACGCGTTCGAGCCAGCGTGGTGAAGTAGACATCTTCCAAACCGCCCGATACGGAGGTGAAGCCTTCACCCGGATCCGCCTCGGACATGATGTGAATAACGCTCTGACCTGCCATCAAGCGGCTAGAAATAATCTGATACTTGGCGTCATAAGCCGCGTACTCGGTGCGAGGAATGGTTTTCTCCCAGATCATCCCTTCGGTCGATGCAATAAGGTCCGATGGCGCGCCTTCCAACTGCACTTTACCGCCCACCAGGACCGCCATTCTAGGGCACAGATCCGCAACGTCTTCCACAATGTGAGTGGATAAGATAACGACGACATTCTCACCCACCTCGGCGAGTAAATTGAGGAACCGATTGCGTTCTTCCGGATCCAGCCCGGCGGTTGGCTCGTCGGTGATAATGAGGTCCGGGTTACCAATCAGTGCTTGGGCAATACCGAAGCGCTGTCGCATACCGCCGGAAAATCCGGCAATCGCCTTTTTGCGCACCTTCCAGAGGTTGACCTGATTTAGGAGCGTCTCGACCGTCTCTTTGCGCTCTGCACTGCCAGCAATACCCTTGAGCACCGCCATGTGCTCGAGCATGTCGTAGGCAGTCACCCGCGGATAAACACCAAAATCCTGTGGTAAATAGCCCAATCGAGCCCTAATCGCCTCAGGCTCAGCCACGACATCAACTCCATCAAAGGTGATCGCTCCCGAGGACGGTGTTTGCAAGGTCGCAATGGAGCGCATGAGTGTCGACTTACCTGCGCCATTGGGACCTAACAGCCCGTACATCCCTCTGGGTATTTCGAGCGTGACGCCGTCGAGGGCGCGGGTGTTGTTTGGATAAACGTGGGTAACATCAGTCAAACTGAGCATGCAGGATCCTGTAGTCGCGAATTAACGACGCGAGCGATGGGTAGAAATCGGAAATGAACCAACAGTCTACTCTGCGGTACAAACCTGCCTCAACTTTATGAGGGTGGTTTGGGACGTCAGTTACCCGTCAGTGATGCGTCACCGAGCGAGATGTGTCAGAAAACTCAACCGATGCCCGGCTACGCAGTCATCAGGCTTGAATGACAAGTGCGAGATCATCCTCGGCGACGGAATCACCCTCGGCAATATGTAATGCAGCGATCGTACCCGCGTGCGGTGCCTCGTAAGGCACCTCCATCTTCATGACCTCAAGGATAAATAAGGTCTGCCCTTCCTCGACAGCGTCGCCCTCCGCAACCAGAAGCTTCCAGACAGAACCACCGGTTTCCAGTTCGATCTTTGTCATCAACATATCCCCCAGTCTCAAGGTCTAATGGCGAAGGCCGACGGGCCCAGTAAATCAGGCAGCAAGGGCTGAACGCGCGCCAACCACTTACACAGCTCAGGTCGTGTCTCCCGCGGGTCAATCAGATCATGAACCGACAGCGCCTCTGCACGCGGGAATGGCGACTGTTTCGCGGCTAACATCTCTTCGAGCTCCCGACGCTTGGCGTCAGGGTCCGGCGCCGCCTCGATTTCACGACGAAAGGCTACGGCAACGCCACCCTCCACGGGCAGTGGTCCACTCTCGGCCGAGGGCCAGGCCAGTACGTAAGCCTCAGGACCGTAGTGCGCTGCCTGAGCAACGCCAAACGAGCGCCGAACCATTACCGCCGCCCAAGGCACTGTTATCATGGCCGCCGTCAGCACCGCAGACGTTCCATGACGGATGGTCGCTTCGCGCTCGGCCTGACTGCCAATCATGAATCCCGGCTCATCTACCAAGGTCACAATGGGAAAACTGAACGTCTCGCACAACTCCATGAAACGTCGCGCTTTGTGGGCTCCGTCTGCCGTCATCGAGCCAGCTAGAAACTTGCAATCATTGCCCCACACCCCAACCGTTTGCCCGTTGAGGCGAGCAAGTCCCGTTATCTGTGAGCGGCCATACCCTTTGCCCATCTCAAAAAAGCTGCCTTCGTCAAACACGGCGTGAATGACCTTGCGCATCTCAAACGCCACACGACGGTCTCGGGGCACAACCTCCAGCAGAGACTCCTCGCAGCGATCAGTAGGGTCATCACACTCAACAACAGGCGCCAACTGATTCACGTTGTCAGGCATGTAGGAAAGGAAACGTTTGATCTCCTCGATGCAGGCACTCTCGTCGTCCGCGCCGTTGTCCACCGTCCCGTTCTTGGTGTGCACCTTCCAACCACCCAGTTCATCCTTGGTTTTTTTCTCACCCATAGCCCGCTCGACCACAGCAGGGCCCGCCGTGATGATTTGTGCGGTGCTTTTCGACATGACCGAGAAGTGTGATGCCACAAGCCGACCGGCGGGCAGTCCGGCCACAGCACCCATGGCAGCGGTTGCCACCGGTACGGTCGCCATCGCTTGTGCTACCGAGCGAAAACGCGAGGGCGCATTCACCGGGCCCGGGAGATTGGGGCCTTTACCACTGGTGCCGCCCACACTGCCGCCGGAGCCTTCGTGCAATCGAATCAGCGGTACTTTGTACTGAACCGCGAGGTCTTCGGCATAAACACTTTTCCGAAGCCCTGCCGGCGAGGGCGAACCACCGCGCATGGTGAAGTCCTCGCCACCGACAATGACGCGCCGGCCATTCACCTTGCCGAAACCCAAAATGAAATTGGCCGGATCGTAGCTAACGAGTTCGCCTGCCTCGTTGTAAACAGGGGTGCCTGCGACCGGCCCCAGCTCCTCGAATGAACCGGTGTCCAGTAGCTGATCGACCCGTTCGCGAATGGTCAGTCGGTTCTGACTGTGCTGCTTGGCAACCGCCTCTGGCTCCGCCCTGACCCAGCGCGAGCGCTCGGCGTTGCTTGATCTCTTCAACTTCAGGTTTCCAGGTCATGGATAGCTCCTTATTGACTCTCCCAAAGTAACGTCTTTAGCAAGCTTAACCTAGTCACCGTCATGTAGAGCGCGTTGCTCTTCGAGTGCTAGCTGCTGCATTTCAGTGATCCGCGCCTCCATGAGTGGGATTGGCACGTCAGTTCTCAAAGACTCAGCAACGAACAGTAAGTAGTGCCTAAGGTGATTGATATCGACCTCATTAAGATGCGTATGCTTGGGCATACCCAGAGGAGCGAGCAAGCCATCAATGACGATGCTCGCCAAATTGTCGTAGGTCGTTTTATGTGACCGCGCCAAATCAGGAACGGCACCACCGCCAGAGCCAACAGCGCCGTGGCAAGCGATGCAGTTGCGCATATAAAGGTTGTAGCCGTGACCGACCTCGATATCGCTTCCCGAGAAAGCCAGTGTTGTTAACGGTTTTTCATCTGTCGCTTCGCGTTGAAGGCAGCTCCGTCTTCACCGCCTAATTTGAAGGTATAAACCGCACCGGGATAGAGCTTTGTCACATGCTTCATTGTTTGGCCAGCACCCCCGCCCCAACCAACGAGTAGCGTTATGTACTGCTCACCATCCACGAGATACGTCCTCGGTCCGCAATAAGAAGCTTCCAGACAGAACCACCGGTTTCCAGTTCGATCTTTGTCATCATCATCGTTGTACTGAGAGACCTCCAGCGACATATCCCCCAGTCTCAAGGTCGCCGTACTCGAAGGCCGACCGTTGGGCCCAGTAAATCCTGCAGCACGGGCCTGAACGCGTTGCCAACCACTGGGTACAATGAGCTCTCGGGTCGTGTCTGGCTGCGGGTCAATCAGATCATGAATCGACAAACGCCTCTGCACGAGGGAATGGCGATTGTTTCGAGGGCTAACATCTCTTCGCCTGTTCCAAACGCTTTATCAGAATCAGGCGCATCGATCTCGATTTCACGAGCGAATGGTGCGGACCATCCACGTGGCAGGTCCATGTCAGCCGAGGGCCAGTCCGCCAGTACGTAAGACATTGGACCGTAGTGCGCAGCTATGAGCGACCCCAAACGAGCGCCGAACCATGACCGTCGCCCAGGTACTCTGCGTCATGGCCGCTGTCAGCACCGCAGACGTTCCGTGCCGAATGGTCGCCTCGCGCTCAGCCTGACTGCCAATCATGAATCCCGGCTCATCCACCAAGGTCACAATGGGAAAACTGAACGTCTCGCACAACTCCATGAAACGTGTGGATCGGCGAGGACAATGTGTTGGGTCGCGGTGCTCCGTCTGCCGTCATCGAGCCGGCAAGGAACTTGCAATCATTGCCCCACACCCCAACAACTTGCCCGTTGAGGCGAGCAAGTCCCGTTATCTGCGAGCGGCCATACCCTTTGCCGATCTCGAAAAAGGTTGAGTTCTGGATCAAACACAATGGCGTCCCGAATGACCTTGCGCATCTCAAACGCCACCGACGGTCCCGGGTCACACCTCCAGCAGAGACTCCTCGCAGCGATCAAGCGCTGGGTCAAATCACACTCAACAACAGGAGCCAATGACCCACGTTATCAGGCATGTAGGCGGAAGCTTTATCTCCTCGATGCAGGCACGCTCATCGTCCGCGCCGTTGTCCACCGTCCCGTTCTTGGTGTGACACCTTCCAACCACCCAGATCATCCTTGGTTTTTTTCTCACCCATAGCCCGCTCGACCACGGCAGGGCCCGCCGTAATGATTTGTGCGGTGCTTTTCGACATGACCGAGAAGTGTGATGCCACCAGACGACCGGCAGGCAGTCCGGCAACAGCACCCATGGCAGCGGTTGCCACCGGCACAGTCGCCATCGCTTGTGCTACCGAGCGAAAACGCGAAGGCGTATTCACCGGACCCGGAAGATTGGGACCTTTGCCACTGGTACCACCCACGCTGCCACCGGAGCCTTCATGCAATCGAATCAGTGGTACTTTGTACTGAACCGCGAGATCTTCGGCATAAACGCTTTTCCGAAGCCCTGCTGGCGATGGCGAACCGCCGCGCATGGTGAAGTCCTCACCACCGACAATGACACGCCGACCATTCACCTTGCCAAAACCCAAAATGAAATTGGCCGGATCGTAGCTAACGAGTTCACCCACCTCGTTGTAAACAGGGGTGCCTGCGACCGGTCCCAGCTCCTCGAATGAACCGGGGTCAAGTAACTGATCGACCCGTTCGCGAATGGTCAGTCGGTTCTGACTGTGCTGCTTAGCTACCGCCTCTGGCCCGCCCTGACCCAGCGCGAGCGCTCGGCGTTGGTTGATCTCATCGACTTCAGGTTTCCAGGACATCAGTTACTCACTTCCCTTGAAGAACTTGGAGACCTTACCGTGTACCGCTAGGAAATTTCGAGCCCTTTTAAATCGCCCGCCTCTCGCCACTTAGCCATGAGATTAAAAAACTCGATGGGGCCACCACCGTAAAAGGTGTTTTGTGACTCAAACTCAACGTGCCCCTCGTTGTTGTAATAACCCGGCGTACAGGACTTCTGGAACTCCTCGGTCTGCCTCGCCACACGCTTGATGGTATTGATCCAGGCGCTCTCCGCCTTCTCTGAGGCATCAACGCGTCTAGCACCACGTTTCTTGAGCTCGCCCAAAATGTAGGCGGTCTGCATGGCGTTCTCATCGAGCGCGAAGGTATAAGTTGCGGTGAAGCCCGATTGTTGAGGACCGAAAAAGAAAGCGTTGGGGAAACCTCGCGAGTGAAGACCGTGAAAGGTCGCCATACCATCGGCCCACTTCTCGGAAATCGTCAGGCCATCAATCCCAGTGATGGAATAGCCAGCGCGACGCGAGTAGTCGGTGCCTACTTCAAAGCCTGTGGCAAACACAATGCAGTCGACCTCATACTCTTCACCGTTGGCAACCACTCCTCTCTCCGTGAACGCCTCGACACCTTGGCCATCCGTGTCCACAAGCGTCACATTGGGGTTGTTAAAGGCCTGCAAATACTCGTCATGGAAACAGGGTCGCTTGCAGAACTGTCGGTAGTAAGGCTTGAGAGATTCAGCCGTCTCCGAGTTATCAACGACAGAATCGGCCCGCGCTCGGACCTTCTCCATCTTGGCGAAGTCTGCCATCTCCATTTTTTCCTGAAGACCCATTTCGACCATGGCTTTGTCGGTGAGATATTGCTTGATGCCGCGCTCTTTGCGCGCACTGGAAAACGCCCAGCCCAGACTCCACAGCAAGAGACGCCAGCCACTGGGTCTGTACTGACGTAGTTCACCAAAAATGTCTCTAAACGCTTCGGTCCAACCATCGCGCACCAGATCTTCTTTGACAGGCATACCCGCCAGAAGCGATTCAAAGTTCGTTCGGCGCTTGTGATGCCAACCCGGTGACTGAGACTTGACCCACTCGGCGTCGATGTCCGTGTTGTTGCGCACATCAATAGACGAGGGTGTCCGTTGGAAGACATAGAGTTCCTTCGCACCTGCAGCTAAGTGCGGTACGCATTGGACAGCGGTTGCACCTGTACCGATGACCGCCACGCGCTTGTCAGCAAGCTTATCGAGGCCGCCAAAAGGACCGCCGCCGGTGTAATCGTAATCCCACCGACTCGTGTGGAAGGTATGCCCCGTGTAGGTATTGATGCCGGGTATGCCAGGCAGCTTGGGACGATTCAACGGGCCATTTGAGTGAATTACAAATGTTGCCTTGATGACGTCACCGCGGTTGGTTCGAGCGACCCACAGCCCTTCATCTTCCGACCAGTCAGTGCTGAGGATCTGGGTTTGCATCAGCGCAATGTCGTGAAGCTTGTACTGCTCGGCGATGACCTGACAGTACTCGAGCGTTTCCGTCGCATTGGTGTAGCGCTGCTTGGGCACGAAGCCCGTCTCTTCAAGGAGTGGGAAGTAGACCAGTGACTCAATATCACACGAAGCGCCTGGGTAACGGTTCCAGTACCAGGTGCCACCAAAACCGCCACCCTTCTCGACGATCATCAAATCGTCGATACCGGTGTCACGCAGTCGCGCGGCAGCGAGCATGCCACCAAAGCCACCACCGATGATAAGGACTTCCACCTCTGCGTTCACTGCCTCACGCTCAAAGCCAGGCTCGACATAGGGGTCATCGATGTAGTGCGAGAAGTCGCCGGTGACCTCGATGTACTGATCATTACCGTCAGCTCGGATGCGCTTATCACGCTCCTTCCGATACTTTTCCCGCAACTGATCGGGGTCGAAACTTACATTGTCTGACACTGCGGCCGTCATGTGATGTCCTCACTACTCGTCATTATTTTTACCGAGCTTTTTTGTAATGTAGCAAACTCTAACTGGGTTTGATGCGTCGCTGTCCTCTCTTTTCGAGCACCACTCCTGCCCTTGCAACATTGCTCTGGCTTCAAATTTTTGTTTTAACTGGGGGACAATGATAAGGATGGACGTAATGAACGATCTTAGCCATGGCCAACATCAAGAGCTCACCGCTGAACAGCAGTGGGAGCAATTTACAGCGCTCAAAACGGCGGATGACTACATCGACAGTCTCAGAGGCCGCAACCTTGATGTTTATCTATTGGGCGAGCGAATCGAGGAGCCCGTGGATCATCCGATTGTCAGACCCTCCATCAACGCGATGGCGGAGTCATATATTCTGGCCGATGAAGACCCCGACCTGGCCACCGCGTGGTCATCCATCTCAGAACAGCAGATCAACCGCTTCCTCCACGTACCCGAATCGGCTGAAGACCTCGTCCAAAAAAATAAGATGCAGCGGCGCATGGGGCAGCTTACTGGAACCTGCTTCCAGCGCTGTGCTGGGCTCGATACCTTGAGCGTATTGTTCTCGATTACCTACGACATCGATAAGAAGCACGGTACGCCCTATCACCAGCGCTACGTTAACTTCCTGAAGAAAGCGCAAGCCAACAACTTGATTGTCGGCGCCGGTATGACAGATCCAAAGGGTGATCGCAGCAAACGCCCAAGCGACCAAGCAGATCCAGATCTCTTCATGCACGTCACGCGGCGCACCGATGAGGGACTCTACGTCAAGGGCGCCAAGGCGCACATGACTGGTGGTCTAAACTCGCACTGGATTTGCGTCATGCCCACCATGAACATGCTTGAGGGCGACAAGGACTACGCCGTTATTGGCATGATCCCGGCAACAGCACCCGGTCTGACCTACGTCTATGGTCGTCAGTCCTGTGACACGCGAGCACTCGAAACGGGCGACATCGACAAGGGAAACGCTAAGTACGGTGGACAAGAGACGCTCGTTATCTTTGACGACGTGTTCATCCCTTGGGAGCACGTATTAATGGATGGTGAGTACGAGTTTGCGCAGGAACTCGTATCGCGCTTTACCGCCTATCACCGCGCGAGCTACGTCTGCAAAACGGGATTGGGCGATGTAATGATTGGTGCCGCATCCAGCGTCGCGGAGATGAATGGTGCAGAGACGGCTAGCCATGTTCGCGACAAACTGGTTGAGATGACCCACCTCAATGAAACTATATATTCGTCGGGTATCGCCTCATCTTACGAGGCAACTCAACACGAGAGTGGTGCCTTCATCAACGACCCCATTCTCGCCAATATCTGTAAACACAACGTAACGCGCTTCCCCTATGAAATTTCGCGACTCGCACAAGACCTTGCGGGCGGGCTGATGGTGACACTGCCATCCCAAGCAGACTTCGAGCACGAGACGATTGGTCCTCAGCTCGATAAATACCTACAAGGTAAAACGTCAGTGACGACTGAAGATCGAACGCGCATGCTGCGACTCATTGAGAATATGACCTTAGGCCGCAATGCAGTCGGCTACCTGACCGAATCCATGCATGGCGCGGGGTCACCGCAAGCGCAGCGTATTCAGGTACTCCGAGAGACCGACTTCGGAAAAAAACAGTCGCTCGCACGGCGTCTCGCGGGCATTATCGCAACTGACCGCGATTAGCATTCACACAAGGCTCTGAAACGAGGGCAGACCTGAAGCCCGGGTTGCCTCGTTGCCATTACGTTATGTCTCAACTTTTAACTATCGCTCGCTCGCCCTACTTCATTGGGGCTGCAGCCATCTTTTTTGCTTCGTGCATGAACGCCATGATCAAGGGGCTATCCGTTTATGAGAGTGTCGTAGTCATTACGGCTTGGCGGTATGCCCTTGGCGCCACATTGGTCATCGCTCTGTGGTTCATCTTCCGACCTCCCTTACCCGGCTGGTCCGCTGTTCCCTTTCACGTATTCAGAGGCTTTTTTCAAATCTCGGCCGCAAGCCTATTTTTTTGGTCGGTCACCCAAATACCGCTGGCCACGGCGGCGGCACTGGGGCTCACGGGGACGCTCATGATTGGACCGCTGGCGTGGCTACTCATGCGTGAGCCGCTCAAGCGCGACGTCATCGGTGGCACTTTGATGGGTTTCGCGGGCGCGCTGTTTATCGTGAACACAGAAACCCAACTGCTTTCGGGGGAGATTGATGGTCCAGTACTGGGCTACCTCGCACCCATACTGGCCTCACTCTGCCACGCCTTATCCGTTGTCCTGCTGCGCTTTCGATCGCAGAGTGAGGACCCGATTGTCGTGGCTTTTTTCGCTAACACCTTGCCTGCGCTATACGTGCTGCCCGTTTTCTTTTTAATGGATGCCCAGCCCACAGTTGAGCTTTTTGGTGGCTATATTCTCTCGGCGTTTTTTGGGGTGAGTTTCTGGTCTTTGACGACCATTGCTTACGCACGCGCTCCCGCAGCCAAACTTGCGCCCATGACTTATACCCAGCTGATATGGGCGGCCATCATCGGCTTCTTCTTATTTGGTGAACTGCCGGGCGCATCCATGTGGTCAGGGGCGGCAGTGATTGTCGCCGCTTGTTTTTACGTCATGCGATCGAGCAATAAGGTCAGCTGATGGCATTTTGGTCCCCTCAGTCAGATAGTAGTGACCCCAATAAGTTTGGGCTTTTGGCATCGCCGCAGGCCTGTGTCGGACCTGCCGGCTACGAATTTATTATGGGGGGCGTCGCCCAGGCAGCTGCCATTGAAGCCGCCGAGATCGTCGCAAATAAACCGCTACTCTGGTCGACGATTCAGTTCGTAAACGCCGGCTTCGTAAACCAGTCAATCGACATTGAGGTCGAGGTATTAGGGGGTGGTCGGAGCATTAGTCAGGTCCTGGTGACACTAACTGCGGACGGTACGGTTCTTCAGACGATGTCTGCAGCACTCGGTGGCCGCCAGGGAACAGAGCGCCAATTCGTGAGTATGCCGACGGTGGCGGCGCCGGAGGACTGTTCAATTAAAACCGACCTTGACCACAACAATGATCAGGATCTGATTGCGCAGTTTGAGCGAAGAATGGCCATAGAAGCGCCTGATAAAGGCTTGGGGGCAATGTGGATTCGCTCCAAAGACGCACTTCCCATCACAGCAGGACTGTTAGCTATCACCTCTGACTTTATGCTCGGTTTACATCCGGAGAGCTTTCGGGGTACCAGTCTCGACAACACCTTCCGGGTTTTCTCAACACATCCCACAGAATGGATTCTTTGCGTGACTCAGATGTCAGGCTTTCGAGACGGCGCGGCAATGGGAGTGACTCACCAGTTCACGCAAGACGGTCAGCTACTTTCAGTTTCCAGTCAAACGGGCTTGCTACCGAGATCCGAAAATCGCCGCTAACGCTGGGCGAGGTGGGAGTCAGTCTTCAGCCCTTAATGTGGCTAGATTCTGCTCATGCTTCTCGCGATCCACCGAGTACAGTGACAGGCTCGCAATCATAATCATCCATAAGCTGAAGATGACGGGCACGTAAAGCCAACCAAAGCTGCTGAGTACGGACTCGGGCACCTGATCCGGCATCGCCCCCACGGGAAACTGACTTAGTGTCAGGAGCACACCCGCCACAGCCGCACCAATGCCTTGCGTTACTTTTCGAACGAAGGCTACCGACGCGAAAAAAACACCCTCATTACGACGTTTGGTCTTGATCTCCGCCTCTTCGACCAGGTCAGCAATCATTGACGAACTCAGTGTTTGGTAAACAATGATCAATGCGACATCGATGACGGTGATACTGAGCACCAGTGGAAAAAGCATAGGATCGGAGTTCTCCGGCATCAGCCCCAATAGCCGCAGCAATATGGGGGCTGGCGCAACGGTAAATGCCAAGAGCCCGACCAAAATTGCACCGCGCTTTTTGCCCAGACGTCGCGAAATAATCGGCGCCAACAAAAATGCAAGTACGGCAGAAATAACAACACTCAGAGAAATGAGTCCAATCTGCTCGGACGAAAAACCCCAGAAAAAAGTGGATAGATAAAAGCTTAGTGTCGTGGCAACGCCCGAGGCAACCGCCCCGAACAGCGCCGCGAGAAACAAGGCGGCAAAAGACCGACTTGCCAAAGTCTCAAACACCTCGCGATAGATGAGCCCAAGGCTTAGCTTCCTCTGGGGCGGCGGTGGCTTCAGATCGGGGATCATTTTATGCGTACCGACCGAGGAGATTATGATCGCGAGGAAAATCACCGAAGCGGCAACAGCGCCAAATTTACCGTAGCCATCGACATTAAACATGCCGTTGCTGATCGTATCCGTCGGAACCAGAAGAAAGATGGTAGTAAAAGCGCCCATCAGCGTGCCGCCAGTCCACCCGAAGAAAAATCGGTAACTGAGCATGCTGGTGCGCTCATCGTAGTTGTCAGACATCTCTGCCACCAAGGAAGAGCTCGGTATTTCGTACACCGTTACCAATGTTCTAACCAGAATGGCGATAGTGACGATGTAGGGAAAAAGCGCATCGCCCTCAAGACTCGCGGGCGGATTCCAGATGAAGTAATACGCAATGGCGGCGGGTAAGGCGGCCGCGTACATAAATGGATGGCGTCTACCCCAGCGCGATCGTGTGTTGTCCGATAAATAGCCAATCAGCGGATCACTGAGCGCATCGACGATCAACGAGATCATCAGTGCCAGACTCACCAGGTAGGCACTGACACCCATCACTTGGCTGTAAAAGATCAGAAAAAAATAGTCAAAGCCGTTGCTATTAACCCCAAACGCTATAGAACCCGAGCCATAGGCTACTTTTCGTCCGGTAGTGACTCGATGGTTATCGCTCATTGCGATTCCTCTGGGATTGTTATTTTTAGCACTGTTAGATCGAGATTACTCTCTCCCCCAGCATTAAAGAAGGTTTCGGTTATCGCTTACAGTACGAATCCGGCCTAATATCTATAGGCTGAACCTAAGGTATCGATCATGAAACACGCACTCTTTGCTCTGACCTTTCTTTTGACGCTTAATGCTCACGCCGTGAGCTTGTCACTCAATGATGTTCTCGCTGACCTACCCGCCTTGGATGACTCGCTGCCAACTCCCAAGGAAGTCACGGGCGTCGATGTGGGAGAGCGTCACTGGTATCACTATGAAATCGTGGCATATCTCGATGCGCTTGCGGATGCATCGCCACGAATGACAGCACTTGGCGAGCACGCGCGCTCGTATGGCGGTCGCCCCCTGGTCAGCTACGCAATATCAACGCCTGAGAACATTGCCAGGCTAGATGAGATTAGAGCCGCACGAGTCTCAATGATCGATCCTAAGGCCAATGTCGTACTCGCAGACCAGCCCGCGGTGCTACATATGATGTACAGCATCCATGGAAATGAGCCCAGCGGTGCTAACTCAACACCACTTGTTGCCTACTACCTCAATGCTGCGCAGGACGAGGTGCTTCTAGATCAGCTAGAGGACGTGGTGATTATCTTTAACCCCATGCTCAATCCTGACGGACTGGATCGATTTGCCTACTGGACGAATGGGCACCGCGGCATGAACCCCAGCCACGACGCAAACGACCGTGAGCACACCGAGGCGGTACCCAATGGACGGACGAACTACTACTGGTTTGACCTAAACCGCGACTGGCTACCTCACCAGCACCCAGAGAGCCGTGGGCGATTGGCTCTATTCCATGAGTGGAAACCCAACGTCCAGCTCGACTTTCACGAGCAAGGTAGCAACAGCAATTTCTTTTTTATGCCCGGCAAACCCGAGCGCACCAACCCACTGACGCCCGAAATCAATCAAACACTGACCGCCAAAATTGGCGAGTTCCATGCGGAGGTGTTTGACGGTGAGGGTATTCGCTACTTCACCGAAGAGGGGTATGACGACTTTTTCATGGGTAAAGGATCAACCTACCCCGATCTCTTTGGCACAGTGGGTATTCTCTTTGAGCAGCCCTCATCTCGAGGTGCCGTGCAAGACACGATCAACGGCGAGCTCACGTTCCCGTTCAGTATTTCCAACCAGTTCCGGGCATCGCTCTCTTCGATTAAAGCGACGGCAGCATTGAAGGATGAACTGCTCACCTACCAGCGAGGTTTCTACGAAAACCAGCCAAAGCGTGGTGGACACTACCTCGCAAGCGCCGTGGGCGATGCAACCCGACTCAATGAATTTGTCCGCATTCTAAGAGGACATCAGATCGAGGTTGAAGGGTTAGCGGAAGACATGACGGTGAACGGTACGACATTCCGAGCCGGTGAGGCAGTTGCGATTCCGCTCGACCAGCCCCAGGCAACCTACCTTGAAACCTTGTGGCGCGAACAGCTGGAATTTGAAGAGAACGTCTTCTACGACGTGTCGACCTGGACACTGCCTTGGGCTTTTAATCTCACACACACACGTGATGCGGTTCGCAATGTGAAAACGGCTCCGCTAGGTGCCAGCGCCGGTTCAAGCGCCAATACCCGTGAACTTGCTGTGTCACCGATCGGCTATCTGATTGACTGGCGGGACTCAAAAGCCCCCGCCCTGCTCTATGACTTGCTTGAGACTGGCGCCAACGTGCGCGTGGCTAAGGCGCCGTTTACGGCACTCACCACCGACGCTGAGAGCCAGCGTTTCGGGTACGGCACACTGTTCGTTGCGCCACCCATCAAGGGTGACATCCCCGGCGATGCCGTAGCGCTGTTGCGAGAAGCAAAAGCGATGGGCGTGCGCATTTTTGCTGCAGCAAGTAGCTACACCCCTGAGGGAATCGATCTCGGCAGTCGAGGCTTCTCCGTGCTCGCTCTACCGAAGGTCTTGCTCATAACCGGCCCTAATACGTCGGCGTATAGCAACGGTGAGGTGTGGCACCTCCTCGATACACGCGTCGATATGCCGGTCACCATGGTCGATAGTCACCGATTAGGGCGAGTGAATCTGTCAAATTACAGCCACGTGATTATGACGAGCCCTCTGCGCTCATCCGGCGCCGCGAAGCAAATGGAAAGCTTCGTCAAGCAGGGCGGCATTTTGTGGGCCCAAGGTGCCTCGACCGTAGCCTGGGCGGCTGATAACGGTCTTGCCGACGTCACCTGGCGAAAAACAGCCCAGCAAACTCGAGCCAACGAGCTCCAAGCAGCGGCTAAGAAAGGAGCCAGCGCTCGAGAACAGGCGGGCAATCTACCCGAGAGACGTTCTTTCGCTTCAGCGTCGGACGAGTACGCATTCACACTGGTACGCGGTGCGATATTGGACGGCAACCTCGACGTGTCACATCCGCTGGGTTATGGCTATGACTCGGAAGAGCTCGCCGTCTTCAGAACCACGAACCGTTTCATGAATCCCTCTGACAACGCCTACTCGTCACCCGTCGTTTATACGGATAGCCCGCTGCTCTCTGGGTACATGTCAGACGAAAACCGAGCGTTGGTAGCAAATTCAGCAGGCTTAGTGGTTAATGAACTGGGGGCAGGTGCCGTTGTACTGAGCCTGGATAGCCCAACGTTTCGTGCCTTCTGGTGGGGGTCACAGCGCCTGCTCGTCAACGGCATCTTCTTTGGCGGCCTATTGGAAGAGCCTCGCTGAGCGGGGCTTCACCTTCGCACTGACACCTCGTCGGTAAAAACGCACGCTTCACCGCTTAAAACCAGCAGTTGTGCAAAAGTAACCTAGGGTTTCATTGGGTGATTCGGTACTCTGCGCGCCATAAATTTTCGGCCATCAGATGCCGTAGCCATTGGTCTTAGGGGGATCGCGCGTTGAGTGAAAAGATAAAGGTACAAAAGCCATTAGTCGTACTTCACGGTGATGAAATGGCGCAAGTCGCCTTTACCGAGATTCTGGCGCGTTTTGTGTCCTTGCCCCTCGATATCGAGCTTGTCGAAATTGATCTCTCGGCGCCTAAACGCTTCACCAGTAACGGGCAGGTCATCCACGAAGCCATCGCTGCGTTGAAAGAGCACGGCGTCGGCATCAAGAACGCAGGCATGACCGTTAACCGCGCTCAGCTCGATGACTTGCTCACAAATTACCCCGACATTACCGAGAGCTCGCTTCACCCCCTAGCGACCAAGTCACCCAACGGCGCCATCCGAAAAGGCATCAGCGGCAATATCACCCGCGAAGACATCGAATTTCGCAACCTGAAAAGTGTACGTCCCGACTGGATCGATCGCGATATCGAAGTTGATACCATGGAGACCGGGGGCTTGGACTTCAGTTATAGCGAGCTCTCAAATGCCACGGGCGTCGCCAAAGTCATGTTTGTTGGCTCGAGTGGCGATCCAATTGAGTTGCACCGACGGTCGCTAAATAAAGGTGACCCCTGGATGTTAGCTACTAACTGCCTCGACGAGGTGAAGGCGTGGGCGCATCGCTTTTTCCAACGCGCCATCGCAGAAAATCGCGACATCTATCTCGGACTAAAAGATACGGTGGTTTCGGGATATGACGGCGTTATGCGCGCGGCCATCGAAGAAATCTACCAGCAAGATTACAAAGACAAGGTCGCTGCGGCTGGACTGAGCTATCACTACGAACTGATCGACGCACAGGCGGCTCGCATCGTCTCCAATCCGCCTGAACGTGCACTCTGGGGCGTACCTGACAATGTCAGTGGCATGAAGCTTTTCAAGCTCGTTCAGCAACTTAAGCGTTACGGCTTACCGGAGCGCAAGGCCCACGTCTCTATTTCCCGCATGAGCGCTGGTGGTGGCGACCAATACGGCAGCTACAACACGCCCGCACCCGAGCAAGGTGTCATCAAGGTCATCGTCGACGGCGTAGAGAAGCATGCGCGACATGTCGAGGAAGGCGACCCCATACTCTTTATGTCGAACGACCGAGAAGCCATCAAGGACTGGGTGAGCCAAGTCTTCCAAGACGCGGCGCTGAACAAGAAAGAAGTCTACTTCGGCTTAAAGCGCGAGTTTGTTAACTACGACGAAGTCTACAGTTCGATCATTCTCGAGATCAGGAAAGAGCTGGCAGCGCTGGATACACCACCACCGTCGTTCATGATCATGCGACCCTCTCGACAGCTGAGCAAAATGATTTGCGATCCGCCTCGGTGGGGCCTGTATCCGGCGCAGAATCTGGACGGGGATATCTTCTCTGATATTTCTGCGGCGCTTGGCGGCAGTCTTGCGACAGCTAGCTCGGTGATTATCAGTAAAGATGGAACCAAGCTATTTGAAGCACCTCACGGCACGGCACACGATTTGTACGTGCGTTATCTGGAGACTGAGGGTAAAGAGGCCAACTTTAATTCGTCAGCGCTGATATTCGCTGTGGCGAGCGCCCTGGAGGAACTCGCAACGAGAGAGGACAATGCCGCGCTCAATGACTATGCCGCGCGCCTCAAAGCAGCGCTGATCGAAACGGTTGCGCAGGGAACCATTACCGGAGATCTAAAAGGTAAAACCACGTCACCCGAGACGGAGCGGATTGTCGATATGCATGGATTCCTCGACGCCATTGCGGACAATTTAACCCCGTAAAGCTTCCTAGGTTGTTACAGGACTCAGCGGCTTACCGCTGAGTCGTTTCAGTAGCAAATAGATGAGCAGTCCAAACGGGCCCGTCATAAGGGTGAAGAACAGGCACGGAATCACAAGCCAATGGCGCAAGTCGTGAGTCTGACTGTCTCTAACGATCCATGCGCCAATGAAGAGATCGAACGCCAAATAGTGAATCCATCCTGCAAGCAAGAGAGCATCAACACTGAAGAGTGCCTTGACCTCCGCTAGCGTGCCAAAGCCGCCCTCTGCTGGAGCCACTCCCCGGAAAGAAAACATCAGATAGGCGTAGGTTACGCCCAAAAGAACCGGAATGATGACGCTCGGCAATAGCTCTCGAGCGACGGGCGACTTGGGCAAAAATACGAGCCCCAACCAGCCCACCATAGCGAGCCCGCTGCATAAGCTGAATATCGTTTCTAAGGCCATTGTTTTTATTCCTATGTATCGTAGTAGCCATCTGCTAGTGACCACGCCACACTAACAGATCACTCGATACTGGAAATACCGTCCATGAGCATCTCCACCCAGCAAACTCCAATCGATACCGGCATTGGCCGAAAGCCTGAGGCAACTGAAGTCATGGAGAACATCGACCTCTCGGGTAAAACTGCCGTTGTCACGGGTGGCTATTCTGGTATCGGCATCGAAACTGTTCGCGCTTTGACCAACGCAGGCGCAACCGTTCTCGTTCCCTCACGCGACGTTGATCGTGCAATAAAGACGCTAGATGGGATCATCCCGGCTGAACATATTGGTTTCATGGACCTCTCGGACTTACCAACGGTGGCCCGGTATGGAGAGGATTTATCGAGTGCTTACCCCGTCATCGATCTCGCCATCTTCAATGCAGGTGTCATGGCGTGCCCACTGGGTCGCACACAGCAGGGCCTGGAGTGGCAGTTAGGCGTCAATCACGTGGGTCATTTTGCTCTGTTGCAACAGATCATAAATCCCTTGCGCGCAGCCAATGGTGCACGTCTGATCACCCTGTCGTCCATCGCTCATCGCATGGGCGCCGTCGACTTCTCAGACATGAACTATGACGAGCGCCCCTACGATAAGTGGCAGGCCTACGGTCAGGCAAAATCGGCCCAATCATTGATGGCCGTCGAGCTTGACCGCCGAGAACAAGGTAACGGCTTACGCAGCTTTGCGGTCCACCCAGGGGGCATCTTCACCCCGCTACAACGCCATTTGGGCAACGCAGAAATGGCCGAGTTTGGATGGACAGACGCCGATGGGAACCCATCCGCCGTGGCAGCAAAGCTTTTCAAGTCGCCTTCGCAAGGCTGTGCCACGTCACTGTGGGCTGCCACCGCGATGCGCCTTAACGGTATGGGTGGCCTCTACTGTGAGGACTGCAATATCTCCCGCCTAGTGCCGGACGACAGCAACGACTTTACTGGGGTCAGACAGTGGGCCGTGGCATCGGACATTGCTGAACAGTTGTGGGATGAGACAGCTCGTATGCTAGCTAGGCTCTAATCCATTTTGACAGTTTTCCGTCCGGGTTCTTCAGTCGAGATAACGCCGCGACTTAACTGGTAGGTAAAAAAAACGGGAGCCGAAGCTCCCGTTCTCTAGACTGTTCCGTATCGCTTAGAAGCGGTATTGGAAAGAGCCTGTTATGTATCGACCTATGATGTCATAAGCACCGATCGCAGCAAAAGAGTTCATGCCGTAAGGGACGTCCTCATCGGTGACATTCCGAACCGCAACCGAGATATCCACTTTGTCGTTCATCGAGTAACGAGCGAACAGCGTGTGCATGTAATACTCATCGATTTCTGGAATATCGTAGGTACGTGGAGGCGCAGTGTTGCTCTTCTTAGCACCGCTCAAGTACATGGTACGCCAGTTGAACGTCCAGTCATCGAGCATATACATCAGGTTCACATTACCGCGCAGTGATGAGTTACCAATCAAACCTTTGGTATCACCCGCGTCATCACCCGTCACAGATACACGGCTGTCATTCAGATCGAAGAAGTTCGCACGAAGACGGAACTGACCGGGAATGGTATCCGCAAAATCAAAGCTCCAATCAAGCTCAGACTGGTAGCCCTTCAAGATTCGGTAACCGGCATTAACAAAACCTGTCTGGAATCCATTGATCTGGAACGTTGCTGGATCACGTGTGAACTGACCACACGCCGGAGCGTTCAAATTACCGCCGTCGTAACAGCCAGCCATGATCGTTGTAAGACCCAGACTCTCAATTGCGTCATCAAGATAAACATCGATGAAATCAACCGAGAACGTCAAGCCCTCAACGAAGTCTGGAGTTACTACCACGCCAATTGACTCTGACTGAGAGGTCTCATTGATCAGGTCGGGGTTTCCGCCCGTGAAGCCCTGTTGAGATGCGTTAACAATAGTTGATTGGAAACTTGTGGGATCATAATCGTATCCCAAAGCGGCAGCTTCCTGAGCACAAAGTGCAGCACGGCCGCCCGCTGTTTCACCCTCATCCACGTAACGGAAGTCACAGGGGTCATTTGCAAATGCAAACGTTTCTGCCCGTGGCAAAAACGCTTCCGCGATTGCAGGTGAACGCACCGACTCGGTGTCGTTTGCACGGAATGTGATGTTACCGAAACGTGGCACATCCAAAGCAAGTCGGAGACCGATGTTATAAACTTCACCGGTACCTGCCGAGGAGTGATCAACCGTACGGAAGGCCCCCTCTACGTCAAACGCTGAAACGATTGGCAAGAAGTCCTCCGCCAAGAGAGGCAATCGTGTCTCGATGTAGAATTCTTCAGTATCGAAACCACCGTTTAAGGCCTCCAGTGCAGCTGTACGGCCTAGGCCGTTCGCAAGGAAATAATCGGGCTGATAATCCCCATTTTCTTCTCGCATCTCGTAACCAACCGCCATCTGCCAATCACCACCAGGCAGCTCAGTCAGATCAGTCGCCATGTTAGCTGTGATGACCCGCTGCGTAAGCTTCGAATTCTCGTAGCCTTGCAGTGTGACGTAGTCGATTACCGCTGGATCTGTAACGTAGCCAAAGATGTTCAAAGGAACACACTCGGAGTTGCCACTCGCACACACGATGTCGCCGTTGCCGTCGACCGTCAGATCGAGTGCCTCACGGTAGTTCTCTTCAACCAACTGCGTGTTGTTGGTCTTGCTGCGGCTCTCGCCACGGTTCCAAGACACATCCCAGCGAACGTCACGACCGGCAAACTCAAAGTCGCCTTCAAGACCGAGCACCAAACGAAGCATGTCAGTCGTACCATCCGTACGGCCGCTCTGGGAGAGATCGTCCATCGCCTTATGGAAGCCGAACGATGTAGCATCGGGGCCCAGGTTATCGAGCAGCACCTGACGGTCGTCGGGATGGAGGAATGGATAATCCATTGGCAAGATGAGCGTGGCTGAGTCGCCACCGAATAGACCACTCTGGTAGAAGGGCTGACGATTAGGGTCAGCAGACTTACCGTTGTAGAAGTTCAATTCAGCATTGGCACGCAGATTATCCGAGATCTCATAGTTCGCGAACATGTTTACCATGTGACGCTCGATAGGCGCTCGGATTGAGTCGTAGTCCTGAAGCAAGAGGCCGTCGCCACCAACGAAGTTGATGATATTGCCTGTGGGCTCACCAATATTCATCGCCGTCAGTCGACCGTCCGGGCCAAACTGAACAGGGTTACCGTTGGCATCGCGAATTACGTTCAAGCCAAACGCGTAAAGCGGTGTACCACCCAGTGCACCTGCGGCAGGGCTTGGAATACCTGTGCGCGTTACGATCGGAATCGAACGACCTGCGGCGTAAAAACGCTCAGTGCCTGTCGAAGGATCGTTTGCATCATAATCAGGGTTTTCGAAATCGTAGTAATAGTTTCGTAGATACTCACGATCGTTGGCTAGAACAGCATCGGTCTTGTTGTATTCGTAACCAACCGCAATATTACCGCGGCCATCAGCAAAGTTTGCCCCTGCTGTTACGCCGACACGGTGCTCCCAGGCATCGTTCTCACCATCAGCAACACCCGATGAAACATCGATCTCGAAGCCCTCGAAATCCTTCTTCATTACCACGTTGATAGTTCCTGCGATCGCGTCTGAACCGTAGATCGGTGCACCGTTCGCAGAAATCACGTCGATACGCTCGATCAACGCTGTAGGGAGTGTATTCAAGTCAACCTGTGAACCCGCTGATGCACCAAATGCTGTTGGCGCATTACCAGATACCGAACGACGACCATTGATCAGCGTCAGCGTACGTTGGCTTCCAAGACCATAAAGGTCTGCGAAGGTTTGACCTACGTTACTGCCGCTCGACTCAGCCAAGCTGGTGCCCGATGGTGTAACGAGTGGCAGTGAGTTAATGGCATCAGCGGTGTTTACAAAACCACCCTGAGCGATGTACTCCGCATCAACAACGATATTCGGTGTTGTCTGCTCGAAGCTTGTTTTTTGAAGTCGCGTACCGGTAACGACGATCTCTTCGAGTTCGTCAGTCGCCGATTCGTCAGCTTCGTCTTGGGCCAAGGTAACTCCGGGGGACACAAGCGCAACGGCTGTGGCCAACGAGAGAAGCCTACGCTTACCCGCGTATCGTGACGTAAACATATCAGTGTGCTCCTGAATGACGTTTTTATAAGTATTAAAAGGGTCAGAACCCTGCTCGAAATGTAAAGGAAAGAGAGCCACTACGCCAATAATTGGTCAAAAAACTGACACTCAAAGGGGAAAAATACCTCTCTGGTATGCGATTTTTCGGGCTAAAACTGTTTAAAAGGGTAATTTTTAGCGCAAATTCCGTGCTGGCTTAGCTTTATTATGTTCTGCCTTAATTCGGAAAAACGACCCTACATCCATGCACATCCAATTCATCACGACCGGCGGCACCATCGACAAAATCTACTTTGATGCTCTCAGCCAGTTCGAGGTTGGCGACTCACAGGTCAAGGCAATGCTGACCGACGCACTGGTTGATTTCAGCTACGAGGTCACAGCCATCATGAAGAAAGATAGCTTGGACATCACAAATGAAGATCGAGCAACTATCCGCGCTCACATTGAGGCGAGCGAGCACTGTCACTTCATCGTCACCCATGGCACCGATACGATGCCTGAGACCGCAGCGGCGTTGCGTGGTATTGAAAATAAAACGGTGGTGCTAACAGGTGCACTGACCCCCGCGCGTTTTCGAACGACTGATGCTGTCTTTAATATTGGAATGGCGGTTGGCGCCCTTCAAACCGCAGCGCCCGGCGTCTACATCGCCATGAGTGGTCAAGTCTTTGAAGCGGGACAGGTTCGGAAAAATCGCGAGGCCAACCGATTTGAGTCCACGCTCGATTAACACAGGGGCTTGTCGCTCAACCCTCAGGCCGCCTCGCTGTCAACCGCTTTCGAGCACTCTGTCAGTTTACTTGTGCAATTAGGCCGCGCGCCTACGACCTCGACGCCCGCCCGACGGCGCACCAGCTGCAGGTAGATCCGGCCAGGCAGGACCCAGCACTTCTGACATGGACTTGGAATCCAGTGGTCGCGGTGGTGTCGAATTCAGTGCATCGACCATGGCAGCGAGGTGCTCAGGGGTTGTGCCACAACACCCACCAATAACAGTTGCACCTGCGTCACGAGCATACAGTGCGTACTGAGCCATCAGTTCAGGGCTGCCATGAAAATGAATTTCACCGTCGATGTACTGAGGAATCCCGCAGTTTCCCTTCGCAATGATCGGCAGACCAGTCTCCGCTCTCACCAGCTCGACTGTTGAGTCCATGAGCTCTGCAGGACCAATGCCGCAATTCGACCCCATCAGATCCAAGCCTATATCACAGGCGAACGCTGCATACTCCGTGGGAGTCACACCCATCATGGAACGCCGCGCCGTATCAAATGTGAGTGTTGCAGCAACAGGTAAACCGGTGGTCTTTGCTGCTTCAGCAGCCGCCGCAACCTCTTCCTTTGCAGACATGGTCTCAATCCAGAGAAGGTCAACTCCGCCCTCGGCTAAGGCATGAGCCTGATCACTAAAGCAGCTGACTGCCTGCTCATAGGTAAGGTCGCCCATAGGCTCGAAGAGCTCACCCGTAGGTCCCATCGAGCCAGCAACAATCCCCTCATGACCCGACGAGTCCGCAAATCGGCGTACAGCTTCTCGCGCAAGTTCTGCAGCCGCCTTGTTGATCTCGTGAACGCGATCCTGGCTTTTATGTAACTTGAGCCTCGGGGCATTCGCACCAAAACTGTTGGTCAAAATAAGGTCCGCGCCCGCTTTCAAGAATTCGCCATGTAACCAAAGCACTTCATCAGGACGCTCAACGCACCACAGTTCGGGCGGGTATCCGGCCTCTAAGCCGCGACCAAAAAAATTGGAGCCCGTGGCGCCATCGGCCACGCACCAGCCTTTCTTTCTGATGAGATCATTAATGGGATTTGACACTGGATGAGTTCCTACTGCGGTCAATCGATTCAAGATTCGTGATCATACCGAACGCATGAGACATAACAACGAAAGCGAACCGCTAATTTTGTGATCATGGTAAATAGGACGCTGGTGACGATAAAAAAGGGGCTATATATAGCCCCTTTTACATTTCATCAGAGTAGCTGTCCCAGACCTAGTCATCGTCCAGGGCGCGATCGATATTCATGACCAGTAACTTGGCATGCGCTTGAGAGACGCGATCTCCTCGGCGCTTACTCGCTAACTGATCGCGGAGTTCTGACAGTGTCAGAACGGCGAGTGCTTGCGCTGTGCTGTGATACTTAGCCGCACCCTTTTCGCTCGCCATCATGGCCAGCCGGTCGACGTACTCTGCCTGCAGATTGCGCCGGAAGCTGTTAACGCTGCCTTTTGCATCCGCCTCGAATACCGCATCCGTCAGATCTTCGAAGACTTCAACCAGCGGATACTCATTTCCGTAAAGTTCGGTATCGGTGATTCGCTTAAGCACCGTTGGATGGAGCAAGTGATCAAGGACTCGTTGCTGGGCCGATAAAACAGCGCGGTGAACTTTAGGATCCTCGGTTGTCCCGCCATGCTCAAACCCACGTCGCTCAGGCGCTGCCTGACGCCATAGCCCGCCATCAACGTCAAACGCATCAGGACCGAACAATTGCTCAGTCAGCGTTTCCATGGCCTGCTTTCTGCCGGTCGCGCTCAACTGGAATAAAGGGCTCCGTCGCACCTTCTTGACCAACGACCGCTCGGTCGACATAGACGCCGCCAACCCAACGCGAAATGACGCCCGCGTTGAGACCCCAGAAACGAACCAATAAGGCAACGCCATCGACAACATCTTCGTAGGAGTCACCCTCATCAGGTGTCCAATCAGCCGTCTTATTCAGCGCGTCATGCATGATCTGCATCTGATTCGATGCATAGGCAATGGAGTCCGAGCTGTTGTCGTAAATGTTGACCCGAGGATCAATACCGGTTCCAGGGCGACGCATATCATCCGCATCGTTACCGAATGCCAGTGCAGGCTCTGAGGAGCGCGCAGCGATAGCCTCGAGTCTTGCCGTTTCAGCGTCCGCATCATCCAAACCGGGTGAATAGGCATACTCGATGTACCAGTCGTCGTACGGACCGGGGGCAATCGTGTAAAACAGTGTTTGATCTTCACGATTTGGCGCGTAGTTTACGGCGGGATAGTCCATCACCGAGCCCGAAATGATGCCCGACTCAAGTACCGCTGGGTCCTCGAGCTCCTCGGGTGACAGCAACTGCGTCGCCTTCATGTTGTGGTTCATACCAAGGGTATGACCCAGCTCGTGAAGGATCAGGTAGTAAAGACGATCGCGCTTGAGCTGCTCCTCAATCGGAGCGTCGCCGCCCGTCATCTGAAGTGCAATCTCTGCCATCAAACCGCCTTCGGCGATCGTTCGACCCACCGAGCACAGCCGCGCATCGTGGCCATCAATCATCATGGGCTCTGCGGCCTCCCCCTGAATAAGCTCACGCGTCAATTTGGAGCGGTTCAAGAAGGAGTACTCGAGCATGATATCTGCGCCGATCAGCTGGCCGGTGCGTGGGTTGGAAAAACTTGGACCGTAACCACCAAACGGCGGTCGAGGCGACGACGTCCAGCGAAGCACGTTGTAACGAATATCACCCGCATCCCAATCTGCATCGTCAGGCTGGACTTTGACCGCCATGGCGTTGCTGAAGCCGGCATGTTCGAATGCTTTGTTCCACTCAAGTGCCGCGTCGCGGATCAGCTCGCGCCACTCTACGGGCGTTGTATTTTCGATCCACCAGGTGATGGGCTCAACGGGATCGGAAATCTGCGCTGATGGGTCTTTCTTGACCAGGTGCCAACGCTCCAGCAGATCGCGATAAGGCGCTGAATCAGTCGAGGTAAGGTCAGTCACCTGCACATTAAACGACCCGAGTCGTGCATCGGCAAATCTTGGCTGGTAATCGTTTTCGGGAACCGCAATCAAGGTATGCAGCACCGTGATCGACACATTACGTGCATCAGTCACTGCATCGCTGCCACCGTTCTTCGGCTTGGGATTATTGAAGACGTACTCGACTTCCACAGCCGTATTTTCGGGATAATTTTTCAGCGCAAGGATCTGGCTCTTATCAGAGTCCATCTTACCTACACGGAATCGATCACCATCGTCGTCACCGCCCCGTCCGCGAACCACGTTGGCGAAAGTTTCAGAGAGAAATAGGGAGTCTGCATCAATCAGAATATCGCCCGACTCCTCGTCTTCAGCCGCAACGGGCAAAACCGCGAGTACCGCTCGGGAAATATTCTTGTCAGACGCTCGGGAAATCGCGTTGTCAGGGTCGAAATAGTAAGCCGTGTTCTGGCGTACAAACTCGACTTTGTCGAACCGACGCTCAATGGTGAAGATAAACTGGTCACCATACGATCCTGTGAACGCACCGGCATCAACCACACCATTCATGGTGTGCTTGAAATAGATAAATTCCTTGTTGATCTGATCGCCTGCGATCAGCATTTTGGTCGCACCTGTCTTCGGGTCCCTGAACAGCGTGAAGAGACCGTCGAACCGATCGGTATCTTCTGTCAGATCAGCGATGGTTTTAGGTTTTTCTTCTTTTTCCTTCGAATCACCATCCTCAGAGGAATCCGGGGCCTCTTCGGCTACAGGTGCGGTCTCTTTGGCCTCAGGCGCCGCAGGCGCATCCTCGGCAAAAACAGGTGTAGAGAGTGTGAATGTCAGAGGAAGCACCAGCAGCAGCTTCCAAAGATCGATACGCTTCATGTTCTTTCCTTTTTTGTGAGTAACGTGAACGCTTTATGGGCGACCTGAACTAGGCCCTCTCGCGCGCCCAACGAGGCGAATCAAGATACTCCCAGCCACCCCCAGAAATCAAAGAAATCCATTCAAATGCGTCACAGGTTCATCGCATCAAACCCCACAAGAACAGTACACTGCACGCTTCAGTCACGGAGAATTCACTGATGCCAAGCCTCTATTCGCCCTTAGAGCCCTATCGAACCGGATATCTATCGGTGGGTGATGGTCATTCAATCTACTTTGAAGAGAGCGGAAATCCTGAGGGTAAGCCCTGTGTCTTTGTACACGGCGGTCCGGGCGGAGGATCCTCTCCCGCAGCAAGGCAGTTCTTTGATCCTGAGCGCTATCGCATTGTTCTCTTTGACCAGCGAGGCTGCGGTCATTCAACCCCCCACGCCTCATTAGAAGCCAACACAACCTGGCATCTCATTGCGGACATGGAACAGCTGCGCGAGGAGCTTGGCATCCGTCAATGGCTGGTTTTCGGTGGATCGTGGGGCAGCACGCTCAGTCTTGCCTACGCGCAAAAACACCCCGAGCGCGTCACCGAGCTAATACTCCGAGGCATATTCCTGCTCCGCCCGGAAGAAATACGCTGGTTCTACCAAGAAGGTGCCAGCTCGCTGTATCCGGACACCTGGCAAAACTATCTGGCGCCGATTCCGGAAGATGAGCGATCGGATCTCGTCAGCGCCTTTCACAAACGCCTGATTAGTGACGACGAAACCGTACGCCTCGCTGCAGCCCGTGCCTGGTCAGTCTGGGAAGCATCTACCAGCTTCCTACATCAGAACGCCGATTTCATGGAAAAATTAGACGAGCCTGAAGCTGCACTGGCAATGGCGCGCATCGAGTGTCATTACTTTGTGAATGGTGGGTTTTTCGATTCGCCCAATCAGTTACTCGAGAACATCGACGCCATTCGTCACATACCTACCGAGATCGTTCAGGGCCGTTACGACGTTGTTTGCCCACCCACAACGGCCTGGGAACTGCATCGAGCCTGGCCCGAAGCGAACTTCCACATGATTGCGAACGCGGGTCACTCAGCCTTCGATCCGGCCAATGCCAGTGCATTAGTCGCGGCGACCGATCGATTTTCAGGTGCCAAGTCAGGGTGTGCTCAGTAGGTGCTCGGTCAGGTGCTTAAGTGGTCGGCTTAATCGCTCTAACAGCAACGAAACTTTTGATGAACTGATCGATGGGCTCACTGCCGCCCCAGTCATCCTCGTACAAACCAGCAATCAAAAACCCAGCATCGAGCTGACCACCCAGTTGATCTTCCAGCGAATGCACAAACTCGACGGGGGCATCCGATCCGAACCAGTTCTCGCGCTCTTCATCGCTGAGCTTCAAGTCAGAGTGAGGCATGGAAAACTTCAACTGAAACCTACCCTGCTTCTCAAGATCGGGATCAAACAGTCCGTGAATCGGCTGCACGAAACCACTGACGATAGATCCACCTGGACGCAACACACGGTAGGCCTCGCGCCAAACAGGCTTGATATCCTCGGCAAAGCAGTTAGAGCATGGATGAAAAATAAAATCGAAGGCGCCGTCTTCAAAACACGACAAATCGGCCATGTCGCCCTGAACAGTCTCAAGCGCAAGGCCATCGCGATCAGCCACCATCCGATCCTGTAACAACTGCTTCTCGGAGGCATCAAAAACAGTCACGTTGGCGCCGGCTGCGGATAGGGTAGGACCCTGCTGGCCCCCGCCTGATGCGAGGCAAAGGACGCGGCAACCTGTCAGTGATGGAAACCATGACGCCGGCACCGGAAGTGATGGCGTAAGCACCAACTGCCAGTCGCCGTCTCTCGCTTTAGCAATAGCTTCACTACTGACAGGGACCGTCCAGCGATTGCCCGACTCGACCAGCCGGTCCCATGCGCGCTGATTAAAATCAAAAACGCTCATCTGCCACTTCCAAGTTTAGTTATAGCGGGAAGGCTCATCGATAGCGTAAGTTGTCGCGACTCAGCTCGCTGACACGACTTACACCCATCAAGCGCATGTCACGCTCTATCTCAGCCTTCAGGTTCCCCAGTGCACGCTCCACTCCGAGCTGTCCCGCTGCAGCCAGCGCATAAAGATACAGGCGACCGCCAGAAACCGCCTTCGCGCCAACCGATAAGGCCTTAAGGACATGCGTTCCTCGCTGAATACCGCCCTCACAAACGACGTCAATTTGATCGCCCACCGCGTCACAAATTTCGGCTAATTGATCGAAGGGTGCGCGCGAACCATCCAGCTGTCGCCCGCCGTGATTCGACACCATGATCCCGGTGCAACCGATGTCCACAGCACGCTTGGCATCTTCAACGGACATGATGCCCTTCAGGGCGAATTGTCCATTCCATTGTGAGCAGAGCTTCTCGGCATCCTTCCAGGACATCGTTGGATCTAACATGCTGGAAAAATACTCGCCCACCGAAACTGCCACGTTAGTGCCCTGCTCTACGTGACTCGAGAGATGCGGCATATCGAACTTTTCTTTGGTAAAGAAATTCCAAGCCCAAGCGGGGTGTGTCGCGAAACTCCATGCCGATTGAAGATTTAGCCGAGGCGGCGATGTGAATCCGGTTCTAAGGTCGCGCTCCCGATTACCACCCGTGATGGTATCCACCGTTAGCGCCATGACGTTGAAGTTCGCCGCGCGTGCTCGCTCGAGCAACGCATCGTTCAAACCTCGATCTTTATGGAAGTAGAACTGGAACATTTTGGGTCCCGGCGCGAGCTCGGCAATTTCCTCAACCGCGACCGTCGCCAGGGATGAGACGCCAAACATGGTGCCAAACTTCGTGGCCGCCTTAGCAACCGCTCGCTCCCCCTCATGGTGAAACAATCGCTGCAACGCGGTCGGCGCACAGTAGAGGGGCATTGCCAACTTCTGACCCATCACCTCGACTGACATGTCGACGTTGTCGACGCCATTCAGCACATTCGGCACGAGGTCTACCTGCTCGTAGGCCTCGGTGTTGCGCCGATAAGTCACCTCGTCGTCGGCGGCACCGTCGATATAGTGAAAAATGGGGCCGGGTAGGCGCTTGCTGGCCAAGCGCCGAAAATCGGCGAAGTTGTGACAGTCCGTCAAACGCATTACACATTTCCTGTTTGCAGTGCACCTTCTGCACGGCATGATAAAGCAGTCTTGGTTTATCGCAGAATAGGCAGAATAAATAGTGCTCAGAGATTTACTTTGCCGAGTTCACGGAGCCGAGCAAAGGTGAGCGCAGCGAGCACGTTTTTGATTAGGGAACACACTATGTCATTCGTGAGAAAGTTGGTTTTGATCGCGGTTACGGCCTTCACAGCACAGAGCGCTGTCGCAGGCCTATTAATGAAGCCCACCAGCGACCCCGATCTGGTTTACAGCGGCACCCTTTTGGAAGGCACCTATACCAATAGCGTCTCAAAGCCCTCGGTCTTTTTGGGCTTCGAGGCTGGTCAACGGGTCGCTACCCCCACCCAGATCAGCACAGCTATCGAGCAATGGACAGACGAGTCCGATCGGCTCAAGGTCATTGAATACGGTAAGACACACGAAGGAAGACCGCTTTTCGCCGTCTTTATCTCCTCGCCGAAAAACCTATCGCGATTAGAGGCGATCGAAGCGGACATCACGCGACTTTCCGACGCACGTGCGATCAACGACAAAGCAGCCAATGACATCATTGAGAGACTCCCTGCCGTTGCGTGGATGGCCTATTCCATCCACGGTAATGAGACCTCCGGTGCTGATGCTGCGATGGCGAGCATTTATCACCTCATCGCAAGTACAGATGATCAGGTTGAGGCGATGCTCGATAACATGGTTGTGGTCATCGATCCGATGATGAACCCCGATGGTCGCGCCCGATTTGCCAAATCACTCGAGCAATATCGAGGCACGGCACCCAATGTCGATGACCAGTCATTGCTACACACCGGTGATTGGCCGTTTGGTCGGACCAACCACTACTTCTTCGATCTCAATCGAGACTTCTTTTTACTGACGCAGCCAGAAACGCGTGGACGCGTGGCGCTAATCAATACCTGGCGTCCACAGATCATGATTGACGGACATGAGATGGGATCGCAGAGCACTTTCCTCATGGGTCCACCCCGTCAGCCGCTCAACACGAACATTGATACCGACCTGCAAAAATGGGCAGTCACCTTCTCCGAGGAACAAGGCGCTGCGTTTGACGAACGGTCATGGCGCTACTTCACGGGTGAGTGGTTCGAAAATTGGTACCCCGGCTACTCGAACTACTCCGAATACCGCGGCAGCATGCACATCCTCTACGAGCAATCGCGGATGGCCGAAGACGGCGTTAGACGTCCGGAGGGAACCGTACAGACCTACATGGAGTCTGTGCACCATCAATTTGTCAGCACCATGGCCAATCTCGAATCACTGGCCACGCACTCCCAAGCGATGTATCGCGACTACTGGGATGGCCGCAAATACAACGTCTCCGCTAAAAGTAAATTCGCGGATAAAAGCTATGTGATTCTGGCTAACGACAATCACGGCCGAATGGCTGCATTGGTCGAGCGCCTCGACGCCCAAGGCATCGAAATGTTCACCAATGATGCTCCTCTGAAAGTAGCGCGTGCGACAACGCAGCTTGGCAGTGAAGAACGCGGATTCACCATTCCCGAGGGCAGTCTCATCATCCCCAATCGTCAGCCTGACGCGCCCCTGGTTGCGGCGATTCTCGAATTTGATGCGGAGGTCAGAAAATCCGTTCTCGTTGAGGAGCGGCAGCGCACGCTCCGTGACGGCTCATCCCTCATGTACGACACCACAGCCTGGAACTTCAGCATGATGTATGGGCTTCCGGCGGTCACTGTCCCTGAGTACCTGAAGGAAGGCCTGCGGCCTTGGCAGAGCGCAGCACCGAGTATTGACGTGGCAGCCGAAGCCATCGCGTGGAGCGTGAGCGGTGACGATGACCGCTCGGTGGCATTCGCAGCCCGCCTTATGGAGTCGGGCGTGCAAGTACGAATCATCGACAAAGCGACAGAATTGTCTGGTAAATCGCTGTCACGAGGCTCGGTCTTTGTGACCGCCATGGACAACCCGAAGCTCGACAATCTGACGGACCTCATCACCGCAGAAGCGGAGCATTGCAGCTAACAGTCAGTTCGATTGGCTCGGGTTATGGCGCTGGCGACTTGCCCGACTGGGGAGGCTCCCACTTCCGGTTACTCACGCGTCCGCAAATTGCCATCCTGAGTCAGGCTGGCTTTAGTAGCTATGACGTGGGGTCAAGTTGGTGGGCCATCGACACTCACCTGGGCATCCGCCACAGCCAGATCGATACTTCCTACCTATCCCGCGCCGACCTGCGACGCTACAACACCATCGTTATCCCCAACGGCTACCGACCCATGAGCGGGGCTGAACTCGGCGCACTGCGTGACTGGGTTAAGCAAGGCGGCACCTTGGTGGCTCACGACAACAGTGCGGCAAATCTGGCGCGAGAAGGCGGTATTGGCGGTGTGCGAACAGTCGGCGATAGCCTGACCGAGGCGCAGGAATACGACATAGCCCTGCAACGCGAGATACTGGCGACAGATGACGCTTTAGACATGGCGGCGGTGGCCGCCCACCGCGTTAATACCAACGTGGCCTACCCATGGGATCAGGGCAGCAAGGCGCTATCAGCCGATGAGTTAAAGCGCCGCGATGCATGGCAGTCGCGTTTCATGCCATCAGGTGCCATGGTTGCCGGACGGGTCGATCGTTTGCATTGGATGACCTTTGGCACCCCGGAAACACTACCCCTCCTCTACAGCGAGCAACCACCGCTCATGACAAAAGGAAGGCAGCAGGCTGTCGTTCGGGTGGGCGCATTACAGTCAGATAGCGAAGCGACCGAGGCCCAGACGCTAAACTGGTCGACGGCCCCGCGAGGCACAGCTGTCTCCGTCCGTATGAGTGGCTTACTCTGGCCGGAAGCGGCGGCGCGCATCGCGAATTCTGCCTATGTCACACGCGAGCGAGTTGGGAAAGGTCAGGTTATTCTGTTCTCGGGTCAGCCCAACTTCAGGGGATCAACACGAGGCGTGGGTCGCGTTTGGTTAAATGCGTTGGTTTACGGTCCCGGCTTGGGTACCTCGGCGCGGGTTGAGCTGTAAGATCTGCGCGTTTCATAGACAGGTAATTGCAATTCTAGGCGTCTTGCCGGACGCTTAGCGCTGCTCACAGTTCATCTAACACAATAAGGAGAAGCGGTATGCCGCGAGTAAATTTAGAGGGTAGCTCCTCAATCGTCACCGGAGGTGCATCGGGGATTGGAGAGGCCTGCGCCCGACAGCTAGCGGACTTAGGCTCTAAGGTCGTTATTGCCGACCTCAATGAGGAGCGCGGTCAGCAGGTTGCTGATGAGATTGGCGGCGCGTTCGTAAAGTGCGACGTATCGAGCATCGAAGACGCCGATGCAGCAGTCGCCGCTGCGGCAGCACTGGGCCCATTGCGTGCCTGTGTGAATTCGGCAGGCTTGGGCGCCGCTGGCCGCACCGTCAGCCGCGATGGCGAGCCCTTCCCGCTCGATAAATTCAGCTTTGTTATCAAGGTCAACCTGATTGGCACCTTCAACATGCTCAGTCGCGCAGCGGCGCAAATGGCGAAGCAGGAGCCACTGGATGACGACGGCGGCAGAGGCGCGATCGTGAATCTTGCGTCGGCCGCTGCCTTCGATGGACAGATTGGGCAATGTGCCTACTCAGCCTCAAAAGCGGGTGTTGTAGGCATGGCGTTGCCTATCGCGAGGGATCTCGCCGCGGTGGGTGTTCGCGTGAACACGGTGGCGCCTGGCCTAATTGACACGCCGATTTATGGAGAAGGTCCCGAGTCAGACGCATTTAAAGCGCACCTGGGTAAATCAGTGCTCTTCCCCAAGCGTCTGGGTAGCGCTGAGGAACTCGCGTTCTCGGTCATCGATTGCATCACCAACCCCTACATGAATGCAGAAGTCATTCGATTGGACGGCGGTATCCGAATGCCACCAAAGTAAGCTAAAAAACGCCGGCTCAGTGCCGACTCAAAGCCTCGCCTCACGGTGGGGCTTTTTTGTTTCTGGAATCCCAAAACATAAATTAAGGCCAGCACGCGATCCGAGACTACGTGTTCTATGACTAAACGCGGGCAAACGGTGCTCTGAGGGAACCAAGCTCTCAAGATACTCGTACGTTTAGGCGCAATTTGTCACAGAATGACCGGTATGCGCCGTGAAACCACCCGTTTCGTGTTTCACTTAGCGTATTCACCTAGTGCTATTAATAAGTAGCCAACTGTTCCTCTTTGCAATCGCAACGAGCGAACCAACTCACTCACACATCGGAGTCTCTAATGGAGAAGCCTACGTTCAAAGAGGAATCCCTCAAGTATCACATCGAGGGAAAGCCCGGGAAGCTGGAAATCAGAGCAACGACGCCACTTGAAACTCAGGCAGACCTGTCTATGGCCTACTCGCCCGGTGTTGCGCACGCCTGCGAATACATTGTCGAGGATCCTCTTAACGCATCAAAAGTCACGGCCCGAGGCAACCTCGTTGCAGTCATCAGCAACGGTACGGCCGTATTGGGCCTGGGCCCTATTGGTGCACTGGCATCAAAGCCTGTTATGGAGGGCAAGGCCGTCCTCATGAAGAAGTTTTCGGATATCGACACCTTCGACCTTGAGATCGACGAACGCGACCCCGAAAAACTCGTCAATATCATCGCAGCGCTTGAACCAACCTTTGGTGGCATCGTGCTGGAAGACATCAAAGCACCTGAGTGTTTTTACGTTGAACGTCAGCTCCGCGAGCGAATGAACATTCCTGTATTTCATGACGACCAGCACGGTACGGCCGTGGTATCCACAGCGGCGGTCATCTCCTGGCTGAAACTGACCGGTAAAAAGATGGAAGAGGTCAAACTCGTTATCTCCGGTGCAGGCTCCGCGAGCATGTCATGCGCAGACCTGATTGTGAGTTTGGGTCTCAAGCGTGAAAACGTATTCATGTGCGACAGCAAGGGCCTCATCTATGAAGGCCGAACTGAGGGCATGAACGAATTCAAAGCGCGGTACGCGCGCGATACGGATAAGCGAACGCTCGCTGAAGCCATGGAAGGCGCGGACATCTTCTTTGGTCTCTCAACCGGCGACTGTGTGACCCAAGACATGGTTAAGCAGATGGCGCCAAACCCACTTATTTTGGCCATGGCAAACCCGAATCCAGAGATTCATCCGGATCTCGCGAGAGAGGCGCGCCCCGATGCGATTATTGGCACCGGTCGTTCGGACTTCCCCAACCAGGTAAATAACGTTCTCTGCTTCCCCTTTCTGTTCCGAGGTGCATTGGACTGTGGTGCGACAACCATCAACGACGAAATGAAGATCGCCTGTGCCTATGGGCTTGTTGACCTAGCACAACAGGAGGCATCAGAAGAAGTTGCCTTGGCTTACGATGGTCAGTCGTTGAAATTTGGTCCGGAGTACATCATTCCGAAACCGTTTGATCCTCGTCTCTTTGAGCGAGTACCAGTTGCCGTTGTCGAAGCAGCCATGAAAACGGGCGTCGCGAGTCGGCCGATTGAAGATCTCGATGAGTATCGCCGAACCTTGAGCAAGCACGTCAACCGGTCAGGCATGTTCATGCAGCCGGTAATCAACGCAGCCACCAATAGTGGACTGAAGTTAGTTTACTCGGATGCGGAAAACGAAACCGTGATTCGCGCGGTACAAACTGTGGTCGATGAAGCCATTGCTCGCCCCATTCTCGTCGGACGGCCTTCTGCGCTGAATGAGATCATCGAGGATCTCGGCTTACGCATTCGTTTGGGTGAAGACGTTGATGTCATCAATCCGCGTAGCTACGACAAATACGAAGAGTACTCACAGGACTATCACCAGATAGCCGGCCGAAGCGGCGTATCGGTAGAGCGCAGTAGCGTACTCTTGCGCACGGATAGCACCGTTATCGCAGCCATGGCGCTGCGTAACGGCGATGCTGATGGCATGATCTGTGGAAAGGTGGGTCGTTTTACCGACCACTTCCAAACACTCCGCTCGGTCATTGGCATACAAGGCTCAGACGTTCGCGCATCGACCCTTACGACGTTGTTGTTCGATGATGGTCCGCTTTTCCTAACCGACTGTTTTATCGACTTGGATCCCACTGTCGATCAAATCGTCTCCAAGACACTGCTGGGTATTGAGCAGGTTCGCCAGTTTGGCATCACCCCCAGAGTGGCGCTCTTATCTCACTCCAACTTTGGCTCCTCAAACGCGCCATCTGCACGCAAAATGCGTCAGGCGAGTGAGATTTTGCGCGAGCGACTTCCCGATGTGGAAATTGACGGTGAAATGCATTCACTGACAGCGCTCGACTCGGCTTACCGTCAAACGATTTACGATGACAGTCGGCTGCAAGGCAAAGCTAATTTACTCGTCTTCCCCGGGCTCGACGCGGCCAATATCGCCCTGGGCCTGTTGCGCCAAAAAGCCAATGGCCTGCTAATTGGGCCCTACATGTCAGGACTCAAGCGCCCTGCACATATCATGGTGAACTCGGCCACACCTCGTGCGATTTTCAACGTCAGTGCACTGGCAGCCGCCGAAATTTTGAGCAAGCGAGATTAAATCTAAGGCCGGTTCTTTCTGTCCCCGCTCGCGGACGACAGAAGAACACTACTGGCCTTGCTGGCTTATGCAGTTTTAAGCTAGCGGACGATAATGCTCGAGTTTGCGAGCCGCCGGGGGCGGCTTCGTATCTAGTGGTCAACCGTCGGCGAGTTCGTCTCGGTCGTCATCATCCAAGTCCGATTCGCACTCATCGACAATGAAACTTTGCGTCCGTTCACGGTCAAACAACTGCTCTTCATCCTCCGCAAGTTCGTGTTGAGCGGCCTCGGTACTCATGTCCGCCATGGCGGCTTCCATGGAGTAATAGTTGTCGAACCAGACTTCCATCATGACGTCGAAGCCTGGTGTCTCGGCCCCATCCCCGGCCAGGATCGGATAACGCCGAATGTATTTCAGTGCGTGAGGACTTAAGTATTTCTCACCTAGAAGGCGATGATGCGACTCGTAGTAGTCACGAAACTCCTCGGCCGATAGATCGGGTCGTTTAAATAACAACGTGACTACCTTGATCATTCCTCAACCTCCCCCAAGCTGTGGCTCGCGATATCTACCCTGTCTCTTCCCTCACTTCATGGAAGAAGAAACAACGTGATCAGCGCCTTCGATGGCACCAAATCGTTCAGCCCGTTGACTGAACATATTCTCCGGGCTGACTGACTCGTGCCGGCCGGAGTCATCATCTGGATCAGAGTAGAAGCCAAGCACATAGCCGCCCTTAGAGTAGCCAATGAGTGCTCGGAGCTCCGGGCTCAACTTGCTTGCATGATTCGGTGGGCAAGAGAGGTATTGGTTCTCTTCCTGGCGCAACCAGCTGAGGGCGTAGTGCATAAAGACACCGGTCCGCACCTGGTCGGTCGTCGCGTTAGCACCCCCGCCATGAAGCACTGTTCCGGTGTAACAAAGCACTGACCCGGGCGCCATTTCGGCGTAAGCAATCTCGTGAGCCTCGGGTAATCGGTCCTTATCCCACTGGTGTGAACCTGGCACGACCTGGGTCGCACCATTTTCCTTTGTAAAGGGTGTGATTGCCCAGATAGTGCTAAACAAGGGCTCTACACGGCGGGGTAGATAACCACCCCATATGCCGCGGTCGCGATGGAGTATTTGAGCACTCTCGCCTGGCGCTATGGCCACAGCCGACGTGAAGTGCAACTGAATGTCGTCACAAAACGGTGCCAAATACTGGCGTGCGGAAGCAAGCATCAGTGGATTTACCGCAACGCTCTGGCAGGCCTGAGAGCGAGCAACGAGTGCGCCAACACGCTGTGTTTTATAGCCAGTGAACTCGTCACGTCCGTAAACTTCTTTGGATAAAAATGGCGCTAAATCATCGTTCAGACGCTGCACTTCATCCGATGCCATCAGTCCGTCGATGATGACGGCGCCATCGCGCTCCAGCACTTCGACAATTGCATCGGTGGTCGCGTCAGCGCTTAGGTGTTCGATCGTCGCCATACTAACCTCGCTCTCATTTTTGCTTTTTTTATTGCTCTTTTTTTCGCGCCCGTCATTGTTCGCCAACGATCGCTCTTTAGGCATAGTAAATGACTCCCGGAAGGTGTCTATAGAACAGCCCTATTGATCAGCACCTCTGCACTAGGCAGACTCAGATCAATAAATGGAGGAAAGTGGACTATGACCACACCCAACGCCGTTCACCATATCGCCATCTCAACAGCCGACATGAAATCGCAGATCGCATTTTTCTCAGACGTGCTGGGCATGTCACTGCAGGGCTTGTTTTGGATGCATGGTGTACCCAATGCCTGGCATGCCTTTCTACAGATGGGCGATGCATCGTTCTCCTTTGTTTTCATCCCGGGAAACGAGGACAAAGAGACCGTCATGGGCCAGACCCACGCTGGCACCGGTGCCGGATCATCCGCACCAGGCACAATGCAACACATTGCCTTCAACGTTGACACCATGGAGGAGCTGCTGACGATGCGTGACCGCATACGCTCGCGTGGCGTACCCGTATTTGGGCCGCTCGATCACGGTTTGTGCCATTCGATCTACTTTGCCGGCCCCGAGAACCTGACGCTCGAAGTCGCGACCAGCGACCAAGTGGAGCATCCGCTGGATAATCAGGGAATGTGGATCGACCCCGAGGTTGTCGAGCTGGCAGGCATCTCTTCTGAGGAACTTCAGCAGTACATGCAGCCGGCGTCTTACACAGGACAGGGCGGCAGTGTCGCACAGCCGGGGTTTGATCCGGAAAAGCCACACCTCGCTTACCCGAAAGAGGCGTATCCGATGATGTTGAAGATGGCCGACAGCGACTTCAAAACGCGCCCCGAAGATCGAGTACCACCGAGCTTATCGGCCGACGCCTAAGACACCATGGACGGACACTAGACTGGGAAGTCGTAATCCCGCAGCCAGTCTAAAACTGCGCCTGTGGCCTCGGCCGCCAGTTCTGGCTGTCCCATGTAGTAATGATTAGCACCCTTAATCTCAACTTTGGCTTTGCGTTCATGCGTCACGGCATCGAACAAGGCATCCGTATGGCTCGGAGTGCAGGCATCATCGGCTGTATTCCCAACGACCAACACCGGCTTGCTGACTCTCGCCAAGCTGGTTGGGCCGCAGGCATTGGCATCATCAAAACTCCATTGCGAAAGCCACGATCTCAGGGTGCAAAAGCGCGCCAAGCCCACCGGCCCGTTATTGACGACTTTCGGGTCACCCAAATAACAGGTGCCGGGAACCCGATCATTCGGGTCGACAGACGGGTCAAGCCAGCGCGGATCCGCCATGGTGCCATGGGTGACAAAGGCGAACTCCTCGTTTTCTCGACCCGAATCCCCGAATTCAGCAAGTTTATGTTTTACCCAGGTGGTGATTTTGCGATTTCGCGCTACCTGAGCTTCACGGTAACGCACCAAAAAATCCGGCTCATAGGGCGGCAGTATCAGCCCTGAATAGAGGTCGAGGTCGGGGTCTCGTTTATCGGGGTCATTTTCATCTGTAATCGACGGATCAATCCACTCGGTGAGAGTGCCGTGACGAGACACATGTGCTGCCATCATGACCACGGCATCGGCTGGCAGTAGGCCCGCAGCGGTCAGGTCGGGGCCACCACCGCAGGGGCTCGATGTCACAGTCGGCTGCTCAGCCTGAGCCTGATAAAACGCTGACAGCGAACCTCCACCACTCCAACCGAGGAGAACCACATGCTTGTATCCGAGCACCTCGCGTGCATGACGGACGGCTGAGCCCAGGTCCATGGTCACTTTTTCCATATTGAGTGCGTAATCTGCACCGCGGTAGCGGCTGTCACAGGCCAGAACGTGAACACCAGCGCGTGCAAACTGACTCATCACCGGCAACCATCCAGTACCGCCGATCGGATGCATGGTGACAAGACAGGTCTCCGATGGCTTCGCAGTGCGGATAAGCGTACAAAACACCATGACGATATCTTCGGCGCCGCCGTAGGTCTCTTTGAAAGACGACTTCTCAACAGACACGATGGGAAAAGGCTCTCTGATGACGCGAACTGACATGGTGCTTATCCTTTTTTTCTCACCATAACACCAGCCGTGGCGAAGTGAGGAATCACAACGCAGCAAACCCATTGATCGCTCAAAAGTAATCTCTTTTGGAGCGATATCGCGTAATCTCTGCACTGCGCATTCTCAATGATAAGAAACAGACAAACTCGAGGTAATACCCATGTTCAACGCATTACTGGCCACCAAGGACGACCAGCACGAGGTCGCTGTCACTCAAATCGATAAAGGCGCGCTCGCTGACTCTGGCGTGCTGGTCAAGGTGGATTACAGCACCATCAATTACAAAGATGCGTTGGCAGTGACCGCGACTGCGCCGATCATCAGGAAATACCCTCTAGTACCCGGAATCGATCTCGCAGGGACCATTGAGGAGAGCGATGACCCTGACTGGCAGGTGGGTGAGCGTGTGGTCGTCAATGGTTGGGGCATGGGCGAAGGTCACTCAGGCGGACTGGCCCAGTACGCGCGCGTGCCAGCGAGTTTTCTGGTGAAACTGCCACAAAATATAAGTACGCGTCATGCAATGGCCATTGGAACGGCCGGCTACACCGCTTCACTTTGTGTAGATGCGCTCGAGGCACAAGGGGTCACGCCTGACCATGGCGATATCCTTGTCACCGGCGCCAGCGGTGGCGTGGGAAGTGTGGCGGTTGCGCTGCTGGCCGCCCGTGGGTTCTCGGTCGCTGCATCTACTGGTAAACCCGACGCCGCCGATTACCTAAAGAATCTTGGCGCGACATCCATTATTGATCGCAACACGCTCTCCGAAGCAGGCAAACCACTGCAAGCTGAACAATGGGCGGGGGTTGTCGATGCCGTCGGCGGTAACACTCTGGCGAATGCCTGCGCACAAACACGCTACGGCGGTGTCGTCACCGCCTGTGGCCTTGCCGAGAGCGCTGCGCTCCCGGCGACCGTCATGCCGTTTATCCTGAGAGGTGTCATTTTGCGTGGCGTTGACAGTGTCATGGCGCCGAGCGGCCCGCGCCTAGCTGCCTGGGCTCGATTAGCCCGTGATATGGATCTGGAGCGACTCGAAACCATGGTCACTGAAATCGGATTATCCGATGTCAACGATGTCGCGCCTGACGTGCTGGCAGGAAAAGTGACCGGTCGCTTATTGGTTGATGTTAATCGCTAGGGGTACGGATTTGGTGAGCTCGGCATAAATGTCTGCAAGCGGCTCTGCCAAAGCAACCGCTGACTCATCGAGCGTCAAACCCAGCCTGACAATAACGAGTTCGGCTTCGGGCGCCACGATAACAAACTGGCCCGAATTGCCACCGGCATGGAACGTATTTTCGGGTAGTCCGGGGTAGTCCCTAAAGTGCGTGTTCAACCAGAAGCTCAGGCCATAAAAATCCGCGGTAGCACTGGGTGCTGCGGCAAGCTGCTGCCAGCCGCTCGATAAAACTGCATCACGCCCATGCCAAGCATCCAGCCACCACTGACCGTACTTGGCCCAATCACGAGCAGTCAGGTAGGCGAAACTAGAACCCACCTGCACACCGCTGATATCGGGCTCGAGCAACGGGTTGTCGAGTCCCAACCGCTGATTGACCTCCCGATCAATCCAGTCTGCGTAGGCTTCTCCCTCCAGGGAGGCCTGCCACAAATACGACACCACATTGGTATCGCCGCTGGAATACACAAACTCTTGCCCCGGAGCCACTCGATGGCCCTGTGCCAGCGGAACCTGCCACATGGGCACGCCGCCATAAAGCATTTCAGTAACGTCATCACCCGGCAAATAGCGCTCATCGAAATCGAGCCCGCTCGCCATGGTAATTAGGTGCTCGAGGGTAAGCGCATCGTCCACCCTAGACACCGCAGATTCTGCGGTTCCCAATGCCAGGAGTCGCTCTTTAACTGGCATCGAAAGATCAATCGCACCCCGCTCAACCTGAATACCCACCAGTGAGGCCATGAGACTTTTGTTCATTGACCAGCCCTGAAGGCGGGTCCGGGGACCGACCGGCGCGGCATAGCGCTCAGACACGATCTCTCCGCCTTGCATGATCAGTACGGCCAAGGTGTTTCTCCCGCCGCCCGGCAGCTCCTCAAACAACGCATCAATTGCCGACTCGACGACGGGATTGTTCGATTGAACTGTCTGGGTCGTGGCACTACGATCGACTCGCTCCTGCTCAAGTGCCTCGGGGTTTGCGCTTTCTTCAGCGTGAAGCGTGCAACCGTAACGATCGCGATAGCTTGCCGTCGCTGTTGCGGTCAGTATGGATACGGTTGCCGACGTCTTGCCCACCTTGGCTTTGGCGAATCGATCCATGCCGGCAACGGTTTTCAGTCTGGGGACAATGTCCTTTTCAAGCACAAAGTCGGTCGGTAGGTGGCTTACAAAGACACCGGAACACAATTGTTTTGCGGAATAACCCACACCAATTTTTGCTGCACCATGGAGCACCCAAAGTGCGGCCGAGGCAGCGATAACGACAATGGCAAGAAAAATACGGAACATATTTGCGACGTTGAGGTTTTACGTACCTCAAACTACTCCTTTCAAAAACTAACGGTGCGTGCAATGCACGTTATGAACAGAAACCGTAATGAGCTCAACCCCCTGTCATTAGACTGTTCAGTCAATCGACAATGGTGTGATTGGCATCGCGGATCTCCCGCAAAAGCTCGATGATTTTAGACAGGGCGAGAAATAAGGCGCCCGATGCGACGAAGGTGAGCACGCCAGCGCTGCCCAGCACGTAAGCAAACGGTGCTTGGTTACCGGTGAATAAGACTGGCATGACGAGGCCCCAGGTCACACCAACGGCAACGAGGGCATACCCCACCCACTTAACGAAATCTTGCACACCCGTATCAGGCTTTAGCACGGTGCCTTTTAGATTGATGTCAGCGCTCATGATTTATTCTCGTTTATTTGTGCCAACGCTACGCCTACTTATTTGAAAAAGCGAGGACGCTAGGCACCCAGTCGCGCAAAGTAGTCTCTCGCAGCAGTCATCACTTTCGGCGCCAAAATGATGGTGCTGACCATGGTGGGCAGCGCCATGAGGCCATAGCTGCCGGAAATGAGATTAAAGACGACGTCTACACTCACGCTGGCACCGAAGATAACGGCAGCGATAAAAAACCATCGGAAGTAAGGCTGCCACTCGGCGCCTGCCAGAAACCCGAAACACTTGGCGCCAAAATACCAACCGGTAAACATTGTCGTGGTACTGAGAATGAGCGCAACAAACCCCAGTGCTAAAAGTCCGATCGTCCCCATCTCTTGTTGTACCGCGTTTGCCGTCAGCGTAATACCAGACAGATCACCCGGATCTTGCCACTCGCCCGCGAGCAGAATGACCAGCGCCGTACACGTACAGACCAGCAAGGTATCGAAAATGGGGCCCAAAGTGGCGACCATACCCTCGCGAATGGGCTCATTGGTCTTAGCCGCGCCATGTGCCATCACCTCGGTGCCAACGCCCGCCTCGTTCGAGAAAACACCGCGACTCACACCAATGAGCATGATGCCGATGAAGCCACCGCCTACTGCCGTAGGATTAAACGCCTCAGACACAATGAGCCACAAAAGCGATGGCACTTCGCCAAGGTGAGTCAAAACGACGTAGAGCGTCATGGTCACGTACACAATGACCATTACAGGCAATGACCGAACAGCCACCATCGCAACGCGTGGCAGCCCCCCAAAAATAACCGTACCGACCAACACAGCGAGAACGAGGCCTGTCGCTAGGCCGGACCACGCCGGCGGTGCGCCATCGAATACCGTCTGACCAATCAATGCCGTTAATTGATTGGCCTGAAACATGGGCAGTGTGCCGATAAGGCCAGCAACGGAAAATAGAACCGCGAGCGGATAAAAGCCACGCGGCAAGGCCTCGCGGATGACGTACATGGGGCCGCCCTGTAAATTGCCGGCACTATCCAGCCCGCGGTACATAACGCCAAGCGAGCAGGTAAAGAACTTTGTTGCGATGCCAACGACAGCGGACATCCACATCCAGAACACGGCGCCCGGACCGCCGGCAACAATCGCGAGTGCGACGCCCGCAATATTGCCCAAACCCATGGTATTGGAGAGCGCGGCCGCGAGCGCCTGGAAGTGCGACAGCTCCCCCGCCTCATCGGGGGTATCATAGCGCCCTGACATGACGGCAAAAGCATGGCCTAGATATCGATACGGCATGGCCCTCGATACGATCAGGAAGAAGGCCCCGCCCCCAAGTAACAAAGCCACCATGGGAAGGCCCCATACCGCATCCGCAAAAGCGATTGACCAAGCCTCTAATTGCTCAAAATTCATTGTCTCTACTCTCACCAGCGGCCGAAGGCTCCGGAGCTAAACAAGCCAAGCTCCGATCTCAGAGAACGATACTACAAGTCGAAATCTGGCACACAGTGCAATCGAAAAGACGCGGGTAAAACAGCGTACATGTTCGCCATGGATCATGGTTTGCCCGATAGGTCATGTTTTCCTTTGTGGCCCGAACCAATCCCTGCCATTATTTTGGTACGTCACACCCCAAGAAAACGAACAACAAAGATAAAAAGAGGGACACCATGACCGAACGTCGCTTTGAAGGTAAAACAGCACTCATCTCCGGGGGTGCATCAGGTATCGGACTCGCGACAGCAAAACGCTTGATTGCTGACGGCGCCACGGTGTGGATCTCCGATATCCAAGATGAACTCGGGGAGTCAGTCGCAGAAGAGATTGGCGCCACCTATGTTCATCTTGATGTGATTAATGAAAGTGAATGGATCTCAGTGGTTGAGCTAATTGCAAGCCAGGGCCAGGGACTTCACTTCGTGATGAACAATGCAGGTATCGCCGTCAATGGCAACCTGGAGACCGAGACCACCGAAGGCTTCATGCGGACCATCAACATCAACCTGCTCGGTGTATTCTTAGGGTGCAAAGTCTGCGCCCCATTGATCGAAGTATCATCGGTGGAGGCGCCATCGTCAACGTCTCATCAATCTACGGCATGGTCTCGTCGTCTAAGGTCGTGGCTTACTCGGCATCAAAAGGTGGCGTGCGCGCAATGACCAAATCCATGGCGCTCGACCTTGTTTGAGCAGAACGAGAGACAGGGATTCGCGTTAATTCGATTCACCCCGGATTTGCGGAGACGCCACTGGTGGTAGAAAATGCCATCGCCCAGCTCGAGCCCGAGGAGGGCGAACAGTTCTCAGCTCGACTCGCGGAGCGCGCGCTGTTAGGTCTTGCAGACCCAGATCAAATTGCTGCCGCGGCTGTCGATTCAAAGTGACGCTGGTACCTTTTTTCAGACGATTAAAGCTCCTTTATGACCGCTGGGCTCAGAACTGGTGGTTGACGGCGGCTTCACCGCCTCATAGCGCCGATACCGCGTCGAAGCAGGGCGCCCTGTCACATCCAGCGGCGCCATTTGAAGTAGCCCAAGAGTCCCACGCTGATGGCACCACATAAAAATACGAGGTAGTTAAACGCCTGCGGCTCGTCGAGCCCGGGCACGCCCCCCACATTGACCCCGAGCAAACCGGTCAAAAAACCGAGAGGCAAGAAGACCACTGCGACAATCGTAAAGACATAGGTTTTACGATTCATTTCATCGGCCAAGCGAGCCGCAAGCTCTTCCTGCGCCAAGATCGCGCGATCACGAATTTCATCAAGATCCTCGATGTATCGAATGAGCCTGTCCGTGATATCCCTGAGCCTGACCCGGAAATATTCATCCAGCCACGTCGGCGTTTCCGTGCTCAATCGCGTCAGCGCCTCTCGCTGAGGTGCCATGTAGCGGCGAAGCGTCAATGCTCGCTTCCTGATAGAGACAATCGTCTGGCGAGTGAGTGCCGGCTCTTCCGTATCGATGCAGAGATTCTGCCTTCGTCAGGTGTTCTTCAAGTTTGGCCATGGTCTCCGCCATGTCATCGATAATATTTTCTATCCAGTCCACCAAGAGTTCAGGAATAGAAGTTGGTCCGTCCCCCGCTGACAGTTGCGCCACCAAGCGCTCAGTCGATGGTAACTGGCGTAATCGAGCGCTGATGATACGCGTTCCATTCGTCCAAATGCGGACAGACACCATGTCCTCGGCGCCCTCGTCCGCCAGACGGTTAAGTGGCTTTAAAGCAACGTGACGACGACATTATCGCCTCTTCGCAAAACACGAGGGCGCGTCTCCTCGCTGGTAAGCGCACCCACCGCAATGGCATTCAATCCCCCATGCTCCGACAACCACTCATTGACCAAGGGTTGTCCCGCATCGAAGTGTACCTTCCGCTGCCTCTGGTGCTTCCATGGAGGAAGCCATACCAGCGTGATCTAGTATGAGTGCGTGGATAAGACCGTCGTGATCGGTAGGCTGAGACTGACGACTCACAGGCTGCGGGCTCTTGCCAATGAACAGACCGAATAAAATCACTCAAACTGGCTACCTTGGCAACCCGTTTCGACTCCCAACATCTACTCCACTCGAGGTGGTTGGGCGAATGTGCCGACAGTTTACGGTCACACATGGGACCTCAAGCGCACTATGATGTGACCACACCCGCAAAGGTAAATGTGATGAAACACCTGATACTTGGCCTTTTAACAGTCTTCACCGTTGCTAATGCAGCGGCCGATTACTCACGAGACTATCTCGATACTGCCACCGTTCGATCAGCAGACTCGCAAGGTACGTCCATTACCTACCGTGTCTTCAATGAGAGCGATACAAACCCAAAGTTACTGCTCGTCATGGGGCTCGGCGGGGCGGGGTCAGCTTGGGGCGATGCCTTTATCCAGAACGTTGAGTCTCAGGGCTTCGAGATCATTGTCATCGACAACCGTGACACGGGAGGCTCTGATCTCTTCACGGACTGGGGCACCCCCACCGTCTGGTGGCAAATACTCAAATACGAATTGGGATTCTCAGTTGACGCGCCTTACACGCTCGACGATATGGCAAGCGACAGCATTGCGGTGCTCGATGCGGAGGGCCACGAGCAGGTGCATGTCATGGGTGTCTCGATGGGAGGCATGATTGCGCAGGTGCTTGCCGCCAATTTTCCCAACCGCATAAAAACGCTGACATCGGTGATGTCGACGACCTTTGCACCTCACCTTCCGCCCCCCTCTTCGGCAGCTGAGGATAACCTCAGAGATCTGGCTGGTGGTGACGCGGAGGCCTCACGAGAAGAGCTCATGCGCGCACGCGGGTTTCACCCAGAATCAATGGAGCGCCATTTAATGGCCATCTTCAAAACGGGTGATCGAACCCAAGAGGTACAGACAATTACAGCGCCCACACTTGTGCTTCATGGCTCAGAGGACCCTCTGATCCCACCAGCACACGGAGTGCATACAGCCGAGCAAATTGCAGGGGCGAAGTTTGTCCTGATCGATGGAATGGGCCACAACCTACCCGAGTCGTACCATGATCAAATTGTGGGGCTGATGACCGACCACATTGTGGCTTATGATCAGTAATCAACATAGATCTGACAAATAAGGCTGCCATAGATGAATTCACAATATTCCCCTCTTAGCAGTAATCAGTAAAGCACTCAGCTCAGCTCATTCTCTTAAAGCCATAGCAGTTTCGCTCGCACTACTGCCAGCCATAAGCTCGGCTGATGACCAGCGAGCTGCCATCGATGCCCTGATTGACGGTCTTCATCAGGATGCCCATGAAGGTAATTTCCAAACCTACTTTGACCGGTACACGCCTGAAGCTGTGTTTTTGGGCACGGACAAATCGGAACGCTGGACCATCGAAGAGTTCAAGGTCTATGCCAAGCCCGCGTTTGAGGACGGTCATGGGTGGACGTATTCAGTAAAGGAGCGGAACTGGGAAGGTGAAGGCAATACCCGATGGTTTGATGAAGTCCTTCTCAACGAGAAGTTAGGTCATTGCCGGGGCACCGGAGTGGTCGAACTCGTCGATGGTGAGTGGAAAATCGCTCACTATGCACTGACTATGCTGGTCCCCAACGACATTGCAGCTGAGGTAGGCGCGCAAACACAGCGCGCAGATGGGATTTAAAAAAGTAATAGATGCGTTTGAGCACCACTTCACGAAGCCGATGGGCATCACGTTGAGTTTACCGGCTGCGGAATCGCCCGCACCATCGTTATGTCATTTGGGGCGGTCTGCACTCTAAATTGGGAAGCCGCCCGGAGAACGAGGGTCCTCCGGGCGACTGCAGTATCCTCACTCCTCCGAGCCAGTGACTTCGCCGTCCTCAGTCCACTGGTTGTACCAGGCCATCATGTAGGCCATCGTGCGCATCGCGTTGGACGGCTTTGAGCTTGTGCCGTGATATTCCTCGTTAAAGCGCATCAGTTGCGCCGGTACTCCCTGCACCTTCAGGGCCGCATAGTACTCTTCTGACTGCGCCATCGGGGTCCGCAGATCCTTCTCTCCCGTCATGACCAGTGTCGGAGTGGTGACATTATCGACATACATGATTGATGAATGCTTCAACCAGTCGGTCGGGTCTTGCCAGAACGGCTTCTGGAAGAAGGACAGCGTGAAGAACGGAATATCGGTGGTACCCATCATGCTCAGCCAGTTGACGACCGGACAACGGACAGCCGCCGCTGCGAAACGATCGGTATGACCGATCATCCAGCTGGAAAGCACGCCACCGCCGCTGCAGCCACCGACATACAGGCGCTTTTCGTCGACATAACCGGTCTCAATTGCCGCGTCGACACCCGCCATCAGGTCGAGGTGATCGACGCTTGGATACGCGCGGCTGATCGCCTGTGAAAACGCCTCGCCGTAACCCGTGCTGCCGCGCGGATTGGTGTAGAGAACGACGAATCCGTTCGCCGCGTAGATCTGATAGGTCAGATTAAAGCGGCCCTGATACATGGCAAACGGGCCACCATGAATCTCGAAAATCATCGGGTATTTCATCGTAGGATCGAAGTTCGGCGGCCTGACAATCCAGCCATGTGCCATGCTTCCGTCTTCCGCCTCGAACCAGATTTCTTCCTGCTCACCGAGCGTCTTGCCCTCCAGCATATCGGCATTGACCGCTGTCAACCGGGTCGGTTCCCCGGACCGGGCCAGCGGAAAACGGTAGATGTCGCCGGGCTCGCTGAAGTTGCTGATAAGGCCAACACCGACATTGCGAGCCTTGTCGGCCGACACAAGCGTTGCAACCTGCTGTCCAGAGGTTACCGGAGTGACCCTTCCGTTGAGATCGCTTCTGAAGACGTTGACGTAACCGCGATCCTGGGCAGTGAAATAGACCTGTCGGTTGTTGTTGTCCCAGATCACGCCGTTAGCCGGCCGGTCGAAGCCTTCGGTCAGGTTGGTGGAGTTGCCGCCGTCGATGTCCATGACAAAGAGATGGGGCATTTCGTAGGTTTCCTTCGCTTCCGGGTAACCGGAATAGATGACGCGCCGGCCATCAGGCGACACCACCGGATCGGTCCAGTAGCCGATGCTGTCCGTCAGCCTCTCCCGTCCTCCAGTAGCGACATCGATGGCGTAGATATGGGACCGCCGATACATCAGATCATTGTTCGGATCATCGAGGCCGTCAAACAGGATTTGCTTGCTGTCCGGCGACCAGCTTAAGCCCGCCCCCGAGAACAGTCCGTCGAACTGTGCACCAACGTGCCATTCACCTGAGGTCAGCTGACGGGCCGTGCCGGAACTGGCCGGTACAACGAACAGGTGGGAATACCCCGGATCGCGGAAACCAACCCGATCCTGACGGTAGTGAATACGATCAAGGATACGAGGTCCCTTGGTCCACTTCGCACCCTCGGGTGGTGAGGGAATGGAGACATTCCACTTGTTTTTCGCCGGAACAATAGCGACGAATGCGATATGTTCGCCGTTGGGTGACCAGGTCGGCGACGCAGGCGTCACAGTGACATTCGTTACCTGGGAAACCGCACCCTCGTCATCCATCCATCGAACGAATATCTGGGGCTTGCCGTTCTTATCCGGACCCGTGAACAGCAGTCGCGTACCGTCTGGCGACCAGCGCGGATTCGAACCCTTCATCAGGAATCGTTCACGCTCGCCGTCGCTGTCCATGATCCACAACGACGACTCGAAGCGATCATTGATCTTATCGACGTATCGACGGGTGTAAACGATCTCGCGGCCGTCCGGCGAGATGCGCGCGTCGCTGACTCGCTCAGCTTCCAGCCAGTCGCCGACGTCAAGAAACTCGGATACGTGGTCATCGGCATGGGCAATGCCATAAATGAATACGCCCATGAAAATGGCGAAAACCCGTAAGCTCATTCTGACCCCCCTAGGTTGTGCGGTGAACCGTGCTGTTTTTTTTAGCACGGTCCGACAATATTGCACAACACGCCCTGTCGAGAGGACACAAAAAAGCCGGGTAAAGCCCCCTTAAAGGAGGCTTTCCAAATAACTCGACTCGGTTTCAGAGCTGATTAAAAAGTAGTGTTGATAGAGAGTCGTACATTGATGGGTGCGCCGACCGATGCTTGGTGCGTACTGTGTGCATTCGGAAAATAAAGTTCGTCGGTCGCATTTTCGATGTTGAACTGAATGCGCGTTGCGGGTGACCACTCATAGCTCACCGCGGCGTCGACCCGTGTGTAGCTTGGCAGTACAGCAGTATTGCTGTTGTTGATAAAGCTCTCACTCTGGTGCGTCAGACCCAGACCAATATCAAGTCGCTCAAATACAGCGAATTGATTCCAAATGGAGAACATGGAGTCCGGCAGTTCGCGCGGCGTAAGGCCTGTGGGACCCTGCCGATTCACCTGCTCACCATCAAGTGCGCTGTAGCCCGCTGATACTGTCCACACGTCATTGACTCGACCCTGGAGCTGGAGTTCAAAACCATCGATCTGTGACTCGATGACGTCTAACGTGGCAGGATCATTGTCCGCAACTTGGGGAGAGCGCTGCTCAATTTCGAACATTGCTGCAGTGAAACTCAGCCCTGATTCGAAGTCGTACTTAACGCCAACCTCACGATTGCCGAAGGTATTGGGACCCAGCTTATCGTTGTTGCCGTTGATATTTGCAAATTGCTCCCCACTGCGCGGCAGGAAAGATTCGCTGTAACTGGCGTAAATCGAGAGAGCCTCTATTGGCTTATAAACCAGGCCAAGGCGCGGTGAAACCTCGCTGTCTTTGCGTGACCGAACGTCATCAGCCACAACATTGAGCACGTCAATATCAAAGCTGTCATATCTAAGCCCAGCAACCAATCTAAAGTGATCGGTCAATTCAATCTCGTCCTGTAAATAAAGCGAGGTGACATCAATCGATACACGAGTGTCGTCGTTAATATCTTGGTCGAATCGATTCGTTGCGACGTTACCCAACGCGTTAATTCCGGAGCCACCCAACACACCCAAATTTCCCGATATGGTGAATACCTCCTTGTCGTCTTGAGTGGTGTCCCAAAAGGTATTCCATCGATCCTGGTTACTTTTCGTCGATATGAACTCAACACCAGCAAGGAGGGTATGTTCCAACCCACCCGTTTCCAGCTCGCCAACTAAATTCCCTGACAGTATCGTGTTCTCGCGCGTCGTAGTGTCTACGTAACCATCTAAGGTAACCACGCCCGGACTAGCATCCTGATTGTAAGAGGACGCATAAAAATTCTGGTAGAGCTTGTCGTAGTCACCATAAAACGCTGACAGATTACCCTTTAAGGTGTCGGAAAATGTGTGTTGCACTGCAGCACGCCACAAGTGGGCTTTGAGCTCTGTAGTGTTTACATCGGCATCGCCAAAAACAATGTCCTGGAAGGCCTCCACTGGCCGGCCATTCGAACCCGTTGGGATACCTCGATCGATGAAGCGTTGGTGATCAATGTATTCGTATGACAGATCAAATCGGCTATCACCTGCCTCAATTCTCAACGTCGGGTTAATGCCTAGTCTCTCGCCGTCGTAGAAATCTCTGTGATTATCAAGACTCTCCAACATCGCGTTTACTCGAAACGCGGTAGTCTCGTTAATCACAACGTTAGTGTCGATTTGACCGCCCACTTCCCCGAGACTATCCGCACTGACTTGCGAAGCCGTGAACGACTCGTCCAGCTGCGCTTTTTTCGTAACTCTGTTGAGCACACCGCCCGTTCCACCGCGTCCGAACAAGAGCGCGTTGGGGCCCCTAAGCACTTCAACCTGCTCTAAGTTATATAGCGGTCGAAAGTACTGCACGTCATCTCGCACACCATCAATGTAGAAGTCAGCAGTAGACCGAACACCCCGGAAAACAACCGCGTCTCGATGGCCCTCCCCCTGAGATGTCGTGACCCCCGGCAAATAGTTAATCACTTCACCGATGCTATTAAAGCCACGCGCTCGAATGTCTTCCGCAGAGACAATGCTCAGGCTTTGTGGAACATCCAAAATTGGCGTCGGCGTTTTCAGAGCGTTAATCGTGTCGGTGTATAGGTACTGCCCTGAAACCAGCACCTCTTCGACCACTTGGTTTTGAGCTGTGTCTACTTGCTGCGCCAAAGCCGCGCTAGACATTAAGCAGCTGGCCACACTTACACTGACGAATTTTTTTGGGAACATCGGACTACTCTCTTTGTTGTTATCGTAAATGATAATGATTCGCATTTATAATTGCAATAAGAAAGTTCGCCGCTATTTTTGTGACATAACACCCATCAAGGTCGCGCAGTCCATGCGACACATTAAGGCGCGGATAGATAGAGGTTTAGGAAGTTCGCCCGCGATGAATCATCAAATAAATGGCAGCGCGGAGTTGAGAAGACGCGCGGTGATGAAAAGAAATCAGACTGCTTTTCAATCAACCATTGAAGGAATACAGAATCGATAGTCCTTGGTGCCGCTGGTAATGCAGTACCTGACCACCTTGGGGCCGTCGCCATCATCACGAACAATGCCGGAGAACGGTGTCATGCCGGTATACCGACCAATCTCCCCCTTTGAATCAACATCACCGGCAAATCGGTAGCCATAGGTCGCTTCAACACGGGCAACCGGAACACGACCCTCCAGCCCCCGATAACACTTAAGATTTTCAAAAATGACCGACTCTGGGTCACCCATTCGCTGTGTAATAAAGGGGGTAGCGACAGCCAGACAGGTTTCCTCTGACATGGATAAGCCAAAGTCAGCAGCGTCTATCTCCTGCTCCGTCGGCGCTGATGAACAACCCGACATGACGACTGCCAACAGGATCATTGATTGCGAAAGCTTCATGACGACGCATTCCTATAATAGGCTTCACCCTTAACAGTAGACACAGATCTGCAATCAAACAAGCGCAAGGCGTAGCTCGGGGGATGCTTCATGGTGTGGATTGGGAGTGTTTTGCTATCGGCGCTGGTCATGTTAGTTACCTACCTAGCACCGGCAGCGGAGATCGCCGTTACCAGTGATTCGCCGCCCGGGTTTTTACTGCTATGGACGCGCTACTCAGCACATCTAGCCTTCGTTTTTCTCTTATTGGCCTTCTCTGCTAGCACCCTAAAAGCCTTTATAAACGAGGCGCAAACCCGAGGTTTGGTGAGATACCGAAGACAGCTAGGACTGGGATTTGCGACTGCGCATACCTTCCACTTGGTGGCGCTCATCTTGTTTCTCAGCAACCTGGAAGGCTACAGCGTCGATGCGTCTGTTGCAGTAGCGGGCTTCGGCTACGTGGTCACAGCTTTGCTCGCTTTAACTTCTAATGATTACAGCGTCAGACGACTGGGCCCTGCCAAATGGAAGCAGCTCCACACAGTCGGGATTTCCATACTAATGCTGTATTTTTTCGTCGCCTTTTCTGGCCGATTGCTGACAAACTTCGCCCCGATCTACGCAGTTTATGTTGCTCTCATCGCGACAGCTGTCGTCGCAAAACTCAGAGCTAAGCGACGCACCATGACCGCCGCTACTGACTGAAGTAGATGTTCCGCAGGAAAATCGTTTTGTCGGGTGCTTTCTCCTGACTGAGGAAGGCAACGATATTGGTAATGTCGGTCATGTCGGTACCGCCATCGATCTCAGCTATGGGCAAGCTAACCGATCGCCACTCGTCGTCGATCTCGTAATTAGTTCCCGGCCCGAAGCTCGCAAAGTTATTCACTTGATCGCCACGCAAGAAATTACCCGTCTGGAAACCCAGACTGAAATTCACATCGCTACTACCACGAATATCAAAGTGCATCTGCCCCTGACGGAACTTCGTTAAGTTCTCGCCAACATCGGCATCGAGCTCGAGACTGGCGCCCCACCAGTCACCGGCGCGCGTCTCAACACGGACCTCGCCACCTGGCAACAGTTCAATGGCAGTCGTTCCCTCCCATGGGGTTAACTTCAACGCAGCGCTCGGCGCACTGGCATCCACATCGGCGTTAGAGAACTGGTTGTGTACCACAAGCAATTTTGGCTCGGTCACAACCTCTCCAGGCGTGCGATCAGAGTTCGTCGCATCAATTCTCCGCACCGCCATCTGGCTTCTAAACGGGGGCGTCATCGCACTCGCCACCAGCGCATCTCGGTCACCGCCAAAGCTCTTGCGCAGTGGCTGGCCATCGCGGGTCAAACCAGTAAAGGCACCACGATCAAACTCATCCCACAGGGTATATTTCACTTCATTGTTGAGCGCGATCAACCCGAAGTGGTTTTCGGAGTCTCCGGGACTATCTGCCTTTTTCCACTGCTCATCAAAGGCCTCAAAGTAAAAGAGGGAAATGCCCTCGGAATCCGTCCACTCACGCAACAGATCGTGAAAGATTTTCTGCTTGAACTCGTCCGCTGCTTTAGAGCCTGCGGCTCCGTATGCGGTTTCGTCGATACTCGCCCAACCTGTCTCTCCAATATGCATTGGCTTGCTTACACCGACCGACGCCATGTACTCAGCCACAGCGGAATACTGCTTCTTTGCGTACGCGATGGCGCGCTGCATTGTCGCCTCAGTCATCGCTTCGAAAGGCAACGACTCTTCATCAGGAAGCACGCCCCAGAACGAGGGGTTATAAAAAGAATCGTGGAATGGGTAGGTGTGAACCGAAACAAAGTCGACAGCCCGCATGAGCTCCGTGAGCTCTTCAGTGTGGTAAATCGGATTACCCCCACCCCAAGATTCATAGTTATCCGAGGAGGTGACCCACACGTCTGGGGTCAGAGCGCCCGATGCCTTTGCTTCTTGCAGGTGGTTGACCCATTTCAGGATCGTTTTGGGGTACACAAAATAGGTCACCGCCCACTGGACCATTGCCTCGTTGCCAACAGCAATGGCCTTCACTATATCCGGGTATTCATTCGCCAAGCGTATGGCAGTAGCAATCTCTTGGTTGTTGTTCTCAACGTTACCTTGTGTGTGGTCCGGACCCGTACCCTCGACCCAAGCATTCGTCTCTGGATCCCATACAGCCTCGGTCCAGGCGTTCTTCGACTCGATCCACGCACCGAGCATGACGTACATTTCGAAGCTTGGATCCTCGGACTTAACCTCGCGAATGGCCTGAAGCAAACGCTCGGCTTGCGGGAACTGGGACGTGTTGTAGGTGCGCAACAGCTTGATATCCATCGCTCCCAGAATCCTCACATCGTCAACCAGCTGCTCGACTGTCGGCCCATCCTCACGAGTTAACCCACGGTAGCCACCAAAAGAGATCGCTCGGTAATCAGGGTTGCCAAAAATCAGTTCGGGCGCTGGGCTTGGGACACCCTGCTGATCGACAGTACAAGAGGCCAGCGGGAAACACACAAAAATAATGAGGAAGACACAGCGCTTTAAGGCTTGCATACGAAAAAACCGTTCAAAAACAAAGTGCATAGTATGAAGTTGCGCTCGTTCTGGCGCAGTAATGACGAAATTGACCGATCTTATCGGCAACCCATTTCACCGCAAATCGTCGCGTAACAGAATCAAAAAAGGGGCCTCAGCCCCCATCTTAAAATCAAGTTATGCTCCGTCTTAACGCAGTCGTAGTCGTCGAGTAACGATTGAAGGCCCTAGCCAATGCCGTGCATAAGAAGCGTCGTAGCTACACACAGCATCACCAACCAGGTCACGATATTACCGACCATCCCAAAAATATTTGGAACCTTCGCTTGTTGAATACCGTAAGCATGAAAGATACGTGCTACAAACAGTGTGCCACCGAGGATACTGATCGTCTGAGCGGATGCGCCGGTCATGGCCATGACACCCAACCCAATCAAAATAATGGGGACGTATTCAGTGTTGTTGCCATGAGCTCGGACCGCTTTTTCAAGCATTACCGGATCCGCCGAATCCCCCTTGAACCGGTGCCGCACAACATTGACTGCCAATAAAAAGGTGAGAAGAAGATTGAGGCCGACATACAGTGCCAGCGCGCTAGTTTGTGCTGCTTCCATCCTGCTTGATCTCCCTGAACAGATGATGAGTTAACCGGCTTTTTGCTTATTTAATCGGTAACCGGCGTGATCACTGTGCCTTTATTTCAAGGCGCCGTAAACGATGTTCTTCAGCTGGCCACGAAAGTTGAAAGTCGATGACGGTATCAGCTGCGTCATAAAAATGACCTGCAGATCTTCCTCGGGATCAACCCAAAATATCGTGGAAGCTCGCCCACCCCAATAGAAGTCGCCTGCACCCACCGTACACGATGCAACCTCATCCAGTGTCGAGGCAAAACCAAGGCCGAAACCAACACCTTCGTTGGCCGTCTCCGAAAAGGCGCCGAGCGCCATTTGGGCGAGTGACTTCCCACCCATTAAATGGTTCGCAGTCATCAGCTCCAATGTTCGGCGCCCCAGTAGCTGGTAGCCATTGAACTGCCCGCCCTGTCTCAGCATTTCGCAAAACGACATGTAGTCAGCCGTTGTGCCCACCAAACCACCACCGCCAGAAAAAAAGTTCCGTTTGTGACGGTAGTGACTGGTGTGAGGGTCGTCCTCAAGTAATACCTGTTTGTCCATCGATCGCATGTAACACGCGGCAAATCGATCGAGCTTTTCGTCAGTGACACGAAAACCGGTATCCGTCATCCCGAGAGGCTCAAAAATCCGTTCGCGCAAAAATGATTCGAAAGGTTGGCCCGAGATGATTTCAACGAGCGCCCCACACACATCGGTAGCAAGGGAGTAGCACCACTTATGACCCGGGTCGTAGAGCAGAGGAACGCGTCCCAACTTATCGGCAAACTCGAGGAGCGTCTCACCATCTCCTCGCGCAATACCAAGATCCTGATACGCCTGATCAACCGGGCTCTCCAAACCCGGCAACAGACCACCGTAGGTCAAACCCGCCGTGTGACTTAGTATGTGTTGCATGGTTGGCGGATTGGCGGGGCGGCGAGTCATCACCTGATCTCCCTCGCCACGCTCCCATACTTCCTGGCCTCGCCACGAGGGGATAAATCGGTGCACTGGATCGGTTAACTGGAAACGGCCCTCTTCCCAGAGCATCATGAGTGCGACCGATGTAATGGGTTTTGACATCGAGTAGATGCGAAAGATCGTGTCATCCCGCATGGGTTTGCTGCGCTCACGATCCATCAAGCCAATCGATTCAAAATACGCGGGGATGCCGTGCCGAGAAACCAGAACCTGACAACCCGGTATTTTCTCTGGCTCGATATAACTTTGCCGAAGGTGCTCTCCGATGCGCGCCAGCTTGGCCTCTTCAAACCCCGCTGCTTTTGGGTCTACTGAAATTGTCACCCGTCTTTCCTTATTCATTATTGTTGAATTACATGCAGCCAGAAGCCTAACGGGTAAGGGCATCAAATGCGACAAGGCCAGCGGACTGCTGGTCTTGGAGAATGACCGCTAGCTGTAATACATTGCCCGCGTCACTAATAGGTTGCTCGCTATGAATCTCCAACTACTTATTCTCGATACATTACGCGCCATGCCCCATTGGCTTTTGACATGGGTTGCCGGCAAGCCGCAGGAGATTGACGGTAATCGCCTTGACCTCAACATGCAGGTCCTGGCCAAGCTGTCAGCACGTGGATCGAATGCATCGGATGAGCCGCCAAGCGTGGATGATATTCGACGCACAGCGGCCGAGTTCAACGAACTGAACCTACCCACCGTAGCGGGCGTTTCCACTGAAGACACCACCATTGAGCTGCTGGGCAATTCGCTGAAAGCCAGAATCTATCGCCCAGCATCAGACGCAAACCCCAAGCCAGCTGTGCTCTTTTTCCATCAAGGTGGGCTGGTCATCATGGACCATCTAACGGACAACCACTTCTGCTCGCTTCTGGCGGCGCGATGCGGGGCTGATCGTTTTTTCTCTCGATTACCGTTTGTGCCCTGAGAATGAATTTCCTGCACCCATCGAGGATGCCAAGGCGCTTTGGGAGCACGTTCAGGCGTTCAGTGACGACTACGGCGTCGAACCTGACCGGGTTGCGCTGGCCGGCGACAGTGCGGGCGGCTTGATCAGCAGCACGCTCGCACTGATTCTGCGAGACGAGGGTGGTCGTCAACCTAAGGCCCTGTGTCTGGCCTACCCTTGGGTCACTACCCACAATGAGAATCAGCCGAGCCTCAGTAGCTGTGCAAACACCTTTCCTCTGACGGCCGACACCATGCACTTCTTTAACTCGCAGGTATTTCCCAACGACCTTAATAAAGATCATCCATGGGCAAACCCACTGCATGCGGAAAGTCTTGCAGGCCTACCGTCGACCGTCATCGGAACCGCGGGCTTTGACCCAATCCGCGACCAAGGGGATGCCTTTGCCAGCCGGCTTGCGGCGTCAGGAAACGAGGTCACATACTTTTGCTTCGAGAGCCTGACACACAGTTACCTTGTGTTTGGCCGCGTCAGCAATGAGGCAGAACGCGCTTGCGAGACGCTCGCTGGCGCCCTATCCGAGAGACTCAATACACCTAACTGAGACGGTTTATCCGACCAGTCGGCGGGTTAGCCACCGACTGACGCCCATCCCAAAGAGTCGGCTCAAACGGTGCCATCGGCGGGTTGATGAGCCCAAGACATGATGAAGCTCTCGTCGCTGAGTCAAGCCATAGACGGCAGAGGCGACATCGTCCGGCTTCATTTCCCACGTCATATTCTCGATGTGCCGAGGATCTAGCGAGCGTCCCATTTCAGTATCGATGACCGGCGGCTTAATGCAGGTCACATAAATATCGTCATCTTCCCATTCGATATTCAGTGCCTGAGTGAAGCCATCCACATAGAACTTGGTCGCGCTGTAAACAGCGAGCAGAGGAATACCGTGGATGCTCGATGCGGAACACAGATTGATCACCATGGCCCCGTCGGTGGCTTTAAGGAGGGATGCGCCGCATAAGAGACCATGGTGAGCCCCGTCACGTTGACATCGACCATCGCGCGAATCTGACTCTCCGATTGCGACATCAACTCGCCGCCAGTCAGAACGCCCGCGTTGTTAACGAGCACGTCGAGCCTACCACTCGTCGCCTGCGAAAAAATGGCAACAGCCTCTTCAATGGAAGCGCTATCCCTCACATCGCAATAACCGGCAATGGCGTTTTGGAAATCCGGTTCAGATAGCAACGCCTGACAACGCTCTGCATTGATATCAAACAAACCTACCTGATAACCCTCACGGGCAAACCGCCTTGCAATGGCCAGTCCAATACCTTGGGCAGCGCCAGTGATAAATGCTGTCTTCATAACTCACCCCTTGGTGCTTTCACACGATGACTGTTTATTCTTATTAGGTCTTATTCTTATTGGGTCATTTTGGTGTTCAGAGATCCTCGACGACCCCATCAGTAGAGCATGGATAAGGTAATCGCCCAACACCACATAAAATTTACTTTTCACCCAAGAAAAAAATAATGATACTGCTGACCTCACACAAAGCGATGTAAATAAAAATAATGAAGTGGCCCCGTCTCGGCGACGCTATCCCTCAGCGAAAGCACCCTATTCGCACGCTCATCGGGCGCGCGGTTTTCAAGCTCATTGGGTGGAAGCTCGAGGGAAACCTGCCCAATAAATCCAAACTGGTGCTTGTGGCGCTGCCACACAGCTCGAACTTTGATTTTATTTTGGCGCTGTCTGTCATCTGGGGATGGGGTCTCAAGCTCAACTACATGGGTAAGCACACGCTCTTTAAATTTCCGCACGGCTTCTTCTTCAGAGCTGTCGGCGGTATACCTGTAGACCGGCGATCGCCTCAAGGACTGATTGAAAAAATGACCAGCGAATTCAACTCACGGTCGTCACTCATGCTCGGTATTGCACCTGAGGGGACCCGCAACAGTGACGGGACGTTAAGGGCAGGCTTCGCCCGCATTGCCAAAGCGGCATCAGCCCCTGTTGTGCCAGTCATTGTTAACTACAAGACAAAAACGCTTACTTTAGGAAAGCTCATCACAGATTTAAGCGACATCGATAGCATTGTCGCGGCTGTAAAAGAGCAGGGACTGACTGGTCAGCGCCGAGCGCCCGCAAGGCTTTAGTTACACAAGCGATTCGTTGACCTCTTTTGCCACGATTTCAAATAGGCCAACCAGGTGTCGTGCAAGCGGTGTCGTATAGGTTTCACGCTTGACGAGCAACGCGCTCTTCAACTCGATAGACATCGGTAGCGGCAACTCGATCAAGTCCCCCGACTGTAACTGGGCAGCGAAGACGACCCTTGGCCCCATGCAAATAGCAACAGATGACTGAGTCAGCGATCTCAACACATTAGTTTTGGCGCTAGATGCTTGTTACGGTGTAAAAAAATAAAAGGACATCTATCAGCATGGACACACCAAGGGTAACCATCTGGGGGACCAGCACACCGCGAAGCTTTCGACCGCTGTGGATGGCTGAGGAGCTGGGCATTCATTACGAGCACAAGCCCATAGGACCCAGAACCGGCGAGACGCAAACTCCCGAATACCAGCAACTGAATCGAAAGCAGAAGATTCCTTTTATGCAGGACGGCGACGTAAAGCTGTCAGAGAGTCTGGCGATATGTCGCTACCTCCGAGATCAGTATCCTTCGGAGCAGGTACTTACTCCGCAGGACCTCGTTACCAAAGCCAAAGAAGACGAATGGTGCTGCTACATTTACGGTGAGCTAGATGAAACCAGCTTGTACGTCATGCGGCGCCATGGCGACCTCGGCATGATTTATGGCGAGTCTGAAACGACGGTCAACGCGTCGCGCGCCTACGCCGAGAAGCACTTTGAAGTCGTAGGCCAGCTGCTGGAAAAGCGTCCTTATTTGGTAGGTGACCAATTTGGACTTGCCGACCTCTTCCTAATCTCGTGCATTGACTGGGCGAACGCCTACCAGGTCGCTCTGCCGGACAGTCTGCATGCCTATCATGCTCACATTGCCGGACGCCCCGCGTATATGCGAGCCATGAAACTAAACTATCCTGATCTTTTTGGAGGTAACTAATGGGTGCCCTAGACGGACTGAAGGTCCTTGATTTAACCAGCATGGTCTCGGGGCCGGTAGCGGCAATGATGTTGGCCGACCAAGGTGCGCGCGTTATCAAAGTGGAGCCGCTTGTGGGCGAGCAAATGCGGCACATTGGTGGAAAGCATAACGAGGTCTCGCCCGCCTTCTACTCGTGCAATCGCGGTAAGGAATCGATTTCTCTCGATCTCAAATCCGAGGAGGGAAAAAAGATCCTTCTCGAGCTCGCGGCTGACGCCGATGTCTTTATCCAAAACTTTCGCCCCGGCGCGATTGAGCGAATGGGCTTTGGCGAGGATGTCCTGCGAGAGACCAATAAAAAACTGATCTATGTCTCTATCAGCGGCTTTGGCGAGAGCGGTCCGTACTCACAAAAGCGGGTGTACGATCCCGTCATTCAGGCTCTGTCAGGCGCCACCGACATCCAAATGGATCGGACTTCAGGGCGGCCACAGATGTTCCGCATCATTCTCGCGGACAAGGTCACGTCTCTGACCGCGGCACAGGCGATTAGCTCGGCTCTGTATGTGCGCGAGAAAACCGGAGAAGGACAGCACATCCGCTTATCGATGCTTGAGACGATGCTGTCGTTCTTCTGGCCCGAGGGCATGGCTGGACTCACCTACGGTGACATGGAGTTCGACGTGACCAAACTGCAGGGCACTCAGGACCTCATCTACGAAACACAAGACCGCTATATCACGGCAGGTGCCATCTCAGACAAAGAATGGGCCGGCATGTGCCGCGCGCTCAATCGCGAAGACCTCATTGAGGACCCGCGTTTCAAGACGGCCGGTGACCGATTTGTGAACGTTGAAGAGCGCAAACAAATTACTGCAGGCGAAATCAAAAAATGGGCAAGTGACGAAGTGCTCGAACGACTGGATAGCGAGGGTGTCCCTTGCGCACCGCTACTGACGCGCATGGAATTGATGGATCACGACCAGATCCTCGCTAATGAGTCCATTAATAAGACCTCATACGACGGATTCGGCCAAGTCCGCCAGGCACGCCCGGCGGCACGTTTTGACAAAACACCCAGCGAGATCGCAGGGCCTGCGCCAAAGCTTGGCGAGCACGGTCCAAGTCTGCTCGCAGAACTCGGCTATGACGCAGAGACCATCGAGTCACTCATCGAGAACGGTCGGCTTAAGGTCGGCCACTAAGCATCGGAGAACAATGACATGAAAAAAGTATGTTTGATTATCGGCGCGGGCGCGGGCATTGGTGGCTCAGTGGGGGCGAAGTTTGCGGCGAATGGCTATCACGCCGCACTCTGCCGTCGAAGTGACGCTGAGGGCTTACAAAAACTCGTTGATGGCATTGAATCAAATGGCGGAACCGCCTCCGGCCACATGCTCAACGCTGTCGAAGACGGTGCCATCGAAAAACTAGTGGAAGAGGTTGAGCAAATCGGACCCATCGAGGTGGTGTTGTTCAACCTGGGTGCGCAGATCGGTAACCGATCACTCGAGAGCACAGCACTAAAAACCTTCGAGTTGGGATGGAAAATGGCTTGTATGGGCTTATTCCGACTCGCCAAAGCAGTGATTCCAGCCATGGAAGCTCGCGGCACGGGCACCATTCTGGTGACCTCAGCCACAGCTGCGGTTCGCGGTAACGCCGGGCAGCATTCACACGCGGCTGCCATGGGCGGTCGACGCATGCTCTGTCAAACCTTAAACGCGGAATACGCATCCAAGGGAATTCATGTTGCGCACATCATCGTTGATGGCGCCGTCGATGCACCCGATACACTTGGAAAAATGCTGGGTGCTGAGATGTTCGAGAAACTCCGCGAGACCCGTGGCAAAGAGCATGACGGCCTACTACTGCCTACCGAAATGGCAGAGACCTATTTCCACATCGCTCATCAACACCGATCAGCGTGGACACACGAGCTGGATCTGAGGGCGTACTCAGATTTAGCATGGTGGAACCACGCGCCTTGATCTAACAACAAAATAATTAGCGGAGAACACGGAATGACATTAACCGTCACCCCCTCAGGACAAGCCTGCGGCGCTCGCATCGAAGGCATCGACCTCACACAAGACCTCACCGACTCACAGATCGCCGAACTCAGACAACTGTGGCTCGAGCACAAGGTCATCGCCCTACCGAACCAAGCGCTGACGCCAGAGGATCTAGAGCGAGTAGCACAATATTTTGGTGACGTCGGGGAAGACCCATTTTTCGGCCACATCGATGGCTACCCTAATATTTGTGCGATTCAACGCGACGCGGACGAGAAGACCCCCATTTTTGCCGAGATCTTCCATACCGACTGGAGTTTTATGGCGGTACCGCCGGCGGGCACGGCACTTTTTGGAATCACTATTCCTCCTCACGGTGGAGACACCTTGTTTGCTGACCAAGTAAAAGCCTACGAGGAGATGCCTGACGAGCTTCGCGAGAAAGTTAAGGGCCTCACTGCCATACACTCCGCTGCGCTCGGCTATGCCCCCGACGGCGCCTATGGTGACGGCGATCAAGCAGCTGGTCGCAGCATGCAGATCAAGCCGAGTGAGAAAGCACGAGAAACCTGTCCACATCCATTTGTGCGGGAGCACCACGAGACCGGCACGAAAGCGCTATTTTCATCCGCCGCCTACATACAGAGCTTTGAAGGGATGTCGTTAGAAGACTCGCAGGCCCTCGCTATGGAGTTGTATGTCTATCAGACGCAGGAGAAGTTCCAGTATCGCCACAAATGGGAAAAGGACATGCTGGTCATCTGGGACAATCGATCCCTCCTCCACTCGGCAACGGGCGGATTTGATGGCTACGACCGGCTACTGCATCGCGTCACCATTGCGGACACCCAGTGGTAAGCTGCGCGAAAATAACATTGTGGTGGACACTGAACGATGAGCACAGATAGGTTTATCGAGGATCTCGCGGATGCCATCAGGACCAAGTCAACCTGGCCTGAATTCCCCTCTGGCGTCACCGTTACCGAGGCTTACTCGCTCATCCCTCAGCTGACGAGCCTCATCTCCGGCGCAACGGCTGCGGGAATTAAGGCTGGCGTAACCAACGCTGACCTTCAGGCACTGTTTGGTCTAGACGAGCCTTTGCTTGGCCTACTTTACCAACAGAGTGAAACCGAGAACGCGGCAACACTGTCACACACAGCCAGTCGCCGCATCGAGTGTGAGCTGGCTATGCGGCTCAACAGCGATGGCAGCCCTATCAGCATCGGCCCCGCCGTGGAATTTGTCCGTGTGGACTTCTGCCGACCTGAGGATTTGACCCCGGGCAACGTGACGCTCGCCAATTTAGGCGCGGACCAATTTATCTTAGGTGAGATGAGCGCTTGGAATACCTTCGACTTCACTGCCCTTGCGGGCATTGACATTGAATTGATGCGAGACGGTGAGGTCATACTCACGACCTCACCTCTCGATTCTTTTGGTGGTCCAAAGCCAGCGCTTGATTGGTGTGTCAATAAAGCGAACAGCCTTGGATTTACGATTCCCCACGGGGGGGTGCTGCTGGCTGGGACCAACGGAACTGCGATGGAAGCGGATCCAGGTCATTACGAAGTCAGTTACGGGCCGATGGGCACCATTGAATTCACCATCGTGTAAACGACGAGGACGCGATCGTGCCGTTGGCAGCTGCCGTCACTCTGCGGACGCAGATATCTTCACACAAAGCTAATCATCAACAGCCACCAATCGCCTAACAAAACCTCGCATTAACTGGCGTCATCTGCCACTTTGCGAGTAACGTGTAGTGCGACCATCAAAGAAAATAAGAGATGCCGCATGTACTCACGCTCCCCAGAGAAACCAACCAAAAAAACAAGCAGACCCCGTCTTAGCCTGGCCAAACGGTTCCTAGCGGTCGTTGTGACCAGTGGAATGATGGTCAATATTGGATGCAGTCAATCGGAGACTGATAGGCCACACCGCTATGAAGCAACCGTGGTAAAGACCGAATACGGCATTCCGCACATCACGGCTGAGTCCTGGGGTTCTCTAGGTTTTGGAGAAGCCTACACGGCAGCGGAAGATCACATCTGTAATATGGCACTGGCACTGGTGCAATCGCGCGGTGAGAGCGCCGCAGTTTTTGGTCCGGGGCCCCGCAACCGAAATCTCAGCAGAGACATTGTCGTTAAGGCACTTGGCATCCCCGAAAAGGCTGGCGAGGCGCTTGCAGCGCAAGAGCCTCAGATCAAAGAATGGGTTGAGGGTTTTACTGCCGGATATAACCAGTTTGTTAATGAGCGCGCCGGCAAGTTTGGGTCCTGGTGTAACGACGCGACCTGGGTAAGACCGGTCACGGCAACGGAGTTCATGGCTCAGTACGTTACCTTGGTCTACACCTTGCCGCGAATTGCGGGGGCAATTACCGCAGCGGCACCACCAACTCCGCAAGTAGAGGCGAGTGCAGCTATCGCTGCGCTCGAGATAGCGCCACCACTGCGCGATACGCTCACGGACATGAAGCTTCGCGATATGGGCTCGAACGCCTGGGCGATTGCTTCCGAGCGGTCAGAAAACGGCAAAGGATTGCTGCTAGCCAACCCACATTACCCTTGGTACGGCATAGCACGATTCTGGGAAAAACACCTGACAATTCCCGGCGTCTACGATGCCTATGGTGCTGGTTTAATCGGCGCGCCGGGCGTCGCTGTTGGCTTCAATGAAGCGGTTGGTTGGTCACATACAGTGTCGAACTCAAAGCGCACCGTGATCTATCAACTCGCACTCAATCCCGACAATCCTCAGCAGTACCGGTGGGAAAATGGTTGGCGCGACCTCAAGTCAGTAACCGTCAGCGCTGATGTAAAAACGCCGGATGGCCAAAGCAATAAACAGCACACTATTTGGTTTTCGCATCATGGTCCGTTGATGGCGCTACCAGGACTGACCAATGATCCCTTCACAGCATTTGCCGTCCGAGATGCCAACGCAGAAAACCTTCATACCTTCGCCCAGTGGCAAGCCATGGGCAGTGCGAAAAGCATGGATGAATTCATCGAGGCACATCGAACTTATAATGCAATGCCCTGGGTGAACACGATCGCGGCTTCAGCAGATGGTCGCGCGGTTTACATTGATAATTCCAATGTCGGTGCCTTAAGCGAGGAGGCCATTCTCAGCTGGCATAACACCCTAAAAGCGGTCCCTAAGCTTCAGTATCTCTACCTCTCGCGAGGACTCGTCATCCTCGATGGCAGCAAGCAAGGTAATGAGTGGCTAGAAACAAGTTCTCCGGTGCCGCATACCGAGCCATTTGAGCGTCGGCCACTCATCGAGAGCAGTCAGTACGTCTTCAATGCGAATGACAGCTACTGGCTCAGTGACCCGGAAAAGCCAGCAGCAGCATTGTCACCCCTCTACGGGCCGACCATGACTCCCCGGAGCGTTCGCACACGCATGAATATTGCCTTACTGCGCCCGGATAGCCCGTACGGACATGCCGGTGAGGATGATAAATTTACTCGCGGCGAAATTCAGACCGCCTTGTTCAGCAATGAAAGCCTGACCGCCGACATGCTACTGCCCGAGCTACTCGCGGCCTGTGATGCAACGCCTCAACGCACTATCGAAGACACCCCGGTCAACCTGACCAACGCCTGTAACGTGCTAGCCGCCTGGGATCGTCGTTTCAACAGCGAGTCACGCGGCGCTGTGTTGTTCAGAGAATGGATTACGCAGTACCCCGCAGACGAAACGTCACTTGGCTCATCACTGTTTCAACAGCCGTTTAATCCCATGGAAGCCGCTACCACGCCCGCCGGACTTGCCAACACTGACCTCGCGCTCGACCGGCTCGCTCGCGCGGTATTACTGCTTGAAGACGAGGGCATCGGTCTCGATACGGCACTAGGCAATCTGCAAATCGGGTACAGGTCGGACCGTCAATACCCGGTTCATGGCGGCAACCGGCACGAGGGCATTGCCAACCTGCAAATGAGTACCACCGTGGGTAACAACCCAACCGAAACACCCATCTTCACGGGCAGCGACGAGTTTGCTGGGGACAGCAATAGCTTGTCGAAATCAGGCTACAACGTGGTTCACGGCTCTAGCTTCATTATGACGCTTGGCTGGAATGACACAGGACCGGAGGCCGAGGCCATACTGTCCTACTCACAGTCAGGCGACCCGGAGTCTCCGCACTTCGATGATCAAACCCAGCTCTACGCCGAGAAGACCTGGCGACCAGTACGCTTCACGCCGAGCGACATCGAAACCCATGCAGTATCGAGGCAAGTACTTCGCTCGATTGATTGAGCACAAAAAAGCCCGCGACAGCGGGCTTTTCTTATTCGACCCCGCAATCACTCTGGTGCGTTTGCAAGATCATCTCTGATATATCGAGCAGCAAATAGGTAGAAAACACCCGACATGAACATAGCCGTTGGGATGATGTACATCATCGCGTAGCGCAAGGAATCGACACCGTGTTGATCCACCAGTGAATCGCTCACCAACCCAACAGTCGTGGGTCCCATACCTAATCCAATGATATTCAAAATGAAGAACAGTAGCGCCGAGGAGACCGCTCTCATCTTTAGGCCCACCATGCTGTGGACACTCGCAATGGTCGCGCCTAGGTAAGCATTGGCAAGAATCGATGGGATTGTCATGCACATGAGTGCTTTATAGGGGTCATCAACCCAAAACGTACTGATTTGAAGCGGTATCGATATGACGCAGGCGCACACCGCCACCCACATGTACCAGCGCTTATCAGTCTTTCCTAGCTTATCTGCGATAACACCTGATCCGAATACGCCGATCGCGCCACCCACACCAATAATGAGCGCAAGCCAGGTACCGAGTTCGCCCGTTGGCATTTGGTGAGTTCTGATCATGAATGATGCAACCCAGTTGGCCGTGCTATAGCCAGCAAACGCGTTCATCGCTGCACCTAGGGCCATAAACAAGAACGAGCGTCGACTCAGCAGAACCTTGAACACCGTCGTCATTGAGGGGTTGTCACCGGTAGAGGCCTTGTTTTCGGCAAGCCCTCGAATGGGCTCAGGCACTGTTAGGTAGAGGACGAGAGCTAGCAGCACACCGGGAACACCAACAACGAAAAACGCGACACGCCACCCGAAAAACTCGTTCAACCAGCCACCAAATAAGAAGCCGAACAAGATGCCAATGCTGATGCCCGTAGAGTAAAAGCCAATGGCGCTGGCGCGCTTCTCGGGCGGGAACATATCGGAAATCATCGAGTGCGAGGGCGGGCTGCCGCCAGCCTCACCAATGCCCACACCGACCCGCGCCGCAAGCAGCTGCCAGTAGTTTTGAGCCAGGCCACTGATGGCTGTCATACCGCTCCAGATCGTAAGTGAGATAGCGACAATGTTTCGTCGATTACTCCTGTCGGCAAGGCTCGCAATGGGTAAGCCCGCAAAGGTGTAGAACACAGCAAAGGCAAAGCCTGTAAGAAGGCCAAGCTGTGCATCGCTCAGCATCAGGTCAGCTTTTATCGACTCCTGCAAAATCGAGAGTAGCTGTCGATCAATGAAATTGATGCTGTAGACGATCGTAAGAATGCCAAGGGCGTAATACGCCGCCTTTGTAGACGCATATGGATTGTTTGCGTTTTCTGCCGCAGCAGTTGAGTCAGTCATGAAATACCACTATTTGAATTATTGAGGTAACGAGCCTGTTCCCAGATGCTCATCGAAAGTAAAGCTACACGACACACCGACCAAGGCATAGGTCTGTTGTGAAAAAGAGATCTTCAGACCTCAATTTGGCCGCCTTTCACTAAAAATCCTACGCGGGGTGACAACGTTGGGACCAGTTTTGGGCCGGAAGGACCGTCAATCCTGTTTACTGCATGGAGCGAATTCGCTGAAAAAAGGGATAACCCACGGCGATAACTGCAGCCGTTACCAGTAACTGAAACGGGTATTGGATGGCCGTGTAGAGTACGGTCCATCCTGTGATTGCCAGGAAGATCAGTGCGGGAAGTGGGTACCATGGCATGGTAAATATCGACTCGTCGCGGGGGCGACTTGCGCGTCGCCTCCTGCTGACAAAGACAGCCACGACAGTGAAGAACGTATTTGCCGCCATTACCAGGCCCGCAAATAACAGGATCTGCTCGAACGTCGAGGTCCACAGAAACCCGAGGGCAACCAATCCCATGAACACAATCGCGTTTGCAGGCAGACCGCCTTCATTGGTTTTGCCTAGCCACGCGAAGCCTCGATAATCCTGCCCCAAACGCTGAAGTGCTCGAGGTCCCGCCATGATCATGGCACTGACCGTCGAAATCAGAACGCCGGATAGAAGTAGCGAGACAACGAAAGCACCGCTTTCTCCCAGGACAGTTTCCGCCACGATAAAGGCAACCTCGACTTCACCCGTCATCGATGAAATAGATGCCGAGGTCAAAAAGGCAGTGTTGAGCAGCACATACAGTACGGTGACCAAGGCACAACCCACGATCAGGGCTCTTGGCAAGTCCCTTTGAGGATGCTCCAACTCACCTAGGATGTAGGTGGCAGCGTTCCAACCCGAATAGGCATAGGTCACATAGATCAGGGCGATCGCACCCGCACCGGACAGGATCTCACCAGCATTCAGCAGTGAAGTGCCTGTGACCTGATGTGAGAAGTCACTACCGGCGGCGAATGCGGTCAGCACAAAGGCCGCGATCAGCAGCAGCTTAAGCAATGTCAATAAATATTGACCGCTAGAACTCTCACGATACGTTCGTGTGTGAATGAACACCATGAGCGCGATCAGTGTTGTCGCAGTAATCTTTGGCGGTAAGGAGGGAAACGCGGTGGCGAGATAGATACCAAATGTCAGCGACGCAAGTGCGATGGGCGCCGCAAAACCGACGGTGGCTGAAACACAGCCCGAGAGAAACCCAGCATAGGGATGAATCAGCTCAGTCAGAAAGTGATACTCCCCACCCGACGCCGTGTGGTGGGCGCCCAATTCGGCGTAGCACAGGGCGCCACATAGCGCACAAAGACCACCTAAGACCCACAACCATAGGATGGCGCCAGTCGACTCTATTTCCAGCAACTGAAAGCCGAGCGAGGTAAAGACCCCTGTGCCCACCATGTTGGCCACGACGACCGCAGTAGCCACCTGAACGGAATAGCTTCGCATGTGTTTGCCTTACTCGAAGAGACCTCAGATCTCGATCGAGCATAAAGGAGAGAGTATGCTGGCCGCCACCACTGTGGAGATTACCGGTGCGGATCGGCCTTTTTTACAATCGCGATATCTATGCTCATTCGGCGCTGAATCAACTGATTCCAAAGCTCAGCGATCACGACCTTGGCATGTTTTACTCCCAGCGAGTGGGCAGCGCATCACAAACGCGTGACCCGCGATTGGTAGCATTAGCGCAGGTAGAGACAGACTTTGCGACAGCGCCCGGCTTGAGCTTTGAAGCGCTGGCCAGCGAGAGCCATTGCCGCGAAATCGCGATCACTGACATCAATGGCAAGGATCTCAACGTTCTGCGTACATTCGATGCAGACCTCCTGATCAGTATACGTTTCGGGCAAATATTCAAAGCCGAAGCCATCGCCCAACCACGAACTGGCATTATTAACCTGCATTCAGGTCTGTTACCTGAATACAAGGGCGTCATGGCCAGCTTTTGGTCACTCCTTAATGAAGAGCCCCGTCTGGGCACAACCTTGCACTGGATTACCGATAAAAAAATTGACTCAGGTGCCCTAATCTCGACCCGCTCCCAGCCCGCAAGATCATCTGAAACCTATGTCGAACAAGTCCTATCGCTTTATCGCCCGGGCGTAGAACAGATTTGTGAGGCGGTCGATCAACTACAGTCACTCGCTTCAACCAAGGGTGACGATCTACCCTCCGGCGCTTACTACAGCTTCCCCACCACGGACGACATCGATCGATTCGAAGAGCGCGGTTGGCGTCTTTTTGAAGATCCCATCCAGAAGTCACGCTGAGGCATCTGAACGGAAGTCAAAGCAGCCCTTGTAGACTGCAACGCGACCGCTTTCCGTCTAGACTCATCGACATGATGTTTCATCGCCCTCGGAGATAAACCCATGGTTAGACATGGCACTCGCCTTTTGTTCGCATTGTTAACAGTGCTCACTGCCCCTACCAGCTTTGCCGATACGCTACTGGTTTCCGGCACCATTTACACGGCAGACGATGCCAATAGCGTGGTTGAGGCCGTGGTCATAGAAGAGGGCCGTTTCACCTTTGTGGGTGATTTAGCAACAGCGCAAAGTAAGGCCGGCGTAGGCCATCGTCATATCGCACTAGGAGCTGCCACCGGCTACCCCGGTTTCATTGAAAGCCATGGGCACCTCAGCAGTCTCGGCGAGGCCATTACCAACCTCGACCTCAATGGCGTAGACAGCTATCAAACGATAGTCGGAATGGTGGCCGATGCGGCCGCAAAAGCGAGTCCGGGGCAGGTCATCAAGGGTCGAGGATGGCATCAGAGCAAGTGGTCAAAGGAGCCGAGCGTAACGGTTGATGGCTTCCCAACGCATCGATCTCTATCTGAAGTCAGCCCGAACAACCCTGTCTTTTTGGGTCATGCCAATGGCCACACGGCATTGGTTAATCAAGCGGCGATGGATGCACTGAATCTCAACTACAACACACCAACCCCGGATGGCGGTGTCATCGTCAAAGATGACAAAGGCGACCCCACCGGTATTTTGCATGAGAACGCAATCGACCTGGCCTACTCCCTCACTGCGCTATCAAAGGAGTCTTCCATGGCGGCGATACTTGCCGCACAAACGCATGCGTTTCAATGGGGCATCACCAACTTTCATGACGCTGGGGCCGGCTCGACCGACATCGAGGCACAGCTTGCGCTCGATGAATCGAAGCAACTGAAATTGCGTGTCTACACCATGATCAGTGCGCAAGATGAGGCATTAACAGACTATTGGTTGGCTCGACCTCCATTGATTGCCGACGACAACTCGCGCTTAACGATCCGCTCGTTTAAAGCCGTAATGGATGGCGCATTAGGATCGCGGACAGCTTGGTTACACCAACCTTACACCGACGATCCAGGCACTTCCGGCGTTCAGACCTTCGATGAGAGTCGCCTCGTAGACATCATGAATCGGTCGAACACCCATGGCTGGCAAATTAATACCCATGCTATTGGTGATAAAGCCAATACGGTCGTGCTGGACGCCATTGATGAAGCGTCGCTTACCGAGCGGGATCACCGCTCGCGAATCGAGCATTCGCAGCATCTGCTCCCTTCCGATATCGATCGCTTCTCGACGCTCGGAGTTATTGCCTCGATTCAAGCCATTCACATGAGCTCAGATCGCCCCTGGGCCATTGATCGACTCGGCAAGGAGCGTATCGAGTCCGGCGCCTACCTGTGGCGAGACCTTCTTAACGCTGGGGTCCATATCGCAAATGGGACTGACGTCCCTGTCGAGCCTATCAATCCTGTTGCCAATTTTTACGCGTCGGTGGCACGTAAGACCCTCAAAGGTTTGCCAGCTGACGGGTACGAAATCGGTCAGAAGCTCTCGCGACAAGAGACACTAAAATCGATGACGCTCTGGAATGCCTACGCAGCATTTGAAGAAGCCGAGGTTGGTTCGATCAGCGTCGGTAAACGGGCCGATATGACGGTGACAGATCAGAATCTTATGACCGTCGATGAAACCATGATCCTGGCGACTAAACCCGTTATGACCATCGTTGGGGGCGAAGTCGTGTTCTCCTCAATGTGATATGCCCCTTAATAGTAGGCATAAAAAAACCCGCCGAGGCGGGTTTCTGTTTGTCTATGCCAGATTGGCTTAGAAAGTGTAGCGTGCCTGTACGTACCAGCTGCCACCGTTGAAGCCAAATGGGCTGTCCTCTGGGTAAAGCTGACCAACACCGCCTTGCCCTGGGTTTTCGGCCGGGTACTTGTCGAAGAGGTTCTCAACACCCAATACCAGCTGGAGTTCTTCCGAGTAATCATACGCAACCTGCGCGTCTACCAGAGTGGTAGCGCCAAGGTTGTATCCGTTACCCGTTGATCTCCACGAACCGTAGTAGTTGGCGCGAATCATAGTGCGGAAGTTGCCCTGCATGTGACTCCAAGCGACGTTGCCTTTCCAGTTGGGAAGCAAATCTTCCAACGCTTCAACACGACCACCGCTGATAGGGTTGATGTTTCCCCGATCAGTAACAGTTGTCTTGTTGTAGTTCAGCGCAACAGTGATCTTTGATTCGCCGTCGGCAAATGCGAAGTCAGTGCTTCCTACCAGGTCGATACCCTTTGTTTCAGTATCGAAGCTGTTTGTGAAGAAACGGAACTGCTTCAGATCTTCGAGGCCCACAAACTCCTGACGGTTGATTGTGCCAGCATCGCTCAGTCCGGTTAGCGCATCGCTAACAGAGCCATAGTTTGAGCCACCGGCAAAGTTCAACGCATCGAGGAAGTTAATGTTGGCACCCAGTGCAACACGATCGGTCACTTCAATGTTGTAGTAGTCGATTGTCCAAGAAGAATTGTCGAAATCTACTGCGATACCGATAGAGTAGTTATCAGCCTCTTCTGGCCCTAATGTGGGACGACCATTACCTTGGCTTTCGATGAAATCAGCAGCCAACTGGCCAGGAGCTGAGAACAGTGGCAACGTGCCCTGATCTGTCAATGCACCGTTAACGATCTGTGTTGTTACGTTAGTGATGCTTGCCTGACCCGCCGTCGGAGCGTGGAAGCCCGTAGAGATGGCACCGCGAAGGCGGAACTGGTCTGTAAGTCGAACAACTCCCGCAATCTTGTAGTCAGTGGTTTCGCCAAAGGTACTGAAGTCCTCATTACGAACCGCAGCCTGCATAGTGACCGAATCAGTAATGTCGGCTTCGAGGTCAACATAGAACGCTGTTGAGTCCTGCGACGCTGATGTATTGGCAGGGAATCCGCCAAAGCCGTTTGAGCTTGATGAGAAGCCCTGGCTGGCCAATGGTCCAAGCGCATAAGATGCCGCATCGCCAGCGAAGAGGTCGAACTCTTCTTCACGATATTCAGCACCAAACGCAACGTTAAGGTCTGAGGCAAAGCCGACGTCCATGGTGTAGACAAAGTTCGCGTTGTATAGCGTCTCTGTCTGCTCCTGGCCACCAGGAACGAAATCACGTGGCGTATTTGGACCCAGTGACGCGTTGATGGTGTTACGGATGAAGAAGTCAGAACGGTTTGAACCGCGCTGAACACTCACGTCGTAGGCTAGGCCTGTGCCGTAGTCGAGCTCACCGCGAACACCAACAGCAATCGCTGAATCTTCATTATCGCCACCGAAACGTGGTACGAAGCCTGCAGGAATTGTTTCGATAAATGAGAAGCAATTGGCGTCTGCAGTTACCTGTGCAAGGAAGGTAGGATCAGGAGTGATGCCGCCTTGACCGCCCAGTGGGATACCGTCAATACAGCTGCTGCCACCGTCCATGTCACCAACCAAAACCGAAGGCACACCACCTGCAGATGCTGCCAAAGCCATGCCTGTCAAAGGGTCTACTGTTGGACCACGATAGACACCGCCACGCTGCCCTGTTGATGCACCGGGCGTGAGGTTACTTGCGCGACCGACAACGTTACGGTAGAAAAAGCCGCCCGTTACAGTTCGCTCAGCGTGGTTACCGAAGGCGTACAACTCGGTTGAGTCGTTCAGTTCGATTGCGGAGTTGAAGAACAGCTTGATGTCGTCTTCGACATCGGGCTGGCCCCAGTACTGAGGTACTTCGTTTGTGTAAGTGTTGATATTCTGGAAGTTCGTCACGGGCGAGTAGCCATTGGCGACCTGGTAAGCAATATCATCACGAACAACTGAACGTACTGTCCCTTCAACGTCACGGATTTCACCAGTAACGTTAAGGAAGCCGTTGTCACCCAGAGGCATGCCGAAGTTCGCAGCCACCATGTAGTTAGTACCGTCCCCTTCGAAGGTAGAACCGTACTTAGTGACAACTTCGAAACCTTCGTCGTCATCACGGAGCAAGAAGTTCAACACACCCGCGATGGCATCTGAACCGTACTGTGAAGAAGCACCATCACGGAGTACTTCGACCTGCTTGAGTGCAAGCGATGGGATAGCAGCGATATCAACACCCTGCGCACCATCAGAAATACCACCACCCAGGAATGAAATGATTGAACCGCGGTGACGCCGCTTACCGTTAACCAAAACAAGTACGTTGTCAGGTGACAGACCACGGACGTTAGCAGGACGAGAAATGGTCGCTGCGTCACTAATGGGCTGTGTGTTTACGTCAAAAGACGGTACCGCTGTACGCAGCATGTCCTGAACGTCGGTCGATGCGTTGTCACGGAACTCGCTGCCGCTAATAACGTCAACAGGTACCGGGGAATCGGCAGCTGAGCGATCAGCAACACGGGTACCCGTGATGATGACCTCTTCAATCTCACCGTCCTGCGCTACAGCTTGTGCGGGCAGCCCCATTGCTAGGGGTACCGCCAAGGCTAGAATCGCAGCTCTCTTTTTAGAAAGAATATGAGTCACGTTCAATCTCCTATGGATTTCTGTGATGGTTGAGTGAAACCTTTGTGTAAAAAAGTAGTTACTTAATGTGTCAAAATTAAGTGACACATGCCGCTACAGTAACGTTTTTTCTACGCGAACTGAAGCGGCCGTGGATCATACACAGTTTTGTGTCAGGCGCCAGTAATTTAAGTCGGTTTATATGGGCAACATGAGATAGGGCTGGATAACGAAAGTCGGCCAGCGGCCGACTTGTTCTGTAACCCGAGAGGTGGGTCTTCGTATTAGAAACGCCTACATCGTATCCTTTTCTTTCCAATAGGCTTCGACGGTTTGTGCACCGAAACCAGCGATGGCCTCGAAGAAAGCATCTGGGTCTGCATGGCGCATCTGGGCTAGCCCCATCTCCATTTCTTTGGCGTAAATGTATTCGGGCTTATCAGCGTTGACGGCCTCCCAAATGCACTTCGCGCAATCCATTGGGTCGTCACCTGCATCAATAACCGCATCCGAGATGCCTCGCTTTGACCCGTTACCGGTCAACGCATTGCGCGCAACGTCCGTCGCTACTGAGCCGGGCAAGATATTGGTCACCTTGATGTTGTGGATTTGATCGACTTCGGCACGGAGAGCATCCATGTAACCGATCAATCCGAACTTCGCTGCCGAGTAGGCTGTTCTCAACGGCGGACCAATGCGCCCGGCCACTGAACTGATCGCGATGATGTGAGCACCACCCGCCTCCGCCATGCGCTTAAGCTGAAGCTGTGTCAGCCAAATAGGCGCAATCAGGTCGATGTTAATTAGCTCAGTGTAGACCTCGGGCTTTGCGTCGATGGCCAGACAGCGCTGACTGATACCCGCGTTGTTTACCAGAATATCGACTCTGCCCTGCCAGGCCCATGCCTCGTCCACCTTGCTTGCAAGCATATCGAAATCGGTCACCTCAAACGGAAGGACCAAACAATCGACAGGCAGCTCGCTGGCGAGCGACTCAAGTGCATCGACACGACGGCCCGATAAAATCAGCTTTGTATTTTGTTGTGCCGCAGTTTGAGCCAAGGCCTTGCCAATACCTGACGAGGCATCCAAGGGAACGCCTCAGGGGTATCCAAAACATTGCGACAGTAAGGTTATGATTGCAGGCCTAATTAACACTTACTCACGTTCAATCTATGATCTCACGGTCCCGCCTCGGACCAATATCAAGGAGATAATAATGTCAGACCAGAGACCCCTTGAAGGGCTTCGTGTTGTGGAATTAGGTCAGTTACTCGCGGGCCCCTTCACCGGAACAATCCTGGGCTACTTTGGTGCTGAGGTGATCAAGGTAGAGCCGCCATCGGGCGACCCGGTGAGACAGTGGCGAGAAGTCAGAGATGGAACCTCGCTTTGGTATCACTCGCTTGGCAGAAATAAGAAAAGCGTCACCCTCGATCTAAAAAGCGAGCGCGGCCGAGAAGTAGCCTTCGATCTGCTCTGCCACGCCGACGTTGTGATAGAGAACTTCCGCCCGGGGGCAATGGAAAGCTGGGGATTAGGCCCGGACACAGTAAAGGAAAAAAATCCCGGCATCATTTATGCGCGAATTTCTGGCTATGGCCAAACAGGGCCCTTTTCGCACAAACCTGGTTATGCCTCGGTCACCGAGGGCTACGGCGGCTTCCGGTATATCAACGGAGAGCCCGGTTCACCTCCTGTCAGGCCCAACATTTCGCTCGGAGATACCGTTGCGGCGATCCATGCTGCGCTGGGTGTAGCGCTAGCAATAATCCAACGAACCAAATCGGGCGAAGGACAGGTGATTGATGTGGCGCTGTATGAGTCCGTCTTCAACCTGCTCGAGGGTATTGTGCCCGAGTATGATGGTGCCGGCGTGGTACGCGAGCCATCAGGCAGCACCATTACCGGGATTGTACCCACCAACACCTATCTATGTAGCGACGGCAAACATGTTGTTATTGGCGGGAATGGCGACAGTATCTTTAAGCGGCTAATGGCAGAAGCCGGGCGTCAGGATATGGCCGATGACCCTGAGCTTGCGCACAATCCCGGGCGCGTCATACACCAGACAAAGATCGATCAGGCTATTTCAGACTGGTGCGCTAAACATACATCAGAGGAAATCATCGCGACGCTCGAGGAGGCGAGAGTGCCTGTGGGTCCCATATATAGTGTGGAAGACATGATGAGCGATCCGCATTACAACGCTCGAGGCATGTTTGAAACCGTAGAGATTAACGGAGAACCCCTAAAAATCCCCGCCATCATGCCGAAGCTCTCAAGCACACCCGGGAAAACAATCTGGCCCGGAGCCGCTATAGGCGAACACAATCAAGAGATCCTGGGTGGTCTCCTGGGCATGTCCGATGAAGAGATCGCGAGCTTGTAACCAAATCGAAGACAAAAAAGGGGGCTAATAAGCCCCCTTTTTACTACTAGCTCTGTTTAGAAGCGGTATGTGAAATCCACACCGTAAGCATCTCGTGCAGACGGATGGTTAAAGGTTCCGCCGAACTCGGGTGCCGGAATCACCTCCTGCAGGTATTGCTCATCGGTGATATTTCGACCCCACGCCGTGATAGTCCAGTCAGCGGCTTCTAAGCTAATGCGTGCATCAACCGTGTGGTAGGAGTCGCGAGCAGACTTTGAGAAGTCAGAATTAAAGCCTGGAGCAAAGAAAGCATTCCAAATCGTTGGCGTCTGCTCACCCTGTAGCGTGTGGAAGTGCATTTTTCCAACGCGTTGGTAATCAACACGAGCAACTAAATCGATGCCAGACCGAACCGAACTCACCCACTGAACACCTAAATTGCTGCTGTTGTTGGGCGCCTGCGGCACATCGTTACCCACTGAGAGAGGCCGGTTTCTGTTCTTTCGGATCTCCGAGTCAAGGAAGCCCGCTCCACCGTAGATCGATAGATTTTCAGTCACCGCAAACGTCGCATCAATCTCAAACCCCTGAATAGTAAGCTCATCAATCGTAGTTACGGTTCTCAGCAAGCCAAAGGGACCAGCAAAGAATTCAAAGAACTGGTTATCATCAACATCGGTTCGGAATGCTGCTGCATTGACCCGGACACGCCGATCATTGAATTCACCCTTAAACCCTAGCTCGAGTGACGTAGAAACTTCTTTGTCGTAGTCATCAGTGATCTGCAGCTGTGCATCGACCGCCTCGCCCGGACCACCAAAGCCAGAGTTAAACCAGAAATTCAACGTGTCGGAAGTACCCACACTATTGAAACCTCCAGAACGGAAGCCCATGCCATAAGACGCATACCAGTTCACCTGATCAGAAGCAGCCCAGCTCAACGTTACTTTTGGCTGAAGCTGATTAAAGTCAGCACTGCGGTTGGGAATTTCACCGCCTTGAAGCGCTGGATTGATGGGGAGCGGGGTAAACCCTGGGCCCAACAGGTTCACGTTCAAACCAGAGTTGGAGACGTTCGGCACCTGATTATCGACTGTCCGCTCCTCGCGATCGTATCGGGCTGCGATGGCCAACTCCCAGTTGTCTGCCAAGTCAAACTCCATCTGCCCATAGAGCGCCATAACGGTCGTGTCGAAGTTATCCCAGAACAGCAAATCAGTTGGGTTGGGACCCGATGCTGGAACATAAGGCTGCCGTAAGAAGCCACCGCCAGTGTCAGCACCGTAAGCGACGACTACCTCGCGCTCTATCTCTGCCCAGTAAGCACCGGCAATCCATCGAGTCGACGACTCATCGGTCGATACCAGGCGGACGTCGATACTCATATCTTCCTGGTTACGCTCCTGGTACTGATAACCATCACAGGAGGTTGGCGTGTAAGGACCGTAGACCCCGGCAAAGTCATTTGCAGGGTCGCCTGAGGGGAGTACAACAAAGGGTGCCGCCACGGGACCAAAGAGATCAGGGCGTGTAAAACTATTTAACGTGGCTCGATCTGCCTGGCAAGCAGGTGTCAGTTCGTATCCATAGAACGTCGCAGAGGTACCGTCTGAGAGTAAATATTCTTCTAGATCGGTGTAGGCAAAACTCGCAACGAGATCCATCCCTTCCATGGTGTAGTCTGCTTTAACCGAGAAGTCGGTCGTCGTCTGCTCGTTTTCGCCGGGTACATTAAACGTGAAATTGAAATCCAGCTCGTTGGGATCTGCGAAAAAAGCTGGGCTTCCAAAGGCTGCTTCAAACGCTGGAATAGCGAAAGCTGCATTAAAGTTGATGGCGCCACCGCTCACATCGGTGTACCCGGCACGGAAGTCGAGCTCAAGGTCGTCACTCACATTCCAAACCAAACGCGCACGTGCACTGGTATCCTCGAGATAATCGACCGTCCCTTTACCACCGCTAAAGCTGTTGCTGTAAAAACCATCTGTCTCGCGTGTGCTAACCGCAATACGTCCAGCCATGTCGTCACCCACCGGACCACTCACGACCGCACGAGCCTTAAATGCATTGTTATTCCCAAGGCCAACAGCAATCTCTGCCTCGGTTTCATCACCGGGCTTTTTGGTGGTTACAAGAATGGCACCCGATACCGCATTACGGCCGTAAAGCGCGCCTTGGGGTCCTTTCAATACCTCAATCTGCTCCACATCAAACAATTCTTCGTTGAAGCTATTGGGGTTTGTGCTCAATACACCATCGACCACATAGGCAAACGTTGATTCGGCGTCTCGGGTAGAGACAATTCCTCGAATACTCACCTGAGTGTCGCCCACGTTCGCCGTATCCACCAAGGTCACATTAGGAATCAAACTAATGTAATCACCAGCACGCTCTACGCCTGCCCGCTCCATTGTTTCGGCGTCAATTGCACTAATGGCAATCGGCACTTCTTGAAGGTTCTCACTTCTCTTTCGCGCTGTAACAACCACCTCTTCAATAGCGAAACTGGACTCTTGTGCCAGTGCGCTGGGTGCACCGATGGCTGTGATCGCTGTTGTGACCGCCAAAAAAAGCGATGATTTTTTACTCAACATACGTTGACTCCTTTACTTATTGTTCGCGTCTTTACGAACGCATGAGAGGGATGCACCGCGAACCCTCGCAGTGCCTCCCGTTGTTAACTTCAGTTATATACGGTGCAAACTAGAAAGTGGGTGCAACCGGCGCTCGCATGTGTGTCTCTGCCTCACATCGACTCCGCAACTCTTCGACCGTGCCTCCTCGGTTGAAGAGCGGAATATCCGTTCTTGAACCTTGGAGTTGCGCTCGCAACTCAGCAGTTGCATCACTGTCGACCGCCCCATTCGATGCAATAACAACACCGTAGCGTCGTGCACCCTCGGAGGTAACCAGACCACGATCGACATCGGTTTTCACAAGCTCGGGATCGCGTGCATAGGGATCCCCCCATCCGCCGCCACCCCAAGTATTGAAGTAGAGAACATCGCCTTCTTTGACCTTGATGCCCTCAACCTTCGCAGGGAGCCACTCTTCACTACCATCGGTGCGAACAAGCCGTTTGGTCGAGCGACGACCGGTCTCACCACCAAGCACTCCCCAAGGATAGGTCAGCCAGCGCTCATCATGGATGCCGATGTGTCCATCCGCCAAGAAGCGGTAAGCCACAGATAATCCATTACCTCCGCGATGTAATCCCGCACCGCCCGAATCGGGAATGGTCTCGTAGCGCTCAATACGGAGAGGGAAGTAAGACTCAATAAATTCGTTAGGGACATTGGTGAAGCCTGGCCACAAGCTGTGCCCGTCAGGTCCGTCTCCCACAGGCCGTCCGGGAACGCCACCAAAGCCGATCTGGAACAGCTGGAACCACTCGCCCTTCTTGTCATAACCGCTGTAGAACAAGTGAGGTGAGTCCGAGAAGCCGGCGGCATTCAGCATCATCTCAGGTGCACCCATACCCAGCAGAGCACCCAGGATATCGAAGATGCGGCCTAGTGCGTGTGTGCGTCCCGATAGCGCTGCAGGATACTTGGGCTTGAGCAGCGTACCCTCGGGAATGCGAACATCCACGAGGTCGTAGAACCCGTCATTGAAGACAATTTGTGGATCGACCACATTAATCGTAAACGAGCCAAAGAACATCTTGAACATGTCCTCGTTCAAGAAGAAGTTCACTGAGCTCTGCGCTTGAGGGTCTGTGCCAGCAAAATCAAAGATTGCCTTTTCGCCCTCTCGCCAGAGCGTGCACTTGATCTTATAGGGGCCCATGCCCATACCGTCGTCGCAAATGTAATCCTCAAACTCGCGCGGCTCTTCCGGGATGAACATGCCAATGATGTGCTTCATAGCGTCGTAATTGCGCTGCAACATCGTATCCATCGTCGAGTACAAGACGTCATCGCCAAAGCGCTCTGCCAACTCGACGACGCGCTTGGCAGCGGTGTTACACGCAGCAACTAAAGCATTCAAATCGAAACGGTTCCACTGTGGCGTGCGGACGTTATGCAGAATCAACTCTAAAAGATCTTCTTGCAGTACGCCCTTCTTGTAGAGCTTGGTGGGCGGAATGCGGATGCCTTCCTGGAAGATCGTTGTCGCCTCGATCGGGATCGAGCCGGGCACCATCCCACCATTGTCAGACATGTGGCCGAACATGGCAGACCAGGCAATATGACGACCATCTCTAAAAATCGGGACTAACACCACCCAATCGGGAAGGTGCGATACCGCCGCATTACACAGGTAAGGGTCGTTCGTGAGGATGATGTCACCCTCTTCAATCTCGGCATCGTAGGCACTTAGGAACGGACCGATAAACGAGCCGAACTGACCGACGACCATCTTACCCTCGACATTAGCAATCATGGGGAAGCAGTCGCCCTGCTCGCGGATGCCGGGTGACATGGCGGTGCGGAACAGAACCGCATCCATTTCTTCTCGCGCGTTCCGAAGCGCATTTTCAATCAAATCAACCGTTACGCCGTCGACATCTACCGACTGAAGCGCTTGGTTATTGGTCTGAATAATCGTTGCAGTCATTTTACGTCCTCCCGATTACGCAGGCTGGATGAGCAAATTGCCCACCGCATCTACGGTTGCTAAATACCCTGGTAAAACGACCGTGGTCGAGTCCATCTCAGAAACGATCGCAGGCCCGGCGACCACATCCTCGGCGCCAAGGCGTCCGCGGTCATAAATGCCAGCGTCATGCCAATCCCCCTCGTAGAAGAATCGGCTCTGATGAATGAGGGCACCACTGACATCACCTGACCCCTTGGGAATGGAGATATCAGCTTTCAAAGTAACCGAGGCGCCGACAACGGCACGTATCATCAAAATCTCGTGTCCATCACCCAACTTGAAGGTAAATAGTTGCTCGTGCTCTGCGTCGAATTGATCCGTGAGTACGGCAACGCCTTTCTCCCTGAGCTCCGCCTCGGTGAATTCAACGGTAATCTGGAAGGCCTGACCCGCATATCGAAGGTCCGCCTGATACGTAACCTCTAGGCGATCCTCAGCAATGCCGTCCTCAATGAGCGATTCGCTAGCGCGCGCTTTAAGCGTCAGTAAATCGTCTGCGAGCTTATCGGTCGTAAGATCCGACGCCATTGTGATATACGTTCTTGCAGCTTCATCCTGCACACGCGTAGTTGCATCACCGTAGGCACAAAGAACACCCGGACCCGGAGGGACAATGACGGGCCAAGCTTCAGTGAGAATACCCAAGGCGTTCGCGTGCAGTGGGCCCGCGCCGCCAAAACCCACCAGCGCAAAGTCGCGGGGATCGTAGCCCTGCTCGACCGATACAAGCCTCAGCGCACCAAACATCGATTCGTTAACAATCTTAATAATGCCTTCAGCGGCCGCCATCAGGTCAACGCCCATAGCATCCGCGACGCTCTGAACCGCCGCGACAGATGCATCCCGGTTGATCTGCATATCGCCACCCAGCTGTACGTCTGAGGGTAGATATCCTAGAACGACGTTGGCGTCACAAACCGTCGGCGCCTCACCACCCTTCATATAACACGCGGGCCCCGGCACCGCACCCGCGGACTCAGGGCCAACGCGCAAGGCTTTGGTTAATTCTGGTACAAAGGCGATTGAACCACCGCCTGCGCCTACAGTACGAACGTCAACCGACGGCGCCCGAACACGTACATCGCCGACGAAGGTCTCTCGACGCACACGCGCGCGACCGTTTTGGATAAGCGCCACGTCGGTAGAGGTGCCACCCATGTCGAAGGTCAAAATATTGCTAAAGCCGGCTTTCGTGCAGAAGAACAAGGCGCCTGTAACGCCACCCGCAGGACCCGACATCAGGAGGTTTACCGGGGATTCAGCCGCAGCGCGACTCGATGCGAGGCCACCGTCGGAGCGCAAAATTGACAGCTGCGTGTCGTCACCCAAGCGCTCGTTCAATGCGCCCTGAAGATTATTCACATACCGCGCAACCTCCGGGCGAACATAGCTGTTCACAACTGTCGTCTCGGTACGCTCGTATTCCTGCATCTCCGGGACGACTTCGCTCGAAATTGAAATAGGTATATTCGGGAAGAACTCTTGCGCAATTTCACGCGCACGCTGCTCGTGTTCGCCGTTGATATAGGCATTGATAAAACAGATCGTGAGCGCCTCGATATCGTCAGCCATGCCGATTTGCAACGATTCGCGCAGCGCGGCCTCATCAAGTCCTGTGACAACACTGCCATCAGCGGCGATACGCTCATTAGCCCCGATAGTGAGCTCAAGGGGCGCCAACAAAGGCTTTTTAACAAAAGTGACCCAGCCACCGAGGCCACCTGGGCAAAACGAGCGAGCCACCTGTAACGTGTCTTCAAATCCTGAGGTTGTAATGAGACCAACCTTTGCACCGCGCCCGGTCAATACGGCGTTCGTGGCAACCGTGGTTCCGTGCATCACCAGTTTGATATCGGAAGGGTCAATACCTGAGGAATCGCAGATTTTTGCGACACCGTTCAATACACCTATCGATGAGTCCTCGGGAGTCGACGGCACTTTAGCCGTCTTGGTCTCGCCCGTGTCTTCATTGAGCAAGAGGAAATCGGTAAACGTTCCTCCTACATCGACACCAAGACGGTATGACATGTTTATGTCCTCTTATCTGTTTATTCAGCTGGCGATCTTTTGCCAGTTATTCGTAAGCCAGTAATGCGCGCGGCCACCCTGCTGAGCACCCATCATCTGCGTCAAGCACTCAACGCTTTGTAAAAGCGCCTCCATATCGACGCCCGTCGATAAACCTGAGCTCTCGCACAGCATGACAACATCCTCAGTCGCAACATTGCCTTTTGCCCCCGGGGCAAACGGACACCCACCCAAGCCACCCGCAGAGCTATCGAACTGACGGACACCGGCATCGAGCGCCGCAAAGACATTGGCCAGCCCCATCGCCCGTGTGTCATGAAAGTGACAGCCCAGTCGCTCAGCACCGTATTGGCTGACGAGCTCCGTCATCATCGACTTAACATCTCGGGGATTCGCAGCGCCGATGGTGTCGGCAATAACAAGTCTCGCCGGCGCGTTTCGCATCAACTCGCTGACTTGCTCAAGCACCACTGACGAGGCAACTTTACCTTCGTAGGGACACTCGAAAGCAACCGCCAAGTAGGCGTGAATCTCAACGCTTTCGTCCTGCGCACGCGCCAAAATATCGCCCGCCATGGCAAAGGTGTCGTCGAGGCTCTTTCGGATATTGTTCTGATTCATCTGCTCTGTCGCTGAGAGCACAATCGCAATCTGATCTATCCCCTCACGGCGCGCGATTTCGTAGCCCTTCATGTTCGGCACGAGCGCGCTGAACTTAGCTCCTGACTTGGGCAACGTTCTCGCCAGCTCATCCGTTCCCGCCATCTGCGGCACCGCTTTTGGCGAGACAAAGGAACCAATCTCGAGCTCTGGCACCTTCGCTTTTGCCAGTGCTTCAATCAGTTCTCGCCGCTGCTCCAGAGTAATCTCGACGGACTGAGCTTGCAGGCCGTCCCGCGCAGCTACTTCCTTAATCGTGACAAAATCGGTCATCTATTCACTCACCCTAGAAAAGCATCAAGTCACCGCACTGTTATTTTTCCTTTTTGATAGCGCGGAGAAGCAATCTCAACCCTGTATATCTACTTTGTTTGTACTGCCCTGGCTAGACTGTAGATTGAAATTGAGACTACACAACTTAGTCAGTTCGGGGGAAAGCAAGTTGCAGCTGCCCTTTGGGTTCGCCAGCGACTTCGAAGTCTGCTACCCGCCAACCCGAGATCCCATCGCGTACTGCCGATAGTGCACCGTCGGTTTCTCCTTCGTGATAGGAATGCGTTGGTATTTCGTCCTCACACTGAGCGACACCCAGTGACAACAAAAACAATCCCTCACCGCGCTCTCGGAGCTGCCGCATGGGCTCACCTTCAGCAATGGGTTGGACTAAGACAAGCCATGATTCGCCAACACGAAAGCGTGACGTGAGAACACCGCGTGACGGAAGCGACTCGTCGATAAAATCAATATTGAACTTAGCGCGATAGTCGCGCTTTGCGCTTTCGATATCGCGGACCAATAAATTCACGTGATGAACATGGGTCAAGTCGAACTTTTCTGACACCTGAGCGCCTCCTCTATCTGACATCACTGGAATGACATTGCGCCCAACCAGCTCTATGGTCAGGTTTTACTCGGTCAATCGAGCGGCGCTTGCGACTCAGCTAATCTACGTAGCATCATAAACGCTTGGTTTTACAGGGGTGGCTCAATGTCGAGCACAGACCGCAAGGCACTAGCACGCGAAGCGCAGGGACTCGGTGAATCTCCGGCGCTACTGGTCGTAGATGTAATCAAGGGTTTCACCGATCCTGACTGCCCCCTGGGTAGCGAAGCTGACTCAGTGGTCGAGGCAAACCGCCAGCTTATGGATATCTTCCATGCGCAAAGCCTCCCGGTCTTCCTTACCACTGTGGTTTACGACAACGATGATCAAGCCTCTGTTTTTCGCGCGCGAGTGCCTGCATTAAATGTTCTGACTCGAGGCTCTCATTGGTGTGAGATTGATCCGCGGCTGCCTCTTTCCTCTTCGGACACCATCATTGAGAAAACACATGCCAGTGCGTTTCATGGGACTAATTTAGCCGGTCAATTACGAAGCGAGGGTGTCGACTCGCTTGTGGTGGCCGGACTCACGACCAGCGGTTGTGTGCGAGCATCGGCCGTCGATGGGCTACAGCACAACTTTAAGGTCGTTGTGCCAGAGGAAGCGACGGGGGATCGTGACCCGAGCGCCCACGATGCAAATCTGTATGACCTCAACGCAAAGTACGTCGATGTCATGCCTTTAGACATAGTGCTTGCGTTGCTTTAACCGCCTGTCGCGCTTCAATAACCTTCAGCACACTTTCCGTCTTGGAGTCGCTTTCAAACGCTGAGCGCTTTTGATAGCAAGAACTGTACGGGCAATGAGCAAGTCGTTGAGCGCTACTCATTCACCTTGGTCATTTTGCTGTCCGCCCAAAACGGCAGTCGACTCTCCTGGTCTTTCAGCAAAGGCAAATCATCGGCTGCCCAAAGTGGACCCCAAACCCCGGTCTCTCTCAGTAAGGGCTCGAGCTTTGCTGAATCACTTTGCTCGAGTTCGCGATAATGCCTTCGCAATTCATCGAGACACCAAACACGGTATTGTGAGGACCTAGCGCCTTGATAGGTAACGCCATCAAAGGTGGCGGTAAACCGCGAATCGCCTCGTCGTACAGCATCCACATTAGCGTTTAAATAGGGTAAGTAGCCTCTCGCTGTATGCGTCAGTAGCGCCCGGATATCATCAGGCACGCCGTCGACTAAGGATCCCACAGCAGATGCGGGACTGCTATTCCACAAACGCATGACCCACTCCAGCGTATTGGGTGCTGTGTGCCGAAGTAGTTGAAGCGGTATTGGGTCCAGAGCAAAATGCCGGAAGAAGGGTCCAGAGAAACCAATGTCAGCTAGTGTCGGTCGATCGCCGAGAAGAAAAGGGCGTTTCGAAAAGATAATCTCTAGCTGAGAGAACAGTGCCGCCACATCGGCCTCGACACCTGCGACAGCCTCGGGGCCAATTCCGTCACCGCGCGTGTAACCATTACGCTGACGCCTTCGAAGCATGGCTCGCTTCACGAATAGCGGCAGATGGAGGCCACCCATCACTTCGCGGGCCAAATGGCCCGACGCAAATCGCGCACCTTCCTCGTAAAACCAGCGGTAGTGCATCGCCGGTCGCCACCACCATTCGTCTGCCCAGTCCTCGAGCAGATAACAAATAAAGGCGAGCGTGGAGTCTTCGGGGATAATTGGGTTTTGTAGATACTTGGATTCAAACCACTGAATCATCTTGGTGCTATCGGTCATCCAACGTCCGTCGGGCAGACCAACAACCGGCATTTGGGAGATACCTATCCGCTCCTGATTGCGCTTTACCTCGCTAGGGAAGTTCATCGCCTCAAGCCGATAAGGAATTCCCTTTAACCTGAAGTAATTCTCCATCTTGCCGGTGAAGTAGGAGATGCTCGCCCCTCGCAACTCTATAGGCTCTGACTGTGTATCGCTCATTTTTACCTTCTAATGCTGACCGGCGACTCGATTCCGTCCTGCCTATGCGCCGCGTAAGGTCCTCTTGGGGTGCATACCATTTACCATGCCCATGAACGGCGGGTGGATTGAATACCCCAGGAGTCGCTTTAAATTCTCTGACAAACCTACAACGATTTCGGGCGCTACGGAAAGAAAGAAGTTTTCTTGCGTTCGAAGGTAGGGCTCACAGTACTGGCAGGTCAGTGCGAGACGTGAATTTCCGCTGAAGTTCTCACCGCCACCATGCCAAAGCGTGCCCAAGAACAAGATGCACGAACCCGCTGGCATAAGGGCTTTTACCAACTTGTCATCATCGCTAGGCAGACGCTCATCGTCCCAGTGATGAGATCGAGGAATTGCGACCGTCGCGCCGTTGTCCTCGGTGAAGTCGTCAATCGCGAATACAGTTGCAACACTCAAAGCTGGACGCGGACGCGGTACTCGATAGAAATTGTCGTCCGTATGAAGCGGCTGCGCAGGAGACTGATCTTGGATGTTAATAACTTGCGCTTGCGATAAGAGGTAACTCGGCTGCATCACCCGGTCGAGGTGCGCCAACACCAGCGGGTGCTCGATAAAGCAATCAGCTGTGCGCATTTTTTGCGGGACACCGTAAATGCGCTGGGTACGCTCACCCTCGAAAGAGTTACGCCCGAAGTGCCCGAGGTGAACCTCAGCTTCAGCTCGAACGGCGGCGAGTTGCTCGTCGCTGATAATCCGCTCGAGGATGATATACCCCTGCTCCATCAGCTGCTGGTGCTGTCGCTCAAACTCTTCGCTACTGATACTGATCTCCCCCTCAGTCTTGGTGAAGCCGTAGGTTCTTGCGAGATCCTGATTTTGATAGTCAATGACGTTGTCGATTTGTCGAAACTGCTTATCGTCACGACCGCTTGAAGGATTATCTGACATGAAAATGACCTATGTAGAAAGCTGCAGCCCGGATCCTAGGAAGGCCCAGACTTCAGCGTTGAGTTGATCGATATTGATGGTTGCAGGCTCGCTTACCGCTTGGTTAATCGCGCCTCTCACCGCACCCAATACCATCGCCGCGCCAAGCTCGGGCGGAACGTCGGTGCCGAGTTCACCACAATTGAAGATAGGCCTCTGATGCCGTAATCCGGTTTACCCGCTTTCTGAAACCGTGTCCCTCGTCCTCAAACAGCACGTATTCGACCGGGACATTATTAGCGCGGACCTCATCGACCAGCTCGTCACTCTCCACCTGCAGTACCCGCGGGTCGTTCGCTCCCTGCACAACCAGCAGTGGTTTCACAATATTCTCCGCGTGGAATAACGGTGAAATCGCGGTCAGCCGATCCGTGTCAGTTGCGGGATCACCTAATTCCGCATAGAGGGAGTCCCTAAACGCACCCCACCACGGTGGAATAGACTCCAATGTCCTGAGCCAGTTAGTCACGCCAAAGATATTGACGCCCACTTCGAACGATTCTGGCTCAAACGCCAAGGCAGCAGCCACCATGTAGCCGCCGTAAGATCCGCCGATGATGCCTACGCGCTCACCGTCGATCCAATCGTAAGACGCCAAGAAAGCTCGAGATGCGACCACATCTCCCAGGTCCGCCTCCCCGTGCTTTAAGTCATCCAGGTGATAGAAGGTTTTTCCATAACCGCTAGAGCCACGGTTGTTGATCTGATAGACCGCATAGCCATGGTTCACTAAGTGCTGAATCGTCGCGGAGTAGCCCTTTCGGCTCTGACCACCAGGACCGCCGTGGACCCACACCATCGCGGGCGCCAGATTCTCTGCCGAGGCTTCGCGGGGCTTGTACAAAATACCCGGGACTTGTAGCCCGTCGTAGCTTGCAAAACGAACAACCTCTCCCTCGACCATGAAGTCGCTGTTGATCGCCGGGTTCAACGCCTGCGTCAGTTGCACTGCATCGCCACCTAAGGGCATGTGGTACAGATCATAAGGCGCAGTGTCGCGGTTCAACCCGAAGGCAATCGCCGTTTCGTCGCGGTTAAAGCGGACTTGAGCAAGATCGCCATCAGGGACATTTTTCAGCACAACGGCATCGCCCGTGGCCAAATCGGTCAAGGTAACGTCCGTACTCGCGTCGTTGTTTACGCCACTCACACGGTACCGTCCGCTTGGGGAGTAGCCGACGTACATCACATCCCAGTCGTCGGCGACAAGCACCTCGCGCTCACCCGTCTCCAAGGATAGCGTCCAGGCCTGACTGAACTCACCGAACTCATTGGTGGAGTAAATCAACTGGCTGTTATCCGGCGTGAAACCCATCGCCGAGTACTCGACATCACCCTCGTGCGGCGTGATGTTGACAAGCTCCAGCTCATCCGCGGTTACATCGATCAAGAAAAGGTCGCTGTCGGCATTACTGTTATTGCGGGCGTAAACCACCCATCGGCCGTCCGAACTGATCGAGCCCAAATCAAGACCCTCGCTGTTCTCGTAGAGGACCTCGCGTGAATAGTCAGCGGCGCTGTAGCGATACATGTCAAAAGCAGCGCCGTCGCGCTCATTGCTAAAGACATAAAAGCTCTGCCCATCGGAGGACCAGCCAGCAAAGCCCGCTTTATGGCCTTCGCCCGGCGTGAGATCGGTTACCTCACCTTCAGGCGTCATGACGAACACGTGGGTTAGCTCATCACCATTACCATCCTGCTGATAAATGAATCGATCGTCCTCGGGAAACCACGAATCCGCATACACACCACGGTCGTCAGACTGGGTTAGTGCCGTCATCTGTCCCGTGGTGGCATCTAATCGATAAGCGTTATACACACCGGTCTCATCGGAGCTCACCAACAGGTCGCCATTCGTGGCTGAAAAAGCGTAGGGCCCAGCACCGCCCATGCGATAGCTGGTGGTCTGGAAGAATTGCGCAGCCGTGTAGGTCTCATGCGAATCCGCAGCTGTCGCGGCCGCTCCCTCCTCCTGCACATCGTCTGCTGAGCATCCAGCCAGCAGCACGGCGAGCAATGAGGCCACACCTAAATGAGAAAAACGTGTCATGCCATGGTCCCCCTTGGCGTTATCGAGTGATTTGTATTGGACTATCGATGGTAGCACCCGACAATTCAACAGAAGCTTTGTTAATGGAGCCTGTGATCAGTTCACTAAGCAGCCGAGGACTTACTTCAGAAAACATCGAGGTCACGCGCTGAAACCACGGTCCCGTTGAATTCACTTTTCACCTCATCGATGAGCGTCTCGTGAGTCGAACCCCACAGCAGCTGGTGATACAAGATAAGCAACTTCGGCTTCACCTCCGCCGCCAAACGCCCGAGCTCCGTGGTCGAGGTGTGATTCTTCGCGTGGTATTTCTTCCACTGCGGCTCCTTCTTAGCAAAGCCCTCTTCACTGTACACCTCATGAATGAGCACATCGGCACCTTGTGAATACTGCTTCAACATATCGGAGGGCGCGGTGTCACCAGAAATTACAATGACCGTGTCAGGTGTTGTGAATCGGTAACCCCATGCCTCCGGCCAGCTACCGTGTGGTACGCGGAACGCCTCCACCTTTACATTGTCATCCTCAAAAACCAGGCCCGTTTCTCTAATCTCTTTGGTCTCAACACGCCAACCTTCATTGTTCGCCGGCTGCTCACTGTAGAGCCGATAGCGAATATCCTCCTCATAGGCCTCGAGTACTTTATCGGCCATATGCTTGGCACCCTCAGGACCGAACAGTTTCAGAGGCTCGTCACGACCCACTGTCCAGGCTGTCAGGATGAGATCGGGCAGACCCACGGTGTGATCTGAGTGGAGGTGGGTTAGAAAGGCGTGCTTTATTTTCTCAACAGCCAAGCCCTCCACAGTACCGCCGTACTCGGGTGACATGGCTGACGCTTGGCGCACAACACCGGGACCAAAATCGATCAAGTAGGGCTCATCATTCACAACGATGGCAACAGAGGGCCCAGACCGATCGGGGAAAGGGTTGGGCGTCCCCGTACCCAGCATGACGATCTGTGTTGTCTCAGAATCCAGTGTCTCTGCCACAGCGGCATAGGGCACTAGCAGGCATCCAATGACAAAAACGATGGTCCGAATCGCGCCTTTAAACATACATCCTCACTTATCTGCCTTCGCTTGATACTCAGCGTGGTAGTTCGCCTTCACTCGTTGTGAGACCTCAATCCCCATTCTCGCCATATTGCAGAAAGAATCGATACCGTCGTTGGGGAACCCTCTGCGTGTCCGATGAATATTGAATTGGTCTGATAAAGACTGTCCAAACTGACGCTCTATCGCCTCCCGGCCTAGGGTATAGCCCAGAAGACCACCCCAAGTCGCTGCCGGGTTGTCGGCATCCCAGCCGGCCAAGACCGCTATTTTCAGGGTCTCTTTAAGATCACCCTCGCCATAAAAGAGCGACACCAAGCTGGCGGCGAAATTGATCCCGGAGGCAAAGCAGCCATTGCAATACAAGTCTCGTGAGGTGACATCGTAGCCATCTCGCTGTTCAACTTGGTAGCGCTGATAAATGGCATCTCGTGTTGCTTCCCACGGAAGGCCAGCCGCATGCTGGCGTTTCACGAAATCGAACATAGCCGCGGGCACAGAGTCATCTGGCAGATACTGCCTTGCGGCGATGGCGATGCGGTTAAGACGTTCCGGGGACAGTTGACCACGAGGTTCCATCGCAGCCAGGGCATGCATGATGACGTAAAACTCAGATACGAGAACCGCGTCCCCATACCCCGCTGTGCGAATCGGATAATGAGCAATATCCAGAGCGACGTGGGGTGCACCCGGCGCCAGCAAGCCAAATATCTCGGTCGTCAGCTGAGCATCGATCATGTCACCGTGCGGGTTATTGTCTGGGTGGGCTGTGTTCGGTGGTATGTACCCCTCTAACATGAGCGTGTGCGCGCTCTGGTTAGAAACCCAGAGGAAGTTCTGATAACCGAATTGGTCCTTGCCATAAGGTGTTGGTTGCGACTCGTCATAGATATGCCGCACCCAAGCTTCACGTATCTGTAGCGGAGTCAGTTTCGCAACCTGCTGGTGATACAGGGTCCATAAATAGATGTACTCGATATCCGTATCGTCATCTGCCCCCCAAATCTCACTGGGGCCGCGAACTACAAAGTCGATGTTGCTAGAAATGTCGCTGGGATTTTCACTCCAGATGGCCGGCTGATCGGGCATACCCCAGTCTTTTCGCGTGTAAAAACGGCCGTGCTCACCGTCACCCCCAATCTTGTCCATCTCCGTCACGAGGCCCGTCCAGTTACCTATCGACTGACCTAGCCAGAAACCCTGCCACTGATCTGACCTGACATCACTGATTGGAGTCTCGTTAGCATCACAGGCCGGCTCCCCAACAGCGGGCTGAGTCAGTGGAGCGGTTCCTAGAAGAACGGTAAGAAAAACGGGGGACAATGCTTGCGAGATCAGTTTCATCTTTCCTGCGCTCTCTCCTTTTCTCGTTCTTTTCGCTACTTCTCTTCGCTGCTTTTCTTAACCACTTCAATGGACCTCATCCACCGAAACATTGCCGATCTCCATGTGCCCCATCTGTGCTTGCGTGACACGAAGCATAACCAGCAGTGTAACTCCAACCCAGCCAAGGTACTCTAAACAAACAACCTAGGAACAACCCAACAACGCAACTGAGACGTTTGAGATACACGTGAGCCAGAACCTCCGCGACTTCTACCATCTGCACAACAACTCCACATCCGTGGTTGTCGACTGTCGCCGCAACCAACCCGTGCTCGGCTACTTTGGCAACCGTCTCGTGACAGTCAATGCATCGATGCTCAGCCAGCTCGATCGACATGAGGCGCCGGCTTCCTTACCGATCGAACCCGCGATCAGTCTGACCCCGACCATAGGCGAGGGCTTTTTAGGTCACCTGGGACTCGAGGTGCATCGAAGCGCAACACAGTGGAGTCTTTCGCCTAAGTTGGCAGAGGCCAACGCAACTCAATTCAATCTAGAACTCACCAGCCGATGTGTCGTCTCAGACGTGGAAGTGACTCATCAATTCAAGCTGGATCCCGCTGACTCGGTTCTGCGTCTATCGGTCAGGGTCCGCAATCTTAGTGATGAGGCGTCGCTTTTCATCGATAACTGCGCGATGACACTACCGCTGCCCGATCATCTAACCGAGTTAGAGGAAGTCACTGGGAGATGGGCGTATGAGTTCCAGAACCAGCGCCACGCCATTACCCGCTCAGCTTATGTGCGAGAGAACTGGACGGGGCGTTCATCGCATCACATGAATCCAACCCTCACACTCTTTCAGAAAACGACGAGCGCAACCTATGGCGATGTACTCGGAGTCCATCTGGGGTGGAGTGGTAATCATCAGATGCGGATAGAGTCGCTGGCGGACGGACGGCGAATGCTTCAGGTCGGAGAGCTGTTACGACCTGAGGAATTGGAGCTTGGGCCTGGCGAGGAGTATCGGACTCCTAGTCTCTACCTCTGTCATAGCAGTCAGGGACAAAACGGGCTGACGCGCCAGTGGCATCAGATGATTCGGCGCGAATTTATAGTAAAGCAACACCCTGCCAGTACAAGACGTCCCGTGCAGTTGAATACCTGGGAGGCTCTCTATTTCGGTGTCGATGAGCCTTCGGTCCTGGCACTGGTGGATCAGGCAGCAGGCCTAGGAATTGAACGTTTCGTGCTCGATGACGGGTGGTTCCTCGGGCGCACCGATGATCGTCGTGCGCTCGGTGACTGGGTCGTGGATCCGAAAAAATTTCCAAACGGACTGACACCCATCATTGAGGCTTGTAACGAAAAGGGTATGGAGTTTGGTCTCTGGATCGAACCTGAAATGGTGAGTCAAAAAAGTAAGCTCTTCGAGACTCATCCTGACTGGGTGCTGCACCATCAGGGAGTACCGCTCAATGAAGCCCGACAACAGCTAGTCCTCGACCTCTCGCAGCCCGCCGTTGTCTCGCATCTTTTTGATGCGATTAGCTCGCTCCTCTCAGCGCATTCCATTGGCTATATCAAATGGGATATGAACCGGGACATACATCAAGCCGGAAATGAGGAGGGCCGACACGCGCCGCACCGGCAAACGCGCGCGCTTTACCAACTTCTTAATCAAGTGAAAGTAGCCTTTCCGGAAGTCTGCATCGAAACGTGCGCATCGGGCGGTGGCCGCGCCGATCTCGGCATACTCGAGCACACCTCACGAGTGTGGCCCTCTGATACGAACGATGCCCTAGATCGGCTTCGGGTCCAGCGAGGCTTTCAAAACCTCTTCCCATCTGAGCTTATGGGCTCGCATGTTGGACCCAGCCCCTGTCATATCACCGGTCGGCAACACAGCATGGCGTTCAGAGCGGGCGTCGCGTTTTGGGGTCACATGGGTGTGGAAGTCGACGTTCGTCAGTTATCCGAAGCCGATCATCAGGTGCTGTCCGAGGCCATTGCACTTCACAAAGATCACCGCGAGCTCATTCACGGGGGAATCTATCAGGTTGTAGATCGGCCCGTTGGTGAACAAGCGTGGATGGTCATAGCACCTGATCATTCGGAAGCACTGGCTGCGCTTGCGATTTTGGAAACGCCAAGAACGCCGTTCCCCGGCCGGTACCGATTTATCGGGCTGGACCCCGACCGCCACTACGAATTGAAGCTGGTTTGGCCAGGCGATTTGCGTCCCCTGCAAACAAACCACAAAGACGCACTGAGCGGCACGCATTGGAGCGGCGACTGGCTAATGTCTGTCGGCTTATCGCTCCCCATTCTTCAGCCCGAGTCGCTGCTGATTTACCACCTCAAGGCGGTCTAATTGCGTCTTAAGGCGCGAGGAAACTCGCCTAGCTAAGGCGAATGACCGGATCGAATGCGGGCCGGGTTCCGAAAACGAGTCGACTCACGGTGAGTGCCGAGAGCACACAGAAGATGACGGTGAAAAACATCATGTGGATGTAGTGAAGCGGCGCCCAAACAAAGGAGAAGAACCCGTAGAGTAAAACCCCAAGCACCACCGCAATGATGGCGGCGGCCGCCGCAACATCTCTAAAGAGCAGGCCCACAATAAAGGCCGAAAGTATAGGCATGCTCAGGAGCCCATAAAGCTCTTGCACCAGATTAATAATGCTGTCCGCCGTGGCGTAGACGGGAACCATCGCGAGCCCAATAACGACAAACACCAGCGTAATGACCAGATTCAGGCGTTTGAGATCAGCAGATGCATTGATGAAGGGCTCGTGGATATCGCACACCCACAATGTGGTCGATGAATTCAGGACGCTGTTCACGCTGGTCAGAACAGCCGCTGCGATGGCCGCCGCGAAGGCACCCGAAAGCCACAGAGGCAACACATCACCGACGATCGTCCCGAAAGCAGCATCGCCAATGTCACCGTAAAGCTTGTAGGAGACGAGCCCCGGTATGACCACGAGCGGCGGAATGATAACGAGACGAATAGCGGCGGCTGCGAGCACACCCTTTTGTCCCTCTTCTACCGTCGGTGAGGCCATTGCTCGCTGTGTGATGGTCTGATTGGTTCCCCAGTAGAAAATCTGGATGAAGACCATGCCTGTCAGCAACGTGTGCCAAGGAATCGGGGAGTTGTTATCGCCTATCAAGGTCAGTCGCTCAGCAGGGATACCTGAGAAATCAAAGTCGATAGCCGATAGGGACAGCAGGACAACGAGGACACCCAGTGTTAGCAGCAACACACCACTGTAGGCATCGGAAACAGCCACGGCGCGTAACCCGCCGAGCACAGCATACGCAGAGCCCACCAGTGCAAAGGCAATGGCAATCCACAACAGCGGGATATCGACGTTAAACATGGTTTGAATGAACAAGGAGCCGCCGTAGAGCATCGCCGGGATAAAAATGAACAGATTTCCCAACAGGAATAACAAGCCAATCAATGCTCGAATACGGCGATCGTCATAGCGCTTTTCAAGAAGCTCGGTCGTCGTCGTACAGTCGTAACGGTAGTAAACAGGCAGGATAATTTTGCCCAAAATGACGAGGCCTACCACGGCTGCCAATTCCCACCACGCGAGTAGCACCATCTGGTTGCCGTTCATGCCCACCAGCTGATCAGTACTCAGATTGGTCAATGTGATAGAGCCCGCAACGACAACCCAGCTTAGACCTTTGCCCGCAAGAAACACCTCTTCTCGCGCGGTGCCCAACCCCCCTTGTGCGGCAAGGTCTGCGCTTACTTTACGGTAGGTCAGCCAGCCAATGGCAGCAGTAATAAATACAAAAACGGATAGTTGGAGGGTTTCGACGGGCATGATAATGATCGCTGAGACAGGAATAAAAACGTCGTGCTCGTCGAGAGTAACACTCCAAAACGCCTGCGCCTATTGAAGGCGTCTCGGTGAGTACTTATCCTCAGGGCACTCTATAAAAGGACGCCCTGTGAGCGCGACTGAGTTAATCAATGTGGCTCTGACCTGTGTCCTTTTCATGGGCATTGTTGGCTGGATCTCGTATCAAAAGTCCCGAACCTCGACGTCAGACTCCGAGGGATACTTTCTTGCTGGGCGAGGTTTAAGTGCGCCCTTCATTGCGGGCTCTCTGCTACTGACTAATCTATCTGCTGAGCAACTCATCGGTCTCAATGGCTCAGCCTATGGCTACAACATGAGCTCAATGGCCTGGGAAGTGACAGCTGCCGTTGCCACCGTGGCTATGGCCTTTTTCTTCTTGCCACGCTACCTACGCGGCGGCTTTACAACGCTGCCCCAGTTCCTGGCAGACCGATACGATGATGACGTCAGACGACTCAGCGTCATCCTGTTCTTGCTGGGCTACGGGTTAGTGACCATTCCCAGTGTGCTGTACTCGGGCTCTGTCGCTGTTTTAAAGCTCTTTGATGTGCCCGAGCTAGTGGGCTTGAGCTACAGCGCCTCACTGGTGGTCACCGTATTCCTCATTGGTGCCATTGGCGCGCTGTACGCCATTTTGGGCGGGCTCAAAGCCGTCGCCGTCTCGGATACATTGAACGGCATCGGCCTTCTTATCGTGGGCGTCACAGTGCCGATTCTAGGGCTCAAACTTTTAGGTGGTGACCTGGTGTCCGGCATCGACATCGTGGTGAGCCAACACCCCGAAAAGCTTAATGCCATTGGGGGTCCGAGTGACCCCACACCCTTCGGCACGCTGTTCACGGGCATGATCTTCGCGAACCTCTTTTACTGGTGCTCAAACCAGTATGTCATCCAGCGTACGCTCGCCGCGAGTAGCTTTTCGGAGGGCCAAAAAGGCGTATTGCTGTCTGGCTATTTCAAGGTGCTGGTTCCCTTTTTCATGATGATCCCTGGGGTCATTGCCTATCACCTCTACGGTCCAGGACTCGGCTCAATTGATCTCGCCTATCCGCAGTTAGTGAAGGACACCTTGCCCGTCTGGGCGCTGGGATTTTTCCTCGCGGTATTGCTCGGTGCTGTGTTCAGCTCGTTCAACTCGCTTATCAATAGCGCGGCAACCATGCTGACGCTTGACGTCATTCAGCCCTTGTCAAAGAGGCCGTTGGCTGACACCACACTGGTACGCATTGCGAAAGTGGCGAGCGTGGGTATCGCCGTCCTATCGCTAGGTATTGCGCCCCTGCTTCAGTTTGCACCAGAGGGTCTCTGGCAGATCATTCGCATTTTTACAGGTTTCTATAACATTCCCATCATCGCCGTCGTACTCGTCGGCATGCTCACCACCCACGTCCCGGCATTGGGGGTAAAGCTCGCCATTGCATTTCATATCATCGCCTACGGGCTGCTTCAGTTCGTGTTTAAAGAGTCAATTGACCTACACTTCCTGCACCTATATGCGATTCTTTTCGTCGTCGAGATTGGCCTTCTGCTCTTGGTAGGTTGGTGGCGACCTAAATTAGACGTTCTTAACGAGCAGGCGTCCGAGGACACTGAAACGCTCCGCCCACCGCCGGTCGATATGACGCCCTGGCGTTTTGCACGGGCCTGCTCCTTCTCACTATTATCATGTGTCGTTTTTCTCTATCTGTTGTTTTCGCCTGTTGGACTCGCTGGCAGCGCGGGCGAGGCGGGTGTGTCTGTATTCATTGCGTTGGTAGCTGTTCTATTCGGATTGAATAGTGTCGTATGGTGGCGGTCATTCACTACTGCACGTGCATTGAGGTCATCGCATCCGTGAAGGAACTGCTCGACACCATCGTCTCTGACTTACAAGCGAGTATCGGCTCGGATGCTCCTGAGTCAGCCAGCACGAGTGAGGTCAAGACAGGATTCGCCAAGCCTGGCTACGCCATCATAGGGACGGGGATGATGGGCCGAGAGCATATTCGGGCTATCTTGCAGCTGAAGCAGGCGCGTATCGTTGGCATTTTCGATGAAGATGCTGGAAGCGTGAGACGGGCGCTCCGTGAATTCACTCAGTCGGGCCATCAAGAGCCGGCCGTTTACACTGATCTTGCTGAACTCACCAACGATGAGCACGTTGATGCCATTCTGATTTGCACGCCCAACTTCACACATCGGCAAGTGTTCGACGCTGTAAAGCACGCGGAGAAGCCAGTTTTTCTCGAAAAGCCAATGGCAACGACGCTAGAGGATGCCATCTACTTAGCAGAGGCGTCGCTCAGTTACCCCTCCTCAATTCTTCTCGGCATGCAGTACCGCTACAAATCGCAGTACCAGTTGGCCTTAAGCGCAATAAACAATGGCGATGTCGGTTCCGTAAAGATGATCAGCCTCTGTGAATATCGGCCGGCTTTTCTTCCCAAAGTGCAAGAGTGGAACAAATTCGCTATTTATTCGGGCGGTACCTTGGTTGAAAAGTGTTGCCACTACTTCGATCTCATGAATCGCATTGCGGCCTCGCTGCCGGCTCGCGTATTTGCATCGGGTGGTAGGGCTGTGAACTTCAAGGACTTCAGTTACGAGGGCCAAACGTCGGACATCGACGACCATGCACTCGTCATCGTCGAATACGAGAATGGGATAAAAGGGCAATTTACGCTCAACATGTTCAGCGAGGAGCTTTATGAAGGCCTCACTGTCAGCGGAGACCGCGGAACCCTTCGTGCTGAAGAGCAGGCGAGCTTCAAGCCAGGACGAGGGTCCTCATCGAAGATCACGGTAGAAGTTCCAGGGCATGCCGCCTACGACGGCTTCGACTGTACCTTCCCGGAAGCCATTGAGTCGGGTGGACATTATGGCTCTACATTGTTCGAGCACGTACGCTTTGCCAACAGGGTTCGGGGTCAACAAAGCGATGGCGCCTCTTGTGCAGAAGGGCTGTGGGCTATCATTACGGCTTGGATGGCGCAGGAGTCTATAAGGACCAATTCGGTGGTTGAAGTCCGAGAGACACTTGCTCATCTCGGTTTAGATCCCTTTGCTGAAGGCCTCATCCCAGATATCAATCACCGCCAGACATCAGACGAGGCGAACCCTTCATGAACGTGCCGCATGTGCCCATCCTCAGTCCAGAACAACTGTCGATTTCGCTCGGGACACCCTTGGATGGCCGCTCAAAAACCGTGGTCAGCGACCTCATCAATCCCTACGGGTTTGTGGTCTTCAGAGGCTATGACGTTAGCTCTGATCAGGAGTTCCACGACTTCATCGAGTGTTTTGGTCTCCCCAACTTCACCTATGCCGAATCATTCTCTAACGCTGTCAGGCGCAATCGCACACCGCGCGTGTTTACTGCGAATGAAGCGCCGCCTGAGATCGAGATTTTTCTGCATCACGAAATGGCACAAACACTCGTCTTCCCCGGTCAGCTGTTTTTCTTTTGTGAACAAGCCCCGACTAAGGGAGGAGCAACGCCCATCGGTCGATCAGATCTCGCGCTTGTCGCACTGGAGAAAGCGCGACCAGATTTTGTGGCGAAACTTAGGAACCTGGGCGTGCGGTATCGCAATGCCATGCCCGACTCTGCTGACCTAGCATCAGGTCAGGGTCGAAGCTGGAGAGATACGCTCAATGTGACGGATTGGAAACAGGCGGAGCAGCGTCTTATAGAGTTGAGGTACAACTTCCGATGGTTGGATGACGGCGGGATATCGGTTCAAACACCACCACTGCTAGCCGTGGATGAGTTCGGCCGGGGTAAGGACGTGTTCTTCAACCAAATTGTGGCTGCCGCAGCCGGCTGGACCAACGATGAGAACGATGAAGAGCCGCGGCTGTGTTTCGGTGATTACAGCCGTATTGAGCAAGATGATTTAGACGCAGCAATAACAGCCTGCTATGAACACACCGTGGACCTGGAGTGGCAAACCGGCGATATTGCCCTCTTAGATAACCTTAAAGTCATGCATGGCAGGCGACCGTTCTCGGGTAGCCGCTCTATCTTGGCGTCACTTTGCACGCCAATATCGCGCCCAAGCCTCGGCTCGTAACGTTAGCGACACAGTCCGAAAAAAGAGACCGAAAAAAAACGGCTGAAAGCGTTCAAGCACTCCCGGCGTCACCAAAACCCACGTTACTGAAGCGGCGTTGCCAAACCGACACTGCGAAAAACTGGCACTATAAAAGATAGTTACGAAAGTTTGAACGCTGCCATCGCCTCGTAATGCACCATCATATCCTCGGCCAGGGCACGATCCGTCTCATCGAGCTGTGGCGCTGACGAGGGGGGTGATGAAAACTGCGTCGATGATTCCACCGCCCCGTACCAATGTGCTGCCCAGACACCGTCGGTAGGCCTGCTTCCGACCTTCCACTGAGTCATCGCACCCTCCCACCACGGCACATCGAGCGCGACGCAGAGCTGCCGAAGTATGTGCGCCGGATTGCTTAAAATGTCCAAGCTGTCCACAACTGGCGGTCGTTGCCCTGTGATAGCGGTTATCTCATCAAACAACTCGCGCTGCCGAATAATGCCAATATCGTCCGCCGACACCGACGGCATCTTCTGCCGGTAAGAGGCGATGACTCGCTCGGGTGAGCGAATCAAAAACACATGCTTCAAATCACGGGTCCAGGACAGATCCACACCCCTGGGCATGTGGTGCGTCATGTGTTTCTCATATTGGATGGCAACAGCCGACTGGGCAGACAACCCATCCACGACCCCCACGCGCGTCATTGGCTGACTCGCGATGATGTCATCGCGCATGGGGTGGTCGGCGCCTGACTCCAGCAAATAGCAGGCATAGAACGGCTCATCGACCACGGTGCAATCGGGGCGCGAGTCCCAAGACCGCATCATGGCCGTAGATATATTTCGAGGGCCCGACCAACCGGCGATACGAACCGTCATATTAGCTACTACAGTTCTCCGGCAACGCACTCTCACTGACCACCAACTCCTTGTAGAGCGCCTGAAGCCGATCAACCATAGGACCGCGCTGTGTGTGTGTCATGGTGCGGCCGTCCACTTCAAAGACGGGCGTTAAACCCGCAAAGGTGCCTGTGACAAACGCCTCGTCGGCGCCATAGACCTGCATCAGCGAGAAATTCTTCTCGTAGACCGGAATACCGTTCGCTTTACAGACATTAATGACATTGCGCCGCGTAATACCATCGAGACAATAATCACCCGATGACGTCCAAACCTCACCATCACGCACGATAAAAAAGTGTGTGGAGTTGCAGGTGGCGACGTGCCCATGGGGATCAAGCATCAGTGCTTCGTCATAACCCGCTTTAGCCGCCTGAATACACCCAAAAATACAGTTCAGCTTCGAGTGGCTATTAATCCTAGGGTCCTGAACGTCGGCATAGCCGCGCCGGGTGTATACGGTGTACAGCCGCAGACCGCGATCATTGAGACTAGGATCCGGCGCTTTGTATTCGGGAATGATGACAATGGTGGGACCACCAATGGTTACTGCTGGATCCTGATAGGGCGTCGACTTAACACCGCGGGTAACCATGAGCCGAATGTGCACATGGTCTGTCATTTGATTTGCCTCAAGCGTTTGGAACAACCGATCAGTCAGCTCCTGTTGCGACAACCCCATATCGAGATCGAGCGCCTTGGCTCCCTCCCACAGACGTTTAAGGTGCCGGCCCAAGAAGGGAATGGCACCATTGTGAACGCGCAGACCCTCCCAGATACCGTCTCCCAATATGAAACCGCTGTCGAAAACGGAAACCGTTGCTTGTTCACGAGGAATCAACGCTCCGTTGATATTGATGAGTATCGATTCATTGCGGTTGTCGGGGGCATAGGTATGGGTACTGTTTGCCATTACGGGTTACTCCTGCGGTTGACCGTTAAGTCTGCTGATTGGCTAACGCGGGCGCAACCATTTCACTGATAGCGGACATTGTTGAGGCTCACGCAAGTTGCTGTTACTTCATCGAGATACGAGGCAGGAAAATGACGGATAACCGGTTTCCAAAGCAAGATTTCATGCGGTTTTATGGTTCATCGCACTGAAAGTCCCAGTCGTCGAATTTAACTCCCTCCCGAATAGCCCGCTGTGAGATAACAAACTCGGATTTCTCCCTATTTTAATTTTAAGACCGAGATCAGTAACAGGATTTAACTATGAATTCGATGACGCGAATCATTTCCCGAGCACTGGTAGCTAGCCTGCTAGTCTTTATTGCTGCATGTTCCGACAGCGGCGACGGTGTTCTCTACAGCGGCGATCTGCCAAGTGCTCCTGAAGCAAGTACACCCGCGCCAGAACCGTCACCCGGCAATATCGTCGAGGTAGCCACGGCAGCAGGAAGCTTCCCCACGCTACTGGCAGCCGTTGAGGCCGCTGGACTAGCGGATGCTCTGTCAGACGAGAGTGCTTCGCTGACTGTATTTGCACCGACCGAGGAAGCGTTTGCCGCGTTACCCGAAGGAGCGCTTGATGCGCTGCTAGCAGATCCGGACGCGTTGGCTAACGTGCTGACCTACCACGTGCTAGGTAGCGAAGTCAGCGTTAGTACCGCCCTCGATATAGCGCCATCGAAAGTCGAAACGCTTCAAGGTGACGACGTTGCTGTCACGTCTCGGTCGGATGAGTACCTGTACATCAATATGTCCAAAGTCGTTGACTACGATATCGAGGCATCTAACGGTGTTATCCACGTTGTAGATTCAGTGATTTTGCCATCCGATCTGACACCGTCCGCACTCACAATTGCAGAAATTGCTGCTGCGGATGAGGATTTTGAGACCTTGGTTGCTGCGGCAACGGCTGCGAACTTAGTAGGTGCCCTGAGTGACCCTGACGCTGATCTCACGCTGTTTGCTCCGACTGATGCAGCGTTTGAGGCGCTGGGTGAAGAAGCGGTTCCTTTCCTACTTGATAACCCTGAGATACTCGAAACCGTTCTGCTTTATCACGTACTCGGTGCAGAGGTTACTTCTGTAGACGCTATCGTGGCCGCGGGCAGTTCAGTAACGATGGCCAATGGTGAGGAAGCATCAATTGGCTTTGGCGAAAGCGGCCGAACGCTGATGATTAACGGTGCCAACATCACGGTCACAGACATCGTTGCTTCAAATGGAATCATTCATGTCTTAGATGCTGTTCTTGGCGTCGATGACATTGAAATCGGTGGTGAAGACACAGGCATTCTGGGAACCTGGATGCTAGCCCCTGAGGCTGGTTCGCTGGGTGTTGGTCCAACGGAGTTCGACGTTTCCTGGTGGAATGGTGATGACGGTGTCATTGCGGCTCGCGACTGCCTTTACGACGACGAATTCGTTTTCAGCCGAGACGGTTCATTTACCAATGTTCTCGGTGACACTACTTGGGTAGAAGGTTGGCAAGGTGCGGCGGCAGACTCGTGTGCTGCGCCTGTTGCTCCGCATGATGGAATTCCAGCCACTTTTGAGTATGACGAAGAGGCAATGACTCTGACCACTCACCGGTCAGGGGTCGCATACATGGGTCTTCCGAAACCTGTTAACGGTGCTGAATTAGGCTCGCCAGCGAAGCACCCGCCAGCATCATTTACAACGCATACCCACAGGAAGATGGTTCGATGCTGGCTTACGGTAGAAGCTGGCGCGGGTGTCTGGTGGAACTACAAGTTCATCAAAACGGCTGAACCACCACCCCCGTCACCCTTCGCGGGCACTTGGACAATGGCACCTGAAGCTGGCTCTCTTGGAGTTGGGCCCACGGAGTTCGATGTGTCATGGTGGAACGGCGATGCCGGTGTCATTGAGGCGCGCGCGTGTTATTACGACGACGAATACATCTTCAATCCAGACGGTAGTTTCCGAGTGGAAACTCAAGGCGAAACTTGGGTAGAAGGTTGGCAAGGTGCCGCAGAAGATGCATGTGCCGCACCGGTCTCGCCGCACGATGGCTCAATCGCCGCAACCTGGTCACATGATCAAACTGCGGGCACGCTGACCATCAGCGGACAAGGGTCATACGTCGGACTTCCAAAAGCCGTGAATGGTGCAGAAATTGGCACCCCAGCGGATGCGCCCGAGAGCATCACTTATAACGCTTATCCGCAAGAAGACGGCTCAGTGCTCGTTACAGTGGAGGCAGGTGCTGGTGTCTGGTGGAACTACAAGCTCGTCAAGACCGCAGATGCTGCAGAGCCCTCAGTGCTTGCAGGTACCTGGTACATGTCACTTCCTGACGGATCACTGGGTGTGGGTCCATCAGAATTTGATGTTTCATGGTGGAATAACAGTGCTGAGGTGACAGAGACTAGAGCTTGTTATTTTGACGACGAGTACGTCTTTGGCGCGTACGGATCGTTTGCAAACGTCCAACAAGATCAAACTTGGGTCGAAGTCTGGCAGGGTGCTGCCGCTGACGCGTGCGCTGCTCCTGTTGCGCCTCATAACGGCTCAGCCAATGCTCGGTTTGCATACGACGCTGAAGCGCAAACTCTGACCGTTTCCGGCTTGGGTGCTTACATTGGACTACCCAAAGCAGTTAACGGTGCAGAAATTGGCTCGCCTGATGATGCAGCTTCAAGCATCACCTACAATGCTTACCTCAATGATGATGGCACCATGGACGTCACCGTTGAAGCTGGAGCTGGTGTTTGGTGGAACTACGTCCTGACCAAGGACTGATCCATATCTGTTATGGAAAGGCGGCCATTGGCCGCCTTTTTTGCTTTTGGACCTTACATTTATGGGTAGCGCAACCGGATCAAGCGCTACGCCGCCTCGTTTGTGTAATTAACCCACTCACGGGACAAATCGAGGCTCATCATTCGTTCATACCGTGTATACATCCAAGAGCCAGGGTGGCTCCGTCGGATCTCCTATGATCAGTGAGCGACGCCGTAAGACAAGGCCAACTTAAAATAAGGCTGTTGGAAAAGGCATCACTGAAACAGCTTGCGGTTAAAGACCACTCCGTGTTTTCACTATCTCATCCGAGTTGGCAGGCAATGAAAAACTCACGCCATCTTGCCCCACCGTGTAGTCGGGGAAAATATCCTCAGCGCCGTCCAAAAATAGCAGCTCCTGGCCGGGGAACACTAGCGGCGGAACGATGTGGTAGTAGAGTAAATGGCCGACTCCGGCCGCTCGCGCTGTCTCGGCCGCTTCCTTTGGACTTGCATGATAATCCAAGATATCAAAAGTAATTTTTTCCATCACCGCATTACCATTCTTGGCTGCGGCAGCATTCATCATCATGACTAGATTGGGCGCTAGCGCTTCATGCACCAACAAATCGACACCGTTTGCGTGTTGCTCAATAACAGGGGACTCATCGGTATCACCTGTGATTAATGCAGTGCGGCCCTTATAGGTAAATAGATAGCCCACCGCAGGATCAACTGGCATATGGTCAACACCTAGCGCATCGACGGTCAGACCACCTCCTTCAAAAACACGAATCAAGTTCGCATCCGAAGGGAGCTGAAAGGGAAATGCCGTCATACCGGCTGACTTGTAAGGCGCCACCAAATCGCCGTGGTGCTCATGGCGATACACAAAGTCATGGGAATACGCCTTGTTGAAACCCTCCACCACGGTCTCTACTCCTGTGGGGCCATACACCGGGAGCGGCGATGGATTCGACCCTGCGGCCCATCGAAGCGTCGCCATCTCACCCAGAGTGTCGATATGATCAGAGTGAAAGTGGGTAATAAATACAGCAGCCACATCGCCGACTTGATAACCCATTCGACCCAAATTTCGAACGCCGTCAGTTCCCGAATCCACAACGTATAGTTGATCACCCGCAACCACGGCAACGCATGGACCCGACGCATTTGGTGCCGGCATCGGCCCACCAGCGCCACAGAGCGCAACATGAAGTCCGTCGTCGAGTGACGCGAGGATATTTTCATTCATTCTGGCGTCAAGACCGCGGGCCATCACCGCCGCAAGAATAGCGGCGCGCTGTGAATAGGCAGCGACAGCAGCTACGAGTACCACGAAAACCACTATTCTTTTCATCATGCATCTCCCTGCGCGCGGCATATCGTGACCGGATTTGTTGTTTACATACCCACGCCAAACCCGGCTCCGTACCCCTCAAACGCCGCGAATAAACTCGGTTACAAGGCGTCAACTTACATCAAGATTTATTGTCAGTATATATGTCATCAATTAGCGTCGGAAATATCATTTATCGAGCCATTCCGGTTATTCTCAATCTCGGGAACAGGACAGTCCCTACTCTTCTAGCATACGCAGGATCAGGCATTACCCGTTTTAAAGACCGAATAAAAGGCGATTTGAGCACTCCGAAACCGCGGCGCTTGCGTTACTATGACAGACAAATAATGAGGTAATTACAGGCATACGATGGAAAATCTTGACACGTTTAGACAGGACACACGCAACTGGCTCGAGGCCAATTGTCCGGAGGATATGCGTCAACCCATGCGATCAGACGAAGATCAGTGTTGGGGAGGCCGTAACTGGGTTTTTAAAAGCGAAGGCCAAAAGCTATGGCTCGAGCGTATGGCCGAAAAGGGTTGGACCGCGCCTCGCTGGCCTGCCGAATATGGCGGCGGTGGTCTCTCTGGCTCCGAAGCTAAAATCCTAGGCGAAGAAATGGCGCGCATTGGCGCTCGGCGTCCGCTGAGCAGTTTTGGTTTGGATATGCTGGGCCCAGCTCTGTTGCTCTACGCAACTGAAGAGCAAAAGCAGCAGTACATTCCCGACATCATCAACGGGAAGATTCGTTGGTGCCAGGGTTACAGCGAGCCCAACGCAGGATCCGATCTTGCCAGCCTACGCACAAAAGCCGAGGACATGGGTGATCACTACCTGATCAATGGTTCGAAAGTCTGGACCTCCTACGCCGACAAAGCCGACTGGATTTTCTGCCTGGTTAGAACTGATTTTGATTGCCCAAAGCATGAAGGCATCAGCTTCCTGTTGTTTGATATGGCATCGGAAGGGGTCAGCACCAAGCCAATCAAGCTGATCAGCGGCACATCGCCCTTCTGCGAAACCTTCTTCGATAACGTTCAAGTCCCCAAGACGCAATTGGTAGGCACGCTGAATAAGGGCTGGGAAATTGCCAAGTACCTGCTAACGCACGAGCGCACCATGATTGGCGGCTTTGGTCTTGCTGGCGGTGGCATGAAGGGCATGGGACAACTGGCAGCCGCCAAGCGCGGTACAAAAGACGGTCGCCTCCGCGATGCATCGCTCCGCTCGGAGGCCAGTTCCTTTGAGATCGATGAGATGGCCTTTGGTCTAACCATCGAGCGTATTACCGACGAAACCAAAGCGGGCCAAGGAACAGGTGCGTCATCGTCGATTCTCAAGATGTACGGCACCGAGCTCAATAAGCTTCGCCAGGAACTGTTCATGGCCATTGGCGCAACCGACGCGCTGAATTTCGATACCGATAGCAAAGGCGCATTGGTAAGAAGCTGGCTTCGAAGTAAAGCCAACTCGATTGAAGGCGGCACCACCGAAGTGCAGCTGAATATTATTGCCAAGCGCATTCTTGGCTTGCCAGCGTAGGGGGAAACAACGTGGTAATGATTTTAAATGAGGAGCAACAGCTCCTCAAAGACTCGGCAAAAGCATTCCTGTCAGAAAGTGCGCCGATTTCTGCGCTGCGCGCCATGCGCGACGCGGGCGAGGATCACATGCCTGAGCTCTGGACAAAAATGAGTGAAATGGGCTGGCCCGGCATTGTCATTCCCGATGCCTATTCTGGCCTCGAGTTCGGCTATGTTGGTGCAGGTGTGGTGCTAGAGGAAATGGGCCGCACGCTTGCGCTGTCCCCCTTCCTAAGTTCAGCAGTCGTTGCCGCAAGCTTGATTAACCAGCTGGGGTCAGAACAGCAAAAAGAGAAGTATCTACCGGGTATTGCCTCTGGTGAGTTAACCGCGGTGTTGGCTGCCGATGAGACGGGCTACTTCGATCTCTCTTCAATTGAGACTAAAGCCTCCGCATCTGGTGACGACTATGTACTCTCCGGTTTCAAGCGGGGTGTGATTGACGGTCACAATGCGGACTTACTACTCGTTGTCACCGGTGGGGACGAAGGTATGAGTGTCTTTGCCATAGAACGTGGCACCGAAGGCGTAGCGTGCGAGACCCGCCTGATCGTTGATAGTCAGCGTGCCGCAGATATCACTCTCGATAATGTGACGGTGAGCGGTGATGCCCTCCTCGGCAGTCTCGGCGGTGCCTTGGATGCCATGGAATTCACCATTGATGTGGCGGCGGCCTGCTCTGCTGCCGAGATGCTCGGGATTTCCATTGAAACCTTCGAGCGCACAGTCGGTTACCTCAAAGAGCGCGAACAGTTCGGCGAAAAAATTGGGACCTTTCAGGGGCTTCAACACCGAGCAGCACAATTATTTGCGGAAATTGAAGTCACTAAGTCTGCAGTTTTGGCCGCACTTCAAGCTCTCGACGCCAACAGTGAAAAGCGCTCTGTTCTCGCAAGCATGGCAAAAGCCAAATGCTCAAAAGTCGTACGCAACGCCACGGAAGAAGGCGTGCAAATGCATGGCGGCATCGGTATGACGGATGAGTTCGATATTGGCTTCTTCATGAAACGTGCAGCCGTCTGTAGACAAGCTTACGGCGACTACCACTTCCATGCCGATCGATTTGCGAGCCTACGAGGCTACTAACCGATCATCACACGAAAAAACCCGCGTTCACCGCGGGTTTTTTATATCTGCTCGACGCTAACGCGTTGATGCGAACAACGCTGCCTCTTCCTCACTCATTTCGGCGGGAATCGCCTCAAACAATGGCGTCGACAGATAACGCTCGCCCGTATCAGGCAGCATCACCAATATCACCGAACCCTCGGGCGCGGTCTCAGCAACTTCGACCGCCGTGGTCAACGTTGAACCACCAGACACCCCTGTGAGAATGCCCTCATTGGCCGCGAGGTGCTGCGCCATTGCCATTCCTTTCATACCGTCAACGGGTCTTACCTCATCAAAAAAAGCGCTGTCGATTCCTTCCTGAAGCACCTTTGGTATGAAGTCAGGTGTCCACCCCTGAATGACATGAGGCTCCCAGGCAGGATGACTCCCTTTAGGCGAATCGTCTTCATTACGCTCCTGCGCGACACCCGAGCCCAGCAACGTCGCGTTATGCGGCTCCGATAAGATGATCTTGCAGTCAGGGCGCTCTCTTCTCAGCGCTCTGGCAACGCCGGTAACCGTGCCGCCCGTTCCATAGCCCGTAACCCAGTAGTCGAGTGCTGCGTCTTTAAAGTCAGAAAGAATTTCCTGAGCCGTTGTGGACTCGTGAATATCAGCGTTTGCTGCGCTCTCGAATTGCCGCGCAAAAAACCAGCCATTGTCCTCAGCCAATTTTTTGGCCGTGTTGTACATACCGATGCCACGCTCCTCTTTCGGCGTCAGTACAACCTTTGCGCCCAAAAATCGCATCAGGCGCCGACGCTCGATTGAGAAACTCTCAGCCATGGTAATGACAAGGGGGTAGCCTTTGGCGGCACAGACCATTGCAAGACCAATGCCTGTATTTCCCGATGTTGCTTCCACCACTGTCTGTCCGGGTTTTAGCCGTCCGTCTCGCTCTGCAGACTCAATAATGTTTAAGGCAAGCCGGTCTTTAACCGACGACAGTGGATTGAATGACTCCACCTTTACGAACATCGACACATGATCGGGACCCGTCCGATTTAGACGCACGCAAGGGGTATCACCCACTGTCGCCACGATATCGTTGTAAAGCCGACCACGCCCTTCTGTCTTGTAAATCGTCATCTGATTATCTCCTCATCTGCCACTAATGTAGCTCGAATCCTGACCAGTTGCCCATGCTCTTTGAAATTCTTTTCCACCTGCCAGAGAAGGGAATTGGCCCTGTGCATCGATACCCCCAGGGGGTATTTGACGATGAATACCCTGGGGGGGTATTCTTGCGCCAAATTGGAGGGTAAGTGTGAAGAAAGAAACACGTGACAATGTTGATAGACGTCTTGCACGCATCGAGGGCCAAGTCAAAGCACTGCGCCGAATGGTAGGTGAGGACAGATACTGCATCGACATCGCTCAGCAGGTCCAGGCAGCCAGAGCCGCGCTATCCAGTCTCGAGTCGATCATTTTGGACGATCACATTTCGACCTGCGTCCAGCACGCACTCGAAGGTGACAACCTAGGTGAGCGAGAGGCCAAGATCGAAGAGCTGATCAAAGTGATGCGAGGTAAGAAGTGAAAAAGACGATCCTGAGGATCGCTCTGGTTTCAATGTCGCTCATGGTCTGTGCGACGGCTGTTGCGCGACCGGTGTCTTATGCAGGCGGCTGGACGCTGATAGAAACATCGAATCGAGCGTCGTCTGCAGGACTCCTGCATTACACGTTGAACTATAACCTCTCAGTTGGTGCACGCTATGAGTGGCAACGAGGCTCCGATACGCGTGTCACTGCAATACAACCAACATTTTTAGCCAAGCGCTGGTTTGGTCGCGACTACCAAGCCAACCTCTATTTTTCTGGGGGGATTGGAACGGCTGAGCGCGACGTTGGCGGCATCGAAAACTCTGAAACAGCGAAATTCGTCGGTGTCATGGCTGACTGGGAGACGCGATCTCTCTTTGTCAGTTATGAGGGGCGGAGAATGAACCTAGGTCTGCTAGGTAATCAAACCATGCAAGCCGCGCGTGTGGGGTGGGCACCTTACGAAGGTGACACAGGCGCCCTGCACACATGGCTAATGTTAGAGGTTGACCACCGCAAACACATGGATGAAAGAACATCGGTGACACCGCTATTGAGATTTTTTAAAGGCCCAGCGCTACTTGAGCTCGGTTACAACCTAATCGACTCAAGCCCATTAGTTAATTTTACTTACCGTTTTTAACGGAGGAATTATGAACAAGATAATTTCACTCTTCATCGCAGCGGCTCTATCAACATCCGCTTTTGCAGACGACGACAAGCACGAAATGAAGCATCACGGTGGCGACCAGATGAACCATGCCGGTATGAATCATGATTACGGTGCTGAGCACGACCATGGGTCTCATGACCACAATGCAATGGCGCATGAGCATGGGGATATGGTTATGAACACTGCCACCATCACCCACACCGATGAGATCTCTGCAGCACTCGCCAATGGTGGCGCACCTGTCGTAGTGGACGTGCTGGGTGTTGTCTGCGACTTCTGCGCCACGGCCATGAACAAGATTTTTGGCAAGCGCGATGAAGTCGCCGCTCTTTACGTTGATCTCGATAAAAAAACGCTCAGTCTGGTGATTAACGATGGCTCGGATCTTTCTGACAAGCAAATTGAGAAGCTTGCCAAGCAAGCCGGTTACCGCATTGCAGCTATCCGTCGAGATAGCGAGGCAATGGGTGGATGAATCCCATTGATCGCCGGACACTGATAGGGCCCACGCTGTCACTGTTTGCTAGCACATCAACCCTGCTTTGCTGTGCCTTGCCTGCCCTCTTGATTACCGTGGGTGCGGGCGCAGTGATGGCGGGTCTGACCGCAACATTTCCGGGCATCATGTGGCTATCGGCTAATAAAGGACCTCTCTTTATAGCGTCGGGTCTTTTGTTAGGTTTGTCCGCCTTCATGCAATGGCAGTCCAGAAATGCACCTTGCCCTGTCGACCCAGAGCAAGCGGCGGCATGCATTCGACTACGCACTCTTAGCCAACGCCTTCTGGGAGTATCGGTTGGGGTGTATGCAACAGGCGTTTTCTTTGCCTACCTCTGGCCACTGATCTATCTGTAGTTTTTCAGTCGCCCTGGCTATTGAGATGACGATACATCGCTGTGGCCATGCAACCGCGGTCCGCGAGCACCCACTAAACTAATCCTTAGAGGCAAGTCTCCAGGGAATCATTACGTACAGGGCAATGCCGGCGATGGCGGTGAGTAGCGCCATCACGGAAAATAGCTTGAGCAGCCAGGTGCCAATGTCATCGCGGTCGTCATAATCCATGATGTGGAGCATCCACAAGAAGTCCCAGGCTCGCCATGCCAAATTTCTAATGGCGACAATATCGCCCGAGCGAGGGTCGACGTAGACCCGAAGAGAGGGGTTTTCCGCGCTGTAGGCGCGCCACAAAGGAAGTTGGCGGCCTCTGTATTCGGCCGCTTCTGCGGCGGTTGTCACCCACTCGGTAACGTCCACCGTTATGTCCGTTTTAATCGACACCGCTGAAATCGCCTGCTCCGACGTCAATGGAGTCACGGGCTGGCCGTCGGAACCCAACCACTCTGTAAGACCTGACTCTGGGTCTGTTACACCAACAACAAGCTCGTCTGGCAGTCGGGGTTTTATAAGCACTTGGCTTGTCGAAGCGACCGGAAAATCAAATGTGGCGAGGTCGATCGACTGAGTTGGCGGCGCTAGACGGTGCGGTTCGCCGCGCACCATCGTGATATCAATAAAGGCAAAGTAAATGCCACTCACCGTCCACAGAAGGAGCTGAATCGCAGTGACTACCGCCAGACGTCGGTGCCAAACGCGTAGACGCCTTTGCCAAGCAAGGGACACAACCCTGTAGGGCCACCTAGATCCTTTCTCGGGGACTTCAGACGCCTCAGATACCGCCACTATTTAGTCTTGGAAAGTTGTCGAGTCTTCGCTCTTGTAAAGCGACTGCTTGGGCTTTTCGAATACACGCTGAATCATCGGCTCAAAAAACGACAATGGGTAGGTTTCCGCATCGGGATCAAAGGCGGGTGCATCATATTTCTCAATGAACTCGAGCGTCTGATCATAAAGAGGATGGTCTTTGAACTGCTCCCGCATGTTCTTATCCAAACCCAGATACTCGAAGAAATAATACCCTTGGAAGATTGCGTGGTGCTTCACCATCCAATGGTTGGCCTCACTGACGTAGGGCTGAAGCAAGACCGCAGCAATATCTGCGTGGTTGGCCGGTCCCAACGTATCGCCTATGTCATGTAGCAGCGCACAGACCACATATTCTTCATCTTTACCGTCTTTGTGAGCCAAGGTGGCTGTCTGCAAACAGTGGGTAAGTCGATCAACGGGAAAACCACCGCAGTCGCCTTCGAGCAGTAGCAAATGATCAATAATTCGCTGGTAAAGCGTTTTAGAAAACTCCTGCACCTCGGCACCAATAATGGTCCAATCCTCGAGCGTTCCATCTTTCATGTGGTGGAATTTTGCGCGTTCCGGAACAGCTGTATTCATTTTTTATTCTCCTCATTGGCGCCAACACCAGGTAGTGTCATTTATCTTAATCTACTTCATCAGAGTAGCGTGGCTTGACCTGCTTTCGCTACCGGACTTTGGGTGAATCCCAAATCCAATCTGCTTAGGCTGCCACCGATCGACTAATCATTTGATCGCCTTCGAGCCACTTCAATGCCTCGCGGTATTTGACTGGCGGCTTAAAACCTAACTCCGCTCGCACACTCTCTAAAGGCTCATGCAGACGATCTTCCCAGCGCGTAAACAACATCCAGTCGGCCGCCTCACCGATTAGTCGTCCTTCTCCGATTAACTCTTTCAAATTGAGTTCGGGCTGCTCTTTTTGGCCTTTTGTGCGACCCATGAAAATAATGAAGTCGATGCCGCGCGACGGTACCTGTGTGGTCATAAACGACAATAAGCACAGCTCACCCAAGGTGTCTCGTCCGTAACCCGTCATCACATGCTGCAAGTCATGGATATCTCTCAAGCGATCTCCCAACCAGCGCTGATCCTGACCAATTTTCTCGAAGCGAGGCGCTTCGTGACTTGATGCAATCAGACCGTCGGCAGACAGTCCCTCAGCATGGACAAAGTCGTAATAGGCTCTTCCAATGCTGCCTTCTGGGAGCGCCGCAAGCGCCTCACGATCATTCAATGCATTGACGATATTTGGTTGCTTCGCGAGCAATATTTGACCTCGCTCATCACTCCTCATGCGGCGAAGTGCTCTACTCAAAGAGTCTCCCCGGAGTGCTTCGAGAACCTTGAATACCTGACCCGTATCATCGGGGTCGCGCAGCAATCGAGAAATAGATAGCCGACCGCAGGATCAACTGGCATATGGTCAACAGCTAGCGCATCGACCGTCAGACCACCTCCTTCAAAAACACGAATCAAGTTCGCATCCGAAGGGAGCTGAAAGGGAAATGCCGTCATACCGGCTGACTTGTAAGGCGCCACCAAATCGCCGTGGTGCTCATGGCGATACACAAAGTCATGGGAATACGCCTTGTTGAAACCATCCACCACGGTTTCTACACCCGTGGGACCATACACCGGGAGCGGCGATGGATGTGACCCGGCGGCCCATCGAAGCGTCGCCATTTCTCCCAGAGTGTCGATATGATCAGAGTGGAAATGGGTAATGAATACAGCAGCCACATCGCCGACTTGATAACCCATTCGACCCAAATTTCGAACGCCGTCAGTTCCCGAATCCACAACATATAGTTGATCACCCGCAACCACGGCAACGCAGGGACCGGACGCGTTTGGTGCCGGCATCGGCCCACCAGCGCCACAGAGCGTGAAGATCAGTGTTGGGGTGGCCGCAACTGGGTATTCAAGAGCGAGGGCCAGAAACTATGGCTAGAGCGCATGGCCGCAAAAGGCTGGACAGCACCACGCTGGCCTACCGAATACGGCGGCGGTGGTCTCTCGGGCCCCGAAACAAAAATCCTAGGCGAGGAGATGGCGCGCATCGGCGCTCGGCGTCCGCTGAGTAGCTTTGGTTTGGATATGCTTGGCCCAGCCTTATTGCTCTACGCAACCGAAGAGCAAAAGCAGCAATACATTCCGGACATCATCAACGGCAAGATTCGTTGGTGCCAGGGTTACAGCGAGCCCAATGCAGGATCTGATCTTGCTAGCCTGCGCACAAAAGCGGAGGACATGGGCGACCACTACCTCATCAACGGCTCGAAAGTCTGGACCTCGTATGCCGATAAGGCTGATTGGATTTTCTGCCTGGTTCGAACTGACTTCGATTGCCCTAAGCATGAAGGCATCAGCTTCCTGTTGTTTGACATGACATCCGAAGGTGTCAGCACCAAGCCTATCAAGCTGATCAGCGGTACTTCACCCTTCTGCGAAACCTTCTTCGATAACGTTCAAGTCCCCAAGGCACAGCTCGTGGGCACGCTAAATAAGGGCTGGGAAATTGCCAAATACCTTCTGACGCACGAGCGCGCCATGATTGGCGGCTTCGGACTTGCCGGCGGCGGTATGAAGGGCATGGGACAAATGGCAGCCGCTAAGCGCGGTACCAAAGATGGTCGGCTGCGCGATGCATCGCTACGCGCGGAGGCCAGTTCCTTTGAAATCGATGAGATGGCATTTGGCCTCACTATCGAGCGCATTACCGACGAAACCAAAGCGGGCCAGGGAACGGGCGCGTCATCGTCGATTCTTAAGATGTACGGCACCGAGCTCAATAAGCTCCGCCAGGAACTGTTCATGGCCATTGGCGCGACCGACGCGCTGAACTTTGATACAGACAGTAAAGGCGCGTTGGTAAGAAGCTGGCTTCGAAGCAAAGCCAACTCGATCGAAGGCGGCACCACCGAAGTGCAGCTGAACATTATTGCCAAGCGCATTCTTGGCTTGCCAGCGTAGGGGGAAACAACGTGGTAATGATTTTAAGTGAGGAGCAACAGCTCCTCAAAGACTCGGCAAAAGCATTCCTTTCAGAGAGTGCGCCGATATCTGCTCTGCGCGCCATGCGCGACGCGGGCGAGGACCACATGCCTGAGCTCTGGACGAAAATGAGTGAAATGGGCTGGCCCGGCATTGTCATTCCAGACGCTTATTCTGGCCTCGAATTCGGCTATGTTGGTGCAGGCGTTGTACTCGAAGAGATGGGACGTACGCTTGCGCTCTCCCCCTTCCTCAGTTCAGCAGTCGTTGCCGCAAGCTTGATTAACCAGCTGGGGTCAGAGCAGCAAAAAGAGAAGTATTTACCGGGCATTGCCTCTGGCGAACTAACAGCGGTGTTGGCGGCCGATGAGACAGGCTACTTCGATCTCTCCTCGATTGAGACAACAGCCTCCGCATCCGGTGATGACTATGTTCTCTCTGGCAACAAGCGCGGTGTGATCGACGGCCACAATGCCGATTTACTGCTTGTTGTCACCGGTGGAGACGAGGGCATGAGCGTCTTTGCAGTAGAAAGGGGCGCCGCAGGCGTATCGTGCGAGACCCGCCTGATCGTTGATAGCCAGCGCGCCGCAGATATCACACTCGATAACGTGATGGTCAGTGGCGATGCGCTCCTTGGCAGTCTCGGTGGTGCCTCAGAGGCCATGGAATTCACCATTGATGTGGCGGCGGCGTGCTCTGCTGCCGAGATGCTCGGAATTTCCATTGAAACCTTCGAGCGCACAGTCGGTTACCTCAAAGAGCGCGAACAGTTCGGCGAAAAAATTGGTACCTTTCAGGGGCTTCAACACCGAGCAGCACAATTATTCGCGGAAATTGAAGTCAGTAAGTCTGCTGTTTTAGCCGCACTTCAGGCGCTCGACGCCAACAGTGAAAAGCGCTCTGTTCTTGCAAGCATGGCAAAAGCTAAATGCTCAAAGGTCGTACGCAATGCCACTGAGGAAGGCGTGCAAATGCATGGCGGCATCGGTATGACGGATGAGTTCGATATTGGCTTCTTCATGAAACGTGCGGCTGTCTGCAGACAGGCTTACGGCGACTATCACTTCCATGCTGATCGATTTGCGAGCCTACGAGGCTACTAACCGATCACCAGACATAAAAAAACCCGCGTTCGCCGCGGGTTTTTTTATGTCTATTTGACCCTAACGAGTTGATGCAAAGAGCGCTGCCTCTTCTTCACTCATCTCTGCGGGAATCGCCTCAAATAACGGCGTCGACAAATAACGCTCACCCGTATCAGGCAGCATCACCAATATCACCGATCCTTCGGGCGCGGTCTCGGCAACTTCGACCGCCGTGGTCAACGTCGAACCGCCAGAAACCCCTGTGAGAATGCCCTCATTGGCCGCGAGGTGCTTCGCCATCGCCATTCCTTTCATACCGTCGACAGGGTCGAACCTCATCAAAAAAGGCGCTGTCGATGCCTTCCTGAAGCACCTTAGGTATGAAGTCGGGTGTCCAGCCCTGAATGATATGAGGCTCCCAGGCAGGATGACTACCGTTGGGCGAATCATCTTCATTACGTTCCTGCGCGACACCCGAGCCCACCAACGTCGCGTTATGCGGCTCCGATAAGATGATCTTGCAGTCAGGGCGCTCTCTTCTCAGCGCTCTGGCAACGCCGGTAACCGTGCCGCCCGTTCCATAGCCCGTAACCCAATAGTCGAGTGCTGCGTCTTTAAAGTCAGAGAGAATTTCCTGGGCCGTTGTGGACTCATGAATATCAGCGTTCGCTGCGTTCTCGAACTGCCGCGCAAAAAACCAGCCATTGTCCTCAGCCAGTTTTTTTGGCCGTGTTGTACATGCCGATGCCACGTTCCTCTTTCGGCGTGAGTACAACCTTTGCACCCAAAAATCGCATCAGGCGCCGGCGCTCGATGGAGAAACTTTCAGCCATGGTAATGACAAGGGGATAGCCTTTGGCGGCACAAACCATCGCGAGACCAATGCCGGTATTTCCCGATGTCGCTTCCACCACTGTCTGTCCGGGTTTTCCTTTAACGACAGTGGATTGAATGACTCCACCTTTACGAACATCGACACATGATCGGGGCCCGTTTCCGATTGAGACGCACGCACAGGGGTATCACCCACCGTCTCCACAATATCGTTATAAAGCCGGCCAGCGCCCTTCTGTCTTGTAAATGGTCATCTGATTATCTCCTCGTCTGCCACTAATGTAGCCCGAATCCTGACCACTTGCCCATGCTCTTTGAAATTCTTTTGCCACCTGCCAGAGCAACAAGAATTGCAAAAAGTCCGATGGCGCTGCATGAAATGTGTTGGCGATACCCCCAGGGGGGTATTTGACGAATGATACCCTCCGGGGGGTATTCTTGCAGCCAAATCGGAGGGTGAAGTGTGAAACAAGAAACCCGTGACAATGTTGATAGACGACTCGCGCGCATCGAGGGCCAAGTCAAAGCACTGCGCCGAATGGTGGGCGAGGACCGCTACTGCATCGATATCGCTCAGCAGGTCCAGGCAGCCAGAGCCGCGCTTTCCAGTCTCGAGTCGATCATTTTAGACGATCACATTTCGACCTGCGTCCAACATGCACTGGAAGGTGACAACCTCGGCGAGCGCGAAGCCAAGATCGAAGAGCTGATCAAAGTGATGCGAGGTAAGAAATGATCAAGACGATCCTCAGGATCGCTCTGGTTTCGATGTCGCTCATAGCCTGTGCGACGGCGATTGCGCGCCCGGTATCTTACGCAGGTGGCTGGACACTGATAGAAACATCGAATCGAGCATCTTCTGCTGGACTCTTGCATTACACGTTGAACTATAACCTCTCAGTTGGTGCGCGCTATGAGTGGCAACGCGGCTCCGATACGCGCGTCACTGCCACACAACCAACGTTTTTAGCTAAGCGCTGGTTTGGTCGCGACTACCAAGCCAACCTTTATTTTTCGGGTGGGATTGGGACGGCTGAGCGCGACGTTGGTGGCATCGAAAACTCGGAGACAGCGAAATTTGTTGGCGTCATGGCCGACTGGGAGACACGATCTCTCTTCGTCAGTTATGAAGGGCGGAGAATGCATCTCGGTCAACTAGGCAATCAAACCATGCATGCCGCGCGCGTTTGGGATGGGCACCCTACGAAGGTGATACAGGCGCGTTCCACACATGGCTCATGTTAGAAGTTGACCACCGTGAACACATGGATGAAAGAACGTCGGTGACACCGCTACTGAGATTTTTTAAAGGCCCAGCGCTCCTTGAACTCGGCTATAACCTCTCGGACCCAAGTCCACTCTTTAATTTTACTTACCGTTTCTAACGGAGGATTTATGAACAAGACAATTCCACTTTTAATCGCAGCGACTCTATCAACATCCGCTTTTGCAGACGACGACAAGCACGAGATGAAGCATCACGGTGGAGGCCAGATGAATCATGCCGATATGAATCATGATCACGGTGCTTAACAAGACCATGGCGCTAGTCATGAGCATGAGTCTCATGACCACAGTGCAATGGCGCATGATCATGGGGATATGGGGATGAAGGCAGCCACCATCACCCACACGGATGAGATCTCTGCGGCACTCGCCAATGGCGGCGCGCCTGTCGTAGTCGATGTCTTGGGTGTTGTCTGCGACTTCTGCGCTACGGCCATGAATAAGATCTTTAGCAAGCGCGATGAAGTCGCCGCTATCTACGTCGACCTCGACAAGAAAACGCTTAGCCTGGTGATTAACGACGGCTCGGACCTCTCTGACAAGCAAATTGAGAAACTTGCCAAGCAGGCCGGTTATCGCATTGCAGCCATCCGCCGAGATAGTGAGGCAATGGGCGGATGAATCCCATTGATCGCCGAACGCTGATCGGGCCTACACTGTCACTGTTTGCTAGCACATCAACCCTGCTTTGCTGTGCCTTGCCTGCCCTCTTGATTACCGTGGGCGCGGGCGCAGTGATGGCGGGTCTGACCGCAACATTTCCAGGTATCATGTGGCTATCCGCCAATAAGGGGCCACTCTTTATCGCGTCGGGTCTTTTGTTGGCTTTGTCCGCCTTCATGCAATGGCAGGCCAGAAATGCACCTTGCCCTGTCGATCCAGAGCAAGCGGCGGCATGTATGCGACTGCGCGCTTTAAGCCGACGCCTTCTGGGAGTATCGGTTGGGGTGTATGCCACAGGCGTTTTCTTTGCCTACCTATGGCCGCTGATTTATCTGTAGTTTTCCAGCAGCGAAGTTTACTTTGATAACGACACATCGCTGTGGCCACGCATCCGTGGTCCGCGAGCACCCACTAAACTAATCCTTAGAGGCGCGTCTCCAGGGAATCATTACGTACAGGGCAATGCCGGCGATGGCCGTGAGTAGCGCCATCACGGAAAATAGCTTGAGCAGCCAGGTGCCAATGTCGTCGCGGCCGTCATAATCCATGATGTGGAGCATCCATAAGAAATCCCATGCTCGCCATGCCAGATTTCGAATGGCGACAATATCGCCCGAGCGAGGATCAACGTAGACCCGAAGGGACGGATTCTCCGCGCTGTAGGCGCGCCACAACGGAAGTTGGCGGCCTCTGTATTCAGCCGCTTCTGCGGCGGTTGTCACCCACTCGGTAACATCTACCGTAATGTCCGTTTTGCTCGACACCGCTGAAATCGCTTGCTCCGACGTCAACGGAGTCACGGGCTGACCATCAGGGCCCAACCACTCGGTAAGACCTGACGCTGGATCTGTTACACCAACAACAAGCTCGCCTGACAGTCGGGGTTTTATAAGTACCTGACTTGTCGAAGCGATCGGAAACTCAAATTTGGCGAGGTCGATGGATTGTGTTGGCGGCGCTAGACGATGCGGTTCACCCCGTACCATCGTGATATCAACGAAGGCAAAGTAACTGCCACTCACCGTCCACAAGAGGAGCTGAATGGCTGTGACTATGGCTAGACGTCGGTGCCAAACGCGAAGACGCCTTTGCCAAGCAAGGGACACAACCCTGTAGGGCCACTTAGATCCTTTTTCTCGGACCTCAGACGCCCCGGATACCTCAGATACCGCCACCACTTAGTCTTGGAAAGTGGTCGAGCCTTCGCTCTTGTACAGCGACTGCTTGGGTTTTTCGAACACGCGCTGAATCATCGGCTCAAAAAACGACAGTGGGTAGGTTTCAGCATCGGGATCAAAGGCTGGTGCATCATATTTCTCGATGAACTCGAGCGTCTGATCATAAAGAGGATGATCTTTGAACTGCTCCCGCATGTTCTTATCCAAACCCAAGTACTCGAAGAAATAATACCCTTGGAAGATTGCGTGGTGCTTCACCATCCAATGGTTGGCCTCACTGACGTAGGGCTGGAGCAAGACCGCAGCGATATCTGCGTGGTTGGCCGGCCCCAACGTATCGCCTATGTCATGGAGCAGCGCACAAACGACATATTCTTCATCTTTACCATCTTTATGAGCCAGCGTAGCTGTTTGCAAACAATGGGTGAGTCGATCAACGGGAAAACCGCCGCAGTCGCCTTCAAGCAATAGCAAATGATCGATAATTCGCTGGTACAGCGTTTTGGAAAACTCCTGCACCTCAGCGCCAATAATGGTCCAATCCTCGAGCGTTCCATCTTTCATGTGGTGGAATTTTGCGCGTTCCGGAACAGCTGTATTCATTTTTTATTCTCCTCACTAGCGCCAACACCCGTTAGCGCCGTTTATTTTAATCTGCTTCGACAGAGTACCTTGGCTCGATCTGCTTTCGCTAGCAGCCTTTGGGTGACTCTAAATCCGAATCTGTCTAGGCCGCCACCGATCGGCTAATCATTTGATCGCCTTCGAGCCACTTCAATGCCTCGCGGTATTTGACGGGCGGCTTAAAACCCAACTCCGCTCGAACACTCTCGAGGGGCTCATGCAGACGATCTTCCCAGCGCGTAAATAGCATCCAGTCGGCCGCCTCTCCGATTTGACGTCCTTCACCGATTAGCTCTTTCAAATTTAGTTCGGGCTGCTCTTTTTGTCCTTTTGTGCGACCCATAAAAATAATGAAGTCGATGCCGCGAGACGGTACCTGCGTGGTCATAAACGACAACAAACACAGCTCACCCAACGTGTCTCGTCCGTAACCCGTCATCACATGCTGCAAGTCGTGGATATCTCTCAAGCGATCTCCCAACCAGCGCTGATCCTGCCCAATTTTCTCGAAGCGAGACGCTTCGTGACTTGATGCAATCAGACCGTCGGCAGACAGTCCCTCAGCATGGACAAAATCGTAATAGGCTCGTCCAATGCTGCCTTCGGGGAGCGCCGCAAGCGCTTCTCGATTATTCAGTGCATTGACGATATTTGGTTGCTCCGCGAGCAATGTTTGACCTCGCTCATCATTCCTCATGCGGCGAAGTGCTCTACTCAAAGAGTCCCCCCGAAGTGCTTCGAGAACCTTGAATACCTGACCCGTATCGTCGGGGTCGCGCAGCAATCGAGAAATCGCAAGCCCTGCTTGTATGGGCTTGATGCGATTTTGCTCGTACCACAGTCTCAACGAATTCAGCATAGTGCTCGTCCAAATATGCAGATGTCAGCGTTATGCTAACAAAACCTCATCACTTATCCCTAGTACGAAAATCGGCCACTGTTTCCTTTGCAATTCGTTGCAGATACGTAACCTCGTCCGCGCTAATCCTTCCGAAATAGTCGTAGTCCAGCGTATCCCTCGCTTCACCGTACAGCGTGAAGAAGGTGACATAGGCTCCAAGCATCGTTCCGCGCAAATTTGGATGTGTCCCGTCAAAATCCATGTGCAAGGCAAAATTGGGTCGTTCTTTGTAAGATCTTGCAAAGGCCAAGCCTACGGGGATGACCTGAGCCTGGGCCTTCCGACCTGCATGCCTGTAGGTGTCACTAATGAGATCGATCATTCCCGCTTCGGCGCGTCGATGGGGCGATACGTAAGCGTGAGTCATGTAAAGGAGAGGCTTTCCACCCGCAGCCCGCACTTTTTCCGCATAGCTTGTCGCCGTATCGACAAAGACCTTTCGTGTGTCAGCGGTTAAAGGCTCGAAACTGCCTCCCTGCATGATCACCGCTTGGAAAGGTCGATCTACACCTATCTTGCCCGGGGTGAGCAACCACTCTATGTCATGATGCTGTAATCGCGCACCCCCAATGGTCGCCGACTTATATTGGAAGTCTCGGCTGGCCATATCGGAAAAGCGCTCGGATGCCATGCGCTTCACGTGGTTGTGAAGACTGTCGTTGTAATAGAGATAACTGTTGCCAATGAACAGCACGCGGGTCAGCGATGTTTCACCTGCAATCGCTAGCGAGGGGCCTATGAGACCAAAAATAACCAGGACTAGACTGGATACTCGCTTAACCATTAACTGTCGCCCGCCAGACCCATTAGACGATTAAAAAACCAATGGCACTGCGAGTGTTGCCAGCAGTGTCAGGACGACCAGTGCGACCAGATTCATGAAGAATCCGGCTCGCACCATCTCTGGAATGGTTAAAACGCCCGAGGAAAATACGATGGCATTCGGTGGCGTCGCTACAGGTAGCATGAAGGCGCAGCTCGCCGCCAATGTCACCGGCACGCATAGAACTAGCGGCTCTATCCCCGACTGTGCAGCGATAGCAGCAATGACCGGCAAAAATGTCGCAGTGGTCGCTAAATTGCTAGTGAGCTCGGTTAGGAAAACGACCAAACCTGCAGCTGCGACAATCAGCACCAAAGTGCCCAAATTTGCCACGGGAAGTAATGACTCACCGAGCCATACTGCCAGTCCAGAGCTGGACACCTGAGCCGCGAGTGCCAGCCCACCACCAAACAGGATAAGAACACCCCAAGGTAAGCGCGCGACATCCTCCCATTCCATTAAGCGACTAGCGGACGCCTTTTCAGCCGGTATGACAAATAACAAGAGCGCAGCTGCCATGACAATACCGGCATCGCTGAGACCCTCCAGGCCCGACACGTCATTCAGCCATTTTCTGGACATCCACAGGAGCACAACTGCGAGAAACAGTAGCCCAACCCGTCGCTCCGGGCTGGTCATGACCCCCATCTCTTGTCGCATGCCCGAAATGACACTGGCCGCCTCGGGGCTGGGCGGCACGTCAACATCAAAGGCAACACGCGTTAAAACAACCCAACCAAGCGGCAAGAGCACCAGCGCCAGTGGCAAGCCAATCAGCATCCAATCAAAAAAGGCAATCTGAAGGCCATAGGTTTCTTCAATAAAACCGGCCAACAGCACGTTGGGCGGAGTACCGATAATGGTGGACATCCCTCCAATGGTGGTCGCATAGGCGAGTGCCAATAACAGTGCGACCTGAAACCGTCGTTTTTCTTCATCGCTCACTCCGACCGCCTTTTCCGCCACCATTGCCGCCACTGATGCTGCAATAGGGAGCAGCATCATTGCCGTTGATGTATTCGTCATCCACATGGAGAGCAGAGCGGCAGCGACCATAAAGCCAAGAATGAGCTTTCGACCATCCGTCCCGGTACGCGATAGAACCGTGAGTGCTATTCGGCGATGAAGCGACCATTTCTCAACCGCAAGCGCTAAGACGAAAGCACCCATGAACAGAAAAATGGTGGGGTGCGCATAACTTTGTGCGACCGCTTTGACCGACATTACCTGGAGTAATGGAAAACTCACCAGTGGAATGAACGCCGTCGCCGCAACTGGAATTGCTTCGGTCGACCACCATGTGGCCATCCATAGTCCAACACCAGCCACCAACCAGGCATCTCGCGGCATCGTCTCCTGCGGACCGGCGGTCAGAAACATGAGCAAGAAAAAAGCAGGCCCCAACCATAAACCCATCTGCTTCACGGCCGATCGTTCCTGCGGTAAGTCTGTCACCATCGATGTGTCCCCAGAGACAAAAAGGCCCCCTTTCGGAGGCCCTGTTTAGGTGGCAAGCGATGCCACCTCCTGTGTTTTCTCAGAAGCTCATGCGTAGGTCAACGTACATGTAGCGACCGTAATCAGAATGGGCATCGGCAAAGTAACCGAAGTACCGGTCAGCCAATGGTGCGCGCTCGTCGGTTAAGTTCTTAACGCCCAGTCTGAACCGCGCTCCTGTCTCACCCATATCGAAGCGATAATCAAACGTCGCGTCATAGGTTGTCATTGATGGAATCACGTAACGAGTCCCGTCACTCAAGGTTAGTGAGCTTTGGTAGAACGACCCAACCTGATATCCAGACAGCGAGGCACCGAAGTCCCCTCGACGCCAGCGCAGGCTCGCGCGGTGGCGCTCTTCCTGGTTGCCATCGCGTCCTACGAGATCAGCGAAGCCGTCGATTGGAATATTGGCTGGAATTGCACCACTCGCCTGACTTGCTACGAGCAGCGCTGCATCACCTGACGCCTCCTGCTCAAACTTGTCGAGGTACGAGCCGTTGTATCGGAAGCTGAAGGTACCGAGATCAGTATCAATGTTGTAATAAACACCGATGTCATAGCCCTCAAGGGTGCGCTTATCGAGGTTTGCGTACGCATCATCTACACGGATGGTAGTACCTCCGGGACAAATACCGGCTTCCGTAAAGGCGGCAATTTGATCATCGTCTGGCGCATCACGAACCACCGCAGGGTTGAAGGTCATCGAGCAATTGGAGGTACCGGCCTGCAAGCGATAGTACAGGTCGAGAATCATATGATTCTCTTCACCGAAGAGACCAATCGTGTCGTCTTTCTCGATAGTCCACCAGTCAGCGGTTAGCGTAAGTCCATCAAGCGGCTCAAAAACAAAGCCGATCGATGTGTTTTCGCCGGTTTCTGACTTGAGCAACTCACTGCCTTGCGCTGAACGCTGAGTCGAGTTACGGCAATCCAGGTCATAGGCCTCACCCGTGACTTGGTTAACGTACTCACAGGTCCAGTCCGTCCGCGTATTACTTCGTGCTACCAAGCCCTCGTTGACTGTAACGAGATTCGGCGCGCGGAATGTCTCAGACCACGAACCGCGAATCAGGAGCGATTCAACCGGACGGTAGCCAAATGCAGCCTTTACCCACCGAGATGTTGCCATCGCTAATGTCTGAGTAATTCTCGTTTCGCATCGCGAGCTGAACATCAAGATTGTCTAGCAGCGGAATCTGCAACTCGGCAAACATCGATGTGACGTTACGAGAGCCCGAGCTGTCGCCCGTGGGGCTCGAGTTAACCACGTCGCTCACATAGGGATAGGTGTCGCCCTGATAGTCGGTGAACACAATGGTGCCGTCGAGCCGCGGATCGCGATCATCACGGTACTCTTCTTTACGCCATTCGAAACCAATCAAGCCAGCGACAGAACCCGCGCCCAGCTCAAAGAGCTCATTATTGGAGACTTTGAAGTCGAACGTTGTGAGTTCAGTTTCTGACTTACGATAGACATCAATCAAAATGCGCTCGATATTCGATCCCTCGTAGGTGGGATCAAACGGGTTGAACGCGTCCATCGAAGAATCACTTAAAGCTGCCGTGGCGAGATTATTGGACACTCGGTTATGAGTGATGTCGTCTTTGGTCGCCTTAGCGTAAGAGAAGGCGGTTTCCCAGTCCCACTCACCTTGCGAACCCCTTAAACCCTGAAGCACACGGAACATATCGCCGTCGTTGTCGACAATTCGTGGTACCTGACCAAAACGGTAGTTATCAATGATGAGATCGAGACCGCCCGCAGGAACGCCCGCCATTGCCTCATCCAAACCGGGGCCAGATAGGCGCCCTGGACCGCTTCCGAGCGGGTTATAGGGGTTGTCGGCACCCATAATAAGTTTGACCGAGCTGAAAGGCCCCGATGCATGACGAATCAGATTTGTCTCAGACTCGTAATAAGACAACTCGGTGAAGCTCTCCGTGCCATTCGCTAATTCATGAGTGATATTGGCGAACAGGCTCATACGATCAAGCTCTGAGGCCAAGTCTCGCCCAAAACCATTGTTCCCGTTGAGGTCGTAGCGATACGTGCCCTGTCCATCCACGGCACCACAGGTGGTGGCATTGATCGTGTACTGACAGCGAGAGTCGCCAATCGGGTAAGTTTCAAATTCACCCGCGGTATCGGTAATAACACCGTTCAAGCTGGTTGGCTCTCTGGACGTGCGAACATCCATCTGAGGATACAAACCATTAGCTGAGTTGTTTCGGAATGAGGTGCTCCCCGCCCACGGCGAATCCTCGGGAATACGACGCCGGAAGTCAGAGTCAGCCCAGCGTGGATCATCATTGGAGCTCACTCGATCGCGGTGATAGTAGTTGAAGAACACACCCACGTTGGTACGCCCGTCATTGAAGTCTTTACCCCATTCAGCAGTGACGCTTTGACGAGTACTCGGCGTGTTATCGAATTCCGAGTGACGGAATCGAATGTTAAACCCTTCGAAGTCGTCCTTGAGCACGGTGTTCACTACGCCAGCCACCGCATCCGCACCGTAAATGGCCGACGCGCCGTCCCGAAGGACTTCAACACGATCAATGCCCCAAACCGGAAGATGGTTTGAGTTTGCTGTATTGACGGGAATGAAGCTGCCGCCCACTTCTTCGGTTTGATACGTCGCTGAATTTACGAGTCGACGACCGTTCAGTAGCACCAGTGTGTTACCGGTACCAAGGTTTCGGAGGTTGAACGCCCCAAGTCACCCCGACCAGAGTTCACGCCGCCAGAAATATTTTCCGCCTCGTTGAAAAAGTTCTGTCCGTTTTCCGGGATCAACGCCAGTAACTCGTCACCAGAGTCAACGCCCATAGCCTCGATAGCCTCGGCATCGAGCACGCTAACCGCGAGCGCGTCGGATATCGATGCACCTCTGATTTGTGAACCAACTACGATCACTTCCTCTAGGGCGGGCTCATCGTCTTGGGCAATGACCTGCCCAGAGCCTAAGGCGACCGCAATCGCGAGCGGGGCTCTAATTAACTGCTCTAAAAATCCTCTTTGAGGGGTATTTTTCTTCATTGTTATCTCCTGGTCCAAGGTTTCCTTCTCTACTAAAGAGATGGTCATTCCACCGCTGTTAAAGGACGGCTCCAGCTCGGTGCCCTCTAACATCCGGCGCGCAGCAGACTCTATCGAGTATGCCCCAATCAATTGACGTGTCACTTTGCCTTTCGTCAGCTGATGCGAAAAAAGCAAAGTAATGTCGGCCTGCTCAGCAAACTGAATCAACGCGAGATCAGCAGACTGAGCGGGAATATCAAACGCTACCTCCCTCGCAACATCGGGCAAATCTATCGCCCGAGAAAACGGCATCCAACACAACAGGGCAAACCCAAGGCAAACTGAGCCGAAACTCACCTGTACGCGCCTAGGCCTCCTTGGAATAAGACGATCCAGAAAAGATTTGCCCCCACCCACGCAACTCCTAGTTGACCTTGGGCTACCGCAGGGCCTTGTCCAAGATTGCCTGAGCAGCGATATCAACGACTCACCCCACATCTACAAAGGTCAATCCGTTGCTTGCGCGCGAAGCAGAACTCGATCACCCGCAACTTGCTCATGTGTGATATTGAAATTATTTCTAAGCGTCATAAGCAAACCATCGACATCGCCCGCTCGGAACAGTCCGGACACGGTTTGTCTTTTCGAAGTTTCATCCAGAAATATGAATTCGACTTCCGTATACCGACCCACCTCTGCGATTGCTTCCTCAAGGGATTCCCCTCGAAAAATTAAATTCCCATCTCGCCACGACAATTTCACGGCAATATCTTCCTGATCTATCGCCTCGGGCACCTCGGTGGCCGGCTGTAAGTCTGATGACGTTGAAACCACGAGCTCTCTTCCCGCACTCACCAAGGTGCCGCTGTCAGGCAATAGCCTCGGCTGCGAGTAATTATTCCCATCCGGTGCAGCCGCCAATACGCCAATCATGACTATCCCCTCAGTCACAACTAATTCAATTTGCTGATCTTCTGAGATCTCCAAATTGAACTCTGTTCCGACCGCTCGAAAGATTCGATCGCCCGCAAAAACTGTTAGCGGACGAGCAGAATCAGATTCGACTCGCAAATGAATCTCACCCTGTTCCAGAAAGAGATTGCGTTGGTCAGGAGAATATTTCACGTCGACTCGCGTGTTTGTATTCAAGCTCAGCCGGGAGCCATCCGGTAATTGATGATCACGCCGCTCGCCCTTGGAAGTCTCATACGCCTGGACATATTGATTGCTTTCCACAGCACCTTGTTTCGACGCCAAAAACAGCTGTTGCCAAGCAAACAAGCCACATATCAAGACGGCAGCGACGGCGTAGTGAGGCCACCTGGATCTCACTTGTTGTGTCGTCGGCGGTTTTTCCTTGGCCAACATCGTTAGGTAATCCATTCGATCCCATGCCGTCGCCATTGCCATGAAGACCTCATAACTGCCATCTTGTTCAAAGAGCCAACCTTTGAATCTCACTTCCTCCGATACCGTTAAACCTCGGTCTAGCTTCGCCATCCACTCGGATGCCATCGTAATATGATGAGAATGACGTTGCAGTAGCTTCTGATCACTCACGAGCGACCCCCCCGTGACGACTCTTTAATAAAGTGTATGTCGGCAGATTTTCCCTGAGCCGGGGCAAAATAAGATCGCTCTAACAAGTGTTCAGTGGTACGTCGAATGCCAAGTGCAATATGCTTTTCTACTGTTTTTTCACTGATGGACATCAAACTGGCAATCTCTTTGTGTGTGTACCCATAAACTTTCCTCAAAATAAATGCTTGTCGGCACTTCGCCGGAAGTCGAATCAGCGCATCGGAAAACGCTGACAGCTCTCGCTGGGTGGCAAGCTGATCGGACAAACCCTGGCTCGTGCTCAAATCAGAAAGGCCTACATGGTCTGCATCAGCGCTCAAGGAATCGGTCAGGCGATGCTCCGCACGCTTCACATAATCAAGCGCCAAATTTTTAGCGGTCTTAAACATAAACGACTTAGGCGATCGAATTTCCTGATCGGCATTGGCTTTGCAAAACTTCAGGAATGTCTCTTGGACGACATCCTCGACATCCTTAGACGGAACCATGCTTCGGACATAATGACCCAGGCTATCCCGCAAAGATTCGAATAAGTTCGAAAGCTCTCGTTGTTTAGTCATGATCTATCTGCGCCTCTAAATAGTAAGGACGATCGAAAAGACAAATGCCCCCACTTGAACCATCACAAAGGGCCATTTGCTAAGCCGGCTCAGCCATCCAGTTGGATATTGACCACTTACTGTAGAGCTGCGTCATGCCGGCGCAATGGGACGCCAGCCCTCAGGCCCGTCACGGCAGATTGAAAGATTGCGAACTCGCCGTTTACCATCAAATGCTCTACGCCGCTCGACAAACGATTCCACTCGGTAAAGCTAGCGTTCTCTTGATAGGTCTCTGGGTCCAGAACTAAAACATCGGCAATCATGCCAGTATCCAGATAGCCACGATCATGAAGCCCCAGAATATCCGCCGGCAAACCACTGCTCGCGCGAACGAACTCAGCCAGCGACAATGTTTGACTCTCTCGAACGTAGCGCTGTATTTTCGAGGGAAGCTACCGAATTTTCGAGGATGGCCGTCGGTACCATCACTCGACGTCGCCACCCAAGGCTCCCTCATAAAAGTTTTGATATCGCCTTCGGTCATATTGAATGAAACAACGCGTGCCTGACCCTCAGTGATAAGCCTTGCAGCCGCTTCAGCATGCTCGACTTTTAGGGCGGCAGCGACAGCGTCGAGTCTGAGGCCACTCCACTGCGGGTCTTCAGTCTCGACCAATAACAAACTGTTGGGCCCACCACGGCGGTCGATATTAATGGCGATATCTTCAAGCAACGTTCTACGCTTGGCACTGTCAGACAGTCGCTCACGCAGTGCCTCGATGCCACCCAGCTGATACTTCTTGCTGACCACTGCACTCTTAAGTTGGGTCGATGAGGCAACCCATGGGTACTGATCAGCCGTTATGGCTAGCCCCTCGGCTCGCGCTGCCGCAATCTTGTCGACGATGTTGCTCGATTCGCCCCAGACTCCCTTCCCCAGCACTTTGATATGTGCAATGTGTGCCGCTATCTCGGCGGCCCGTGCAATCTCAATGACCTCGGCCACTGCCCTATGCACACCGACACCACGCGAACTTTCAGCACGGATATGCGACTCATAAATGGCGCCCGCAGCAGCGGCCACTTTGGCCAACTCAATGACCTCTTCGGTTGTGGCATAGGAGCCGTCTGCGTAAAAAAGCCCCGTCGACAGCCCCATAGCACCCTCACGGAGGGATTCAGCCAGGATGGATTTCATTTCATCAATTTCAGAAGCGGTTGCAGGTCGCCCTGTGTCGTCCATAACGCGTCGCCGTAACGAGGCGTGTCCCACGAGCTGCGCCACGTTGGTACCCGCACCGTGCGCAAAAATTGTGTCGAAGCGCTTCTGTATCCGCGTAGCGCCATCGCCGTCGTTACCGATGATCACCGTGGAAACGCCCTGGGTCAGGTAGTTGGCCATCAGCGCTTTGTCTGGCGAAATCAGGTCAGCTCGCGCGTGCGTATGAATATCGATAAAGCCCGGTGCGATGACCTTCTCGGTAATATCAATGACAACGTCGGCCTCAACATTGTGCCCCTCCGCCAGCATCATCAGACGTCCGTCCCGGACACCGATGTCACCCACGTAAGGCGGTGCGCCCGTGCCATCGACCACCAGTCCGCCTTTGAATAGGAGATCGAGTGGCCGGTTATCGATTACCGCATCGGCTGACAGTTGATCGAAATACGCGGACATAAAAGACTCGGCTGCCGCCCGTCCGTAAGCCGCTATAAAGCCGCGATCTGTCTTATCGCCCATTTCCAAGGTCGTTGAGGAAATACCGTACCGTTTGAAGAAATAGTGCTTTGCCGCATTCACTTGAGGGTTGTCTGAGACCTGCCGCCGGATATCAAAGTCATCAAATTGAGAACGCATCAGCCCTTCAAATTGCGCTAACCAATCTCCCAAAAGATCGGGCATGGTCGACGCAGACTGGTCGGGCTGAGTGTAGAAAACCTCGTAATGCGTGGAGTGAAAATCAATTGCCTTAATGAGCTGGCTATCGTGTTCCTCGAGCCACTGAGCGACGTTGCTGTCTATAATGCGATTTTCCGGCTGCGAAAATGGACCCCACTCACGATTCAGATCCTTGCCCTGAACGTTGTGGCGCCAGAACCCCTTATCGACCCCGTCGGGATTAATAAGGGGGTAGAGTAAAAGTCCAACCTCGTTGCGAAAGCGCGTCGCAAGCGCATCATCCTCGAATAATCGCTCGACAAAACTGATTAACGCCAGTGCGCCAGTAGTTTCAGGCGGATGCTGACGACCCAATAACAGCAACGTGTGTTTTTTTGCGGGCGTAGTCATTCTCCATAGCGGCCGACCCTCAACTGACGACCCTGCCGATGAGATGGTCACACCATGCTGCACTTTCAAGGATTCAAGCCAACTTGCGTAGTGTGATGATGTCAGCAGGGGCTGTGCTGCAATCACAACAGACTTGCCTTGGGGAATCGTGAGCGAGAAGCCTGCCCGAGACTCATCCTCATTAAGGTCTAGCTTTGCCGCTGGGTAGGTTTGCCAATTCACACCATCGATACTGAAGTCCGGCGTATAGCGATGTTTGTAGTTACCGTAGTCCAACACAATTGCGACGTCCGTCGTCGCATCAGCCAGCAACCGGAACGCATACCAAGGACTTGAGTTGATTGGTTCGTTCTCAGGAGCAACCGTGATTGTTAACCGCCCATTGGAGGCAAACTCACAGCCGTTGATATTACCGCCCTGAAAATCTGTCAGCACCTTCAGACCTGCTTGCTCGCAGACTGGCTTAACCGTCTCAGCCAGCAACTGAGCTGGATAGCAAATGATGCTGAAAATGAGGCTACCTAACATCACTCTCATAGTGTGTCTCTCTTATTATTCTTCAGGCCCTTGTACCGGGCGGCTCACTTTATTCAGGTCGCATCGAGCTAACCGCTTCTGGGTTACTCCAAAAGCCACCCAAGAGGTCAGCGCGCGAAATAACGTACAGCGTTTCCGAATCCAATACGACACGGGTATCACCGTCCACTGACCCGGGCGTCAAGGCGACTTCGCCAACTGGTACGATCGCTGCGTCTGCAGGCGAAGCTTTATCCCTAATTTCAAAGAGTGCAACGCGATCCACGTGAATGCAGCACAACCCATCTTCAACCCCACCTGCGGCATAGGGCACAGTTAGGCGATCAACCGTATCACCCGCTAAGTAGGTAAACGCGTAACGATTGTATTGTGCAGGACTGTATCCCCAGTCCAGATCTGCACCGAGCTCGATCAACCCCTGAGAAATCGGCCTTGAGACATCACTGACGTTGTAAAGCTCGAGCTTAGGAAAGCGGCGCTCACTCGACCCTAAACCCAACAGCAGGTCACCCGACACCTCGTGCAAAAGATCAGAAAAGCCAGGCACCTCGAGTTCGCCCACAATCGTAGGCGCACTAGGGACCGATAGATCGATAACGTAGAGCGGATCGATGCGCTCAAAGGTCACCATGTAGGCGCGATCACCCATGAAACGGACCCCGTAGAGGTCTTCGTTGGGTTTCCCGATGCGCGCCTCGGGGTCGTCACCGAGGACACCTAAAACCTCAAGCTCGGGTGCGTTGGCCTCCGGGCTCACGACGTACAGCCGATGTCTGAATGAGTCCTCGGGGTCACCTGTCCATTGAGTTGTGACCAGCCTCAACGCACCTGATGATTCACTGATGCGAAAGTCGGCATTGCCGCCACTGTAAAGGTCACCCTCGACCTTCTCAGAACCCATGTAGTCAAACGAGTCGCGGTCGAGCAGATGTACCATCGTGCCACCTTCCTCCAGATCCCAGCGGACATGAGTCAAGGCAACATAGGTATCACCCATATACACCCCAGTCACAGGCTCTGACGTACAGGCCGAGCGGAGAATTTCACCAGAGCTTGCGGAAATGGTAAGCATCGTCGTGATGGTTGAGTCGCCAGGCGCTGGCACCGCCAAAGGATGCTCTGGATCAAGTCGATAACAACCATCGAGAGTCAACGGGGATACTAACTCTCCATTAATTCTGATCTCCGGTAATACATCCTCGTCTGAGGCCTCGGCGAGAATCGCCTCATTATTCGCCACTTCCTCTTCGGTTTGGGGATAGGCAATAAGACCCTCAATGTTAGGCGCATGACGCGAAATAATATGAATTTCATCGCCGGTGCGACGCGAGGTTACAAGCGCCCCTTCTATGCTCAGCTCGCTGGTCAAACTGGGATGCTCAGGATCGGTCACATCGAAGCTCTTCAAACTCACCTGCTCATCGAGCCAGCCGTCGGGCGTCGTGAATCGATCCCCATAAACACCCCACCATGCGGTAGAGAGCAGGACCTGAAGCCCTGTTTCAGTCAAGTACATCCCCTCGGCATTCACACCCTCATCAAGTTCGATTACTGACTGAAGTGCGGCCGTGCCTGAGGATGGGTCGGTCAGGAATAGTTCGATCTGAGGCAATGGCGACTCGTCAGGTGGGGGCGGCAATGAATCGGCGGCAGCTAGGGGCTCCGCAATAAAACAGCAACCACTTCGAGTCGGGGCAATTGCCAATGTTGAACCGTTGTATTTAACAATGTCGTACTCATCGACGTTTGCTTCCAACGTATAGGTGCTGGAAAAACCACCAGAAGAGGCATCGGCTGCCGGCGCCGCCTCCAGTACCGCACCTCCGGTTGCTGAACGCGTTGCACCTATTTGCATCAACTTGGCTGTATAGCTAATTAAGCCTTCTCCATCATCGCCGCTACGAATCCAAAGGCCGGTCGGGTCGGGCTCAGGGGGCTCAACCACGACAGGTGGCTGAGAAGAGCTGCCACCGCCCCCACCACCACAACTAGCCAGCAACGTGAACACAACGCTCGCGAAACAGTAATTTCGAATCGACACCCTACACTCCCCCGAGTCACATCTGTGGTGATGAAAATTAAGCATACGACTCACGGGCCTGTATCGCTATAAGATGCTCGTCTCGCGGTCTAAAAAGACACGATACGAGCCCGATATTGAGACAAGACCTACATTGCAGCGAAAAGAAATCCGGCTGCAGCAATGCCTGCCGCAATGAGCGCGTAAGGAAGTTGCGTGACCGCATGTTGATAGGTATTACACCCCGCGCCCTGAGCGGACAGCACCGTCGAATCGGAGTAGAAGCAAGCATGGCTACCGAAACCACTGGCCGATAACAGCGCACCGATAACGAGCGGGATGCTGACATCGTAGGCCTGCGCCAGGGGGAAGGCGACGGGCATAGCGATCGCGATGACACCCCAGTTTGATCCCGTGGCGAAAGACACCGCTGACATGGTGACAAACACAATGACAGGCAGCATGGTGGCGTTCATGTAAGGCTTCACCGCCTGTATGACATATTCGGTAAGTCCAATCCGATCATTCGCTTCTACAAACACAAACAAAGCCAGCAACATAGCCAGTACGGGCACCATGATTTTGATGCCGTTAGTGCAGGTATCAAACAACTCAGATAAGGGCATGAGCCTCAGCGAAGCAAAGTAGACAACGGTCACCAGAATTCCGGCGATAACCCCTCGTAACAGGTCAACACTGGGGAAAACCGTGAAAAAGAGCAGCGCAAAGATAGGCAGGAAAAACGTAGACGGCCCACCATTACCGAACTCAATTTCGACGGCATCACCATCGGTGGCGCCCAAGTCACCTGTTGCCTCAGCCAACTCCTCGGCTTTTCGCATTGGACCAATACGAGGAATGAACCCCGATGCCACCCACGGAACGAGCATGACCGCTACAAGGGGGTAAAACATATAAGGGATCGACTCGATAAATAATGACAAGCCCTGCCCATCGGCAGCGACTGCATTTTTCTCAAGAAGACCTGCGAAGTAGGCACCCCAACTAGAAATAGGCACAAGGAGACATAACGGAGCCGCGGTGGAGTCGATCACGTAAGCCAACATCGCTCGCGAAGTTTTAAACCGATCAGTTACCGCCTTCATAGTCGCGCCCACCGTGAGCGAGTTCAGGTAGTCATCAAGGAAGATAAAGAGCCCAAGCACCCAAGTTGCAAACAGGCTCTGGCCTTTCGAGCGCAGACGTGTGAGTAACAAGTTGCCGAACGCCATCGATCCGCCACTGCGAACAAGCAGGGCAATGAACACGCCATAGAGGGCGCAAACCAGGATAATCCAGGCAATGTCCTCATCACGCAGCACATCGAGTGACACCTCCGCGAGCGTGTCTACAAATCCGGTACCATCCATCAAGAGGAACGCGAAAATGGCGCCCGCGATAACTGATTCCAAGGTGCGCTGAGTGATGACAGCTAGGATGAGAACCAAGGCCGTTGGCAGCAGACTGACAATTCCGTATTCCATAGCCCCCAGAGCCTCTCAAAACACCATCGCTTTGACTTGAGTGTACAGGGCAACACGGTGAAACTTCACCTCGACTTGATGTTTTGATCTTGAACCGCCATCCTCGCGCGTCGTTTTATGCGCGCTCAGGGGTAAATTGCTCTGAATTCTCCAAAAAACAGCGATACCCGTCTCGCCGTCATCGGCGGAGGCTCATGGGGCACGACACTGGCGTCGCTGGTCTGTCGTAATGCTCACGTCATGCTATGGGCGCGCGATTCGGACGTCGTGGATGAGATTAATGGCTCGAATACCCACCGCCGCTACCTCGAAGGTCTCAATCTCAATCCCCTATTGTCCGCAACCACCAGTCTCGAAGAGGCCGTGGCCGACGCCCATGCTGTTTTCATGGCCATTCCCTCGCACAACTTTCGAAGTGTGTTTGAGCAGGTGGCACCTTTGGTTCCTGGCGGCGCTCCCATCATCAGTATGACCAAGGGACTCGAAGCCACGACGCAGAAGCGGATGACCGAGGTGATTCACGAGTACTGTCCAGATCATCCAGTGGGTGTGCTGACCGGGCCAAATCTGGCGAGGGAAATCCTCGAAGGAAAAGCCGCAGCAAGCGTGCTTGCGCTCGATGACGCCTCGGCCGACTGGTTGCAGCCCATTCTCAATGTCGGCTTGTTTCGGGTCTATCGAAACGATGATGTGGTTGGCTGCGAGCTTGGTGGTGTCCTGAAAAACATCATTGCTCTCGCCGTCGGTCTGGGAGACGGCCTCGGGGCTGGCGACAACACGCGAGCCGCGCTGATTACGCGAGGTCTCGCCGAAGTCACGCGGTTGGGCACTGCCTTAGGTGGTCGCGCAGAGACCTTTGCGGGTCTGGCGGGTATGGGCGATATGATCGCCACCTGCACTAGCCCTCAAAGCCGAAATCGCCACGTAGGACTTCGCCTTGCAGAGGGGGCGTCAATTCAAGAGATCACCGACGCCATGAACATGGTGGCCGAGGGCGTTAAAAGCGCACCCACCGTCGTTTCGCTAGCAAACCTTCACGACATTGATGTGCCGATTTGTAGTGAGATGCAACGTATTCTCGAAGGCAAGGCCGATGCAACCCGGGTTTACCGGGGACTCATTCGCGTTGTCGCGGGGGCTGAATCGGAGCCCGGTTGACGCCTTGCCAATCGGGCCGCATCTTGAGTACTCGATAACACGGGAGCCCCCGACAATGCGCCGGATCCGTTCTGTTGTATCCACCCTACTGCTCTGCCTCGTGGTGGGGTGCAGCACAAGCCCTACAGGTAGAAGTCAATTTCTGATTGTTTCTCCAGAGTCAGCCATACAGCAATCGCGGGGCGCCTATCAGCAAGCAGTCGAGGCACTGCGTGACGAGGATGAGATATCCCAAGACCGGTTAGTGGAGTCGCGCGTCCGCCGCGTTACAGGGCGAGTGGTAACAGCCGCCGTTGAGAGCTTTCCAAAGTCTGCCAACTGGGATTGGAGTGTGGTGATTGTCGACGACGCAGACACCGTGAATGCCTGGTGCATGGCCGGCGGCAAAATGGCTGTGTACACGGGCCTGTTTGAACAGCTTGAGCTCACCGATGCTGAGTTCGCTCAGATTATGGGACACGAGATTTCTCATGCGCTCGCTGACCATACGGCCGAGCGGATGTCGCGCGCCATGGCGATACAGCTGGGCCTGGTGGCCGTCAGTGCAGCGACTGATGGCAGCCGGGCTGCAGGGCAAAATGCAGAGCTCTTGGCCCAGGTCGCCCTCGAATTACCCAACAGTCGGGTGGCAGAACGTGAGGCCGACACGCTTGGCATGCGGCTAGCAACCCTCGCCGGATATGACCCGGAGGCCGCTGTGACGTTATGGCAAAAGATGTCAGGGCTCGGAGACGATCGACCACCTGAATTTCTAAGTACGCATCCTGCGCCAAACGACAGGCAAGCACGGCTTGATCAAATGATCCCGGCCATGCGCGACTTGAATCCGACGGGTAAGAAACTGCCCGCCACTGCGATTACTATCGTCGACTAGGTCCTGCGATGCTGTTCGAATTGAGCAAGGACATCGGCGATGACCTGCGTCTCAGTGAGACCCCACAAGCAGTACCCCGCTGAGCCAGAGGCTAAGTGCACTTCAGTAACCGAGGTCGATCCCTCGACCGGAAGTGAAACCTCATCGCCGTTGGTATCAGCAGACGAGCATTGACCCTGAGGTGCCAGCTTCACCGCATAAATGAAACCAGATTCATCTTCAGCGCCAGCGGTCAGTGCAATCGATCCATCATCATCAATGTGATTGGTGACCGTTGCAGGGACACCATTTTTATTCAGTTCAGTCGCAAACGCCGACAATGCAGGAAGCACGGTTTCGCGCTGAAACGCTACAACCGCATTATCCGAGGGCGCCGTGAGCAGCGCTCCCAATCGAGATTGCCAGTCGACATCGACATCGGTATCAAAACTCTGTGAGGCTTTTCCAAAACTCGACTGCATATCGGACTGAAGCGATCGCTGAAGTCCCCAAAGAGCCCCTAGCAGGATCAGCGAGAAGGGAAGCGCACTTGCTATCGTTGCCGTTTGCAACGCGCCTAAGCCACCAGTAATGAGGAGCGTAGCCGAGATAGCGGCAATGATTCCCGTCCACAGAACACGCTGAAATACGGGCGTCTCATCGACACCGCCCGATGCAATCATGTTGAGCACCAACGCGCCACTGTCAGCCGAGGTGACAAAGAAGATAACAATCATCACCAGACTTAAAAGCGAAAGGTAAAACGTACCGGGCAGGTAGTCGAGAAACAGGAACAAGCCCAAGGGCTGATCATTAGCAACGGCTTCGCCAAATGCTACTTCCCCCGCATGAATTAATTCGATGGCGCTGCCACCAAAAACGTTCATCCAAAGCACCACAAACAAGGTCGGCGCCACCATGACACCAATCAAAAACTCTCGAATCGTGCGACCACGCGAAATGCGTGCGATGAAAATACCGACAAAAGGCGCCCAACTAATCCACCAGCCCCAGTAGAAAATCGTCCAGCCACCCAGCCACTCGGTGTCTTCGTAGGTGAAAAGGTTGGTTGACGTGGTTATCAGGTTGGCCACGTAGTAACCGAAGTTCTCCAGCGTGCCGCCCAAAATAAGCGCCGTGGGTCCAATCAGCAGCACGAAGCACAAGAGCGCTATGGCAAGAAAGGAGTTGATCTCTGAGAGACGCTTAATGCCGGAGTCTAAACCCAGCGCTACGGATACCGCTGCCATCGCCATGATCGCGACGGTGATAGCGAGTTTGAGGCCGCCGGACTCTGGCACATCAAACAGGTAATTGAGCCCCGTGCTCAGCTGCTCGACGCCTAGCCCTAGGCTGGTAGAAATCCCAAAAGTTGTACATACGATGGCGAAGACATCGATTGCCGCGCCCCAGGGGCCATAGATGCGCTCACCCAAAATAGGGTAAAAGGCAGAGCGTAATGTCAGCGGCAAACCGCGCCGAAACGAAAAGTAAGCCAGCACCAAAGCCATGAGTCCGTAGACAGACCAGGCATTGAATCCCCAGTGGAGCATGGTCAGGTTGACTGCCTGATTCTCTCCACCCATTGCAGCGCCCTCACCAACCGGAGGTCTAAGGTAGTGAACGACAGGCTCCGACACGCCATAGAACATCAACCCAATCCCAACTCCGGCAGCAAACAGCATCGATAGCCACGAGAAAAGGCTGTAGTCCGGCGATGAATTGTCTGGACCCAGTCGGATGGTGCCAACACGAGAAAACGCCAGCACGACAGATGCGACCAATAATATCGCCATCACAATCCCGTAGAACCAGCTCGCATTCTCCACAATCGTCGCCTGCAACGTGCCAAACGCCGCGCCGCTAGCCTCGGGAAATAAGAGAACGATACCGACTGTGCTCAGCAAAAAGGCGATAGACGGAATGAAGACAGCGCGGTCAACGACAAAACCGCGATCGGACAAATTCAACATGAAACGCTTACTTATTAGAGTGTTGGCAAAGTGTACCAGTAAGTGTCTTGCAAACACTGCCCCAAGCAATCAAAAGGGCAAAAAGTAGTTTATGTATTAACTATTCACACTTTTTATAAGTTTTTCTATTTAAAACAATAAGTTAATACCCTTTCGGGCCGGGCTATACCAATGAAATACTTTGAGCTAGAATCATTCGACCACTCTAAAAATGGAAGAGCTATATGTTTCTCACCAATAAGTTTGGCAAGCGGCCTCTGTCGCTCGCCGTAGCCGCTGCTATTGCGCCGGCTTTAGCGTCAACAGCACTCGCGCAAAACCCTCAGCTTGAGGAAGTTGTCGTTACGGCGACCAAGCGTGCTGAAAACCTTCAAGATGTTCCGATCTCAGTCAACGCCCTGACCGGCGATGCGATGCGATCGCAGAACATTATGACCTTCGATGACTATGTCGAATTCCTGCCTAACGTCGTAAGTGCCGGTATCGGTCCGGGCCAGAAAGAAATCTACATCCGCGGTTCCGCCTCGGAGCAGTCATCTATTACGGTTGCACCAGCACAGGGTTCAGCCCCCGGCGTGGCACTGTACTTCGACGAGATGCCCGTATCGTTCGGTGCTCGTAACCTAGACGTATACGCAGCCGACCTCGAGCGTATTGAGGTGCTCTCGGGTCCTCAGGGCACGCTCTTTGGAGCAAGCTCGCAGTCGGGCAATATGCGTCTCATCACGAACAAGCCAAACCAGGACGAGTTTGAAGCCAGTATTGACTTTGGCATGAGCTCAACGTCCGGTGGCGCAGGTAGCAGCAATGTAGAGGCGATGATCAACATCCCATTAAGCGATCGCGCCGCAGTTCGCTTTGTTGGCTACAGCGATAACCAAGGTGGTTGGATCGACAACGTGTCAGGAACCTTTACACCTAGCGGTGAAGTTATCGATCGTAACAACTCGGCTGGGTACGGGCCCTTCTTTGGTGACTTCCCATTAACAACTATCCAATCAGCCTCAAACGCAGATCTTGCTGAGGATGACTGGAACGAAGCCAAGTACAATGGTTTCCGTGTCGCCGCGAGCTATGATTTCAACGACGAGTGGAGTGGCTTGTTGACTCACATGTCGCAGGAAATTGATGTCGAAGGTTCATTCCTGGTCGATCCGAGCTTGGGTGACGAGAAGTCTCAAAAGTTTGTGCCCGAGCACAATCTCGATGAGTTTGATATCACTACTTGGACCCTTGAAGGCCGACTGGCTAATCTTGATGTGGTCTACACCGGTGGCTATATCGATCGTGAAGTCGATGCCCTCATTGACTACACCCACTACAACAATGGTGGTGGCTACATCACGTACTATCTCTGTAGTGGCAACATCTACTCTGGTGACAAGGCCAACGCGCGCAACACGTGTTTTGATCCCACCAAACAGTATGCTGATGAGTCCACTAACGAGCGAACTACGCACGAAATCCGTATCAGCAGCGACCCAGACAACCGTCTGCGCTGGATGGCCGGTGTATACATGAGTGATGTCGACACCACTCACATCGGTGAATTCCAGTACATGTCGACCAATGATGCGTTTAGTGAGCACATTGTTAACTACTTCGGTTCGGGTGATCCGTTCCAGGTGGGTAACACTACAATTCCTGGCACGGAAGGAACCAACACCACGGGTCCACGTAGCCCGCTGACAACGTTCTATAACGACTTTGGTCGTAGTGAAGAGGAAACAGCCTTCTTTGGTGAAGTGTCATTTGACTTAAGCGATGACTTAACTGTGTCGTTGAGTGCACGTCGATATGACTTGAAGTCACAGTTGCAAGGTGCTTCGAACTTCTCATTTGGTTGCCGTTATGGCGCGCCATTTACAGATCGTGACACACCTGCAGGTGCCGGGTTCGGCAATGCTGAGGTCACACCTGATGGACGCTGTAACAGTAATGCCTTCAGTAACGACGTAACGGCGCGTCTTCTGACATTGGGTGCCTACGCTGCATCAGGCGACGACAACATCATCCTGAATGCGACAAGCCCCAACGGCGCACGTGATATGTTCCGGGGTGGTGGTAGCAACGCAGCGACCTTGACTGCGATCCAGAACGGCAACTTGGATATCAGCGATATCTCTGCTGACGGATCAACGGAAGAAGAAGATACGATCGTTCGACTGTCTCTGAACTACAACCTGTCCGATGACGTGATGGTTTACGGGATCTACTCAGAGGGCTATCGCCCAGCAACGCAGAACCGTAACGCGGGTCAGCTAGCAGCAAACCAGAGCGGTGTATATGAAGGGTATGTGGTACCAGCGGTAGCGGTCACCGATACACTTGAGAACATCGAGTTCGGTATGAAAGGTGAGTTCCTCGATCGCACGCTGCGATTGAATGCTAGCTTCTACATGACCGAGATTACTGACCTACAGGTATCCCGTTTTGACCCCTCAAACGTAGCGTTCCTCGTCTTCATGGAGAACGTTGGTGATGCGGAGTCAAACGGTATCGATGTAGATTTCCAGTGGGCTGCCGGTAACAACTTGTTGATTTCAGGTGCAGCTAGCTTCCTCGATACGGAAATCACCCGCCTGAACCCTCAGTTACAAGGTGTTGCGGTACCTGTCGGATCAGAGCTGCCTCTCGCACCTCGCTTCTCAGGCAACATCCGCGTCCGCTACGACTATGAAGTGCCCAGCATGGGCGCCAATGGTTACGTGACAGCAGCGTTGACTCACCGAGGCGAGTCAGTTGCGGGTATCGTAGGTAGTGCAGCCTTCATGGATGACACAGGTGTTCTCGCCTATGGCGCTTCATCAGGCCTGGGCCTGCAGAACGAGGGTGGCACGTTTGGTACGGTTAACGACCGCACTGGAAACCTTCCGGCGAACACCCGTTTCGTTAACGAGTCTGCAACCATGATCAACCTGAGTGCAGGTCTTGAGAAGGACAACTGGCTTGCAGAGGTCTACGTTCGCAATCTCACAAGTGAAGAAGGTGCGATCGTGCAAACGGCGGGTAAGTTTACGCCTGAAGCTACGGTCAACCGACCCAGAACGCTTGGTTTGAGACTCTCTTACCGCTTCTGATTCAGAGCATAAGTTAGTACCCTACAAAGGGCGGACAATGTCCGCCCTTTTTTTATTTCTACTAAGAAGAACGTTTATTCAGTGATTGCAGAGTCGATTCAACAAGCCCGAATAGCCATGGGCAAGCGAGCCTTTAGCGAGTCTCGAGCTCTACTCAGTGAAGTGCTCACCGCTGAGTCAGATAACTTTGAAGCACGCTATACCCTCGCGGTACTGGAACGCGCAGAAGGCAATCACGATAGGGCCCTGGAACTTCTGACCGCACTGACAACAGAAAAGCCAGACTTCGGCAGGGGCTTTCAGGAGATGGGTTTGTGTGAGCTCGCTTTAAAGCGTGAACCACAAGCAGTATCTGCATTTGAAGAGGCTGTCGAGCGCGATGGGTCTCTGATTGATAGCTGGAAATTTGTCACCGCCTACTATCGCCGAACTGGCGATCCTCGTGCTGAGCAAGCAGGTAAACAGGTCGAATTTCTTGCAGCGCTTCCCGGCGAACTGCGGACTGTTATTAGCTACCTTGCAGCTAATCGACTCGGCGATGCGGAGCGTCTTTGCCGCTACTTCATGCAGCAGAACAAAACACACGTGGAAGGCATGCGTTTGATGGCTGAGATCGCCACGCGAACGGGTGTTTTTGACGACGCAGAATTTCTCCTCGAGACCGTAATGGAGCTTGAGCCCGAGCACTACGATGCTGAAATCCAGCTGACTCATGTCCTTCTCAGACGCCAGCGCTTTCACAAGGCACACTCGCGCGCGCAGTCGATGTATCAACGATTCGAGGACCCTCCCCAGCAGGTGCAAGCACTCTATGCCTCGGTCTGCTTTGGTGTAGGTGAGAACGAAGAGGCCATTCGGGTTTACCAGGAGATGATCCGGACCATGCCGAGAGACCCTGCGCTTCGGGTTTCGCTGGCACACATCTACAACGCGACCGGTGAATCCCATCGCGCTATCGAGCTTTTCAAGCAGGCTTATGACTTGAACCCAAGTTTTGGCGACGCCTTTTGGAGCCTCGCAAACACCAAGTCCTATCGCTTCACTGAGGATGAAGTCAACGCGATGACCGAGAGGCTGAGTAGCGATAGCACTCCGGAGCTCGACCGTATTCAAATGCACTTTGCGCTTGGGAAGGCACACGAGGACAGTAAAAATTTCGCGGCCGCTTTTGACAACTATCAACAAGGAAACGCCCTAAAGCTTGCGGCATCAAGTCACAGCCGTGAGCAGCTCGACATCCGTGTCTCCACCCAAATAGATGTCTGCAAGGACTCACTATTTGATCGCCTGGGCGATGTCGGCCATGCCGCACCCGACCCCATCTTTATTGTGGGATTACCTCGTGCGGGCTCAACCCTGCTAGAGCAAATACTCGCATCGCATTCACAAGTGGATGGCACGATGGAGTTGCACGATATCCTCGATCTGGCGAAGCGATTGCGCGGCCGAGATAAGGCGAGCGACCCTAGCCCACGCTATCCGCGCATTTTGGGCGAGCTGCCCGCTGAGCGGTTTGAACAATTCGGCAAACAATTTATAGAGGACACGCGCGCCTACAGAGGCGCCGCACCTCGTTTTATCGACAAAATGCCAAACAACTTTTTCCACATTGGGCTCATCAAACTTATCTTACCCAATGCGAAAGTAATCGATGCGCGACGACACCCCATGGCGTGTTGCTTTAGTGGCTACAAACAGTTGTTTGGGGAGGGTCAGGAGTTCTCCTACGGTTTGGAGGAGATAGGTAACTACTACAAGCAGTACGTTGATCTTATGAATCATTGGGATGAGGTATTACCCGGCTTTGTGTTGCGCGTTCAGCACGAGGATGTCATCGACGACCTCGAGACTCAGGTACGGCGCATTCTGAACTTCTGTGAACTGGAATTTGAGGCGTCCTGCGTGGAGTTTCACAAGACAAAGCGCACCGTGAGAACACCCAGTGCAGAACAAGTGCGCCAGCCCATCAATACCTCAGGCGTCGACCAATGGCGTAATTTTGAGGCGTACCTTGACCCACTGAAACAGGCTCTCGGTCCAGAGCTATTGGAAGCCTATGAGATAGATCCTCCTCGATGATCTTCTCCTCCAGCAAGAAATTTACCTTTTTTGCAGTCCCAAAAACTGGAACCCACGCGGTCAGAGAGGTATTACGCCCTCTGCTAGCTGCCGGGGACTGGGAGCAACAAATGTTAACCGGGCACATGCTTTCACCCGTGCCAGAGCTCGCTAACATCGGCCACGGTCATATTTCCTATCAACAACTCAGCCGCGCTATTGGGCAGAAGGAAATTGCAAACCACTTTAGTTTTGCCATTGTGCGCCACCCAATCGAGCGCTTTATGTCGGTGTGTGCCTTCCTCGCTCGAACAGATCCGAGCTACGCCGACGACCCAGTGGGTTGGGCCAAGCGCGCCTTTGAATTTGATCGCTTTCGTCAGCGAGTTTTGGTGCGCCCACAATCCGAACTTCTTATAAACGACAGCGGTGAACTCGCACTTTCTTTTATCGGTCGCTACGAGCGGCTAGAGGCAGATTTAAGCTTGATATGTGAGGAACTGGGAGCCCCCCAGCCTAAATTAAGGCGCAGAAATGTCACACCAAACGAAAAGCCAGACATCTATGGTGATAGTGACTTCATCAGTGAGTTAGAGGCGTTCTACAGCGCCGACTTTAGGATGCTCGGCTACGACCGGAGCTAAACTCAGCAACGCGTCGCGGGCGTAAAGCGGCGGCAAGAATACGTTGGTTGATAATGGGGTTAATCCCCACCTGATTTGACGAAGTCACTAGCGCGCGGGGGTCCGGCTCCAATTGAGAAGCCGTTCGCTCGAGAACACCTCGATAATGTGAAAACGCTGACTCACTGAACCCATGTAAACTCCATATCTCACGCCAGTCATGGACTAAGTCGAGCAGAAGATGCCTGTATCGAAGCATCATGGCTGTGTCGTTCGCTGTATTTGCTTCACAGTCCCCTAGCACTTGCTCGACGATCGCTAACATCTCTCCCGGCGCCATGACGGGAGCCACAGGGAATTGCTCTGTACGAAGTTCAGGTATGAGCTGTGGCTCATACCTAACATCTATGGGTGCTGAATTAGCTGCCGATCGCACGGTACGCCAAAATCGAGACGAACCGGCGAGGTCGATGACCAAATGTACCCGCGATAGGTTGCTGTCATTGATTACTCGGTGTCGACGCCAAGAGTCAAACAACCAGCTTTGACCAACCGCCATATGTACCGACTCGTCTCCACAATAGAAAATGACAGAGGGGTCCGTCACGATCGGCACGTGAATACGCACACGACTGACCCAGTGATAGTTAAAATCCACGTGCTCAGCGACTTGTGCACCAGGCGCTAGGCGCATAAGCCGCGATCTCGCCACGACCTCTCCAAATGACGCAACGGTTTGGTACAGATAGGGGCTTTCCCCCAGTGCTGGTGTTGGCTGCATCGCACCATCAAACGCATGGTTCATTTCACCATTGACTGAAACCAGCGGCACAGCCGAATTTCCGGGCAGTCCCGACGGATGATCGAGCCAAAAATCCGGAGGTAACGCTTCAACTTCTTGCGCAAGCAACTGGCTGTCAAAGTGCCACGGAAGCTGAAGAAAAGGCTGATTAAATTCCATGCCGGCATTACGCCATAAAGCCGACGAAGATGACAGGCTGCAACCGATTTCAATTGAATGCTTAGGACTCAAAGTATTAAACTTGCGTCCCCTGTGGATGACGACAAATATGCAAAACGGTGACTTACCCGATCACGTGCTTGTGGCATTGCGGCGAATTATCCGAGCCACTGATTTGCACTCGCGAAAGCTCGGTAAAAAAACTGGGTTGACGACACCCCAGCTGGTCATCATTCAAGCCGTCGGCGATCTAAAAGACCCCACCGTCTCTGATATCGCAAAAGCGGTGAGTTTAAGCCTGGCAACCGTCACCACCATACTTAATCGATTGGAGCGCAATGGCATCGTCAACCGGGCACGATCGTCCGTGGACAGGCGCAGAGTCATTGTGACCTTGACCGAGGAAGGTCAAAGGCCTGAAAAGTTCGGCGCCCAAGCCCCTTCAAGACAGCTTCGTTGATCGATTTACGCGTTTAGAGTCTTGGGAGCAACACCTTATTGTTGCCTCGCTCGAGCGCGTGGCTGCAATGATGGATGCAGACGATCTGGATGCAGCGCCACTGCTCGCCAGCGGTGACTCCGTCATTTAAGCATCGGATAAAGCTACGCGCCGCCCGCTTTAACCAACGACCTCATCACAACGGAAAAGTCATCACGGCCGAGACCAGCAGCCTGAAGCGACTGGTACACCTCATTTGCACGACGTCCAAAGTCGGCATCAACCGATGACTGCTCAGCCAGTTCAATGGCCAAACCCAAGTCCTTAGCCATCAAGTCCACCATAAAACCGGGCTTGTATTCGTTGCCTGCTGGGGCGCCTTCCATAACACCGGGCCAAGGGTTATAAACCTGAAGCGACCAGTTATTACCCGAACTCGCCTTCATAATCTCTGACTGGACCGCGGGATCCAAGCCATTGGCAGCCCCGATGGCGAGGGCCTCACAGGTGCCAATCATATGGATGGCCAACAACATATTATTGGCCGCTTTAGCCACCTGCCCCGCACCATCAGGCCCAGCGTGAAAAATCTTTTCCTCATTGCCCATCGCTTTGAGGACTTCTCTTGCACGGGTAAAGGCCTCGTCAGTACCACCGCACATAAATGCCAGCGTTCCCGCTTGTGCTGCAGCGACGCCGCCCGAAACGGGAGTGTCCATAAAATCAATGCCGACATCGCGCGCGGCCGCGTGGAGCTCGCGGGCCGTCGCTGCATCAATCGTGCTCGCATCGAGTACAAGAGTACCCTTGGGCAAACGAGAAAAAACGCCTGTATCACCCAGCATGACGGACTTGACGTGTTTACCTGCGGGCAACATAGAGACGATTACATCGGCACCCGAAGTGGCATCGGTAGCCGAAGGGGCCGCCACCGCACCAGCCGCCACCACGTCACTCAGCGCCGACTCTGACAAATCAAATGCCGTTACCTCCCAGTCGGCTTTGAGGAGGTTTTTAGCCATGGGACCGCCCATATTCCCAAGACCGATAAATGCGACCGTTGGCATCGAATTTTCCTTTTAGACTTATATTAGTAAGTACTCACTACCACGGATAGTGCATATTTGGAGAACCATCAGGCTCCTGGAAAAAAGATTCTAGTAAATCATCGGGCACGTCCCGCACGGCATCAAACTGCCACTTTGGCTGACGGTCCTTATCCACTAGTAGCGCTCTTACACCCTCTGCAAACTCCGGGTGTCGCATGATATTTGCGCCCAAACGTAACTCGGTATCGAACACTTCCTTCAATGAGTAATCGACTGAATCATTTAGCTGCCTGAAAATCCACGCAGCGGCGAGTTTCGAGCCGTGAGCAAATCCAGCACGCGCCTTTTGCAGCCACGCATTGTCACCGTCATAAGCCAACAGCCGGTCCGATATCGCCACCAGATCATCGCCCGCCATCAACGCATCAATTTCGGGCATCAGTGGCTCAACCACACCTGCCGGGAGTTCTGCAGCTGGCGTCATCCCTAAAATAGCGTCAACAATGGCTGTATTAGCCTTGGGATCATCAGTCCATTCAGCCGCTGCCAACGCCGCCATCACCTCATGTCGCTGCTCGTGCGCAAGGAAGACGTCACCCAAATTGGCAAACAGCGCGTCCGCGGCGTTGATGTGCGCCGAGGTCAATGACAAGAAACGCCCGATCATTCCTGGCGTCCGATTCAAGAAGTAACTTCCACCTACATCGGGGAACAGCGCAATCGTGATTTCCGGCATGCCAATGCGGGTTCGTTCGCTCACAACCCGGTGGCTACAGCCAGCCATGACACCCATACCGCCACCCATCACAACGCCATGGCCCCAACAGATCACGGGTTTAGGGTAAGTAAACAACACGTAATTCATCTGGTACTCGCGCGCAAAAAAGTTCTCGGCGTAGGTACAGGGACCACCCGGGTTTTCAATAGAGGAGCGGCGCAGCTCGTGAACGTCGCCACCGGCGCAAAAGGCCTTCTCTCCCTCACCATCAATGTATACCGCGGCGATGGAATCATCCTCGGCCCACTCAAGGAGCTTACCGAGCATGATTTCAATCATCTCCGCATCGAGGGAATTGAGAATTCGGGGTACGTTCAAGGTCAAACGGCCCACCTGGCGATCACCCTCGCCCAAGGTTGAAACTACTACAACTTCTTCGCTCATCGGTTCTTCCACTCTGGCGCACGCTTTTCTAGAAAGGCGTTTACACCCTCCTGTTGATCTTCGGTTGAAAATAGCGCCACGAATTCGTCACGCTCTGCCACCAATCCAGCGCCAATCGCAATGTCTCGCGCGGAATGAATAAGCCTTTTACAGGCAGCAATCGATGTTGGACTTTGATCTGAGGCGCGTTTGGCCAAATCGATGGCTGTTGCCAGTGAAGTGCCCGGCTCCACAACTTCCTCCACCAGGCCTAGCGTCATCGCTTTTTCGGCTGACACGCGCTCGCCACAGAGGATCATGCGCTTCGCCCAGCCTTCACCTACAAGCTGTGCCAGTCGCTGGGTACCCCCTGCGCAAGGAAGGAGTCCTACACGAGCCTCAGGCAAAGCAAGTGCCGCATGCGACTCGGCGATACGAATATCACACGCCAGTGCCACTTCGAGACCACCGCCCATGGCATAACCATTAATTGCGGCGATCGAAACACCTCGATAATCCGCCAAAGTCTCAAACGCGGCACCAAAGGCATCGCCCATGGCACCCGCAGCGACCGGATCGCCGCTGGCAAACTGGTTCAAGTCAGCGCCAGCTGAAAAGAACTTCTCGCCCTGACCCGTGATAACCAAGGCACGCACGTTGGCCATACCATTGAGCTCATTCACGACGGCCTCGAGGGCTGGAAGGCTCTCGAGATCCCATGTGTTGGCTGCGGGGTTATTTATGGTGACGATTGCAATGCCATTCTCGATTGACACCAACACCTTTTCGCTTGGGCTGATACTCATTGGATAACCTCCAGCGCGCCATCCATCAACGCTTGTCGTGAAATAATGACGCGCATAATCTCGTTAGTGCCTTCAAGAATTTGATGTACGCGCGTATCGCGAACATAACGCTCCATCGGATACTCACGAATATAGCCATAGCCGCCGAACAGCTGCAGCGCGTCATTGCAGACCTTAAATCCGGCATCGGTGGCAAAACGCTTCGCCATCGCGCAATAGGTTGAGGCGTTGGAATCACCGTTATCAAGCTTACTGGCCGCAAGGCGAATCATCTGTCTCGACGCAACCAGCTCGGTAAGCATGTCGGCGATCTGGAACTGTGTGTGCTGAAACTCGGAAATCGCAGAATTGAACTGCTGTCGGTCTTTCACATAAGCAGTGGCATCGACAATGGCCTGCTGCGCCGTACCTACCGAGCACGTCGCAATGTTTATTCGACCACCATCTAGACCCTCCATGGCGATGGAGAAACCCTGCCCCTCTTCACCCAATCGATTGGCCACCGGCACGCAAACATCATCAAAGCTTATCTGCCGCGTGGGCTGCGCATTCCAACCCATCTTGCTCTCTTTCTTGCCGTAGATGATCCCTTCTAAATCAGCCGGCACAAGAAACGCGGTGATACCCCTGGCTCCGCTATCTCCTGTTCGTGCCATGACAACAAGGACATCCGTGTCACCAGCGCCAGAAATAAAAACCTTACTGCCATTGAGTCGATAGCTATCACCCTCTCGTTTCGCTGTGGTCCGCAGCGACGCCGCATCTGAGCCAGCACCGGGCTCGGTCAAACAATACGAGGCCAAAGTCTCACCAGCGACCAGTGATGGACACCAGCGATCGACAACCGATTGCTGACAATATTTTCCGATCATGGCGGTCGCCATGTTATGTATGGTCAAAAACGCGGCGGTCGTTGTGCACCCTCTCGCAAGCTCTTCAACGATGAGGCTGGCATCCAGCCGTGACATTCCCAGCCCTCCGGCCTCTTCCGGGGTATACATCCCCATAAATCCGAGATCGCCCGCTGCCTTCAGAGCAGATTTTGGAAACAGTGACGACTCGTCCCAATGAGCTGCATTGGGGCGAAACTCTGCCTGCGCAAACTCTCGGGCGCTGGCAACGTAAGCGCTTTGCTCTTCGCTTAGCTCAAACTGCATGAGAAAACCTCACAGTGATATTTCGGGGCATGTGTTGATTCATTTTATCCATGGCACCTGTCGGTGCTATTGTGGCGGTAGACAGCGAGGCGCGCAAAAGAACGCGAAGTTTAATTCATAATTTTTACTGACCATGTCCAAACTCACAGCTATCACATCAGATTTTGCCAGAGCCATCGAGCATCTGGGTACAGAACATTTTGTCCCTACCATCGCGGATGTGTTGTGCGGTTTGGTTAATGCTGACGACGCTACTGTCATCGTCTACGGCCACGAAGAACTGCCGACCATTAACTTTGCGAGGCCACTGGCCGGCAAGGAAGAAAGTTCACTCGCCACTTATCTCACTGGACCCTTCTTACTGGACCCGTTCTACCGTGCGGCGGCCTACGACCAGCAGTTTGGTGTTTTTCGCCTCGCTGATCTCGCGCCCGCGAGTTTCCGGAGTTCAGAGTATTACAAGAACTGGTACAAACACTGCGGCTATGAGGACGAATGCGGGCTACTCATCCGTCTTGCCAACGAGAACTTTATCAATATCTCCATTGGCCTTACGTCCGAAGGTGCCCGCTTCAAGGTTGGGCAAACGAAATTACTCGCGAGTATTTTCGAGCTAACGGCCTCACTCTGCCGCCGACACTTCCTAGAGGTACTGGAAGCGCAAAAGAAAACGACCCTTCGCGAGCGCATGCATCGATCGCTTGCAGCGTTTGGTGCCAGTGTGCTCACCCGGAGAGAAAGGCAGGTGGTCGAGCTGGTCTTGCTCGGCCACAACACCCGCTTAATTGCCGAAAAACTTGGCATCTCAATCGAAACGGTAAAGCTGCATCGGAAGCATGCTTACGCCAAATTGGATATCAGTTCTCAGGCAGAACTCTTCTTCCTATTCATGGAAGCGCTGTCCCACTGGTCAGGCGATCCTGATACTGACCCGCTCATTGCCTATCAAGGCGGTCAGTGACTGTGACTGAACTCTCCTTGGCTGATGGCTTTGCGGCGCTCAATCGCGGCGATCTCGCCACCGCTGGCGAGGCCTGCAAACAAGCTTTGGCCGCCAATCAAAAGCACGTACCCGCGCATTTCCTCGTGGGTCTGGTGGCTCTGGAAGGCAAGCAGCGCCAGGTTGCACACGAAGCATTTAAGTCGGTCGTTACGCTAGACCGTAATCATGCGGCGGCCTGGGCCCACCTTGCTAAACTCAATGTGGGTGAAGGCAGAATCGCGGCAGCTGAGTCGGCACTGCGTGAAGTCCGCAGAATTCAGCCCAGCGATCCCATGGTGATTGAGCTGACGGGTACCGTGCTCAACTCACTCGGTGAGTACGAAGCCGCCGAGCTCTTTTTTGAGCGCGCGCACCAGATGGTTCCCCAAAGCCCGTCTGCGTTAATGAACCTAGGCAATGTGCGGGTCTTCCTTGGCAAGATTGATGAGGCGGTCGTCCTCTTCAAGCGTGCCATCGAACTCGAGCCCAACAGTGCTCAATGTCACTGGGGACTTGCCAACTCAGAAAAAGCAAAAGACGACACTCACATTAAAACCATGCAGGGTTTGATCGATTCAGGGCGGCAATCGAAACGGTCGCAGGGGTTTCTGCATTACGCCATAGGCAAGGAAAATGAAGATTTAGGCAACTGGGCTGATGCTTTCTCCGCCTTCACTCAAGGCGCAAAGGCCCGACGCGAAACAGTCGAGTTCAGCGAGGCTGATGAAGCAGCCATGTTTGAAGCTATCAAAGAGACTTACACAGCAGAGTGGTTAGCTAACGCTGCACCTGGTGCTGAAGATCCAGCACCTATTTTCGTCTTGGGCCAGCCACGGACGGGAACAACACTGATCGAGCGAGTCATCACCAGCCACTCAAACGTTTACTCAGCGGGCGAGCTACAACAATTTGGTCTAGCAGTCCGTAGAGCGTCGCGCCACGCTGACCCAAAACGGTTTTCGAAAGAGTTGTTTCTTACAGCGGCGACCGTTAATCCGGCAGAGATTGGACATATGTACCTCCGATCAACAGCAAAACTCAGAGATAAAAGCCCCTTCTTCGTGGACAAACTACCGGTCAATTACCTCAACATCCCACTGATTTTGGCGGCGCTTCCCAAGGCAAAGATTGTTCATCTTGTCAGAGGTCCCATGGATGCATGCTTTGCAAGCTTCAAGCAGTTATTTGCGGACGCGTATCTTCACTCCTACGACCAATGCGAAATGGCACGTCACCATGCCCGCTACCGCGATGTGATGGCGCATTTTCGACAGCAGTTTCCCGGACGTATTATCGATATCAGCTATGAAGAGGCTGCGCGAGATCTCGAGCCCAACGCAAGAAAGCTTATCAGTGCACTTGAACTCTCCTGGGAAGACGCCTGCTTGAACTTTCACGAAAGTTCATCCGGCGTCGCCACAGCGAGTTCGGTGCAAGTACGTGAGCCCGCGCACACCCGATCCATCGGTCGGTGGCGTCGGTACGAAACAGAGCTCTCACCGATGATGAATGAGCTGACGCGTCTCGGGGTACCCCTCGAGGGGGTTCCCTTAGATTAGGTCATGAGTATACTGGCTTGCGATGTAAAGGAAGCGTGACGCTTCCCTATAAAAAACGAGCAGGTAGGCCGATAATTAGCCACACTGCTCCAACCCATATGAGGAAACCACTATGGCAAAGGTATTCGGGGCTAAACCCAATGCGCGACTCATTTTGCCGCTAGCTGTCTCGGCGGCTTTAGTAGGCACGGGACCTGCCGTCGCCCAAACCCTTGAAGAAGTTGTCGTTACCGCGACTAAGCGTGAGCAGGGCGTCATGGACGTCCCGCTAGCTATTACTGCGCTTTCGGGCGACTTCATCGAAGATACAAACCTCAACGACGTCAAGGATCTGATTTCCTACACGCCTGGCGTGAGCGGTAACTCTCAAGACTCTTACATCGATGCGGTCAGTATCCGCGGTGTAAGAACACAGGACTTCGGTGTTGGCGGCGATCCATCGTCTGCATTCTTTAAGAACGACCTTTACGAGGGCCGTAACGGTTCCGCCGTTACCAGCCTCTTTGATATTGAGCGTGCCGAGGTGCTGCGAGGACCACAGGGCTTCCTGTTTGGTCGTAACTCGATTGGCGGTGCGTTTAGCGTCCACACTCGCAAAGCTGAGATCGGTGCCGATGATGCCTACCTGGACCTCGATTTTGGTCAGCGTGGTCACTTTGTATTTGAGGGCGCAACCAACATTCCGGTCAACGACAGCTTTGCGATGCGCCTCGCCGGCTACTCCTCAAGCGAGCGCGGATTCGCGAAAAATGTAGCGACAAATCGCCGTGAAATCGAACACAGCAAGATGGCCGTACGCTGGTCTACCGCCTACGAGAGTGACCGATTGTCCATCAATACGGTTGTCGACTACGAAGACCGTGAGCAGTCTGGCTCCATGTATCGCGCAATTGATAGCGGCGATATCTGGGACGCATTTGACGGCTATATCGTTGACGACACCACATTAGATGGTACAAGCGAGCAAATCGACTCTGACCTGGAAGCGGGCGAGGGTGACGACGGCAACTTGCTGACCATCGGCGTTTTTGTTGACTACGATCTGGGCTTCGCGACCTTGACCTCGAACACGGGCTACAAGGATCACGATTACTACTACTCAGAGGATTACGACGGCACACCGCTCAACATCAACAACTTCCAGTTCCGTCAATCGGGCCAATACTTCCAGCAGGAACTGCGCCTGACCAGCAACGATGAGGGCCCTCTCGGCTGGTACGCGGGTGTTTCTTACTATGATGAGGATCTGGACGCCGAGTTTGCTGCGATTGGTTCTGAAGATCTGATGTGTCAGTACTATTTGAACTACTACGCCGAGTACTACGGCTACGAGTTCTACAGCGGGTGCTCCGATTACTACACTGACTTCTACCCGAGTGCAGATGGCAATCTCGTTGAGACTGGCATGCTCAAGGGTAAGTACAGCGGTTGGGCAGCTTATGTCAGCATGGATCGTGACCTCAGCGAGACACTCAACGTTTCAGTGGGCGTGCGATACACGAGCGACGATAAAGACTTTGGCATCCTAGTGCCCGAGCCCGACAGCTACTTAGGTCCCTACTTCACCTATGGCTTTGCGACCGCCGAGTACATCGAGGACTCAAAGTCATGGAGTGATACCACTGCAAAAATTGCGCTGACGTGGACGCCCACTGATGACGCCATGGTATTTGCCAACTATACCCAAGGCTTTAAATCAGGTGGCTTTGGTAGCTTCTGGATCCAAGATGACCAAGGTAACCCGCCCGCCTATGAGACAGGTATTACTCAGGGAGATGGCTATTTGCCCGGCTCATTTAGACCCGAGCAGATGGACTCTTACGAGCTAGGATTCAAGACAAGCTATCTGGACGGTGCAGGTAACTTTGACATCGTCGCTTTCATGTATGACTACAAGGATGCACAGGTCATCAGCTACGTCGACGTCGACTTTGAAGACGATGGTGTGACAGACGCCTTCTCGGGTCGCGTATTGAATGTTGGCCAAACCGATGGCTTCGGTGTCGAAGCATCAACCACTGTCGCCATGAGCGAGAACACCACCTTATATCTCTCGGTGGGTTATCTCGATACAGAAGCGACAGGTCTCTCGGAGATCTGTGGCGCTGATGGTGCCGTCGAGGGTGATGGCCTCGGTTGTGAAGGTAGTCGCGTTTTCTGGGCACCTGAAGTCACGGCCGCAGGTAAGCTCGACATCGACTTCCCCATGCAAAACGGCATGATCAAGAGCAGCATCGAAGTGTCTTATGAAAGTGAGCGCGGCGGCAGCTGGGAAGGCAATCCAGAAGGCATGATCGATGCCTACGCAGTGACTAACCTGCGTATCGGCTACGAATCAGACGACAACTGGTACATCCAGGCCTACGCTGAAAACTTGCTCGATGAGTTCACATGGGACGGTTACAATGCGAACGGCGGAATTTTGCCATCGCACTTCTTCGGCCCCATGCGCCCAAGAACCTTCGGCATCCGAACAGGCATTAGCTGGGACTAACATAGTCTTTCAGTGAAAGCCTACGACTCGGCCAGCAAACCTTCTCGGTGCGCTGGCCGAGACGTTTTTGGAGACAGCCAAATTGCAATAAACGCTGAAGCGAAGTCAGGATCTTCCACGCTGCCGACCCAGGTTCCGTTGTAGAAAAAACGACTGACGCCTTGCTCGTCGACATCAAACGCAATCTTGTCGCCCTTTTTGACATCTGGCCACATAGCCAAGACCGCTGCCTCCCAATCCGATCGTCGAGGATCATCAAACTCCAGATGATCCCATTCCTTCGCTGTCTGCTTGGCAAGAAAACTGCCAGATATATTGCGTTGATAGGTGAGCTCAAACCGGAACGAGTGATGGGGGTCATTCCACTGACCGGTTTTAGTAAATAACTTGGAATTGAAGACCTTAAAAAATGCGACGCGGAGCTGCGAGCTTCCCACAAGCATCAACGGCCGTGCTTGCTCGAGTGTCAGCACCTCGGAGGCATAAGGCGCTGGCTCAGGGTCTTTAGTTTGGCTCAGACCTAAAAGCGGGATGCCACAGAGACATAAGAACAGTGCTACTCGAGCCATGGGCATTAAGCTGCTGCAAGCTCCCGCTGACTGAACTTCACCATAAGTGGCAGCATCACCATCCACAGCGGCACCAGAATTAACATCGTGGTGACATCACCAAGCGGCAATGTGACGGCACCAAACTTGGCTCCGGCTAAGTAGTTGGCAGGGGCTATCGCACCCAAAACAATGGGACGCCAGCGGCTCTCAGACAAAAACGCCATGGCTCTTGGCAGCACGGTTGGAAAAACAAACCAAAGACATACCATCCACAGCGGAAACAACGGCGCACCAAAATCATAAACGCCGGTCATCGCCAGCGTAAAATCAACACCAATACCAAGAGCCGCACACGGCAGCACTCGATTGAGTTCGGAGCGAATATCTGCAACTGCCGCGTAGTGGAAAGCTATGAGAGCGGCCGTCAGCAACATCCAGTCCTCTCTACCGAGGACACAGCTAAACCAGGTGGTCTGGAACCACACGGCGTTAAACCAGGTTTTTTCTATCAACGTCATGTGGCTGATACGGCGTGACCGCCTGTAGGGATTGCTAGCGTTGCTATTTTACGTTGTAAAACGCTGCCGTCTTATCCAAAGCCGAGGTCAATTTTGAAACCAGCGCATCGATTTCATCAGTCGATGTCACAAACGGTGGCGACATAATCATCGCATCACCCGTTTGTCGCACCATCAGTCCGTTTTCAATGGCTCTATCGCGCGTGTACACAGCGCCTCCAGACTCCGGTGCCAAACGCTCCAGGGATCCCTTGTCCTTGACCAGTTCGACCGCGGCAACCAAGCCTTTTGATCTCACCTGACCCACAACCGGATGGTCTACCAGCGACTCAAGCGATTGCGAGAAGTAAGGCGCCAAGTCGTTGGCAGACGATTCGAGAATGGGCGTATTTTGAAGCACATCCATCGTTGCAAGCCCGGCCGCGCACGAGGCTGGGTGACCCGAATAGGTCAAACCATGCGCAAACTCACCCCCGTGGCCGAGCAAGACATCGGCCACTTTGTCACTAACCAGGCTTCCGCCAAGCGGCATGTAGCCATTAGTGACTGCCTTTGCAAACGTGATGAGGTCGGGCCTCGTTCCATAAGTTTGGAAGCCAAATAAATTACCAGTCCGGCCAAAGCCACAAATTACCTCGTCGGAAATAAACAAGATATCGCGCTCATCCAAAATCTTCTGAACCGCTGGCCAATAGGTATCAGGCGGAATAATAACGCCGCCGGCACCTTGAATAGGCTCAGCAATGAACGCTGCGACATTGTCCTCGCCTAGCTCATCAATTTTCTTCGCCAACTCGTTTGCTGCCCATAGTCCAAACTCGTCGGGACTCATGTCGCCACCTAACTCGAACCAGTAAGGCTGCTCAATGTGGCGGATGTAGTCCAACCCCTGAGTTTGCTCGTGCATCGTGCTCATACCGCCCAGCGATGCGGCTGCGATAGTGCTGCCATGGTAGGCATTCTTCCGGCTGATAATAAGCCGCTTGCTAGGCTTACCCAGAAGCTCGTAATACCGATGCACAAATTTGATCTGCGTATCGTTTGCCTCAGATCCCGAGTTTGTGAAGAACACCTTGTTGAAGTTGGCCGGCGCCATGTCACAGAGACGCGTCGCCAGCTCGACGGCGGGTTGGTTAGAGCACTTGAAGAAATTGTTGTAGAACGGAAGCTCCATTAACTGATCAGCGACCGCTTTTTTGATGCCGTCCTGGCTATAACCAAGACTGCAGCACCATAGACCGGACATCGCATCTTGAATCTGATTGCCGTCGGAGTCGTATATGTAAATGTGTTCAGCGCGGCTTACAATGCGACCGCCATTTGCCGCGTAATCACGAAAATCAGTGAATGGATGCAAATGATGCTGTTGATCAAGTTGTCGTAGCTGATTCGTTTCTAGGGTCGCATTCACGGTATCATCTCCAGTTGATGGTTATATTGTCCACAAGCACGCTCAACGGCGCCTTACCCCGATCGGGTAAGAGCGCTCTTATTCAAGGAAATTCCAAAGAATGTTGGTGAACGAAGAATACAGGGGGCTCGTCTATCCCTGGGGACGCAAGAGTGCCGTTGGATACGGTGAGCCACTCGAAGTGGCACCCGGGGTCTGGTGGGTGCGATTTGAAATGCCTGGCGGGCTCGACCACATCAACATTTGGTTACTCGAAGAGGCAGACGGCTGGACGGTTGTGGACACCTGTATGAAGCTTGACAGCGCTAAGGCGCAGTGGGAGTCGCTCTTCACAGGGTTTATGCAAGGAAAGCCCGTCGTTCGTGTCATTTGTACCCACTTACACCCCGATCACATTGGTTTGGCAGGATGGCTATGCGAGCGCTTTGATTGCGAGGTCTGGATGACTCGAAGCGAATACCTAAACGGCAGTCTTCTTCTCAGCTACACCTCTGACGAAGTGCCGAGTACGGCGCTGCAGTTTTACAAACGCGCGGGGTTCAGTGATGAAATGATGGCGAGCTACCAGCAGCGTTTTGGAACCTTCGGAAAAATGTCCGAGCCACTGCCACACAGTTATCGACGCATTGTGGACCTAGAGACGATTAATATCGGTGATCATTATTGGCAAGTGGTTATCGGCCAAGGGCACTCTCCTGAGCACGCCTGTCTCTATTGCCCGGGCCTGAAGCTCATCATTGCCGGTGACCAAATCCTTCCAAGGATTACGCCCAATGTATCGGTATTTCCCACGGAGCCGGATGGCAACCCACTGGAATATTGGTTGTCCTCAAACACGCGCCTACTCGATATTCTGCCGGAAGACCTGCTGGTGCTACCCGCACACCAGTCGCCATTCAAAGGCGCAAGAACACGTCTCAACCAGATCATAGACAGCCACCGCCAATCGCTTGCGAGGCTCTACAACAACTTGACTGAGGCGAAGACTGTTCCCGAATGCTTCGTGCATCTGTTTAATCGCGAGTTAAAGGAACACGAAGTGCACTTGGCCACAGGTGAAACCATTGCGCACCTCAACTACTTGGTTCAGCGCGGTAACGTCACTCGCGACGTCAATGTCGATGGGCTTTACACCTACACTGCGAACCCAAACTCGGAATTCATCCACGCAGATGACGTCGCTGCTTAACCGGTTCATTGCGCGAGCAGCGCGCTACCTCTACCTACGCCGCCACCACAAGCTGTGGGATGGCGTTCCGCTGGACCCTGTTGCGGTCAGTAATCTTTGTGTTGAGCTTGACGGTCGCCAGGTAGGGTTACGCATGTACCATGGCAATGCTGATAAGCCCATGGTGATTTATGCCCACGGCGGCGGCTTTGTCGTGGGTAACCTCGAGACTCACGATCGATTTTGCCGGGCACTGAGTTTAAATAGTGGCTGTAGCCTTATTTCGATCGACTACCGGCTCGCCCCAGAGTTCGTCTTCCCCGCAGCGCATGATGACTGTCTGGAAGCGACAAAGTGGGTACTCGACAACTTGGATAATCTCGCCCCCAACAACGGTTTGTTTATCCTCGCAGGCGATAGTGCTGGCGGAAACCTTGCCATCGCTTCGACATTGGCGCTTCAGGAACGCTATGGCATTGCCGGCTGTTTGGCGATCTATCCCGCCACTCAGCATTACATCAGTGATTTACCCTCATACACCGAGCACGCCAAATCGGGTCTTGTGCCAGCGCGACACATGCGATGGTTCTGTGATACCTATCTGGATGGTATGGCGCCTGCTGATCCAGTATTGGAACGAATTTTTCCGGGGCGGCGGACAACGCTTAACCTATTCCCTAGGACACTCATAATCACGGCCGAACGAGATCCTATTCGTGACGACGGTGCTCGGTTTGCTGTGAGGCTTCACCGATCAGGCTGCAAGATAACCTATAAGCACCTGCCGCAAGCAAGTCATGGATTTGTATGCTCTGAGGGCGACTCAGAGCATTTTAGGGAAGCTGTGCGGATTGCAAGCCAGTGGCTAGCAACGCCACTTATTCTGAAATCGCCTCAAGAAGATTTAGAATCTCCGACTTCTCAAGCTGTCTAGGACAGAAGTAACCGTCGCCCTCATCCATGGCTGCCTCGGCAATAACATCAAATTTGTCGCGCTTGATGCGTGGATCCGTTGGGGCAATGCCAACATCGGCAATCAGTTTTTCGACTTCAGCAATGAACGCTCGTGCCCGCGTCTCAGGATGACCCGAATCTGAAATACCGGTTGCCACCGCAAGCTCAGCTAAACGATCAACCGCTGTATCTCCGTAAAGTGTCAGCACGTGTGGGAGCACCAGTGCATTCGCGTGGCCATGGGGTATACCGAAATTGGCGCCTAACTGATGCGCGATAGCATGCACGTTACCGACATTTACCTGGTTGATCGCAACGCCCGCGTTATAAGCCGCAAGCGCCATACCTTCTCGCGCATCCATATTACCAGGCTCCTCACAGGCCATTCGAAGCCATCGAAAAACACCTTGAACGGATATACGACCCATTTCGGTCCGGTTGCCGCGCTCCCACGTTGAGATATAAGCCTCGATGCCATGTGTTAACGCATCGATGCCCGTCGCCGCTGTAATGGGCTTGGGTAAGCCCACCATGAGGCAGGCATCCAAAGCGACTGCCTTCGGATGAATAGCTTCACCACCAATGATCTCTTTCTTGTGTGAAGCCTGGTTCGTAATAACGGCACCCATGGTCGCTTCGCTGCCTGTGCCCGACGTCGTTGGAATCACAAACAGTGGCGCCGCTTCATCGGGTCCATTCCCCATGCCCGCCCACTTGGTCATATCGCCGTCGTTATACTTCCTAAACGCGATGACCTTTGCGCAATCGATTGACGAACCGCCGCCAACAGCAAGTATGGCGGTAGCACCTGATTCCTTCAAAATGCGCGCGCCTTCTTCCACGTGTCCATAGGTGGGATCAGGGTCTACCTTATCGTACCAACTCAGCGTTACGCCCTCGCGATTAAGGCCCGCAACAGCCTCGTCTGCCAGGCCGAGATCGCGGAGCGCTCTGTCCGTTACAACCAGAACCGAGGTATGACCCAGCTCGACAATGCGATCACACAGGCGAGCGCAACTCGCTTTACCGACAAACGCCATGTAGTTGCCTTTCGGCTTCCCTGCAATGACCTTTGCCATTGCAAAAAAGATTCGGTTTTTGAGCTTACGAAGAAACATTGGTTTAGCCATGATTTGCCCCTGACTTTGCTGTAACACGCGATTAGCCGCTATGCTCGCCAAATTGTTGTATTTTGTTTTTAACAGTAACTCGAGGATCGATTAAGCGCCACTATGTCACATCACTATATCCACATAGAAGACCCAGAAACCCTCGATCTGAGAGAGGCCGAAGACCTAAACTGTACTGCCGACGAAGTTGTCATCGATGTCGCATATGCGGGTATTAACAGAGCAGACGTGCTGCAGCGTATGGGATTTTATCCGCCGCCTGAAGATGCGAGCCCTGTCATGGGGCTCGAGGTATCCGGAACGATCCGAATAGCAGGCGAGCGCAGCGGCTTCGCCGCAGGTGAGCGGGTCTGCGCGCTGGTTCACGGTGGCGGCTACGCGACACAGGCCAAGGCTAAGGCAGAGTGCACCTTGCGAGTGCCCGCGGCGATTGATATGAAAGTCGCAGCCTGCCTTCCCGAGGCATTTCTTACCGTCTGGTACAACGTAATTGTCCGCGCTGGGCTTAAACGAGGGGAAACCTTACTCGTACACGGTGGCACCAGTGGTATCGGCAATATCGCAGTTCAGCTTGCTAAAGCAATGAACTGTCGCGTCATTGCCACAGCAGGATCATCAAACAAATGTGAGCTGCTTGCGGATATCGGCACTGACATTTGCCTGAACTACAACGACGCACCATTGACAGAGCAGTGTGCACAGCACGGTGTGTTAGGGGGTGTGGATGTTGTACTTGATATGGTCGGCGGTGATTTCGAACAATTTAATCTTGAGTGCCTTGCCGTAGATGGCCGAATTGCCTGCATCGGGCTGATGCGCGGCGGTCAGGCCACAATCGACCTGACACAGCTACTTATGAAACGCGCAACCTTGACCGGCAGCACCTTACGCAGACTCACCCATGATGAAAAAGCGCGATGTTTCCGCGAGGTTGATGAGCAGCTCATGCCACTGGTCGAGAGCGGCCAAATGCGCCCGCTCATGGACAAGACCTTCGAATTAAAAGATGCCCTGGAAGCGCAGACTTACATGTCTTCTGGTGCTCACGCTGGAAAGCTGTTGTTAAGTTGCACGTAAACCGGCGTTGCGCGTGCACCGGCACAGCAGGCTGTGCTGGTGGCCCCTCCGGAGGGTCAATCCGACTGACTCGCAGACCCACTACTTAACAGCCGGAATAACAAACCCGAGACCGCACCTGTTGCAGCATGTGCAATTAGGCCCGCCGTTGTTCGGGTCGAGGCGACAACCACACCACCGGATCCCATTACCGCGTCGAAGCTTAGATAGAATGCCATCAACGACAATGCACCAATCCCCGCGTACGTCGCACGCGCGACAACCGTCGTCACCGCCCTATTTCGGAGTACAAGGCCCAGCAACCAAAAGCAGATGGCGTGTAACACGAGATACAAAGGTAGATAAATGGTCCCTAGACCCACCCACTCCTTGGCGATCATGTCCAGTCGGTCCGGTAGGCTGACCTCAATACCAAAACCAACCAAGGTCGCTGCACTCACGGATGCGTTGATCACAATACTCAGGCTGTAACCAATCAAAACTGCCACGAGCAGACTTATCACCCACCTCATATCATCACCCAATTCTTCACTCCACAGACGCGGGAATCTTGCGCTATAGTCGGCCGACAATCCAGTTTAGGAAGACGCCTCATGTTTTCACGCCTTTCTTTTAAAACCTTGCTCGTCTCTGCGCTTTGCAGCGCGAGCTCGCTGTCACTTGCTGCACTACAGATGGAAACCATCGCCGAGGGTTTAGACACGCCTTGGTCGGTAGCGGAACTCCCCGGCGGGGGGTTCTTGGTAACCGAGCGCCCCGGAAGCATTAAGCACGTGGCACCCTCAGGCGAGATGAGGGCGGTCACGGGCGTACCTGAAGTCTTTGCCAAACGACAGGGAGGGCTTTTCGATGTTGTGCTTCACCCCAACTTCGCTGTTAACAACACGATTTTTCTCGCCTACGCCGCAGGGTCAGAAGACAGTAATCGAACGACAGTGGCGCGAGGGGTTCTGGATGGAAACACCCTGACCAATGTCACCGTTATCTTCGAGGTTAGTCCAACCAAGCGCGGAGGTGGTCACTTCGGTGGTCGTATGGCCTTTTTGGCAGATGGCACCATGCTGCTCTCGGTAGGCGAGGGTTACACCTTACGTGAAGATGCACAGAAAACAGGCAGCCAGCTCGGAAAATTGCTGCGCATGACCGAAAACGGTGAGGCGCCTGCCGACAATCCGTTTCCAGATGCCCCCTACGTCTACAGCTACGGCCATCGAAACCCACAAGGCTTGATCGTCGATGCGACAACGCAGTCGATCTGGATGACCGAACACGGACCGAAAGGTGGGGATGAGCTCAATCGCATCGATGCCGGAAAGAACTATGGCTGGCCGGCGATTACCTACGGTGTCGACTACTCGGGCGCTATTATCTCCCCCTTTACAGAAGCACCCGGCATGGAACAACCAGTCACCTATTGGGTGCCCAGTATTGCGACATCAGGTCTAGCGCTATACACAAGTTCAGCCATTCCAAGCCTTACTGGCAAGTTACTCGTTGGCGGGCTCAAGGCCAAAAAGGTGGTCGCGGTTGATGTGTCAGGAGACACGCCTGTTTTAAGTGAGCCGTTCCCCGACCTTGAGGCGCGTGTCCGCGATGTCCGAGCTCTGAGTGACGGATCGGTCGCCGTTATCGATGAAGCCGGTGGAAAGGTCATCCGAGTCAGCCAAGGCGCAGACTGAGAATATGAATGTGGAGCGCCGCTTAGCTCGCGATGCGCTCCAACTTTCTCGCCTTCTCATCAACCTGCAATCTCCCCACAGGCGCCCACTTGCGGCGGACACCCGGCGATGGGGACAAATAGAACAGGTCACCGTTGTTGCCTGTAAAGGTCACTGGGACACCGCTTTCCCGGGCGATACTGGCGTTGGCCTCCATATGACGCTTTTCACCGTGTACAGGAATGCTTAGTCGAGGCTTCAAGGTTTCATAAAGATCCTTTAGCTCATCCTGGCAGGGGTGTCCCGATGCATGAAGCGTCGCTGCGACATCATCCGCATGGATCACGCTCACACCACGGTCCCTCAAGCCCTCGATCAAGCGGTGCACGGACTCCTCGTTACCGGGAATGGTTTTCGACGAGAAGATCACGGTATCACCCTCGCCTAACGAGAGGTGTGGGTGTGTGTCCATCATCAGTCTATGAAGCGCTGCGCCAATCTCGCCTTGGGTGCCGGTTGCAACGGCCAGCACTTCATTCTCAGGCAGGTACCCCAAGTGCTCAGCATCAATAATCGGCACTTTCGGTTCGAATACACCGGCATGCTTGGCAGATCGCACCATAATGTCCAGCGAACGCCCCAGTAATCCGACACGACGCTCCGAGGCGTGGGCGGCACGAAAGACGCTTTGAACCCGGGCAACATTACTGGCAAAGCAGGCGACGACGACCCGTCCCTTCAACGATGTAACGAGCTTTACCAAAGCATCGCCAACCTCACCCTCGGTCGGCGATCTGCCGGGGGTCGTTGCGTTTGTTGAGTCGCAAATAACGGCGTCGATACCTTGTGCAGCAAGGGCTTTCCATGTACTTGGCGACCACGGCGATCCAATGACAGGTCGCGTGTCTATTTTCCAGTCAGCGGTATGCAGGATCCGGGTACCTTGCGACTCCAGCAGCAGCGCGCAGGTTTCAGGGGTTGAGTGCGTTATGGGTAGCCAGGTAACGTCGAACGCACCAATGGTGTGAGTGTCACCCGGTAAAACCTCGATCAATGGCGTAGGTGGAGGTGCACCTCGCCAGGCGGCTTTTTTTCGAAGGACGGCTGCAGCAAAGGGCGTAGCGTAAACAGGGCACTGAAGTTCCTGCCATAAATAGGGGATAGCGCCGAAGTGATCCTCATGCGCGTGCGTCACCACCAAGCCGTCCAACTGATCACGTTGACTCGATATGAAGGTCGGATCCGGCATCTGAATAGACGGCCTGCCGCGGTGATCCTCATTTGCCTGCTCAAAGGTGATACCGCAGTCCACCATCAGCCAGCGGCCTTGCGACAAAAACAGATTTAGGTTCATACCAATCTCGCCGCAGCCACCCAGTGGCAGGAAAGAAATCGGTGACGTGTCGTTGCTCAAAAGGACGGCCTGCAGGCTAGTGGGTCACCAACTATAGCCAACTCTCAAGTTATAGGACTGATCAATCGCTTTTTTCCCTGCCGCAGCTGCGCCGTCGTAATCGACAGTGAACTCCGCGGCGGCTTCAAGACCAAAAAAGAAAGGGAAACCGAAGCCAATGGTGGTATCCAGGATGACGCTGTTGTCGTCACTGACGTTCAAAATACCAACGTGCGTCAGATATACCTTTGAGTCGCCACCCAGGATTTCGCTTTCTCCCGTGACGTTCCAGTTAGCACCTAGATACTCTGTGTCTTGCGCGTTGAAAAAATCGGTATCCACCCATACAAATCCAAGTTCGCCATCAAGCTTGCCCCATGCACCATCCAATAACTTTCGCCCGTAATAAGGACCGAGATAACTTCGCATCCGAATGTCGGCAAATTTGTCGGCCTCCACCGATGCGTTGACCCCAAGGTAGTGATTGGTCCAATCCTCGAGGTAATAGTCGTACTTGGTCACCACCTGCCAATTGTCGGCAGAGGGCTCACGAGAACGAACTATTTCGTTGGTGCCTCCATTACCTTCCGTCTGAACGGAGACAACAGAGGTATCCTGCTCCACATTGGCCCGCAAGGTGATTCGATCACGCGTGCTATCAAACTGCGTATTAACTGCAACATCGAGTTGATCGGAGTCGGTATTACCACGAGCAAAGGTAAATGCAGCGGACGCTAAGCCCTCCCAAGCATAACCCTGTCCCATCTCCCAAGGCTCAGGATTGAGCTTGTCGACGTCGGCCAGCTTAATAATTTCACCGTCTGACAAGGCCATGATCCCGGAGGTGACCATCATTGGTGCGGTTTCGACGCGCCGACCATCTTTCAACAGCAGTGTCGACACCTCTCGATCATCGGCAGAAGCCTCAATATCCTTGATTAAAGCCGCGTCGATTTTCAAGTCACGGCTAAAGCTAGTGGATAGCGTAATTTGATCGCCTCGGTAATCGACGATATCGGCGACGATGGAAGAGCCATCGTGCAGCACGATGCGTGCAGCGGTGAGCGCGTTTGCGGTTGGAGACAAAAGTAGAGCCGTCAGACATAAACCCAAGAAAAAGGCCATTCTTAACGACCAATCGAGAGATCGATCTGTGTATCGCGGTACAATCATCATTTGGTGGGTCTGCATTAGAGTCATCGAGAAGCTGAGCCACCCTCTACGGTAAAAACTAACGCGGAGCGCCCAACATGCCGGAAAGCCATAAGGATACCAGTTGCGATTTATTTGTCATTGGCGCGGGCTCAGGCGGTGTCAGGGCCTCACGCGTTGCCGCCAGCCTTGGAGCAAAAGTCATCGTAGCGGAAGGGCTCTATTTGGGAGGCACCTGCGTCAATGTTGGCTGCGTTCCAAAGAAGCTCTACGTCTACGGCAGCGAATTCGGCAAGGCTTTTAAAGACGCTGCCGGCTTTGGGTGGCAGCTAGGTGAAGCCAGCTTTGACTGGGCGACGCTTCGAGATAATAAATCTCGTGAAATAGGCCGACTGAACAGTATTTACGAGCGACTACTCGATGGCTCAGGGGCTGTGACGCTGGACGGAATGGCGCGCTTGCTCGATGCGCACACCATCCAGGTCAACGGAACTCAATACCATGCCGACAAAATCCTATTAGCAACCGGCTCATGGCCTACGAAACCCGAGTTTCCCGGTAATGAACACGCCATTACCTCCAATGAAATATTTGACTTGGCGTCGTTCCCAAAGCGCCTTTTGGTGATCGGCGGCGGCTACATCGCCACCGAATTCGCGGGCATTTTTAACGGACTGGGGTCACAGGTCACACAGCTTTACCGAGGCGACCTCTTCATGCGCGGATTCGACGGTGATATCCGCAGCTTTGCCGCAGAAGAGATTCGTAAGACCGGCGTTGACCTTCGCTTCAACACCAATATCGAATCGTTGACTCCGGTCAACGATGGCTACGAGGCGACACTGACCGATGGCAGTACACTGGTTGTGGATACGGTCCTGTGTGCGACCGGTCGCCACCCTAACATTGAAGGCTTGGGTCTGGAGCACACCAAGGTCACGCTCGATAGTAAAGGGTACGTAAAAGCCGACGCGCATTTCCAAACTGAGGAGCCCAGCATTTTTGCCTTGGGTGATATGACAGGAGGCCCTCAACTCACGCCAGTCGCAATAGCCCAAGCCATGGCATTTGCTCACACCCAGTTTGGGAATAATCCAAAAGCCATGGACTACGAATTCATCCCTACCGCCGTGTTCTGTCAACCGAACATAGGCACGGTTGGGCTGACCGAAGAGGCAGCGCGAGACTTGGGACTCGAGCTTCAGATATTCAAATCAGACTTCAAACCCATGAAACACACCTTAAGTGGGCGCGATGAGCGGACCTTAATGAAGCTGATCGTCGATCAATCGACAGATCGTGTCATCGGTTTGCATATGGTGGGCCCTGACGCGGGTGAGATTTGTCAGGGTATGGCCGTCGCAATGAAAGCCGGCGCTACCAAAGCGCACTTTGATAGCACGGTGGGGATTCACCCAACGGCGGCTGAAGAGTTCGTGACGATGAGGACTCCCAGCTCATGATGGAGTTGGTTTGGTGGGAAATCGTTGTCCTGATTGTCGCTGGCTTTGGTGCCGGATTGGTGAATGTCATGGCAGGTGGTGGCTCAATCCTGACCGTGCCTATCATGATGTTTCTAGGCATGCCCGGGCCCGTCGCAAATGGCACCAATCGCATCACTATCGTTGCACATAATGCCTCCGCCATAGTGACCTACCTGCGCCATGGTGTACCTCATGCCAAGCTGTGCGTTACCTTGACCTTGGTGGCAATTCCACCGGCACTACTGGGTGCTTGGCTCAGTACGAAACTTAATAATGAGCAATTCGAAGGTCTATTGGCCATCGTCATGGTGGCTGTTTTGATCTTGATGCAGGCGCCTCAAGCCAAGAAGCAAAGTGATGCCGATAACGAGCCCAAAAACCTACGCCTCGGCCACGTTTTAATGGCCGTCGCCGGATTCTGGGGTGGCTTCATTCAAATCGGTATGGGCTTTGTCGTCTTGCCAATCATGCACAGGGTGATAGGCCTGAGCCTTGTGGACACCAACATCCTGAAGGTGTTCATCATCTTTACCTACACCTTACTGGCCGTGTTCGTATTTGCTGCGACAAGCGAGGTTCTCTGGTTGGTTGGCGCTATCGCCGCCATTGGAAATGTTGCTGGCGGTATGGTCGGCGCGCGACTAACACTCTCACACGGGGAGCAACTGATTCGCCGCGTACTGACCATCGCCATCATTGCGATGATAGTAAAGCTGTTGTTTTTCTCGTAGAACGCACCGCGGGCTCTCTGCAAGGCAGCAAGCCAAGATCGCCGATGGAATTGCTCAAAATGGCATGTACTAGCGCGCTAAAAATCTGCGGCTTCGTTAGTAGGTCATAGTTCAGGTGGCGCCAAGTCGGGCGGGTAAATCGCCACCCTGCAAGCCTGCAAATAAGTTGGCGAGCGCAAGCTCGAACATGGCGCGTCGGGTACGCTCGGTTGCACTGCCAACGTGCGGCAGCAACACGCAACCCGGGAGTCCGCGCAAGTCACTGGACAAGGGCAAGGGCTCCTCGGCATAAACGTCCAGACCAGCCCGTAAACGCCCCGACTTGATCTCGGCAACCAGCGCTGCTTCGTCAACGAGCCCACCCCGCGCCGTGTTAATAAGCATGGCGCCATCTTGCATCAATGCGAGCTCTCGTCGACCGATCATCCCCGCTGTTTCAGGCGTCAGCGCAGTGTGCAACGAGACAATGTCGGCGGTTGCTAGCAGTGTGTCGCGGTCAACAGGTTCGATACCCTCGATCGGTCGCATGGTCCGATTCGACGCAATCACGCGACACCCAAAGCCTTTCAACCGAGTGGCTACCGCTTGTCCGATGGGGCCGAGCCCAATAAGGCCTACCGTTGCCCCACTGAGATCAGTCCCCAGCAGTAAATTAGGCTTCCAACCATCACTCCAGGCACCGGATCGAATGAGCGCATCACCCTCTGCAACGCGTCGACCCACGCCTAACATGAGCGCGAGCGTAAGATCGGCTGTGCTATCAGTCAGGACCCCGGGCGTATGTCCGACAATGACACCACGCGCCGCCGCCGCATCGACGTCAATGTGATCAACACCCACCGAAACGGTAGAAATGATTTTCAATTGCGGCGCGTGGGCCAGCAACTCGCTGTCAATGGGGCAGGTCAGGGTAGTCAAGATAGCGTCGGCATCAGTGGCCCAACCGATCAGTGTCGATGTAGGTATGCTTTCTTCGCTTTCCCAGCACTGAAGCAACGCGTGCTCTGAAATTATCTGCTTGGCCGCATCTGGAATAGGAAAGGTAACGACAACTTTCATTTCAGCTCAGCTCCTCCAATTGATTAAATTTTCGCGCGGCCGTGAACGACCAGATGACCAAAAACAGCACCATGAGTGCACTGCCTAACCACGCAGTGCTGAAGTCTCTGAAGTTCAATAGCCCCGCGGCAAACAGTGGCCCAACGATACGCCCCGTAGACGACGCCGATGCCGTCATGCCCATCATTCGCCCGCGATGGCTGGGATCCACAATCTCAGAGGCAATGGCATTAAGCAGCGGCAGACAGACGGTTGATCCGCAGAATGCGAAAAAGATCATAGCGGGCATCAAAGGCGTGGTTTCAGCAGTGGCCACTACAAATAATGAGATCGCAAATGTCACCGAACCCACTCGCAATACATTCATATGACCAAATACCTTGGTGAGTATTGCCAACAATCCACCTTGCAGTGTAATCATCGCGACACCTACAACACCAAAAAAATAGCCGACATCTTTAGGGCCCCATGTAAATGCATCGGCCACCCAAAGCGGAAAGAGGTAGATGATGGCGCTGACCGAACAGGTGTGGGTTATGTACTGCATGAGCAGCAGTTTGTTTTGCCTAGGCCCAAGTGCCGGTAGCGGAGCACCACTCTCTGCCGCACCCGAGCGCGGAGATGCAGGCTTAACCATTGTTGCAGGCAACATGTTGTGAGCGCAGATTGCCGCCACAAGCGACATCACCGCGGCGGTGTAAAAAGGCAGTGCAAAGCTTTCCGAGTCGCCCGTCAACAGCCCCCCGAGGACCGGACCGGCAATGAGCCCAAGACCAAATGCCGTTCCCACCAAACCCATAGCCTTGGCACGTCGCTCCGGTGGACTGAGGTCAGCCATTAATGCGGTGGCTACCGGCAAACTGCCCGCAGCAAGACCGGACAGGGCACGTCCGAGATAGACCTGCCAGAGCGTATCGGCCAGCGCAGTCACTATATAGGCGATACAACTGCAAAGCAGCGCTAAAACAAGCGCCTGGCGCCGCCCTGATTTATCTGAAAGCCTCCCCCACGCAGGTGATACCAAAGCGGCGCCCAAGGCATAGGTAATCATAATGAACGCAACATCTGTTGAATCGCCGCCTAAGCTGGGAGCCATGAAAGGAAGCAGGGGAATGACGAGCCCGAACCCAACTAAATCGATGACAATTACGAGGAAAACCAGCCATATCAGCGGGCTATGGCGCGAGGACGTGTCGGAAACCATTAACTCTCGGTCCAGCGATGCGTATCCGGTGCGTCCAGTCCAAATAAATCCAAGGCCCTACCGACACTGTGATTCACAATGTCATCCAAACTCTTGGGATTAGCATAAAACGCGGGAAGTGGCGGCGCTATAACGGCCCCCATTTCCGTAGCAGCCACCATATTGTTCAAATGCCCAAGGTGAAAGGGTGTTTCTCTCACCATCAGTACCAGGCGACGGCGCTCCTTGAGCGCGACATCTGCCGCACGCGTGAGAAGCGACGACGTTACGCCAGACGTGATTTCGCCAAGCGTTCTAATGGAGCAAGGTGCGATTAACATGCCAAGGCTTTTAAATGATCCGCTGGCAATCGATGCACCGACGTCACGAACTGAGTGGACCTCGGATGCCAAGGCTTTCACCTCCTTGGCCGTGTGGTCTAGTTCGTAGTGAATCGTAAGCTCAGCTGACTTCGACATCACGAGGTGCGTTTCAATGTCGAGTGCTCTCAACATCTCGAGAGCCCTGACGCCATACACGACGCCGGATGCTCCACTGATTCCAACTACAATTCGTTGCATAGCTTTCTCACTCAGGTTCGTGCGCTAGATTACAGAAACAGAGACCATACAGTCTCATAAATTGTACTATTTCGGCTAAACTTCATACGCACTCGACTGTTACCGTGCTTCCGAGGCGTATCATAAAGGTGCGCTCCGCAAAACGCAGGATCAAAAGAAGACACTGTGAAAGTTAAACTGTTCATTTCCGCACTTATTGCCGCTTTGCTCGTCATGGGCCCTGTGGCGCATGCGGCTACCCACGACATCATCCCCGATGGGGCGCATGAATTCGTCGAGTGCTATGGGTGCAGTAACGCCTCTGCAGCAGTGGAAACTCCACATACATACTGCGAACCACAAAAATCTGCAGCCTACAGTGTCCTTACCACTGGCGTTGTACTATCAACTCACTTCAATAACTATTCATCAAGGGCTCCACCAACTAAATAAATCAAATCCCAGATCGACTGATTTATTTAATTTTTAGGAGCTAATTTATGGCACGTTATGCCTTACCTGTGGTCGCGCTGATCGCCGCGCCACTTGCATTTTCACAAGAGTCGACGCTCGAAGAGGTCGTCGTCACATCAGCATTTACCCACCAAGTTCAGGGGCAAAACGAAAGTTCCGTCATTGTCATTCCGGGCGATGAAATAACACAAAACCTGACGCAATCATTGGGCGAGCACTTGAGCACCACACCCGGCGTTTCGTCGAATAACTTTGGACCTGCCGTAGGGCAGCCGGTTATTCGTGGCATGGGCGGTAATCGAGTCAAAGTCCTCCAAAATAACCTGGTTGTGAGAGACGTCTCAGGCATTGGACCAGACCACCCCGTAGACCTTGACCTGAGCAACGTAGAGCAAATCGAAGTTGTTCGTGGCGCGGCCGCACTATTGCACAGCAATGGCGCGAGCGGCGGCATCATCAACATCGTGGACAATACGATTGCAAAAACTGATATCGAAGAGGCTGTCACCTACTTATCCGCTGAACAACAGACTGGCAACGAAGGAGAGGGCTTCAACGCTGGACTGAAGCGCAACATCGGCGGTTTCAACATCAACTACAGTTTCAGTGGTTTTTGACGCACAAGACTATGAAATATTCGCGGGCGCCGTGCTTCACGATGACCACGAGGAAGGGCATGACGACCATGATGAAGACCATGACGAAGGGCACGAAGATCACGACGAGGACATGGGTACACTTGCGAACTCAGACTTCGAAACAAAAACTCATCGCTTTGGTATTTCAAAGGCCGGAGAGTGGGGCTATCTAGGCGCTTCATATCAAGACATTAGCTACACCTACGGCATTCCTTTTCATGGAGAGCATGGACATGAGGAGGAGGGTCACGACGACCACGAAGACCATGGTGACGAGCATGAAGGTGAAGACCACGATGACCATGAGGGTGAAGAGCACCACGACGAGCACGAGGGCGAACGAATCGTTTCTCAAACAGACTCGACCGTTCTCAGTCTCGCGGGTCAGTTAAATCTCAATAGCGATCTGATCCGCAACATTCAGTTCAGTGTCCGTGATACTGACTACGAGCTTCTAGAGCAACACGCCGAGGGTGAGCACGAAGGTCACGACGACGAAGAGCATGAAGGCGAACACGAGGAGCATTCGGAGGGTCCAACGCTTTTCTCCAATGACTCCACAGAAGTGCAGGTGGTTCTGAATCTAGGTTCCGACGAAAAACCACGCCGGGTCGTTTTCAACCAGGTGTCTGAAAAAGTCTCTGTTCTTGGTGAAGAAGCATTCATGGAACCAGTTAAGTCCACCGAGACAACAATTGGTGCCTTTGCTGGCTTCCAAGTAGCAGAGTTCGATATCGATGTTGGCGTTCGTTGGGATGATGTCGAGCGCAAAGGGACGATTCGTGAAATGCATCACGATGAAGATCACGACGAGGACCATGAAGGTGAAGACGAGCATGAGGGTGAGGATCACCACGACGAGCATGAAGGCTTTGAGCTAGAGCCCTTCACCTTCAGTGATCAGTCTGTCAGTGGTGTGGTCACGATTGGCAGAGAGCTAACTGATTCTCTATCAGCTTCATTGAACATGGGACTTGTCACACGAACACCGTCTGCGATGGAACTCTTCATGAATGGAGAGCACCTCGCCGTGGCTCGATATGAGGTTGGTGACGCGAATCTCGACGCTGAGGAAACCCAAAATCTTGATTTCAACCTGCGCTATGACGACCAAACTTGGTTTGCTAATGCGGCAATCTTCCGAAACAACGTTGATAACTACATATATCTGCGCGATGAGACGGAAGAAGAGCATGAGGAGCATGAAGAAGGTGGCGAAGAGCACGGTGAGGAGCACCATGATCACGGTGATTTAATGCTCGCTGAATACATGCAGCAGGACGCAACCTTCAACGGTTACGAACTTGAGATTGGTCGACGTTTCGATGTCGCAGGCGGTCAACTTGAGGTGCGCCTGCAACGCGACCAGGTCAAGGCTGATTTCTCAGGAGGCGGAAATGTCCCCAGAGTCACGCCTTCAAGAAGTGTCTTTGCTATGGACTACAGCAGAGGACCCTCGCGAGCGATGGTAGAAATCCAAGACGTGGATCGTCAAAACTTGATCAGTAGTTTTGAAACACCGACTTCCAGCTATAGGCTGGTTAATGCCCGTCTATCCCACAACATTGATTTGGGTGACGGCGCGGTACTTACGGTCAGTGCCTTTGGACGTAACCTGACTGACGAGGTTGCTCGGAGTCACACATCGTTCGTTAAAGATGAAGTGCCACTCGCCGGTCGTAATATCGGTATCAAGGCGAGCCTGTCGTTCTAATCAAAGCTCGGTGTAGCAACACCGAAACTAGAGAGGGCTGGCGTTATGTCAGCCCTTTTTTTTGAAACCTTAGGTTAGCTAGCCGCCCTTAACTGCTCCAGCATCTCACCCATCTGCTTCCAAACAGCGTTTACTGCTTTGAGTGGTCGAACCATGACTTTGAATTCGATTATCTGATCACCATCAAAAGTGATGATGTCCACGCCGTTCACAAAAATTCCATCCACCTTCACTGTAAACTCAAGGACGGCATGATTGTCCTGTACTACCTCTCGCACGTACTGAAAGTCCTCGGACAGTGCTTTGTTAGCCGCTCGCAAATAGGCGTAAGTGATTTCGCGGCCTTCCTGTGGGGTATGAACCACGGGCGATATAAAAACACACTCTGGATGAAGCAGGTCGTAGAGTGCCTCCATATCCCCCTCTTTCATTACATGGTGCCATCGCTCTAATCCGTTCATACAAGCTCCTTTTTCTTTTTAAGGTGTTGGCCTTAGCTGAGGCAAAGCGTCAAACGATCAAGGCTACGAGAGCGATGCGTCGTAGTCGCGCTGCGCCTTCGCCCTAATCTCGTAAGCGGCTTGACCACGCAGTCGCTCTGACGAGCGCATTCGTAAATCCCTGCGACGCCGCTGAGCCGCCGCTAGCTGCTGGGCAAAAAACGAGGCTTGATACTCACCAGCCAAGAGAGCATCAATCAATGCGATATCAATACCAAGACGATAGGCAATCCGGCTGGGCCTGATTCGATTCGCATGAAATTCAGCAACTAAGCGAATCTGCTTTGCCTCACTGAGCTCGCAGTCACGTGAATAACCCAGGGGCGGATTGGGGGCCCGGTTGTTGTTTTGGTGGATCGCCACAAAAAATATCCTGTCAGTCACCAGCACCCACATCACATCGTAAGTACTTGGCTTATTTGAATATCAACTTGAGCAAAATACAGGGTTTGCTGTAAAAACCCTAGTCAGTTCTGATTCGTTTTGGGGGAAACGTAGATGGGCAATATAAAGATGCCGTATCCGGCGATCATTGCGCATCGCGGCGCCTGTGGTTATCTCCCGGAACATACATTACCTGCCGTAGAACTGGCGCACACATTCGATGCAGACTACATCGAGCAAGATGTGGTTCTGACATCAGACGGCGTACCGATCGTGCTGCATGACGTAACACTCGAGCTTACGACTAATGTAGCAACATTGTTTCCAGAGCGGCACCGTGACGATGGGCTCTTTTATGCCATTGACTTCACGCTCGAAGAGATAAAAGCACTGAACGCGCACGAAAGGACAGACAGTCTCGGTAACCCTGTTTTTCCGGAGCGCTACTCGGGTACGGAGGCAGAATTTAAGGTGCCAACCTTGGCGGAGGAGATTGAAACCGTTGATAGGCTGAATAAGGCATCGGGTAAACGGACAGGTGTATACATCGAACTGAAGCGCCCTGAGTTTCACGAGCAGGAAGGCGTAGACATCTACCAGGCGGTCATAGACGTTCTGACAACATTTGACCGACTTGGCGAAAACGCCGAGACAGTGATTCAGTGCTTTGATCCGGAGACACTGAAGCGCTTCGCCCATGAAGGAACCTTCAAAGGACCGCTTGTCCAGCTCGTTCTCACGGAGAGCATTGCCAACTGGCGTGGTGATTTCGAGGCCATGCATACGACGTCGGGGCTCAAAGAGGTTGCAGAGTATGCGCATGGAATCGGTCCAGACGTAAATCTTCTAGAGAATGAGTCTGGCGGGTCCTCCGAAATGGTCGTGGCTGCCAAAAAGCTTGGTCTTTTTTTGCATCCCTATACCTTGCGAGCAGATTCCGAATCCATACCCGGTGTAAACTTCGAGGCATTACACAAAAAGCTATTCATAGATCTAGAAGTAGACGGCGCGTTCACGGATTTTGCTGACCAAACACGCGAACTACTCATACACATGGGGAAAATTTCGTAGTGTCAAAAAACGCCATCCGCGTGCACCGAAGAACAAAAATCGTCGCTACTGTTGGACCGGGAAGCGATAGCGAGGACATGATAGGCCGCCTCATTGCTGCCGGGGTGGATGTCTTCAGACTGAACTTTAGCCACGGTGCAGTCGAGCACCATCAGCGCATCGCGGAGCGCATACGACGACAGGCGAGACACCAAGACAGATATGTGGGCGTTCTCGCGGACCTTCAGGGCCCCAAAATTCGAATTGCCAGTTTCGAGAGAGGGAGTGTGTCACTCACCGCAGGAGACTCATTTCGTTTGAGCCTCACGGTGGACGGCGGGAAGGGTAACTCGTCAGCGGTAGGCATTGAGTACCAAGACCTGCCAAAGAGCGTCGAAGTCGACGACGTGCTTCTCCTTGATGACGGAAAGATGCAGCTTCGGGTAGATAGTGTCTCTGATTCTGATATTGACTGTACTGTGCTAATTGGTGGGACGCTGAGCTCTCGCAAAGGCGTTAACAAACTGGGCGGTGGTATTGCAGCGCCGGCATTAACAGAAAAAGATAAGGCGGACATCCGAGCCATGGAGTCGATAAAGCCCGACTTCGTCGCAGTCTCTTTCGTCGCCGCGGTTCAAGATATTGAGGAAGCCAGAGGCCTACTGCAGGAGGCGAATGTTGATGCGGCCATCATCGCAAAGATCGAGCGGGCTGAAGTTGTCGCCGATCGCGACCTGCTCGATAGCATCATTGATGCCTGTGAGGGCGTTATGGTGGCACGAGGCGATTTGGGCATTGAGGTGGGTGATGCCGAGCTGATTGGCATTCAAAAGGACCTTATCTCTAGGACACGTAAACGCGACCGGATGGTCATTACAGCAACACAAATGATGGAGTCGATGATTAGCAACTCGATGCCAACACGTGCTGAGGTGTTTGACGTGGCAAACGCTGTTCTGGACGGCACGGACGCCGTGATGCTCTCGGCCGAGACCGCTGTGGGCTCTTACCCCGTAGAGGTGGTGAGAGCCATGGCAAATGCTGCAGTTGGTGCTGAAAGCCATCCAGTTGCGAGAACATCACGATACCGGCAGGACAGAGAATTTAGGTCGACACAGGAAACCGTAGCACTCTCGGCAATGTACGGCGCCAACCACTTCCCCGGCGTGCGGGGTATTGCTACTCACACCGAAACAGGGGCAACACCCACGCTCATGTCGCGGTTGAGCTCTGGCCTCCCGATTTTTGCTCTCAGTCGCAATCCGGAGACTTTACAGCGTCTCGCCTTGTGTCGTGGGGTAATCCCACTCTATTTTGATATTACCGCCTTTGATATGCGGGACGTTGATTCGCGTACGATGGAGTTTTTGAGTGATGCCGGATTTGTCACCAAAGGCGACCACATCTTGATGACCATGGGCACCTTGATTGGAAAAGCCGGAGCTACGAACTCAATAAAGCTCTTGTCTATCGGCTAAAACGCCCGATTTGGGCAAAAAACATGCTACCGCCATAAAAGGTTCATTAGACGTTAGGTCGCACAGGGCATATAGTGTGGGCTCGCGTGGTGATGCGTCGACGTTGCGACTGCTTCTTTTGCGTTCTCTTAGCGAATTTGTGCGTTAGCACAGTTACATTTTTAAACGATAGGTAAAACAGTATGTCTACAGTTACAGGTACCGTTAAATGGTTCAACGAAACCAAAGGTTTCGGTTTCATTGAGCAGGAAGGCGGACCCGACGTGTTCGTGCACTTTAGTGCTATTCAAGGCGACGGCTTCAAAACCCTCGCAGATGGCCAAAAAGTTGAGTTCACAGTCACAGCTGGCCAGAAAGGACCACAAGCAGAGAACGTAGTTCCTGTATAAAATTTTTTCCCGACCCAAAAAAAGGCCGCTTTATGCGGCCTTTTCTTTAATTGGGCGTGTGATTAGCCCAAATCTTTTGCGAGCTCTTCCAAGCGATTCTCTTCGCTAGTGATGTACTTAAGCCACTGATCCGCATACGACCGTGCACGCTTATCCTTCCTGGCTTCTCGGAACGCGCGACGCGCCGCATTGAAGTCACCCAAGTTGAAATAAGCCATACCCAAGGCTAATCGAGCTTGGTCAGGACGTTTAACACCACCTCTATCGAGCCCACGCTTTAGCGCTTCCACCGCCTCTTTGTTCTTATCGACATCGAGGTAAACATTGCCTAGGCGCGCATACAGCTCACCCTTCTCGGACTTGGACGCCGCTGCTTCCAACATGGGCAAGCTCTTGGTCACTTCCTGAGCTTGACGCCATGCCACACCGGCTAGCTCGTAGTTCTTTGATTCCTTCTCGACAATATCGTCGGCCAACCCCTTCTCCATTGCGCGCGCCGCGGGGAAGGGTACCTCAGCCTGAAGATAAAGCTGCGAGAGCAATACGATGTCTTGACTGCGATCGAGGAGGTTTTGCTCGTACGTGGCTTCGAGCATCGCTAATTGACGTGCTTCATCCTTCTCTTCGCCGTACAAATGAGAGGCCTGCACCCAGTACTGCTTCTTGGGGTAGTACATGATGAGAATCTCGAGAATGTCGAGTGCTGCACGGAAGTTATCGCGGTCAAAGTGAATAAAGCGAGCGAGGTTGTACCACTGCTCTTTTGGCACCTTACCAGCGGCTTCTTCGCGATCGATAGCAATTTGAATATTCGAAAGGCTCTTATCGTAGTCCTTTAGCTGGAAATAACCATTCGCCAGCAAGACATAAGCATTTGTACTAGGCGTATCCGTCACCGACATCCAGGTATTTAGCGTATCGATGCCCTTCTTCCAGTTTTCCTGGAGGAAGTAGAGTTGCGCGACCGTGTAGAGTGTATTGATCTCAAGCGCGAGTGGAATCTCAGGCCGCTGATCGATGACTTTCTGGTAGTAATTCAGCGCACCATCGTAGTCTTCCACTGCATAGCGAAGATATGCATACGTATTGTAAACATTTGCTAGCTCATAGCGGTTGAGCTTGCTCTTCTTACTGGTGGCATCCAGCATGTCGTTGAGCACTGCTTCGGCTTCTACGTACTGCTTTGCCTCTGCAAAAACCTGCGCCTCAGCAAGCTTTTCATAGATATTGTTTCTCAGAGCAGGCGTCTTTCGCGTCTCACGCTCCTTCTTGGGTGCATCCTGCGCGGTGGCAGTCGAAACAAAACCAGCATCAAAGGCCTGATCGGCAACAACAAGTAGTGACAACGAGACACTCGCTGCCCAACTACAAACAACTAACTGACGGAAGAACTGAGATACCAAGCGCATTATCGGCGACCTCCCTCTAGCTCGTAAGTAAATTTGTTTTGTACCCCAGCTACTTCGATAGCCTGACCATCTACGACACGGGGCTTGTACTTAAATTTGAGTGCTGCCTTAAGCGAGGCCCGCTCAAAGATACCTTTAGGTGAGCAGTCCGTCTCATTCTCCACATAGGGATCTCGGATCGCACCTGTTGTTGTCACCGTGTAGGTCACAATGCAGTAACCCGTGATACCTCTGGTCTGTGCACGTCGCGGATAAATCGGTGCGACCTTAACAATAGGCAAATATTCACCATCACCCGATGACAGCCCGGAGGCATTGATGCTCACATTAACGGCAACGGTAGGGGCCATGTTAGCCGTGCTCATATCGAGGTCCGTATCGAAGTCCAGCGGCTCCATATCGGGCGGTGGCTCGTCAGGATCCTCAACCTTCTCGGGAAGCACTTCTTTAAGGTTGGTCTCAATGACCTTATCAGGAACAACGATGTCCGCGATCTTCCGCGTTTTGACATCCTCTTGCTCAAACTGCGTGTCAATGAGGCTTTGCATTAAATAGAACAGTCCTAACGCGATGGGTACCGCTGCGACTGCTCCAATAATAGATCGTAATGTCGCTGGCATTTTTCTACTCGTCTATCGTAGAGAGGCATGGAGGAGCTGTGAAAGTGGACCTCAAGGAATCAAAAAGTTCCTCGACAACGTATCCAGGACTGTCGTAGTCAGCCTGAATCACGATGTTCGCCCGAGGGGTCTCATCCTTTGCCGCTTTAGCTAAGAAATTAGCTCGCTCTAGCTTAATGGGATTTTTGTTGTAGTGAATTTTGCCCTGATCATCTACGGCGAAAATGATCGTTCCATTCGGGCACGCCTCTGTGGTCGTTGCCCCTGGCTTATCAATTTCAACGCCTGGCTCCTTCACGAACGACGACGTCACGATAAAGAAGATGAGCATGATGAAAACAACATCAAGCATCGGCGTTAAATCAATTTGGCTTTCATCCTGCTGGGAAGCCGCGGACGAGCCTGCTTGGTCTCGTAAGCTCATAAATTAACCCTTGTCAGTGGCCCAACTAACGTTGTATTGACCTGCCTCTCTCGCCGCATCGGCGACATCAGCCACGATTCCCGTTGTAGCTCCTTTGGCGACCTTAATCGTCACCGGCGCCTCGGGATCTTCCGCCAATAATCGCTGAATGTTTGCACGAACCGCTCGCACATCAACGCGTCGGTTTTCCATCCACAACTGATTATCTGACGATATCTCGACAACAATACTTATCGAGTCATTAGGATCCTGAGGCTGGTTGTCATCAGGGCGATTAATTTCTAGTCCAGCTTCCTTCAAAAAAGAAGCAACGACGATGAAGAAGATAAGCATGATGAAGACGACGTCCAACATGGGCGTCAGGTCAATTTCCGCTCCGTCTTCGTCGCGCTGTTTGGCTATTTTTCTCACTTAAAATTCCTCGGTTGATCAATCAGTGGTCAGAAGTCAGCTGATCTTCTAACAACTGCTGCTCACGCGCCGCCATTCTCTGAAGCTGAGTGTTGGCAAATAAGCCTGAGAGCGCGGACACCATGCCTGCCATGGTCGGAATAGTAGATCGCTCTACACCACCAGCCATCGACTTGGCATCACCACCACCCGTCACCGCCATCACGTTAAACACTTCGATCATGCCCGTCACGGTGCCCAACAGCCCAAGTAGGGGACAGAGAGCAACACAGGTTGCGATGAGGCTCATGTTGTCATTGATATACGCTTTGCTTTCCGACAAGAGCTTTACGCGGATCTGCTTTGCGTTCCATGACTTTCGCTCGGCGCGGCCTTCCCAGCTATTAACTGCGGCCAATCGATCGGCTTTCCAACCACCTCCGAGAAAGTAGATGAATCGCTCAATGATGAGGGTCCACATAAAGAAGACAAGGGTGGCAATGATCCACAAGACATTGCCGCCTTTATCCATGAACGCCAAGATGGTTTCGAACAATTCCATCGCCTTCTACTCCGTGCTCAGCCCGCTGCTCAGTTACCCGCTGCCTCAGCGCGCTCAGCAACAATTCCCGTCGCCTGCTCGTTGAGAATGTGGATGACCTTCTGCGCACGGCCATTTACGACGGTGTGTAGAAGTACTGTGGGAATAGCCACCAAAAGACCCAATACGGTAGTGATCAAGGCGCTAGAAATACCGCCCGCCATCGCCTTAGGATCGCCCGCACCGAAAATTGTGATCGCCTGGAAGGTAATGATCATACCGGTAACCGTACCCAAGAGACCCATAAGCGGCGCTACCGCAGCAATGATCTTCAGGAGCGTCAAGCCCGACTCAAGCTTCGGCGTTTCTCGCAGAACAGCCTCCGCCATCTTCAGCTCAAGTGTCTCAGTATCAATGTTTGGATTCTCTTGGCTGACCAACAGCACACGACCCAACGGATTGTTTGCATTCGCCTCGTTAGACTTAAGCTGGCTGTTAACTGCCGCGCCAGTCATGGTCAGCATGATCACACGAACAATTGCCAACAAGAACGCAAAGATGCCCACGGCTGTGATGGCATAACCAACGTAGCCACCTTGGTGCCAGCGCTCCTCGAGATTGGGCGTATCGATAATTGCCGCCAGGAATGAGCCGCCGGTTGGACCCGTAGGGTCGATACCAAATTGGCTCAGGCCGCTGGTCGCATCCGCCAACGCCGCTGCGTTACCGACAGCGCCGCCACCGGGCTGCCGCGGCAGCTCAGCAAGCTTTTCGTTGCCGTAAGATAGGTAATTGCCGTTGACATCAATGATGTTGAATGCGCCGACACGCACAACTTCTCGCTGCGCTATCTCACCTGAGGGAGTAGCCACGTCTGCTGTGAAGCGCGAAACAACGCCCTGCTGCGTGATTTCGTTAAGCATCTCATACCAAACGCGCTCGATTTCCTCGATTTGGGGCAACTGATCGGTGCCACTCATCTTGGCGATAAGGTCCTTCAGGAAGCCCTCGCGGCTTGGATACTCTGAGCTTACCAACGACACCTCGATATTCGAGGCCAAGTCGCCCGATGCCGCTGTCAGGTGACCAAACAGCTCTGCCAACGAACCGAGGCGCTCTTTCAATTGCTCTTGCTTCGCCGCGATTAGAAGTTCGTTGTCCTCAAACTTCTTCTCAAGTCGAGCAGATCGACGCTCTTCAGCGGCACGCTCACGCTCCGCGCGATTGAGCTCCGATTGCTGGTTAGCCTTGTCTTGCGCGAAACGCTGCTCGCGCGCGCGGTTATCTCCAGCTGCCCGAGAACGGCCCTGCTTTACTAATTCCAAGAGCTCGTTCATGTTTTGCGCCGCCACTTCCTGTGGCGTGGGACCCGCTGGAACTTCAGGCGCAGCCGCATCATCCTGCGCTACTGCAACACTGGCAAACAAACCCGCAACTACGAAGGTCGTTGCTTTCAAAAACTTAGCATTCATCTTAGTTGGCCTCCGGTGCCGCGATAGGCATATTCAAGAGTTCGATAGTCGCCTGCTTTTTGGCGATGCGGACCGCTTTTCGCACGGCCGCTGAATAGTCGGCAGACGAGAGCGTCTCCCAGCTACGATTGCTGTTGTTCCATGCACGCGTCTCAGCGCCGTCGGTTGTTTGAGCAACCAGCGCAACGCGGCCAATTCGCAGAACGTCAACCTCACGTGAAGCACCATCAACTTCGATGGTGTCGGAGTAAGACTCAATGCCGCGTCCATATTGGAGCTCTATCGAGTAGAGTTCGAGCACCTGACGGAACGCCTCTGCTGAGGTGACATCGGAACGATCGAGATTGGCTCGAACCGCTTCAATGTTGCCCTTGCGGGTGTCGAGATCAAAGGGCATATCGAGATCAATGAACTGATCCAAGCCATCGAGCATCCGGGTTACCAGCGGTGGAATCTGTCGCTGAATAATAGCGGCGTCCGAAATAGACTGATCGATATCCGAAATTCTGCGCTCTTGGTTCGCAATTTGACGATCGAGACGTGCGTTGTAGACCCGGAGGCCCTCAACCTGCTTCATTACTGTCTTGTAGTCAGCCAGAAGGTCGCGTGTTTCGTCTGCTAAGCGATCAATTTTAGTCTGCGAGGCGCGCGCTTCTACGGTGCGCTCCTTGCCAACTTGCATGATGGCTTCGAGCGAATCAGCGTTAGCAACTGCTGCTCCGCCCACGAAGCTGGCGGCGATAGTCGCAGCGCCAAAAAGTGTTTTAAGCCGAGTGATAGTCATGGGATTTGTGTTTCCTCACGCAAAAGAGTCCGTGGTCCACGAGTGGTCCGTTTGTCGTCGGTACGGTGTAAGTCCGGTCGCAGATCTATTTATGATGCTTTGGATCCGCCGACACGTTTCGGACTCTAAAGCGTAGCTTCTTGCAGTGCAATGCCTCGTGGGGGCTAATCGCACCTAAATCCGCAAATATTCAGCCGGTTTGAGTATTTTCAAGCTCGATAACAGAAAAGTCGTGGCTGTTGCGCCCTCCCGCCGAGACCTCAATTCGACTCAATTCGCGCCACGACGCGATTTCGTCAAGATCAAAAAAAGCATCGCCATGCACGTTTCCATGGACCCGTGTAAGGAATACTCGCGATGTAAATGGCAGCGCCTGCCTGTAAACCTCTGCACCACCAATCACCATGACACTGTCAGCCCCGTCTATCAGCGCCTGACCCTCTGCGATCTCAATAGCCTGCTCTATCGAGGTCGCTACCGAAACGCCCGGCGTTTGCCAGGCACCGTCACGCGTCAGAATGATATTAAGCCTCCCCGGCAGGGGGCGGCCGATGGACTCATAGGTTTTGCGGCCCATAATGATCGGGCGACCCATGGTTGTCCGCTTGAAATGCTGAAGGTCGTCCGGAAGGTCCCACGGGAGCGCATTACCCCGACCAATGACACCGTTGTCAGCAACAGCAACAACGATCGAGACTGGCAGGCTGTCAGACTGTCTCATATCAGACTGCCACGGGTGCGGAAATATTGGGCTCCGGATCGTAACCAACCAGTTCGAAGTCTTCGAACCGATAGTCGTATAGCGAGTCAGGTACTCGGTTTATCTGCAAGCTCGGTCTCGATTTGGGCTGCCTAGCCAACTGCGTTTCAACTTGCTCTGCGTGATTACTGTACAAGTGACAGTCGCCCATGGTGACCACAACGTCGCCGGGCTCCAGGCCTACTTGCTGACACAACATGTGGACCAACAAGGACACAGAAGCAATATTGAAAGGCAGCCCCAAGAACGCATCACTCGAGCGAATGTAAAGCATGGCCGATAGCTTTCCGTTGGCCACATAAAACTGGTAGAGGAGGTGGCAGGGCGGTAGCGCCATGCGTCCCGCCTTCACGTTTTCCTGAGGCGACATCGTCTCGTCCGGCAGGTACTCCACATTCCAGGCATGAAAGAGAATGCGGCGACTCTCGGGGCGGTTTTTCAGGCAGTCGATCACGTAATCGATTTGATTTATCTCACTGCCATCACGCGTAGGCCACTTGACCCATTGCGCCCCGTACAGGGGTCCAAGGTCGCCCTCTTCGGTCGCCCACTCGTCCCATATCGATACGCCGTTTTCTCGCAGCCACTGTGTATTGGTGTCCCCACTTAAGAACCAAATGAGCTCATTAACGACGCTCTTAAAGTGAACTTTTTTAGTGGTAAGAATGGGAAACCCTTCGTTTAAATCAAACCGCAGCTGGCGCCCAAACACCGAGCGTGTACCCGTTCCCGTGCGATCACCTCGATCAACGCCGTTATCACGAATGTCTCTCAGGAGATCCAAATACTGTTGCATGAAAGTCGTCCTACGTTCTGGCGTCGCGTCTGTACGCCCAAATAATAATAGCCAAGCCAGCAACAATCATCGGCAGTGACAACAATTGTCCACGTGTTAGCCAGCCCAAAGCATCGAATCCTATGTGCGCATCGGGCTCACGGAAGAACTCGGCGATCGATCGAAACACGCCGTAACCCAAGAGAAATAATCCCGCAGATGACCAGCGTGGTCGTGGTGTTCGCGTGTACCAATATAAAATGAAAAACAAGAGCAAGCCTTCCATCGCAAATTGGTAAAGTTGAGAAGGGTGCCTCGCCAGCCCCGAGGGGTCATAAGGGAACACCATCGCCCACGGCACTTCGGCTGGCCGCCCCCAGAGTTCCTGATTGATGAAATTACCTAAGCGTCCCAGCGCCAGACCGATGGGCGCCAAAGGCGCGATGAAATCGACCAGTGCCGAGAACTCTAAATTTTTGTGGCGGCACAGAAACCAAACGGCAATAACCACGCCAAGGAAGCCGCCATGAAAAGACATGCCCCCCTCCCATAGCCGGAACAGTCTCATTGGATCATCAAGCAGTGATGCCGAACCATAAAACAACGCATAGCCAATTCGTCCACCTGCGATAATCCCCAAAGCAGCGTAGAAAATAAGGTCATCAACCTCGGTCTCCGAGATAGGCGAGCCAGCAACACGCGAGCGCTGCCTTCCTAGCCACCAGGCAAACATCAACCCACCCACGTATGTGAGGCCGTACCAATAAATTGAGATGGGACCTAGCGACAGTGCTACTGGATCAATCTGGGGGTACTGAATCATTGTGTCCTCTCTTGCCCGAGCTGCCGCTGGCAAGCGCTCCTTGGCTTCAACGCTTTCTGCGTCGATGCCGAGATTTGGATTTTGGCAAATTAAACGCCATCAACTCTGACAGCGCCGATCGATAGACTTGCTGCTTAAAATCAACCACTGAGGATATCGGATACCAGTAGCTCACCCATTTCCAGTCTTTAAATTCGGGCGTGGTGTCTATGTCGAGGCGCACTGCATCGTCAGGCGCATCGAGACGAAGTAAGAACCACTTTTGTTTCTGACCGATGCAGACAGGCGTTTCGTTCTTTCGAATAAATTTGGCGGGCAACCGGTAGCGATGCCAGCCTTTGGTAACGCCCAAAAGAGTGACATGCTCGGGCAAGAGGCCAATCTCCTCTCTCAACTCCCGATACATTGCCTCTTCCGGCGCCTCATCAGCGTTGATCCCACCCTGAGGGAACTGCCAGGAGTCCTTACCTTTGACGCGCTTGCCCCAAAGCACCTGCCCCTCGGCATTGGTAACCACAATGCCAACGTTAGGTCTAAAACCCGCATCATCAATGACGCGGTCTTTCTCTGCTGTGCTCACAAAAATCCTTCGACATTGCGCATCGGCGCATCTGTACTAACTGCTCAATAACTCGTAGTGTCCCACATCGCAGGTCTCTCTGCTTGCTATCATCTATCGATCGCATCTGTAACTCACACACGAAACTTCAACGAAAGGCGGCATCATGGGCTTGGCACTGTTTGACCTCGACAACACCCTTATCGCAGGAGACTCCGATCATTTATGGGGCGACTTCTTGGTTGCAGAGGGACTGGTTGATACTGACAAACATAAAGCGCTGAACGAGCACTATTATCAGCAATATCAGCAAGGCACGCTGGATATTGATGAATATCTGTCGTTTGCGTTGGGCCCCATGGCTGGAATGACGCCCGAGACACTCTCGGCGCTTCAAGACAAATTTCTCAAGAAGCATGTCGAACCTATTTTACTCGATGCCGCGTTCGACCTACTGCAGGCTCACCGTGTAAAGGGAGACACCCTGATTATCATCACTGCAACAAATACGTTGGTGACACAGCCTATTGCCGACCGCTTGGGTGTTGAACACCTGATTGGCTGCGAAGCTGAGCTAAAAGATGGTCGGTATACAGGCAAACCGGAAGGCGTACCGTCGTTTGGCGAAGGCAAGGTGCAGCGAATCAAGGCTTGGTGCGCCGAACATCAAGTCTCACTCGAGGGTGCCGTTTTCTACAGCGATTCACACAACGACCTACCGCTACTGCGTGAGGTGGAGCAGGCAATCGCAGTCGACCCTGACGACCTACTTCGGGAGGAGGCTCAACAATGCGGCTGGGAGATTATCTCTCTGAGACCCTAATCTTCCTCGTCACAGAAGGCGGCATAGTCATCAGCCGACATCAGCGCCTCTAACTCACCGAGATCGTCAGGCTGCATCTTGAAAAACCAGCCATCGTTGAACGCATCGGAATTGACGACCTCAGGGGCATCCTCTAGCGCTTCGTTAGTCGCCGTTACCTCGCCTCCAATGGGTGCATAGATGTCTGAAGCCGCTTTTACGGACTCTACAACACCTGCCTGATCACCCGCCGCAATGGTGTCGCCCACCTCCGGGGTTTCAACGAAGACAACATCGCCCAGTGCATCTTGCGCATGCTCGGTAATGCCAACCGTGACCGTCCCGTCCTCTTCACAACGAACCCATTCATGGGTCTTCGCGTAATACAGTTCAGATGGGTTTTGGCTCATGAGATGGTCCTCTGTCGGTGTCGAAAAAGAGTAATACCGGCGTTTTAGGCTGGCAATGAATTATAGGCTCAATGCGAAAAATTCGCTGTAATTCGCGGCAAATCGCAGGGCAAATTGATGAGGCTGAGGTCACTTAGCGCCAACCGCCTGCTGAACGAACCAACGTTTGGCCATGGGAAGTGCATCAACCGAATTAAGCCCGATATTGCGCATGAGTGTGACTGCCGGATTTTTGGAACCGAAACCCCATTTAAACGCCTGCATGGTGGCCATCATGCCCAGGTTGTCTCCCTTGCGCTGCCGCTCATAACGACTGAACACCTGAGGCGAGCACCAATCAGCACCGCGTTCATAGGCCCTGACAATCTCGCTTCCTAAGGTCTGCGCGTCAGATAGACCCAAATTAATACCCTGGCCTGCCAGTGGATGAATCGAATGCGCAGCATCGCCGACCAGTACAAATCGACCTTTGAAGTAATCAACTGCATGACACTGAATGAGTGGAAACATCTGGCGCTCACTCACCTCTAGGACCTGAGGCCCTCGACCAGAAAGCGCTCGGTTCAGACCCGCAACAAACGCGTCATGATCGGCCTGAATCCAATGATCGCTCAGCGCATCATCGAGCGACCACACAATAGAACACAGATCATCATCGGCCAGCGGAAGTAGCGCCAATGGGCCTGACGGAAGAAATGCTTGCCAACAGGCACGGCTATGATGTGGCTCGACCCTGATGGTCGCTACGATCGCATTCTGACCATATCGCCACTCCCGGGTGGGCATTCCCGCTAACTCTCGGCTTTTAGACCGGCCACCGTCGGCCCCAATGGCCATATCCGCGATGACAGTATCACCCAGAGACGTGGTGAAGCGGACGCCCTCTGCCTCAACATCCATCGACTCCAAGCGTGTACCCCAATGAATCGAGATGTTAGGCGCAGCCTCGGTGGCACTTATCAAGGCCCGGGTCGTCAACGACGACTCGACAATGGTCCCTAGGGACTCGATGTTGAGATCGCCGGCTGTGAAATGAACATGCCCTGTTCCCTCTGAATCCCAGACAAACATGTCAGTGTAGGCACCACCCCGCCTGCTCTCCTCGATCGGTGACCAGGCATTTAGGGACTTCAAGAATCGGATCGACTCGGGTGTCAGTGCTGTTACCCGCCGATCCCAGTCGCTGAGCGCCTTCTCTTGCGGACCTGCACTGGGTTTGGGCTGAGCGTCGAAAAGACTAATCTGAAGGCCTGTGGGCGCCAAAGATAAGGCGGTCGCGAGGCCCACGACGCCAGCACCTATGATTGCGATGTCAACGTGACGCTCCTGCACGGTTACCTTCGCCCCATCCCAAAGTTCGCTACGCCTCTTCGTATCGGCGCAAGAACATCCATGGCTGAGAGCGCCACGCTGCTCATTGAGTCCATCAATGGTTGAGGCATATCAAATAGACCAGAGAGCAAGGTGGTGGCAGCGATTGTCTGCTCGTGATCTAACAGACTGGCACGCTCAAAATCCGACAGTCGTGCGACTGAATCAAATGGACTTTGGGCCTGCAACTCGGCATCTAACAGTGCAATGAGCCGGTCGACGTCGCGCACTGATAGGTTAAAGCCCTGGCCGGCGACCGGATGAACCGTATGCGCCGAATTACCCAGTAGCAGGCAGCGGGATCGAACCAGCTCACGACTCACGACAACGCTGAGCGGCCAACCGGCACGCCTGCCTATCTTAGTTACGCGCCCCGCTCGCCACCCCACCATGGCCTGAAGTTCACCGATGAAGTCTTGATCATCTAGGGCAAGAAGACGCGATTGCGTCGCTTGGTGCGCGCACCAGATGACGTTATAGCGCAGCTTGTTATCGTCTGAGCCTGGGAGCGGCAAAAAGGCGAGGGGGCCTTCATTAGTAAAACGCTCGTAGGCGATGCCAGTATCGGCACCGTCAGTTTCGCAATTAAACGCAATGGCAAACTGCGAGGGAGCGTGGCGTTTTGCGCCAATTCCCAGTTGGTTTCGCAGCGAAGACTCCGCGCCATCTGAAATGATGACCAGGTCGGCTACTAACTGTCTCTCGTCATCCAACGTCAGCACAGGTCGATCGGATGCTGTGGTGAAATTGACGACTTCGTGCCCCTCGATGACGTCCACAGCCACCGCGTCACAGCGTGCGAGCAATGCGGCCTGCAGCAACGCATTTTCAACAACCCAGCCCATTGGTTCGTTTTCAGTTGCGTCGTCCTGTAACAAAGCGCTACCAAAACGCGACTTGCGCGACACGTGGATGTTTTCAATCGCTTTTGCGGATGCCGATACCTCTGCCCAAAACCCCCATGACTCGAGAAGCTCTTTCGAGCCCCGACTGAGTGCCGTTGCCCGGGTATCAAGCGAGGCCTCAGGCGCTTTGGGCAGTGTACGCTCAATGACGGTGATGTTGAGCAAATCGCCAAAACGCTCACCCGCATAAGCCGCCAACAGCAGTCCCGCAAGGCCCCCGCCAACAACGATGAGCTCTGGGCATTTGGCCATTATGCAGCCGCCATTAGCGCTTCTATTTCATCCGCAAGCTTTGGAACACCTGCTGTTAAGACGTCACAACCCGACTCCGTCACCACAACGTCGTCCTCGATACGGACACCAATGCCACGCCATTTTTCATCAACATTCATATTGTCTGTAGCGACATAAATACCGGGCTCAATGGTAAGTGCCATACCAGGCTCAAGCGGTCGCCACTTTCCATCTATGCGATATTCGCCGACATCGTGGACATCAAGGCCAAGCCAATGGCCAGCCCGGTGCATGTAGAAATCTGTATAGGCACCAGATTCAATTAGCTCGTCAACATCGCCCGAAAGTAAGCCCAGCTCTACCAAGCCCTCCGTAATTACCCTTACAGTAACATCGTGGGGATGATTCCACTTCTTTCCCGGTTTAGTGGCCCCAATGGCCGCCAGTTGCGATTTCAAAACAACATCGTAAATAGCCCGCTGCTCAGCACTAAAACGCCCATTTACGGGAAAAGTTCGCGTAATGTCGGCCGCGTAGCCCTGGAATTCACAGCCAGCGTCGATAAGGACGAGGTCTCCATCCTGCATCTTTGCATCGTTTTCCGTGTAGTGAAGACAACAGGCGTTCTTACCACTACCGACAATGGAGTTATAGGCAGGAAAGCGCGCGCCGTGCTCCGCAAAACCGTGCTGAATAGAGGACTCCAAATGGTATTCATAACGACCCGGGCGACACTCACGCATCGCGCGGCAGTGAGCCTCAGCACTGATATCGGCTGCCCGCTGCATGACGCGCACCTCCGCCTCAGACTTAATCAGTCGATGCTCATGAAGTAGGACAGCCAAATCTGAAATATCCCCAGGCGGCTTTGCACCCGTTCGCACCTTGGCTCTAATCTGGTTGATCCACCCGAACACCTGCCGGTCAAAGCTGTCATCGTGGCCCATCGAGTAATACACGGTGGATCTGCCTTCAATAAGGCCGGGGACAATGTCATCCATATCGCCCACAGGATAGGCGTCGTTCATTCCATAATTCTTTACTAAGCCCTCGGGACCCTGCCGGTAACCATCCCACAGCTCTCGCTCAGGATCTCTGTCTCGGCAAAACATCAGCACTTGCCCCTGACGTCTTCCAGGCAATAAAAGTAAGACGCCATCAGGTTCTTGGAAGCCTGTCAGATAGAAAAAGTCGCTGTTTTGCCGAAACGGGTATTCGGTATCACGACTTCGGGTCACTTCCCGGGCCGCTGGGATGATGGCAACGCTGTTGGGCGCCATCTCTGACATCAAGCGCTTTCGACGAGCAGCAAACTCTGACTTACTAATTTTCACGATTGAGATTCCCTCTGGTTAATCGAGTCTTGCACAATACTTACCGCGGCCAAGCGAACATAGTCTACCAACTCTTCGAGCTGCCGCTCGGCTTCCTCTGTCTCCACTTGATCGGTGTCTACCTGTGCAATCGCTGCAAAGTCCTTCAGCACCTCTGCGACCTCTGGCTCAATAGCAAGCCCCGCGGCCTTTTGAACGGTCATACCCTCAGTGAAACCTGATATGAAACCGGTAACCCAGTTGGAAAACGAACGGAGGCGCTGCTCGATAGGATCGTCGTCATCAGGCAGTAAGATACGAAACGCATAGTCCGTGTCCACAATGGCGGATAAGGTAGCGAGATTGAGACGAGAGACAATGTCGACCAATTCACCCTGTAATTGGACGCCCACCGCTTTCTCAGCAGAGGCTAACGTCTGCTCCAAATGATGCTTATCATCTGGGTTAAAGCCCGCGCCCATAAGGCCTACCAAAACCCCATGAAGCTCTGATGGGTTCAGCGTTTGACCCGCATTAAATAGCTGATCGGCAATTTCGTCCCATTCAGGCATATCCTCAAAGGCGCCCAATAAATCCAGCATAGAGTATCCATTCGTTAATTAGCCCTTCATTCGGGGCAAGGTGGTCTGTCTTTGATTGACCCTTATGGGTCGCTTACCTATAGTGAAGCCCAATCGCGAGAAGGGTGCAATCCACGTGTCGGATAAGCTTGTAAAAACACTGGAAACAAAAGTGAACGACCTTATCGAGCTCAGCACCGAGCTAAAACTCGAGAATCAAGCGCTGAAAAAACGCCTCACTGACCTACAGCACGAAAAGAGAGATCTCTTGGAGCGGCATCGACTAGCCGGTGATTACATCGATCGCTCGATCAATCGGCTGAGCTCGCTGGAGAACAGTCAGTAATGCGGCAACATACAGTCACGATCGACATCCTCGATAAAAGCTATCAGGTGGCATGCGAGCCAGAGCAAGAGGAAGAGCTTCGGCAAGCAGCGCGTGATCTTGATGATCAAATGCGTTCTATTCGATCGACGGGCAAAGTCATTGGCTTGGAGCGGGTCGCCATCATGGCCGCTCTGAACCTTAGCCATCAGGTTCTGGCTCTGAAGTCAGGCGAGCAGCTGGACGATTCGCAGGAAGAGGCGATCAAAGGCATCACTAGCCGAATAGACGAAGCGCTATTCCAACTGCGTCAGTTCGAAATTTCTTAATACCCCTCGCGAGAGTCGGCTATACTCAACCCTGACCTGGTGTATTTGCTAGACCGTCAGTCCTCGAGCCGATAAAGCACCACCCGGAGATTTCCACTTCTGGCTGTTGTGCAAGCCCGGCGCGACCGGGACGCCTGATGCAGAATGGGGATCACCACCTTGAACCGCTACGGTTCAAGGGCGACACCGTCGGCGGTACTCTGGGTCAGACTTCATTTTTGAGCTATTGGTGCCATGCCAGAATTCAAACTAGCAGTTCGCAACGATGTGCTTGGTAAGCGTCGGGCACTGTCCACTGAATCTCGAAAACGAAAAAGCCAGGCAATCGTTGACTCCCTAATCGAACTGGGCCTTTTCAAGGACGCGATGACAATCGCAACCTACTTGCCACTTAAGTCAGAAGTGGATGTGTCCGGCTTGTTACGGTTAGAGCATCGGTCCAAATGTTTCGTCGCTCCTCGCACACTGCCCAACTTCGAGTTGAGTTTTCATCGAGTCACATCGAGCGATGCACTCGAGGTTGGCTTTGGCGACGTTCAGCAGCCGACCGAATCCGCAGAGCTCGTGCCCGTAGACAAAATAGACCTCTTTCTAGTCCCACTGGCAGCCTGTGATAGACAGGGAAATCGGTTGGGCTTCGGGAAGGGCTACTATGACAGGGCGCTCGCAGATGCACCGGGATATAAACTGGGCATTGGATTTCATTGCCAGTTACTGGACCACATTCCTTTCGACGCTTACGACGTGCCCATGAACGGGTTCATCAGCGAAGAGGGGCTGATTCAGTTCTGACTCATCCAAAAAGTTATTACTGCGATGACAGCCTAGTAACTAGTCTAAACCCTGCTGCCACGACTGACTGAGGTTGGTGCTTTTCGAGTCCTGCTCTCTTGCGGTCAGCGCGCTGGCTGTAATGACCACAACAAACCCGAGCAAAAGGACGCTAAACAACCCCGGCTTTCTTTTCCCCACAACTTCCCCACGAACTTTTCTGCTTCTTTTTACGGCTTTCTTGTTGACAGCTACTGCTATCTCGTCGCGCTCGCTTATCGCTGCGAGCTTGGAACATCATAGTGGTAATTTGTCACAAAGCAAGCGGCTTTAAGTAGGCTTGATAAGCTGGATTTTCGGTTTCTTCCCAATAACGGAAGCCAACCTGGTCGAGTCTAGCGACGAGTTGAGAACGATCCTGATCGTTATCAGTAAAGCCGACCAGGATGCGACCATAAGCCGCACCGTGGTTACGATAGTGGAACATGGAGATATTAAAGTCCGACCCCAAGGCATTGAGGAACTTCATCAGCGCGCCGGGCCGTTCAGGGAACTCAACGCGGAAAACTCGCTCCTCGCTCTCCCTGAGAGTCATTTTCCCACCAATCATATGCCTTACATGTAACTTGGCCATTTCATTGTCGGTTAAGTCCACCGCACTGTAGCCCTTACTCTCCAGCTTATGTACCAAGTCTTCCACGTCATCGCTTTGTGGTGCGACCGTCAGACCGACAAACACCCGGGCGATCTGCTCATCAGTGCCACGGTAGTTAAACTCCGTGATATTGCGTTTACCAACCGCCCCACAAAATGCCTTAAAGGCTCCCGGCACTTCGGGAATCGTTACGCTGAGAATCGCTTCGCGACGCTCACCAATGTCCGTGCGTTCCGAGATGTATCTCAAACGGTCAAAGTTGGTATTTGCACCGCTGAGCACCGCCACCACCGATGCTCCGGTTACGTTGTGTTCCGACAAATAGGTCTTCATACCGGCAATGGCCAAGGCACCGGCGGGCTCAGCAATTGCGCGCGTGTCATCAAATATATCTTTTACCGCCGCACACATTTCATCTGTGGTGGCCGTGATGATCTCATCAACGTACTGCTCGATAACGCGATGTGTCTCCTGGCCCACGCGAGCAACAGCACAGCCATCAGCGAATAAGCCAACCTCAGACAAAGTGACTCTCTCACCCGCTCGCCTTGCCGCCAGCGCGCAGGCGGCATCAGCAGGCTCCACGCCGATGACCTTCACATCCGGCCAAGTATGTTTCAAGAAAACGGACATACCAGATAGCAAGCCACCGCCACCACAGGGAATGAACACGTAGTCAGCGGGTTTAGGTGATTGCTGAGTGACTTCGACACCCACGGTGCCTTGACCCGCAATGACGGCGGGATCGTCAAAAGGATGCAGATAAGTGGCGCCTCGCTCCTCGACCAGGCGATTGGCAAATTCGGATGCCTGATCAAATGCGTCACCTTGGAGAACAACCTGAGCTCCGCGTCGCCTGACCGCCTCAACTTTTATCGAGGGCGTGGTGACCGGCATCACAATCGTCGCCTGCACACCAAGCTTCTGCGCGGCTAACGCTACACCCTGCGCATGATTACCCGCAGACGCGGCTACGACACCGCGGGCACGCTCCTCATCCGACAGCGATGCCATTTTGTTGTAAGCGCCACGACATTTGAAGCTGAAGATCGGCTGAAGGTCTTCCCGTTTTAATCGCACGTCACAGCCCATCCGCTCTGATAACGTCGGCGCTTGCGTCAACGGTGTCTGAGCAGCGACGTCATATACGTCGGCGTTGAGAATTTTCTCGATGTAGGGGTCTGTCATTGCAAGTGGCACAGCGGCAAAACGCGAAGTTTACGCGAATATTAACGACGGCGCCGCCTCGCGCCGCTAAATGCTTCCCGCGCTGTAGCGCTCCTGCATTTCAGCCAATGACAGTGGCTTTATTCTGGATGCATGCCCAGCACAGCCGAAGGCCTCGTAGCGGGCAATACAGATATCTCGCATCGCAATAAGGCTCTCCTTGAAGTATTTCCGCGGATCGAACTCGGCCGGATTCTCCGCGAGAAAGCGACGAATCGCGCCCGTTGACGCCAAACGTAAATCCGTGTCGATGTTGACCTTACGGACACCGTGCTTGATGCCCTCGACTACCTGCTCGACCGGCACACCATAGGTCTCGGGGATTTCGCCTCCGTACTCGTTAATAATGGCCAGCCAATCCTGCGGTACCGCAGACGAGCCATGCATTACCAAATGCGTGTCTGGAATGCTGGCGTGAATCGCCTTAATCCGATCAATCGCGAGAATGTCACCCGTGGGCGGGCGCGTGAACTTGTAGGCTCCGTGACTCGTACCGCAGGCAATGGCCAGTGCATCGACACCGGTATCAGCAACAAACTGCTTGGCCTCAGCAGGATCAGTGAGCATTTGATCGTGCGTCAACTTCCCTGCGGCGCCGACGCCATCCTCCTCTCCCGCCTCGCCGGTTTCTAACGATCCCAGACAGCCAAGTTCACCCTCAACCGATACACCGCAAGCGTGTGACATCTCTACCACCTGCGCTGTCACCTGCGCGTTGTAGTCATAATCCATGGGGGTCTTGCCATCAGCCCCTAACGACCCATCCATCATCACCGAGGTAAATCCTAGCTGTATGGATCGCTGACAAACGGAGGGAGACGTTCCGTGATCCTGATGAACCACAATGGGTACATCCGGAAATTCCGTCGCTGCCGCATCCATCATCGCCCGCAGAAAAGGGGCACCGGCATACTTTCGTGCACCGGCGCTAGCTTGCATGATGACAGGAGCATCACAGTGAGCAGCGGCCTCCATAATGGCGCGAGTCTGTTCGAGATTATTGACGTTAAAGGCCGGTACACCAAACTGATGCTCCGCGGCGTAATCCAGTAACTGCCTCATGCTTACTAGTGCCATGTTATGTTCCTCTCGCCTTGGTCACTGATCCTGATGTTCGTACAAGATGGCAACAGCGGGTAGCTCTTTGCCCTCTACGAATTCTAAAAACGCACCGCCACCCGTCGAAATATACGAAACGCGGTTCGCGATATCGAATTCATCGATGGCAGCCAGCGTATCGCCCCCTCCCGCCAACGAGAATGCCGAACTGTCGGCGACCGCTGAGGCCAATGCACGTGTCCCTTCGGCAAAGGCCGGAAACTCAAAGACGCCCACGGGACCATTCCAAAGGATCGTCCCAGCAGCCAACAAAACCTCGGCCATCTGCGCCTGCGACAGAGGGCCCACGTCTAAAATCATGTCGTCCGCCGACACGTCAGCCGCCAGCTTGACCGTTGCTTCAGCCGTCTCGCTGAACTCCTTTGCCACCACAACATCAATGGGCAAGGGGATATGCGTCTTAGCCATCAACGCTCGCGCTGTCGGAATAAGATCGGGCTCATGCAGCGACTTGCCCACCGGATAGCCCGCCGCCGCCAAGAATGTATTGGCAATACCGCCTCCGACCAGCAGCTGGTCACACAGCTCAGACAGACGCTCCAACACGGCCAGCTTAGTCGACACTTTCGAGCCCCCAACAACGGCAACCATAGGTGACGCGGGTTCGCTCAGCGCGCGCCCCAAAGCATCAAGCTCACCCGCCAGCAATGGTCCAGCGCAGGCCTGAGGGGAAAATTTAGCGACACCGTGCGTCGATGCTTGCGCTCGGTGAGCCGTGCCAAACGCATCCATGACAAACACATCGCATAAGCCAGCGTAACGTTTCGCCAACTCGTCGCTATTCGCCTTTTCACCAACATTGAAACGAACGTTTTCTAACAGCCAGACGTCACCTGCCTTTGGAGCATCGGTCGGCCACTGGGGCTTGAGCGTGACCGGCAGTCCCAGCAACACAGACAGTGCATCGGCAACCGGTGAAAGAGAGAATTCTTCCGAGGCCTCACCCTCAACGGGTCTACCCAGATGGGACATCAGGATAACGCCTGCACCGGCCGCAACGGCCGCCTCAATCGTTGGAACCGCAGCTCGTAAGCGAGCGTCATTGGCTACTCGCCCATTACGCAGTGGGACGTTGAGATCCTCTCGAATCAGAACTCGTTTCCCGGCGAGCGAAAGCTGGTCCATCGACAGCATAATTAACCTCTTTTCGTTTATATTTTGAATTCGTTTTAGTCTGCTAGCTGGATGACTCTTCGGCCACAAAATCCGACAGTCGAAGGACGATATCGACCATCCGATTGACGAATGCCCACTCATTATCAAACCAAATCATCAGTTTGATCAGATGGCCGTTCGATACCTGCGTCTGCGTCGTATCAACAATGCTCGACGCTTCAGCACCGAGAAAGTCACAGGACGCCAGTGGCTCCGAGTTAACCGCTAGCACGCCATCAAAATCATCGAGTGACTCGCTTATTGCCGCATTGACCTCATGAGCCGATGTACTTTTATCGACAGATAGGACGACATCGAGTGACGATACGTTGAGCGTGGGCACACGCAGTGCACGAGCGCTAATTTTGTCTGATAGGTGAGGGAAGAAACGCTCAACCCCCTGCGCCAAGCCCGTCTCAACGGGAATGACCGAGTTAAAGGCCGCTCTCGTCTTTCTTAAATCAGTGTGGTGATACGCATCGATGACTGGCTGATCATTCATAGCAGAAGTGGATTGTGGTGACGATACCTGCGTTAATGCCAAATGCCCTGTCAATCACCGACAGCACGGGCATCAGCGCATTACTGGTGCAGGATCCCGCCGAGATCACGGACATATTAGGCGCGAGTAAGCTGTGATTCAGACCCCAGATAATGGTGCTGTCGACATCAACGCTTGCGGGCTGAGAGAGCAGTACCCTGCCGACCCCCCTCCCCAGGTGCGCCGAAGCCGAGGCGCGGCTGAACTCGGCGCCCGTACAATCGATAACAACGTCGACCCCACGATCGCCCCAGTGCACATTTGATGGCTCAGTTTCATGGCTTAGATGAGTGAAACGATCAGCGATTCGCAGTCCACCTTCCTCAAAAGCGACAGGGTGCGAGAACCGCCCATGTGTGGAGTCGTATTTGAGCAGGTGCACAACGGTTTCGACGTCTGCAACCTCATTGCACATGACCAGTTCAAGCGCACGCCTCGCATCATCGCGTTCATACAAACGACGAGCGAGAAGACGGCCAATGCGTCCAAGGCCGTTGATACCAACAGCGGTCATTAGCTGAGAATCACATCCTCAACAGCTTCGATGACATTCTCGACCGTGAAACCAAACTCCTTCATGAGTACAGGCCCTGGCGCAGATTCACCGAAGGAATTCATGCCAACCACTCGGCCATCTAGGCCGACGTACTTATACCACCAGTCTTGGTGAGAGGCCTCCACGGCTACTCGCGCCAGGAGATGGCTGGGCAGCACGGATTCGCGGTATTCGACATCCTGTCGCTCAAAGACCTCGGCACATGGCATAGACACCACGCGAACGCCTCGACCTGCAGCGGACAGCTTCTCAGCCGCCTCTATCGCAAGTGCAACTTCCGAACCGGTCGCGATGATGACTGCCTCGAGCTCGCCCTGTTCTTCTCGCAGGATATAAGCGCCACGCGCGACATCGGAAACGCGCTCAGCTGCCCCGACCTGATGCGGCAGGGTTTGACGAGAAAACACCAAGGCTGAGGGGCCATCGCTTCGCAGGATCGCCTGCTTCCATGCAATAGCTGACTCAACCGCGTCGCAGGGGCGCCAGGTATCTAGATTGGGCGTTGATCGCATCGCCGTTAATTGCTCTACCGGCTGATGCGTTGGACCGTCCTCACCCAAGCCCACCGAGTCATGGGTAAAGACGTAAATAGCGCGCTGTTTCATGAGCGCCGCCATGCGAACCGCATTTCGCGCGTACTCCATGAAGATAAGGAAGGTACCACCGTAGGGAATGAACCCGCCGTGCAATGCAATGCCGTTCATCATGGCTGCCATGGCGAATTCGCGGACGCCATAATAAATGTAGTTGCCCTCGGCGTTCGATGCATCGGCGCCCGTGGCACCGGGCCACAAAGTGAGGTTCGACCCCGCCAAATCCGCGCTGCCGCCAAGTAACTCGGGTAATTTCGGTGCAATCGCTGCAATCGCCTGCTGTGAGGCCTTGCGTGACGCAACATCAGACTCGTTCGCAACACACTGTGCGATGAAATCATCGACACCGGTCAAAAACTCTGCCGGTAATTCGCCCGCCATCCGCCGCTGAAACTCGTCAGCAAGCTCGGGGCAATCATTTTTGTAAGCATCAAACTGGGACTGCCACGCAGCCTCAGCCTGTGCACCAGAAGTACGTGCATCCCAGTGCGCATAAACATCGTCGGGCACAACGAATGGGTCATGGGCCCAGCCCAAAGCCTCACGCGTCAGAGCGATTTCATCCGCACCCAAAGGGGCTCCGTGACAGGACTCTTTGCCTTCCTTGTTGGGACTGCCTTTACCGATCGTTGTCTTACAGCAAATGATAGAAGGGCGTGACGTTTCACCAACTGCCTCGTCAAAAGCAGCTGCAACTGCATCCGGATCGTGCCCATCAACGTCGCGAACCACATGCCAACCGTAGGCTTCAAATCGTGCGGGTGTGTCGTCGGTAAACCAGCCTTCGATTTCTCCATCGATTGAGATCCCGTTGTCGTCATAAACGACGTTGAGCTTCCCTAAACCTAGGGTACCCGCGAGTGAACAGGCCTCGTGACTGATGCCCTCCATCAAGCAACCGTCTCCAACAAAACACCAGGTGCGATGATCGACAATCTGGTGACCTTCTTTGTTGAAGCGGGCGGCCATAAGCTTTTCTGCAACCGCCATACCAACGGCGTTGGCGAGGCCCTGACCCAATGGCCCGGTGGTGGTTTCAACACCCGGCGTATAGCCATACTCGGGGTGACCCGGTGTCTTGCTATGCAACTGACGGAAGTCTTTGATGTCATCTATCGACAGATCAAAACCCGTGAGGTGCAACAGCGAATAAATCAGCATAGAGCCATGCCCGTTGGAGAGCACGAAGCGATCCCTATCTGACCAATGAGGATTGGCGGGATTGTATTTCAGGTACCTGGTCCACAGGACTTCAGCAATGTCCGCCATCCCCATGGGGGCGCCAGGGTGTCCTGTATTAGCTTTCTGAACAGCATCCATGGAGAGCGCTCTGATGGCGTTTGCTGCGTGCTGTCGAGTTACGGTTGAGCCATTAACTTCCTGCAAAACGAGGTCCTCAATTGGGTTGCGAGTGAGCGGCGCTAATGATCGCACGGAATAGCCATCAAAGTTCGCGCGCTCGCCAATTTTTCTTGCAAACTTTTACTTCGAATGAGGTGAAATGAACCCGCGCGCTCTGAAGTCAGACGCCATAAAACGCGAGACCCAAAAAAACTAAAAGAGTACCCGTGTTCGTAAGGTCCCTTCGATCGCCGTCAGGCTCGTAATTAAGGCTTTCGAATAATCAGCCTCGATGTCAATGACCACATAACCCGTGTCACCCATGGTTTGAAGATACTGGCCGCTGACGTTCACGTTGTTCTCACTGAACACCTGGTTGATCGCACTCATAACGCCGGGAATATTCTGATGAACGTGAAGTAATCGATGCTTACCATCGTGCGCGGGTAGGGCTACCTCAGGGAAGTTTACTGCCGACGTTGTTGTTCCGTTATCGCTGTAACGCGTCAGCTTTTCCGCCACCTCCACACCAATATTCTCTTGGGCTTCCTCGGTTGAGCCACCGATGTGGGGCGTCAGGATGCATTGATCGAGGCCTCGAAGTGGCGAAAGAAATTCATCATTGTTCGAGCGCGGCTCCACCGGAAACACATCAATCGCTGCGCCGCCAATGTGTCCAGATCGGAGTGCCTCGGCCAAGGCGTCTAGATCGACCACATTGCCGCGTGAAGCGTTAATGAGCATGGCGCCCTGTCGCAACTGCGCTATTTCGTCACTGCCCATCAACAGCTCCGTGCTGGCGTGCTGCGGCACGTGCAAGCTCACGACATGAGCATCCTCCAGAAGACTGGACAGGGTTGCCTTGGGTTGCGCATTTCCCAGCGGGAGCTTTGACTCAACATCAAAGTAGATCACCTTCATACCGAGGCCTTCGGCGATTACGCCGAGCTGCATACCGATATTTCCGTAACCAATAATACCGAGCGTCTTACCGCGACACTCATGTGAACCCTCGGCGGTTTTTTGCCACTCACCTCTGTGGGCAGCAGCACTTCGCTGTGGCACCCCTCGCAATAAAAGAATGACCTCCGCCATCACCAGCTCTGCCACACTTCGCGTATTTGAGAAGGGTGCATTGAACACGGGAATACCGTTGCGGGAGGCCGCTTCCAAGTCGACCTGGTTTGTACCAATACAAAAGCAACCAATCGCCACAAGACGCGGCGCTGCCTCGATCACCTCGGCACTCAGCTGGGTCCGAGATCGAATGCCCACAAAGTGAGCGTCTTTGATCTCTGCCATCAGCTCCTCAGTAGGAAGCGCCTTTGGGTAGCACACGACGTTGTCGTAACCCGCCTTCGCCAATGCATCAATCGCACTTGGGTGAATGCCTTCAAGCAGTAAGAATTTAATTTTGGACTTTTGTAACGATTGTTGTTTCATCGAGTCTCTGACTTGGTGTCATGGCTTGGGGCGCGGATGGTAACATTACGGCCATTGTCTTTATGGAGTTCAGTGTGACCGGATCGTCGATAAACATTATTCAGGAGTTGAACAAGGTGCTGACTCCGGAGCAGGTGGCTGTCGACCCCGCATCACTCGAGACCTACGGTCAGGACTGGACCCGATTTACAACACCGGCTCCGACAGCCATTGTATTTCCCCGAAAGACTACCGACGTGGTGGCCATCGTCGAATGTGCTCGACGCTATCAATTCGCGCTCGTCCCGTCGGGCGGTCGAACAGGCCTGAGCGGTGGTGCCTGCGCCGCAAACGGCGAGGTTGTAGTGTCGATGGATAAGATGAACGCCATCTCGCCTGTTAATCTGACGGACCGCACTGTGACCGTAGGCGCCGGAGCCATCACCCAAAACGTACAGCAGGTCGCTAAAGACGCAGATCTGTTTTATCCGGTCGACTTTGCATCAAGTGGCTCAAGCCAAATCGGTGGCAACATCGCAACCAATGCCGGCGGTATCAATGTCATTCGTTACGGCATGACCCGCGAGTGGGTTGCTGGCTTAACTGTAGTAACCGGCAAAGCTGAGGTGCTCGAGCTCAACAAAGGCCTGATGAAAAACAATACCGGCCTCGACTTTCGCCACCTGTTTATCGGATCGGAGGGCATTCTCGGCTTTATTACAGAGGCGACCCTTAGGCTCACGGCGCCACCCAAAGACCCCACCGTTTTGGTGTTGGGCCTAAGCGATATGAGCGCGATCATGGCCGTGTTAGATCGCATTCAATCAACAACGCCATTACTGGCCTATGAGTTTTTCTCAGAGCTTGCGGTCTCAAAGGTGGTTGACCATGCGGGGGTCGCACGCCCGTTCGAGACTCGCACGCCTTTCTATGCCTTGGTCGAGTTCGAGCGCGAGAATGACATGACCGATGCGCATGTCTTCGAAGCGGTAGAGCAGTGCATGGAAGAGGGCTGGGTGGTCGATGCAGTGATGAGTCAAAGTGTGGCTCAAGCTCGAGCGTTGTGGCGGCTTCGCGAAGACATATCAGAAACCATTTCGAAATGGACGCCTTACAAGAATGATATCTCTTCGACCGTATCGAAGGTTCCTGAACTGCTGGCGGCCGTCGACGAGGTGGTTCACGAGAACTATCCCGACTGGGAAGTGGTTTGGTACGGCCATATTGGTGACGGCAATCTTCATCTGAATATTTTGAAGCCCGAGAACCTGCAGATTGAGGAGTTCAAAGCGCGATGCAATGACGTCTCTACGGCTATCTTCGATGCGATAAAAACGCTCGGGGGCAGTGTGTCGGCCGAGCATGGTGTTGGCACACTCAAAGCGCCTTATCTCGGCTACAGCAAATCTGACTCAGAAATCGATGCCATGCGCGCGATCAAGGCGATTTTTGATCCGGACGGTATTCTCAATCCAGGCAAGGTGTTCTCCATCGGGTGAGGCACAACCACATACTGTAAAAAAGGAACCATCATGGACGCGCACGCGCTCAAGCAGGCAGTAGCCAAAGAAGCCATCAAGCGAGTCGACAGCCATCAGGGCGACGATATTATTCTCGGCATTGGCACTGGTAGTACGGCCGAGTGCTTCATCGCCGAGTTGCCGCAATTACGCGACAGAATAAAGACCACAGTCTCAAGCTCTGAGCGCTCATCGGCCCTGTTGCTTGAGCTAGGTTTCGAGGTGCAGGACTTGAATGCTGTCGATCGTGTCGATGTCTATGTCGATGGCGCCGACGAAGCCACGCAAGACGGCTTTCTTATTAAAGGCGGTGGCGCCGCTCTCACGCGCGAGAAGATCGCAGCCGCAAAAGCCACCGAATTCATTTGCATTGCAGACAGCAGCAAAATGGTGACGACCTTAGGTAGGTTCCCCTTGCCGGTTGAAGTAATTCCCATGGCGCGCACCTTGGTCCGCGACGCACTTAATGGCCTGGGAGGCGATGCCGTGTGGCGTGAGGGTGTAGTAACCGACAATGGGAATATCATCCTCGATGTTCACGGACTCACTATCACCGACCCGCTCGAACTCGAATCCGTGATCAACAATATGACTGGCGTCGTCTGCAACGGCATCTTTGCGCACCGGCCTGCCGATGTCCTACTCATCGCCAATGACTCTGGAGTTGTCCGAGTTTTGTAAAAAACTCAAATGATCAAACATTGACATATAAAGATATCTTTATATGATGCGTCGAAAACAAATCGGGGGATTTACCTGTGAGTTCGTACGCATTATTTACTTCGGAGTCGGTGTCAGAAGGACATCCGGATAAAGTATCTGACCAAGTATCAGATGCCATCCTCGACCTCTACCTGGCAAAGGATCCAAACGCGCGGGTCGCTGTGGAGACGCTGGTGAAAACCGGTATGGCTGTTGTGGCTGGTGAAGTCACGTCCTCAGCGACTGTGACGCCAGGCGAAATTGAAAGCGCGGTGCGCAGCGTTATATGCGATATCGGGTACCACAGTTCGGACGTATGTTTTGACGGCAATACCTGTGCCGTGATTAACGCAATTGGCCTTCAATCTGCGGATATTGCGATGGGAACCCACGAGGCCGACGAGGCTAGTCAGGGCGCGGGTGACCAAGGCCTCATGTTTGGCTACGCAGCCAACGAAACCGATACATTGATGCCAGCGCCGATTTACTACTCGCATCGCTTGGTTGAAAAACAAGCTGAGCTCCGCCGCTCTGGTGCTGCCGACTTCTTGCGCCCTGATGCGAAAAGTCAGATTTCAGTGCGCTACGAGGACGGCAAGCCCGTCGCGGTTGACGCAGTCGTTCTATCGACGCAACACTCGGCCGACATTGAGCAGGAAGCGCTGAGAGAATTTGTAAAGCGCGAGATAATTGAGGCAGTGCTTCCCAGTGAATGGCTCTCTGACGACACCAAATATCACATCAATCCCACCGGTCAGTTCATTATTGGTGGCCCAATGGGCGACTGCGGACTCACAGGACGAAAGATTATTGTCGACACCTATGGCGGCATGGCGCGCCATGGTGGCGGTGCCTTCTCCGGCAAGGACCCCTCCAAAGTCGACCGATCCGCTGCCTACGCAGGCCGGTACGTCGCTAAAAACATCGTGGCTGCAGGTCTTGCTGATCGCTGCGAAATTCAGGTTTCCTACGCCATTGGTGTTGCGGAACCTACATCTATTTCAATCGATACCTTCGGCACAGCTAAGGTCGCCGAAAGCACAATCATCGATCTGGTAAGAACGCACTTTGATCTTCGACCAAAAGGTCTTATCAATATGCTCGACCTGAAACGACCCATCTATCGCCCCACTGCTGCCTATGGCCACTTCGGCCGCGAGCAAGCGGACTTCACTTGGGAGCGAACAGACAAAGCCGATGCACTGCGCGCTGCGGCGGGACTTTAAGTAATTACGGCTTTAAGGAGGTTTTTATGACCACTGCCATCGATTTAGCAACCTTTTCTGACTACAAAGTCGCTGACATCACGCTCGCCGAATGGGGCCGCCGTGAGTTGGCGATTGCAGAGACCGAGATGCCCGCACTGATGACACTGCGCGAGCGTTTACGTGATGAGCAGCCGCTTGCAGGAGCGAAGATTCTCGGCTGCATCCACATGACCATTCAAACAGGCGTGCTGATTGAGACACTGGTTGATTTGGGTGCCGAAGTCCGCTGGTCAAGCTGCAACATTTTCTCAACTCAGGATCATGCCGCCGCCGCAATTGCTGCTCGGGGTATTCCTGTCTTCGCATGGAAGGGCGAGACAGAGCCAGAGTACGAGTGGTGTATCGAGCAGACCATTCTGCAAGACGGCAAGCCCTGGGAAGCGAACATGATTCTCGACGATGGTGGCGACTTGACCGCCATGCTTCACGAGAAATACCCAGAGATGCTCGAGCGAATTCATGGCATCACCGAAGAGACAACCACAGGCGTTCATCGACTGTATGACATGCTCGAGGATGGGTCACTCAAAGTGCCAGCGATCAATGTCAACGACGCCGTCACAAAGTCAAAAAATGACAACAAATACGGCTGCCGCCATAGTTTGAATGATGCGATCAAGCGTGGCCTCGACCACTTACTGGCTGGTAAGCGCGCCTTGGTCCTGGGCTACGGAGACGTAGGCAAGGGGTCAGCGCAATCGCTTCGCCAAGAGGGCATGATTGTCCGCGTGACCGAGTGCGATCCTATTTGCGCCATGCAAGCCTGCATGGATGGCTACGAAGTTGTCTCACCGTTCATTAATGGTGTTAACGACGGCACCGATGCGTGCATTGACACCCAATTGCTGGGACAGACAGATCTCTTGTGTTCCGCAACAGGCAATGTTGATGTCTGTAATGCGGCGATGCTGCGCGCACTCAAGTCTGGTGCGGTCGTGTGTAACATCGGCCACTTCGATAATGAAATCGATACGGCTTACATGCGCGAGAACTGGGAGTGGGAAGAGGTCAAGCCTCAGGTACATAAGATCTATCGTGATCGCGATACCAATGACCACCTGCTGCTGCTCGCTGAAGGTCGTCTTGTGAACCTGGGTAATGCGACAGGTCACCCCTCGCGCATTATGGACGGCTCGTTCGCTAATCAGGTGCTCGCTCAGATTCACTTGTACGCAAAGCGCTTCGCCGATCTTCCTGCGTCTGACAGGGCCGCCGCTATCACCGTGGAGGTGCTGCCTAAGCATTTAGATGAGCAAGTAGCAGCGCTCATGGTAGAAGGGTTTGATGGGGTTATGACCAAGCTGACTGATCAGCAAGGTGATTACATTGGTGTCAGCGTCGACGGCCCCTTCAAGAACGACAGCTACAAGTACTAAACCTTCGAACTCGGTAGCTGTTAAGCTTCCGCACTATGCGCAGCTACCGAGTTTATTCATCACTACCCCTAACGGTTGACGAGCAGTGCGATCTTGATGAGCGTGCTAGTCATCACCTTGCCCGGGTATTACGAGTAAAAACGGGTGATCGTCTCTCTGTATTCAACGGGGATGGCAACAACTATCAAGGTGCCATCGTCTCCGCTACCAAACATCAGGTATCGGTACTCATCGATAGCATCGAGCCGGCAGACACTGAGTCGTCATTGAACACCTGTCTGGCCTTAGCTGTATCCAAAGGCGATCGCTTTGAGTGGGCCATTAAGAAGGCTACCGAGCTGGGCGTTACCTCCATCGTGCCCATCCTGAGCCAGCGCGTTGATGTACGTCTGTCGCCCGAGCGTTGGCAAAAGAAGCAGGAGCACTGGCAGCAAATAGTCATCAGCGCCTGTGAGCAAAGCGGTCGTGCCGTTGTTCCCAACGTACAAGAGCCAATAGCTCTGTCCCCGTGGCTGTCTGACGTCGAGGCTGACTGCAAGTTGGTGTTGGACCCGGAGGCAACACCCAATGCATTGCATGATCAACCCGCAAGCATTGCCCTGCTCATTGGGCCGGAGGGTGGCCTGGCGCCCTCGGAGCTGACGCTGGCATCGGAGAATGGCTTTTCTGCCATGCGGCTGGGTCCCCGTGTATTGAGAACCGAGACAGCGCCACTGGTCGCCCTCAGCGTCCTCGGCGCGCGTTGGGGCGATATAAACGCTTGAACCGTAACCGCCCTCGAATCAGAATCTCGAGAGCAAACATCATTCGTGAGTGAAATCAGCATGGCTTTACGTATCGGGGTTTTAATGGACCCCATCGCCACCATCAATACAAAGAAAGACACAACGCTGGGCTTGCTTCGAGCGGCGAGTGCTGCTGGTCACCAACTCACCTACCTTGAACAAGCTGATCTCAGCGTGAGGAATGGTGAAACTATGGCCTCGCTGCGACCACTGACGGTTTATGACGACGACACCGCTTGGTACGCAATGGGCGAACGTTACGACGCATCGCTATCGACGCTTGATGTGGTTCTGATGCGCAAAGACCCGCCCTTTGACATGGAGTTTTTCTACACAACTCAGCTACTTGAGGATGCTGAACGACGCGGCACGCTAATCGTCAACCGATGCGCGAGTCTGCGGGACTGCAATGAGAAGCTGTTTGCGACGCAATTCCCGGAGTGCTGCCCACCCTTATTGGTATCCCGAGATCCCACTGCTCTTAAGGCCTTTCACGCTGAGCACGGCGATGTCATTTTCAAGCCTCTTGACGGCATGGGTGGACAGTCCATTTTTCGTGTCAAAGAAAACGACCCAAACCTCAACGTTATTCTGGAGACACTGACTGATAATGGTGGTGTCACCATCATGGCGCAGCAATACCTGCCTGCGATCAAAGACGGTGACAAGCGCGTGTTGATGATTAACGGTGAAGCGGTTCCCTTCTGCCTCGCGCGACTTCCGATGGCCGGCGAAAACCGAGGCAACCTTGCCGCCGGGGGCTCTGGTATCGTGCAACCGCTGTCAGATCGCGATCGCTGGATTGCCGAACAGGTAGGGCCGACGCTTCGCGAGAAAGGATTACTGTTTGTAGGCCTCGATATCATTGGCGACTATCTCACCGAGATCAATGTCACCAGCCCAACCTGCATGCGCGAAATCGACCGAGCGAAGAACACACAAATCGCTGAGCAGCTCATCGCGTGTATCGAGCGAGAAGTCTCGGAGTCGCGTGGACGTTAACTATGACGTTTCTGGCAATATGCCAGTGGCAAACGGCACGGAATGCATTGGCTCAGCCATCGCGCCCCAGTCGATAGCGGTTACGGTAATTTCAACCACCGCTGTTCGAGAATCAACCTGGTGGAGGCGAGAACAACAGGCATCTGATGAAAACCGAAGCGCCAGACATCGATAGCGGTTGGAAATCGCAAAATACGGTCGGCTTGCATCGTCTGGTTTTCACCATCTTGGATCGAGGTGCGATAAGAACGGTCCAGCACGCGGATGCGGATCGCCTTATCCGCAGGATGCCCACCCCCCTTTGCTTTGAGCGCGCAAGTCGATAAACTAGAGATCGTCAGAACGTGGCAATTTCGCCCTTGAGGAAAAAAAGTTTTATTACGATGGATGTCCAACGAACCACCGACTCGCTGAGAGGACAGTTTTTAATTGCAACGCCCGTCATCGAATCTGGCTTTTTCAAAAGCACAGTCACCTACATTTGTGAGCACGGCGAAGCGGGTGCGATGGGCATAGTGATAAACAAACCATTAGATCTTCAGCTTGCCGATATTTTCGAGCACCTAAACATCCAGCCGCTACTGAGTCACGATGAGGTTGCCGTTTTGGCGGGAGGCCCGGTGAAAGTGGACCGGGGGTTCGTTCTTCATTCGCCGGGCGTCACCTACGACGCGACGCTGAAGGTAAATGATGAAGTCTGGCTAACAACATCAAAAGATGTGCTGGTTGATATTGCCTCAGGAACGGGTCCTGATCAGCATGTGGTGACACTGGGCTACGCAGGCTGGTCTGCTGGGCAACTCGAGCAGGAGATTGCAGAGAATAGCTGGCTTACCACGCCGGCAAACCAAGATGTCCTTTTCAATACTCAGGTGACAGATAAGTTCGCCGATGCTGGAAGGTTGCTTGGCATTGATATTAACCTACTGACGCAGCAAGCAGGTCACAGCTAAATGAGCTCTGTCTCGACACTCCTTATGCTTTGACTTCGGCCTTGTCGAATATTGGTGTCGCAGTCGGAAACACCCTGACAAACGAGGCCCGCCCACTCACGATTCTGTCGGCCGTTAACGGAAAGCCAAATTGGGGTACCGTCGTTGCGCTGATGGAAGAATGGCAACCTAATGCTCTCGTAGTTGGCAACCCAATTGATGAGTCAGGGCAGGCTACAGAGCTTTCCAAGAGAGCCTCTCGCTTTGCACGACAATTGAATGAACGACTGCAAATTGATGTTTTGCTGCATGACGAGCGCTATAGTTCAAAAGAGGCTAAGTCTCGGGCGCGGGAAGCGTGAGAGGCGGCATCACCCTGTTGACGACCTTTCGGCATCAATCATCCTGGAAAGCTGGTTACAGAGCAGAATCAGCTCAGCCAATATTGATCGATAAAAATCCTCAGGGAGTCTCAACGTTTAGTGAGCGATCATTTTGACACACCTGACAACACCATCAGCGCTGGCTAGCAGATAAATGCAAAACAGCCATTCTGCTGTGCTGTGAACGGTTGGTTATGTCCATATGGTCATGAATACATCCATCCTCACGAAAGCCACCCTAATTATGTGGTTTCTGCAGGGGAAACACCCACGTAAAATACAACCATGGATCACACTGAATTACATAGCAACATATCACAGGTCAAAAGCCGAATATCCTCCGCTGCAGACGCGGTAAATCGGGTGGCAGGTGACATTCGTTTGATCGCCGTGAGTAAAACAAAACCGGTCGAGGACGTCCGAGCAGCATTTCATGCCGGCATTTCGGATTTCGGTGAAAACTATGTCACAGAGGCGGTCGATAAAGTGCATCCAATGCAGCGATCTGGACATTACCTGGCATTTTCTAGGCCCATTACAATCGAATAAAACGCGACAGGTCGCGGAACATTTCGATTGGATCCACTCTGTAGACAGGCTGAAAATTGCACAGCGGTTAAACGCACAAAGGCCCGAAGAGAGAGCACCGCTCAAGGTCTGCATTCAGGTGAATATGCCATTTGAAGCGAGTAAATCTGGCGTTGTCTCAAGCGATGAACTATTGGAGCTGGCAACTGCTGTTCATAACTTCGATCGACTCGATCTTCGGGGGATCATGGCCATTCCCGCCCCGTGCTCAGAACTCTCTCGCCAACGCGAGCAGTTTGGACGAATCGCCGAACTTCTTAAGACAGAGGGCTTGCCCTTAGAAATGACGGAGCTATCGATGGGAATGTCGGCTGATATGGAAGCCGCGATCGCCGAGGGATCAACGATGGTCCGAATTGGCACAGATATCTTCGGCGCGCGGTATACTTAGGAACGACTTCAGGGGATACAGCGCGTGACTCAACCTACGGTTACCTTTATCGGTGGTGGCAATATGGCCCGTGCCATTTATGGTGGGCTGCTCGACAGTGGATTCAGTGCCACCAACCTCTCGGTGGTAGACCCCTCGGTCGCGGCGCAAGACAACGCACGTCAAGCGGGTATCGAACGCGTATTCGATAGTGCCCCGGGCGAGGTGCTGTTGACTGACTTGATCGTGCTTGCCATCAAGCCGCAAATTACCAAAGCCGCGCTGCAACCCCTGGCGGGACAGCTGGGGACTCACTCGTTAGTTCTATCGATCGTTGCTGGTATCAATGCTGAATCGCTGGCTGCGTTGTTGGGCCTTTCAGATGCCGGGCGCATCATTCGCTGCATGCCCAATACCCCCGCACTCGTGGGAGAAGGGATGACAGGGCTTTACGCCAACACAGAGACGAGTTCGACCGAGAGCAAAGCACTCGCAGAACGAGTCATGTCGAGTGTGGGGCAGTGTGTCTGGGTAGAAAGCGAGTCTGACCTTGATGTCATAACGGCCATATCTGGCAGCGGGCCGGCATATTTCTTCCTGTTTATTGAAAGTCTCACAGACGCTGCCATTGCCCTCGGTATGAACGGTGAGAGTGCTCGTAAACTCGCCCTTCAAACCGCGTTAGGCGCTTCGCGGCTTGCCAGTCTCAGTAGCGAGGATGCAGCGACACTGCGCAAGAATGTCACGAGTCCGGGGGGTACCACCGAGCAAGCCATTCAGGCCTTTGAGGCATCGGATATTCGAGGCATGGTAGCGCAGGCAACACAGGCAGCTGCCCGTCGCTCGGTGGAACTAAGTAAGGAGTTTGGTGCATGAACAGTGCATTAACCGATATCGGCATGACCATCGTTCAGCCACTCTTCAGCCTTGCCATGCTCCTCATCGCTGTGCGATTCCTTGCTCAGCTGTGCGGGGTGAGTGGTTACAACCCCATATCAATGACACTCAGGCGCGTGACTAATGTCATTGTGCTGCCCCTGTCACGCCTATTGCCAAGCGGCAATCGATTCAGCCCTGGCGCGCTGCTCGCACTGATACTGATACAAATGGTGTTTATCGCGCTGATGCTCGGACTGGTGGGTCAATTGGATGCCTTCAATGTCCTGCAAGCACTCATCTGGAGCGCACTCGGCGCTGCAGGACTGTTGGTCAGCATCATCTTCTACAGTGTCATTGCGATGATCGTCGTGAGTTTCTTAGCTCCGCAAAGCTCACATCCCGCCGTTGAGTTTATTTGGGAGCTTACCGAGCCTGTCATGGCGCCATTAAGACAGGTTTTACCACCCATGGGGGGCTGGATTTCTCGCCGATTATTTTATTTATAGCGCTCAACGTCATACGAGTTTCGCTTGGGCACATGGCAGTTGCCGTGGGAATGCCGCGATTCGTCATCGGAATCTAGTGGCGATGACGCAAATCACCTCAGACTACAGTGTCGGCATAGTGAGCCCGCAGCGTGCGCACTTCCCCGAGGCCCTGTATCTCGAATCCGGTGAAGTACTTAATGGGTTCGAGCTCATCTACGAAACCTACGGCGAGCTTCGCGCTGACGGAAGCAACGCCGTGCTGGTATGCCACGCGCTTTCAGGAAACCACCACGCGGCAGGCTTTCACTCCGAAAACGACACCAAGCCAGGCTGGTGGGACACTGTGATTGGTCCGGGCAAACCCATTGATACCAATCGCTTCTTTGTGGTGTGCCCCAATAACATTGGTGGCTGCGATGGCTCCACCGGACCCAACAGCCTATGCGAGGCGACAGGAGAGCCCTGGGGATCTCACTTCCCCCAAGTCACCGTGGCAGACTGGGTGGAAACTCAGAAACGGCTGGCTGAGCACCTGAATATTCAGCACTGGGCGGCGGTCATTGGCGGCAGTTTAGGTGGTATGCAGGCGCTGGAATGGTCGGTCCGGTATCCAGACTGGGTATCGCATTGTGTCGCTATTGCGGCCGCACCAGGTCTTAGCAGCACAGAACATCGCGTTTAATGAGATTGCTCGACAGGCAATATTTTCAGACCCTGAGTGGCACGATGGAAATTACCTGGAGGCCGCTTCTAACCCGGCGCAGGGCATGGCACTGGCGCGTATGGTGGGTCACCTCACCTATATGTCCGCCGACAAGATGACCGATCGCTTCGGGCGTGAATTGCGACAGGGAAGTTTTGACCCCAAGGACGATGAGGAACCCATTTTTCAGGTTGAGAGCTACCTTCGGTATCAAGGGAGTCAGTTTGTCGGTCGCTTTGACGCCAATACCTATGTATTGATGACGCGGGCGCTGGATCGATTTGATCTGTCAGCACGCGGTCAAGGAAATTTAACCGAAGCCCTGAGAGACGCCAGCGCCGAGTTTTTAATTATCTCGTTCAGTTCTGACTGGCGTTTTGCACCATCGCGCTCCCAAGAGATGGCCAACGCGTTGCTGTCAGCAGAGAAACGAGTGACCTACTCGGATATCGAATCTGATGCAGGTCATGACGCCTTCCTCTTGGACGATGCGAACTATCTCGCTCTATTCAGTGCGTGGATGGGACGGGTAGCCGCATGATGCAACGTGGTGATATCGACACCATCGTGTCCTGGGTACCTGAGGGCGGCAAGGTCCTTGATCTCGGCTGTGGCGACGGGGAGCTACTGCATCGATTACAGGCCGAGAAACGCGTTGAGGGCCTGGGAGTCGATATTGACCCTGCGAATATTATTGCCGCTGTTAGCAAGGGACTGTGCGTCGTCCAGCAGGACATGGAAGATGGCTTGCAGAACTTTGAAGGCAGCCGTTTTGACGCGGTGATTATTGCCTACTCGCTTCAGGTGCTCGAGCGACCCCACGCCGTGCTCGAGCGAATTGTCAGCATTGGCAACGAGGCGATAGTGACCTTTCCTAACTTTGGGCACTGGCGATCTCGGCTGTCACTTCTGCTAAATGGACGGATGCCAAAGACCAAGGCACTTCCCTACAGCTGGTTTGATACGCCCAATATCCACTTTTGCACGGTCGCCGACTTTGAAGCGCTCTGTAAAGACCTCAATATCGTTGTCGTAGAGCGCCGCATGTCTTCGCGTGTGGGACTGTTAGCTCAGCTTTGGCCCAATCTGTTCGCGAAATCTGCGAGTTACAGGATCACCCGACGATGAAATACCTTTTCGCAGTCTGCTGCCTGCTTTGGGCGACACTGGCAAGCGCTCAACAATCAGAGCGATTTGATGAATTCGAATTGCATTACAGCATTGTCTACAGCACCTTTTTAACGGCCGATATTGCCGCTCAATTCGGCATCCCAAGAGGCAAAGACAAAGCCATGCTAACCCTGAGCGTTAGGGATGCTGATGCGGGTGATGTCGAGGGGCGACCCATGGAGATTTCCGGACGAACCTGGGATCTCATTACAGGCGGAGACATGAAAATAAAAGAGGTGCGAGAAGGGCGGGCTACCTACTACCTCGTTCCGTTTGAGTTTCTAGATCGGGAGTACCGCTTTTTTGAATTTGATTTCACGCCCGAAGGGTCCGATAAGACCTACAGCTACACCTTCAAAACGCAATTGTGGCGTCAGGAGTGACGCTGCGTGCCGTTCGTTTTAGCGAGCAATAACGCAGGAAAGCTCAGCGAATTCTCTGAGCTATTTCACCATATGGGCCTCACGGTAGCGCCACAGCGAGACTACGGTGTCACTGATGCCGATGAGACAGGCTTGTCGTTCATTGAAAATGCCCTGATCAAGGCGCGGCATGCATCAGAAGCCACAGGCTTACCGGCAATTGCAGACGACTCGGGTCTCGTCGTCCCGGCCCTAGGCGGTGCGCCGGGCATTTACTCGGCCCGCTATTCCGGCCTTGGTGACAGCGCTAACAACACCAAGCTTCTGGACGAAATGAAGGGCTTGGAAGCCGAGGACCGTGCCGCCTTTTATGTGGCGGTTATCGCTGTCGTAAAGTCAGCAACAGATCCCATGCCAACCATTGCCGAGGGGCGATGGCATGGCAGCATTGGGTTGTCACCGAAAGGCGACGGTGGATTCGGTTATGACCCCCTGTTTATTCCGAATGACACGACAACGACCGCGGCCGAAATGGCCCGTGAAGACAAGCAGCGCGTCAGTCACCGCGCCAAGGCGCTCAAGGCACTTGAGCCGCTACTCAAGCAAGCTCGGTGATTAAGCACATACCCCTAGCGTTATACGTCCATATTCCTTGGTGTGAACGCAAGTGTCCTTACTGCGACTTCAATTCTCATGAGAACTTTGATCCTTCACTTGAGAACCCCTACGTCGACGCACTTCTTAACGACTTAGATCAGCAACTTGGCTGGGCCGGGGGTCGGGAGCTGGTTTCTATCTTTTTCGGGGGTGGTACACCCAGCCTGTTCTCAGGTGATGCCATTCAGCGGATTCTAGAGGGTATCCAGCAGCGACTCCGGTTAGCAGAGAACTGCGAGATCACACTTGAAAGCAATCCGGGTAGCGCAGAAGCCCGAAAGTATGACGCCTACCGACACGCCGGCGTTAACCGTCTCAGTATCGGGGTACAAAGTTTTAAAAGCGGCACTTATCTAGGCTCGGACGAATTCATTCGGGAGATGAGGCCATCAAGGCGATAGCGTTGGCACGAGCGGCGGGCTTTGATCGGCTGAATATCGACTTGATGTATGGCCTCCCCGACCAAACGATAGAAGACGGGCTGGAAGACATTAGCACCGGGATTGAGCACGGAATCGATCACTTCTCGTGGTACCAGCTCACCATTGAACGCAACACCGCGTTTTGGTCAGCGCCACCTTTATTGCCGACAGACGACCTAATTGAGCCCATGCAGCAAAAGGCTGAGGCGCTATTCAATGCTGCAGGAATAGCACAATACGAAGTCTCGGCGTGGAGTGCCTCGGGACAGAGATCCATTCATAACCTTAATTACTGGCAATTTGGTGACTATCTAGCGATCGGCGCGGGCGCGCATGGCAAAGTGACTGACGCGACCGGCGTGCACCGTTTCAATCGGACGCGGCATCCAAAACATTACCTTGAACAATTCGCGACACCTCTGACCGCTCCGCACTCTCCGCAATTGCGAACCATTGAGCCATCGGACCTTCCAGCGGAATTCATGATGAACGCCCTGCGACTCAAGGAAGGCGTTGACGCGACCTTATTTGAGGAGAGGACTGCACTCTCGCGAGAAGTAGTTCGCCAGAATTTGGAGGAGCAGCGTCGCCGAGGGCTGATGGAAGAGAACACGACCAAGCTCAAAGCCACCGCTAGAGGTTATCAATACCTTGATACGCTCATCGAGGCATTTGTTTAGCGCTGGGTGAGGCATTTTATTGGCGCCTACACGAGGGCTGTCAGCAGGGGGCTTTCAGTAGAGGGCGCTGTTGTTAGACGGCACTTTTGCTGGCAACGTCTTAGCATTTGGTGAACAGTAAGTCCCAGACACCGTGACCCAGGCGATGGCCTCGGCGTTCAAACTTGGTTTCAGGCCGGGACTCGGGCCGAGGGGAAAACTGTCGGTCACCAGCCACATTCTCTAGCGCTTCGTCGCAGATAGCACATCCATCATATGTTCGGCGTAAGGCTCCCAGTCTGTTGCCAGATGCATATGACCGCCGGAGGCGAGTCTAGAGACTGCGAGGCTTACAAAGTCAGGCTGAATCAAACGCCGCTTGTGATGCCGTTTTTTATGCCAAGGGTCGGGAAAAAAGATTTGCATGAGATCAACCGAGTTGACCGGTATGACATCCTCCAACACCTGCACCGCATCATCAGAAAATACCTTTAAATTACGAATGCCGCGTCGCTCGACATCGGCCAAAAGCTTACCAACGCCGGGCGTATGCACTTCGATACCGAGGTACCGCGATTCAGGGTTTTGCTCTGCCATGGCAACAAGACTGTCACCCATTCCAAAACCGATTTCCAGCACTCGTGGACCCGCCACGTCAAAGCTCAAATTCCAATCGAATTGGTTATCAGACAAGGTGAAGCCATGTTTAGGGAATCCGATATCCCATCCAGCCTTTTGGCTATCCGTCATGCGGCCCGTTCGAATAACAAAGCTTCGAATACGGCGTGATAAATCGGAGTCAGTCATCACCGGGACTGCCACTAGTCACGGCTGCCATACCGGCGGACAACCAACCCAGCATGAAGCACAGGCCCCCAAAAGGCGTCACGGCACCTAAGGCAGGAATATCGAGCAAGACCAACGCGTACAAGCTCCCGGAAAACAGGCCAATGCCAATAACGAAGCTGGTTTGTGCTCTCACTACCCAGGGTGATTGCGCGCCTCGAAACACTGCCGCAAGCGCTAACATCCCCAGAACATGAAACATGTGATAGTCGACAGCCGTCGCCCAAGTAGCTTGGCGTGATTCAGGAATACTTGTGGAGAGTGCATGAGCACCGAACGCGCCTAGTGCGACAGCCATCAAGCCCAACAGGCAGGCAGTAACAATGAAAGACGACCGCATGCCAGGGCTGGGTTAAGCGACCATCCCCGTACGGAGCTTTTTCATCGCATTGCTCTCTAGCTGGCGAATTCGCTCAGCGGATACGCCGTACTCCTCAGCGAGCTCATGAAGTGTTGCCTTCGGCTCAGCAAGCCATCGCCGCGCAACAATATCTCTGCTTCGAGAGTCGAGTGCTGACAATGCTTGCGTCAACTGGCTTTCCTCGTGGCTCACATAGTCTGCTGCTTCAACGACCAGTGCTGGATCTTCAGAGTGATCCTCCAGGTAATGCTGAGGCGCCTGCCACGCAGACTCTTCATCTGCATCCACAGGAAGATCAAACGCGACATCTCGGCTGGAAAGTCGGCTCTCCATCCGAGTTACCTCCGCAGGATCAACACCTAAGTCCTCCGCAATTGCGAGAGTCTCATCATGGGTTAACCAATGTGTACCCGTCTTTTGGCTTCGCAAATTAAAGAACAATTTGCGCTGAGCTTTGGTCGTCGCGACTTTAACAATGCGCCAGTTCTTAAGAATGTACTCGTGCATCTCAGCTTTGATCCAATGCACAGCAAACGAAACCAGCCGCACGCCTTTGGTCGGATCAAAGCGCTTTACAGCCTTCATAAGACCGACATTACCCTCTTGGATAAGATCAGCCTCTTGCAAACCATAGCCCGAATAACTGCGGGCCACGTGAACCACGAAGCGCAAGTGAGCAAGTACTAACTCACGCGCTGAGTCAACGCAGTTCTCATAAAATAGACGTTCTGCCAATTCGCGCTCGCGCTCGGGCGTCAGCACGGAAATCGCACTGACGGTCTGAACGTAGGCTGCTAAATTGGCGCCAGGCGCCATGCTCAAAATGGCGTTTGGTGTCAATGCAACTGAAGTATTTGTCTCGGTCATACCCAAAACTCCTCACTTGAGGTGCGATTTTAGCACTCTTCATCTGAGAGTGCTAATTGGCGGAAAAGTTCCGCGTAGCCTACTTCGGCTGAATTCGAGTGAGATGGAGTTGAGCTGAATACCATGCGCTGATTAAACCCAGTCCAGCACCCATCAAAATGAGCACAAACAAGTCAGACGGAACAAGCGAAGGTACGGCAGGAACCTGATCATACAGTTCGAAAAGGCGGTTAACGGGTGCATTGAGTGCCATCAGCGCAAGGCCGCTGAGCAAGCTCGCCATCACTCCTCCAAGCGCACCAGTGAACAACCCGGTGTACAAAAAAGGACGTCGGGCAAACGCATTGCCACCCCCTATTAACTTGATGACCACGATCTCATCTCGACGCGCTTCAATGCCTAACCGCAAGGTGTTACCCAGGGTTAGAACGACGCCCAGCGCCATGACGAGGAATAAAACAGAAGCCGTCGTTCGCAGTAAGTCGGTAAACGCGTTCAGCCGCTTGAGCCAACGGCTATCAAGAATGACTTGTGAAACCCCGGTAAGCGCACCCAGATCTATTTGTAGTTGCTCTAAACCCGCGGTCCTCACATTCGCCTTAGGGTATACCCACAACGAATGGGGCAACGGGTTACTGCTCAATCGCTCAACGAGATCCTGCAAACCAGTGGCGGCAGTGAACTCGGCCAACGCGCGATCTCGGTCAACCAATTTAACCTCAGCGATACCGGGTTTACGCATTACCTGTTCCCGAATGCGCGCTGCCTCCTCGTAGGTCACAGTGCCATCGAGTAGCAATGACAGTTGGGGAGGCGAATCCAGCTGCTCGATTTGGCCCTGTACAGCTGTCGCAATCGATATCCCCAAGTGCGGCAAGGCGAGCGCGACACCAATGACTAAAATAGTCAGGAAATTCGATATCGGAGCCTGCAACAGCTTTTCATAACTGGCCTGCGCCGCCTGACGATGGTGATGGAGCCATGCGCTAATTGGCGGTTGGGGACCCACGCCAATACCGGCTGCTGACTGCTGATTCGACATCAGTCTCTACCCCGCTGGGAATCGCCAACCGTGATCAAACTTCCCTTGTCTAAGGTCAAAATGCGATGAGACATTCGCGAGATGAGTGCCAAATCGTGGCTGGCAACGATCACCGTGACTCCCACACTGTTAAATGCTGAAAACAAGCCCATGATCTCTGCCGACAACTGAGGATCGAGGTTTCCTGTCGGCTCATCGGCAATCAAAATTTTAGGGCGGGCGACGACGGCGCGCGCAATGCCTACACGCTGCTGCTCACCGCCCGAAAGCGTGTCTGGATTAGCCCGCTCCCGATCCAACAAGCCGACTTTATCCAGAGCCGCGCGAACACGACGGTCAATATCGCGCTGTGTGAAACCAGCAATCTCCAGGGGGAGCGCTACGTTGTGATAGACAGATCGGTCACTCAACAGCTGGTGGTCCTGAAAGACAACACCAAAATCTCGCCGGTACTTCGCGATACCTGAGGGTTTTATTTTTGAAAGCGGTCTGCCACCGACGGCGATGTCGCCCGATGATGCCCGTTCGAGGAGAAGTAACAATCGCAGTAAGGTGCTTTTTCCCGCACCCGAATGCCCGGTGAGGAACGCCATCTCACCACTTTGTAATTCGAAGCTGAGATCAGCCAGTGCATCCCGCTGACCAAAACGCTTCCCAACGCGGTTAAAGACGACATCCATAAGCGTTACTCGGCCGCCGTGAAGAGGGCGTCGACAAATTCATCGGCATCAAATGGGCGAAGGTCTTCAACGCCCTCACCAATTCCAATGAAGCGAATGGGGCGTTTTATCTGCTCACCAATCGCAAACACCACCCCGCCTTTTGCCGTTCCATCGAGCTTGGTCAGCGCTATCCCCGTAACTCCCACGGCGGCATCGAACTCTCGTGCCTGCGCTACGGCATTCTGGCCTGTGCCGGCATCGAGAACGAGCAGCGTCTCATGAGGCGCATTTGCATCAGCCTTTTTAATGACTCGAACGATTTTCTCTAGCTCCTCCATCAAGTGCGCCTTGTTGTTGAGCCGACCCGCCGTATCAGCGAGTAAAACATCGACATTGCGCGCCTGAGCCGCAGTCAGCGCATCAAACAACACCGATGCGCTGTCGGCACCCGTGTGCTGCGCAATCACCGGGACATTGTTTCGCTCGCCCCAGGTTTGAAGTTGCTCGACCGCGGCGGCTCTAAACGTATCCCCGGCCGCCAACATGACCGACTTACCCTCTGACAGATAACGATGCGCGAGCTTTGCCAATAGTGGTTGTTTTACCTGCCCCGTTTACCCCAACCACCAAAATCACTAGTGGGCCATCTGCCGGCTGCGCCAGCTCAGACTCTGTCTCAACCAAAGTAGCAACAAGAAGCTGCTTCAATGTTGCCATGACTGCCTCGACATTAACCTCCGATTTCCGCGGATGGGCATCGGTCAGTCGATCAATGATGGTCTGCGTCGTCGCAACACCAACATCGGCCATGAGCAACTCGGTCTCTAGTGCCTCGATGACCTCATCATCAATGGTCGGTCTTACACCCAGCGCACCTTCGATACCGGTAACCAGCGCCTTGCTGGTCTTTCCAAGGCCTGAGGTTAACCGCGAAAACCAAGTCGCCTTGTCATCGGCCTCTGCAGGTTGGCTCGATGCTGAAACATCTGCTTCAGCCTGACCTTGATCTTGTTGATCGCCTTTTTGCTTACGTCCGAACCACTTCATTCCAAATTTAACCCTTGTTTCAACAAGCAAAGGCAATGAGCGCTATGCTACGCCAGTCTATCATTAGGTAATGCACTCATGAGCAAAAGTCATCGCGCTAAGCCCAGCAATCAGGTCAGAATTATCGGCGGTGATTGGCGAGGACGAAAACTCCAGTTTCCCTCGATCGAAGGATTGCGGCCTACGCCAGATCGCGTTCGTGAGACCTTATTCAATTGGCTCTCACCTCACATAGCCGGCGCACATTGCCTAGACCTCTATGCGGGGTCGGGGGCATTGGGTTTTGAGGCGCTGTCGAGAGGCGCCAGAAGTTGTTGTTTCATCGACAACAACAAACAAGTGCAAGCTGCGCTCGGATCGAGCGTGCAGGCGCTGAACTGCGAGGATCGAGCCACCGTGATGCTCGCAGACTCAGGCTCGGCAATTACGCTACACCACTCGATCGATCTGGTGTTTTTAGACCCGCCTTTCGCGAGTCACCTGTTACCCGGCACCTTGGATTGGCTTTTGACAAGCCCCAGCATCCACCCGGACACCCTGATCTACATAGAGGCGCCCAAAGGCCACGAACTGCCAGCTTGCAACCTTTCCGTTATTAAAGAAAAAGCAGCGGGTGAAGTGATATCGCGTTTGGTTGGCATCCGCTAGTTGAGTTTGTCCTTCACGAGTGGGTTGTGTAGTCTCATTTGATCAGTAAGGAATGCTTGCTATGCGTAAAAACACGGTTGTCTATCCCGGTACATTTGACCCCATCCACAAAGGGCATGTGGACTTAGTGGAACGCGCCTCCAATTTGTTCGACCGCGTGGTCATTGGCGTTGCTGAGAGCTCAAAGAAGCAGCCGTTGTTCTCTACAGAAGAACGCATCGCGTTAACGCAAGCATCGCTGAGCCATCTCGACAACATTGAAGTCAAAGGGTTTAGCGGCTTATCCATTCGGTTTGTCGAAGCTCAGGATTCCAACTGCGTATTGCGCGGCATCCGAACGGTGGCCGACTTCGAATATGAGCACCAGCTGGCAAATATGAACCGAGCAATGAATCCCGAGTTTGAAAGCCTCTTTTTGACGCCTTCGAACACGCTGTCTTATATCTCATCGTCGCTTGTTCGCGAGATTGCCTCAATGAACGGTGATGTATCTGACTTTGTACCTGAGCCTGTACTCGACGCGCTGAATAAAAAATTCAGCCATTAACGCTGACAGGCAACACAGAAGACACTCGCACGGTTTGACTGTCGTATTTCCTTGAGGCGTTTAGCCTTGCAGCGATAACAGGACTCCCCTCCACGGCCGTAAACCTGAAGACTCTGGGCGAAATAGCCAGCCTTGCCATCACCTCCAACAAAATCTCTTAACGTGGTGCCTCCGACATCGATGGCGGTTGCCAAAACGTCTTTGATCGCCGTAGCGAGAGCTTCATAACGCGCTTTGCTGACTCTATTCGCCGGTCTATCAGGGCGGATACCGGCCATAAACAGAGGCCTCGTTAGCATAGATGTTACCCACGCCAACGACGATCTTGGCATCCATAATAAAGAGCTTTACGGCACTGCTGCGCCTGCGCGCTTGCTGGTAGAGGTACTCGCCATCAAAGGCGTCTGAGAGTGGCTCCGGACCCAGGTGATCAAGCAGTGCATGGGAGTCACTCGACAACCAATGCATGCTGCCAAAACGCCTCGGGTCGTGATATCGAAGTATCAAGCCATTATCGAATTCAATATCAACGTGGTCATGTTTCCTTGGTCGTTCCTCAGGAGCGACCATTCGTAACGATCCCGACATGCCTAAATGCACGAGTAGGCAGCCCGAATCAAAGTCCATCAATAAATACTTTGCCCGGCGCCGCGTACCTGTGACGATCCCACCCGCGAGTTGCTGCTCGAAGCCCGGTGGAATCGCCCAGCGCAGACGCCGATCCCTCACGATAACGTTGGTGACTTTATGGCCCATGACATGTGGCTCAATACCGCGGCGCGTTGTCTCTACCTCTGGCAACTCAGGCACATCTATCTCCCGACTAATTTAAGGCAAAAAAAACCCCGGCTCTGCCGGGGTTTTTATAAAGCCTTGCACTTACTTGATCTTACCTTCTTTGTAGATCACATGCTTGCGCGCAACAGGGTCATACTTCTTCATTTCCAACTTGTCAGGCGTTGTACGCTTGTTTTTGTCAGTCGTGTAAAAGTGGCCTGTGCCCGCCGTTGAATTCATTCGGATTTTTTCACGCATTAGTCGCTACTCCTCAAACCTTTTCGCCGCGAGCCCGCAGCTCTGACAACACGGTTTCAATACCGCGCTTATCGATGATTCTCATGCCCTTGGGAGACACGCGCAACGACACGAAACGCTTCTCAGATTCAACCCAAAAACGGTGATTGTGTAGGTTAGGCAGGAAGCGTCTGCGAGTGCGATTCTTCGCATGCGAGACATTATTTCCTGTCATCGGGCGCTTACCTGTAACTTGACATACTCGAGACATCTGTCTGTCCACCAAAAAAAGGAGCGGCAAGATACCAAAGGCCTAGCCCTGTAAGCAACACGAAGTCTTACACAAAACCTAAGTTTCTAAGGCTTACGCAGCGACCTTCAGCGGCTATTAAATGGTCGAGCAAGCTGATGTCGAGAAGCATCAGTGCTTTCGACAGTTTCTGGGTAACCGCAACATCAGAATGACTGGGCGTAAGAGTGCCCGAGGGATGATTGTGCGCGACCACCACAGACGATGATTGATGCGCCAGCGCTCTGGAAGCTACCACTCGAGTGTAAACAGGCGCACAGTCGACACTGCCCATGAACAGCACCTCAGCCGAGAGGAGCCGGTACTGTGTGTCGAGAAACAAGGCCATAAACATTTCTCGTGACCCACCCGACAGCTCGGCAACAATAAACGACTCGAATAAACGCCAGTCATAGCTGGGTAAAGGCTGTAATGGGCGGCAAGTGAATGTAAGGTCATTGAGGCGCGCAAACGGGCCTTGGCTGACTCTAGTCCATAACCGATGGTTAATATCTCCGTTTGCCAAACCTCGAATCAGCTTATCGAGCCGTCTGCTGCCCGGTTGTTCATCCATAAGCTGCGTCATGTCTTTGATTGGCAATCCGGAAACTCTGGCCAAGCGTGACCGTCGCCAGAGCGGACTGATTGACCAAGCACCTTGATGACCCAACCTTCGATTGGTATCTGCTCATATACCCCCGAGTCCCTGCTCGATGATTTTCCTACTGTGGCAACTGTCGAACGCTGTGCATCAGACGTATTTATTTCTGCCAAAATAAAAAAATCGCCTGAGATACTCGATCTGCGCCGGTATTATTAGGTGCTGTCGAATGCTACCTTTGGCACATACTGTCTCAGCTTAGTTGGATATGGCACGGCTTTTTAATCGTAATTTCATCGTAGGCGTTACAGGGAGTATCGCCGCCTACAAAGCAGCTGAACTGACTCGCAGCCTTATACGCGAGGGCGCAAATGTGCGAGTCATCATGACAGAAGGCGCCTGCGAGTTTATTACACCACTCACACTTCAAGCCTTATCTGGGCATGAGGTTCATACCGACCTGCTCGACACCGAAGCTGAAGCTGCCATGGGTCATATCGAGCTCGCTCGCTGGGCTGACGCATTGCTGATTGCACCAGCAAGCGCAGACTCCATTGCGCGGCTTGTACAGGGTCGCGCCGATGACCTGCTCGGTGCGTGTGCACTAGCAACCCCCGCACCCGTATTTGTCGCACCCGCGATGAACCAAGAGATGTGGGCAAAGCAAGCCACCCAAGACAATGTTCAAACCTTGATTACTAGAGGCATTGCGATATTAGGCCCCTCGTCGGGCAGCCAAGCCTGTGGCGATGTCGGCGCAGGCCGTCTACTTGAACCCGATGACATCGTCGCGGCCGTTGCAGAGCAACTTAGCACTGGTGCGCTTGCGGGTCGGCATGTGGTGATAACGGCAGGGCCAACTCGCGAACCCATCTGCCCCGTGCGTTATATAAGCAATCGAAGCTCTGGAAAAATGGGTTACGCGCTTGCTGAGGCCTGTATCTCCGCGGGCGCCAAAACGACATTGATTTCGGGCCCGGTCAGCTGTGAATCGCCTGCTGGCGCGACTGTGATCCAAGTTGAAACAACACAGCAAATGTTCGATGCGAGTATGGCGGCGGCGGCTACAGCCGATATCTTCATCGGTTCGGCAGCGGTAGTCGACTTAAAGCCAGCAACGGTCTCCGATCGAAAAATTAAGCGGAGCGGTTTAGAAAAGATGAATCTTTCGCTTGTTCCGAACCCTGATATTATCGCCTCAGTAGCGGGCAGTGCGCCGAGGCCTAAACTGGTTGTTGGCTTTGCGGCCGAAACGCACGATGTGCAAGCCTACGCTCGTAAGAAGCTTACGATAAGTCTAGATTTCATTTTCGCCAATGATTTCATTTTTGACAGTGAGATGAATGCGGGGGTGCTGATGTCAGCGATGTGCAGCTACAAATGTCATCAAAAAGGGTCCTTGCCGAAGCAATAGTCGGAGAATTAAGCCAGAGTTTGGATTGAGTATGGATCGAGTGGTGTCCCTAAAGACATTGACTACTGCATTAGAAAGTCCCGCAGGCCGACTCTCGTTAATTGGTTTGCTGGTAGGTGTCATTCCGTTAATCTCGAGCCTCCTTTTTGTCGCCGTATTTTCAAGCACCAACCCGGGAGCTGAAGACCGGCGCGTCGTCATGGAGAATGCCGCAGCGCAACGAGCAGCACTCATTAAATATCGTCACGATAACCTAATAAGCCGCGTCGAAACGGCACTCGCAAGTGCACCTCTGGATAAAATTGACGCCCTGTTGCGGGCAGCTGCGCCCGACGCACAAGATTGGCAAGTCATACCGCTTAATGACATGGGAATTGCGAGTCTGCGGCCCTCTGATTTCGGTCATCAATCCTTGGTATTACTCGATCGGGTAAGACGAACCTTCAGCAGTGGTGAATCAGGATACGAAGCAATAAGGACGTCAGACGATAGTCGTCTTTACCTCGTAAGTCGTTTTGAATCTGATGGTCAGCAGGGCGTCACGTTAATTCGGCTGTCAACGCCAACCATCGACGGCTGGGTCACAGGATCTACCTTCGGCAGCTACTCGTTATGGCAAAACGTTGAAGGTAAGCCCAGCACTAGAATCGCGGGACTGGATAATAAAACCGCTGCGGACATTGATATACCCATTGATGGATCTCAATGGACGCTCTCTTTGTCTCCAGCGTCTATTCCAACCGTAGGCGGGTCGGGCCTAGCTCCGATCATTTGGTTGATAATAATACTCAGCCTTGTGGGGTCCATTTGGCTCTGTATTTATGAACCTCGTCGTCGCTTGCGAGCAGACGTGCTGCTAATACTCGAAAATGCCAACACCCGCGAGCCGATAAGTGTTCAAACGACCGAGCTTATTCCCGTAGCGAAGGCACTGCGTCAGCTCGTCTCGAACAACAAGATCCGTCGTAAACGTGCGGACGCGGACCATGAAGAAAAAGCCGAGACGCAAACGCAAGCAGTTGAGTCCCCCAAGGAATTAAAGGTTCGACCACTTCATGCATGGGCAGTGCACAAGCATTCCTGGGTTGTACTGCCCCCTAAGCCCTCAAGCGATGAGATTAAAGCGATTGATGATTTAGCACACGGTCTGGCCGCTCTTAGTCAGAAAAATGCATACAAGTCGTTCTTCATTTCGACACTAGGTGATGACTCTGCAAAAGCACCAAAGTCGCAATTAGCAAAGACCCTTCTCTCTTGCGGAGTTGACCTCATTGACTTGGATCGAGCACCTCTTCCTGTGGTCCACATGGCAGTCCATGACTCGGCAACCACTCATTCCGCCTTGGTTGTTTATCGGGACAAAGCTGGCAGTGTTTTCATTGGCGCACTCATCAACCGGTGTTGGGTTTCCTCGAACTTTTGGCAAGCGGCGCTTGCGTTCGCTCCCGAAATGAGCCCCATTACAGGTGACGGACGCAGTGTCAAAGTTGCCTGGAGCAAGAATACTGTCAGCGAATTACTGCCGACATCGTGCCAGCGGAGTCGCTCCGCCTTGTCGTGGCCTGTAACGATGAGCAAATACTCAATTTGGCAACGACAAGTCTAGAATCTGTGCTGTGTAGCGTTGAGGCCCATCTCTGTGATGAGGAGTCCGCTAGCACAGAGATGGCAAGTTGGCTGAGCGCCCATTCGGCTGATCTGGCAGTTTTTATCGACGCACAACGATCTGCACTTACGGTTTTCGATGAGACGGGACAGCGATCAACAGAGGATCAAGTCTTGATGCTCATCATGAGAGATTGCTTAGCGCATTACCCGGGGGCGACATCTTACTGAGTGCCAGAGCATCCAAAGTACTCCCCGGCTTTATTACCAGCTGTGGCGGCGCATCAAAGCTCATTCAGCAAGCGCCCTATGCGGTGCAAAAAGAGATGCAGTCCGAGGGCGCTCTCATCGCGGGCGACTCTGCAGGATCAATTTACATTAAAGACCGGTGGCACGGTTCCAATGATCCGCTTTATTCAGCGGCTCGAATCATAGAAATCGTTAGTAACGAGAATACGCGTTTGTCTGAGCTATTGAGCGAACTTCCTGCGACCTCTTTTCGGATGACCCTCATTGAAAATAATGACGTGCACAAAGCGCTCTCGGACATTCTCACTGATGAGACCTTGCTAACAGGCGCGCGATTGACTGAAATCGATGGTCTCCGCGTCGATTTTGCCGATAGTTTTGTTTTCCTAGCCGACGCTGATCAACCTGAAAACAGCCTGCTTTGCTTCGAGGGGGATGATGTAGAATCTAGGGTACGGCTTGAAACATTAATTCTCGACATCTTTAAACACAGACACCCAGAGCTGACGCTGACCCTCTGACAGTCAGACCAGCACCCAATTCACTATCTGAGGACGTTATGTCTCTAAACCGAAATGACGCCGAGCAGTTCGCTCGTGTCCTAACAGAGTCTCTGCCCTACATCCAACGGTTTACCGGCAAGACGATCATCATAAAATTTGGTGGTAACGCAATGACGGACCCGAGCCTACACGAGTGCTTTGCTCGGGATGTAGTGCTCATGAAATTGGTGGGAATGAATCCTATTGTTGTTCATGGTGGTGGGCCTCAGATCGGTAAACTTCTTGACCGCCAGGCATTGAATCTCGGTTCATTGGCGGTATGCGTGTTACAGATGAAGAAACCGTCGATGTGGTAGAAATGGTCTTGGGTGCAGCGGTCAACAAGGAAATTGTCGACAGCATTCATCGCAATGGGGGCAGGGCTGTAGGCATCACGGGTAAAGACGGGGAGTTACTGCGCGCTAGAGCACTTAGCCAATCCAAGAGCATAACCACCACAGAGGATATTGGCTTAGTTGGTGAGGTAGAAAGTGTCGACACCGATATTCTGACCATGTTGGCAAACAGCGACTACATTCCAGTGATAGCGCCGGTCGCCGGTAGCACGGATGGCCATACCTATAACATTAATGCTGATCTTGTCGCGGGTAAGCTTGCAGAGGTCTTAGCCGCAGAAAAGCTAATCCTATTGACGAACGTGACTGGGCTATTGGATGGCGAGGGAAAGACGTTGACTGGCCTCTCCACAACAAGAGTACACGAGTTGATCGAGCAAGAGATCATTACTGGAGGCATGCTGCCAAAAGTCCGCTGCGCCATGGATGCCGTTATGGCGGGAGTCAACAGTGCACACATCATTGATGGACGGGTGCCTCACGCTACGCTTTTGGAAATATTCAGCGACGAGGGTATAGGCACCTTGATCACTAACCAGAGCATGGGTACGGTTGCGAGTTCGTAACTATGTTTGCAACAGTATTCGACGCATCACATGCCGCAACGACGCACTGACCGGAAAGAGCAAATACTTCAGGCCTTCGCCGAAATGTTGGAGGCCAGTCCTGGTAGTAAGATAACTACCGCAAAGCTCGCCTCACGACTTGGTGTCTCAGAGGCGGCCTTGTATCGACACTTCCCCTCAAAAGCCCGCATGTACGAGTCCGTGATCGATTTCGTTGAAGAGACGCTTTTTTCGAGATTTACTCAAATATTAAATGAAGAACCTGATCAGCTTGTTAGATGCAAGAAAATCCTGACATTGTTATTAATTTTTTGCGAGCGCAACCCCGGGATCACAAGGATTTTGAGCGGCGATGCACTCATGGGAGAAGATGAACGGCTGCGGGTGAGGGTCACTCAGGTTTACGATCGCGTGGAGACACAGCTACGCCAGTGTTTGAGGCTTGCTGAACTCGAGGAGGGGTGGCGTACCTCAATACCAGTAAACTACACCGCTAATTTACTGCTCGCTATGGCTGAGGGACGAATATCGCAATTCGTTCGTTCAAACTTCAAATCGCTACCAACGGAAGCTTGGGACGAGCAGTGGCAGTTGGCCACAGCGAATGTCGCAAAGACGATAAACACGGGCGTATAGCGTTAATCGTCTACATCCGTCTGATCTCTGCTTAAAGAGCGCCTTAGCCTAACAACATCTTGAAGTTGTTCGAAACGCTGACGGTCCTCGTCATATTCTCGAGTCACATCAACAACCTGCGCCTCGCGCTCTTCAATCGCGCGGCCAATCGTTTCAATTTCTGCTTGCAGTGCTGAAATAGCTTCGAGATCTAATGGGAGGGCCACATCCCCAGCACGCTCCATATCAGCGACCCGCGCGAGAACGACTTCCAATCGCCCTCGAGAAACTCGCTGATTACTGGCGAGAATCGACAATCGGATATTGAGCTCTCTAAGCGCGCGATCCTTTGCGGCGTCGATATCTTCGACCGTGCTGTAGCGGAGCAAGAGAAACTTATCCAGCTCAGCAAGGCGCAGGCGCTCCGCCTCTGCTTCCTGATTCAGTCGCTCCACCAAATCCTGATTAGCAAGCTAGGCGTCAGTCATTTTTCGTGGTACCACCTCAATCACTTCGCCATCGGGACTTAGGACTTCATATCCGCCACCAGCAAACTCTGCAGGCACATGCCAATCGACCACTGTGCCACCCGCATCATTTTTATAGCGATAGAGATTTTGCGAATTCACATGGCTACTTAACAGCACTAGCAGGAGAAGAAGGGTAGAGCGCTTACACACCGTACTGCTCCCGGTACAGATGCATACGATCTAGGCTAGCTGACATTTCAGGTTGTTCGGATAGCCACTCGATAATGTCGTGCATCGTAATGACGCTTTGAACCCGCAAGCCCAGCGTGCGTCTTACTTCCTCCACTGCGGACGTGTCACCTGCACCTCGCTCACATCGGTCAAGACCAATGACAACACCATAAGGCCTTGCCCCCTCGCTGCTGATTAAGTCCACCGAGTGTCTAATCGCAGTTCCCGCAGTAATCACGTCATCAATAATCAACACATTACCGCTCAGCGGCGCACCCATGAGGATCCCGCCTTCGCCATGCGACTTGGCCTCTTTACGATCGAAGGTGATCGATAAATCGCGATTATGACTTTGTTGCAAAGCAATGCCAGTTGTTGTCGCCAAAGGAATACCCTTGTATGCCGGTCCAAAGAGTCCATCGATCTCATCAAGGATGCCTTTGGCAGCGTCGGCGTAACAGGCACCCAACGTCGCCATTGCCTCGCCGGTTGAAAACACGCCTGCGTTAAAGAAGTAGGGGCTGACCCTGCCGGACTTCAGTGTGAATTCACCAAATTTCAATGCGCCGAAACGGATCGATAGCTCGATAAATTGACGTTTACTGTCTGATGCGCGCATACAATAGTCCAGTTGGCGGCCGCCCTGAAATTATGAACATATTATGAATCAACCGATTCACAGATTTCAGTATGAAAAGTTCTGACGTAGTATACCAAGCTCAGTATTCGGGAAACAAAAATGAAAGTGTTATCACTTGCAGTCGATGGCCTTGAGCGAGCGCACGCTGAAGGGCTGTTGACGTGGGCATTTCAGCAGGATGCGGACGTGATTTGCTTTCAGGACACTCGGTGCTCCGAATACTCACTGCCCTCAAACGACTTCTTCCCCGAGAATTACCACGCTTACTTTGCCGATAATTACGACGATCCAAAATTAAATGGCGTTGCGATTTACTGCAAAAAAATGCCGAAAGCCATCATGTTCGGTCTTGGCTTTATGGACTTCGACCATCTCGGAATCTATATCCAGGCAGATTATGACGACTGCAGCATCGGCAGCATCATGGTGCCACCTGCCGTGGGCGAGCGTGGCGACAAAGAGCTCAAGATGCGATTCCTGCAGCAACTGGGCGCCCATCTGCAAAAAGTCAGAAACAAGAAGCGCGACTTTATTCTTTGCGGAGGGTGGGAGCTCGCCTGGCAACCGCGTGATGCAGAAGAGTCGGGAAATCGCCTCGACATTCCAGGATTTAGTAACGAAGAGCGCGACTGGCTTGGATCGCTCTATCGCATGGGTTATTGCGACGCATTCCGTGAAGTGGAAACGGATGCAGACGATTACACCTGGTGGCCAGACGGCGACGAAGGCCCGGGCGTGCGAACCGATACCCATATCATTTCAGACAGCCTCGCTCCCCACGTCACCCAGGCCGTTATCGAGAGTGAAGAGGCATTCTCCAGCCATGCCGCAGTCACCATTGACTATGACATTGAGTTGTAGCGAGGGCTATGAGCGACTGAGCGCTTCTAGTTGCGCCTGACTCAAGGTCTGGCACGCTGACTCAGCAAGATCAAGCAATGTGTTCAGCTCAGCGCGGGTAAACACTTTATCTTCAGCAGTGCCCTGAACCTCGATCAATCCGCCGCCCGCCAACATGACCACATTAAAATCACTTTGCGCGGTGGAATCCTCAGGGTAATCGAGGTCAACCACTGGCTGGCCGTTCCACATCCCCACAGAAACAGCGCAAACTCGGTCAACCAGCGGATCCACCTTCAACTCACCCGCTCGTTGAAGTTTGTTCAACGCCGAGACTACGGCAACACTGGCACCGGTAATCGCCGTTGTACGCGTACCTCCATCAGCTTGAAGCACATCGCAATCGATGGTCAGCGTGCGCTCGCCCAGTGCCTTCAGATCGATGCTGGCTCGCAAAGACCGGCCTATCAAGCGCTGTATTTCGACGGTTCTACCGGTTTGCTTACCTCTGGCTGCCTCGCGGTCCATTCGCGTCCCGGTTGAACGCGGCAACATACCGTACTCGGCTGTTAGCCAGCCCTGTCCCTTGCCCCTCAAGAACGGCGGAACGCCATCAGAAATCGATGCCGTGCATAGCACCTTTGTGTTCCCGAAGCATGCCAACACACTGCCTTCGGCTTGATGGATGTAATCGAGATGAAATTCGATATCCCTCATCTGATCAGGTCGGCGACCGCTGGGTCGTTGCTCAAGAGATTGCGTGGTGTTGGAGTCCATAAACTGCTCGCGAATACGAAGGTGTCGCTGCGCAGTCTACTTGTTAGACTAGCGACTTTCGACGCCCTTGGAGAAACACATGCCGCAGAGCATGACTGGATTTGCTAATCAGACCGTCACCGTAGGTGATTGGAACCTGTCCATCGAGTGCAAATCTGTCAACAGCCGGTTTCTGGATCTCACCCTAAAGCTCCCTGATGCGCTCAAACGATCGGAACCGCAGTTCCGGAAAATCATCAGTGACAAGATTGTCAGGGGTAAAGTCGAGCTGGCCATCCGAATGGAGCGAGCCGAGCAATCATCGGACGCCAGCATTAATCTGGAAAAACTGTCAGAAATGAAAGACGCGCTCGAGAAGGTCATTGAGTTCATGCCCGATGCGCGAGCACCGACGGCCCTAGACATACTAATGACCCAAGGAATTTGGGTTAGCGATAAGCTCGATGTGGAGGCGCTGAATAAAGAGTGCATCGCGGTAATGCCTGGTATTGTTGAATCGCTACGCAGCCACCGTCTGGAGGAAGGGGCAAGACTCGAAGAGCTATTGACCGAGCGGTGCGATGGCATCCAAGCCATCGTTGCTAATTACCGGGACCAACTACCCGAACTTCAAGCAGCCCAGCAACAGAAACTTGTGGATCGCATCAATGCGATCGACATTGCCGGTGATGACAAACGACTCGAGGAAGAGCTGGTTTTCCTGGCAAATAAATCAGATGTTGCCGAGGAGCTGGACCGCCTCGATGCACACCTTGAGGCCATCAGTGACGCCCTAGCTTCGAAGGAACCGTGTGGGCGAAGGCTCGACTTTCTGATGCAAGAACTCAATCGCGAAGCGAATACATTGGGCTCAAAGACGACCTCCTTGGTAACGACCAATGCGGCGGTGGAACTCAAAGTACTGATCGAGCAAATGCGAGAACAGGTACAGAACCTTGAATAAGAATAATCCTGCGACAGGACAGCTATACGTCATCTCTGCTCCCAGTGGCGCGGGCAAAACATCGCTAGTAAAAGCGCTGCTAGAGAGCATCCCAAACCTGGAAGTCTCGGTGTCACATACAACGCGCGATATTCGGCCAGGGGAAACCGATGGCATCAATTATCACTTTGTCGATCAGTCAGACTTTGAGTCTATCCGAGACGCCAATGGCTTTTTCGAGTGGGCGCAGGTATTTGGAAACCTCTATGGCACTAGCAGTCAGGCGGTACAAGAGAAGCTCGCTAACGGCATCGACGTTATATTAGAGATTGACTGGCAAGGCGCGCGGCAAGTTAAGGCGTTGGTAAACACTGCCATCTCCATCTTTGTGCTTCCGCCGTCAACCGCTGCTCTGCGTCGTCGTCTGACCGATCGCGGACAGGATAACGATGAGATTATTGAGGGCCGCATGCAGGCCGCTCGAGATGAAATAGCCCACTTCAGCGAAGCAGATTTCATTGTGCTCAATGATGACTTTGAGACGGCGCTGCGTGATCTTCAATCCATCGTCCGTGCTCGCAGGCTGTCACAGGAGATACAGTCCCAGGAACTCACTGGCGTTATTGCCGATTTACTTCGGTAAAGCCACACTTTCACAGTCGACAAGCGCGCCACGCAATCGCTATACTGCGCGGCCGTTTACACACCAGGAAACAAAGATGGCACGAGTAACCGTTGAAGACTGCCTCGATAATGTTGATAACCGCTTTGAGTTGGTCTTATTGGCCGCGAAGCGCGCGCGACAGTTGAGCACAGGCGGCAAAGATCCACTCGTAGAAGTAGAGTCTGATAAGGCAACTGTTCTTGCGCTTCGCGAGATTGCCGAAGGCCTCATTACGCCTGACGTTATGGCTCGTGAACACGAGCTGGAAGCTGAAGAGGAATTTGCAGCGAGCTTCGAAACACCTGTGCTCTGAGCTGCAATTTAAGGACCGGTGTCCACACCTCTTCAAGCCCTAGGAGCCTCTTTCAACGACGTCACCCGACGTCTGGGGCTCCACACAACCTCAGACCTCAACTTCTTCCCTCACACAACCAGCGACAATCGTTTACTGGTTTTGAGGATATTCTCGCGACCTACCTGCCCCCTGATCGGGTCAACGACATAAAACGCGCCTACTTTTATGCCGAGCAAGCGCACTACGGCCAAGCGCGTCGAACCGGTGAGCCTTACGTAACACACCCACTAGCGGTTGCTACGGTGCTGGCGCGCATGCACATGGACCACGAAAGCATCATGGCGGCGCTGCTCCATGATGTGATTGAGGACACGGGTGTCACAAAGGAAGACATCAGAACGCAATTTGGCGAAGAAGTGGCCGACCTCGTGGATGGCGTGAGCAAGCTGACGCACGTTGATTTCGATAGCGCCGAGCAAAAGCAGGCTGAAAACTTTCAAAAAATGACGCTGGCGATGGCCCGAGATATACGCGTAATTCTCGTAAAGCTTGCTGACAGGCTTCACAACATGCGAACGCTCGGTGCGCTCAGGCCCGAGGCGAAAAAACGGATTGCTAACGAAACCCTAGATATTTACGCCCCGATAGCAACACGCCTCGGCATGAATGAAGTGCGCATGGAGTTTGAAGATCTAGGCTTGCGCACCCTCTACCCCATGCGCGCACGCCGTCTGGAAGCAGCCAGAGAAGCGGCTGGTGGTCGACGCAAGCTATTGATTGAGCAGATTAGCGAGCAGCTAGAGCAAGCGCTGTCGCGCGAGGGTATTCAGGGCGCAGTCATCGGCCGAGAAAAACACCTCTACAGTATTTATTCCAAAATGCGTGAGAAGCGAAAGTCGTTCTCCGACATCATGGATATCTTTGCCTTCCGAATCATTTGCGACGACGTTGATGCATGTTATCGAACCCTCGGCATTGTGCATTCGCTCTACAAGCCAGTTCCTGGTGAATTTAAAGATTACATTGCTATCCCCAAGGCCAATGGTTACCAGTCATTGCATACCGTTCTGAAAGGCATGCACGGCGTCCCCATCGAAATCCAAATCCGCACTCGCGACATGGAAGACATGGCAAACAACGGGATTGCCGCACACTGGCTTTATAAGAGCCAGCAGGACAATGCCAATATTCCTCAAATGCGCGCTCGAGAGTGGGTCCAGGGCTTACTTGAGATGCAGCAAACGGCCGGCAATTCGCTTGAATTTATCGAGAGCGTAAAGGTCGATCTATTCCCAGATGAGGTTTATGTCTTCACACCAAAAGGCGCCATCATGGAGCTCCCAAAGGGCGCCTGCGCCGTTGATTTCGCTTACGCGGTGCACAGTGATGTAGGGAATCGCTGCGTCGCCTGTCGGATCAATAATCAGCTCGCTCCGTTATCAGAGCCGCTGGAAAGCGGTGTCACCGTGGAAATCGTGACATCCCCGGCCGGCCGGCCCACACCGTCGTGGCTGAATTTTGCTGTGACCGCGAGAGCGCGATCGCAAATCAGACACTTCTTGAAGCAGCAGCAACGGGAAGACTCTGTTGAACTCGGTCGCAAGTTGCTGGAGAAGGCCCTCACGACCTTGCAATCAGATGATGCGGTCACCACGGAGTCATTGGAGGCTCTCATCAGTACGCGCTATCCCAATAGCGCGTACGATGACATCCTCACCGATATCGCCCTCGGAAATCAGCTACCGCAGGTGGTCGCCGCCAATCTACTAGGCCAGGCGGGCGCCTCCCTCGAGAACGACCAAAGTGCCATGGAAATCAAAGGCACCGAGGGCTACGTTCTGGTGTATGCGAAGTGCTGCTGTCCCCTTCCCGGCGACCCGATCGAGGGCTTTTTAAGCCCAGACCGGGGTCTCGTCGTACATCGCGAGAATTGTCGAAACCTCTCAGATCTAAGAGAGCAGCCTGAGCGCCTAATGCCCCTGAGATGGGACGATCAAATAGAGGGAACTTATCCTGTCGCTATTCGCATCGAAATGGCAAACCAGCGCGGTATGATCGCCACGCTAGCGACAAAACTCAGTGCCATTGGTCTCAACATCGAGCGCATATCGACCCAAGACGAGTCAGTGCACTTTTCCAGCATCATCATTGAATTGCAGCTAAACAGCCGAGTCCACCTTGCCCGCGTGATGAAACGCGTTAGGGTGATGGAAGGCGTACGCAAAGTGGTTCGCTGCAGTCGCCGCTAACGAGGTCACATCTCATGAACAACAGAGCTGTTATCAGTACCGCCGCTGCTCCCGCCGCGATTGGCCCCTACTCGCAGGCGGTGAAAGTAGGAAATACCGTGTGGATATCGGGGCAAATACCACTGGACCCAGAAACAATGGAAGTCGTAGAAGGCGGTATCGAGGCGGAGACGCGTCAGGTATTCGCAAACCTCAGCGCCATTGCTGAGGCGGCGGGTGGGTCACTCGATAACTCTGTGAAAATTAATATTTCGCTCACCGATCTAGCCAACTTTCAGGCAGTTAATGCAGTGATGGCCGAGGCATTCAAAGAGCCTTATCCCGCACGAGCCTGCGTACAAGTTGCCGCATTGCCCAAAGGGGTGCAGGTAGAAATCGAGGCAATACTCGCGATCTAGACACCTTAGCGGTGTTGCGTCAAAGCCTCTCGGTAGCCCTCGCGAAAGGTGGGATAGGTAAGCTGGTAACCCGTTGCTAAAAGCTTGGCGTTGCTAATACGCCGATTGCCTCTAGGCTGATTTTCTCGCTCGCCTGTCGGCTCTCGGCCAAGCTGCTCGAAACACCAGGCCTCTAGCTCAGCGGTTTTCACCGGCTCATTGTCATTGAGAGACAGTGTTGAGGGAATGCGAGCCCCTTTGATGTGCAAGTCAATCAGGTGGGCGAGGACGCCCGCCACATCTTCCCTGTGAATTCGGTTGGTGTACCCAGTGCCCAGTTGGGACTTCAAACCCTCGAGGATAGGCTTGAGCATGATGGGTCTTGCACCATCGTAAAGCCCACTGGGGCGCAATACCGTTGTGGTTGCGTGACGGCGGAAGCTAGCCTCACCATCGAGCAAAGCGTCGACGTAGGGATCGCCGCCGGCCAGCGGTGAATCTTCGGTGACCCAACCACCTGCCTTCTCGGCGTAAACCCGCGTTGATGACACGAAAATGGCGCGCTCAGCATGTGTTAAGACGCCCGCCTCACAGATATTACGTGCCGCCTGAGCATAGCCCAGCCGATATCCTTCAAGATCACGGGTTGCTGGTACAGGCGTAAAGATAACCACGTCGGGTCTCAGCGAAGCCGCTTCTGCCAAGGTGTCCCGTTGCGTGTAATCCCCAAAAACCGCCTTGACTCCCTCTGGCAGTAGCTCAGGCCGGCGAGAGACACCAGCGATCTCCGCCACGCCGCTCAGCTTTGGCACCAAGCGCCGAGCCAAATCACCAAAGCCTATAACCATTACCTGTGGAGTCTTCACCTGCCTACCTTCATGCCGCTATTATCATTGGGCCACCAAGACGAAATGTATTGTGCCGACCGACATTCTTCAGCTGCCGCTGCAGCAATTCAAGGGCGTAGGCCCAAAGGTTTTTGAAAAGCTGAGCGCTATGGGTCTTCGCACCATAGAAGACATGCTATTTCATTTTCCCTTGCGCTATCAGGATAAAACTCGCCTGACCGCGATTGGCGAACTGCGTGAGGGCATGGACGCCGTTGTCAGAGGCACCATACGCGCATCCGGCATTGCCAGAGGTCGCAGACCTACGCTTATCGTCAAAGTAGACGATGGAACCGGTCTCACAACGCTCCGATTTTTTCATTTTCGCCGCGCACAAGCCCTTCAACTCAAGGTTGGTGAGATCATCACCCTCTTCGGGCAACCGCGCCTCGTGGGAGGTCAGCCGGAGTTCGCACATCCCGAATATCAGGTGGGTGAGCGAGAAACAGCGCTGGAAGATGCATTGACGCCTGTTTATCCAACGACCGAGGGCATGGGTCAAAGCACGCTGCGTAATCTCGCTAGACAAGCATTGACCTACCTTGCGCAAAACCCACCAGACGATTTACTTCAGGGAAGCTTAAAGGACGCGCCTTCTATGGCAGAGGCTATCGCTCTGTTACATCAGCCGCCAGCCAGCGTGAACACGCAGACCATTCTCGAGGGACAACACCCTGCGCAACTGCGTCTAGCAAGCGAGGAACTCATCGCACACCAAATTTCGATGCTGTCTCGACGCGCGCGGACGTTGCAACTGCAGTCTGCACGAGCAGCAGAAGGTGGCAAAATCGCCAAGGCCATCATCGAAACGCTACCGTTCTCGCTTACCGGCGCGCAAACGCGAGTTTGCTCCGAAATTGTCGAGGACCTAAAAAAACCCACACCGATGCTACGACTGCTTCAGGGCGATGTGGGTTCAGGCAAAACGTTGGTAGCAGCCATTAGCGCCGCGCACATGGTGGAGGCGGGACATCAAGTGGCACTGATGGCACCCACCGAGCTCTTGTCCGAGCAACATTTTCGTGGCTTTAACCAATGGTTCGAACCCTTAGGAGTCAAAGTGTTGTGGCTGACCGGCCAAATCAAAGGCAAGGCGAGGCGCGAGGCGCTGGCGGCTGTTGAAGAGGGCGAGGTTGATATCGTGGTCGGCACGCACGCGTTATTTCAAGACCACGTGTCATTCGCATCACTGGGACTGGTGCTGGTCGATGAGCAGCACCGCTTTGGCGTCAATCAGAGGCTGTCACTTACCCGCCGGGGAAAAGATGACATCACCCCCCACCAGCTGACCATGACCGCCACCCCCATCCCAAGAACACTGTCGATGGTGGCGTACGCGGACTTGGACTGCTCGGTGATTGACGAGCTTCCACCCGGGCGAAAACCCATAACAACGGTGTTGATTGATACGGCACGCAGACAGCAGGTGATTGACCGCGTTGGCGCTGCATGCCGAGAGGGGCGCCAGGCGTACTGGGTCTGCGCCTTGATTGAAGAGAGTGACGCATTGCAGGCAAATGCGGCTGAAATAGCCGCCGCGCAACTGAGCGAAGCTTTAACGGACCTGAGAGTAGGCCTCTTACACGGGCGACTCAGTGCTGATGAGAAAGCGGAGGTGATGGCCGCCTTTGCTGCAAATCGCATTGACATCTTGGTCGCGACGACCGTTATTGAGGTCGGTGTGGATGTCCCCAATGCAAGCATGATGATTATCGAAAATGCGGAGCGTTTCGGGGCTAGCGCAATTGCATCAATTGCGTGGGCGAGTAGGCAGAGGTGCCGTAGACAGCCATTGCTTGTTGATGTATCAATCACCCCTGAGCCAAACCGCCAAGCAGCGTCTTGCGGTCATGCGGGAATCACAAGACGGGTTCGTTATCGCCGAGAAAGATCTGAGCATTCGCGGACCCGGGGAAGTGCTGGGAACACGACAGACTGGTCTGTCATCATTCCGAGTCGCTCGACTTCCCGAGCACGAAGCGCTTCTGGAGACGGCGCAAACTGTCGCCGAGGAGCTAGTACGGGACGACCCCAAACGGGCAGAGCAGATTGAGTCGCGTTGGACTCGCGCACGCGAAGCCTTTGCACACGTATAATCACCCACACAAACTTTTTTGGATGACCTCTTGTCAGCGATAGCCCTAACACGACAAAAACTCAGCGCGCTCCTGCGGGTGATTCGATTTGACAAGCCCATTGGGACTTACCTATTGCTCGCACCCGCGCTTTGGGGTCTGATCATTGCGTCCGAGGGACTCCCAACACCGTTCCTAATCTTCACTTTTATTGTCGGCGCCTTCGTTATGCGATCGGCGGGGTGCACCACCAATGACCTCACCGATCGAAAGTTGGACGGCTTTGTTGAGCGAACCCGTAACCGACCTCTGGTGACCGGCGAGATATCGGTTATTGAAGCGCTTTGTTTGCTGTTTGGTTTACTGGGGCTTGCATTGTGGCTGGTGATGCAAATTAACTGGCTCACCGTACAACTATCGTTCATTGGCGCTGCGCTAACCATCGTGTATCCATTCATGAAGCGCTTCACCCACTTACCACAAGTCGTCCTAGGCATGGCCTTCTCTTGGAGCATTCCCATGGCCTTCGCAGCCGCCACAGAGAAGATGCCAGCTGGGCTGTGGTGGCTGTTCCTTGCAAACCTTTTATGGGTCGTGGTCTATGACACCCAGTACGCCATGGTCGATCGAGAGGACGATCTGGAAGTGGGCATCAAGTCGACAGCCATACTGTTTGGTGAAGCAGATACGCGAATCATTTTGGGCCTACAGGTTGTGTGTTTGCTCTGCTTTGTGGCGACCGGCCTGAGCTTTAATCTGGGCGTTATTTACTTCCTATCGATTGCCGCAGTCGCTGCGCTGTTTGCCAGGCACCAGCGGCTCATTAGCGATCGGTCACGCGAAACCTGCTTTCAAGCCTTTAACGAAAGTAAGTGGATTGGTTTAATCGTGGCGGTTGGGCTACTGGGACACTACGCCACTCTGTCCGTATAAGCCCTGAATACTAGCCAGACTCTCCAGCGTGGAACTTCGACTGTACCCAAGCGTTAATGATTTACCCAAAGCGGCTTGGGACGCGTCGTTCTCGACTGGCTACCCCTTTCTCACGCACAGGTTTCTCGAGGGGTTAGAAACATCAGGCAGCACGGGCAGTCAGTCTGGTTGGCAGAACTGTCACCTTGGTCTTTGGGATGAGGATCATCCAATCGCCCTAGCACCCGGATTTTTGAAGAGCCACAGTTACGGTGAATATGTCTTCGACTGGTCATGGGTTGATGCCTGGCACCGGAGTGGTTTGGACTACTATCCCAAGCTTGTAACCGGCGTACCGTTTACACCGGCGACTGGGCCTCGGTTATGGACAGACAAGAACCATCCTGATGCGCAGCTCGAGTTGATCTCAGCTGTCACTGACTGGTGCGCGTCCGAGAACATCTCGAGCTGGCATATTTTGTTTCCGGACGAAACGACCTCGACACAACTGTCAAATGCCGGCCTGATGCAGCGCATGACCACGCAGTTCCATTGGTTTAACCGAAACTACTCAGATTTCGATGACTTTCTTTCTGCCTTTAACAGTCGAAAACGCAAAGCCCTCAAGAAAGAACGAGCAGCGATCGCGGCTCAGAACCTACAACTCGTGACCAAAACAGGTAGCGATATTCGCGAGGAAGACTGGGCATTTTTTTACTACTGCTATCAGACGACCTATCTGAAACGAAGCGGCCATCAAGGTTATTTGACCGGTGACTTCTTTACGAAGGTCTGTCCCCAGTTAGGTGAAAGCACCGTCATGGTCATTGCGCACGAAGGGGAGAAGCCGGTCGCCGCTGCGCTGTACTTCGTTGATGACGATACCCTGTATGGACGCTACTGGGGCTGCCTCAAGGAATTTGATTTCTTGCACTTCGAGGCCTGCTATTACCGTGGCATCGAGTATTGTATTGAGCGCGGTATCAGCCGCTTCGATCCTGGGGCGCAGGGCGAGCACAAGATACAGCGTGGTTTCGAGCCCACACTCACTTATTCAAACCACTGGGTAGCCGAACCACGGTTAAAAGACGCGGTTGCTGACTTTTGCCGGCGAGACTGTGATCACGTTCGTCGCTACCGGGACGAAGCTGCGACGTTACTGCCCTTTAAACAGGAATCGTAACGCCTGATATCGTCGACTACGCTGGCGCCTCGTCCCGCAAAAAGACCCATTGCGGCCCTTTCGACTGTTCCTCGCTAAAGTAGTACCCAGATCCGTTAAAGGCCTTGAGCGCCTCGGGATCAGTCATTCGATTGTCGATGATGTAACGGGCCATGACGCCTCGCGCCTTCTTGGCGAAAAACGAAATCATCTTGTACTGGCCGTTCTTAAGATCCTTGAACTGCGGCGTAATTACGTCAGCGTTTAGGGCTTTTGGCTTTACCGACTTAAAGTACTCATTCGAAGCCAGATTAATCAAGACGTCAGTATTCGCCGAGACCAGATCTTCGTTGAGGGTATCCGTTACGCGATCACCCCAGAATTCATAGAGGTTCTTGCCACGTTGGTTAGCAAACTTAAGCCCCATCTCAAGTCGATATGGCTGCATGAGGTCCAGAGGCCGCAGCAGGCCATAGAGGCCAGATAGAATTCTCAGTCTGGACTGTGCGAACTCGAGATCGCTTTCGCTCATCGAATCTGCCTCAAGGCCCGTGTAAACGTCGCCTTTAAACGCAAGCACCGCCTGCTTTGCATTATCGGCGCTCGCCTCTTCCTGCCAATTCATGAAGCGCGCGTGATTGAGGTCCGCAATCGACTCGCTCACACCCATAAGCGAACGAATATCATCCGGGGCTAGCTTTCTAGCGTCGTCTACTAACAGGGCCGACTGATCCATAAATCGCGGAGTCGTTGAGGTCGCTGTTGTAGACGGTGTCTCGTAATCCAGTGTTTTTGCTGGCGACAGTACGGTAAGCACAGTGAATCTCTCTGCAATTGACGTTCACACGATGATAACCTTCAACGTCGTGTTGAGGAACGGGTCATTACAGTGAAGTACTGGGCAACTCTTGCGCAGACAATCGATAGTGTGAGCCGCAGCGTTGGCAATGCCGTGGCCTATGCGGCGATTGCCATGGCGTTAGTCACAACCACCGTAGTGATCCTGCGCTATGGGTTTGGACAGGGTGCGATCGCAGCACAGGAATCAGTGCTCTATTTGCATGGCGCTCTGTTTATGCTCGGCGCGGCACCCACGTTGCTTGCAGACAAGCATGTACGGGTTGATGTCTTTTATCGAAATTTCACGGATCGCCAGAAGCATTGGGTGAATACGATTGGCCACACCGTGTTCACATTACCTTTCTGCACGCTCATCGTGTTTGGCTCCTGGGACTATGTGTCGGAAAGCTGGTCGATCATGGAATCCTCACCTGAACCAGGAGGCATACCAGCAGTATTCCTTCTTAAAACACTGATACCTGCGATGGCGCTGCTACTCGCACTTCAAGCTGTAAGCCTTATTATCCAGGGCTTGATCGAGCTGAGCGAGGTGCCCACTGATGGTTGAGGGTGAATTAGCACTCGCACTGTTCGGCAGCGTCTGCGTATTACTGCTCTTCGGCTTTCCTGTTGCACTGACGCTTGCCGGAACCGCACTACTCTTTGCCGCCGTGGGCGTGATTGCAGGGCACTTCGATGCCAGCTTTGTCGCTGCACTGTCGGGCCGTATGTTCGGCACCATTACCAATGAGACGCTGGTCGCCGTGCCGCTCTTCATCCTTATGGGAGTCACCTTAGAGCGCGCCAAAATAGCCGAGGAACTACTGACCGCCATGGCTAGCGGTCTGGGGAATCGAACGGGCGGTCTGGGCATATCCGTTATCGTGGTGGGTGCGCTGCTAGCCGCCAGTACCGGCATTGTCGGTGCGACGGTTGTGACGATGGGCGTGCTGGCGCTGCCCTCCATGCTTCGTGCAGGCTACAACCCATCGCTTGCTACCGGGCTTATCTGTGCCACGGGCACACTGGGGCAAATCATTCCGCCGTCTATTGCGCTCGTTCTGCTAGGAGACATCATGTCCACCGCTTATCAGCAGGCGCAGCTACAAAGCGGCATTATCAATACACAAACCGTATCGGTCGGTGACTTGTTTGTCGGCTCGCTGGTACCCGGTCTGGTGCTGGTCGGCCTATACCTTGGCTACCTCCTCTATGTGGCTTGGCGCAATCCATCGGACTGCCCAGCCCCAGAGGAAATAAGCAATGACGGCCAGTCCTCTATCCTGGCCGCCGTATTACCCCCGCTGCTTTTAATCGGCGTGGTCCTAGGCTCCATTATTGTCGGTGCTGCAACACCGACAGAGGCCGCAGGTGTTGGCGCCGTCGGCGCGTTGTGTCTGGCGGCCTACAAATCAGCGCTCGATTTGGAAACGCTTAAAGACATCGCGCGCTCCGCCATGGCAACCACCAGCATGGTATTCCTGATCCTCATCGGCGCAGCCCTGTTTTCGCTGGTGTTTAGGGGCTTCGGTGGCGATGAGCTGATTGAGGCATTTTTTGCGGAACTCGGTGGCGGACCGCACATGGCACTTTTGATCGTGATGCTCGTCATGTTTCTACTCGGGTTCATTCTCGATTTCATAGAAATCACCTTTGTTGTCGTTCCTATCGTCGCACCCATTTTATTGGCGATGGGTTTTGATCCCATTTGGTTGGGGGTCATGATTGCGGTCAATCTGCAAACGTCGTTCCTGACACCGCCTTTTGGCTTCGCCCTGTTCTATCTACGCGGCGTAGCCGATGACTCTGTCGCGACGGGTGCTATCTACCTTGGTGTCATCCCGTTCGTATTAATCCAGCTAGGCTTGCTGGCCATGCTGTGGCTAGTTCCAGATATCGTCACGTGGTTACCGAGCACACTGGGGCGTTGATCTGACATAGCCAATAAACGGTAAATCCCTGAAACACCCTCACTGACCTCAGGAGAATGCAGTGAATCCGATTGATGAAACGCCAAGACCACAGGGCGAGCTCGCACTGCAAACGGTTGCCATGCCTGCGGATACCAACGCAAATGGTGATATTTTTGGTGGATGGCTGCTGTCGCAAATGGACATTGCAGGTGGCGTTGCGGCGTCGGAGGTGGCTGGCGGCCGTGTCGCAACGGTCGCTATTCAGGGCATGTCGTTTCTTACCCCAGTGCATGTCGGTGCCGTGGTGACCTGTTACTGTGACATTCTCGATATTGGTCGCAGCTCAGTGCGTGTGCTCATCGAGGTGTGGATCAACTCCCAACACGACGGCGAGCCAATTAAGGTGACCGAGGGCGAGTTCATCTATGTCGCCATCGACAACGCGAAACGTACGCGAACGATTACTGGTCAGTAAACGTGATAGGCGGTAACACTCGATCTCGTGCATTGAGGTAGGCGCGCTCCGAGATCTCGTGATACGTCCGAACACCGTCTAAAAACGCCTCATAAGAGGCCGAAATTTTCTGCGCCATAGGGTCGTCTTTCTTGAGCTCTTCTAAGGCGATCACGGCATTACTGTGAAGCACGTCCATAACATCATCAGGCAATGGCCGTAGCTTGGTTGAATGCTCTTCTAATAGCGTCGTGAGGGACTCGTTGTTGCGCGCAGTGAACTCGTCGAGCATGTCCTGATTTGTAGCTCTCGCTGCACCTTCGACAATGGCTTGGAGGTCCGCAGGCAAGCGATCGAAGGCCGCCTGATTTACCGTGAACTCAAGCATCGCACCCGGCTCATGCCAACCCGGGTAATAGTAGTACTCAGCGACCTCCATCAGGCCCAGAGTACGATCGTTATAGGGCCCAACCCACTCGACAGCGTCGATGACACCCGTCTGCATTGATGTATAGATTTCACCACCGGCCAATCGAACAGCAGTGCCCCCCGATGCGGCAAATACCTCACCAGCAAGGCCCGGTATGCGCATCTTGAGACCATCAAGATCACCCGCCGACTTCAACTCTCTGTTGAACCAGCCGGCCATTTGAACCCCGGTTGATCCGCCGGCAAATGGCCGCACGCCAAACGGAGCATAAAGCTCGCGCCAAAGCTCAAGCCCTCCGCCGTAATGCAACCAACCGTTCATTTCCTGCGCTGTCATGCCAAAAGGCACGGCGGTGTAAAACACCGATGAGGGAATCTTGCCTTTCCAATAGTAAGAGGCGCCGTGTCCCATTTCCGCGACGCCTTGAGAAACTGCGTCAAACACCTCGAACGGAGGCACGACCTCACCCGCACCGTAAACTCGGACCGTCAATCGGCCATTGCTCATTTCACCTACGCGACGCGCAAAGTTTTCTGGGGCCGATCCAAGGCCCGGTAACCCCTTAGGCCAGGTGGTCACCAGTTTCCATTCGATGCTGGTTTCACTTCCGCTGACACGGGGACCCGCTTCATCGTCGGTCATTTGAGCTTCAACAGCCCAGAGTGCCAGTGTTCCAACCCAGAGCAGTAAAAGACCTACAACGGCTACCGGTAACAGCGTTCTCTCTTTCATCTAAGCCTCACAAAGCCTGAAGATTGGCGTATTGCAGAACCAACCACTTACTGCCTTCAGCAAAGTTTACCTCGATCCGCGCGTTGGCACCTCGCCCTTCGATATTGAGCACCATGCCTTCACCAAACATGGGGTGAGTCACACGCTGACCCAGAGACAATCCCGAATCGTTTGAGGCAGCCACCGGCTGCTGTAGCCGGTCGGCGAGAGGCCGAGTCAATCCCCCATGAAGCCGCACCTCCTCGATTAAGTCACCAGGAATTTCCCGCACGAAACGGGAGGGCGTGTTATAGGTCTCACTCCCGTGCAAGCGCCGGCTCTCTGCATAGGTAATGAGCAAACGCTGCTGCGCCCGGGTAATACCGACATATGCCAGTCGCCGCTCTTCCTCCAGGCGGCCTGGCTCCTCTACCGACATTCGGTGCGGAAATAAGTTCTCTTCCAGTCCAGCCAAAATAACAAGCGGAAACTCGAGGCCTTTAGCGGAGTGCAGCGTCATCATTTGGACACTGTCTTCATAAGGGTCGGCCTGGCTGTCACCCGCATCAAGCGCAGCACTATCGAGAAACTGTTGAAGTGGGGACAACGAATCATCCTCGGCTCTAAAGGTCTTTGCTGCAGAAACCAGTTCTTCGAGGTTCTCCACCCGCGCCTGCCCGCGCTCCCCCTTCTCTGCCTTATGAAACTCAATCAAGCCCGTCCGATGGATAACGTGTTCCACCATTTCCTCAAGGGGAAGCTCTAACGTCTCGCTATCCAGCTCGTTAATTAAGGCAGCAAATCCCGCCAGTGATGATCGCGCTCTCGACCCAAGCAAACCGTTTTGCTGGTCAAGCCCGATTGCCTGCCACATCGATACGTTGTTTTCCCGAGCGATCGCGCGTAAATCGTCGACCGTCTTACTGCCAATACCGCGGGTAGGCGTATTGATAATGCGCTCCAGCGCCGGGTCGTCTCCGCGGCCAATGATCAATCGCATGTACGCCAGCGCGTTGCGGATCTCAAGGCGCTCGTAGAAGCGTTGCCCGCCGTAAATGCGATAGGGGAGTCCCACACGGATCAGTGCTTCTTCAATAACACGCGACTGTGCGTTCGATCGATACAAAATGGCACTGGATTTACGTGGATTGCCCTCATCAGTCCACGACTGAATCTGCTCAACAATAAACCGGGCCTCGTCTTGTTCATTGAAGCCCGCGTAGAGCTTAATCGGCTCTCCGTCCTCACCATCCGTCCAGAGGTCCTTACCCAACCGGCCTGCGTTATGTGAGATTACGCCGTTGGCGGCATCGAGAATTGTTTTGGTAGAACGATAATTCTGCTCAAGACGAACGGTTTGTGTGGCCACAAAATCCTGAGTGAATCGCTGAATATTTTCGATCTTTGCACCACGCCAGCCGTAGATGGACTGATCATCGTCGCCGACGGCAACAACCGGGATTGCATCGCCGGCAAGCACTCTCAGCCAGGCGTATTGGATGGAGTTCGTATCCTGAAACTCGTCCACCAGTAAAATGTTGAAGCGCTCTTGGTAATGCGCCAGGGTCTCCGGCGACTTCAACCAGAGTTCGTGGGCACGCAGTAATAGTTCAGCGAAGTCGACTAAGCCGCCACGCTGGCATGCCGCCTCGTAAGCCTCATAAATGCGCACCATCGTTTTGGTGTACAAATCGCCCATGGGCGGCTCAATATGTTGGGCGCGTAAGCCTTCGTCTTTTTGACCATTGATGAACCACTGGGCCTGCCTTGGCGGCCACTTCGACTCATCGAGCCCGAGCTCACGACAAACACGCTTGACGAGCCTTAACTGATCGTCGCTATCGAGTATCTGGAAGTTTTGAGGGAGTCCGGCCTCTGCCCAGTGGGTTTGCAGAAGGCGGTGCGCCAGACCATGGAATGTACCAATCCACAGACCATGCGTCGGCCGTCCAAGCATGTCTTCAATCCGGCCCCGCATCTCTCGAGCGGCCTTATTGGTAAAGGTCACGGCCATGACAGAGTAAGGCGAAAGACCCTCCGCTCTGATGAGCCAGGCAATGCGGTGCACCAGCACGCGCGTCTTACCGGACCCTGCGCCCGCCAGCACCAGTTGATTACCTTGCTCTGCCGCTACCGCCGCACGCTGGGCCTCGTTGAGGCCATCAAGAATATCTGACACATCCATGGGTTACAGTGTACTAGAAAGTGCCATTTACGACGGCCTACACGCCGCGTTTATCTGGGCTTTCTGCTAATCTCTCATCAGGTGTAGGAGGGCAGACTATGGACGACAACGACGACGACAAGAAACGCGTACTCACGCCACCCGCTGACTGGTCGGAAGGAATGAAGCCGACATCATCTGACGACTACGAAGATGACATCGACGAGAGTACCGATTGGCTAGAGGACGATGACTTCGAAGTACCGCCGGCCAGCGAAATGGACTCTGACTCAGATGACATCACTGTCGATAACGGCGATGACGATGCAGAGGAAGACGATGGGGATTATGCCGACGACGTTAGTGACTCGGCCGCGCTCCTTACAGATCACACAGCCACCGCAAAATCGGCCGGCGGTAGCGCCAAAATGCCTTGGGCTCTCGCCGTTATTGGATTTGTTGCCGCTGCCGCCATGGCCGGTCTGTGGCTTGATTCGCAAAACTCCTACAGCGCAGAAATTGCCGACCTGAAAGACACTATTCGATCACTGCAACGAGTGGAAAACGAACAGGTGTCGGAAGACACTGCCTTAGCAGCTGACAACGAAGCACTCCGAACCGAAATCGCGTCTCTCAGAGCACGAGCCGAAGCGCTCACAGATGAAAATGAGCTGCTCAAAAATAGGGAGGCTGAGCGCGCCGCAAAAGCGATCGCCCAACGACAAGAGACAGCTACGGCCAAACCCACTAAGCCCGCATCCGCCACATCAGAACCACCCAGACAAGCTGGCGGTCCATGGTTCGTTAATCTGGAGAGTCATACCTCTCGCGCAACGGCAAACGACCGAGCGGCAGCGCTACGAGACACACTGAGACCACTCAACATTTCCGTGGCCAGCGCGAGAGTTAACGGCAGGGACTATTTCCGCGTTCGAGCAGCCGGGTTTGCTTCCAAGGCCTTGGCTGGGCAGGCATCCGAGTGGATTTCGGCGCAAACAAATGCCGGCCCTTATTGGTTAGGAAAAACCGAGGACTCACCCAGCAGCGCTTCGAACGCTCCAAGCGCCAAAGCAAAAACCATCGCATCCACGACAGCGACGCCGACGGCCACAAAACGGCCGGTTCGCCTCAAGCAACTGCCTATGCGAGATAACTGGTTCGTGTTCGTGGACACCTATGACAAGGGGGAGCGGGCTGACTCAGTCATCAGCGAGTTGGTGGAGCAAGGCTTGGAAGCAAAGGTTGCCGTGGAATCGCGGTCAGGAGAGCTTTTCTATCGCGTACAGGTTGTTGGAATTGAAAGCGAAGCCAAAGGCAATGCGATTGTCGCACAGCTCAAAGACAGTGACTTTCGTAACGCCCGACTCCGAAAAACCGTTAATTAAACGCCGGTTATCTTCGGCATTGGCAGGTTATCTAGCATCATTTCGGTCTTCTCTGGCAGCTCCCCAACACCGAGCGACACCCACGACACCAACACCAAAGTACCTATAACGGCCCAACGTCGGCGCCGGCCTGTGAGCCCGATACCATCCATGACCGCCAACAAAGGCTCCGCCATGATGAAAGCCGCAATGATCGTAATGGCCCAACCAAGGTACGGATCGTTGCCCCAGAAGGTGTGAACAAAACCCGAGTAAAAGAGCGCTACGGCAGCCAACAGGTTAATCACATACTGCATATCAGCTCCTACTCGGCCTCAAATCCAGTCATTCAGTGGCGCCGTCTTGTCCGATTGAACGTCACCTGTATTGATAATACCCTTTGGCTCAACAAGAAGGACCTTTGCCTCTGAAGGTGCCCGCGGACGATGCGACACGCCCTTGGGAACAACCAACATCTGACCTGCCTCAAGCTCGACTGTACCGTCCTGAAAATCAATCACTAACGCACCTTCCAAGACGATGAATGTTTCATCCGTGTCCTGATGGTCATGCCAAACAAAATCACCCTCGAGTCGCACCAACTTGAATTGGTAGTCATTCATTTCTGCCACCACTTTGGGTGACCACTGCTCGGTGAAACAATCAAACTTCTTAGCGAAGCTTATGGGCGCGGGTGTTTTGTTCATGAAGCGATGCCTCTACTTAAGAAACACGGGAGGTTTTGAACCACTGTTGCTTTGATAACACGTAGACCGCTTTGGTGTCAGATTCGTCGTGACTGAAGACCGCGTCCAACTTCTTAACGGCCGCGATGGATCGGTAATTTTTAGGTCCGATATCAAAAAAGACCCGATCCACCACGTTGAATGCGCGCAATAGCATCGCTTCTTTTATCTCCCGATTCGCTGCAGTGCCCCAGAAAGTACGAGCAATGAAGGTGTAGCCAATCCTGATACACCGATTGGCTTCATCGTATCCATAAAATCGTGAGGAGCCAGCAGCCCGTCCACTTCGCTTCTCTCTTATTACAAAACAGCCCAAATCATTTGCAAGACCGCCGTCAAAGAAGTGGCGAAACTTGGGGCTTTTCCACCGATCGGCCTCTGGATGTTGCTCCCACAACAGGGGATCACTTGCTACCGCATATAAGGCATCGAAGTCTTTTGGGGTTAATGGCTCGAGAGAAAAGTGTTCGGTCAGCAAGGGGAGCCTGAAAACCATCCCATCCTCTGCAGCCGAACCCGCGTCAGCAGACATGGTCAATCGCCGTGTAACTCTGCAATTAGCTTTGCCGCCTGCGCTCTAACCAGATCAGCATCCGGGCCGATCAACGTCATGTGGCCAAGCTTTCGTCCTTTTCGTACACCCTTTCCATACGTCTGAATCAACGTACGAATAGGGCCCTCTGGCATATGAGATGGGAGCTCATCATTGAGCAGATTCACCATAGATGCAGATTCGGTGAACACAGGCTCTCGCACTGGCTCACCCATAACGCAACTCACATGCTGAGTGAATTGATCTACGCCGACAGCGCCAATAGTCCAGTGGCCCGTGTTGTGCACCCGAGGGGCAATTTCGTTGACAATGAGTTCACCGTCGGTAAGGAAAAACTCAATCGCCAAAACACCCACATAGTCCATGGCATCGACTAAGCGCTTGGCATAGTCAGCGGCTGAATCGGCTAATGTCGTATCGATACCGCATGGCACGTAACTGCCAATCAAAATACCGTCGCGCATCGCATTTTCAGTCATGGGGTAACACGCCGTATGACCTTGCCGGTCTCTTCCAATAATGATCGCGTACTCGCGATCAATGGCAATTTCGGCCTCGGCAATAACGGGGTAAGCATCCGCGGGGATGACGTCCCGGGTATTTTGATCAACACGCCATTGCCCACCACCGTCGTAGCCGCCTAAGGTCCGCTTGCAGCGAGCGTATTGTCCCGGAAGCACCTCTAGGGCAGATTCAAGTTGACCGGCCGTGGACACAAGAGACCAAGGCGAGGTGGGTATGTTGAGCTCATCGAGCATCGCCTTTTGCGTGTCGCGCTCCCTCAGCGTCACCAAGGCATCATAGTTAGGCGCCAAACCGATGTTGGCCGCTTGGCGCAACATATCGTCGGGAAGACTCTCTCTTTCTACAGTGATGGCATCACAGGCGGCTAAAAACTCATCAAGCTGATCTGAGTAGTAGATAGGTCCAAGGCCAGCAACGACCGGTGTCTCATCAACGCAGAGATAGGACACACTAAAACCCAGTCGATTCGCGGCTTCACCCAGCATCTGGCTCAGCTGACCACAACCAATAATGCCAAGGCGACCCTTTGTCATTTGCGCTATCGCTTTCAGTCGAAGGGGTTAACAGGAACACCCGAGGATTGCGCATCCCGGTAATTGTCCAAACCATCGCGAATGGCCGCATCATCATTGGCCAGCATCGCTGCAGCAAATAACGCCGCGTTGACGGCTCCCGGCTTGCCAACTGCAAACGTTGCCACCGGCACGCCCTTCGGCATCTGGACGATCGACATCAGGGCATCCACACCCTGCAGCACAGTGGCGTCAACCGGCACACCCAAAACCGGAACCGGTGTCCCACGTCACCCAGGCCGTTATCGAGAGTGAGGAGGCGTTCTCTAGCCATGCCGCAGTCACTATCGACTATGACATTGTGCTGTAAAGCGATAGCTATGAGCGACTAAGCGCGTCTAGTTGCGCCTGACTCAAGGTTTGACACGCCGACTCAGCAAGATCTAGCAATGTGTTCAGCTCAGCACGGGTAAACACTTTATCTTCAGCAGTGCCTTGAACCTCGATCAATCCGCCGCCAGCCAACATAACGACATTAATATCACTCTGCGCGGTGGAATCCTCAGGGTAATCGAGGTCAACCACTGGCTGACCGTTCCACATACCAACAGAAACAGCACAAACTCGGTCAATCAGCGGATCCGTCTTTAGTTCCCCGCACGTTGCAGCTTGTTTAACGCCGACACTACCGCAACGCTGGCACCGGTAATGGCCGTTGTCCGTGTACCTCCGTCCGCTTGAAGCACGTCACAATCGATGGTCACTGTGCGCTCACCCAGCGACTTCAGATCGATGCTGGCTCGCAAAGACCTCCCTATCAAGCGCTGAATTTCAACCGTTCGGCCAGTTTGCTTTCCCCGGGCCGCCTCGCGGTCCATTCGGGTGCCAGTTGAACGCGGCAACATGCCGTACTCGGCTGTTAGCCAGCCCTGTCCCTTGCCTCTCAAGAACGGCGGTACGCCATCAGAAATTGACGCCGTGCATAAGCACCTTTGTATTTCCGAAGCATGCCAGCACACTGCCTTCCGCTTGATGGGTGTAATTGAGGTGAAATTCGATTTCCCTCATCTGATCAGATCGGCGACCGCTCGGTCGTTGCTCAAGGGGTTGCGTGGTGTTGGAGTCCATAAACTGCTCGCGAATACGAAGGTGTCGCTGCGCAGTCTACTTGTTAGACTAGCGACTTTCGACGCCCTTGGAGAAACACATGCCGCAGAGCATGACTGGATTTGCTAATCAGACCGTCACCGTAGGTGAGTGGAACCTGTCCATCGAGTGCAAATCTGTCAACAGCCGGTTTCTGGATCTCACCCTCAAGCTCCCTGATGTCCTCAAACGATCAGAACCGCAGTTCCGAAAAATCGTCAGCGATAAAGTTGTCAGGGGGAAAGTAGAGCTGGCCATCCGGCTCGAGCGAGCCGAGCAGTCATCGGACGCCAGCATTGATCTAGAAAAACTGTCAGAAATGAAAGACGCGCTCGAGAAGGTCATTGAGCTCATGCCCGATGCGCGAGCACCTACAGCCCTGGACATACTGATGACCCAGGGAATTTGGGTTAGCGATAAACTCGACGTAGAGGCGCTGAATAACGAATGCATCGCGGTCATGCCCGGTATTGTTGATTCGCTACGCAGCCACCGTCTGGAGGAAGGGGCAAGACTTGAAGAGCTATTAAGCGAGCGGTGCGATGGCATCCAAGCCATCGTTGCTAGTTACCGGGACCAACTACCCGAACTCCAAGCAGCCCAGCAACAGAAACTCAGGGATCGCATTAACGCGATCGATATTGCCACCGATGACAAACGACTCGAGGAAGAGCTGGTTTTTCTGGCAAACAAATCGGATGTTGCCGAGGAGCTGGATCGCCTCGACGCACACCTCGAGGCCATCAGTGACGCCCTCGCTTCCAAGGAGCCCTGTGGGCGAAGGCTCGACTTCCTGATGCAAGAACTCAATCGCGAGGCAAATACACTGGGTTCAAAGACAACATCATTGGTAACGACCAATGCTGCGGTAGAGCTCAAAGTGTTGATCGAGCAAATGCGAGAACAGGTGCAGAACCTTGAATAAGAACGACCACCCGACAGGACAGCTGTACGTTATCTCTGCTCCCAGTGGCGCGGGCAAAACATCGCTAGTGAAAGCGCTGTTAGAAAGCACCCCCAACTTGGAAGTATCTGTCTCCCATACAACGCGCGATATTCGGCCAGGCGAAACCGATGGCATCAACTATCATTTTGTCGATGGGTCGGAATTTGAATCCATCCGGGACGCCAATGGCTTTTTCGAGTGGGCGCAGGTATTTGGAAACTTTTATGGCACTAGCAGTCAGGCGGTACAAGAGAAGCTCGCTGATGGCATCGACGTCATATTAGAGATTGACTGGCAAGGCGCGCGGCAAGTTAAGGCGCTTGTAAACACCGCCATCTCCATCTTTGTGCTACCACCGTCTACCGCGGCCCTGCGTAGTCGTCTAACCGATCGCGGACAGGATAACGATGAGATTATTGAGGGCCGCATGCAGGCCGCTCGCGATGAAATGGCCCACTATAGCGACGCAGATTTCATTGTGCTCAATGATGACTTTGAGACGGCACTACGTGATCTTCAATCCATCGTCCGCGCTCAAAGGCTGTCACAAGAGACACAGTCCCGGGAACTGACTCGCGTTATTGCCGATTTACTTCGGTAAAGCTAAGCTTTCACAGTCGACAAGCGCGCTAAGCAATCGCTATACTGCGCGGCCGCTTACACACCAGGAAACAAAGATGGCACGAGTAACCGTTGAAGACTGCCTCGATAATGTTGATAACCGCTTTGAGTTGGTCTTATTGGCCTCCAAGCGTGCGCGACAATTGAGCACAGGCGGCAAAGATCCACTCGTAGAAGTAGAGTCCGACAAAGCAACTGTTCTTGCACTTCGCGAGATTGCTGAGGGCCTCATTACGCCTGACGTTATGGCTCGTGAGCACGAGCTAGAAGCCGAAGAGGAATTTGCGGCGAGCTTTGAAACACCTGTGCTCTGAGCTGCAATTTAAGGACCGGTGGCCACACCTCTTCAAGCCCTAGGAGCCTCTTTTAACGACGTCACCCGACGTCTGGGGCTCCACACAACCTCTAGACCTCAACTTCTTCCCTCACACAATCAGCGACAGTCGTTTACTGGCTTCGAGGATATTCTCGCGAGCTACCTGCCCTCCGATCGGGTCAACGACATAAAGCGCGCTTATTTCTATGCCGAGCAAGCACACTATGGCCAGGCGCGCCGAACCGGTGAGCCATACGTAACACACCCACTCGCGGTCGCTACAGTGCTGGCACGCATGCACATGGACCATGAGAGCATCATGGCGGCGCTGCTACATGACGTTATTGAGGACACGGGTGTCACGAAGGAAGACATCCGAACGCAATTTGGTGAGGAAGTGGCCGACCTCGTGGATGGTGTGAGCAAACTGACGCACGTTGACTTCGATAGCGCCGAGCAAAAGCAGGCTGAAAACTTTCAGAAAATGGCGCTCGCGATGGCTCGGGATATCCGCGTGATTCTCGTAAAACTTGCCGACAGGCTTCACAACATGCGGACGCTCGGTGCGCTCAAACCAGAGGCAAAAAAACGGATTGCTAACGAAACGTTGGATATCTATGCACCGATAGCGACCCGACTGGGCATGAACGAAGTTCGCATGGAGTTTGAAGACCTCGGCTTGCGCACACTGTACCCCATGCGGGCACGCCGCCTGGAGGCAGCGAGAGAAGCAGCAGGTGGCCGACGCAAGCAGTTGATTGAGCAGATTAGCGAGCAGCTAGAACAGGCGCTGTCGCGCGAGGGTATTCAGGGCGCAGTGATCGGCCGAGAAAAGCACCTCTATAGTATTTATTCCAAAATGCGTGAGAAGCGAAAATCGTTCTCCGACATCATGGATATCTTTGCCTTCCGAATCATATGCGACGACGTCGATGCGTGCTACAGAACCCTCGGAATTGTGCATTCGCTCTACAAGCCAGTTCCTGGTGAATTTAAAGATTACATTGCTATACCCAAGGCCAATGGTTACCAATCACTTCATACCGTTCTGAAAGGCATGCACGGCGTCCCCATTGAAATCCAAATACGCACTCGCGATATGGAAGACATGGCAAACAACGGAATTGCCGCGCATTGGCTTTATAAGAGTCAGCAGGACAATGCCAATATCCCTCAAATGCGAGCTCGAGAGTGGGTCCAAGGCCTGCTTGAGATGCAACAAACAGCCGGTAATTCCCTTGAGTTCATCGAGAGCGTGAAGGTCGATCTATTCCCCGATGAGGTTTATGTGTTCACGCCAAAAGGCGCCATCATGGAGCTCCCAAAAGGGGCCTGTGCCGTCGATTTCGCCTACGCGGTACACAGTGATGTAGGTAACCGTTGCGTCGCCTGTCGGATCAATAACCAGCTCGCACCGTTGTCAGAGCCATTGGAAAGTGGTGTCACCGTGGAAATCGTGACATCACCGGCCGGCCGACCCACGCCGTCGTGGCTGAATTTCGCTGTGACCGCGAGAGCGCGATCGCAAATCAGACACTTCTTGAAGCAGCAGCAACGAGAGGACTCTGTTGAACTCGGTCGCAAGTTACTGGAGAAGGCCCTGACGACCTTGCAGTCAGATGATGCGGTCACAACGGAATCATTAGAGGCTCTCATCAGTGCGCATTATCCCAATAGCTCCTACGACGACATCCTCACCGATATCGCCCTCGGAAATCAGCTACCGCAGGTCGTCGCCGCCAATCTACTGGGTCAGGCGGGAGCCTCCCTCGAGAACGACCAAAGTGCCATGGAAATCAAGGGCACCGAGGGCTATGTCCTCGTTTATGCGAAGTGCTGCTGCCCTCTACCCGGCGACCCCATTGAGGGCTTTTTAAGCCCAGACAGAGGTCTTGTCGTCCATCGCGAGAATTGTCGAAACCTCTCAGATCTCAGAGAACAGCCTGAGCGCCTAATGCCCCTAAGATGGGACGATCAAATCGAAGGCACTTACCCTGTCGCTATTCGGATCGAAATGGCGAACCAGCGCGGCATGATCGCCACGCTAGCGACAAAACTCAGTGCCATTGGTCTCAACATCGAGCGCATATCGACCCAAGACGAGTCAGTACACTTTTCCAGCATCATCATTGAATTGCAGCTAAACAGCCGAGTCCACCTCGCCCGCGTAATGAAACGTGTCAGGGTGATGGAAGGCGTACGCAAAGTGGTTCGCTGCAGTCGCCGCTAACGAGGTCTCCTCTCATGAACAACAGAGCTGTTATCAGTACCGCCGCTGCTCCCGCCGCAATTGGCCCTTACTCGCAGGCGGTGAAAGTCGGAAACACCGTGTGGATATCGGGGCAAATACCCTTGGACCCAGAAACAATGGAAGTCGTAGAAGGCGGTATCGAGGCGGAGACACGTCAAGTATTCGCTAACCTCAGCGCCATCGCTGAGGCGGCGGGTGGGTCACTCGATAACTCAGTGAAAATTAATATTTCGCTCACTGATCTAGCCAACTTTCAAGCGGTTAATGCGGTGATGGCCGAGGCTTTCAAAGAGCCTTATCCGGCACGAGCCTGTGTGCAAGTTGCCGCATTACCCAAAGGGGTGCAGGTCGAAATTGAGGCAATACTCGCGATCTAAAAACCTTAGCGGCGTAAAACCAGAGCGTCGCGGTAGCCCTCGCGAAAGGTGGGGTAACGAAGCTGGAAGCCGGTCGCTAAAAGCTTGGCGTTGCTAATACGTCTATTGCCTCTCGGCTGATTTTCTCGCTCGCCTGTCGGTTCTCGGCCAAGCTGTTCGAAACACCAGGCCTCTAGATCAGCGGTTTTCACTGGCTCATTGTCATTAAGCGACAGTGTTGATGGGATCCGAGCCCCTTTGATGTGCAAGTCAATCAGGTGGGCGAGGACGCCCGCCACATCTTCCCTATGAATTCGGTTGGTGTATCCCGTGCCCAGTTGGGACTTTAGACCCTCGAGGATAGGCTTGAGCATGATGGGCCTTGCACCATCGTAAAGCCCGCTGGGACGCAATACCGTTGTGGTAGCGTGACGGCGGAAGCTAGCCTCGCCATCGAGCAAGGCGTCGACGTGGGGATCGCCGCCGGCCAGAGGTGAATCTTCGGTGACCCAGCCACCCGTCTTCTCGGCATAAACCCGCGTTGATGACACGAAAATGGCGCGCTCAGCCTGTGTTAAGACGCCCGCCTCACAGATATTACGTGCCGCCTGAGCATAGCCCAGCCGATATCCTTCGAGATCACGGCTTGCTGGCACAGGCGTAAAAATAACCACGTCGGGTGTCAGTGAAGCCGCTTCCGACAATGTGTCCCTTTGCGTGTAATCCCCAAAGACCGCCGTGACTCCCTCTGGCAGTAGCTCAGGTCGACGAGAGACCCCAACGACCTCGGCCACGCCGCTCAACTTTGGCACCAAACGCCGAGCCAGATCACCAAAGCCTATTACCATTACCTGTGGAGTCTTCACCTGCCTACCTTCATGCCGCTATTATCATTGGGCCACCAAGACGAAATGTATTGTGCCGACCGACATTCTTCAGCTGCCGCTGCAGCAATTCAAGGGCGTAGGCCCAAAGGTTTTTGAAAAGCTGAACGCTATGGGTCTTCGAACCATAGAAGACATGCTATTTCATTTTCCCTTGCGCTATCAGGATAAAACTCGCCTGACTGCGATTGGCGAACTGCGTGAGGGCATGGACGCCGTTGTCAGAGGCACCATACGCGCATCCGGCATTGCCAGGGGGCGAAGACCTACCCTTATTGTCAAAGTAGACGATGGAACCGGTCTCATAACGCTCCGCTTTTTCCATTTTCGCCGCGCACAAGCCATGCAACTCAAGGTTGGCGAGATCATCACCCTATTTGGGCAGCCGCGCCTCGTTGGAGGTCAGCCGGAGTTCGCACATCCTGAATATCAGGTAGGGGAGCGAGAGACACAACTGGAAGAGGCCCTGACCCCTGTTTATCCAACAACCGAGGGCATGGGTCAAAGTACCCTCCGTAATCTTGCTCGACAGGCATTAACCTACCTCGCGAAAAACCCTCCAGACGATTTACTCGAAGGGCGGTTAAAGGAAGGGCCGTCCATGGCAGATGCTATCGCCCTGTTACACCAACCGCCCGCGGGCGTGAACACGCAGTCCATCCTTGAGGGACGACACCCTGCACAACTACGTCTAGCAAGTGAGGAACTCATTGCACACCAAATTTCGATGCTGTCTCGACGAGCGCGGACATTGCAACTGCAGTCTGCAAGAGCGGTAGCAGCTGGCAAAATAGCCAAGTCCATCATCGAAACCCTTCCGTTCTCACTTACCAGCGCGCAGAGGCGAGTTTGCTCAGAAATTGTCGAGGACCTAAAAAAATCCACTCCCATGTTGCGACTGCTTCAAGGCGACGTTGGTTCGGGTAAAACATTGGTGGCTGCTGTTAGCGCCGCGCATATGGTAGAGGCAGGGCACCAAGTGGCTCTGATGGCCCCTACCGAGCTTTTGTCCGAACAACATTTTCGGGGCTTTAACCAATGGTTCGAACCCTTAGGGGTAAAAGTGCTGTGGCTAACCGGCCAAATCAAAGGCAAGGCAAGGCGCGAGGCGTTGGCGGCTGTTGAAGAGGGAAAGATTGATATCGTGGTCGGCACGCATGCGCTATTTCAGGAACACGTGTCATTCGATTCACTCGGGCTGGTGCTTGTCGATGAGCAACACCGCTTTGGCGTCAATCAGAGGCTGTCACTTACCCGCCGGGGAAAAGATGACATCACCCCCCATCAGCTGACCATGACCGCCACCCCCATACCAAGAACCCTGTCGATGGTGGCCTACGCGGACTTGGACTGCTCGGTGATTGACGAGCTTCCACCCGGGCGAAAACCCATAACGACGGTGTTGATTGATACGGCACGAAGACAACAGGTGATTGACCGCGTTGGCGCTGCATGCCGAGAGGGGCGGCAGGCGTACTGGGTCTGTGCCTTGATTGAAGAGAGTGATGCATTGCAGGCAAATGCGGCCGAAATAGCCGCGGCGCAACTGAGCGAAACCTTAACCGACCTGAAAGTAGGTCTCTTACACGGGCGACTCAGTGCCGATGAGAAAGCGGAGATGATGGCCGCCTTCGCTGCAAATCGCATTGATATCCTGGTCGCAACGACCGTTATTGAGGTCGGAGTGGATGTCCCCAATGCAAGCATGATGATTATCGAAAATGCGGAGCGTTTCGGACTGGCCCAACTACACCAGCTGCGCGGGCGCGTAGGTCGAGGTGCCATAGAAAGCCACTGCTTGCTAATGTATCAATCGCCCCTGAGCCAAACTGCCAAGCAGCGTCTTGCGGTCATGCGGGAATCGCAAGATGGCTTCGTTATCGCTGAGAAGGATCTGAGCATTCGAGGCCCAGGGGAGGTGCTGGGAACACGACAGACCGGGCTCTCATCATTCCGAGTCGCTCGACTTCCCGAACACGAAGCGCTTCTGGAGTCTGCGCAAACCGTTGCCGAGGAGCTAGTACGGGACGACCCCAAACGGGCAGAACAGATTGAGTCGCGTTGGACTCGCGCACGCGAAGCCTTTGCACACGTATAATCACCAGCACGAGCTTTTTTGGATAACCCCTTGTCAGCAATAGCCCTAACACGACAGAAACTGAGCGCGCTCCTGCGGGTGATTCGATTTGATAAGCCCATTGGGACTTACCTATTGCTCGCACCCGCGCTCTGGGGTCTGATCATTGCGTCCGAGGGACTCCCAACGCCATTCCTGATCTTCACTTTTATTGTCGGCGCCTTCGTTATGCGATCTGCGGGCTGCGCCACCAATGACCTCACCGATCGAAAGCTGGATGGCTTCGTAGAGCGAACCCGTAATCGACCTCTGGTGACCGGAGAGGTATCGGTTATAGAGGCTCTCTGCCTCCTATTTGGTTTACTTGGTTTTGCATTGTGGCTAGTAATGCAAATTAACTGGCTCACGGTACAGCTGTCGTTCGTCGGTGCAGCGCTAACCATTATCTATCCGTTTATGAAACGCTTTACTCACCTACCGCAAGTCGTCCTAGGCATGGCTTTCTCATGGAGCATTCCCATGGCCTTCGCCGCCGCCACAGAGACATTGCCAGCTGGGCTATGGTGGCTGTTCCTGGCAAACCTCTTATGGGTCGTGGTCTATGACACGCAGTATGCCATGGTCGATCGAGAGGACGACCTCGAAGTGGGCATCAAGTCGACCGCTATACTATTTGGTGAAGCCGATACGCGGATCATTTTGGGACTGCAGGTTTTGTGTTTGTTCTGTTTCGTGGCAACCGGCGTAAGTTTTAACTTGGGCGGTATTTACTTCCTAACGATTGCCGCAGTCGCTGCGCTGTTTGTCAGGCACCAGCGACTCATTAGCGATCGGTCACGCGAAACCTGCTTTCAAGCCTTTAACGAGAGTAAGTGGATTGGTTTAATCGTGGCGGTTGGGCTACTGGGACACTACGCCACTCTATCCGTATAAGCCCTGAATACTAGCCTGACTCTCCAGCGTGGAACTTCGACTGTACCCAAGTGTTAATGATTTACCGAAAGCGGTTTGGGACGCGTCGTTCTCGAATGGCTACCCATTTCTCATGCACAGATTTCTCGAGGGACTGGAAACATCAGGTAGCACGGGCAAACAGTCTGGTTGGCAAAACTGTCACCTCGGTCTTTGGGATAATGATCATCCAATCGCCCTAGCACCCGGATTTTTGAAGAGCCATAGTTACGGTGAATATGTCTTCGACTGGTCATGGGCTGATGCTTGGCACCGCAGTGGCTTGGACTACTATCCGAAGCTCGTAACTGGCGTACCCTTTACGCCCGCTACTGGGCCTCGGTTATGGACAGACAACGACCATCCTGATGCCCAGCTCGGGTTGATCTCAGCTGTCACTGACTGGTGCGCCTCCGAGAACATCTCGAGCTGGCATATTTTGTTTCCGGACGAAACGACCTCAACACAGTTGGCTAATGCGGGCCTGATGCAGCGCATGACCACACAGTTCCATTGGTTTAACCGCAATTACTCAGATTTCGATGACTTTCTATCCGCCTTTAACAGTCGAAAACGCAAAGCCCTTAAGAAAGAGCGCGCTGCGATTGCGGCTCAGAACCTACAACTCGTCACCAAAACAGGTAGCGACATTAGCGAGGAGGACTGGGCATTTTTTTACTACTGCTATCAGACGACCTATCTGAAACGAAGCGGCCACCAAGGTTATTTGACCGGTGACTTCTTCACGAAGGTCTGTCCTCAATTAGGTGAAAGCACAGTCATGGTCATTGCGCACGAAGGTGAGAAACCGGTCGCAGCTGCACTGTACTTCGTCGATGACGATACGCTGTATGGACGCTACTGGGGCTGCCTCAAGGAATTTGATTTCTTGCACTTCGAGGCCTGCTATTACCGTGGCATCGAGTATTGTATTGAGCACAGTATCAGCCGCTTCGATCCAGGGGCCCAAGGCGAACACAAGATACAGCGAGGCTTCGAACCGACACTCACGTATTCGAACCACTGGGTGGCCGAGCCACGGTTAAAAGACGCAGTTGCTGACTTTTGCCGGCGAGACTGTGATCACGTTCGTCGCTACCGAGACGAAGCTGCGACGTTACTGCCCTTTAAACAAGAATCGTAACGCCTGACATCATCGACTATGCGGGCGCCTCATCACGCAAAAAGACCCATTGCGGTCCTTTCGAATGTTCCTCGCTAAAGTAGTACCCGGATCCATTAAAGGCCTTTAACGCCTCCGGATCAGTCATTCGATTGTCAATGATGTAACGGGCCATGACCCCTCGCGCCTTCTTGGCAAAAAACGAAATCATCTTGTACTGGCCGTTCTTGAAGTCCTTAAACTGCGGCGTGATGACGTCAGCGTTCAGCACTTTGGGTTTCACCGCCTTGAAGTACTCATTGGAAGCCAGATTAATCAGGACGTCGGTATTCGCCGAGGCTAGGTCTTTGTTGAGAGTATCAGTCACGCGATCACCCCAGAATTCATAGAGGTTCTTGCCGCGTTGGTTTGCAAACTTGAGTCCCATCTCAAGTCGATACGGCTGCATAAGGTCAAGAGGCCGCAGCAGGCCATAGAGCCCAGACAGAATTCTCAGTCTGGACTGCGCGAACTCGAGATCACTCTCGCTCATCGAATCTGCCTCAAGGCCCGTGTAAACATCGCCTTTAAACGCAAGCACAGCCTGCTTTGCATTATCGGCGCTCGCCTTTTCATGCCAGTTCATGAAGCGTGCATGGTTGAGGTCCGCAATCGACTCGCTAACACCCATAAGTGAGCGAATATCATCCGGAGCTAGCTTTCTAGCGTCGTCAACTAACAGGGCCGACTGATCCATAAACCGCGGAGTAGTTGAGGTCGCTGTTGTAGACGGTGTCTCGTAATCCAGTGTTTTTGCTGGCGACAGTACGGTAAGCACAGTGAATCTCTCTGCAATTGATGTTCACACGATGATAACCTTCAACGTCGTATTGAGGAACGGGTCATTACAGTGAAGTACTGGGCAACTCTTGCGCAGACAATTGATGGTGTAAGCCGTGGCGTTGGCAATGCAGTGGCTTATGCAGCAATTGCCATGGCATTAGTCACAACCACCGTGGTGATCCTGCGCTATGGGTTTGGACAAGGTGCGATCGGAGCACAGGAATCAGTGCTCTATTTGCATGGCACTTTGTTCATGCTCGGTGCGGCCCCCACGTTACTTGCAGACAAGCATGTACGGGTTGACGTCTTTTATCGAAACTTCACGGATCGCCAGAAGCACTGGGTGAATACCATCGGCCACACCGTGTTCACATTACCCTTCTGCACGCTCATCGTGTTTGGTTCCTGGGGCTATGTGTCAGAAAGCTGGTCGATAATGGAGTCATCGCCTGAGCCCGGTGGCATACCAGCGGTATTCCTTCTGAAAGACACTAATCCCAGCTATGGCGTTGCTACTCGCACTTCAAGCTGTAAGCCTCATCATTCAGGGCTTAATTGAGCTGAGTGAGGTGCCTACTGATGGTTGAGGGCGAATTAGCACTCGCTCTGTTCGGCAGCGTCTGCGTATTACTGCTCTTTGGCTTTCCCGTTGCACTAACGCTCGCAGGAACGGCACTACTTTTTGCCGCCGTTGGCGTTATTGCAGGGCACTTCGATGCCAGCTTCGTCGCCGCACTGTCGGGTCGCATGTTTGGCACCATTACCAATGAGACGCTTGTCGCCGTGCCGCTCTTTATCCTTATGGGGGTCACCTTAGAACGCGCCAAAATCGCCGAGGAGCTACTGACCGCCATGGCAAGTGGTTTGGGTAATAGAACCGGTGGTCTGGGGATATCCGTGATCGTGGTGGGTGCACTTCTAGCTGCCAGTACCGGTATCGTCGGCGCGACGGTTGTTACGATGGGCGTGCTGGCGCTGCCCTCCATGCTTCGTGCAGGCTACAACCCATCGCTCGCCACCGGGCTTATTTGTGCCACGGGAACACTAGGTCAAATCATCCCGCCGTCTATCGCGCTCGTACTACTGGGGGACATCATGTCCACCGCGTATCAGCAGGCGCAGTTACAGAGCGGCATTATCAACACACAAACCGTATCTGTAGGTGACTTATTCGTCGGCTCGCTGGTGCCCGGCCTCGTGCTGGTCGGCCTATACCTTGGATACCTACTATTTGTGGCTTGGCGAAATCCATCCAACTGCCCAGCCCCGGAGGAAACAAGTAATGACGGCCAGTCCTCTATCCTGGCGGCCGTATTACCCCCACTGCTATTAATCGGTGTGGTCTTAGGCTCCATCATTGTAGGTGCTGCTACACCGACAGAAGCCGCGGGTGTTGGCGCCGTCGGCGCGTTGTGTCTGGCGGCCTACAAGTCAGCGCTCGATTTGAAAACACTTAAAGAGATCGCGCGCTCCGCCATGGCAACGACGAGCATGGTGTTCTTGATACTCATTGGCGCAGCCCTTTTTTCGCTAGTGTTCAGAGGCTTCGGTGGCGACGAACTGATTGAAGCGTTTTTCGCCGAGCTCGGCGGCGGACCGCACATGGCACTTTTAATTGTGATGCTTGTGATGTTCCTACTCGGCTTCATTCTCGATTTCATTGAAATAACATTCGTTGTCGTACCGATTGTCGCGCCCATTTTGTTGGCGATGGGTTTTGATCCCATCTGGCTTGGCGTCATGATTGCCGTCAACCTGCAAACATCATTCCTGACACCGCCCTTTGGTTTCGCCTTGTTCTATCTGCGCGGCGTAGCCGATGACTCAGTCGCAACGAGTGCTATCTACCGCGGTGTCATCCCCTTCGTATTGATCCAGCTAGGCTTGTTAGCCATGCTGTGGCTATTCCCGGATATCGTTACCTGGTTACCGAGCTCACTGGGGCGTTGATCTGACATAGCCAATAAACGGTACATCCCTGAAATACCCTCAAAGACTCCAGGAGAATGCGGTGAATCCGATTGATGAAACACCAAGACCGCAGGGCGAACTAGCGCTGCAAACGGTTGCCATGCCTGCGGATACCAACGCAAATGGTGATATTTTTGGTGGGTGGCTGCTGTCGCAAATGGACATTGCGGGTGGCGTTGCGGCGTCAGAGGTCGCGGGCGGCCGTGTCGCAACGGTCGCGATACAGGGCATGTCGTTTCTGACCCCAGTGCACGTCGGTGCCGTGGTGACCTGTTACTGCGACATTCTCGACATTGGTCGGAGCTCAGTACGTGTACTGATCGAGGTATGGATAAACTCCCAACACGACGGCGAGCCGATCAAGGTGACCGAGGGCGAATTCATCTATGTGGCAATCGATAGCGCAAAACGTACGCGAACGATTACTGATCAGTAAACGTAATAGGCGGTAACACTCGATCTCGGGCATTGAGGTAGGCGCGCTCAGAGATCTCGTGATACGTCCGAACACCGTCTAAAAACGCCTCGTAGGACGCCGAGATTTTCTGCGCCATAGGATCGTCTTTCTTGAGCTGCTCTAACGCGATCTCGGCATTACTGTGAAGGACGTCCATGACGTCATCAGGCAATGGGCGTAACTTCGTTGAATGCTCTTCTAGCAACGTCGTCAAGGACTCATTGTTGCGCGCAGTGAATTCATCAAGCATATCCTGATTGGTGGCTCTAGCTGCGCCTTCGACAATGGCTTGAAGATCCGCTGGCAATCGGTCAAAGGCCGCCTGATTTACTGTGAACTCAAGCATCGCACCCGGCTCATGCCAACCCGGGTAGTAGTAGTACTCAGCGACCTCCATCAGACCTAGTGTGCGATCGTTATAAGGCCCAACCCACTCGACGGCGTCGATGACACCAGTCTGCATAGATGTGTAGATCTCACCACCCGCCAGTCGCACCGCGGTGCCCCCAGATGCGGCGAACACCTCCCCCGCGAGACCCGGAATGCGCATCTTGAGCCCATCAAGATCACTCGCCGACTTCAACTCTCGGTTGAACCAGCCGGCCATTTGAACACCGGTTGACCCACCTGCAAACGGCCGCACGCCAAACGGGGCATAAAGCTCCCGCCAAAGCTCAAGCCCGCCGCCGTAATGCAACCAACCGTTCATCTCCTGCGCGGTCATTCCAAAAGGAACGGCGGTGTAAAACACCGATGAGGGAATCTTGCCTTTCCAGTAGTAAGAGGCACCGTGTCCCATCTCCGCTACGCCTTGAGAGACTGCATCAAACACCTCGAATGGCGGCACTACCTCACCCGCACCGTAGACTCGAACCGTCAAACGGCCATTGCTCATTTCACCCACGCGACGCGCAAAGTTTTCTGGTGCCGATCCAAGGCCCGGTAACCCCTTTGGCCACGTGGTCACCAGCTTCCATTCGATACTGGTTTCACTTCCAGCGACACGGGGACCCGTATCATCGTCGGTCATTTGAGCTTCAACAGCCCAGAGTCCAAGCGTTCCAATCCAGAGCAGCAAAAGCCCTACAACGGCTGCCGGTAACAGAGTTCTCTCTTTCATCTAAGCCTCACAAAGCTTGAAGATTGGCGTATTGCAGAACCAACCACTTACTGCCTTCGGCAAAGTTTACCTCGATCCGCGCGTTGGCACCTCGACCTTCGATATTGAGCACCATACCTTCACCAAACATGGGATGAGTCACACGCTGACCTAGAGATAATCCCGAGTCGTTTGAGGCAGCCACAGGCTGCTGCAGCCGGTCGGCAAGGGGCCGAGTCAATCCCCCATGCAGCCGCACTTCCTCAATTAAGTCAGCGGGTATTTCCCGCACGAAACGGGACGGTGTGTTGTAGGTTTCGCTGCCGTGCAAGCGCCGGCTCTCTGCGTAGGTAATTAGCAAACGCTGCTGCGCCCGGGTGATACCTACATAAGCCAGTCGCCTCTCTTCCTCTAGGCGGCCTGGCTCCTCTACCGACATTCGGTGAGGAAATAAGTTCTCTTCCAGTCCCGCCAGAATAACGAGCGGAAACTCGAGGCCCTTAGCAGAGTGCAGCGTCATCATTTGGACGCTGTCTTCGTAGGGGTCCGCCTGGCTGTCACCCGCATCAAGCGCAGCACTATCGAGAAACTGTTGAAGTGGAGACAGCGAGTCATCCTCGGCTCTGAAAGTCTTAGCTGCGGAAACCAGTTCCTCGAGGTTCTCCACCCGCGCCTGGCCGCGCTCCCCCTTTTCTGCCTTGTGAAACTCAATCAAGCCCGTTCTATGGATGACGTGTTCCACCATTTCCTCAAGGGGAAGCTCTACCGTCTCGCTATCTAACTCGTTAATTAACGCAGCAAATCCCGCGAGAGATGATCGCGCCCTCGACCCAAGCAAACCGTTTTGTTGGGCAAGACCGATTGCCTGCCACATCGATACGTTGTTATCCCGAGCGATCGCGCGTAAATCGTCGACCGTCTTACTGCCTATGCCGCGGGTAGGCGTATTGATAATGCGCTCTAGGGCCGGGTCGTCCCCGCGCCCGATGATCAATCGCATATAAGCCAGCGCGTTGCGAATCTCTAAGCGCTCGTAGAAGCGTTGCCCGCCGTAAATGCGATAGGGAAGCCCAACACGGATGAGTGCTTCTTCAATCACACGCGATTGCGCGTTCGATCGATACAAAATAGCGCTGGACTTACGTGGATTGCCCTCATCAGTCCAGGACTGAATCTGCTCGACAATAAACCGCGCCTCGTCTTGTTCATTGAAGCCCGCGTAGAGCTTAATCGGCTCGCCGTCCTCACCATCCGTCCAGAGGTCCTTACCCAACCGACCTGCGTTATGCGATATCACACCGTTGGCAGCATCAAGAATCGTTTTGGTTGAACGATAATTCTGCTCGAGACGAACAGTTTGCGTGCCCATAAAGTCCTGGGTAAACCGCTGAATATTTTCTATTTTCGCACCGCGCCATCCGTAGATGGACTGATCATCGTCACCCACGGCAACAACCGGGATTGCATCGCCAGCAAGCACTCGCAGCCATGCGTACTGAATGGAGTTCGTATCCTGAAACTCATCCACCAGTAAGATGTTGAAGCGCTCTTGGTAATGCGCCAGGGTCTCAGGCGATTTCAACCAGAGTTCGTGGGCACGCAGTAACAGCTCAGCAAAGTCGACTAGGCCGCCACGATGGCAGGCCGCCTCGTAAGCCTCATAAATGCGCACCATCGTTTTGGTGTATAGATCGCCCATCGGCGGCTCAATATGTTGGGCGCGTAAGCCTTCGTCTTTTTGCCCATTAATGAACCACTGAGCCTGCCTCGGTGGCCACTTCGATTCATCGAGCCCGAGCTCACGACAAACACGCTTGACGAGTCGCAGCTGATCGTCGCTATCGAGTATCTGGAAATTTTGGGGGAGTCCCGCCTCTGCCCAGTGGGTTTGCAAAAGGCGATGCGCCAGACCGTGGAATGTGCCAATCCACAGACCATGCGTCGGCCGCCCAAGCATTTCTTCAATACGGCCCCGCATCTCTCGAGCGGCCTTGTTTGTGAAGGTCACTGCCATGACAGAGTAAGGCGAGAGACCCTCAGCTCTGATAAGCCAAGCAATACGGTGTACAAGCACACGCGTCTTACCCGACCCTGCGCCCGCCAATACCAACTGATTGCCTTGCTCTGCCGCTACCGCCGCACGCTGCGCCTCGTTGAGGCCATCAAGAATATCTGACACATCCATAAGCTACAGTGTACTAGAAAGCGCCATTTACGACGGCCTACACGCCGCGTTTATCTTAGCTTTCTGCTAATCTCTCATTAGGTGTAGGAGGGCAGACCATGGACGACAACGAAGACGATAAGAAACGCGTACTCACACCACCAGCTGATTGGTCGGAAGGGCTAAAGCCGACATCATCTGACGACTACGAAGATGACATCGACGAGAGTACCGATTGGCTAGAGGACGATGACTTCGAGGTGCCTCCTGCCGGCGAATTGGACTCTGACTCAGATGACGTCACTGCCGATGACGGGGCCGACGATGAGGATGACAATGAGGGTTATGCCGACGACGTTAGTGACTCAGCCGCGCTCCTAACAGATCACACCGCTACCGCTAAATCGACCGGCGGTAGTGCCAAAATGCCATGGGCTCTCGCTGTTATTGGATTTGTTGCCGCTGCCGCCATGGCCGGTCTGTGGCTCGATACACAAAACTCCAACAGCGCAGAAATTGCCGACCTGAAAGACACCATTCGATCACTGCAACGAGTAGAAAATGAAAAGGCGTCGGAAGACACTGCGCTAGCAGCAGACAACGAAGCACTACGAAGCGAGATCGCGTCTCTCAAAGCACAAACCGATGCGCTCAAAGATGAAAACGAGTTGCTAAAAAATAGGGAGGCTGAGCGCGCCGCCAAAGCTATCGCACAACGACAAGAGACAACTACCACCAAACCCATGAAGCCCGCGTCACCCATACTGGAACCACCGAGGCAGGCTGGCGGGCCATGGTTTGTTAATCTGGAGAGTCATACCTCCCGCGCAACAGCCAACGATCGCGCGGCGGCGCTGCGAAACACACTTAGACCGCTCAACATTTCCGTGGCCAGTGCGAGAGTCAATGGCAGAGACTATTACCGCGTTCGAGCAGCCGGCTTTGCCTCGAAGGCCTTGGCTGGGCAGGCTTCCGAGTGGATGTCAGCGCAAACAAAAGCAGGACCCTACTGGTTAGGGAAAGCCGAGGACTCACCTAGTAGCGCTTCGAGCGCTCCAAGCGCCAAAGCAGAAACCATCACGTCCACGACAGCGACACCGACAGCCACAAAACGACCGGTTCGTCTCAAGCAGCTGCCTATGCGAGATAACTGGTTTGTGTTCGTGGATACCTATGACAAAGGGGAGCGGGCTGATTCGGTCATTAACGAGTTGGTGGAACAGGGCTTGGAAGCGAAGGTTGCCGTGGAATCGCGATCGGGTGAGCTTTTCTACCGCGTGCAAGTTGTTGGGATTGAGAGCGAAGCCAAAGGCAATGCGATTGTCGCGCAGCTCAAAGACAGTGACTTTCGTAATGCCCGACTTCGCAAAACCGTCAACTAAACGCCGGTTATCTTCGGCATTGGCAAGTTATCCAACATCATTTCGGTTTTCTCTGGAAGCTCCCCAACCCCTAGCGACACCCACGACACCAATAAAAAGGTACCAATAACGGCCCAGCGCCGGCGCCGACCTGTGAGTCCAAGACGCTCCATGACCGCCAACAAAGGCTCCGCCATTATGAAAGCTGCAATTATCGTAATGGCCCAACCAAGATACGGATCGTTACCCCAGAAGGTGTGAACAAAACCCGAGTAAAAGAGCCCTAAGGCAGCCAACAGGTTAATCACATGCTGCATACCAGCTCCTACTCAGTATCAAATCCAGTCATCCAGTGGCGCCGTCTTCTCCGATTGAACGTCACCTGTATTGATAACACCCTTTGGCTCAACAAGAAGGACCTTTGCCTCTGCGGATGCCCGCGGGCGATGCGGCACTCCCTTGGGAACCACCAACATCTGACCTGCCTCAAGTTCGACTGTACCGGCCTGAAAATCGATTAGTAACTTACCTTCCAAGACGATGAATGTTTCATCCGTGTCCTGATGGTCATGCCAAACAAACTCACCCTCGAGTCGCACCAACTTGAATTGGTAGTCATTCATTTCTGCCACCACTTTGGGTGACCACTGCTCTAAAAAGCAATCAAACTTCTCAGCGAAGCTTATGGGCACGGGTGTTTTGTTCATGAAGCGATGCCTCTGCCTAAGAAACTCTGAAGGTTTTGAACCACTGTTCCTTTGATAACACGTAAACCGCTTTACTGTCAGATTCGTCGTGACTGAAGACTGCACCCAGCTTTTTAACTGCCGCAATAGATCGGAAATTTTGAGGTCCGATATCAAAAAAGACCCGGTCAACAACCTTAAATGCAGGCAATAACATCGCTTCTTTTATCTCCCTATTCGCTGGCGTGCCCCAGAACTCTCGAGCGATGAAGGTGTAGCCAATCCTGATACACCGATTGGCTTCATCGTATCCATAAAATCGTGAGGAGCCGGCAGACCGCCCACTTCGCTTCTCTCTTATTACAAAACAGCCCAAATCATTGACAAGACCACCCTGAAAGAAGTGCTGAAACTTGGACCGTTTCCAGCGATCAGGTTCTGGATGCTGCTCCCACAACAGGGGGTCACTCGCTACCGCATATAAGGCATCGAAGTCGTTTGCGGTTAATGGCTCCAGAGAGAAGTGTGCGGTCTGCAAAGGGAGTCTGAAAACCGAGCCATCCTCTGCAACTGACCCTGCGTGAGCAGACATGGTCAATCGCCGTGTAACTCTGCAATTAGCTTTGCCGCCTGCGCTCTAACGTGATCAGCGTCAGGACCGATCAACGTCATGTGCCCAAGCTTTCGTCCTTTTCGTACGCCCTTTCCATATGTCTGAATCAACGTACGAATGGGACCCTCAGGCATGTGTGACGGGAGCTCGTCATTCAGTAGATTGATCATTGATGCAGATTCGGTAAACAAAGGCTCACGAACCGGCTCACCCATGACGCAACCCACATGCTGGGTGAATTGATCTGCGCCAACAGCGCCAATAGTCCAGTGGCCCGTATTGTGCACACGAGGAGCAATTTCATTAACGATGAGCTCACCATCGGTGAGGAAAAACTCTATCGCCAAGACCCCCACATAATCCATGGCGTCGACTAAGCGCTTGGCATAGTCAGCAGCCAAATCGGCCAATCTTGTATCGATTCCGGATGGTACATAACTGCCAATCAGGATTCCGTCGCGCATGGCATTCTCGGTCATGGGGTAACAAGCCGTGTTACCTTGCCGATCTCTTCCAATGATGATCGCGAACTCGCGGTCAATGGTAATTTCGGCTTCGGCAATAACGGGGTAAGCGTCGGCGGGGATGACTTCCCGGGTGTTTTGATCAACTCGCCATTGCCCACCACCGTCATAGCCGCCTAATGTTCGCTTGCAGCGAGCGTATTGTCCCGGAAGCGCATCCAAGGCTGATTCAAGTTGGTCGGCTGTGGACACAAGAGACCAAGGAGAGGTGGGTATGTTGAGCTCATCGAGCATCGCCTTTTGGGTGTCGCGCTCCCGCAGCGTCACCAAGGCATCATAGTTCGGCGCCAAACCGATTTTCGCCGCTTGGCGCAACATATGGTCGGGAAGACTCTCTCTTTCTACAGTGATTGCATCGCATGAAGCGAGGAATTCATCCAGCTGCTCGGGATAGTAGATTGGGCCAAGGCCAGCAACAACCGGTGTCTCGTCGACACAGAGATAGGACACGCTAAAACCAAGCCGATTCGCTGCCTCACCAAGCATCTGGCTTAGCTGACCACAACCGATAATGCCAAGGCGGCCCTTTGTCATTTGCGATATCGCTTTCAGTCGACGGGGTTAACAGGGACACCCGACGATTGAGCATCCCGATAATTGTCCAGAGCATCGCGAATGGCCACATCATCATTGGCCAGCATCGCTGCAGCGAACAACGCTGCATTGACGGCGCCGGGGTTCCCGACCGCAAACGTTGCGACGGGCACGCCCTTCGGCATTTGAACGATCGACATCAGGGCATCCACACCCTGAAGCACTGTGGCATCAACCGGTACACCCAAAACTGGAACCGGTGTCATCGCAGCCGCCATACCTGGAAGGTGAGCCGCACCGCCCGCGCCAGCAATAATCGCTTTTAAACCGCGATCACGGGCTGATTTTGCGTATTCATACAAACGGTCAGGGGTGCGATGGGCTGAGACAACCTTTGCCTCATAAGCAACACCCAGCTCATCCAGTGTCTGAGCCGCATTCTCCATCACACCCCAATCGGAGCGTGAACCCATGATGATGCCAACAACGGGATTAGCCATGCATTTCCTCACTCGGCGCCGCAAATGTAGTGCGCCAGAAAATGGAAACCGGCGAGTATACCTGAGAACAACTCAACGTCTAGCCAGAAAGTGGTCAAAGCGTGGGGAAGGTGAAAACCCTAAAAGGGATTTCTCATCCTATACATCAACTGTTTTTGTTGAGGTTGGCCACTGAGACCGTGGCGAGAAGGGCCAGTAAAAACAACGTGTAGTACTTGTCATCAACCAGCGCGACCACGAGTAAGGCCGTCGCCCAAAGGATGGATTGACTGACCATTAGCTTATTTTTCATTTCAGGGCTTACTCAATGCTAACGGATTGCTTTTCGCATAGTACGGTTGTGCAAATACGATACTAGATCCAATCTTCTAATTCGTAACCTTTTTCTCTTTCGATTTTTTTGCGTCATAGAAAACAACATCGTGCCCTTTATACTCGAGGCACTTCTCAAGACTTCGATACTCTCTAAATTCTTCAGTCGCCATCGTAGCGAAGATTGTCGAACCCCCTAGAATGCCTCCCACCTGACCTACCGCTACGGCAACCGGTGCAAGAACCCCACTTGCGGTGACAATCGTATACAGGCCTCCCACTAAAAAATACGACCCAAGACCAATCCCAACTTTTGAGGATCTATCCGCTTTGGTATTAGATGACTTTATACATTCACCTAACTCAATCTCGTACGCGTCTAGGGACGTATCTGGTGCTTTTTTTATGTATACCGGCGAGGCTTTTAACTGTTGATACTCTTGGGGGTCGGGTCTTACATGCACAGTGTTGGAAACACACGAAGACAAAACAGGCACTAAACACAACAAACATAAAGCGTTAGTTCGCATCATTCTCTGCTTCTACAGCACCGATTAACATTGCTGAGCACTAAGGGATTGGGTTTACCATACGAAAATTATTCCACCGTCACTGACTTTGCCAAATTGCGAGGCTTATCAACATCGGTGCCTTTGGCGACAGCCACGTGATAAGACAACAACTGCAGCACCACCGTGTAAACAATCGGGCCTGCCAACTCTGAAACCGACGGCACATCGATAACAGTGACGCCCGGTCCGCTCTCATAGTTAACGGCCTGGTCAGCAAACACAAACAGTTGGCCTCCACGCGCCCGAACTTCTTCGAGATTCGATTTCAATTTATCGAGTAGGTCGTCTTTGGGGGCCACAGCCACGATGGGCATCTTGTCATCAACCAAGGCTAACGGACCATGTTTCAATTCGCCCGCTGGGTAAGCCTCAGCGTGGATATAGGAGATTTCCTTTAGCTTCAGCGCGCCTTCCATAGCGATAGGGTGGTAAACCCCGCGCCCGAGAAACAGCGCATGATTGCGTTGAATGAAGTGACTGGCCAACGCCTTAATCTTGGCATCCTGAGCGATTGTCGCTTCCACGGCCGCCGGGATTTCCGCGATGGCCTGCTTAACCAAGGACTCGTCCAGCGCGTTCTTCGCCTGGCGCCGCGCAATGCAGGCCATGAGCACCATCAGTGCTGCAAGCTGAGTGGTGAACGCCTTAGTCGAGGCCACACCAATTTCAGGGCCCGCTTTGGTGAGGAAGACAAGATCACTGGCGCGCACAATGGCGCTATGGTCGACATTGCAAATGGCCAACTTCGCGAGTGCATAGTCATCAGGCAGGTGCTTAATGGCCGCGAGTGTGTCGGCGGTCTCTCCCGACTGTGAGATTGTCACCACCAAGGTGCCGGGCAGGGCAACCGAGCGCCGGTAGCGAAACTCTGAGGCAACCTCGACTTGGCAAGGCACGCCCGCAATCGCCTCAAGCCAATGTCGCGCAACAAGGCCAGCGTGATAGCTGGTTCCACAGGCAATAATCTGAACCGCCTGTACCTGATCAAAAACGGCTGCGGCCTCATCGCCGAAGAGCGAATCGTCGAGTGCGTCAAAGGTTAATGTGTCTCGAAGTCGATCTGGCTGCTCGTAAATCTCTTTGAGCATGTAGTGCTCAAATCCACCTCTGTCGGCTTGATTATCACCGCCCTTCAAGCGCGTTTTTTCACGCACGATCGGCGCACCCGAGACATCGAAGATCTGGTAACCGCTCGGCTTCAATACGGCAAAGTCGCCATCTTCGAGATAAACAAAAGTATCCGTGACTTGCCGAAGTGCTAGCGTATCGGAGCCCGCGAAGGTCTCGCCAATACCCACACCCAGCACCAGCGGGCTGCCCTCGCGTGCAACGATCACCTCATTCTCATGCTCGGTATCTACAACCGCAATCGCATAGGCGCCCTTTAGCTGGGCCACGGTTTCTCGAACCGCATCAAAAAGCGAGGCGCCCTGTTCCAAGCTGGTATTAATGAGGTGAACAATAACTTCGGTATCCGTCTCTGACCGAAACTCTACGCCCTGAGCGCATAAAGCATCGCGAAGGCTGGCGTGGTTCTCAATGATGCCATTGTGAACCAGCGCAACTCGATCACCCGATATATGAGGATGCGCATTGGCAGAGGTCGGCTCGCCGTGAGTCGCCCATCGCGTGTGCGCGACACCGCGACAACCGACAATAGGATTGAGCGCATTAGCGTCTTCCAGAGCTTTTACTTTCCCCGAATACTTATGCAACTGAAGCGCATGGTCGTTATCAATCAACGCCATACCCGCTGAGTCATAACCCCGATACTCAAGCCTTCTCAATCCCTCGAGCAAAATTTCGGAGACTTCTCGCTGAGCTGCCGCGGCGACTATTCCACACATAACAAATTCCTACTGCTTGGGTTTTTCTGGGCGCTTCCACCCATCTATGTTGCGTTGTTTTGCTCGCCCGACGGCGAGCTGCGATTCACCGACTTTTGAAGTCACAGTGGAGCCCGGCGGCGACGAAACCATCGTTCTCCACCGTAAGAGGTGCAACAAGCGTGCTGTTCGAGCCGATAAAGACATTTTCACCTAGCTCTGTGCGGTGCTTGTTAGCCCCGTCGTAATTACAAGTGATCGTGCCGGCACCGATGTTTGATCCAGCGCCCACGGTGGCATCTCCAACATACGCGAGGTGATTTGCCTTTGCGCCAGCACCCAACGTACTGTTTTTCACTTCAACAAAATTGCCAACCTTTGCCCCATCACCTAGATCAGCGCCGGGTCTCAAACGAGCGTAAGGCCCGACCTGGCAATGCGCTGCAACAGCCGCGCCTTCAATGTGCGTAAACGCACGCACGACCGTGCCATCACCAATCACACAGTCTTTGAGCACGCAATTGGCCTCAATTACCACGTGATTACCAAGGCGAACCTCGCCTTCGATCAATACATTCGCATCGAGCACCACATCAGTGCCACACGCTAGGCTGCCACGGATATCCAAACGACTTGCGTCCATGACATGAACACCTGCTGCCATCAACTCATCGGCTTTCTCCCTTTGGTGTACCCGCTCTAGCGCCTCGAGTTGTGCACGATCGTTCACACCGGAAATTTCATTCGACTTATCCGTCACCACCACACTCACCTTCTTCCCATCCCGCAGCGCAAGACTTAACACATCCGGTAAATAGAACTCACCCTGAGCGTTGTCATTTTTCACCTGGCCAAGCCAGGCAACTAACTCACTTCCACGAGCGGCAAGGACGCCTGTGTTGACCTCTGTCACCTCTAGCTCGTGCGGCAAACCGTCTTTCTGCTCAACCACCCGAGCAAAACTGCCATCCAAGCCTCGGATAACCCGGCCGTAACCCGTGGGGTCTTCCAATGTTGCGGCTAACAGTGTCGGTTGTGTTTCAGCGGCCGAAACGACATCCGCTAGAGCTCCAGCTGACAGTAGTGGAACATCACCAAATAAGATAAGAACTGTGCTGTCGGCATGGCAAGACGGGGCAGCCTGTAGGGCCGCATGTCCGGTACCCAGCTGCTCAGACTGAACATAGATTTCGACGTCGGGCGCAGAAACCGCATCGGACACCTGCGATGCGCCATGGCCAACAACAACATGGATTCGCTCTGCCCCCAGTTGGCGAGCCGTATCGAGCACGCACGCCACCATGGGTTTACCACCAATCGGATGGAGTACCTTTGGTAAGTCAGATTTCATTCGAGTGCCGCGACCAGCGGCAAGGACTATGACTTCGAGCATTCGGACATCAATAATGAACTGGCTCAAAAGGATCGCACAGCCATATGACAACTGCTATGGCAAAAATTCCAAAGAGGCCTGATCAGACAAAAACGACGACTCTCGGCGAGTGGTCGAAGCGGGGTTTAACGCCCCGCGCGGTTCTTGAGCTTTCTGAGGGTAGCCAGCTGGGCCGCAGCCTCTGCTAGCTGCGCGGATGCACGTCCATAGTCGAGCTCACTGCTCTGATTAGCCAACGCTTCTTCCGCAGCTTTTCGGGCTTCTTCAGCAGCCAGTTCATCGAGGTCATCGCCACGTATCGCGGTATTGGCAAGGATAGTAACCACATCGCCTTGCACTTCGAGGTATCCGCCCGATACGTAATAAACCTCTTCCTCACCACCTTGGAGCACCACCCGAACAGCGCCGGGCGTTAGGTCAGTGAGTAATGGGGTGTGCCCATAGGTCACGCCTAGCTCACCGTTAGAACCGTTGGCAACCAACAGCTCCACGAGGCCTGAAAAAATTTGAGCTTCTGCGCTAACGATATCGCAGTGAATGGTCAGTGCCATTGACGCCTCCGATTAAGCGCTCATTTTCTCGGCTTTCTCAACGGCCTGCTCAATAGAGCCAACCATGTAGAACGCCTGCTCAGGAAGGTGATCGTACTCACCCGCCAAAATCGCCTTGAAGCCCGTAATCGTATCTTTCAATGACACATAGATACCGGGAGAGCCGGTAAAGACTTCGGCCACGTGGAATGGCTGTGACAAGAAGCGCTCAATTTTACGTGCGCGCGCGACCGTCATTTTATCTTCTTCCGACAGCTCATCCATACCCAGGATTGCAATGATGTCTTTCAGTTCTTTGTAACGCTGAAGTACCGACTGTACACCTCGAGCCACTTCATAGTGCTCTGTACCAATGATGAGCGGATCAAGCTGACGCGAGGTTGAATCGAGTGGGTCAACCGCGGGGTAGATACCCTTCGCTGCAATGTCGCGACTCAGTACAACCGTTGAATCCAAGTGCGCGAACGTTGTCGCAGGAGATGGGTCAGTCAAGTCATCCGCCGGTACGTAAACTGCCTGGATCGAAGTAATCGAACCCGTTTTGGTTGATGTAATGCGCTCCTGAAGTACGCCCATTTCCTCAGCGAGTGTCGGCTGGTAGCCCACCGCTGATGGCATACGACCTAGCAGTGCCGATACCTCGGTTCCCGCCAGTGTGTAACGGTAGATGTTGTCGACAAAGAGCAGTACATCACGACCTTCATCACGGAACTTTTCCGCCATAGTCAAACCAGTGAGTGCCACGCGCAGACGGTTGCCGGGTGGCTCATTCATCTGACCGTAAACCATCGCCACTTTAGACTCTGGTAGGTTTTCGACGTTAACAACCTTCGACTCCTGCATCTCGTAGTAGAAGTCATTACCTTCACGCGTACGTTCACCCACACCCGCAAATACCGACAAGCCAGAGTGCTCCGTCGCGATGTTGTTAATCAGCTCCATCATGTTGACGGTCTTACCAACGCCCGCACCACCAAACAGTCCAACCTTACCGCCCTTTGCAAACGGACAGACAAGATCGATGACCTTGATGCCAGTTTCGAGCAGTTCTTCTGATGCAGCCAGCTCGTCGTAGGTTGGCGCGGCACGGTGAATCGACGAACGCTCTTGCTCACCAATGGGGCCACGCTCATCGATAGGATTACCCAACACATCCATGATGCGTCCCAGCGTCTCCGTACCGACGGGCACTGAAATAGGGGCGCCTGTGTTATCAACGGAAAGTCCGCGACTTACACCCTCGGATGAACCCATGGCAATCGCGCGTACAACACCGTCACCCAACTGCTGCTGAACCTCCAGAGTGAGGCCTTTATCAGTGACAGTCAGGGCATCGTATACCTTGGGTACGCTGTCACGGGGAAACTCTACGTCAACAACCGCGCCGATGACCTGTACAACCTTTCCACTACTCATTTTTGAGTCCTCTGTCTTGTTCCGCGACGCAAATCGTCAGCGTCGTCGTAATGCTAAAACTGCGCGTACCGCGCTTAACCAATAGCGGCCGCGCCGCCCACAATCTCTGACAGCTCTTGGGTAATCGCTGCCTGCCGAGCCTTGTTGTAAACCAACTGAAGCTCGTCAATAAGTTCACCTGCGTTCTCGGTCGCATTTTTCATAGCGATCATTCGAGCCGCCTGTTCACAAGCCCCATTCTCAACGACCGCCTGATAGACCAGCGACTCGATGTATCGAGCGAGCAGACCATCTAACAGGTCTCGAGCATCGGGCTCGTAAATGTAATCCCAGTGATGCGAGTACTGTTGCTGCGCGTCTGCTTCTAGGGGAAGTAACTGCTGAACCGTCGGTGTTTGGGTCATGGTGTTAACAAAGTCATTGCCAACCAAGTAAAGCTTATCGATACGGCCCTCAACATAGGCATCAAGCATGTGCTTTACCGCCCCAATGAGTTGCTCGACCGTAGGCTCTTCACCGATGTCTCTAACGCTGGCAACAACGTTGCCACCGACAGCGCCAAAAAACGCCTGGCCTTTACCGCCAATAAGACACAGATCAACATCGTGCCCTGCGTCGGAGTGCTCCTTCATTGACTGAAGCGCACGCTTGAACAGGTTGATGTTCAAACCACCACACAAGCCTCGATCTGATGAGACGATGATGTAGCCAACGCGACGAATCGATCGCTGCTGCATGTAAGCGTGACGATACTCTGCCGATGCATTGGCAATGTGGCCAATCACCGCGCGCATTCGACGAGCATAGGGCTTGCCCACTTCCATGCGATCTTGTGCGCGACGCATTTTGCTCGCCGCCACCATTTCCATCGCGCTAGTGATCTTCTGAGTACTTTGAATACTCGAGATCTTGGTGCGAATTTCTTTGCCCGCTGCCATCGCTAATTACCAGGTTTGAGTTGAAACAAACGCATCGAGGCCTGACTTAAACGCAGCCTCTCGATCGTCATTCCAGTTACCGTCCGCAGCAATCTCTTGCATGAGTGCACCGTGCTCTGCATGCATGTAAGAAAGGAGCGCTGACTCGAAGTCAGAAATCTTGTCTACTTCAACTGCCTTTAAATAGCCCTCGTTCGCGGCGTACAGCAAAAGACCCATCTCTGCGACACTCTGAGGTGCGTACTGTTTTTGCTTCATCAGCTCAGTGACTCGCTCACCGTGCTCGAGCTGTGCTTTGGTCGCCTCATCGAGGTCAGATGCAAACTGTGAAAACGCTGCCAGCTCGCGGTACTGAGCAAGTGCTGTACGGATACCGCCAGACAATTTCTTGATGATCTTCGTCTGTGCTGCACCACCCACACGAGAAACAGAAATACCAGCGTTCATCGCAGGTCGAATACCGGCGTTAAACATGTCCGCTTCGAGGAAGATCTGACCGTCAGTAATAGAAATAACGTTTGTTGGTACAAACGCTGACACGTCGCCGGCCTGAGTTTCGATAACAGGCAATGCTGTCAACGAACCCGTTTTGCCTTTCACTTCGCCGTTGGTAAAGGCCTCGACGTAATCGGCGTTAACACGCGCTGCGCGCTCAAGAAGACGAGAGTGGAGATAGAAAACATCGCCAGGGTAGGCTTCACGACCAGGTGGTCGACGCAGCAGCAAGGAAATCTGACGATAGGCCACAGCTTGCTTCGACAAATCATCGTAAATGATGAGCGCATCTTCGCCACGATCGCGGTAGTACTCACCCATGGTGCAGCCTGCAAAAGGCGCAAGGTACTGCATCGCCGCAGGATCAGACGCATTAGCAGCAACCACGATGGTGTGATCCATAGCGCCGTGCTCTTCGAGCTTACGCACGACCGACGCAACCGACGAAGCCTTCTGGCCCACGGCAACATAAATACACTTAATGCCGGTGCCTTTCTGGTTGATGATGGCATCGACGGCAATGGCTGTCTTACCCACCTGACGGTCACCGATAATCAGCTCTCGCTGGCCACGACCGATCGGCACCATAGCATCGATGGCTTTCAAGCCAATTTGAACAGGTTGATCAACTGACTGACGCGCAATAACCCCGGGAGCAATTTTCTCAAGGGCATCGGTCATGGTTGTCTCGATAGCGCCCTTGCCATCGATTGGGTTACCCAGCGCATCAACAACGCGCCCCTGCAGCTCGGGACCGACTGGAACCTCAAGGATTCGACCAGTACAGCGGCAAGTTTGGCCCTCGGCCAACTGCTTGTAGTCGCCCAGTACAACCGCACCGACCGAGTCACGCTCAAGGTTAAGGGCCAGTCCAAAGACATTGCCCTCAAATTCAATCATCTCGCCGTATTGCACTTCGGTAAGACCGTGAATGCGGATGATGCCGTCCGTTACCGAGACGATAGTGCCTTCGTTTGTAGCCTGCGACGCCACATCAAGCTGCGATATACGCTGCTTGATGATGTCGCTGATTTCTGAAGGATTCAGTTGTTGCATGACCGGTTCCTCTGTCAAGATTTCAACGCAGTCGCAAGCTTGTGCAAGCGCCCACGAACAGAACCGTCGATAACCATATCGCCGGCTCGAATAATAGCTCCCCCAATTAGGGAAGCATCTGTTTCAACAGTCATATCGACCGTTTTGCCTAACTTTGCTGTCAATGAGGCAGCGAGTTGCTCGACTGTCGCATCCGCCACATCAAACGCACTCGTGACAGTAACGTTTGCCGCCGCATCGAGCGCTGATCGCAACTCAGCGAACAGCCTAGCGACCTCACTTGAGAGACCCGAGACGGTGGTTTTCAGCCATCACCGAAACAAACTCTGCGACACCCGCTGGAATATCGTCTCCAAGAACGGTGACTACAGTTGCCGCGCGCTGGGGTGCTGTCGTTGCTGGGTCATCGAGCACCTTGGCCACTGATGGCTCTGCGACTACCGCGGCGACGGCAAGCAGGGCTTGGTGCCAGCTGTCAACGACGCTGTTATCAACAGCAAACTGAAACGCCGCACGAGCGTAAGGTCTCGCCAGTGTGGTTGGCTCGATCACGCTTACTGCTCCTTCACCAGCTGCTCAAGAAGGGCAGCGTGTTTGTCAGCGTCAATTTCAGCTGCCAGCACTTTTTCGGCGCCCGCAATAGCCAGCGTACTAACTTGCGTCAACAGCTGCTCTTTAGCCTGTGCTTTTTCGCGCTCGACTTCGGCAGACGCGAGCTCTTTCACCCGATCCGCTTCTGCAACCGCAGCGACTTTTGCTTCATCGACAACAGTTGCTGCACGCTTATTGGCAGCTTCGACGATGGAGGCGGCTTCTTTCTTTGCCTCTGAAAGGCGGTCAACCGCTTCTTTTTGCGCAAGCTCAAGATCGTGACTAGCGCGGTCTGCTGCAGCCAAACCGTCGGCAATCTTTTGTTGACGCTCTTCCATAGCGGCTAAGATCGGTGGCCATACGTAGCGCATGCAAAAAGCAACGAACGCAATGAACGCCAAGATCTGTCCGATAATGGTCAGATTAATGTTCACAGTACTCTCCTGTGGGTTTCAGCCTCGCCCGTCATGAACGAGGAAACTACGGTTTTAGCCTGCAACCACAAAGATGAGGTACATAGCGATACCAACACCAATAATGGGGATCGCATCAACCAGGCCAGCACCCAGGAAGAATGTGCCCTGTAGACGTGAAGCCAGCTCTGGCTGACGCGCCGAGCCTTCGATGAGCTTGCCGCCCAAAATACCCACGCCAATTGCAGCACCCATGCCGCCCAAGCCCATCATGATCGCAGCTGCGATGTAGATCATTTCCATTGTTGTCTCCTATTGAGTCTTAGTATGGAAGTTCAGAAATTAGTGGTCCTCGTGTGCCATGCTGAGGTACACGATTGTGAGGACCATGAAGATAAACGCCTGCAAGGTGATCACCAGAATATGGAAGATCGCCCAACCAATCTGCAAGAACGCCGCAGGTACCAACCAAACGATGCCAGCACTGAAAAGTGCCGCAATCAGAATGAAGATCATTTCACCGGCGTACATGTTGCCAAACAGTCTCAAGCCAAGTGAGAAAGGCTTCGCCAGTAAACCAACTACTTCCATAAATAGATTGACTGGAATAAATGCCCAGTGATTAAACGGATTCATGGTCAGCTCTTTAACGAATCCAAAGCCTTTGACCTTGATTGAGTAAAAGAGCATCAAAACAAAAACGCCGATCGCCATACCCATGGTGATGTTGGGGTCTGTCGATGGCACGATTTTCTGGTACTCGACACCGGCCAACATCATAAGCTCTGGCACCACATCGACAGGTATCAAGTCCATCAGGTTCATCAAGAACACCCAGACAAAAATCGTCAGCGACAAGGGCGCAATCAGTTTGTTGTTGCCATGAAAGGTGTCTTTAACCTGGTTGTCGATGAACTCAACAATCATCTCGATAAAGTTGATCAGGCCCGAGGGGGCTTCGGTCGAGGCGCGCACGGCAACCCACCGAAAGAGAGCACAAAAAATGATACCTAGACCAATAGACCAGCCAAGAGAGTCTACGTGGATGGCATTAAATCCCATGGCCGAAATTTCATCCGCGCCATGAGCAAAGGTCCACTGACCACCGGCGGCTACCGTTTCACCATCATAACGTTCAAAGCCCTCTGGCAATTTGCCATAAGTGAGGTTCGTTAGGTGGTGGACGATGTAATCCGAAACCGTCTGTTCTTGACCAGCTGCAGCCATTCGATCTTGCCTTAATTAAACAATCGCTCTAACACGATGTTCTCAGTTAAACCACTTTGTCTTTCGCAGCCAGATAATAAAAAACCGGACTACTCACTAATACTGCTATCGCGCCCATAAAGATCGCTCCGGGCTGCGGGTCTGACGCTTTGGCGAACCAAACACCAAACAACAGTGCGCTGAGACTAAATTTTGCAATCCCCAATAATGTCGGTGCTTGCGCACCAAACCGGCTAAACATGCTAGTCGCAAGCCACGCCTGGGGCAGTCCAATAATTGCCGCTCCTACCCAGACCGCTAACGCTGCATCTTCACCGAGAAAAAACCAAACACCAGCAGAAATTGCCGCTATTAAAACACTGGTAAACACTAGGGCCTTGGCGAAGTGGTGAGCCAGCATTGTTCGCGTGTACTCGGCCACTCAGCACTCCCACATTTTCGGGTTCTCAAGCGCGCGCAAGTCTATTCGAATTGCCTAAGCGCATCAACAAAGCAAAATGCCAACTTTTATTGAATACGATTTAAAATCCCGTCCAGCACATCAAGGTCGCTGTACTGAATAACCAGCTTGCCACGGCCATTTTTATTTTCGATGACCACTTTGGTTCCAAAACGCTCTGAGAGTTGTCGCTCCAACCGATCGATATCAGGGTCTTTTCGCTGTGGGGCCGTATCAACAGCCGGGGCTAGCATGGCTTTTACTAGCGCCTCTGTTTGTCTTACTGACAACTTGCTGTCCACGACTTTTCTCGCAGCGCGAACCTGATCCCCGCCATCCAGTGCCAGAAGCACCTTACCGTGACCCGCATCAATTCGACCGTGTTCTAACATCTCTGCCACTTCGCGCTCGAGTGATAATAAACGCAATAAGTTCGCAATGACCGGTCGTGATTTGCCCACGGCTGTCGCAACCTCTTGTTGGGACAAGTCGAATTCTGTCTGCAATCGCTTTAACGCACGCGCTTCTTCAAGTGGATTGAGGTTTTCGCGCTGAATATTTTCAATTAACGCCATCGCGATCGCTGTTTCATCGCTGATGTCGCGAACGATAGCCGGAATCGTATCCAAGGCAGCTAGCTGACTGGCTCTCCAACGGCGCTCGCCAGCCACAATTTCGTAACGATCTGCACCAATAGATCTCACTACAATCGGTTGCATAACGCCTTGGGCTTTGATGCTGTCAGCGAGTTCTTGTAAGGCGGCTTCATCAAAGTCAATTCGAGGCTGATATTTCCCGCGTTGTAAAAACTCCAGCGGTAATTGTCGAAGATCACCATCGCTTTGTGATGTTGTGCTGGCGTCTGTCGTTCCCGCTGCCGCTTTTTTTGTCAGGTCTGTCCCTAACAGCGCATCTAGGCCACGATTCAATTTTCGCTTCTTCGTGTTCATTTACCTTTCCTGAGCACTTGCCGTTCACTCACTCCACTTTCATTCATGTCACAGTCCGTCATATCACTGCCGACGGGTGAACTCTTCAGCAAGCGCCATGTAAGCTCGCGCGCCTCTTGAATATCGGTCATAGACAATCCCGGGCTCCCCGTGACTTGGCGCCTCTGCAAGTCGAACATTCCGAGGAATTACTGTCCGATAAACAAGATCACCAAAGTGACTAAATAGTTGCTCGGATACCTCTGTTGTCAGGGAGTTTCTCGGATCATACATCGTTCGCAGAATTCCCTCGATTTCAAGATCGGGATTAACTGTCTCGTTGATACGCCGAATGGTATTTAATAAGGCAGAGAGCCCCTCCAAAGCAAAGTATTCGCACTGCATTGTGATGAGAATAGAATCGCAAGCAACCATCGCGTTAACGGTCAGCATGTTAAGCGAGGGAGGACAATCAATTAATACAAAATCGAACGAGGTCTCTCCTTGATAAAGCCCTTCTTTTAACCGGTTTTCTTTGCCCTCGACTTCGATGAGCTCTACCTCTGCCGCTGTCAGGTCACCATTCGCCGGCAAGACTGAAAACTTACCTGACGGTGACTCTACCAAACACTCTGAAAGCGACGCTTCCGCTAGCAACAGATCGAGCACAGAAAGCTCTAGCCCATTTTTTTCTATTCCAGAGGACATGGTGGCATTGCCCTGCGGATCAATATCCACCAGGAGTACACGCTTTCCCATCTGCGCCAATGACGCAGCCAGATTGACGCTTGTTGTCGTCTTACCAACACCACCTTTTTGATTGGCTACGGCAATTATTTTCATTCTTTATTCTCACCACGACGCAGTACAACTAGCTGCCTCATTTCCTCGAGCCCGGGAACCACCAGATCGATTTGATCGCTGATCTCCAACGATGTACTTAAATCCGCGATTTCAGTATCAACCGTTTGAGACTTCATAGCGAGCCAAACACCCTCTGTATCGAGTAAATGCGCTGTCAGATTACACATTCGACTTAAATCAGCGAATGCCCGACTTATCACTACATCGAAACCTTGTTCTGGTTGATAAGTCTCAGCTCGACCCTCAACAATACTGACGTTGTCTAATTTCAATTGCTCGCGGACCTGATAAAGGAAACGGGTTTTCTTACCGTTACTGTCCAGCAATACAAACTCTTTATCAGGGAAGCACAGTGCCAATGGAATACCCGGAAGGCCTGCGCCCGTGCCAACATCACATAATCGGTGAAATGACCCGAGATGCGGCACCAGGGTAAGACTGTCGAGAACGTGTTTAACCACCATGTCCTCTGGACGCCGCACAGCTGTTAGGTTGTAGGGTTTATTCCATTTGTGCAGCAAGTTGACATAATCGATTAACGGTTCGACTAACGCCACTTGAATATCAAGAGCCTTAAGCCCTCGAGTCATTTGATCAAATAAACGTTCAGCCATTGCTGACGGCGCGATCGGAGGCAGAATTGCTTTGCCGTCGCAGGTGCACCAGAAGCAGTGACAGCGCTGAGGGTGTAACACCCTGAATTCGACCAGCCCTCGCAATATTAGACGGTCGAGTGTCGGTCAGTTTTTGGCAGATCTCATTGGATAATCCGGACACTTCGGTGAAATCAAAATCGTTCGGAATCAGCGTATTCTCGTGCCGTTTCAGACGATCAATTTCGTCTTGCTGCCTTGCGATGTAACCGGCGTATTTAACACGAGTCTCTATGTGATCAGCGGTTGCCACATCGATGACAGGCGCATCTTTCAGACCCGCTACATCGCTATACTTCAATTCCGGCCGCCGAATCAAATCGGCCATTGAGTACTCTCGGTTGATCGGTGACTTTAATTTGGCTTCGAGCGTGATCGAAGCATCAGTATTAGGGTGGATATACGTTGACTCTAATCGCCCCAACTCCTCGTCCACAACCGCACGTTTTTGTTGATAGGCAGCCCAGTGCACCGAGGGAATCAACCCAAACTCATTACCTTTTGGTGTCAAGCGCTCATCCGCATTGTCCTCGCGAAGTTGCAACCGGTACTCAGCACGAGATGTGAACATTCGATAGGGCTCTTGCGTACCCAGCGTTACAAGATCGTCCACAAGAACACCAATATAAGCCTCGTCGCGCCGTGGCTCCCACGCATCCAAATCGCGGACATAGCGAGACGCATTTAACCCAGCGAGCAACCCTTGTGCTCCGGCCTCTTCATAACCTGTAGTGCCATTAATCTGACCTGCAAAATACAAACCAGCAACATGGCGCGTCTGTAAGCTATGCATCAGATCACGGGGATCAAAATAATCATATTCAATCGCATAGCCCGGCCGTGTGATATGCGCGTTCTCCAATCCGGGAATAGTTCGAACCATGGCGTCCTGCACATCGAACGGCAACGATGTCGATATACCATTTGGATACAATTCAGTCGTCGTGAGTCCTTCAGGCTCTAAAAATATTTGGTGGGCATTTTTATCGGCAAACCGGTGAATCTTGTCTTCAATACTAGGGCAGTAGCGCGGACCAGTACCTTCAATAACACCACTGAACATGGGTGAGCGATCCAGCCCGCCACGAATAATCTCGTGAGTAGCTTCGTTAGTCTTAGTCACCCAGCAACACAACTGCTGTGGATGTTGTGAAACCGACCCTAACTGAGACATCACTGGCCTTGGCTCGTCTCCCCATTGTTCTTCAAGAACGGAAAAATCCACCGAATTGCCGTCAATTCGTGGTGGCGTGCCGGTTTTTAGTCTGCCGGTCCGAGGACACAGTTCTCGTAATCGATCTGCCAGCGTGACGACAGCCGCATCACCCATGCGCCCGCCCGACTGGTTTTCCAGCCCTATATGAATCTTCCCATTCAAAAACGTGCCGGCCGTGAGAACGCATGCGGGAGCGGTAAAACGAATACCAGTGGCGGTTCTTACCCCGGTCACCGTTTCACCCGTTAACTCGATATCATCGACCGCATCCTGGAACACAGTCAGATTGTCCTGTGCAAAAAGTATTTGGCGAATCGCATTTCGATATAAGACTCGATCGGCTTGCGCTCTGGTTGCTCTTACGGCGGGACCTTTCCTTGCATTGAGCACTCTGAATTGAATACCTGCGAGGTCCGTGGCTTTAGCCATAGCGCCACCTAAAGCGTCAATTTCCCGCACGAGATGTGATTTGCCGATGCCACCTATCGCCGGATTACATGACATTTGACCTAGCGTATCGATCGAATGAGTAATGAGCAGGGTGCGCACACCGGTGCGGGCAGCTGCCAATGCTGCTTCAGTACCCGCATGGCCACCGCCTACCACGATGACATCGAACGTACGATGAGTGCTCATTTTCCGTCTTTGTTATAAAAAAGGGAGGGGAGTATACGAATAATTCTAGTTGAACTTAAGTTATCCGGCTTGCAGGCCGACAGATTCACAAAAGTTAGGACTGCTTTCGTTGCTAGTAACGTCGTATAAAAACTTAATTAATATATGTATTAGAAAAGATAGTTTGATGTTGTTGTTATTAGGGCATCACTTTTTGTGGATAGATACGCCATAGTTAGAGGGCGCGGGTATTTCAGTCGCGTATAAAGCGTTATATAAGATACGAAAAACAAACCGAATAAGACCTGTGCTAATCGGGGATATCTCTGTCTGTCGTGATACCTCTTTTTCAGAACCCTATTTCTTCACAAGGTCACCCACAGAGTTGTCACCAAAACCATTCACATCAGCAGGACTAATTGCGTGGTCAGATCAATTTTCTAGCGATGTTGTGGACAGGGTGTTACTTACCTATGCAAAAACTGCTGAAAATCAACCCTAGGATATCGTCACTCGCTATACGACCTGTCAAAGAGTCGATCGCGGTTTGAACGCGTTTTAAATCTTCGGCCAATAGCTCTGCGGCATTGTGATGCTCGAAGGCGAGTAGAGACTCAGAAAGGGCGTTATGTGCTTCGGAGAGAGCATCAATGTGTCGTTGGCGGGCGCTGAAGACCGAGTCTTGAGTCCCCTGTACTAAGAGCGAGTTTTCAATGGTTTGAATCAGTGCTTCTATTCCGTCGCCTGTTTTTGCGCTGACTGCAACACGACGGGTTTTGCTGTGACTCGGAAGTACGCCAGCTTCTTTTCCAGAAATATCAATTTTATTTAGGACCTGAATGTTAATGGCTGTGTCAGGTAGCCACTCGGCATTAATTTCCTGTGGCTCATTATCATCAATGATATGAAGTACGAGGTCGGCTGCTTGACTACTGGATTTGGCACGTTTAACGCCTTCTTGTTCAATGACGTCGTCTGTCTGGCGAATACCGGCAGTGTCGATTAGATCCAAGACAACATCGCCGGTTTTTATGCTTTGTTTTAGTGTGTCACGTGTCGTTCCTGGAACATCTGTAACAATGGCAATGTCATCACGAGCCAGCGCATTCAACAGACTACTTTTACCGGCGTTTGGTGCTCCAATAAGAACTGCTAGGTAATGCTGGGTTTTTCTCTGTGACGTCGCAACATCGTTTAGTAGTTGCTCGATAGTAGTGTTGCAGTCGGTAAGTCTTGATACAACTGAATGGCGCTCTAAAACATCGATGTCTTCTTCAGGAAAATCGATCGATGCTTCAGTTAGTGCTCTTAGTTCGTTGAGTTGGTTGGAGAGTTCGGTAACCAGCGCGGAGAAGGCCCCCGATAAGGAGGCAGAAGCGAGCTTTGCTGCTGTCTCTGTTTCAGCCGTGATCAAATCGGCGATGGCTTCCGCTTGGAGTAAATCAATTTTGCCGTTGATAAAACCACGCTCAGAAAATTCGCCGGGTCGAGCTTGTCTCGCTCCTAGATCTATGCAGCGCGATAGAAGCGTTTGTAAGACTATGTGTCCACCATGTCCTTGAATTTCCACCACATCTTCGCCGGTGAACGAATTAGGACCGGGAAAGAAAATGGCCAGCCCTGAGTCAATAGTTTGCCCTTCGTTGTCGAGGAAAGAACGATAATGAGCGTATCGAGGTGTGAGTTCTGATCCACTTAAAGCAAGTGCTATGGCGAGTGAATCAGGTCCACTCAAACGAATGATACCGACGGGACCGTTGCCGCGTGCCGTGGCGATAGCCGCGATCGTATCAGTATCAAGTCCTGTCATTGTTTTACGTCGATGTAGAGCTTATCGCGCAGCCGCTTGCTCAATTTGTCGAGTAACAACGTATTGCTGAGCAAATGACAGAAGGTTGTTGCACAACCAATACAGTACGAGGCCCGCTGGGAACCACATCATCAAGAAGGTAAAGGCGATAGGCATGTACATCATAATTTTGGCCTGCATTGGATCTGGCGGTGCTGGATTTAGGCGTTGCATCAGCCACATGCTGATGCCCATCAGGATAGGCAAGACAAAGTAGGGGTCCATGGCTGAGAGATCTTCAATCCATAGAATGAAAGGCGCGTGTCGGAGTTCAACCGATTCGAGAAGCACCCAGTAAAGAGCAATAAAGACAGGCATTTGAATGAGCATAGGAAGACATCCACCCATTGGATTGATTTTCTCTTTTTTCCAAAGCTCCATCATGGCCTGCTGTTGTTTGGCTTTGTCGTCTGCGTACTGATCACGAATACTTTGAATCTTGGGCTGTACTGTTCTCATTTTTGCCATGGATTTATAGCTTGCTGCTGACAACCGGAAAAAGATCAGTTTGACAACGATGGTTAGCGCGATGATGGCCAGTCCCCAGTTAATAACAAACTGCTGGATTAAAGTGAGCAACCAGAAAAGCGGCTGAGCAAGCCACCAGAGCCAACCGTAATCAATAACGAGATCGAGATTTTCAGCCAGCTCGGCCAGTGCTACTTGGTCTTTGGGACCCACATAAAGCGTTTGAGTAATGGTCGCCGCTGATCCGGGAGCAATATCAACGTTTTGGTTTTTGTATCCGATAACGTTGTCGCCATTAGAGAGTTGGCTGGCAAAGTAATCGTGACTTGCCTTTTGTGAGGGAATCCACGCAGAGACAAAATAGTGTTGCAGTATCGCCACCCACCCTGCGGGCAAACGTTTTGAAAACGGCTCATCGTTCAAGTCAGAAAAACTGAGCTTGGTGTAGCGCTCATCGGGCTGCGTAAGTGCAGCGCCCAAATAAGGGCTAACCCCAAAACCTGTGTTGCCGTCGGGTGCTTGCGTATTATCACGTTTTAGTTGAGCAAACGACGTGACGGATGCGACCGAGCTTCCACCGTTTCTGATATCGAAAGACACGTCGACGTCGTATCGGTCATCATGAGCAGTGAACCGCTTATAAACCTGTATTCCGAGCGGATCGTTGCCCTTCCAGGCTAATGTCAGTGTATGGCTGCCATCGCCATTATTGCTTACCCCTTGGCTTGCGTAACGCGCTCGGTTACCGCTGGCATCAATACCATCGGGCCCTATGAGTCCGCTCTGAGCCACATACCGTCGCAGGTTGTTGTTTTCCAATAATCTAAAGGGTTGATCAGGCGTATCGAGTCTGACCGGGAACTTTGGCAAGGACGCAGAAACAACATCACCCCCGTCAGCTGATATAACCAAGTCGAGTGCGTCGGTAGATAAGTTAAATGTTTCACTGTCATCGAGTAGCACTGAAAGCGGGTTCGTTTCTTGGTTGACACTGGGGATACCGTCATTGATGACTTGGCTCGTAGGTGCGGCTACTGATTCATTTGTTACAAGCCCAGGCTCAGTAATAGCGGCGGTATATAATTCACTCTGCTGCTTTTGATACTCGTCAGAATACTGATTCCATTCAATAAGCAGCATTAAAGACAATACGGCGGTGGTGCTTATTAATAGTAGTCTTACAGGGTCCATTGAGGTCCTCGGCATTATTCGTCGTCGGATTTCGACAAGCTAGGATGTTCAGGGACAGGATCATAACCGCCGGCAGCCCATGGATGACAGCGGCAAATTCGTTTTGCAGCTAGAAAACCGCCGTAAACTGCGCCGTGTGACTCTAACGCTTCAATGGCGTACGACGAACAGGACGGATAATAACGGCAGCGATTACCAATAAATGGACTGATCCCAACTTGATAGAACTTGATGGGCAGCTTCAGTAGCGCGGTTAGAACATTATTGATCATCTTCAAACCGAATCTTTGCCTGTTTGTGATTGAGCTTGCGCCAAAGGCGATCAAGGTCGCCTATCACGTCCGTGTTGCTTAATGTTCCAGCCCCTCGCTTTGCCATAAAAACAAGGCTCATCGAGGTTGAAAGGGGGTGGTTTCGAAAGTGCTCCCTTACTAGCCGTTTAATCCGGTTACGGTCAGTGGCTAATCGCACGTTTTTCTTGGCAACAATAATACCGAGGCGAGAGCGATCGTCGGATACAGGAAGGGCAAGGATGGTGCCAGCCGCTGAGCCGGCACGTATTGAGCAGTTGTTAAATACTTGGGAGTAGTCGTGGGCGTTAAGTAAGCGCGCGGACTTTGGAAACTTGTGGGACATAGTGAGTTGCCCCGGTGCGCTTACGCCGAGAGACGAAGACGTCCACGTGCACGACGGCGAGCGAGCACCTTGCGGCCATTTTTAGTTGCCATGCGAGCACGGAAGCCGTGATTGCGCTTGCGCTTCAGAACGCTGGGTTGAAAGGTGCGCTTCATACGAGTGCCTTTACATCAATGCGGTTATCAAAGGGGGCGGAATTATAGGGACCCCCTGTGTGACTGGCAATAGCTGGGGATGTAAAAAAGTAAGTGGTTCTAAAATCATTATTTTTTTTGGGTTAGTGGCCGCTTACTGGGATCGACTGGGACTCTCTGTTTTTGCTGGCTTGTATGCAGCGATTAGTTGTTTTTTGTCACAAAGCGTCCATAAGTTATTCAAAAGTTATCCACAGAAAAAAAGAAGTACGACTTGCTTTTTAATTTTTTTATAAAAAAACCAAAAAACAGGATAACATCTTGATTTTATTGCGTTTTATTTTTGTTGAATTGGAGATAAATATGTGGATAACTATGGGTCGTTGTCGTGCAGTGGCGGATAATTGAGCCAGCAGACGACATCAGAGCCGCGATAGGGCGTAAATTCGTCTCAATTCGCCTCAATTCGCCTCAAAGAGCAATAACAACATGCAAATAGCTTCTCAATCTTCCTCGCCATTATCGAAAGCGGTTCTGTGGACACAGTGTCTAGAGGAGCTGCGGCGTGAAGTGCCTGAGGTTCAATTCAATACTTGGGTGCGACCTTTGACGGTAATGGAAGATGGTGCCGAGTTTGTTTTGTGCGCACCTAATCGGTTTATCCGAGATTTTGTCGAAGAAAAATACAGCGCGACGATTTCTCAATGTCTCGCTGCTCTGAGTTCAGAGTCGTCGTTGGTGCCGGTGAGGGTTGTGACGGGTGCAGGCGCGTCAAGCACTAACCAGTCTACGACGATGAGTAACGACTTGAGCCTGCCGGGAAACACCGCAACTCAGGGTGCGCAAGTTGCGAGAGCGGCGCCAACAGAGCTATCACGGACAATAAAAAAGCAGTCACCAGCCGTTGTCGTGCCGTCGCATCAGCACAATCTGGTGGACGGGTATACCTTTGCTAATTTTGTCGAGGGTAAGAGTAACCAGCTTGCGATGGCCGCTGCTCAGCAGGTTGCTGAAAGCCCTGGCGATGCATATAACCCTCTATTCCTTTACGGAGGGGTAGGTCTGGGAAAAACTCACTTGATGCATGCGGTAGGTAATGCGCTCAGGCAGCGCAAGCCCGACGCCAAAGTTGTTTATTTACACAGCGAGCGTTTCGTCGCCGACATGGTGAAGGCGTTGCAGCTTAATGCTATCAATGACTTCAAGCGGTTTTACCGATCAGTTGATGCTTTGTTAATCGATGACATTCAGTTCTTCGCGAACAAGGATCGAAGTCAGGAAGAGTTTTTTCACACGTTTAATGCATTGCTAGAGGGCGGTCAGCAGATGATTTTGACCTGCGATCGTTACCCGAAGGAAATCGATGGGGTCGAGGAGCGTTTGAAGAGCCGCTTTGGATGGGGTCTAACTGTGGCGGTAGAACCGCCAGAACTCGAGACCCGCGTTGCTATTCTGATGAAGAAGGCAGAGCAATCAGGCATCGAAATGTCTCACGAGGCAGCGTTCTTTATTGCACAACGAATCCGATCGAACGTTCGCGAGCTTGAAGGCGCGCTGAAGCGAGTCATCGCGAGTGCAAACTTTACGGGCAGGCCTTTTGATATCGATTTGATCAAGGAGAGCTTGAAGGATCTCTTGGCTTTGCAGGACAAACAGGTCTCCCTAGAAAACATCAAGCGGACGGTTGCCGACTACTATAAGATTAAAGTTGCCGATCTATTGTCGAAACGCCGAAACCGCTCAGTCGCGCGCCCTAGACAAGTAGCCATGGCGTTGTCGAAGGAGCTGACGAATCATAGCTTGCCGGAGATTGGTGATGCTTTTGGCGGAAGAGACCACACGACAGTGCTTCACGCTTGTCGTAAGATAGCGGAGTTGCGTGGAACAACATCGGACATTGGGGAAGATTATAAGAATCTGCTGCGCTTACTAACTACGTGATATAAGCGTTAGCTACGACAAGAGAGATCATACGAATGAAGTTTTCGGTATCACGGGATGCACTGATTAAGCCTTTGAACCTGGTTGCAGGTGTGGTTGAGCGTCGACAAACATTGCCCATTTTATCTAACGTTCTCATGAGCTTAGAGGGCAATCGCCTTTCGCTCACCGGTACCGATCTTGAGGTTGAACTTGTTGGTCGAATCGATGTGCAAAGCGAAGGCGCTGATGGTGATATCACTGTGCCAGCGCGAAAGCTGGTTGATATCTGCAAAAGCCTGCCCGATGGTGTCGATATTTCCTTTAGTGTTGAAGATGGCAAAGTCACTGTGCGAGCAGGGCGAAGCCGCTTCACTTTATCTACATTACCCGCTGCAGAGTTCCCAACCGTAGAGGCGGGCGATGGCGAAATAGATTTAGATTTGGCGCAGCCACTTGTCCGCCAGATGATTGATCGCACTGGCTTTGCCATGGCGCAGCAAGATGTGCGCTATTACTTGAACGGTATGTACCTCGAGATCAAAGAGGGAAGACTGCGTTTTGTGGCAACAGATGGTCACCGCTTAGCTTTGTGTACGGCACCTGGACAGGTAGCTGCAGATGATAAGTCCGTGATTGTTCCGCGCAAAGGCATATTGGAGTTGTCGCGACTGTTGGATGGCGATGGTTCCGTTACGTTGACTGTCGGCTCTAACCATATCCGTGCGGCAACCGATCAGTTCACGTTTACGTCAAAGTTGGTTGATGGCAAGTTCCCCGAATACGAGCGGGTGCTTCCTCGATCGCCTGACAAGTCCGTGTCGGGTGATCGATCGGAGTTGCGGCAAGCGTTTACGCGTACAGCCATTCTTTCCAACGAAAAGTATCGTGGCGTGAGACTCTCTTTGACACCGGGTTCTCTCGAGATTACCGCCAACAACCCTGAGCAGGAGCAGGCAGAGGAGTCTGTACCAGTGGATTACGCTGGAGATACGCTCGAGGTTGGGTTCAATGTTAGCTACTTGCTCGACGTAATGGGTGTGCTAACCAGCTCTACTGTGCGCATGTCGCTTTCTGATTCAGCGAGTTCCGCGTTAATCGAAGAAGGAGAAGCGGGCGGTGATACGGACGCAGAAGCGTTGTACGTCGTTATGCCCATGCGGTTGTAAGCCAATCCTGATAACGCTTTGCTAACGCAGCTATCAATCCAAAATTTAAGAAACTTATCTGAGGTCTCTCTTGAATTATCAGAGGGGCTTTCGGTTTTTACGGGCCTTAATGGCGCTGGTAAAACCTCTGCGCTTGATGCCGTTCATATTCTAGGGACAGGCAAGTCTTTCACAACGTCGCAGCTCAGCAAGGCAATACGTGACGAGCAGGCGGGGCTCCAAGTGGTAGGTCGCATGAAATATGGAGGCGCTGAATCCGTTATTGGTATCAGGCGGCTGCGAGCGGGTGGCGGTGAAACCCGACTGTCGGGCGCTCCCGTGAAGGCCTTATCAGAGCTCGCTCGTGAACTCCCGTTGGTGCTTTTAAACGCCGATTCACTGAATGTGCTGAGGGAAGGCCCCGAGGCGCGGCGGCGACTCATCGATCAAATGGTGTTCCACGTGGAACATTCTTTTATCTCATTGTGGCAGCGTTATCATCAGGCGTTAAAACAACGCAACATACTGCTTCGAAAGACGCGCGCTGGTGATGACGGTGCGTGGACAAGCGAAATGGCCGCCGTGGGCGAGCAGGTTCATCAAGCCCGAGAGCGAGTCACCGCGCTTTTATCAGATGAGTTGTCTGAGGTCTTGGCGTCAATGGGCGCGGTTTTTCCAGGTATGTCATTAGTTTTGAGGTCTGGATGGGCTGCGGGGGTGTCGTTGACCAGTGCGTTACACGCCAGTGCGCAGAGTGACAGACAGCGAGGCTTCACACAGGTGGGCCCACATCGAGGGGATTTACAGTGTTTGCTGGGGGGTAGGCCGGCGAATGAGGTTTTGTCTCGAGGCCAAATGAAGGTTCTGATGTCTGCTGTGCGGGTGGCCCAGGGCCGGGTCCTCGCGCAGGTAACGGGCCGCGCGCCTGTGTTTTTGTTAGACGATGTGGGTGCAGAGCTTGATGGCGATAATGCCAGGGCTGTGTTTTCCGTGTTGGCCGAAAAAAACGCGCAAGTACTCGCAACTACGGTTTCGCTGGGTGATCTCGCAAGGTGGGCAGATTTTGCTCCATTAACGGTGTTCCACGTGGAACAAGGGGTGATCACAGAGACCAATTCAATGGCATAATACGGGCCGAGTGAAAGGAGATCTCATGGAAGATAATACCCCCGGCGCTGAAGAAGCTAATTACGACTCTTCTAGTATTAAAGTACTGAAAGGTTTAGATGCCGTCCGAAAACGACCAGGCATGTACATTGGCGATACAGACGACGGAACTGGCCTTCACCACATGGTCTTTGAAATCGTCGACAACTCTATTGATGAAGCCTTGGCGGGGCACTGTAGCCAGATCGACATTGTCATTCATCCTGATGAATCGGTGAGTGTTAGTGATGATGGGCGCGGCATTCCGACAGAGCGGCACGAAGAGGGTGTGTCTGCGGCAGAAGTTATTATGACTGTGCTGCATGCGGGCGGTAAGTTCGACGATAACACTTACAAGGTATCGGGAGGTTTGCACGGTGTGGGTGTCTCTGTGGTTAACGCGCTGTCCGAGGAGCTTTGCTTAACCATCCGCCGCCAAGGAAAGCTGCACGAGCAAACCTATAGACATGGTGTTCCCGACGCTCCGTTGGCTGTGATTGGCGATACACAGGAATCGGGCACATCGGTACGCTTTAAGCCGTCTGCCGATACATTCTCCAACATTAAGTTTCACTTTGACGTCCTAGCTAAGCGCTTGCGAGAGCTGGCTTTCCTGAATTCAGGCGTCAAAATTGTGTTGTCAGATGAGCGAAGTGGTGAGAGTGAAACTTATTGCTATGACGGCGGTTTGAGTGCTTTCGTTGACTACCTTAATCAGGCTAAGTCGACGATTAACAAGGTTTTTCACTTCGAGACCACCAGCGATGACGGTGTTGGAGTCGAGGTGGCATTGCAGTGGAATGACGGGTTTCAGGAAAGCATCTTCTGTTACACCAACAATATTCCTCAGCGCGACGGCGGTACTCACCTCGCGGGATTTAGATCGGCGCTCACTCGTGGTTTGAATGGTTACATAGAGCGCGAGGGTCTGGCTAAGAAGGCGAAGGTCAACACAACGGGCGACGACGCTCGAGAGGGCTTGACCGCCATCGTTTCTGTCAAAGTGCCTGATCCAAAATTCTCCTCACAGACGAAAGACAAGCTAGTTTCGAGCGAGGTGAAGCCAATCGTTGAACAGGCCATGGGTGCCGCTTTTGGTGAGTTCCTGTTAGAAAACCCCAGCGAAGCAAAGCAAATTGTGGGCAAGATGCTCGATGCAGCGCGAGCCCGTGAAGCAGCGCGTAAAGCTCGCGAGATGACCCGCCGTAAGGGCGCGCTCGATATTGCCGGTTTGCCTGGGAAGTTGGCCGATTGTCAGGAGCGTGACCCCTCGTTGTGTGAGCTTTACCTGGTGGAGGGGGACTCTGCGGGCGGTTCAGCTAAGCAGGGCAGAAACCGAAAGTTCCAAGCTATTTTGCCTCTAAAGGGCAAGATTTTGAATGTTGAACGAGCACGCTTTGACAAGATGCTGAGCAATGCGGAGGTCGGCACTATTGTCACCGCGTTAGGGTGTGGTATTGGCAAGGACGAGTTCGATCCTGACAAGCTTCGCTACCATCAAATCATTATCATGACCGATGCTGACGTGGATGGATCGCATATTCGAACATTGTTGCTAACGTTTTTCTTCAGACAAATGCGAGAACTGGTAGAGCGCGGGCATGTCTACATCGCGCAGCCCCCGCTTTATAAGCTCACTCGCGGTAAATCAAGTCAGTACCTCAAAGATGAAGAGGCTCTGGCTGAATACCTGACGAATGCGGCCCTTATTGATACGACGCTTTTCAAGAACGATTCAGATGAAGGGCTATCGGGGGACCCCCTTGCGGATATCGTGTCACGTTATCAGCGGGCAGAATCGACAATTGATCGTCTAAGCCGCGTCTATTCATCCGATGTGCTTTGGGAGCTGGTTTACACTTCTCCACTGACTGTAGGCGATATGGCAGATGAAGCTCTTGTAACGGCATTTTCCGAAGCCTTAAGTGAGCGCTTACTTACAATATCAGGCAGTAATGTCGCTTTTGAGTGCTTTGTGCGGCGTGATCCAGAGCGTGGCACTTACTACGTGGTTGTTCGTCGAACTGCGCACAGTGTGGCCAGCGACATTGTCCTTGGTCACAATTTGTTTAGCTCTGGCGAATACAAGCAACTCACGGAACTGGGTGCATTGCTTGCCTCATCAGTCACATCAGACAGTTTTGTGAAGCGGGGCGAGAAGGTATTCGCTTCTTCCGATTTCTCAAACATCATGCGGTGGCTGCTCGATGAGGCCCGGCGTGGTTGTTCCATTCAGCGCTACAAGGGTTTGGGCGAGATGAATCCCGATCAACTGTGGGAGACCACAATGGACCCTGATGCGCGCCGAATGCTTCGCGTGACGATTGAAGATGCTATTCGTGCTGACCAAATGTTTGTCACCTTGATGGGTGACGACGTCGAGCCACGCCGAGATTTCATCGAAACTAACGCATTGGCGGTGGCAAACTTAGACGTTTAATCGCTATATTTGCGGCTAATTGTAGCTATTTGTCGCCATCGTCTGCTTTAGTTCCTGGTTTCTCCGTCGCTAGTGACAGTTGGCTAGCGTCGGTCTGATCAGGCAGCACATCCAGGTTCTCAGGGAAGGTTTTTGATACACGCGTTGACAGTGTTTGAAACCGATCCACTTTACCGTGCAGTCCCTGTCTGCCTACGAGGCTTTTTACAGCTTCGTTATAGCGTTTGGTTGTTTGCGACAACGAAGCGCCTACGCTTTCCATTCGCTCAGCCACCAAGCACACGGCATTGAAAATGTCGCCAGCACGGTCACTGATATCGCGTGCCTCGGCATTACTGCGTTCGACCATCCACAGGTTTGCCACAGTACGCAAGATGGGCATAAGTGTCGTGTGCGAGACGAGAATCACGTTTTTCCGATATCCATAGTTAAAAAGGTCGCGTTGCGTGCGCATAATCTCGATGTAGGCAGGCTCCACCGGCATGAACATCAGGACGAAATCGGGGCTTTGCAGACCTGCGAGGTTGGCATAGTCCTTATCGGAAAGTTGGTCTATGTGGCGCTTCACAGCGGCCGCGTGTGCTGCAAGGCTTTGCGTTCGTTCACTGTCATCTTCGGCTGTGATTGCGCGCTCGTAATCAACCAGTGATACCTTACTATCGATGACAATGTGTTTGTCTTGAGGAAGGAAAATCACGAAGTCGGGAAGCATCCGTTGCCCGTCTTCACCTTTAAAAGCTTGTTGAGCCTCAAAATGCTCACCGCGTCGGAGGCCGGCTAACTCGAGTGTTCTCTCTAGCTGTGCTTCACCCCAGTTGCCAACAAGTTTTTTGTCGCCCTTGAGCGCTTGTGTGAGGTTGTTTGCTTCTGACGACATTTCCTGACCCACGTCATGAAGCTGCTTAATCTGCGTTTTGAGTGCCGCGTTTTGCCCTGTTAAATCGCTGTGAACTTGGTTAACTCTGCTTTGAAAACCGTCGATCTTCTCCGAAAGTGGCTTAAGTAGCTGGTTCAACGATTCCTGATTTCGGGTGGATAGTGACTTCTCGCCTTGACTGACCAGCGCCTGAGCCGTCTTTTCAAACTCGAGTCGAAGCATCTTTTTCGCGTCTTCAAGCAAAGCGATTTTTTCGGCGTGCTCAGTTTCCTTAAGAGCAAGCGTTGCCTTGAGACCCTCTTCGCGACCCGAACTGGCGACCAAGCTTTGGTTCATTTCTTCCAGTTGCCGTTTAAGCGCTTCGACTTCTTCTTTCGCAATATCACCACGAGCGAGCGCATCGGCTACCGACTCGCGATAAGCACTGTGCTGCCGAATAAGCAGACCGATGGCAATAGCGCTGGCTGAGATAAGTGCGAGAGCTACGACTACGGCATCAAATGACATGAATAAGCAGGCCTTATCTGGCGAGTACCGCGAGATCAGCGACTTTCAAGAACTGACCGCGCAACTCCTGGAGCAGTGCTAAACGGTTCAGACGAACACTCGCATCGTCTGCGTTAACTAGCACGTTGTCAAAGAACGCATCCACGGGTTCTCGAAGTTTGGCTAAGTTCGACAAGGCCTGTGGGTAGTCGTTATCAGCAACTGCTAAGTCTAGGGATGCTTGAGACTCGGTCAGTGCTGCACGCAAGGCTAGCTCAGCGGTTTCAGTCAGTAGCTGCTCATTAATCGCTGGCAAGGCTTCATCTACTTTCGTCAGGATGTTGGCAACACGCTTGTTGGCAGCAGCAAGCGCATTTGCAGCGTCAGATCCTGCAAAACTCGCTACAGCTAAGCTTCGACAATCGATATCGCCAATGGTCTCAGTGCCGACAGCGGTCACACTTCGCAGTATGTCCACCGACACCCCCTGCTCCTCATAATGTGCAGGTAAACGATCAAGCAGATACGCCTTCACCGTATCAACAACGCCCTCATCCAACACACCCAAGGAGAAGGACTGCTTGGCCGTCGTCAAAATCATCTCGAGATTTGCCGTTGGGGCAAAGGCTAGGAGTATTCGAATGACGGCGAGTGATGCTCGGCGCAGCGCAAATGGATCTTTTGATCCTGTTGGCACCTGCCCTATTCCGAAGATGCCGATCAGGGTATCGAGTCTGTCAGCTAACGCCAGCGCAGCTGACTCTGGCGAATGGGGTAATTGGTCGCCCGAAAATTTTGGCCAGTAATGCTGCTCAATGGCATTGGCAACGGCCTCCGACTCTCCGTCATGCAGTGCGTAGTGCCGCCCTGCTATACCTTGAAGCTCCGGAAACTCCCCTACCATGTCGGAAACGAGGTCGGCTTTTATTAAACAACCTGCGGCCTTTACCGTTGATTTATCAGCGCCAAGATACTGGCTCAGTTTTTGAGCCACCTCTGAAATACGCGTCTGCTTTTCCGCCAAGGTTCCAAGATCTCGCTGAAACAATACGCTCTCTAACCGCAGCGCCTTGCTCGCGAGTGTCGTTTCTTTGTCAGTGTCAAAGAAAAACGCAGCGTCGGCTAGGCGCGGACGGATAACTTTCTCGTTTCCATAAACGACGGCCTCAGAGCGCTTACTCTCGATGTTAGAGATGGTAATAAACGACGGGACTAACTCGCCGTCGGGGCTCTCTATGTGAAAGTACTTCTGGTGTTCGCGCATCGATGAAATCAGCGCTTGTCGTGGCACAGTGAGAAAGGATTCATCGAAACTGCCGCGCAAGGCCACCGGCCACTCGACCAGCCCCGTCACTTCCCCGAGCAGGTTGTCATCGATAATTACACGCTCGCCCTCTGAGACTAGCGCCTCGACTTGGTTTTTAATCAGCGCTTTACGCTCGTCTACCGAGGCGATGACAAACTGCTGTTTCAATGTTGGCTCGTAGGCATCGGCATTGGGTATCGCTACCGATGACTGACCGTGGAAGCGATGGCCTCGTGACAAGCGATCGGAGTTCAATCCGAATAAAGAGACGTCAATAACCTCTGTTCCGTAGAGTAATACCAGCCATTGCACCGGTCGCAGAAATTCGTGGCGCTCCCTGCCCCACCGCATCCGTTTGGAGACTGGGATATTTTCCACTGCCTGAGTGACCACTGCTGGCAGCACGTCAGCACACAAGGCCCCTGCCGCGACTTTACGAACGCCGAGCCGGTCACCTTTCTCGGTGCTGATTATTTGCAGTTCGTCAGCACTCATTCCCTGTTTTTTTGCAAAACCCATGGCGGCGGGCGTCCAGCTGCCATCATCTGTTTTTGCTGCTGCTACTGGTGGCCCTAGGACTTCTTGCTCTGTGTCATCGGCACGCTCTTGGACACTCTGAATCAGAACTGCCAGGCGTCTGGCAGTAGCGAATACGGTCATTTCGCCGGTTGCCAGCCCTTGTTGCTCGAGACCGGAAGCCACGCCACTGGCCAGGGCGTCAGCCATGCCTGCGTACTCACCGGCTGGGAGCTCCTCAGTACCGAGCTCGAATAGGACAGTCTGAGTGCTCATGCTGCAGACTCCTCTGCCAGCGCTTTAAGCGCTGCTTCGGCTAGGTCTTTATCGGCGAGAGGGAAGCCCAATTTGGCGCGAGACGCGACGTAACCCTGCGCAGCTAATCGGGCAAGGGTTCTTACCCGGAGAATATAGCGCTGTCGCTCGGTCACACTGATGGCATGTCGTGCATCCAGTAGATTAAAGGTATGCGACGCCTTCATAACGAACTCATAAGCCGGCAACGGCAGCTCGAGGGAAACTAATCGCTCAGCTTCCTTTTCGCAAAATTCGAAGTAGCCGAACAGGTGATCAACATCTGCCTGCTGGAAATTGAACGTCGACATTTCCACTTCGTTCTGATGGAAAACATCGCCGTACTTAATGGTGCCCGTTGGTGTCTCAGACCAGACGAGGTCGTAAACCGAATCGACGTCCTGTAGGTACATTGCCAGGCGTTCAATGCCATAAGTAATTTCGCCGGTAACAGGCAAACACTCTAGTCCACCGGCTTGCTGGAAGTACGTAAACTGTGAGACCTCCATACCATTGAGCCAGACCTCCCAACCAAGGCCCCACGCACCGAGGGTGGGTGATTCCCAGTTATCCTCGACGAATCTGACATCGTGCTCGAGTGGATCGAGCCCCAGTCTTCTCAGGCTGTCGAGATAGCGCTCCTGAAAATCGGCGGGTGATGGCTTCATGACCACTTGAAACTGGTAATAGTGCTGCAAGCGGTTAGGGTTCTCGCCATACCGGCCATCCTGTGGTCGTCTGCTTGGCTGAACATAAGCCGAATTCCAGTTTTCCGGCCCTAGCGCTTTAAGAAAGGTTGCAGGGTGAAACGTTCCAGCTCCCACTTCGAGGTCAAGCGGTTGAAGAATCACGCAACCGTTTTCTCCCCAGAAGCTCTGAAGCTCCAGGATTAGCTCTTGGAAAGTTAATGAACTCACTTCTCTGTCCCGAATTACCGAAGGGTGAAGTATACAGTGGCCAGCACTGGCATAATATGAGCAACCAGACCGAATTAAGCGCATCTCTGTGCCAAAGAATCACAATTCACTTAAATTTCGACTAAAAGACGGGCTCGCTGTAACGGTTTTGCGATCGGTATTACGGCTGTCAGCACTGGTGCCTCTTGAGGTGGCGCGATCGGCGGGTCGTTGTGTTGGACGTCTGGCGTTTAGGATGAACACGCAAACGGTTCGCGTCGTACGCAGAAATATTGAGCTGGCGTACCCCCAACTGCCGGCAGATCAACAAGAGGCGCTGATGAAAGAGGCGGTGCTCGAACAAGGTGCGCTGACGGCTGAACTGGGTCATGTTTGGCGTCGATCGCCTGCGTATGTGATGTCAAAACTCAGCGTTGTTGGTATTGAGCATCTCGAGGCCGCGGCGGCTGATGAGCGCGGTGTACTGGTTTTGGCGCCACACGTTGGAAATTGGGAGGTACTACCTCATCACCTAGTAACTCAAGGCGATCTTCTGGGATTATTTGAACCCCCAAAATTACCTTCTATAGGTTCGCTTGTTTTAGAGGCCAGAAAGCGTCCCGGTGGTGCCTATGTACCTACAACTCCAAAAGGCCTGGTGCAACTGGTCAGGCATTTTAAGCGCGGTGGGCTAACCGGTATTTTACCCGATCAAGTGCCGTCGCATGAATCAGGTGGCTTAAATGTACCGTTCAAGGGTATCGAGTGTTTCACAGCGAGCCTTTGTGCCAACCTGTTGTCGAAATCTGGCGCTCGCGCTGTACTCGCCGGCGGGTTCCGCGTGAAGGGCGGATGGGAGCTCGTATATTTGCCGGTATCTGCCGACATTTACAATGAGGATTTAGAGGTTGCGCTGAAGGTGATGAATCAGGACATTGAGACGCTGATAGCTGGCCGAGATGCACAGTACCAATGGTCATATAAACGCTTCAGAACCTTGCCACGGGGCACAATCAACCATTACGACGGCGTCAAACGCGCGCCTCACAAGGATCCTGCACGATGAATGTCTTCACAGGTAAGATTCTGGGCAGCTTGCTGGGGTTTTTGACACTGGGTGTCATCGGCGGTCTGGTTGGTTTTTTTGTTGGGCACCTATTTGATTCTGGCTTAGTGAGAGCTATTCGTATGACAGGCCCTGACGGGCTTCATGCGTTACAGCAAGAGTTTTTTGATACTACGTTTGTCATGCTGGGATACATAGCGAAGGCAGATGGCCGTGTATCAGAGTCAGAGGTCGCGCAAGCTGAAGCGATGTTCTCTCAGCTCAGGCTTACGGCGTCGCAACGTGCTTCGGCAATCAAACGTTTCAAGCGTGGCGCGGAGCCTGATTTTGATCCCTCCGCGGAGCTTTTGCGATTTCGGAAGACGGCGTCGCTTCGACCTCAAACGTCTCAGACACTGATGCTCTTTTTGGTCGGTATGGCTTTAGCTGACGGCCGACTGGATACCGCTGAGCGAAACGCCCTCGCACGAGTGGCTAAAACGCTGGGTATTTCAGATGCTGCCCTTCAGCGAATCATTAGCATGGTGGCCGCGCAGGCCAACTTTGGCGACCAGCGTCAGCACCAACGGCAGCAATATCAGCCGCAGCGCAGTCAGCTCGCAGACGCCTATAAGGCTTTGGGTGTTAGTGCCGATGTCGATGACCGTGAGTTGAAAAAGGCTTACCGTCGGCTCATGAGCGAAAATCATCCGGATAAATTGAGCGCTCGGGGTGTTCCAAAGGAGATGGTTGACCTCGCAACCGAACGCTCACAAAACATCACAACGGCTTATGACTTGATTAAGGAGTCGCGGGGGCTGAAGTAACTCAGGCTGATTTAAGGTCGCCAGAAGGTGGGCGTAAAGAGAATCAGCAATGTGAAGATTTCAAGTCGCCCAAGCAGCATTGCCATACACAAAATCATCTTACCGGCATCGGTTACAGGGGCGTAGTTGGCTGCAACGGAACCTAGGCCGGGACCAAGGTTGTTGATCGCGGCGATAACGGCGCTGGCGGCTGATAGAAAATCCAGGCCTGTTGCCAGCATGCACAGCACTAAAATGAACGACGAAAACATGTAGACAGCAAAGAAACTCCAGACCGCGCTGACCACCTCGGGACGTACTCTCCGGTGATCGAGTTTTAACGGAATCACGGCATTGGGATGCAGTAGTTGCCGAAGTTCTCTCAAGCCCTGCCGGAAGATAAGCAAAATGCGCATGGCTTTCATGCCTCCGCCCGTCGAGCCCGCACAGGCACCCATTACACTGAGCATGATCAGAAATATCGGAAGGAAAGAAGGCCAGGCGGCGAAGTGATCACTGGCATAGCCAGTCGTCGTCGCAATCGATACAGTTTGGAATAGACCGTGAATAATGGCCTTGTCCGCCGACAGCGTACCCATAGCCATCAACGTGATGCAGGTGATAATTGCGGATATCAGCAATACGCCGGCGAAAAACTTTGTCTCCGAATCGAAGCTATAAATACCAGGATTGCGTTTGGAGAACGCGACAAAGTGAAGACCAAAATTGACGGCGCTGATCAGCATGAAGAGGCAGGCAATCACGAGAATAACGTCACTTTGGAAATAACCCATGCTGGCGTCATGAGTTGAAAATCCACCGATGGCGATCGTTGAAAATGCATGGCTTATGGCATCGAACGCAGACATACCAGCGAGGTAATACGCTGCGGCACAGGCGACGGTCAGTCCCAAATAAATGGAGAACAGCGCTTTTGCGGTCGAGGTGATTCGTGGCGTTAATTTACTGTCTTTCGCAGGACCTGTGCTTTCAGCTCGATAGAGCTGAACGCCGCCGATACCCAACATTGGTAGCACGGCGACGGCCAAAACAATGATCCCAATACCGCCTAGCCACTGCAGTAGCTGCCGGTAAAGAAGGATAGACTGAGGCAGCGTGTCGAGGCCCGCCAGGACGGTAGCCCCTGTCGTTGTCAGTCCCGAGACGGACTCAAAGACAGCGTCGAAAACCGATACCTCGATCGCATCACTGAGTAGAAATGGCAGTGACCCATAGAGACTGAGAACGATCCAGAAAGCAGCGGTTACTAAAAAGCCATCGCGAATCTGTAACTCGGTGTTAACGCGCTGAGTTAGCAACGATAAAACAACGCCTGAAATAGCGGTGGCAGCGAAGACCTGCCCGAACACCTCGGCGGTGCCGTCCTCTTGTACCCAACCTAAGACCATTGAAGGCAGGGTCCCTAGGCTGAACAGCATGAGCAAAAGGCCGACGATGCGAATGCACAGCCCAATATTCATTAGATGAAGCTACCACCGACGACAAACAGTTTTTCTACCAGACTGATTTTCGAGGGGTCAGTGAGGAACAAGATGACGTGATCGTCCTCTTCTACCACCACGTGGCGATGCGCAATGATGACTTCGTCGCCACGCAGGATTGCGCCTACCGTCGCACCCGGTGGCAGGTCTAATTCGTCAAGCCGCCGCCCGACCACCTTCGATGTTTTAGGATCACCATGGGCTGTAATTTCAAGCGCTTCGGCGGCACCGCGGCGAAGTGAATGGACGGTACTGATATCGCCCTTGCGGACGTGGGTCAGCAGACTGCTAATGGTGATCTGTTGGGGTGATATTGCGATGTCGATTTCTTGACCCACCAGCTCGGCATAGGCTGAGTTGGTAATAAGCGTAATCACCTTTTTTGCTCCCAAGCGCTTAGCCAGCATCGACATCATGATGTTGGACTCGCCGTTGTTGGTCAGCGCACAGAACACATCGGTGTTACTGATGTTCTCCTGTTGCAGTAGCTTCGAGTCATTCGCGCTGCCGTTAAGGACAATGCTCTCCTCTAGCTCTTCGGACAGGACACGGCAACGATCGTAGTTGAGTTCGAGCACCTTGACCTGATAGTCACGCTCGAGCCGCTTGGCCAGCGATGCGCCAATTTTTCCGCCCCCGGCAATCATTACGCGCTTATAGGGCTCATCGAGTTTTCTTAGCTCTGATGTCACGGCCCTGATGTTTTCACGCGCAGCAATGAAAAAAGCCTCGTCTTCAGGCTCAACCACGGTACTTCCTTCGGGAATGATGGCGTTTTGTGACTTTCGAAAGATAGCGGCGACCCGCGTATCAACACTCGGCATGTGCTGCCGAATTTCCTGCAGCTCTCGCCCGACAATGGGACCACCTTCTACGGCTCGAACCGCGACCAGCCGAACCTGTCCGCTGGCGAAGTCGAGGACCTGTAGCGATCCTGGGTTGAGAATTAGCTGGTGAATGGCATCGGTCACTAGGTGTTCCGGGCTGATCGTGACATCGACCGGAATGGCGCCTGATTGGAAAAGTTTCTTATCCTCGTTCAGATAGTCAACTTCCCTGATGCGACATATTTTTGTGGGCGTGCGATAGAGCGTAAACGCAATGGAGCAGGCGAGCATGTTGACTTCATCGCTGTCGGTTACAGCGATCAGCATATCCGCATCTTCAGCACCGGCTTCCGAGAGGGTTGTTGGTTTCGACGCGTCACCTTTGACTGTACGTATATCGAGGCGCTCTTGCAGTTGGCGCAGTGCGGCTTCCGAGCTATCAACAACAGTGACGTCGTTTTGCTCGTCGGCGAGGTGCTCGGTTAGTGTTCCACCAACCTGGCCGGCTCCTAAAATGATGATCTTCACGACGCTATCGATTCCTTAGACAACGATTGATCTGTGCCGTTTAGCACGGAATGGTACTCCGATTTTCCATGAACTCCAGATTTACCGGGGTTTTCGAACAACCACACACTTAAGGGATGGGTTTTCCCAGTAGTGCGTAATAGAGCCCATCGCCACCCAATGCAGAGGGAATGACTTGCTGGCCGTACGTTGTGGTTTCACCCACCGTTTGCGGCAAGATCATGAAGTGAGCGCCCTCGTCAGCATCGAGAAAGCCACCAACGATGGCATCGTTCTCTTGCGAAAGTACGGAGCACGTGGCGTAGAGCAATCGACCCCCCGGCTTGAGCAGGGTCCAAACCGACTTTAATAGTTCGCTTTGCAACGCGGCGAACTGGTCGATATCACTTTTTCGACGGATCACTTTCACGTCAGGATTTCGTCGCATAACACCTGTTGCAGAGCAGGGAACATCAAGGAGGATTGCGTCAAAGGATGCGGGCGCCAGGACCTCATGCAAACTTCGCCCGTCACTGAGAACGGAGGTAACTGAGAGGTTAAGCCGGTTCGCGTTTTCATCCACTTTGACCAGCCGGTCCTCAGAGATGTCAGCCGCCGTAACAGCCGCCCCAAGCTCAGCTAAGTGACAGGCCTTGCCGCCCGGGGCTGCGCAGGCATCGAGCACCGTCATGCCGGGCTCGGGTGATAAGAGCAATCCTGCCAGCTGTGCCGAGCCGTCTTGAACGCTCACAAACCCATCATGGAAATGAGGCAGCTGGGATACCGGCACTGGCTGTACGAGCGTGAGCCCGCAGGTACCCGCCGCGCGCGCATCGATGCCCGCTTCTGCCAGTAGCGCGCGGTAGTCATCGACAGAGATGCGCTCGGTATTTATCCGTAGGGTAAAGGGCGGCCGCTGTCGACTGGCGTATGCCAGTTGATCCAGGTGCTCGGGGTAGGATTTAGATAGCAATTTGTGAAGCCACCCGGGCAAGGCTGCGCGCTCACTATCCCCCAGGCATTCAAGAAAGGTTGCTTTGTCACGCTGATACCGACGAAGACAACCATTGATGAGGCGGCTCGCCCAAGGTCGCCCCAGCTGCTCACAGCAATCGACAGCCCCAGAAACAGACGCATAGTCAGGCGTTGCGCATTCATCAAGCTCGTACATAGCCATGATGAGCAAGGCCTCCAAGACAGCATCTTTCGCTTTCAGCGGCCGTTCAAGAAGCTGGCGCGTGACGCCTTTATACAGTGGCCATAGTCTTAGTGAACCGTAAACCAGCTCGCGTAAAAAAGGCTGCTCGTTGTCGGCGACCGACCTCTCCGCGCGACCATAAATCTTGTTAAGAGAGCTGCCTTGAGCAACATCGTCTAAGAGAGATGCTGCTACTGCCCTTACCGGAACGGTCATTACAGATGACTTCCAAATTGGTTTCCGGGAGATAACGGTTCCGGATTCCCGTTAACTATCTCCGCGATAGACAAGGGCTTTTTGTTGGGAAGTTGTAAACGTGTAATCGATATGAGGCCATCACCTGTGCTGACGATTAAGCCTTCTTTATTAAGCGAGATGATGGTTCCTGGTGCACTTGTGGTAACAGCTCCGTCAGAGACGGTGATCGCTTCCCAGAGTTTGATGCGCTGGCCGCCTAATACCGTGAAACAGCCCGGCGCTGGGTTAAGCGCGCGAATTTTTTGCGTAATGTCGGCCGTTGACTGGGACCAATCGATGAGGGCTTCGGCTTTTGAGATTTTATGGGCGTAGGTAATACCTGCCTCTGGTTGATCCACGGCCTGGTCCAACAGCGCCGGCAGTGCGTCGAGCGTTGATATTAGGGTTTGTGCACCCAGTGTTTCGAGTTCGTTGGTTAGCGTGCCGGTTGTGTGACTCACGGTGATCGGAGTCTTTGCGATCTTTAGCATTGCGCCGGTATCCAAGCCCTCATCCATACGCATGATTGTCACGCCGGTTTCCCGGTCACCCGCCTCTATCGCACGATGTATGGGGGCGGCGCCTCGCCAACGCGGGAGTAGCGACGCATGGACATTGATACAACCGAACGCGGGAACATCCAAAATGGTCTTGGGTAGCAGCAGCCCGTAGGCAACCACCACCATCACGTCCGGCTTGAGTGCCTGCAGTGCAGCTTCTTCTTCCGGTGATCGCAGGCTCAGGGGTTGGAACACGGGAATCGCGTGTTCTTGTGCCACCGCTTTGACCGGCGATGCAGTCAGTAGCTTACCCCGGCCGGCAGGTCGGTCTGGCTGCGTATAGACCGCTATAACCTCATGCTCCGAGGCTAATAGTTCAGTTAAGTGTCCTGCGGCGAATGCTGGGGTACCTGCGAAGACGACCCGTAACGGTGTTTGCATCTCTAGTTTACGCTCTGCGACGCTGCTCTTTTTCGAGTCGCTGGCGGATTCGCTGTCGCTTCAGAGGACTTAAGTAGTCGACGAATAGCTTGCCTTGCAAATGATCCATCTCGTGTTGAAGACAGACTGCCAGTAAGCCAGTCACTGTCTCGTCAATGGTGCTTCCATCGCGATCAAGGGCATTGACGCGGATCGCTTTGGGCCGTTCAACAGATTCGCTAAATCCGGGCACAGACAAGCAACCCTCTTCAAAGCCGTCCAGGGTCTCGTCGATGATTTCTACCTTCGGATTGACAAACACCCGTGGGGTTGATCGATCGCTGGAAAGGTCAATAACGATGACCTGCTCGTGGACGTCGATTTGTGACGCCGCCAGTCCGATTCCGTTAGCGTCGTACATGGTCTCGAACATGTCATCAATCAGCGTTTGTATTCTCTCATCCACAACCTCAACGCTCGCCGCACGGGTTCGCAGACGCGGATCGGGGAATTCAAGAATTTTTCTGATGGCCATAGTCGTCGCTCAGGCATGGGTGTGGATGAAAAAGGTGTCAATTGCACCGTGGGAAGCTTGTCAGGCACGAACCGTCGGCACTCACGGCTAAGTATACCGCTTAGCGGTGATACGCCAATGTATATTAGGGTCGTGCGCCAAACGCTTGCTCAAGTAGAGATCGGTGGGCAGCTAACCCGTCAATACCAAGCTTATTGAACCCGCACGCAGAATTAGTGCGGTAAAATCATGCCGTTATTTTGGTTATCGAGAATGTGAGTTATGGCCTCGTTATGGCGCATAAAAGAAGCAGCAACCTCCATAGAGGCTGGCGGTGTCATTGCCTGTCCTGCGGAAGCCGTTTGGGGTTTGTCCTGTGACCCATGGAATCTATCGGCAGTCGCGTTTCTCTGTGAGATGAAGCAACGCGCGCTGTCTAAGGGTGTCATTGTGGCCAGTGGCGATGTGGCGCATTTCGCTCCGTTGCTCGATGCTCTAGATGATGATGAGCGCAGTCGCGTGCTGTCCTCATGGCCCGGGCCCGTTACTTGGTTGGTCCCGAACCGCGGTTATTTCCCTTCTTGGGTCACTGGAGAGAGCAACGAGGTCGCAATACGTGTAACCTCTGCACCAGCCTTGTCCAGTTTGTGTCGCGAATTGGATAGTCCGGTGGTTACAACCAGTGCCAACTGGGCGGGCGCGCAGCCGGCGAAGCACCTTTTCCAGGTGCGGCGATACTTCGGCTCGCAAATTGCGGTGGTGCCCGGTGAAGTGGACCTTGCCGGTAAACCATCCACGATAAAACGAATAAAAACAGGCGAAGTGTTGCGTTAAACATCGCCTAGATCAGGGGAAGGCTATGGATTTGCCGGCGGTAGAGCAGTACTTGAAGGGCTTGCAACAGTCGATTTGTGACGAGTTGAGTGCCATCGACGGTTCCGCGCAGTTTGAAACAGAGTCCTGGGACCGACCTGAAGGCGGCGGTGGCATTAGCCGCGTGCTAGCTGATGGGAAAGTCTTCGAAAAGGGGGGCGTCAACTTCTCCTATGTAGAAGGAGGTCAGATGCCGGGAAGTGCCACTCAGCATCGACCGGAACTTGCGGGCCGCAGTTTCAAAGCAATGGGTGTCTCGCTCGTGATGCATCCACAAAACCCCTACGTACCCACATCGCATGCCAATGTCCGGTGTTTTGTCGCCGAAAAAGAGGGCGAGGCGCCCGTTTGGTGGATGGGTGGTGGCTTTGATTTAACCCCCTACTACGGCTCGGAGGAAGACTCCGTGCACTGGCACCAAACCGCCAAGGAGGCGTGTGAGCCTTTCGGCAATGGTGTGTACTCCAAGTACAAAGCCTGGTGTGACGATTACTTTTTCTTGCCGCATCGTAATGAGCCCCGAGGTATTGGCGGGCTCTTTTATGACGACCTGAATGAGTGGGGTTTTGAGAAGACGTTCGGCTTCATGCAGGCCGTTGGCAATGCCTATTTGAAGGCTTACGTGCCCATCGTGCACAGAAATAAGGATAAAGCGTTCGGCGAACGTGAGCGGCAATGGCAGCTATATCGTCGCGGACGCTACGTAGAGTTCAATTTGGTTTTCGATAGAGGCACCTTGTTCGGGCTTCAGTCAAACGGTCGAACGGAAGCTATTTTGATGTCTCTGCCACCGCTGGTTCGCTGGGAGTATGGCCTGACGCCAGAGGCCGGCACGCCCGAGGCTGAGCTTTTAGATTATTACCTCAAGCCGCGTGACTGGGTGTGAGATACTGGTCTTAGGGGTATTTATAGACCTCTATCTGTTTTTAGTTTCGACCCCTTGCACTTGGAGTACCACATGAGGCGGTTCGCCGTACTGGGCAATCCTATCGAGCACAGTAAGTCGCCGGAAATTCACCGCGCGTTTGCCGAGAGCTGTCGGCATGACATCGAATATCAAAAGGTGCTAGTCCAGGAAGGTGACTTTGATCGCGTCGTCACTGATTTTTTTGCAAGCGGTGGCATCGGATTGAACGTGACTGCACCGTTCAAAGGCGAAGCTTTCGCATTGGCCGACGTTCATACCGAAGAAGCCGTTGACGCGAAAGCCGTGAACACGCTGTGGCGCGATGAAGAGGGGCGTATCTCTGGCCATACGACCGACGGTAGCGGCTTGGCTCGTGACCTTGAAGTGAACTTGGGGTGGCGGTTGGCTGGAGCCAACATTTTGTTTCTGGGTGCGGGTGGCGCCATGCGCAGTATTCTTGGCCCGCTCTGCGATCGTGCCCCTGCATCGATCCATGTCGCCAACCGCACACCTGAACGTGCCGAAGATCTGGTGGCTCTATTCGAGGCAGGGGGTCATTGACTGCGGGGAGTTTGACGGCCATACCTGACAGGGAATGGCACGTTGTAATCAATGGCTTGAGTAGCGGTTGGGCCGGTGACTTCCCTGACCTAAATATTCCAACAATCTCCAGTAATGCCTCAGCTTACGATCTGATTTACAGCGACGAACCCACGCCCTTTATGACCTGGGCCGCTGCCCGAGGGTTTCAGCAGGTCACTGATGGCCTTGGTATGCTGGTTGAGCAGGCTGCAGATAGTTACCACATTTGGAATGGTGAGCGCCCACAAACGAGCCATGTTCTGGCGATGTTACGACCTTAGCACCCGCTACTCTGTTGACGACTCGTCGAGAAAGCGGTTTTTCAACTTCATATAGTTCTGCGCGGAATAACTGAGAAACGATCGCTCTCGTTCGGTGATTTCTCGCATGGGTTTCGCGGGTGATCCGGCGTAAAGCCAGCCGCTTTTGAGTGTTTTGCCGGGGGTGACGAGGCTTCCTGCGCCGATCATCACTTCATCTTCAACAGTCACACCGTCCATCACAATGGATCCAATCCCCACAAGAACGCGGTTCCCAATGGTGCAACCGTGCAGTACCACGCTGTGCCCTACCGTTACGTCATCACCAATAGTCAGCGGCCAACCCGCTTCACTGAATTCGCCTGCATGCGTGATGTGTAGAACCGAATTGTCCTGAATATTGGTCCGATGCCCAATGCGAATCCGGTGCATGTCAGCACGGATTGCACATTGCGGCCACACGCTAACATCGTCGCCCATGACCAGATCACCCAGCACGACGGCGCTAGGGTCGATCATCACCCGCTCGCCAAGCGATGGGGTCTTGCCGTCGTATGACCGAATATTGTCGGGGCCGTGATAACTTGGTTTGGACATCTTTAACTGCTTGTATTCCGTATCGTTGATAACCTTGTCACGATCGTCATGCGATATTCAACTGCTAAACGAGATGAACTACGAACATCATGACCAACGAAGCAACCCCAAATGCACCGAGAAGACCGCGTTTTATCGCAGGTGCAATCTGTCCTTCCTGTAAGGCCATGGATCGACTAGTAGTCGATATGGAGACCGACGAGCGGTCCTGTATTGAGTGTGGATTTAGAGAGAAAAGACCCCAGCAAGCTGCTCAAGAGCCCACTACCCGCGTTACCCGCGGGAGTGCCCGTTTGGTAGAAACAGTCGCCGAACCCGTCCGGCTGATGTCACCGGACCTCGATAAGGACTAAATTACTGTTAATAAATGCACGGTATTTGTTTAAGAAACGTGTTTCCGCTGTGAATCCAATTTGACTTCGTTATAATCGCGCGGCTTAGAAAACGCGGGGCCCAACCACGGGGGCGGGGCCAACCTACCGCGATTATGGGGAAGAAAAGATGCTAAACGCACGCGCACTTGCCGCGACGGCGCTCCTGCCGCTTGTTGCCAATGCACAAAACCAGGTCAACATGTCGACTGGCGTCTCTGAAGCTGGCGCTGTAATCACTGATCTTGGTGTTGAAATCTACGACCTTCACATGCTGATTTTTTGGATCTGCGTCATTATCGGCATCGGCGTTTTTGGCGTCATGCTGTACTCGATTTACGCGCACCGAAAATCAAAAGGTGTCGAGCCTTCGCAGTTTCATGAACACACAGGTGTCGAGATTGCTTGGACCGTCGTACCGTTCTTCATTCTGATCGGCATGGCCGTTCCGGCGACATCCACCTTGCTTGAGGTTTACGACAACGACGACGCTGAGATGAGCATCTTAGTCACCGGTTATCAGTGGAAATGGAAATACGAGTACCTCGATGCTGATGGCGATAACGTTGCGTTTTTCTCAAACCTCGCAACATCGCAGGAGCAGATATACAACACTGATTCAAAGGGCGAAAACTACCTTCTCGAGGTCGACGAGCCGCTGGTCATTCCTGTTGATACTAAGGTGCGATTCTTGATTACGGCCAACGATGTCATCCACTCATGGTGGGTACCGGAGATTGCAGTCAAGCGCGATGCCATTCCCGGCTTCATCAATGAGGCGTGGACGCGCGTTTTGGCGGAAGGTGTCTATCGTGGACAGTGCACCGAGTTATGCGGTTCCTACCACGGTTTCATGCCCGTCGAAGTACACGTAGTAAGCCAGGGTGAATTTGACGGCTGGATGGCAGCGAAGAAAGGCGCTGCTGCCGCTGATGCAGCATTGGCTGCCACCGAGCTGTCAGTTGATGAGCTCATGGCGCGAGGCGAGGACGTTTACAACGCCAGCTGTCTCGCGTGTCACGGCGCCAACGGTGAAGGCGGTCTAGGTAATGCAATCGCGGGGAGCGCCATTGCAATGGGCGGGCTTGACTCTCACTTGAACGTCATTGTTAACGGCGTGGCCGGAACTGCCATGCAGGCATTTGGCGCGCAGTTGTCAGAGGTTGATGTTGCAGCGGTAACAACCTACCAGCGCAACGCTTTTGGAAATAACACTGGGGATGTAGTTCAGGCGTCAGACGTCGTGAGCTACAAAGAAGGGTAATCGGAGGAAATAAACATGGGCGATCATCACCACGGTCCAGCTAAAGGCCTCTCTCGTTGGCTGTACACAACTAACCACAAAGACATCGGAACCATGTACCTGTGGTTCTCATTCGCAATGTTCCTCTTGGGTGGCGCTTTTGCCATGGTCATCCGCGCAGAGCTATTCCAGCCCGGTATGCAGTTGGTCGAGCCTGGTTTCTTCAACCAGATGACCACTTTGCACGGTCTTGTCATGGTCTTCGGTGCCATCATGCCGTCCTTTGTGGGGCTGGCTAATTGGCTCATCCCCATGATGATTGGTGCGCCTGATATGGCGTTGCCACGCATGAATAACTGGAGCTTCTGGATTCTTCCGCCGGCATTCCTGATGTTGGCGTCGACACTGCTAATGGAAGGCGGTGCTCCAGCGTTTGGATGGACGTTCTACGCGCCATTGTCGACAACTTACGCACCACCCTCGGTGACCTTCTTCATCTTCGCGATCCACATTTTGGGTGTGTCATCCATCATGGGTTCAATCAACATCATCGCCACCGTGATGAATATGCGGGCTCCTGGCATGACGTACATGAAGATGCCGCTGTTCGTGTGGACATGGTTGATTACCGCGTTCTTGCTCGTTGCAGTGATGCCAGTCCTGGCGGGCGCTGTAACCATGATGTTGATGGATATTCACTTCGGCACGAGCTTCTTCTCGGCTGCCGGTGGTGGTGACCCTGTTTTGTTCCAGCACATTTTCTGGTTCTTTGGTCACCCTGAGGTGTACATCATTATCCTGCCCGCGTTCGGCGTGATTTCGCAGATTATTCCCGCGTTCTCTCGTAAGCCCCTTTTCGGTTATGCGTCGATGGTTTACGCGACAGCGGCGATTGCCTTCCTGTCGTTCATCGTGTGGGCGCACCACATGTACACGGTCGGTATGCCTGTCGCTGGTGAGCTGTTCTTCATGTACGCGACCATGCTGATTGCGGTACCCACCGGTGTGAAGGTATTCAACTGGGTAACCACCATGTGGCGCGGTGCGATGACGTTTGAAACGCCCATGCTGTTCTCAATCGGCTTCTTGGTGTTGTTTACCATCGGCGGTTTTACCGGACTGATGCTGTCGATTGCACCGGCCGACTTCCAGTATCACGATACTTACTTTGTAGTAGCGCACTTCCACTACGTGATGGTTGCGGGTGCTGTGTTCTCAATGACTGCAGCGATCTACTTCTGGCTGCCTAAGTGGACCGGTCGTATGTACAACGAAACCATGGGTAAGGTGCATTTCTGGGTATCTTTCATTGGATTTAACGTCACGTTCTTCCCGCAGCACTTTGTTGGATTGGCGGGTATGCCACGACGTATCCCTGACTACGCGCTGCAGTTTGCTGACTTCAATATGATGTCCTCGATTGGTGCGTTTATTTACGGTGCATCACAGCTGCTCTTCCTCTACAACGTGATAGCAGCCATCGTGGCCGGCGAGAAAGTCTCTGACGAGAAGGTATGGGACGGCGCTGAAGGTCTGGAGTGGACCTTGCCATCGCCACCGCCCTATCACACGTTTGAAACGCCACCCAAGATCGAAGAGCAGCCAGCTCACTGAGCCTTGGGCATTAGCTAATGAGACTGAGCCAAGATCCCACCATAGACACAGTAGCCAAACTCGGTGCTGTGTCTGTGGCTATGTTTGCGTTTGTATTTGTGGTGATGGTGCCGCTTTACAACGTCCTGTGCGATGCACTTGGGATCAATGGCAAAACCTCGTCTGAGGCCTACATTTCGGTGTCTGCGGAGGTCGACGAGACGCGCTCTATCAAGGTGCAGTTTATTGCCACCAACAATGACGGTATGCCATGGGCCTTTTCGCCAGAGGTCACGGAAATGCTCGTGCACCCAGGCGCCGCTAATGACACCGTTTTTTTCGCGGCCAATCCAACCATGAATGCCATGGTGGCGCAGGCGATACCCAGTGTTTCGCCGTCCAGAGCCGCCGAATATTTTCACAAGACAGAATGTTTCTGTTTCGAGCAACAACCGCTCGATGGCAATGGTGAGGCGGAGATGCCGCTCCAATTCATTGTTGATCAGGATCTACCGGCTGATATTAAAACCATTACGCTGTCTTATACATTGTTCGACGTGACTTCGCTGATGAGTGATAAAGTCGCTTCGAGATAAACTGAAGGGGGCCCCGGGGGGACGGGGAATAAGGAAGAAAAATGTCGAGTGCCGAAACTTCAACTGAGTACGAAAAGTACTATGTACCCGAGAGCTCCAGCCTCGCGGTTCGCGCCACAATTGGTTTAGTGCTGTCTGTTTTTGGCGGCGGATTAGTTCTTAATGAAATGACCTTTGGCGGTACGCACGATACGGGTGGTGCAGCTAAATGGGTCCTCTTTGCAGGGCTCGCGATGTTCATTGCGACGCTAACCTACTGGTTCAGAACAACCATCAAGGAAAATAAAGCGGGCATGAACAGTAGCCAGTTGAGCAATAGTTATGTGCTCGGCATGTTCTGGTTCATTTTCTCCGAGGTTATGTTCTTTGCCGCATTCTTCGGTGCCCTGTTGTACGTCCGATGGTTGGCAGGCCCTTGGCTTGCTGGTGAGGGTGAGGGTGGTCGCATGAACTTCCTGCTATGGGAAGGGTTTGAATACACCTGGCCGCCCGTGACAACGCCACAGGAAGTGGTTGGTGGCGCTTTGAGCCAGCCGATCGCCAACAATGGCGCCTTCGTTTCACAGCACACATCGATGTCGTTTGCGGATGCGCAAGCATGGTATGCATGGCTCCCGCTGTGGAACACGATCATCCTTCTTACCTCTAGCGTGACATGTGAGTTTGCGCACCGAGGACTGTCGCAAGGCAACATCAAGAAATTCGAAGCATGGCTCGCGGTGACCGTCGGTTTGGCCATCATCTTCCTTTTCCTGCAGGCGGCCGAATATTACGAGGCGTACGAACTGTTTGGTCTGACGCTGAACTCGGGTATCTACGGTTCGACCTTCTTTATGTTGACCGGCTTCCACGGTTTCCACGTGGCCATGGGCATGACCATGTTGCTGATCCAGCTGATTCGTTCGGTTCGCAATAAGCACATGACGCCCACCGACCACTTTGGATTCTCGGCTTCAAGCTGGTATTGGCACTTCGTCGATGTGGTTTGGGTCTTTCTCTTTATCTTCGTTTACATCATTTGAAGACGATGTAAGAAGGCAAAAGGGCGGGTTAATCCCGCCTTTTTTTATTCAGTCGCTTCTGCGGTTGGACGCGCATCCCAGGGGCTTGGATGGCCTAGCTGCCCAGTCGCTACACCGTAAACAATAAGTGCCATAAGTGTCCCAGCGATACCGACACGCACACGGAGAGAGTTAACGAGTCGGGTCTTCTTTACATCTCCCTGGTCGATCATAAGGAAATAGAGTCCCGCGCCAAGGGTGATCAGTAACGCGATCATGAGTAAGACAATGAGACCTTTGAGCATGCAAAATCCTTACACTGGAGATAACACAGGCTTCGAGTCTGCGAAGCGTGTGGGTGAATAGAGCACGGAGTGTAGCGAAACCTAAATGAAGTTGCGCGTTGAACTTGATTGGCGAACGACATTGGCCACAGCTTTACTGCTGCCAACCCTACTCAGTCTGGGTTTTTGGCAACTCGATCGAGCAGATGAAAAAGCCGCGCTGATCGACCGCTTGGAGGCGAGGCGAGCGCTACCCGCGATTACCCCTCAGTCAGCACTTCGGTTGCCGGACGATGAGCGTGCAGATCGGCAGGTGGTCATGGACGCGCGTTTTACACCCAACCGCTTTGTCTTGCTGGACAACCGACTACGTGGTGGCAAATTTGGTTATGAGGTTGTCGCCTTCGCTGAGGTAGACCAGCTCGCGGTGGCGCTGAACCTGGGTTGGGTTCGCGGCGACCCATCGAGACAGACACTGCCCAATATTGTCTTACCTAGCGGCGTGCAGACAGTGAGTGGGCGGCTCTATCAGCCCAGTGGTGATGCCTTTATGTTGGGTGAAAATCGGCTGCCGGCGCAGTTTCCGAGCGTGGTGCAACAGCTGACGTTGTCCGCTTGGCAAGATGAGCTTCAAAGGCGGCTCGACCAACCGATCTTTCCGCTTGAGATCCGTGTTGATGAATTTGAATCGGTCGCGTTCGATGCGACTTGGGCGATTATTAATCAAACACCGGCAAAACATCAGGGTTATGCCGTCCAATGGTTTACTATGGCGGCTGCTTTGGGTTTGGCCTTTATTTTTCGTAGTACCAATCTATGGCGTTGGGTGCGGCATCGCATCGGTAGACCTTAATCATCGCGTTTCACTGGGGGATAACTGAGTGACTCAACATACAGATCAGCGGGGCGGTCGCGCCATTTTGCTGCTCATTGCTGGCCTGCCCGTTACCATGATCTTGGCGGCGACCTGGCTTTGGTATTTTGTCGAGCGTGGCGATATCGATATCGTGGGCGCGCTTGGAACGGCCAACAGTGGCGAGATTCTCAGCAATCCGGTGAATATTCGAGGCCGGTCATTTACCACCAGTGACGGAAGCGAGACCCGTCTCGATGCGCTGGAGCCAAAGTGGACGTTCATGGTCGTCAATTCTGGCGAGACCTGTGATGCCACATGTAGCGAGTTGCTCTACCTGACGCGGCAAATCCGAATCGCGATTGGTAGGGATTTCCATCGCATCCAAAGAGTCATGGTCGTTGATGCGCCCGCGGACACTATTCGCATTCAGCTGAGCACCGATACCGAGGGTGCACAAGAGCGTATTGAAGGGGGTGTTGTTACTGAGGCAATAGACAATGCTTCAAATATCGCTGCTGTTGGCGAGACGCCGCTTCTTGAGACTATCGAAAGCGAGCACCCTGATGTCAGCGTTTGGCAAGCGGGTGCCGAGCCCGTGGTTCCCGAGCGGCACGTTGCTGACGGTGCGTGGTACCTGGTTGATCCCTCAGGTTGGGTCATGATGCGTTACGCCAGCGAGGTCAATTACAAGGACGTCATTGGCGACCTCAAGTTCTTGCTCAAGAACTCTGGGGGTTGAGCATGAGTGAGTCGATATTGGCGCGCTGGCCTGACTTTCTTGAGCTGACAAAGCCTCGCGTCGTTGCTTTGATGCTCATAACTGCAGTCATTGGCATGTGTATGGCGGTCCCAGGCTTTGTGCCGTGGCAGCCGCTGGTTCTGGGCAATATTGGTATTGCCTTTTGTGCGGGTGCAGCGGCGGCAATTAACCATGTTGTCGATGAGCGTATTGATCAAAAGATGTCTAGGACCACCAATCGCCCCGTCGCACAAGGGCGTGTCAGTCAGTCGGAAGCGATTGTCTTTGCTGCACTGCTCGCAATTCTTGGTGCCGCGCTGCTTGCTGTCACGGTGAACGTACTGACTGCCGTTTTGACGGTGGCTAGTTTGGTCGGTTATGCCTTCATTTACACCATGTTTTTGAAACGTGCGACGCCACAAAATATCGTTATTGGCGGCCTTGCTGGCGCGGCACCGCCCCTGCTTGGCTGGACCGCAGTTACCGGTGAAATTCATGCGCACGGGCTGCTGTTGGTCCTCATCATTTTTGCGTGGACGCCGCCCCATTTCTGGGCCTTAGCGATTCACCGCAAAGAGGAGTACGCAGCCGTCGGCATTCCTATGCTGCCGGTTACTCACGGTAACCGCTTCACGGCGCTGCACATTCTCCTTTACACAATATTGATGTTTTTAATTACGCTGCTTCCGTATATCACGTTGTTGAGTGGTTGGATTTATGCTGTTGCCGCCACGCTGTTGGGCCTTCGGTTTTTGTACTGGTCGATCGAGATTTTGCGGGAGAAAAACCCCGACGCACCCATGGCGACATTCAAGTTCTCGATTACCTATCTGATGGTTCTGTTTATTGCCATGCTTGCTGATCACTGGATATTAGGAACGCCGGTATGACCCTAACTCAACAGCATCGAGTTGCCCTGACAGTTATTGCCATCCTTCTGGGCATCGCCATCATTGTGGCGGGCTTCGTACATCGCATTCAGCAGCCGCGCATCATGACGGTCTCTGAAATGCGAGCGAACGGGCTGTTTATTTTCGACACGCCGAGAGATCCGGGTAAGTTTGCACTTACTAACCACAAAGGCACCGAATTTACTGATCAAAGTGTTGAAGGCGATTGGACCTTGCTGTTTTTTGGTTTCACTTATTGCCCTGATGTCTGTCCGACAACGCTGTCGTTTCTGGCCGAGCTGAAAGGCAGTTTGGAGGGTACTGAGGCGGCGTCGACCGATGTTGTCATGGTCTCGGTCGATCCGGCGCGAGACACCGTGGAGCAACTCTCTACGTACGTGCCCTACTTTCACCCCGAGTTCTTGGGTGTCACGGGTGATTTCGCGGATATCCTCAGTTTTGCACGTCGGTTTAACGCGCCCTTCCGTAAGGTCACTATGGAAGATGGGAGTTATCAAATGGACCACAGCGCGAACGTTGTTTTGATCAATCCCAAGGGCGACTTTCACGGCTTCTTTCGCGCCCCGCTTGACCTCGCCAAAATGAAAGTGACGCTTCGCTCTGCCCAGTACTACTGGAGTCAACAATATGACTGATGCCTCGCGCCTTATCTTGGTTGATGGCTCGTCTTACCTGTTTCGCGCTTTTCATGCGCTGCCACCACTGACCAATAGTAAGGGGTTGAACACGGGTGCAGCCAAGGGCGTGATTGGCATGTTGAAGCGTCTGCAGGCGGACAACCCGAATGACCAGTTGGTGGTTATTTTCGATGCCAAAGGTCCGACCTTCCGAAACGAGATTTATTCTGACTACAAAGCGAATCGGCCGCCGATGCCCGAGGAGCTGCGGGAGCAGATTGAGCCGATTCACAATGTCATTCGAGCGATGGGTCTGCCACTCATATCGATCTCGGGCGTTGAAGCTGACGATGTGATCGGCACCTTGTCCGAGATGGCCACGGCGGAAAAGCGTCCCGTGCTGATTTCCACCGGTGACAAGGACATGGCGCAGCTCGTGAATGACTACGTGACCTTGGTCAATACCATGACTCAGGTTGTCCTGGACCGCGATGGCGTCGTCGAGAAGTTTGGCGTGCCACCCGAGCTCATCATCGATCTGCTGGCCTTGATGGGTGACTCGGTAGATAACATTCCCGGCGTTGCCGGTGTGGGCGAAAAAACGGCCCTTGCCCTACTCCAGAACCTAGGCGGTATCTCAGACATCTATGCCCAGCTCGATCGTGTGGCAGAGCTCCCCATTCGTGGCGCTAAGTCTCTAGGTGAGAAGTTATCTGCCAGCAAGGAAATGGCAGAGTTGTCCTACGTGCTTGCCACCATTAAGACGGATTGTGAGCTCGCCTTATCAGAGTCTGATCTACGCTCAGCATCACCCGACACCGATCGCTTGATTGAGCTCTATCGTGATCTGGAGTTTAAGTCGTGGCTGGATGAGCTACTGAGCCCGGGTCTTTTTGCGGATAGCCCAGCCGAGCCAGTACCAAGCCAGGTCTCCGATCTTTCAGTCGTTACCATCACCGATCAAGCAGTTTTTGATAGCTGGTTATCTCGCCTTGAGGCGGCGCCACTGTTTGCCTTTGATACAGAGACCACCAGTTTGAATTACATGCAGGCAGAGATCGTGGGTCTGTCATTTGCGATCGAACCTGGCGAGGCGGCTTATGTGCCTTTGGCGCACTTAAATCCGGGGCTGGAGGGTCAGCTCGATCGCGACCGGATTCTCGATCAGATGAAACCACTGCTCGAGTCTGATGCCGTTAAAAAAGTAGGTCAGCACCTCAAGTACGATGCGAACGTATTGGCTAATCACGGCATTACGCTGCGTGGAATAGCGCACGATACGATGCTCCAGTCTTACATCATTGACGCGGTGGGCAGTCGACACGACATGGGTAGCCTGGCCTTAAAGTACTTGGGCCAGCGGGTTATTTCCTTTGAGGAAGTGGCGGGCAAGGGCGCTAAGCAGGTGTCATTTGACCACGTTGATATCGAGCAGGCCGCCGCTTACGCAGCTGAAGATGCTGATGTCACCTTGCGTTTGCACGAGGCGCTCATGCCAAAGCTCGAGGCGGAGGCCACGCTACATGAGGTGTACCAGCGGCTGGAACTGCCGCTCGTGCCTGTTCTATCAAAAATTGAACGCAATGGCGCCTTTGTCAGCATCGAAAAGCTTCGGGCGCAAAGCCAGGAAATTGCCATCCGCTTAGCGGAGCTCGAGTCACAGGCATGTGAGCTGGCGGGACAGCCATTTAATTTGGCCTCGCCTAAGCAGCTCGGTGAGATTCTGTTTGAGAAGCTTGAGCTTCCAGTCATCAAAAAAACGCCCAAAGGCGCGCCTTCGACGGCAGAAGAGGTGCTGGTTGAACTGGCAAATGACTACGAGTTACCGGCCGTGCTCATTGAGCATCGAGGTCTCGCTAAGTTGAAGTCGACCTATACCGATAAGCTACCGGAAATGGTTGATACGCGAACAGGGCGCGTCCATACCTCCTACCATCAGGCAGTAACGGCGACAGGCCGTTTGTCCTCAAGCGACCCTAATCTGCAGAACATCCCCATTCGGACGCAGGAAGGCCGCCGTATTCGGCAGGCCTTTATTGCACCTGAGGGACGAAAGATCGTCGCCGCCGACTATTCGCAAATTGAGCTTCGGATTATGGCCCACCTCTCGAGTGACGCAGGCCTGCTTCATGCCTTTGCCAACGAACTGGATGTTCACAGCGCAACGGCGGCCGAGGTTTTTGACGTTTCCTTAGATGAGGTCACCACAGACCAACGTCGCAAAGCCAAAGCCATCAACTTTGGCTTGATTTACGGCATGTCGGCTTTTGGCCTGGCGAAACAGATTGGTGTTGCTCGGGGTGAAGCCCAGGAGTACATCGATCGATATTTTGCTCGCTATCCAGGTGTTGCTGACTATATGGATGCGACGCGTGCCATTGCCCACGAGCAGGGCTACGTCGAGACGCTACTGGGTAGACGACTCTATCTACCTGAAATCAATGCAAGAAATAAGCAGCGACAACTAGCTGCTGAGCGAACGGCGATTAACGCGCCGATGCAGGGCACCGCAGCAGACATCATCAAACTGGCCATGATCGATGTTGATGCCTGGCTGACCGAGACAGCACTCGATGCAAAGATGATCATGCAGGTTCATGACGAACTAGTATTTGAGGTCGCTGACGAGGCGTGTGAAACACTCTGTAACAACGTCACCGAGCGTATGGCCAATGTCATTGAACTTCAGGTTCCCCTCCTGACCGAGGTGGGTGTTGGTGCTAACTGGGATGAGGCGCACTAGCCCTTAAGTCTTACTCAGCGACATCGTCTTCAATCGGAGCAACGTCGTCCTCGGGAAGCGTCAGCCACCAGTTAAGCGTCCGTTGCAGCTCGTCCATCCCTTCGTGGTTGTGTGAAGAGAAAAGCTGTACCGAGATCCACCTTTCGTGTGGTTTAAGTTCTTTCTTGACGCCGAGTAGCGCAGTTTTTGCGGGCCCTCGTTTGAGCTTGTCGCACTTGGTCAGCAAAATATGCACGGGCATTTCGCTCACCGCAGCCCATTCGATCATCTGCCGATCGTAATCCTTGAGTGGATGTCGGATGTCCATTAATAGAATCAGACCTTTCAGGCTGCGCCGATACTGTAAGTAGCGCTCAAGCTGTTTGTTCCACTCTTCTTTGACTTTTAGTGGCACTTTGGCAAAGCCATAACCCGGGAGATCAACAAGCCGAATCTGGTCTGCGACAGTAAAAAAGTTAATAAGTTGCGTTCTGCCCGGTGTCCGAGAGGTTCTTGCCAGCTTGCTGTTGTTAGTGAGGGCATTGATTGCGCTGGACTTGCCGGCATTACTTCGCCCAGCAAAAGCCACTTCGCAGCCAAAGTCTGCAGGGGCGTTATTCAGCGCACTTGCAGATTGTAAAAATTCAGTGATTTTAAAATTAAGCTTTTGAGACTTATTGGGCGTATTAATGACAGTGATCCACGTAAAGTTTGGTGTTTTCGGCACAGTGACTATAATGCCGCTCCAGATTGCGTGGGTATAGCAATAAAATCACAGCATTTAGCGGTGCTCACGCCGTGTTAGAGGGTTAAATCATGAAAGCAAACATCTTAAAATTCGCACTCATCATCGGTACATCGTCATTCGCTACAGTGGCAGTCCAAGCGGCTGAGCAGCCACCTCAGTACGCAGCATCGTGTGGTGCATGTCACGCCTACGCTGTAGCGGGCGCACCAAAGACGGGTGATGCTGCCCAGTGGGAGCCAAGGCTTGCGAAGGGAATGGAAGCACTTGTGTCATCGGTAAAGAACGGCCTGGGTGTTATGCCCGCTGGTGGTATGTGCACAACATGCAGCGATGATGACTACAAGGCACTCATCACATATATGGCGACACCCCAATAGTAGGGTAACAAGGAGTTTAGGATGATCTTTAATCGCGCAATTGCGACTTTGGCGCTACTAATGGCAGCCAACGTTGCATTGGCCGGTGGCGTTATGAAAGGTGACGCGGCTGCAGGAGAAGCATTGGTTGGCTCGTGTGCGGCGTGTCATGGTGCTGACGGAAATAGTCTTGCCCCAACATTCCCCAAGCTTGCAGGTCTGGGTGAACGCTATCTGTTGAAGCAGATGAAAGACATCCGTGATGGACGTAGGCCCGTCGCATTGATGGCGGGTCAGGTCGACAACATGACGGATCAGCAGCTGGCGGACATCGCTGCCTTTTACGACGGACAAGAGCGCACAGCGGGCACAACGGATCCTGATTTGGTGAAGTTAGGTCGTAAGGTGTACCTAGCAGGCATTGCTGAAAGAAAGGTAGCGGCTTGCTCGGGTTGTCATAGCCCTTCCGGGAAAGGTAATGGCCCAGGCGGCTACCCCGCACTGGCGGGTCAGCACGCTGACTATGTTGCACAGCAGCTCGAAATGTTCCGTCTTGGCTACGAAGACGAAAGCGGAAGAACCAATGGCGGCGACAGCAAGATTATGCGCACCATTGCCTTCGGCTTGAGTGACCTTGAGATCAAGGCGGTCGCAAGTTATGTTGCGGGTCTACAGTAAACGACACTAGTAGACCAATAACGAGCCGGGGGAATCATCATGTTGGGTTGGCTTCGCGTAGTAACTTTGGCAGTGGTAGCAGCACTTTCGATGGGAGTGGCTGCACAAGAGCAGTATCAGGAAGGCGTGCATTACGAGCTGATTGAGCCTGCCATCCACGCCGGCATCAGCGACCGTGTCGTTGTGACCGAGTTCTTCTCTTACGGCTGTGGCCATTGCTACAACTTCGAGCCCTTACTCGAGTCGTTTGAGTCGCGGCTACCTGAAGGTGTTGTCGTGCAGAGAACCCCTGTTATCTGGAATAACAACCCGGGCATGAAGCTCCTAGCGAAAACCTACTACGCGGTTGAGGTGCTCGATGTGTTCGAGCCTGTCCACGGCGCTGTTTTCAATACCATTCACCGTCAGCGTAAGCGTTTATCCAGTCCTGAAGCCGTTCGTGCCGTGTTTGTTGAAAATGGTGTTGATGCTAAGGATTTTGACCGCGCCTTTGGTTCGTTCGGCATCGACAGCATGGTTCGTCAGGCCGCGGCACGTACTGAGGGCGCTCGTGTGCAAGGCACTCCCTCACTTATGGTCAACGGAAAGTACCGGATCGATACACGACAGGCCGGTAGCCAGGCGAACATGCTGAAAATAGCGGCTTTTCTTGCCGATAAAGAGCTCGCTCGATTAGAGCGTGCTGCCAGCGCGGCTGATTGAGTCTCACTGGCAAATAGCTTGCGCTAACCGAGCGGTATCTCCGTTCGGTTTATCACCTTTCTCAATACAAAGCTCGAATGCACACCCGTGACACCGGGGATGCGGGTCAGCTTGCCTAACAGCACTGCTTCAAAGTGCTTCATGTCCTTAACGACCACACGTAATAGATAGTCTGCGCTCTGTCCGGTTACCACGGAGCAATCGATGACCTCGTCGTAAGTTGCTATTTCTGTCTCAAAGTTCTCGAACCGATCGGGCGTATGGCGATCCATAGAGATACTGACGTGCGCGGTAAGGTCATAGCCCAATTTCTCAGGGTTGAGGATGGCAACCTGGCGCTCGATGAAGCCCTCGTTGAGGAGTCGCTTCACCCGACGAGCGCAGGGCGTGGGTGACAATCCGACTTTATCGGCCAGCTCAAGGTTACTCAGGCTGGCGTCTCTCTGCAGCTCAGCTAGTAAGCGAAGGTCGGTCCGGTCTAAATCATTAATATCAAGCATGTCGCCAATATTAGCGTATTTCGCCAAAAAAAAGGAAAATTTGTAGTTATTCTCTATTAATTGGTGCTGAAATCAGTGATTTTGATCAAATTCCCTAAGCACCGAGGCGTATAATTCGTCAGTTAAAGTTCACTTAGTTGAGTTAGCTATGAATCATTCAGAGTTTGGGGCCTTTGATTATCGGAAGTACCCGAAGTATCAACCACTAAAGAAGACTGATCGCCGGTGGCCCGATGCTGTGTTAACCAAGGCGCCCGAGTGGTGCAGTGTCGATTTGCGCGACGGGAATCAGGCCTTGATAGAGCCTATGACATCCGACAAGAAATTACGGATGTGGGAGTTGTTGGTCGATCTTGGCTTTAAGCAGATTGAAGTTGGTTTTCCCTCCGCTTCGTCACACGATTTTGATTTTCTAAGAAAGCTCATTGACGAGAAGCGTATCCCTGATGATGTAACGGTTCAGGTGCTTACTCAGGCGCGCGAGGAGCTCATCGTGAAGACCTTTGAAGCGCTGAAGGGTTGCAAGCGCGCGGTACTTCATTTCTATAACAGCACTTCTACCGTTCAGCGTGATTTCGTATTTGGTTTGGATCGGGAAGGCATTACGGATATCGCGGTGAAGGGCGCCGAACTCGTGAAATCTGTAGCGGCCAAGTATCCGGAAACCGAGTGGGTGTTTGAGTACAGCCCGGAGAGCTTTACCGGCACAGAAATGGATTTTGCGGTTGACGTTTGTAACGCCGTCATTGATGTCATCTCGCCAACACCTGATAACAAGATGATCATTAACTTACCGGCGACCGTTGAAGTGAGTACGCCCAATGTTTACGCCGATCAGATTGAGTGGTTCTGTGACAACGTGAATCACCGAGAGTCGCTATTGATTTCGCTCCATACGCACAACGATCGGGGCGGTGCTGTCGCGGCGAGTGAGCTGGGCCTGTTGGCCGGCGCCGATCGGATTGAAGGCACTTTACTAGGGAACGGTGAGCGGACCGGCAATATGGACATCGTGACCATGGCGATGAATCTGTACAGCCAGGGCATCGATCCTCAACTCGATTTTTCGCGAATGGATGAAATGATTGCCGTGTGTAAAGAGTGCACGCAATTGCCGTTACATCCTCGACACCCCTACGCGGGTGAACTGGTATTCACTGCGTTTTCAGGCAGCCACCAGGACGCTATTAACAAATGTTTGGCGCGGCGACAGGGTGACAGCCTGTGGGAAGTTGCTTATCTGCCGATCGATCCCGCAGACATTGGTCGCAGTTACCAGGAAGTGATTCGTATCAATAGCCAGTCAGGGAAAGGTGGCGTTGCCTACGTGCTCAATCGTGACTACGGGCTCGATCTTCCTCGATGGTTGCAGGTCGACTTCAGCGCTTCGGTTCAGGCGCTCGCCGAACGATCGGAAACGGAAGTCCAATCGGATGATATCCATCAACTGTTCCTCGACACTTATTTGTTAGGTCGCCCGCAACTGTCGGTTGGTAACTACCAACTGGCGAGAGATGACGCCGTTGATCACCTCAATGTCACGATTGAAGGGCTAGAGGGCTCTCCAACCCTGTCAGGGAAAGGCGCGGGCGTGGTTGGTGCGTTTACGGATGCCGTATCCAGCCATACGGGCCACAAGATTATCGTGGTGGAATACAGCGAGCACACCTTGGGGTCCGACGCCGACGCTGAAGCCATTTGTTATGTCCAATTGGCCATCGATGGCACTCGTGCAAGTACGGACATTGTTCGCAACGATGTGTGGTGTGGGTAAGTGTAATGACTTGAGCGAGTGAAGGTGCAGCACCGACATTGTTCACGCAACCATGAGCGCTATTTTGTCCGGACTGGGTCGGCACTCTAGTGGCTACTTGAGTGCTGCATAACGCGGGTAATTTCCCACTGAGACGCAGCGTATACTTTTATAAGGAGTCGCTGAGTTATATGCTCAAACGAAGGGGGAACTCATTTACGAGGGTGGTTATTTGAATGCTGGAGGGTCGAGCTTCATTTTCCCGTTTGCTGTCGGCCTTGCTCGTCTTCGCCTTTGTCCTAGCTGGCTGCTCGGCGAATCGATTCTTATATAACCGCGCTGACACGTTCGTACGCTGGGCAATTGATGATTATGTTGATCTGACACGCGAGCAGCAAAAGCGGTTTGATGCGGACCTTGATGAGCTGCTCGATTGGCACCGACGCGACGAGTTGCCGCTCTATAGAGAGTTTATCGTGTCGTCGCTGGACGCACTCGAGGGCGGGGTCACCATCGATGAAGCGGTTCTGATTTCAGATGCGATTGACGAGGCGGCCAATCGGCTTCAAGTAAAGTTGGTTGATCTGTTGCTTGAGAGTGCAGAGGGTCTGACTGATGATCAGATACAGGATTTTCTGGATGAGCTTGATCGTCAACAAGAGGAATATGCCGAGGAGCGTCTGGTTCGCGACGACATCACATACGCTGATGATGCGGCTGACTCGTTGAAAGGGTTGGCCAAGCGGTTGCTCGGCAGATTAAATGACGATCAAAAGGCACTCATCCAGTCGCGTAGTACAGAACTGATGCGTATTGACCGCCTATGGCACGAGGATCGTTCTGTATGGGGGGCGAAGCTCCGAACCATACTCGAGAGCCGCTTACCCGGTTGGCAGGCTGAGATTCGGGTGCTAGGTGATACGCGCTCCGAGGCAAGAACGCCGGCGTATGTCGCCGGTATCGAGCACAACGGCGACGTCATTCTTGGGCTCTTGGTTGAGGTGATCAACGGCCGAACAGAGCGTCAGGACAAACGCATGCGCCGTTTTCTCGATGATCTCATTGCAGATATCGACGCCTTAACTGTAGCCAACGCGGCCGAAGCCCTAGTCGTCCAGTAGCGATAGATCCCGCACCGCACCACGATCTGCGCTTGTCACTGTTTTGGCGTAGAACTTGAGCGCGGGGCTCACTTTCCTTGGTCGGTGTTTTGCGGGCTTAAAGCCAAGGGCCGTTTGAGCGGTTCGTCGTTCGTTAAGCGCGGCTTCATCAACCAACACGTTAATGGCACGCTTTGGAATGTCGATGAGGATTCTGTCGCCGTTCTCAACAAGCGCAATCGCACCACCGGCTGCCGCCTCTGGAGAAACGTGGCCGATCGATAAGCCGGACGTACCGCCAGAGAAGCGACCGTCGGTGATCAGTGCACAGGCTTTACCCAGGCCTTTGGATTTGATGTAGCTTGTCGGGTAAAGCATTTCCTGCATACCCGGACCGCCGCGAGGTCCCTCGTAGCGGACAATGACCACATCACCTGCTTGCACACGATCCTCGAGAATGTCGGCGACGGCATCTTCCTGGCTCTCGCATACGTGGGCTCTCCCCTCGAACACCAGGAGTTCATCCTCTACCCCGGCGGTTTTTACAACACAACCATCCTCGGCAATGTTTCCAAAGAGAACCGCCAAGCCGCCTTCTTGAGAGTAGGCACTATCAGCTGAGCGAATGCAGCCCCCCTCTCGGTCTAGATCTAGCGTTGGCCAACGCGTTGCCTGGCTAAATGCTTCCTGCGTCGGGATGCCCGCGGGGCCCGCTTTGAAACGCTCGAGCGCCACCGCATTATCAGTGGTAGCAATATCCCAATGAGCTATAGCGTCGCCAATGCTAGGGCTGTGTACGGTGTGGCAGTCAGTATGCAGTTGGCCCGATCTCGCGAGCTCACCCAAAATGGCCAGTACACCACCCGCTCGGTGAACGTCTTCCATGTGATAAAGCGGTGTGCTGGGAGCAACCTTGCACAACTGAGGCACATTGCGAGAAAGCGCGTCGATGTCAGCCATCGTGAAATCAAGCTCGGCTTCTTGCGCGGCGGCAAGCAAGTGCAAAATGGTGTTGGTTGAGCCGCCCATGGCAATGTCGAGACTCATGGCATTCTCAAACGCAGCGCGATTGGCAATGTTCCTAGGGAGGACGCGGTCATCGTCTTCAACGTAGTAGCGCCGCGTGAGTTCAACAACGAGTCGCCCCGCCTCAAGGAACAGCGCTTTACGATCGGCGTGAGTAGCCAACAAAGAGCCGTTGCCCGGCAGGCTCAGGCCGAGCGCCTCCGTGAGGCAATTCATCGAGTTGGCAGTGAACATGCCGGAACAAGAACCACAGGTCGGGCAGGCCGATCGCTCGTAAGCTTCTACTTTGGCGTCGTCAGCACTACTGTCTGCGGCAATTACCATGGCGTCAACCAAGTCCAGCTTGTGCTCGGACAGCGCCGTTTTTCCCGCTTCCATGGGCCCACCCGAGACAAAAACCACGGGTATGTTGAGGCGCATGGCCGCGTTGAGCATTCCGGGTGTGATCTTGTCGCAATTAGAGATGCAAACCATGGCGTCGGCACAGTGCGCATTCACCATGTACTCGACCGAGTCTGCAATGATGTCCCTGGAGGGCAAGCTATAGAGCATGCCGTCATGACCCATTGCAATGCCGTCATCGACCGCAATGGTGTTGAATTCTTTGGCGACACCGCCTGCGTTTTCAATTTCACGCGCGACCAGCTGTCCCAGATCTTTGAGATGGACATGCCCCGGCACGAACTGTGTGAATGAGTTAACGACGGCAATGATGGGTTTTTCAAAGTCACCGTCTTTCATGCCGGTTGCACGCCATAAGGCACGTGCCCCTGCCATGTTACGGCCGGCGGTGGATGTTCTCGAGCGATACTCAGGCATCAGCTATCTCCAGTAGATCACGCGCTATAGACTACAGCGCGCGAACAAGAATATTTGAATTTCGGTCTATTTTTGCCTTCTGTTTCTCGGATTCGGGCAGCGCTTCGGCTGATGACATTGTGAAGCCAAGCTCTTGGAACCAATGACCGGTTTGTGTTGTACGCACATAAACGCGTTCAAGCTCGGCTTGTTTTGCAGCATCGATGAGCGCTGCGACGAGCCGTTCACCGTGTCCCGAGTCCCTGTAATCCGGATGGGTGGCAACACTGGCGATTTCCGCGATGTTGTCCGCAGGGTTTTCCAGTAAGGCAGCACAGGCGATAACCCGACTATCTTTTGCAATGACTGTGAATTTATCGAGGCTGCGCTCGATTTCTTCATTGGACCTATCTGCAAGAACGCCTGCTTGCTGTAAAGGTCGGATGAGCTCGAGTATGCCCGCTAAGTCATGTGCCTCGGCGCCTTTGATTTGCTCGTATTCGTCGGGCGATATCAAGGTGCCAATGCCATCGTGCGTATACAGCTCTTTAAGCAAACCGCCGTCGAGTGCGTAGCTGATGAGGTGGGATCGCGGCACACCAGAGTCACAGGCGTCACACGCCAGCATCAGTGCCTCTTTTTGTCCCTGGTCAGCGGTTTCGAGCACTCGCCGAGCTGCATCAACCGTCAGTTGCCGCTGCAGTTTCCCGTCCGTGCCTTCGATACCATCAAAGTCTGACATGATGATTAACTTGTCCGCGCCTAGGCTCCGGCTGACCGCACCCATGACATCCAGTGCATCTAGGGTGAACACTTCTCCAGCAGGGGAATGACCCAGCGTTGATAGCAGACAGATGGCGGCGCCGTCGAGCGCGTGTGTCATGCCCGCAACGTCAACATGGCGAACCAAACCACGACCTGATCGGTCCACCCCATTGATGACACCTAATGGGCGAGCCGTAATGAAGTTACCCGAAATCACTCTGAGTCTCGCATTGTGAAGGGGTGAGTTGGGTAGCCCCATCGAAAACATCTGCTCAATATGGGTGCGCTCTGCCAAGGTATCAGCCAACGCCTGATTCACCGCGATCGGCGTCAGTGGCTCTGAGTTAAAGGTGTTTTGCTCGTGAACCACGACCAGCCGTACACCCAGCGAATGCATGAGCGCGAGGTCGTGCACCACGTTGATAAAATTCTCGTCGCTCGCGGCGCCGCAGCGAAGACCCACGACAACAGTGGTTCCTCTATGCGAATTAATGTACGGCGCGGTGTGCCGAAACCAATCAATGGTGTCTGTCGAACCTGTCACGATCGCCGCCCTCAGCCCAGCACGACTCTTAGGATGCTAAACCCCTGCTGTAAAAGCAGAGTTATTCGCGTGCTAGCGGCAAGCATTTCCATTAAAAAGTTCCGTGACAGGGCAATTGCCTGAGATTCATTGCGTGGGTGGTGTCGCGGTAAAACCGCCGCGCCACAACGGATTGGGAGTATATTAGGTGTTTGAAGTGGTTCCTACCCTAGTCGCTCTCTTTTGCCCGACGGTTTAGCAGAGAGGTTTTACGGAGATTTGGACATTTTGGTGTGAAAACCGTGAGAGGCAATTCGTTTAATTGATGGTCGAGGAAGATCAAATTCAGTTGATGAGTCAGCGTATCGGCGGGCAACGATTTGAGGCGTTGCTCCTGAGGCTCGATGATTGCGGCTCGGCGGGTGACGCACTGCGGTTATTACGTAGCAGTGAGTTTTTCAGAGGCTTGGTGGAGCGGCAAGTCGACTGGCTTGAAAGCGAGGCAGACTTCAAGGCGAGCACGATTGACTACATTACAGCGGCGCACGAGCGCTCGGCCGAGACTTTGCAGCCCACGGAGGCTACGCTGACATCATTGCTCCGAGTGCTGAGACAGCGGGCGATGCTGCACATTCTATGGCGCAGTTTTACGCAGCGGGCCACGGGTCTAGATGAGACGCTGGTCGCCATGAGTGACCTCGCAGATTTTGTGATTCGGGAGGCCACCCAGTTTGCTGAGGCTCAGGTCGGCGCGCGTTTTGGTGAGCCAATCGGTGAGGAATCTCAAACCCGTCAGCATCTCATTGTCGTTGGCATGGGCAAACTGGGCGGGCGTGAACTGAACTTGTCATCCGACATCGACGTCATTTTTGTGTATGACGAGCCGGGCGTTACCGAGGGTGGGCGCTCGAGCACCAGCAATCAGGAGTTTTTTACGCGAGTTGCTCAGTTGGTGATTAAGCTGATCGATAGCGTAACGCACGAAGGCCGTGTATTCAGGGTAGATACCCGGTTGCGTCCATTCGGAGATAGTGGAGCACTGGTTGCCAGTTATCCGTCATTGGAGAATTACTATCAGCAACACGGTCGTGACTGGGAACGATATGCGCTTCTAAAGTCTCGTTGTATCACCGGGCTTGCTGAGCAAACACGTGCGTTTCAACAGTTGGCACGGCGATTTGTTTACCGGCGTTACACGGACTTTAGCGTCATCGATGGTTTGCGCGACATGAAGGCGCTGATTGATGCCGAGCGCGTGTCGAAGGGCTTAGCGAACGATGTTAAGCGCGGCCCCGGCGGCATTCGTGAGGCGGAGTTTGTTGTCCAATCACACCAGCTGACACACGGCGGGCGGATTCCAGCGATTCAAACGATCAATTTCCAGACATCGGCCGCGGTGCTCGCCAAAGAGCAGTGTGCTCCTCAGTCCGTTGTATCAACACTGACTGGCGCTTATCGACACCTTCGACAGGTGGAACATGGCATTCAAGCACTGCGCGATGAGCAGACTCATTCGATACCTGACGTTAGCGATGCCCAAGAAAACCTTCGGCATTTATTAGGCTACGCGTCATGGAGTGAACTCAGGGATCGGACTGAAGCTCATCGCACTGCAATTGCGACTGAATTTGACGCGTTGCTGAACGAGCCGGGTCATGCATCACGACTGATTGTTGGCATTGGCTCAGAGTCACCATCGCTCGATGTATCGATCATACGCGGCCTCTCGCTAGATCATGAGGATGTCATTGTGGCGGTCATCTCTGAGTTTATTGCAGAGACCCGATTTCGTGTCCTTGACCCCGAGGGCGTGCGACGCCTGCAAAAGGTGTTGCCGCTTATTTTGAAAGCAGTGGACGACCAGGGCGATGTTGAGCAAGTGCTGAAGCGATTGCTTTCAATTGTCAGCGCGGTCTTGAAACGCAGTGCCTACCTGGTTCTGCTCAGTGAAAACCCGCTTGCCTTACAGCGCCTCGTTAACTTGGTGAGTCGCAGCGAGCCCATCACGCAAAAACTGCTTGGCGCGCCCGAGTTGCTCGATGAGCTGCTGTTCCCTGAGCGCCTCCTCAGTATTCCCAGCAAAGACGAGATTAGGACTCTGCTGAACTCTACTCTGGAGCACGTTGATCCTGATGATCTTGAGAGCGCCATGCACCTGCTCAGACGCTTCAAGGATGCGATCGTATTTCGTGTGGCGTGCAGCGAACTAGAGGGCGCGATCTCGCTGATGAAAGTCAGTGACAACCTAAGCTTTCTTGCCGAGGTAATTGTCGAACGAGCCGTGGCTATCGCTCACCATCAGTTGGTTGAAAAATATGGCGAGCCCAGTGGTGATGCGGGTTTCTGCGTCTTGGCCTATGGCAAGTTGGGTGGTCTTGAGCTCAGCTACGAATCAGATTTGGATTTGGTGTTTGTCTCGACAGGAGAAAATGGCACTACCGCAGGTGCCAAGCCTATCGATAATCAACGCTTCTTCACGCGCCTGGCGCAGCGAGTGATTCATATTTTATCGACCAACATGATGGGCGGCCGCCTGTATGAGGTCGATTTAAGGTTACGACCTAACGGTGATTCAGGCCTTGTCGTTACTTCTGTTCAGGCGTTGGAGCGTTATTTAAAGCACGATGCATGGACTTGGGAACATCAGGCGCTGGTGAGGGCGCGTGTGGTTGCAGGCGGGTCGGAACTCGTCACACAGGTGGAGGCGCTGAGGGCGGAAGTATTATCGATACGTCGTGACGATGCGTCGCTCGCCGATGATGTCACAGCGATGCGGCAAAAAATGCGGGACCATTCGCCTGCTGTTGGCGATGCGTCGCATCGAGTAGCACTGAAATACGGGCGCGGCGGTATTGTCGATATCGAATTTGTGGTCCAATACCTTGTGCTTAAAAATGCGTCGCTCTATCCCGACCTCGGGCGCTGGTCAGATGTGGTCCGGATACTCGAGGTCCTTGAAGCCTGCGAGATTTTAAGTCCAAGTGACGCAAATAGCCTTAAGGAAGCGTATCTAGGCTTGCGGTCGTCAGTGCATCGAGCTGCGGTGTCGAATGCATCTGACGGTGACTCGGTTGAAACCGATGAATTAATGAAGCAGGCCAGTGCGGTGTGCACGCGTTTGCTGCCGAATTTGTAATGACTCGCGAGTCATCCGCGAGAGGTGAATAAGGAATAATTATGGACCTGTCTAAGCTGACCGGATCTATCTGGCTAGACGGCGAGCTCGTCCCTTGGGAAGAGGCGAAAGTGCATGTGTTAACGCATACCTTCCACTACGGTCTTGGCGTCTTTGAGGGCGTGAGGGCCTACGCTACGGAGGGCGATGGCACCTGTATTTTTCGGTTGAATGAACACACTGACCGACTCTTCCGATCCGCAAAAATTTTGCAGATGGACATGCCTTACGACAAGGACACTCTGAACGAAGCGCAGCGCGAGGTGGTTCGGGTCAATGGTCTGGACGAGGCGTATCTCAGGCCTATGTGCTTCCTCGGTTCAGAGGGCATGGGACTTCGTGCGGATAACCTGAAAACCCACGTCATGGTAGCCGCCTGGTCTTGGCCTTCTTACATGGATCCGGAGGCCAGAGATCGCGGTATTCGGGTGCGCACCTCGAGCTACACCCGACATCACGTGAACATCACCATGTGCAAGGCAAAGGCAAACGGTAACTACATCAACTCTATTTTGGCCCTTCGCGAAGCGCTGGATGCAGGCTGCGAAGAGGCGCTTCTTTTGGACAATGAGGGCTATGTCGCTGAAGGCAGTGGCGAGAATGTCTTTATAGTGCGAGACGGAACGATTTATACGCCTGAACTCACATCCTGTTTGGAGGGCATTACGCGCGACAGTATCTTCCGAATTGCGGCTGATCTTGGCTATCAGATTAAGGAACGAAGAATCACCCGTGATGAGGTCTATGTCGCCGATGAGGCGTTCTTTACAGGTACTGCGGCAGAGGTGGTACCCATCCGCGAGCTCGATGGTCGGGCGATTGGCTCCGGAAGTCGTGGTCCACTGACAGAGCAACTGCAATCGATCTATTTCGATTCGGTTCGCGGTCGCGAGTCACAATATGGAGCGTGGCTAACACCGGTGAGTTAACACCAAAATAAAAGGGGGTCGTGATGGGGGCATCTACGGGCAAACTGGCGAGCGAACGGTTCTTTCGTTCTTGGTCTTCTGAAGACACTGCAAAAGGCGTTGTTCTTATCAGCCACGGGCTGGGCGAGCACTCGGGTCGTTACAATCACGTAGCGCAAGCGTTTACGGCGAACCACCTCCACGTTTATGCCCTAGATCATATTGGGCACGGGCAATCCCCGGGAAAGCGAGCCTTTGTCGAGTCATTCAGTGATCTTACCGCTGGCGTGGCGGAGCTTAGATCTCATATTGCGTCTGAGCACCCCGATCTACCCGTTGTCTTGATTGGCCACAGTATGGGCGGTCTTATCGCGGCACGAACCGTGCTCGATGCAGCGCCCGACTATCAGACCCTCATCCTGACAGGACCACTGCTAGGGGTGCCTACGCCTCCTCCGGCATGGCAGACCTGGTTATTGAGGACGCTGAGCGCCCTATTCCCTTCAGCTAAAGCCTTAGAGATTGATGCGAGCGCCGTCTCTCGTGATCAGGCAGTGGTCGATGATTATGTCGCTGATCCACTGGTTCATCACGAGAACATCCCAGCTCGAACCGTGGTGTCTTTATTCGACGAGGCGAGCGCCGTTCTTGGACGAGCGAGTGAGATTTCTCTGCCAACCTTATTGCTGCACGGTGAGCAAGATGAACTGACATCCGTCCCGGCGTCGCGCCAGTTTATGGCCGATTTGAGTGCGACTGATAAGCACATCACGGTCTATCCGGGCATGTATCACGAGTTGTTCAACGAGCCCGAGAAAGAAGACATTATTCGCACTTGTCTGGATTGGATAGCCGCCCGCTTGTAAGTGGGTCCGTTCACTCGATGTTTGTGTTGACGCCAATCGGCGGTTGTCCGTGTCACACCCTATTGGCATACTCCCTGCCAACTTCTGGGTGCCCACTGTGAATTCGCAAGCTTCTCCCACATTGATGTCGCAGACGTCCGTGGCGCCTGACGCGCCGCTTAACATTGCACTTTTGGGCTATCGGTCTGCCCCGCATTCGGGTGGACAGGGTATCTACCTAAAATACCTTTCACGCTCATTGGCTCAAAGGGGTCACAAGGTGACCGTGATCTCGGGCCCTCCCTACCCTCAGCTCGATCCCGAAGTCACACTGGTTCGTTTGCCCAGCCTGGATTTATATGAGCGTGGTTTAAGGTCCATACGCCCGATACAACTACTATCGCGGTTAGAGCGCATCGAATGGTTTAGTAAGTTGACCGGCGGTTTTGCCGAGCCTTACACCTTTGGTGAGCGTGTGAAGCGCTGGTTCGTAGGGCGGGAATCTGAGTTCGATATCATTCACGACAATCAGACGATTGCTGACGGAATTCTTAGCTTGCAGCATCGTGGGCTGCCTCTGGTGACGACGATTCACCATCCCATCACTAAAGATTATCGGGTAGCCCTTGCTGCTGAGCCACGCTGGTACATGCGGCTTTTAATTCATCGCTGGCACAGTTTTTTGCGCATGCAAAAACGTGTGGCACCCCAGTTGCAATCGGTAGTCACGGTTTCCGGTGCCTCAGCGACGGACATTAGTGACGACTTTAATGTTGATCGCGCGGCGATTTCGGTGATGCATCTTGGCGTCGATACTGAGCTATTTAGGCCGCTCCCTGAAGCGGAACGCGAGCCGCATCGATTGATGACCACAGCATCTGCCGACGCGCCACTTAAAGGCTTGGCGATATTACTGCGTGCCATCGCCTCCTTGCGATCGAGTTATCCTGATATTCGGCTAACGCTGGTGGGCCGGCCAAAGCCGGGGGGCGATACGGAAAATCTGATCGCATCGCTCGGGCTCGGGGATGTGGTGGAGAGTTGCAAAGGCATCAGTCACGAGGAAATGGTCCAAAAATATGCGAGTGCCTCGGTTGCCGTGGTGCCTTCTATTTACGAGGGCTTTGGCTTGCCGGCTGTTGAGGCAATGGCATGCGGTGTGCCGCTGGTGTCCACGGATGGAGGCGCTCTCGCTGAAGTGGTTGCGGATGCCGGTCTGGTCGTTCCCGCAGGTGATAGCGAGGCGCTCGCGGCTGCCATTCGCCAACTGTTTGAGGATGACCAGCTTCGAGACGACTATGCCTCTCGCGGCTTATCGCGAGCGGAGCAACATTTTTGTTGGAATCGCTGTGCTGAACGAATGGAAGCCTATTACCGGGAGCGCATAGTCGCATGCTGACGGTGGATTTCGATTACTTCGACCTGCAGCCGGGCCATGTCTGCGTCGATTTGGGATGTGGTGAGGGACGTCATTCATTGACGGCCTATCTTCAGGACGATGTTACGGTGATTGGCCTCGACTTATCGCATCAGGACTTGAAGACAGCGCAGTCACGCATTGCTGATATGGCGAGTTATAACCCAAAGGGCTCGGTGGATTTTGCTCAGGCGAATGGCTTATCGCTTCCCCTGGCAGATCATTCGGTTGATCGGCTTATTTGCTCAGAGGTTCTAGAGCACATCCCCAACTATATTGGCTTTCTAGAAGAGATTGATCGGGTGTTAAAGCCGGACGGACGACTGTGCATTAGTGTGCCGCGAAGCTGGCCAGAGCGGGTGTGTTGGTCGCTTTGTGATGCCTACCGTCGAACGCCAGGTGGGCATATTCGAATTTTCAATGCCTCGCACCTCAGTCGAGAAGTCGAGCGTTACACGCTAACCGAGACCCGTCGCCATGGCGCACACGCGCTTCATGTGCCCTATTGGTGGCTGAAGTGTCTGTTTTGGCATGCCGAAACCGAGCCCTTTATTCTCAAGTGGTATCACCGTTTACTAGTCTGGGATCTGATGAAGCGACCATGGCTAACCCGCGCGATTGAGGCGGTGACTAATCCTTGGATGGGGAAAAGCGTCGTGCTGTATTTTGATCGGTTAGAAACGCATTAGGATTAGAAAATGAGTCATAGCACCTCTGCCCCTTTTGCTTACCCTGCTGAAGCCCTGCGTCCGACAGTGGATTACCTGCTGGCATCGCAGCGAGAGAATGGAGAGATCCCCTGGTTTGATGGTGGACACACCGACCCCTGGAACCACACAGAGGCCGCGATGGGACTCAGCATTGCGGGCGAGTTCATCGCCGCCGAGCGTGCCTATGACTGGCTTGCCAGCGAGCAGTTAGAGGATGGCAGTTGGTGGGCGTCTTACGTTAATGGTACGCCAGCCAACGTAACCCGGCGTGAGACCAATTACGTCGCCTACATTGCTACGGGTGTATGGCACCACTACTTGATCAGCGATGATCGAGCATTTCTTGAGCGACTGTTTCCAACTGTGGAGCGCGCGATAGATTTTGTCGTGTCCATGCAGTCGGAGCATGGTGAAGTGGCATGGGCTTGCGATACCTCGGGTGAAGCGATGGACGATGCGCTCGTGACCGGGAGTAGCTCGGTTTATAAGTCGCTCGAGTGTGCACTGCATATCGCAAGAACAGTCGGTGTCCTAAAGCCCCAGTGGCGTGAAGCAAGACGTAAGCTCGGTACGGCGCTACGACACCGGCCCGAGCGGTTTGACCGAAACTGGGAGAGTAAAGCGCGCTATGCAATGGACTGGTTCTATCCTGTTCTCGCGGGTGTTTTTCAGGGTGAGCAGGGCCTCGAACGCATTAATGCGCGCTGGCATGAATTTGTGGAGCCCGGCTTGGGTTGTCGGTGTGAGAATCATCAGCCTTGGGTCACAGTGGCCGAGTCCTGTGAATTGACCATGGCGCTTCTTAGCGTAGGTGACGTGGGGAGAGCTCAGGCGCTCTTTGACTGTTTATGGCAATGGCGCGACGAGGTGGGTGTTTTCTGGACTGGTTACCAGTTTGAAGAAGACGTCTTGTGGCCATTAGAGAAGCCGACCTGGACCTCCGGAGCCGTATTATTGGCAGCGGATGCCCTGAGCCAATACACGACAGCTAGCCGGTTGTTTACCGAGGTTGATAGCAGGGAGCAGCCCACTCTCGAACGACGTCACCGCCAGGCTTAGTGTCGATCATTTACAGCAGTTACAGTCGTTTTAAGGCGCGTAGACTCTGAAACGAGCCCACTTCTTGAAAGAGCCCTGACTGTTTCGCGAGTTGCCAGATGGCGTGCGGTGCCTGACCCCCGTCTGCTGCATTGGTGAAGACATCATGGATAACTAGCAGTCCATCGCGCAGAAGATGCGATGACCAGCCCCGGTAGTCGGCAAGCGCCGCATCTAAACTGTGCCCCCCGTCGATAAACAAAAAGCCTAGCGGTGTGGTCCAATGGCGAGCGGCCGTTGTCGATGGTGCAACGAGCGGAATGACGACATCCTCGGCCTGGTAGCGTTTGAGGTTGCGTCTGAATTCGGGGAGTGAATCGAAATTTCCTTGATCATCCATCAGGGCGTCATCATGAAAAAACTCCCCAACTTGATGCTCTTCACTCCCCCGATGATGGTCTACAGCAAAGACGACCGTGTTGGCTTCACGTGCGACGTCTGCCAGGTGCAGCGTGGACAGCCCGCAATAACTACCGATTTCCAAGAGCGGACCCACCTGAGCGCCGAGTGTCGCCCATTGGCGCAGTTTTTCGGCTTCCTCAATTGGAAGGAAGCCCTTCACATCCTCAAACTCGGTCGCTGCCATGGTAGGCTCCACCCAAAAGCGTCAGTATATGACGTATCACACCAATCCTCGTAGCATCGACCTTATGGCGCGCCCACTCTACAACTTGCTTATTACGGTTTTGACGCCGTTGTTCGTGCTGCGCCTGTTCTATAAAAGCCTGCGTGAGCCGCACTACCGACGTCAGTGGTGGCGGCGTTTTGCCCTGGGTCTGCCAGCGCGAACTCGCTCTGGCGATGGGCTCATATGGGTTCATGCGGTTTCAGTCGGTGAGCTACTTGCTGTCGCACCGCTCATTGAGCGCCTGCTGACCGAGTGGCCCGACAAGGCCGTTTTGGTGACCAACACAACGCCCACTGGTTCAGCACAGACGCAAAAGTTGTTTGGAGACCGAGTTGAACACACATGGTTTCCCTTTGATGCGCCACTGGTCACGGGTGCCTTCATGCGCCATTGGGACCCACAACTCATCGTCATGGTGGAGACTGAGATTTGGCCGAATCTACTGACTTCTGCAAAGGACCACTCGGTGCCGGTCGCACTGGTGAACGCCCGACTTTCGGCGCGCTCTGCACGCGGCTATGCCCGACTAGGTAGCCTGACAACTCAGGCGCTCAATGATTTTGATTTGATTGCCTGTCAGTCAAAGTCAGATTTCAGGCGGTTTCGGAAGATTGGTGCTGACCCCGCAAAGATGCAGGTGGTGGGAAGCATTAAATTTGACATTGACCTCGCGGCGCGACGTCTGCAGCTCGAGGAAATTCGGGAACAGCTCGGTGAGGTCATGCGTTATCGACCGCTGTGGGCGGCGGCGAGTACGCATCCGGGCGAGGAGCAGCTTGTGATCAAGGCTTACCTTGCACTGCGCGAGCGGGGCTTGAGCACGCGCTTATTGCTGGCCCCGCGGCATCCCAACCGGGCGCCCGAGATAATCAAGTTGCTAGAGAGTCATGGTTTGCAGTATCAGAAGCGCAGCGAGCATAGGCCGCTGACGGACAGCACGGATGTGTTGCTCATTGATACGCTGGGTGAGCTGAGTGCCTTCCTAGGCCTAGCGGATGCAGCATTTATTGGTGGTAGTTTGGTGCCGCGTGGTGGACATAACCCCATCGAGGCGGCGGCCTGGGGCTGCGCTGTCATTACCGGTCCGCACGTCATTAACTTTGCCACCATTGTTCGCGACATGGAGCGCAGTGGCGCCATCCGCGTGGTGGAAGATGAAGATGAGCTGGCCAATCGATTGGCAGGCGTTTGGCTTGAGTCAGCGGATGACAACGATGCGCAGGTGGCTCGGCGCTTTATCGAGACGCGGCGGGGAGCGACCCGCCGCCAACTCGAGCTGCTGAAGGGGTTGGTGGCCTAGCTTTCCTCAGAGGCCGTCGGTGCCGCCGGCTCAATCAGAAAAGATTCAAGTGCAGCGATATCCTCGGGTGACAAAGTGCCCGCATTCTCTTTGAGTCGCATGCTATTGAGGACGTAGTCGTAGCGGCTGTTGGCATAGTCGCGTTGTGCTGAAAACACGGCGTTCTGAGCGTTCAGGACGTCAACAATGTTACGTGTACCCACTTCGTAGCCTGCAACGGTCGCGTCGAGTGCGCTCTGTGTCGACTTGATGGCTTGTTTGCGTGCCTTAACGCGTGCCACGTCTGAGGTCACAGTCATGTGGAGTGAGCGTGATACTGTCACCGTGTTGCGCGTCAGATTGATTCGATTTTCACGCGCGGCATTAAATTGCTCTGCTGCCCGTCTTCGATTCGCACTGACCGCGCCACCGGCGTACAAGGGCATATCGAGACGAATCTGGAATGATTCGTTATCGCCCTCAGAGCGCGGTGGTAAGTTGAACGCATTAGGCGGTGTCACGCGGCCCGTTGTTTCGCTCTCGGTATAACCGATTTGTGCGCTGACCGTTGGCGCGTGTCCCATTTGCCGAGATTTTGCAGTTTGACGTGCGGCTTCCTCAGCGAACCGCACAGCGGCGAGCTCAAAATTGTTAGCGAGCGCGAAGTCGACCCATGCGGATCGGTCTGATGGTGTTGGCGCCTCAGGTGTGAACTCATCGCTTAGGAGCAGCAATTGTCCGTGGTCTTGACCTGTGAGTACCGACAGACGCTCACGGGCAACGGCCACGTTGTTTTCCTCGATGATACGCGTGACGCCCGCTAGGTCGTATCGAGCTTCAGCTTCATAGACGTCGGTTATGGCGATTAGACCGACGTTGAAACGCTGGCGGGTCTGCTCTAGTTGACGCGCGAGAGCGCGTTCCTGAGCCTTCGCTGCGAGGAGGTTATCTTGCGCGCGTAGCACGCCAAAATAGGCTTCGGACACGCGTACAATCAAATTTTGTTGAGCAGCGGCTAATGTTGCCTCTGCCTGCTTGCTTCTCTCGTCTCCCGCCTTCCAATCGAACCACGCTGAGAGGTCAAATAATGTCTGAGACAGATTGATGTCGTAACTGGTGGTCTCTGTGCGAGAGCCACTGGTCAGGTTTTCAATGATCGGTTGGCCGTTTTGGAAGTCTGTAATACTCAAACGCGTATTCTCAGAATCGCGAATCGACCGCGAGACGCCGGTACGCACCTGCGGCAGCAAGGGCGCGAGAGCCAGAGTCTTTAGTTCCAGGTCGGCTCGGTATTGAGCGGTTTCAGCTTTCAACTGCGCATCGTTATCGAGCGCAATCTCATAAATGTCTAAAAGGCTTTCGCTTAAAGCGAGAGGTGCTGCCGTCAAAAGAGTGCCGACGATGACGGCCGATAGGGCGCGTCGAGTGACATGAGAAATCATGCAATATTCCTTGATAGTGTCCTTAGACCTACGGTGCGGCGGAGTTTAACATCCTATACGGATGGGAGGAGAAAATACGTTCATCTTCTGTATTGGCACAATTTTGATCATTGATTGCTACACTTTGGTGGAAGGTTGTGCCGATGGCTGAGAGTGTTTCGAGGAAGTTGAGTGCAGAAAAGCAGAAATAAAAAGCGCTTTCAGATGGATCTTGCAGAGTTACACGCGCTCTGCGAGGCCAACTATGCGCGGCTGTTGCAGCTCTTCCCGGACTATCAACAGGCGAATGAAAGACGCTTTCGATTGGGTCAGCGCTTGGTGGTGCTAACCGTTATCGATCGGGACCGGCACACAACCTCGCTGACTGTGCAGTATCACGCTCCCCAACTGCCAAAGTTGATGGACTCCAATCTGTATCTACGCATGTATCACGACGTCGCTATGGCCGAGGTAGTGAAACATCGGTCAAGCCGACGCTTGGAGTCGCGCTACGATTATCCGAATTCCGACATGCATCAGCCCGACGAGAAGCGACAGCAAAATCAGTTTGTCTCGGAGCTCTTGAGCCTTTGTTTGTCCGAGGCTCATGTCGATGGGGTCGTCTTTGAGGTGGGTAATGTCGACTGAGTCGCTGCTCAGTGGTGATTTGGTCGTCGCCGACGGAGCTGACACACTTTCCTTGGTGCAAGTCACCGATACCCACTTAACAGGCACTGAAACAGGATGCCTTTTAGGCATGAATACTGCGCGTTCCGCCAGGGGTGTCATCGATGCTGCACTCGCTACCGAGAGCGCTGACTGTATTTTAGTGACCGGTGACATTGCCGCGGATGGTCAGCCCGAAGCTTACGGACAGCTTGAAGCCCTGCTCGGTACTTCGGTACCCAGCCTGTGGTTGCCGGGCAACCATGATGATGTGTCGAGCCATAAAGATCGCTATGCGCCGCATATGAAGCGTTGCTTGCGCGCAAAGCACTGGAATGTGGTGATGCTCGAGACGCAGGTCGAGGGCGAGGTGGGTGGCGTCCTTTCCACCACTGAGCTTGCGGCATTGAGATCTGCTGTCGATGATGCGCGGCGGGCAAATAAGGCCCTACTGGTTGCAACGCACCATCCGCTTCGCCGTCTCGAATCTGCATGGCTCGACGAGCAATCGGTAAAGAACGCATCGGAGGCGCTCGATATTCTTAAGTCCATTGCCGATCAAACAGCAGTGATCAGTGGTCACGTACACCAAGAAAGTGACGAGGTAATAAACGGTGTTCGGATGATGACGACGCCCTCGACCTGTGTGCAATTTGCACCGCGCTCGCAAGACTTTGCGCTCGATAGCAAAGATCCGGGCTATCGACGTCTCGTGCTGCACCCCAATGCTCGCATTGAGACACAGGTTGTTCGTATTTCTGATGAAGAGAACCGACCTCTACTGACTTCCTCGGGTTATCATTAGGCGGCACGGCGACAAGCACGTCGTAAGACGCATTCAACTAAGGTAAACCCACATAATGACGCAGTACAACGCAGACGCCATCGAGGTATTGACGGGGCTAGAGCCGGTGCGCAAGCGCCCTGGTATGTATACCGACACTGCTCGCCCTAACCACCTTGCCCAAGAGGTTATCGATAACTCGGTTGACGAGGCCTTGGCGGGCCACGCGAATCAGATCGATGTTGTTGTGCATGCCGATGGTGCGATTACCATTACCGATAACGGGCGGGGTATGCCGGTTGATTTACACCCGGAGCAAAAAAAGCCTGGTGTAGAAGTCATTCTCTCGACACTGCACGCCGGCGGTAAATTCTCGGACAAGAACTACCAGTTCAGCGGCGGTCTGCACGGTGTGGGTGTGTCTGTGGTAAACGCCCTCTCCAAGCGGCTGGACATCACAATCCGGCGCGATGGCAATGTGTACAGCATGGCGTTTGAGAATGGCGACAAGGTTGAAGATCTTGCCATCACCGGACAGTGCGGTAAGCGCAATACCGGGACCGGAATTCGGTTCACGCCTGATGAAACGTTCTTTGATAGTGCTAATTTTGCCATGTCCCGCTTGGTCCATGCGCTTCGAGCCAAGGCGGTGCTCTGTCCCGGACTCCGCGTCACGCTCAATGATGAGAAGAAGGGCGAGAAGCAGGAATGGTTTTACGAGGATGGCATTTCGGACTATCTCTCCGATGCCACCATCGACTATCCCGTGATCCCGGAGGAGCCCTTTACTGCGAGCTTTGCTGGCGAAACCGAGGCCGTCGATTGGGCCATACAGTGGCTACCTGAGGGGGGTGAAGTAACGGCTGAGTCGTATGTGAATTTGATTCCCACCGCTCAGGGTGGGACCCACGTCAATGGCCTTCGTTCTGGGCTATTAGAGGCGATGCGCGAGTTCTGTGAGATTCGAAATCTGCTGCCGCGAGGCGTGAAATTGACCGCAGAGGACGTCTGGGATCGCTGCTGTTACGTGCTGTCATCGAAGCTGGGTGATCCCCAGTTCTCGGGCCAGACCAAGGAGCGACTGTCGTCTAGAGAGGCTGCAGGCTTTGTGTCTGGTGTGGCAAAAGATGCATTTGCGCTGTGGCTGAATCAGCACACATCGGATGCTGAATTACTGGCCGAACTATGCATTAATCGCGCGCAAGCGCGGATGCGATCGGCCAAAAAAGTTGTCCGAAAGAAGGTGGCTTCAGGTCCTCAATTGCCGGGGAAGCTCGCCGATTGTTCCATCGAAGACCCCGCGCGAAGCGAGCTTTTTCTGGTGGAGGGAGACTCTGCTGGTGGCTCTGCCAAGCAGGCGCGAGATCGAGAGTTCCAGGCCATCCTTCCGCTCAGAGGTAAGATCCTGAACACCTGGGAGGTGGACGCCGGGGAAATTCTTGCATCGCAAGAGGTTCACAATATTTCGGTGGCCTTGGGTATCGATCCTGCGAGTGACGATCTCGAGGGCCTGCGTTATCAAAAGGTCTGTATTTTGGCCGATGCCGACTCAGATGGGCTTCACATCGCAACGCTCATCTGCGCACTCTTTCTCCGCCATTTCCGGCCCTTGGTTCGGGCCGGTCACGTCTTTGTGGCCATGCCGCCTTTGTATCGGGTGGATGTTGGCAAGGACGTGTATTACGCCCTCGATGAGTCCGAAAAGAACGGAATTCTGGAGCGCGTTGCTGCGGAGAACTCGAGAGCTAAACCGAATGTGCAGCGCTTTAAAGGGCTGGGAGAAATGAACCCGTCGCAGTTGCGCGAGACAACCATGGACCCCGATACACGCCGCCTGGTGCAGCTCGTGCTGGATGCAGACGATGACACCAATAGTGTCTTTGACATGCTGCTGGCCAAAAAGCGCGCGGGTGACCGGCGTGAATGGTTGGAATCTAAGGGCGACCTCGCCGACGTATAACTCACGCTATTTTAGAAGTCTTGGCGGTGGGTTGGCCGCGGCCCCCGTAGCGCGCTATAACCTATCAGATCTGTCGAATGGAGAAGGTATCGATGGCCAAATCAATATTTCCGAAACTCGTGATTCTACTGAGCGCAGTTGGTGTTATGGCACCGGCGCAGGCGGACTGGGCGTTGAACGACAGCTCGCGCATCGGCTTTGTTTCGATTAAGAACAACAGTATCGGTGAAAACAACGCCTTCGAGCGCGTTTCTGGCAGCATCTCGGCTAGTGGTGAGGTTTCGCTAAGCGTGGATCTATCCTCCGTGGAGACCGGGATTGGCATCCGCAACGAACGCCTCCAGAAAATGTTGTTTGAAGTCGCCAGTTTTCCAACGGCGACGATTGATGCGGCGTTGAGTGATAGCCAGATTGCGGCGTTGAAAGCCGGTGGTGCTCAAACCGAGAGTGTGGCCGTGAGCATTAGCCTGCACGGCAAGACTGTCAGTAAGACGGCTAATCTGTCAGTGAGTGCCTCTGATGGTGGTGTCCGCGTTACGACGACCCAGCCGATCGTCATCACGGCGCAGGAGTTTGGTCTTGAGGCAGGTGTTGCGGCGCTGCAGCAAATCGCTGGGCTCAATGCGATTAGCCGATCAATCCCCGTTACTGTGGACCTTCGTCTGACTGCCGATTAACGCTGTCCGGTTGCCTGCATCAAGGCAACTAGTTGCGCTCGATAGCGTTCGTATCGCTGTCGATCGCCGCTGTCTCGCGCAAACGCAAGGAGCGCGTTGAGCACATCAGGCTGGCCGGGGAGGCTTGCATTGAGTCTTTCCAGCACGGACATGGCTTCAGGCCCTGAGCCAGTGTCATTGAGCGCAATCGCATAGACGTAGCGGTGCCGCGATCCCTCTTCTTCCAAGTCTGCCGCCCGCTTCAGCGAGACAAGCGCCTCATCAGTTTGTCCAAGGCGGATGAGATGAAGACCTTGTGAGAACCACAGAGTCCCTGAGTCGGGAATGCGCTTAATGGCGCTTGATAAAAGCGCTGACGCCGCATCATTTTTGCCGTCTCTTCTAAGAATATCGACCAGGTTTACGATTGCGGGTTCTAGCTGCGGGTTGAGTCGAAGCGCCTCTTCGAGCGCGGCCGTCGCTTTTGTGCTGTCACCTCGATCGACCCAGAAGTTGGCGATTTGAAGCTGTACTGAAGGCATGTCGAGATGATCGCTTTGTACGGCGAGATACTCCTCAAACAGCGGTTCTAGATCGGCTATATCTTGCGGCCGCAGCTCAGACTCAGGGATGCCTGCGAGGAGCTGAGCGACTTCCATTCGGACAGTGAGGTTAGTGTCCTTTATGAACGGCCTGAGCATGAGGTAGCGCTGGACAGGCTCGACGCTTCGAAGCGCCCTCACCGCCGAGGCTCGCAACACTGGGCTGTCGGATCGCAATAACATCGCTGCGGCGCTAGGCAGCTGACGCGACCCTAAGTTGCCAAGCTGCTCAATGATCGACGCGCGCATGAGGTTGGATTGACTGGCGTCGGCTACCAGAGATTCGAGCGTCGGCAGCGCTCTCAAATCACCCCGATCAGCGCTGTACCGTGCCTTTGCGAGATTAAGATCTTGAAAGCGACTATTAACTCCCCAGGTTTGAAGAGCGTCGTAGGCCCAGGCGTCACTCTTGTCTTCATGGCACTGCGTGCAGGCATTGGGACTGCCAATACTGAGCGAAATATCGGGTCGCGGTATGCGCATGCTGTGATCGCGCCGCGCATCGACGGCCATGTAGATCTGCGATGGCATGTGGCAAGCGACGCAGGCGCTTCCAGTACTGGTCACTGAATGGCGGTGATGCGCAGGTGCGTCGTAAGTCTCGGGTTTATGGCATTGGGTGCAGACGGCGTTTCCTTCGGCAACCAGCTCATTGCTGTGGGGGTTGTGGCAGTTGCTGCACACCACACCTGCCTGCGCCATCTTGCTCTGCATGAAGGAACCGTAGACGTAAACCTCATCAAGAATCTGGCCGTCGTGCCAATAGAGAGGGGATTCGAGTGTTGAAAGCCGATGGGTATCGAGTAACGACTGCCCGTAGTGGTAGTCGCCGAGGGTAGCTCGGCGCGAGTGACACCGTCCGCAATTATCGACTTGTGTCTGGTCGGTCAGTGGGGTGACGCGATGCGCGATATCGTCTTCGGGTGCTCTACTCCATTGGCCTCGAGCAGCAAGTGAGAGCGCGAGTCCCATCTCTGCAGGACTTTGGTTGCGATCAACTTTTCCCGCTGCAGCTAATTCAATGTGACGCGATCCCGGTCCGTGACACGCCTCGCAGCCAACATCAATCTGATCATAGGTCGTCGTGTACTGCCGGCGCTCGCCGTCGTAGCCCTTTACAACATTGGTGCTGTGGCACTCCGCGCACCGGCTGTTCCAGTTGTGGTAGACGCCGGTCCAGTGCAGCGGGCTTTCTGAGGTGACAGGCTCTTGATCTTCGTATATGTGATACCACCGCTGGCCCCCTTCGGATGCATTACGTGCATCCCAAGCAATGCTTAAGGCATTGAGCCGGTCATTATGTATAGGCAAAAGTAGCTGCTGGAGAGGATAAACGCCGAAGACGTATGCGACGCGATAGTCCTGCAATTCCCCGCTTTCGTTGTCAGTTTTGACCCAGTACTCATCACCTTTACGAAAAAAGGTGGTGGTGACGCCCTCGTAGATAAAGGTGGCATTATCAAAGTCGCCAAGTACGGTCTTCTCGTTGACTTCTTGCATGGCCAGATCGTGGTGTGAGTTGGTCCAGTCCTGAACCTGAGCTTCATGGCAGGATGCACAGGCATCATTACCGACAAAGCTGTTTTGTGTGCTGTCTGCTAGAGCGACTGGAGACAGCAAGACAGACAGCAAGAGAGACAGCGAAAGAGTGCCGATGCTAATAACGATTGAACGCACGCTTATCACGACCAGAGCTGTCTGCTCAGTTCAGCGACAGGCCTGCTTGCACCTCGTGCAAGCCATTCGGCCAGTGCGCCTGCGACATCTTTAAAGTGAACGTCGGGTGCCTCAGGCATGGCGTCAAACCATTTACGTGCCGTCTGTGTTTCTAACGATTGCATGGTGGTTGCATACCCCAATTGCTCAAGCGCGGCCGCGTTAGATAGCTGCTCCATCTGCTTTGCCAATGGGCGCGTGAGAACGGGCTTCCTCCACTGTAAACACTCGGAGATGAGCTCAAAACCAGTATTGCAGATAACACCTTTTGCGGCTGCAAGGTCGCGTTTGAAGCCATGGATATTGGCTTTTCGTCGCACAACATTACCTTGCACGCCGTCACTGACATCGGGCGAATATTGAATAAAGGACTGGTCGGAGAAGCCTTGAAGCCAGGCAGTGGTTACATTTTGATCTTCGAAAGGAAGGTAGACCAAGATGTGATCGGCTGTTGCCGTTACATCGATCTCGGGCAGGTCAAGGATCGGAGGCAATACGCTCTCGTCGAAAGCTGCCCAGTGAAGACCTACTGGGACGTCGACGGGTGCAAATTGCTGCATCACCAAACGACTCATCGGTGTATCACCTGTTATTGGCGTATTTTTACCGAAAGCGTATTGATGCCCAATGCCGATAAGTTCTCTCCCCCGCGCTTTACAGGCCCACGACGTCACAGGCTCGTAATCACATACAATGAGGTCGTAGGGGTCGAGGTCAAGGCTTGTTGCATCCTTAATAAACGTGGCAGGTGACACGCCCAGTGCGGTCTTTCGGTACTTCATTTTGCCGGCCTCGGTGACCATGGTGAGTCCCTCGCGGTGTTTGAAGTTACCGAAAGGCTCCATGTCAAAGAATCTGTCTTTGGGTCGGCCTGAGAAGAGCCAGGTTACATCGACGTCGTAGTCTCGGAAGGCATGAGCAACGCTGCGCGCGCGACTAATATGCCCCTGCCCAGTACCTTGAACACCGTAAAGAATTTTTCTTGTCATTACTGCGTTTTACCAGATGTTGAGCATAGATGCGGTGCCAACGGCGATCCCTGATCCCATGACGGCACCCGCAACGATATCTCCCGGGTAATGAACACCGATGATGACTCGTGATGCACCCACTAAAGATGCCCAGATGAACATGGCGGCGTACGCGCCACCGAAGGTGATGATGGTAATGGTTGAAAAGCAAAAGGCCGCTGACGTATGGCCCGATGGGAAGCTGAATTTGTCGGATGCGGCGATGAGTGATTTGAGGTTTTTCTTAAAGTCACAGGGGCGCAAGCGCTTAAGCGTGTTCTTCAAAATGTAGTAGATGATTCGCTCCGCGAGCATGGCTACCGCGAGCGCCATGGCATAGGTGGGTGCTAGTAGCGAGCCAGACAACCAGACTAATGCCGGTGCTAGGACTTGCAGATAACCATCGCCACTACGTGAAAGGGTAATAGCCCCCTTGGTCATTGCCTTGTATTCTCGACCGAGATGGAACACTTTGTCGAAAAGTGCGACGTCGATTTGTTGGAGTGCTGCCATGATTGCCATAGTAAAATTACTCCTCCCCCAGATCGCCTTTTAGCGGCGTTTCGGGTCACAATACCACGTAGTGTGCTTCTGAAATATCACAAAAATGTGACCGCAAAACAATGATTAGATGACAGCAAATATGCATATAGGGATTCTCAAAACAGACACCGTAAGACCGGAGTGGGTGCCAGACTTTGGCGAATACCCCGACATGTTTAAGCGTCTTCTTTTGGAGGCTGATGACTCGGTGAGTTTTGCGGTCTGGGATGTTGAGGAGGGCGTTCATCCCACTGATCATGATATCGATGCGGTGGATGGTTTTATTATCACGGGCAGCAAGAGCTCGGCCTACGATGACAAGCAGTGGATTCGAGATCTCGAGGGCTTAATTCAGAAGCTCCATGCGAAGCGCAAAAAGATGGTCGGGATTTGCTTTGGCCATCAAATCATCGCCAAGGCCCTTGGGGGCGTTGTCTCAAAGTCTGATAAAGGCTGGGGTGTCGGTATTCACACCTATGAGCTCGATAAAGCGCCCTTTGATGGAGCGCAGTCCGGTCAGCTGAAGCTGGTGGTGTCGCATCAAGACCAGGTACACGAACTCCCGCCGGGTGCGCGCAATGTTGTGTCCAACGCGCACTGCGAGAATGCGGGATTTGTCATGGGCGATCATATATTCACTCTTCAGGGACACCCCGAGTTCATCGACGAATACTCCGAGGCGATTATGTCATTTCGTTACGACATGATTGGCGCCGACCGTGTTGCCCAGGGGCGCGCTTCGCTACAGCAGCACGATCACGAGGGCGGCCGCGTCGCTGGCTGGATGCTGAGTTTCCTCGCGAGTTAGTTAGACCAATCGTTCAGGCAGCTACTTGAGGGCAGGCGTTACAGCGATAGGATTGCAAAGAAGTTCTGCTAAGGACTCGAGAGAGTCACCAATGTCACCAAGTCCCTATATTTTCCATTGATGCCCACGGCTCCTGAGCTGGCAGTGCATCGCCGTCTTGCAACAGTTCGATCGAAATCCCGTCGGGTGATTTCACAAAGGCCATGCGCCCATCCCGCGGGGGGCGGTTAATCACCACCCCCGCATCATGTAGTTTCTGACAGGTGTCGTAGATGTCGTCGACCCGGTAGGCAAGGTGACCAAAGTTTCTGCCGCCGTCGTAGTCTTCGGGGTCCCAGTTATAAGTGATTTCCACCAGCGGACTTTGCGACGCCTCTGCGCGGTCAACATCATCCGGTGCCGCGAGAAAAACCAGGGTAAATCGCCCTTGCTCGCTGTCGTATCGTCGCACTTCGACAAGGCCCAGGTGACTGACAAAAAACTCGAGCGTTTTATCGAGATCGCTGGCCCTGATCATGGTGTGCAAGTAGCGCATTGATAAATTTCCTTCGCCTGCTATTTCAATGGATAAGTAATTTAACGTATTCGTGCGATCAGACGAGCAATAGTTTGAAAATCCTCCTACACTGTCGCGCTCGCAAAGGATTGCGTTTTTGCGCGACTAACGCGCGTGCCTGCACAAACAAAGAGTACTTTTCATGTGGTTCCGTAACGCCCGCCCCTACAGACTGCCCGGTCGCCTTGGTATTGATGCCAGCGAATTGTCGCAGCGATTGTCCATGACGCCCTTTTCAGCCCTGCCGTCCAAGTCAACCCGTATCGAGCGGATGGGTGGCCGCTCTGTCAGATGACGCGACTGATTTTGTTCACAAATCTGGCGATTACTGGCTGATTCGCCTGCAGCGCGAGGAGCGGTTATTACCTGCATCGGTCATTCGAAGCGAGGTGAACTCGCGCATTCAGGAAATTCAGACAGGTCAAGGGCGCCGTGTTCAACGAAAGGAGCGCTTGGATATCGTCGATGAGGTCACACAGGACTTAATGCCGCGTGCGTTTACCAAGTCGCAGCATCTCGAGGCACTCATCAACGACCGCGAGGGCTGGGTGTGGGTGAATACGGCCAGTGCGGCGCGTGCTGAAGAGCTGCTGTCGTTATTGCGAGAAGGCCTAGGTAACCTACCCGTGGTGATTCCCGACACACAAAAATCACCTGTCGTTGTAATGAGCCAATGGCTACTCAATGGGGGGCTCCCAGAGGGCTTGAGTCTCGGGGGCGATGTCGATTTGGAGGATCCTCAAGAGGAGGGTGGTGTTGTTCGAGTACGGGGTATGTATCTCGAATCTGATGAAATCAGGCGACACATCGAGTCTGGCAAGCAGGCGGTCCGGCTGGCGTTATCGTGGCAAGACCAAGTCGACTTTGTGGTCGATAAGGATCTGAGCCTCCGCCGCATTCGCTTTAGCGATGAGCTGAAAGGTATCAATGAGGAGCTTCACGAAGATGTGCTGGCACGTCGAGATGCTGACTGTCTTCTCATGGGAGAGACTTTGAGCACG
>JAYQLG010000003.1:0-174032 GCA_038143085.1 Halieaceae bacterium
GAGCCGGCGCCCGCCCAGGCGGGCCAAACATCACCATTGACGACGTCGGCTCGTGGCGACACCGGACCACTGGGTCCCATTAGGACCTGAACATCATGATCGCGAAGTAACGCATCGATGCCATCTTCCCGCGTCGTTTTGCGGATCAGCGCCAATGCATCCTGATAGGCATCGCTATCCATCGCGGGCGATTCGAGCGATGACTCGAGAATGTCTTGCCCAAAGATGGCCTGCTCAACCTCGGCATTCTCGTTATTAAAGGCAACCAGATCAGCCAGACTTCGAACGGGAATATCCGCGGGCGATCCACTCAGGTAGGCATCAAGGAACGCTTTAAATTCTGAGCCCAGCACCAGGCGCGAAGCCCCCCAAAACTCGGGTGGCGTCTCGTTGTTCTCAATGCGAACAATCGTTGCACCGGCCGCCTCCATTCGGGCTATCGCTGCGTCGAACTGAGCATTTAGACGAGGACTATCATTACGAGCAAAATCGAGCACACCCACCCGCATTCCCTTTACGACACTGGCATCCAACGATCCGGCGTAGTCGTTCTGCCAGCCAGTCATCCCGTCGAGCATAAGTGCTGCGCCCGCTACCGATTTTGTAATGGGCCCCGCCGTGTCCTGCGTAGCGGCAATGGGGACGATATGGTCAATCGGCAAAAGCCCGTGCGTGGGCTTCAGCCCCACCACACCGTTCACCTGCGAAGGACAAATGATCGAGCCATTGGTCTCTGTTCCTACCGTGCCGGCGGCAAGACTTGCTGCAGTCGCGGCAGCAGAGCCTGAACTCGAACCGCAGGCTTGCCGATCGAGCACATGCGGGTTTTTCACGAGTCCACCCACGGCTGACCAGCCCGATACCGAGTGGGATGAACGAAAGTTTGCCCACTGACTGAGATTAGCCTTGCCCAAAATAATGGCACCAGAATCACGAAGGCGGGCCACCAGTGGACTGTCCCGACCTGTTACGTTGTCGATGAGAGCCGTCGATCCTGCCGTCGTTGCCATGAGATCTTTCGACTCAATGTTGTCTTTGAGTAAGAAAGGCACGCCATCTAACGGGCTTTTTGCCTTGCCTTGGGCGCGTCGCATATCGCTTTTCTTTGCCAACTTCATCGCACTGGCATTCAGAGAAATGATCGCATTGAGCGTGGGTCCAGAGCGGTCAATGGTCTCTATGCGGTGGAGATAGGCGCGGGTCAGATCCTGCGAACTGAACTGCCCGGTCTTCAACCCGCTGACAATCTCCGGAAGGGTCATCGCCACCACCTTGATTGGGTCTTTCGTGGGCTTCTCGCCCGCATGATTGTGAGCCGAAACCTGAAGACTCATGACGGTAGATAAGACGATGGCTGCAAAGGAATATTTTCTGCTGGGAATCATGTGTAGGGCTCCTCTCTTCACTCCGGCTTGAGTCGCGCTCACCCCGAACTCATGTCGAACTCACTTCGAAACACTTGCGTTAAAGCGGCTGACGACTCGCTAATATTTCCAAAATACGTTTTCTCACACCGTCAACAGTGACGGGCTCCGAGTTAATGATACGTGTACTCAGGCGCTCACCATTAAACGGTGTCCATGCATCCTCGCCGGATAGGTTTGGATTGCCTGTTTTAGCAAAGTTTGTCCAATGCGTAACCATCTGCTCAGAGACAAACTTGTCCTCATCAGTCCAGTCATACCCCACTTTGTCTAGTGATCCAAACACCAAGGCCAGATCACCAGAATGGTAGGCGCCACCACTTCGCGAACCGCCCTCCAGCGCCAGATAGGGCTGCTCAGGCATGTAAAGATGAAACGCAGGTGGCACGTGGTCCATGAAGTAGAGGTACGTGGATTGACCGGCACGCGAGTGGTACTCAGCCCACCGCTGCATGCCAAAAGCCATGAAGATATCGGTCGATACCGCATGCTGAAGCTGACCTGGTGTGAGGTTCTCGGCGTCGTACTCGCCCTTAAGCTCCTCGGCCAGATCGCCTGCCACGTAGTTTAAAAACCCGTCGAGTCCCGCTTGCGTCAGCGACTCATCAACAGGAAACAGCTGTTCACCCTCGTTGTCCAGAAATCCGAGCATCAATGGAATTTTGGCCTGACGACCTTCAGCGTAGGTTTGGCTCGGCCACTCCCCTAAGACATTGCCATCTATCACTATGCGACTACCCGCCTCCCAGCCTGAGTCAACCATCGCGGACAGCAAGGCGTCAGGGTTAGCCGCCTGCAATGCCTCAAGGGAATCTGCACCCAGCGATTCAACCAATGCCGAACCGCGTAAATGGCCGTTGGCATCGTCGACCGAGAGCGGATTGACGCAGGCTGCGGATTGACCAATAGCCTTATGAAAAAGGCCTTGGGCCGAGGGAGACACCATTAGCGAGCAGACGCTTTGCGACCCGGCAGACTGACCAAAAATAGTGACGTTATTGGGATCGCCACCCATGGCAAGTGCGTTATCTCTGACCCAGCCCAACGCAGCAATCTTATCCATCAGCCCGTAGTTTCCGGAGGCACCCGACTGGGCCGCCTCACTCAGCCACGGGTGCGCGAGAAAACCAAAGGGGCCCAGTCGATAATTCACCGTGACGACGACCACTCCCTGCTGAGCCAAAGACGTACCGTCAAAAATGAGCGAATGCCCCTGACCACTGGTATGCGCACCACCGTGAAACCACACCATGACCGGCAGACCATCGGCATTGTGTGGGGCCCATACATTGAGATAGAGACAGTCCTCGGAGACAGGAAAGCCCTCCCGCCGCCAGACAAAATTTGAGGTGTGGCGAAGCTGAAAGCAGCTGTCGGCAAAGGTGTCCGCAACACGAACGCCAGTCCAGCCCGCAGCGGCCTGTGGTGGTTGCCATCGCAACTCACCGATCGGGGCCGCGGCGTAAGGCAGGCCTCGGTAGACCATAATCTCGTCATCATACGGTGAGGGAATACCTATCACTCGCCCCTGAGCGAGAGACACCGAAGCGGCGGGTTTTAAGTCGCGATCAGGGGTCTCGGCACTGCAAGCAGCCAGTCCCAGAATTAAGGCGGCTAGGGCAAGGCGTTTGATATTCATAAAACGTCCGTTTTTTATTATTCAGTTTCAACCACTACCGACGGCTTCTAACACAGGCCCTCTAGCTCAGCAGCCTCGTGCCTGACGGCTTCCGGCGAACCGAGTAGTTGGCGGTTAAAGCCTATCCGCTTGAACCAGTAATGCAGGCCAACCAGATCAGTAAAGCCCATACCGCCATGCACCTCGGTACTGGTTTTCGCCACAAACTGCCCTACTTCAGCCAGGTGCGCCTTTGCGTGACAGGCGGTGAGTGCCGCATTGTCTGTCGACTCATCAAACGCATGCCCTGCATACCATGCAAAGGCGCGGCAAGGTTCGAGTTGCGACGCCATCTCAGCGCACATGTGTTTCACCGCTTGGAACGAGCCAATCACCCGATTGAACTGCTTGCGATCAAGGGAATAAGCAACGGCCTGATCCAACATATATTGTGCGGCGCCCAAGGTGTCGGCGGCTTGGATAGCGCGACCTCTATAAATCGTCTGCCACACAAGCTCTGGGTCACTCGATACAAGACACGCCGGCGACTGATCAAAGGAGAGCTCACAAACACTTTGCGTGACATCAATGGTCGACAGCGACGACCTCGTTACTTCAGAGGCCTCGATCATAAAGACCCGCCCATCAGACAACCCAATGAGATAGGCGTCAGCAGTAGCATCGAGCGCGAACAGCGACTGACCTGTTAGCTTGGAGTCCGCCTCGGTAACTTGTCCTTTGCGCGAGCCGATGACATCGCTGAAGGCGATACCCACCCGATACTCACCTGAGGCCATACCAGCCAGGGGGTCGGTTGCTCCAGCCGCGTTTAAGAGATAAGCCGACATGATCGCCGTACTTAAAAACGGGCCGGGGCAAGCGGCGTAGCCTAAAGCCTCAGCGATGGCAACGGCGTCCAGCATGCCGAGCTCGGCGCCGCCATGGGCCTCGGGGATGATGAGCCCAGCAAGACCCATGTCGGCCAGACCCTGCCAGACTGACGAATCATCGGCCTCACTTGCAGCGAGCTGTCGTACTTTGTCGAGAGGCACCTCTGAGGCCAGAAACTTACGGACGCTGTCGCCTAGCATTAGTTGGTCCTGTGATAGTCCAAACTCCATCTCAGGCCTCCTTAACTGATTTTTCAGCTGATTTTTCTGACGGGATCTTGGGTTCTTTTGGCATGCCCAAGCCGCGTTCACTGATGATGTTTTTCTGAATTTGCGACGTCCCACCGCCAATAATCAGACCTAGGTAAAACATGTACTGATACTGCCAGCTTCCGTGGCCACGCACGTGAGGGTTGTCGCCGTAACTCAGTCCAATTTCACCCATAACATCGATGCCCAAACACTCGATTTCGTGGCGAAGCTCCGTACCGATGAGTTTCACAATCATGCCGGCGAGGCGGACGTCCTGATTCTTATTAATCTTGGCGGAGAGCAAGCGCATATCGTTGTATTGCATGGCGAGCACGCGGCCCTCGAGCTTCATTAGGCGGTCGCGAAAGACTGGATTGGACATGATGGGCTCGCCATTGATGCTTTCCTCGCGCATTAATCGCTTTACACCATTGAGTCGGTTCATCGCCGCATCGGGTGTGGCCAGTGAGCCACGCTCGTGCCCCAAAATGGCGTTTGCCACCTGCCATCCCTGACCCCGCTGACCGACAATCTGGTGCTTAGGCACTCGCACATCGGTGAAGAAAACTTCATTGAAGTTAGCGTCTCCCGTCATATCCACCAGCGGCCTGATTTCAATCCCGGGAGTATCCATTCGGAAGAGTAGAAACGAAATACCCAAGTGCTTCGGTGCATCGGGTTCGGTTCGAACAAGACAGAAAATCCAGTCGGCGTGGTGAGCGGTGCTGGTCCAAATCTTCTGACCGTTAATTACCCACTCGTCGCCATCGAGCTCCGCCTTCGTGGTGAGACTCGCCAAATCACTACCGGCACCGGGTTCGGAGTAGCCCTGACACCAAATCATGTCGGCTTTGATAGTGGGCTCGACAAAAGCCTTCTTTTGCTCCTCAGTACCCATCTCGAGCAGGACTGGCGTCAGCATGGTGACACCCTGTCCATTAAAACCCCGATGCACACGCTCGGCGCCAAATTCCTCTGCAATGATGCGCGACTTGATGATATCGGGCTCCGCGCCATAGCCACCGTACTCACTAGCTATCGTTCGGCTATGGTAGCCATGCTCGATAAGAAGACTTTGCCAATCACGCATGGCTTGGCTCTTGATGCCATCACCCGGTTTTGGCTGCTTGTGCTTATGGGAACGAATAAACGACTTCACTTCCTCGCGGAACGCGTCGTACTCACTACCGTATGACAGGTCCATTGCCGTACCTCTATTATTTTTTTCGACAGTAGCACATCCTCCAGCCTGCAGGCGTGCCCCGTTTACTAACGCACCTGAGCGATCTGTCGTATCCTGCGCACCACTAGCCAACGAGTCAGTCATCGCCGTGGACCTGATCGATCAATACCTGCCGCTGTGGATGTTTATCATCCTGATGGTCTCCACACCCGGACCCGCCAACATGCTACTGATGACGGCTGGTGCACAGCAGGGTTTGGCTCGCACCTTGCCGTTTATCGCGGGTCTGACTGCAGGAAAACTGGCTCTGAATGTCGCTTTGGGGCTGGGTCTTATGGGTTTACTTCAGGCAAATCCCATCATTGCCACAATTTTTGTCTATTGCTCAGCGGCCTACATGGCCTACCTAGCGCTACGTAATTGGACGCCACCCGAGCCCGGTAGTGCCAACGCAAGTTTCACGTTTCTCTCAGGTAGCATTGTCCACCCGCTCAGCCCCAAGACCTGGATGATGGCCACACTTGGCTATCACACAATTCGCTGACAGCTTTGAGTCAGCCGCGGAACGCCTACTGGTAGTCCCGCTCAGTTTTCTGGTCGCGCAGGTATTTTTTGCCGTCGTGTGGTGCGGCCTGGGTGTCATGATGAGTCGCGCCTTTGAGCAAAGCATTGTCATGCACCGAGCATTGATTTTATTGACGTTGGGCGTCATCGTTTGGGCTCTGTTGCAATAACGTATGAGCACAAAGCGTTCAGCCCTTTACGTGCTGACAAATAAAAAAACAGACTCTCTAGTAGAACAGGCTTATCCATAAAAAAAACTGCGAGCAGATACGATGTCCTCGACTTGGAAAACACCGTCACGGCGACGACTCCTTAAGGTACTGGCAGCGACCGCTGTTCTGCTACCGCAGGTGTCCCTATCTGCAGTGAAACGGCTGCTACCCGCCAACAAAGCATCGAGTGACTTCATTGAACACAACGACCTACCGCTGGCGCTAGAGACGCTTCGCAGCGCCTACGGACAGGGTCCCATTACCGCTATTTCGCAGTTTTTTGTGCGCAATAATCTGCCGATGCCAGAGTCGCATATTGTCGCTGACCGAGACCTCTGGACAGTCTCCATTGAAGGCGCTGAACAGACAGCGCACCATACAACGAGTCTAAGCCTTGCTGAGCTCAAAGCCCTGCCGACTACCACCATCGCTAGCGTGCTTCAGTGCTCCGGCAATGGACGCGCGTTTTTCGCTCATTCTCCGTCAGGCTCGCCCTGGGGTGTTGGTGCTGCGGGGTGTGCGTTGTGGACTGGTGTCAAACTCTCTGACGTGTTTGAACATCTCGGTGGCGCGCACACTGAAGCGCGCTTCATTACCGCGACAGGCGGCGAACTGTTACCCGAGGGAATCGAGCCCAGCTCAGTAGCGGTCGAACGATCGGTGCCCATTGATAAAGGGCTCGACGACTGTTTACTGGTATGGGAAATGAACGGCGAGCCATTACCCCTAGTGCATGGCGGCCCTGTGCGGCTGCTTGTTCCCGGTTATTTCGGCGTGAATAACGTCAAGTGGGTGAAGCGACTCGCTGCCACACTCGGCGAATCAGGCAACAAAATACAGCAGTCGGGCTATCGAATGCGCGCCGTCGGCGAGAGCGGGAAAGCGAGTCACCCATCGATGTACCGAATGCCAGTGAAGTCCTGGCTCAATGGCCCAGGCGCCGATAGGAAATCACTGCCTCCAGGCAGACATCAGCTTTTTGGTGTGGCGTTCTCGGGTCAGCGCGGAATCGACCACGTCGATGTCTCGCTCGACGGCGGAGCAAGCTGGCAGCGTGCCAGCCTCTACGGCCCCGACCTTGGACCCAATGCCTGGCGAACGTTTTCACTCGAAGCCGATCTTTCAGCCGGTGACTATTTACTCGTGAGTAAGGCCACCGATACGGCGGGTGACAGTCAACCCGAACACTTCCCCGCCAATCACCGCGGCTATGGCCATAACGGGTGGCGTGATCATGGATTAGCGGTTGAAGTCGGCACAAATGCGATGAGCGAGCAACCTACTGTCACTGCTCAAACCGCTGTAGGCATCGCAGTTACAGCAAGCGTCGCTGGCAAGCAAATCGACAGGACTGGCCGCGAGGACAGTTTAGGAAAGCGCTTGTTTGTTGAGACTGCCAGCCCGCCCTGCGGCGTCTGTCACAGCCTCGAAGCCGCGGGCGCCAAAGGTGTTATTGGACCTGATCTTGATGCACTCAAGCCTGACGCGCATCGAATTCGAACCGCCATTGCGCAGGGGGTTGGGGCGATGCCTGCCTATGCAGAGCAACTGACCGATCAAGAGGTCACGGCACTGGTGGAGTTCATAACCTCAAGTCAGTGACGTGCACTCGCGACTTGTGCCGCATTGAGAAACTCACAGAGCGCCGCGTCAGGGTGCGTTTGAGTGGAGAGCTCATCAGTGATGACAAGTGCCTGTTGCTGTTGACTCCAAGCGGGCCATGTCGCGCGACCTTTTTCTGAACGACTAGTTTCTAAACCACCAGATCGGGCTTCATTGGGAGAGCCATTCGTTAAAAACGCCACCCAATAATCGACCAAGGCATCGGTAATCTGGTGATCAATCGCGTTGGTAGGCATCCAAGGGTCGTGGGTGTCAAAGACATAAGGCAGCTCTGCGCCATGGTAGGCACCGATGGCATCAAACCCCTCCCGAACCCGGTCAAACCGATAGACGTAGGCTGCCCCTCCTGCCTCCTGAACGGCTTGGGCAAGCATAAGACTCGGACAGGTGTACTGCACGGCCGATCGTAATCGATCCATTTGCGCCAGCTCTGACAAGTGAGCACCGAGCATGGACTTGATGTCTTCCCAGCTCTCCGGCGGGAAATAGCCCTCAAGATAATCCGTAAGCACCGCTCCCTCGGGGATATACATGAGCGACTCGTTGCGATTAGACCCGACCATGAGGTTCAACCCCGGCAAGGAGTCGCCCGCCACAGTTTCTTCGAGCGACACTGGCAAGGTCTCGGGGTCTGGTATGGGACTGAAATAATGTCCACTGAACACATCAAGCTGCGAGTCGAGCAGTTCAGCCGCCGGTATCCGTTTCAAATCATCAAAAGTTCCGTCCGCGCCCAGATGATGCGCCACCAAGGCTTCACCCAAAGCAAAACCATCCTCGGGTTTGAGGGTGCTCGTCACCGACCAGCCCGCGCTTTGATGTATTACCCCCGCAAGCTTGCCAGCCATGGCCGGTGCGAGCGCCAGATGAAGCGCATTGTCCGCGCCTGCGGATTCGCCCGAGACGACGATACGATTGGGATCACCTCCGAAAGCACTAATGTTAGTACGCACCCAGTCAAGCGCAACGATTAGGTCGTGCAGACCCGGATTACGAATGGCCATATCCGGATGACTTAGCCAGCCAAAGACTGCCTAGCCGATAAGCCACCGTGACAACGACCACACCTCTCTCGGCAAGCGCATGGCCATGGTAGTTCGGCTCGTAGCTCCAACCCCCGGTATTCGAGCCGCCGTGAATAAAGACAAGCACGGGCTTTGGCTCGGAGTGATCACCCGTAGTCCACACATTCAAATAAAGGCAGTCCTCAGAGTACTCCGGTCCTTCCATGAGACGGGGATCAACGCCAACACGCGACATCATGCCGTGATACCAGGCGAGCCCGCTCCCGGTTTGCATACAGGCCGGCATGAACTGAGTTGCGTCGACCTCGCCAAGAGAGCCCTGAATCGGAACCGGACGCTCCCAGCGCAGTTCATTCACCGGTGGCTCGGCAAATGGAATCCCCAAAAAAGCCTGCACACCCGAGTCCTGCTCAATGCCAAGGTAACGGGTCCCTGATGCCTCAACCACGGGCTTTTCTGTTGCAGAGTCACAACTAACAAGAACGACAACCCATAGCATTATTAACGGTCGAAGCGAGCATTTACCGAGTGATGCAAGACCCTGCTGAGACAGCAGCGCATGGGGAGACCTAGAGTTCACCAAGAGAGTTACCTAAGGTTTCAGTATGTCCGTCGAGCCCAATGGCCTGACCCGAGATTCTCACCGCCGCATCACTCGCGAGGTAACAGACCATCGAGGCGATATCTTCGACGCACGTGAAGCTCTGAAGCGAACTTTGACGTTCGTAACTCTGACGAATCTCACCGACAGGAACCCCACGTTCCTCTGCATCACGAGCCATGACCGCCTCTATGCGGTCACCGTCAACACTGGCGGGACAGAGTGCGTTTACACGCACCTTGTAAGGTCCGAGTTCCATCGCCCAGGTTTTCGTAAGTCCGATCAAGCCCCACTTAGCCGCCACATAGGGCGAGCGATTGGGGCAACCCATAAGACCCGCATTCGAAGCGATGTTAATAATGGCACCCGATGACTGCGCCTTCATGATTGGCGCGACTGACCTTGTCACATTGAAGGACCCGGTCAAGCCGACGTCTAGGGTCTTCTGCCACTCCGATGGATCCACGGCCTCGACAGGCGCCGTTGGGCCGGAGATTCCTGCGTTATTCACAAGAAGATCAATCCTGCCCGCCACATGAAGTACGCCATCGACCTCTGTGGCGACTGCCGCAGCATCAGATACATCACAGAGTCGAGCACGCGAGAGCGGATGGGTGGCGTTGTAGGCATCGACGTGGTGCAAATCATTATCGAGCACAAACACGTCATATCCCTCGGTGATCAACGTCGAAGCAATGCCAAGACCAATGCCAGATGCACCACCGGTAACGATTGCAACTGGCTGATCACTCATGGCCTCACCTGCGCCGCAGCGGATCCTTCGGCGAGTGCCAAGCCCAAGCCTTTAGCTGCCCGAGGGGTCCTGCACTTCACCGTGATCTTCCTTGAGTGATTTGAATAACGAGATGCCCGATAACCAGAAGGTAAATACCAGAGGTAGCGACACCACCAGAACCACCGTCTGCGCGGTTTTCAGACCGCCGGCGTACATGAGACCTATAGGCAAGATCGCAATGGCGCAGGCCCAGAACACACGATGCCATCGAGCGGGATCTTCTGACGGCTTCAGTGATTTAGTGGCACTCGCTGACAACACATAAGACGCGCTGTCATAAGTCGTTGCCGTGAAAATACTGGTCAGGAAAATGAAGGCAATAATGAACAGCGTTGCGCCCGGCAGGACATCGAGTCCCGCGATGATGGCCTGGCTACCATTGGACTCGGCCATGACGCCCAGCACATCAACCTCACCACTCAACTGAAGCCCCAGACTGTGGTTGCCAATGATGAGATAGAACAACCAAACGCCCATCGAGCCCATACCCAACATACCCAGCACCACCTCGCGTAACGAACGGCCCTTGGAAATACGTGTTACAAAAATACCGATGAACGGGCCATAGGCCAGCCACCAGGCCCAGTAAAAAATAGTCCAGTCTTCGATAAAGCCTGTGTTGTTGATGGGGTCGGTCCAAAACATCATGGCTACGGTATTTTGCAGTGTATGACCGATAGAATTGATCGCCATTTTCAGCAGGAAGACCGTATCGCTGGCGAGGAGGACGCAAACCAAAATCACGAACGCCAGCACCATATTGAAGTCACTGAGTCGCTTGATGCCCCGCTTCAGACCCAGCCAGACACTGGTGCCAAACATCGCAACGCAAGCCACCACGACAAAGAGCTCCATCTCAAAGCTTACAGGTATCCCCGTTAATCTTGAGATGAGCGCGGCGATCATCGGCGTGGAGAACCCTAATGAACTTCCAATGCCGCCCACCAAGGCAATCATGAAAAAGCTGTCCATGAGACGCGCGCCGATAGACGACTCACCACCCTTGATAAAGTGTGGGGCGGAAATGCTGTACTTGAGCTTGGAGACGCCTCGCGCATAGTAAGGATAAGCAATGGTGAGGGTAGGTAAGCAATAGAATGACCAGGCTACCAGCCCCCAGTGATGCAGGCCGAACGAGGATGCCCATACGTAGGCCTCGGGCGATCGGGGCTCAGCGCCAAATGGCGGTGTATCAACATAAAATGCCCATTCGATAGAGGCCCAATACATCATTCCGGCGCCAATACCGGCAGCAAACAGCATGGCAATCCAGCTGGCGGTGCTGAACTCCGGTGTCTCGTCGCCCAGCCGCACATGGGCATAGGGACCGAACGCAATAAATAGAACAGCTCCGAAAGCAACGATCGCCGTGAGTATGTATAACCATCCCAGCTCAGTGGCAAGGAAGTTATAGGCTGTCTCTAGTGCCAGAGCACTGGCCTCGGGGAAGAGCAGAAGCGGTATGGCCATGGCTAGCATGACGGAAAGGGTCAAAATAAAGTTAACGCGATCTACAGCCTGCGTCATAAAGCATCCCAGAGTTATTGTTTTGGTGTTACGACAGGGTAGCCTACTTTACGCGCTGCTTTCACACTTGATTTCTAGCACCGTTTTTAAGGTGAACACGAGCCAGTCTTTAGTAGGCAACCCCTCGCTCATCGAGTACTGCTTTTAGTGGATCGAGGTGCGCCTCATATCGCTGCCACACCGAGAGGGCGTCGCGGTAAATGGGCTGTCGAACCTGCTCTGAACTGGCCGTACGCACCGCCCGGTCCTTCTCGTAGTAGCGCAGACACTGCTCCTCGAAGGGGAGATTACAGTGCTCCAACAGAGCCCTCACCTGTGATTCGAGGTCCTCCACCACTGTTTCATACTGCACGGTCATCAACCCCTGTGGGAGCACCGAGTGCCAGTGGTTCATCAGATGCAGGTAGTCCGCGTAGTAGTGGCCAATCTCCTCGAGTCCGTAGGTAAATTCCTGACCACGCGCAAACAGCTGTTTAAAGTTCGCAAAGCAGGCGGCCATGGGATTCCGTCGCGCATCAATAATGGTTGCGTTGGGGAGAATGGTCTTGATGAGCCCAATGTGAACCCAATTATTCGGCATCTTATCGATGAAAAAGGGCTTATCTGTCCGATAGGTGCTCGCGCCATCGAGATACCGCTGGCCGAGTGCCTCGCGTTGGTCTCGGCTCATCGACGTTAAACACTGCGGGTAGAGATTCTGTGCGGAACGTCGACGCCCGCCGCCTAACTCACCGGCAATCTGACTAATCAGCGGAAGCTCCGCGGTGGCCTCAACTGACGAATGACTTGCCAAAATCTGCTCCAGGAGCGTTGAACCCGCTCGAGGCAAACCCAAGATAAAAATGGGCTCATTCGAGCTATGTCCTCCTGGCTCCAAGAAGCCATTGGGGCAGTGCTCGATCATGCTGGCCACCTCACCCGAGGTTCGCTCTGTGGTATAGGAGCTAAAGGTGTTCTTTATGCTGTTGCCATCCGCATACGCAGCGAATGATTCAGCATAGTCACCCTTGTCTTCCAGAGCCTTACCCAAAGCGAAGGCAATGTGATAACGATCGGCGCTTAGCTTTTCCATCGAGGCATAGCGCTCGCGCATCCCATCGAGTTGCGCATCGTCAAATTTAAACGTTTTTAGATTCGCAAGGCTCCAATACGCCTCACCTGCATGCGGCTCTGCGGCTATGGCTCGCTGATAGGCGCCTGCTGCATCCTCACCACGTCCACCGTAACGCAGAGAGTGGCCGTAACTGGTCAAAATGCGCGCGTTATCGGGGATGTAGGTCAGCACCTCTTCGAATTTTTCGTGCGCCTGCGCGAAGCGACCTGCCATCGCGAGGATTGATGCGTGCTGGACCTTGTGGGAGAGGTTGTCTGGCTGCTCGACTTGAAGCTGTCCTGTCCTGCCCAGCGCTTCATCAAATCGTTGTCGACGCGCCAGCGCAGTCGCATAGTTCGCCTGAGCGATAGTGAAGTTTGGCGCGAGCTCCAAACAGCGCTCGAGCAATACGATGGCCTCATCCAACATTCCCAGGGTAATGCCGATTTCAGCGAGTAAGCGGATAGCATCGACATCGTGGGGGCGGCGTTTCAGATACTCGCGGCAAATACCCTCAGCGACACCCAATCGACCCGCCTGCATCAAATCAAGCACCTGTGTCAGGAGTGGATCGAGGCCTTGCTGGCTACCGAGGGATCGGCGGTAGGCATCGGCAGCGGCAACGTCGTTGCCCTCTGAGGCTCGGAGCTCATAAAGGTCTCGCCACGCCATCCTCAAATTTGGCTGTAAGCTGACAGCGGTCTCTAGAGAGACAATGGCCTCGGACAACCTACCCTGTCCTCTCAGCGCAAGGGCTAGCTCATGGTGTGCAAGCACCAGGCCTTCCGCCTCGATGAGGATTTGACGTAATAAAGGCTCCGCCGCTTCGTTCCGATCGTTTCGTCGAAGCGCAACACCGTGCATCAAGACAAATCGCGAGTCATCGGGAGCAAGCTCTCTCGCTTCTGCCGCTAACTGACACGCGGTTTCCGATTCGCCATTTTGCAAGGCAACTTTTATCTGTTCATACAAGTCTTCTGCGGATCGCATAGTCTTCTGCTTTTACATCACGAGATTCATTCATCCAGAGGTTACGGTACCCCTCACAAAAAAGGGGCACCCTAAAGGTGCCCCTTTCTACTACTTCAAACAAGCTTAGAACGATCGCGTAAACGATACACCCAAGCTTCGTGGCTGGTTGATAGTGACTCGCTGATCCCAAGTCACAGCATTGATCCAAACTGCGCCACGCTGGTCAGTCAGGTTGTTTACATAGACCTGAGCCGACCAGTTTTCTCGCTCCATACCCACTGAGGTATTGAGGACCTTGTAGGATTTTTGCGTGCGTCGCTGCGTAGAAATGGTTCCACCGTCAAACAGTGTGTTGTACGAATCGCCTGTGTACATGTAGGCGGCTTGTACGAAGAGGTCGTCACCGAACCCGTATCGAGTCGTTAGGTTCCACTTCGTCTCAGGTACGCGCGGTAGCGCAGTACCTGATGCAGCGTCTACATCCACACCATTTCGAGCGTAATCAGAGGTCAAGTTCGAGTCGACAAAGCTCGCCGCACCGCTTAGCGACCAGTTGGCCGCCAGCATGGCAGTGAAATCAAACTCGAAACCATTACTCTCGGCATTACCCACGTTGTAGGTCAACGTGATGGGCGAGATCGAGGTATCCAGTCTTGAGAACTGGAAATCATCCCACTTCTGCCAGAACGCCGCGCCATTCAGACGCAACTTGCCATCCATCAGAGAGGCTTTGAAACCAATCTCCTGTGCTGTCAGGAAGTCCGGCAAGAACTCGCAACCAATGTTCGATGCACCCTGGTTGCCAAGACCATCTTGCAGGCGTGTTGCACAGAAACGGTTCAAGCCACCAGGTCGGTAACCTTCACCCCATGTGGCATATGCCATGACATCGTCGTTGACCTGCCACTCGGCTGTCAGACGGTATACCGAGTCTTTCGCTTCGGTGACGCGTGGCACAGGTGCACAGTCCTCGCCGTAGTTACTGGCGGGACGATCGCCTTGAGGACCCCAACCACCACAGGGCCACCAGACGGTGCCAGAGAAACCATTCAGGCCACCTTCGTAGTCAAACTCTCGTGCGCTTACGGAGACAGTCAATGCTTCGGTTACATCAAACGAAACCTCGCCGAAGTACGCGGTTTCCTCATAGGAACGAACAAAATCGGTCGTCCAGTAGATATCAGGCGCATCAACCGCTAGCGGCGTGCCATTGAGGCCCATGACGTGCCAATCACTATCGGATGCCGTGTCGACCTCAACGCCGTAATAGCCAACCATGTAGCGCAAACGCGCTTCTTGGTCAGACACATAGCGAATCTCGTACGTGCTTCTATCGATTTCCGTCGTGTTGGTGTACTGCTCTCTGGGGTCACCACAGAAGCCTGTGTAGGACACATAGCAGTTGTAGTAGGGCTCGACGTAACCGTATGACACGTAGTAATCGCTGTAGAGCGAGTAATCGGCATAGGTTTCGGTGTCGCGCTCAAGATCGCCATAAGTCGCGGTCAAGGTGCCGCCGAAGACTTCGCCCTCGAGCTTCAATGAGGTTTGTGTCCACTCATCGTCGTTCCAGTCGGGCATTAAGCGCATGACCTTGAGATCACCAACGGTTGGATCGTGATCCCAAACACCATTGGATTCGACATCCTGCATCATGAGCGCTGCAGTCAACGTCCAACTGTCGTTGAGATCAACGGCCAATGCTGCGCGTGCACCACGCGTTGTCGCATCGTTAAAGTTGTTTTCGGCAACTTCGCTGTTATCAACCGTGATATCTGCCGCTACATCATTCAGCGGGCTAGCAGGGTCGAGTCCTGCGCGGATATAGCCACGGCTAAAGGTATGCGTGCCTGCAACGTTATCAATAAAGCCACCCTGGACTTTGTTATAGCCAACAAGACGCAGTGCCATTCTGTCGTTTAGTGGGATGTTGACGAAACCTTCGGTGAGGTGACTGATGTCACCGCTCTTGGGCTGCTCTATACCAAAGCTAATACCACCCTCAAAGCCTTCCGTACTAGGCTGGTTTGTGATGATCCGGATTGCACCTGACTGGGCATTCGCCCCGTAGGTCGTACCCTGAGGACCCGCCAATACTTCGATACGGTTAACGTCATAAACGTGCGGGTTCAGGTACTGACCCACGGCCGTAACAGGTTGCTCATCTAGGTATACCGCGACCGATGGGTTAGCGCCTAGGCTGCTTTCACCACCACTTGAAATACCTCGAATATAGATATCACCACTGCTGGGGCCTAACGTCACGAAGCTGACGTTTGGCAGCATCATGATGTAATCCTCCATATCGGTGATATTGAGGTCCTCCAGTTGTGTTTCGCCCAACACGCTGACGCTCATTGGAATGTCTTGAACACTCTCAGAACGTCGTGTGGCTGTGACCAAAACCTCTTCGATTTCAACCTGCGCCTCGGTTGGCATGGCAATCGTTGTTGCGCCAACCAACCCGCAGGCAGTCGAAACTGCCAGCGCTAAAGGCCGTCTGAAAAATGAGGTCTGTTGGGATGAGTTAAGACTTTTCATAGTTTACTCCCTCAATGACTTCGCATCGTTTTCATTCTTGTACTGCGTTTTTCCCTGGGGGTAGTGCACCTAAATCGACTGCCTATCTGACCCCCACACCGGTTATTCCGGCTTATTTCGCAGAAACTTGGCAGCATTACTTACAGCGCTACCCGTGGTATACCGATAATTGAGACGAACATCAAACAAAAACCGTTTAAAAATAAGAAGCTCGCGATAAGAGTGCTCGGAGCCAAAATGAAAGTAATCGAACCTGCCAGAGAGCTGGATGTTATTCACTCCACAGATGTCCTGGTCATTGGTAGCGGACCTGCCGGACTTGCCGCCGCCATCGCGGCCGCACGGGCCGGGGTCAGCGTCACCTTGCTCGAGCGTTTTGGCTGCTTCGGCGGCAACATCACCGCGGTGGGTGTTGAGGGTTTCGCCTGGTATCGACACGAGCAAACTGTCGATAGTGAGGGGATTGGTATTGAGTTTGAAGAGCGTGCAAAGGCCGCGGGTGCGTCAGTCGCTGAGCCACAGTCCCAGAGCCATGCTATCGATGGTGAAGCCTTTAAAGCAGTCGCAGACGACCTAGTCCTCGAAGCGGGAATCACACCCATGCTTCACCGCTTGTTTGTCGCTCCCATCATGGACGGCAATCGAATCGCCGGAGCCATTGTCGAGAGTAAGGCTGGCCGGGAAGCCATCCTTGCGAAGCGCGTCATTGACGCGACGGGCGATGCAGATGTTGCGCATAGGGCCGGAGCACCGACGGTCAAGCAAGCCAAAGAGGACATGATTGGCGCCTCGGTGATGTTCTCGCTTTCGGGTGTCGACAAGACAAAGTTCATCGAGCACGTCAAAGCTGCGCCCCACACCTATGCGGACTGGGCATACGGACAATGGACGATTGAAACCACCGGGAAGGAAGATGAGATGTTCTCGCCCTTTCTACGCAAGCCATTTGAGCGTGCGCGGGCTGAGGGATTGATCCCACCCAACCTCGATACAATTTCAGGCACCTGGGGAGCACTTTACGACACGGGTGACCTAACCTACATGAACCTCGTTCATCTCCTCGGTTATGACGGCACCGATCCCGCCGATCTCACTCGCGGCGAGATGGAAGGTCGCAAGCAGGCGATGATGGCCGTCAGGGCACTCCAAGCATTTCAGCCAGGCTGCGAGAATGCCAAGCTACGAAACTTCGGAATGACACTGGGCATCAGAGATACCCGAAAGATTGATTCCGCCTACAACATGACCGAACGGGATGTTCGTGAGCAGGGGCGATTTGACGACTCGGTTGGCATTTTCCCCGAGTTCATCGATGGCTACGGAATCCTCATCCTGCCGACAACCGGTCGGTACTTCCACCTGCCCTATCGGACATTGATTCCAAAAAATGTTGAGAACCTCATTTGCGCAGGTCGCATTACCGGGGGCGATCGTGTCAGCCATGCCGCCACCCGCAATATGATGTGTTGCGCGGTGACAGGTCAGGCTGCGGGCACCGCTGCCGCCTTATCGGTTAAACGAGACGAATACTTTACGGACCTGTCTGTATCAGCGCTACAAGACGAACTTAAACGTCAGGGAGCGCGCATACATTGAGCGGTCTATACGCCCGGTGCAGTGGGAGTCTGAGACGCACGGTCGGTTAGTTCACTCCGTCTGGTAAAGACGAGGGCGTAAATCGCGACGTACAGACCAATCACGATCATGCCGATCCATTCGATCTTGAGTGGTGTGAACTGATACAACACAACCAAGCCGGCAAGCAGGCCCGCATGGGTCAGCACGTAGCGATACCGACCCAGCGCTTCCACCGTAAGACCCAGGTTCTGTGAATACAGTCGGGTTAAAGAGTCCAAGCTATTAATAACGAACAGGATGCCAACCACAATCATCAGTAGTGTGATTGAGTCACTGACGGGCGTCCCACCTGCAAAATAGCCAAAGAGCACCGAGAACCAGAGTGCGATGGGGATGGATGGCACAATCAATATCGCAATCAATAGCTTCCATGCGGCCATACCGTTAACAAACCGAGCGACAAATTGACCGATCATGATCGACCAGGCAAACCACCAACTCAGGTAGAAACCATGATAATCGTTGATCGGTAGAATGAAGCGATCGAGGTTTGCCAGGTAGTCACTCAGACCACTCATCGTCTCAATAAGACCGCTAATACCGACACCCGACGCTAGCCACGCTGCCACAATCAGAACAAAAAATAAGCCCGTGGAACTCAAGCTGAGCACCCGCAACACGGAGAGTCGCGTACTCGACAAGACTGCAAGGAAAATCACCGTGCCCACCAACAGGTAGGTTGCCATAGGACTGATGCCCTCGATGTAGCTAGGTAGGAAAGTGAGAAAGAGGTACGCCGTAAAGGCACAGGTCGCTATTACAACTACATTGTGAATCCAGCGTATCGGCGCAAGCTCAAATAGCTTCAGCCGCGGCTCGATGGCACAGAAATAAAGGGTGGTGAGGAAGTAAAAACCCCAAACCAGGCCTCCCCAAAAACCGAATTCGATCACCAGCGGACTCGCAAAACTGTAATCGGTCTCGGAGGCATAGGTCTGGAAATCGATGAGCGGGAACATGATGAGTCCCACATCGAGGCCCGAGGTGAACAGAATGGCCAAAAAAGACAAGGTAGGTAAGGGCGTATCACCTAAGCATTGATAGGTAGGCCATCGAAACACCACGAAGGCTGCAGACAGTAAGGCAACGACCATGGCAATCGACAAGAGCGTCATCATGGCGCGGACCTTAACAGATCATCATCCATTGCCCTGACAGGCTCACCAACGCGCTGATTGATCTCCCAGTCCTCGGCAATCCAGATTGGCGCAGCAGACGTCTCCATGGTCTCGCCTCGGATCAAAGCAGCGGCGCGCTCGGCCAGCATAATGGTGGGAGCGTTTAGATTACCGTTCGGAATACTCGGGAATATGGAGGAATCCACCACACGGAGACCCGGCACACCGCGGACCCGACACTCAGGATCAACCACCGCCATAGCATCGTCCGCGGCACCCATGCGGCAACTGCACGAGGGATGGTAGGCGGTTTCCACATTGGCTCTGATCCAGGCGTCCACGGCATTGTCGTCCGAGAGATCAATCGCAGGCTGAATTTCATCACCTCTGAAACCATCAAGCGCGGGCTGACACAGAATTTCACGCGTTAGGCGAAGACAGATACGCCAGTCCTCACGATCTTTTTCGGTGGCTAGGTAGTTGAAAAAAATCTGCGGTGCGTCTGCGGGGTCAGCGCTTCGTATGCGCACGTGCCCGCGACTTTCGGGTTTGTTGGGCCCGACATGAACCTGAAAGCCATGGCCATTAAATGCTGCGTTGCCGTCGTAGCGAATCGCACCGGGCAGGAAGTGGTACTGAATATCGGGCCACTCGACGCCCGCCCTAGTGCGGATAAAGCCGCAGGACTCGAAATGGTTACTCGCACCTAAACCCGTTTTGGTAAGCACCCACTGCAGACCAATCTTGAGCTTACCCCATGGGTTCAAATGCCCATTGATGGTGATGGGCTGGGTGCACCGATATTGAAAATAGACCTCCAAGTGATCGGCGAGGTTTTCACCAACACCCGGCAGCTCATGAATCATGCCAACACCTGCGTCGCCGAGCACCTTGGCAGGTCCAATACCCGAACGCTGAAGGATGCTCGGTGAGCCAATGCTGCCGGCACTCAACACCACCTCACGTCGAGTCGATACGACTTTAATAGCACCGGCTTTTTTATAGATGACCCGCTTAGCAACGCCCTCTTCCAGCTCGATTCGGTCAACCTCTGCACCCGTAATCACTGTAAGGTTAGATCGGCTCCGAACAGGCTCGAGATAGGATCTTCGGGTCGAGGAGCGAATACCACCCCTCACAGTCATGTGCATGGGCCCGAAGCCCTCTTGCCTGTAACCGTTGTAGTCATCAGTTAGACCATAGCCGGCTTCTTCACCCGCATCGATAAACGCCTGATACAGGGGGTTTTTACGATTGTTTCCGTTAGAGGTGCCAACAGGGCCGTCGCCGCCACGATAATCATCGCCACCGTGCATCCAGGATTCGGCGCGCTGGAAGTAAGGTAGACAATTTTGATAGTTCCAGCCGGTTGCGCCCAAAGACTCCCACTCATCAAAATCACGCGCATGACCTCTGACATAAACCATGCCATTAATGGCTGAAGACCCGCCCAACCCCCGACCGCGGGCCGCATCCATCGGTCGCCCGTCCAGTGCAGGCTCGGGTTCGCTGAAGTAGCCCCAGTTAAAGACTTCCGACGCCATGGGTATGGCAAATGCCGTTGGCATATCGACAAATAGGCTACGGCCGTTGCCGCCAGCCTCCAGCAGCAAGACGGACACAGAGGGATCCTTAGACAATCGATTAGCCAATACACAGCCGGCAGATCCGCCGCCCACAATGATGTAATCAAACTGCTTGGTCACCATCAGCTCCTCACTTCGATAACAGCGATTGCCCTTCAAGCTGCGCAGCCACTTCTTCGGGAATGTCAAAGCGCATGTGCTCCGCAATCGTTGGATAGATATCTACAATGGCCGCGCTGCGCTCAGCCGGCGAAACCATACGCGGACTGTTACTTGCGATCCAGATTGTGCGCTCCCGGTCCGACTGTCCGCCGTGCCCCTTACCGTCAGATGAGGTTCTGCCATGATCGGTAGTGACGATGACCAGCCAATCCTCGTTTGCGAATTGCTGGCCTCGTTCCTGAACTGCGGTCCAAAGCTCCGACACGCGCGCATCAACCCAGCGTACGGCAAGATCCATTGACGGTCCGTCGCCATCGCGATGACCAATATCGTCTGTGTGCTGTAGGTAGACCCATGAGAGATCCGGGGCAGATCCAAGAAGCGTCTTCGCGGCCAAGGTCGTGACCTCTAGATCGACAGCTTGAATTCGCTCGACATCCCCGAGCGCAGGCTCGAAGGCAGGGTCTTTCTCAAATCCGTCAGCCACGAAGTCAAACTTATAGCCTCCCGCAGCTTCCAAGCCATCACCCATCAAGACGGTTCTATTGTCCGTCCACGTCGAGAAAAGGCCTGTCGTTACTGCTCGGCCTTGGTGCTTGGCGACTCGAAAAATATCCCAGAAAGCGTAGTTTGGCTCGATACCATAGTTAGCGCGAACATTGTGTTTGTTAGACCAGGTCCCGGTTAACAGACTCATGTAGCCAACGGCAGAGATTGTTGGGCTCTCAGTCGGCGTGCCGAGGTCGCCTCCAACGTAAGCCCGCTGATATGAACCCTTGGCAGCGACAGCATCGATACCTGGCGTGCTCACACGCTCGATGACGTCGGCGGGGATACCATCAACGATAACAAACAGTGTTTTTGGCATTTTGTTCACAACGACCCCGTCATCCGGAGTGTCGGGATCTGCAAAGGTCACCTGAGCCATGAGCACCCCCATGCTAAGCAGCACTGGCAACAGCAGTCTGGCATACGCCCAGGGTCGATGTAAGCCTGCCGATGCCTGTATCAGCAGGAAAAAAAAGAAGACCAAGGGGCGCATCAGCGTACTCATCAGAAGGTCATTCTGCGCTCGTTGGCTGGCGGCAGGGGCTGGAGCATCGCGTCGTTCAATAGGTTTTTTCGACCTTACCCAAGTTGGCATAAATCGTTTTTGTTTGAGTAAAGTGCTCAATCGTTTGCAACCCGTTTTCACGGCCAATGCCTGACTCTTTGTAGCCACCGAACGGAATTTCCGCAGGGGTAATATTGTATTCGTTGATCCAGACAATACCGGCCTGCAAGGCATTGGCTACTCGATGAGCCAAGGAAAAATTCTGGCTAAAGACAGCAGCAGCGAGTCCTAGACGCGTGGCATTAGCACGATTGACCACATCCGCTTCATCAGAGAATTTCAGCACCGTCATCACGGGGCCAAACACCTCATCGGTAACCACCGAATGATCTTCATTGTCGGTCACCACCACGGCCGGTGAAACGTAGTAGCCATTCGAGAGCGGGGCTTCAAAATCAGTATTACCACCACACAAGAGACTGACGTCATCTGCGCCTCGAACCTCAGACAGGTACCCCGCCACTTTGTCCAATTGCTGCTGTGACACGAGTGGCCCCATCTGGGTTCCCGGATCAAAGGGATCACCCACGACAATCGCGTTGGAACGCGCTACCACCTCGTCAACAAATGCGTCGTAGATCGCCTCATGAACAAACACGCGAGTGCCGTTCGAGCAAACCTGTCCTGTCGAGTAGAAGTTTCCGGCCAATGCCGCGTTAACAGCACTATCAAAGTCGCAATCATCAAAGACCACAATGGGCGATTTACCGCCTAATTCGAGGGTCACCTTCTTCATTGTCTCTGCTGCCATGGCGGCGACACGTTTACCGGTAGCGACCGAGCCTGTCAGCGACACCTTTGCAACATCCGGGTGCTGTACCAGCGCACTGCCTGTTTCACCGGCGCCCAAGACAACATTAAAAACACCCTCCGGCAGTCCCGCGTCTCGGTATATTTCAGCCAACTTTAACGCCGTGAGAGGCGTCACCTCAGAGGGCTTGAACACCATAGTGTTCCCGCAGGCTAGTGCCGGTGCTGACTTCCACAAAGCAATCTGAATGGGGTAATTCCATGCACCTATCGCGACACACACCCCAAGAGGTTCACGTCGCATGATCGCGAAGGCCTCAGGCGGAAGATCAACATGCGACCCATGCAGGCTCTGCGCAACACTCGCATAGTACTCGAGCACTTCGACGCCACTGATGACATCTATCACGCTTGTTTCCTGAATGGCTTTACCCGTATCGAGTGTCTCTAGCTCCGCAAGCTCCTGATTTCTCTCTCTCAGAAGCGCCGCCGCACGTCGCAAAATTGCACCGCGCTCAGCAGCCGGTGTTTCCGACCAGGCTGCAAACGCCGCATGGGCTGAGGCCACGGCTGCATCGACAAGAAGACTATCGGCGACCTCCACATCGCAGATCACATGGCCCGTGCCCGGGTGCCGCGTTTGAAATGTGTCCCCCGATGAGGATGAAACAAAATCGCCGTTGATGAAGTTGCGCTGCCGCTCCAAGGTGCTGGTCTTGTCATAAAACGGTGCGTTGGTGGTTGCGTCCATGGTATGGCTTTCACTTATTCTTCGAGACTCGTGGCGCAATGATTGCACAGATCGACATCAGCAGCCGAACAGTCGTGGACTTTTTATATGCCTTTTCAGCGCCCGTAACCCACCCTAAGCACGCCGATCGCAGACCCTTCGCCATTGACCCACGCGCCATCTCGCTATTAGATGAACACCGATATGCGGGGCAGCATATCCACGATTCAGTTAATTCATTGCTTGCCGATGAATGAACTAACAATAAAAACCCAGACTGAGAGATCGAACAATGAGTGACACAATAGGGCAGGATCAGCAGCAGAATATGCGTCGGGTCGCACTGACTTCTCTAGCAGGGACCAGCATTGAGTGGTACGACTTCTTTTTATATGCGACTGCGGCGGCGGTTATTTTCCCAATAGCATTTTTCCCGCAGGAAGACCCCACTACAGCCCTGTTAATTAGCTTCAGCTCTCTGGCAGTTGGCTTTTTGGCTCGACCACTTGGGGGGATTGTTTTTGGCCATTTCGGTGATCGTATCGGGCGAAAACGAACACTCGTTGTCGCGCTAATGATGATGGGTATTACCACGACGCTAATAGGGTTCTTACCCACCTATGCGTCCATTGGTATCGCTGCACCGGTGCTACTTGTTCTGCTGCGATTTGTTCAAGGATTAGCTATCGGTGGTCAATGGGGCGGAGCCATGTTGCTCGTAACCGAGAGTGCACCAGCAAATCAACGCGGATGGTACGGAGCCTATGCTCAGGCGGGTGCACCCATTGGCGTTGTCCTGGCAAATCTTGCATTCATTGGCGTTAGCAGCTCGATGAGTGATGAGGCATTCATGGACTGGGGTTGGCGACTCCCATTTATTGCTAGCATCGTCCTGATTGGTATCTCGATGTACATTCAGCTCAAGATCGAGGATACCGAGGCGTTTCGGTCGCTCAGCAATGCGCAATCAGAGGCAGACAAACCGATTGCGACGGTTAAGCGCTCACCCGTCATAGAAGCCATAAGAAAGTATCCAAAGCGGATCATGTTGGCTGCGGGTGCCTTTCTCTCCGTCCAAGTCACTTTTTATATTCTCATTGCCTTCGTTATCTCCTACGGGATGCAGTCCCCCAACCTGATGCTGTCTAAAGACCTAATGCTGACTGCAGTGCTTGTCGCTGCGGCCATTATGGTGCCTACACAGTTCTACTTTTCAGGCTTATCAGACAAGATAGGCAGGAAAAATGTCTACCGTTGGGGCGCCATCCTCACCGGGGTATGGGGCTTCGCTTTGTTCCCCCTGATTGACACTGGCAATGCTCTGTTCATTTGCTTAGCAATTACCATGGGCCTGCTTTTCCTCGGTATGCAATATGGACCGCAGGCCGCTTACTTCACTGAGTTATTTAGCACTGAAGTTCGCTATTCGGGCGCTTCACTGGGCTATCAAATCGGAGCCATTCTCGGCGGCGCACTTGCACCTACGATTGCCGTTCTGCTGTGGGACAGCTTCGGCATCTTCTACGTGTCGGTCTACATTGCAATTGCCGCGCTGTTGACCCTCTGGTCGTTGTCACAGCTCGAGGAAACAAAAGGCAATAGCCTGTAAGTCACAGCGGACTCGGTACTCAGATTGTAGCTGGAAACTACCTGTGCCTTTGCGACCCGTTAAAGCAGGCCGCGAGCTTCGAGCCGCGGCCACTCTTTGGCGGGGCATTTGTCGATAACGACAGACAGCCCCTGGTCCAGTGCCTTTTGCTCGGCCGCGGGGTGTCTAACGTCTAACTGTGTCCACAGAGACGGGGCTCCTATCGCAACAGCCTCATCGACCAGATCCGGCAAGGCGCTGCCATCTCTGAAGATGTCGACTAAATCGACAGGGTCATGGATATCACGCAAAGCACCTACCACGGTCTGCCCCTGAAGGCATTGACCGGCGAGGCCTGGATTGACAGGGGTCACTCGATAACCCTTCTTCAGGAGAAACTCCAAGACCTGATAGCTCGGGCGCTCGGGCTTATGACTCGCACCCACCAGCGCAATATGGCGCACAGTCCTCAGGAGATTGGCGAGCCCCTCATCGGTCTCGATCAGCACGAGTTCAGCCCCAATCGGGAGTGCGCTTTTCGAAAAACGCCTTCACACCTTGGCGAGATTCATTGGAGGTCATCGCCTCAACCATGACCTGGTTGGCGTGCTCGAAGGCGTCATTGAGCGGCATTTCAATCTGCGTGTAAAAAGCGGTCTTACCATCTCGAATGCTCTGCGGTGAACGCGAAGCAATCCGCTCGGCGAGTCGTTGAGTCTCGGCCAACACCTGTTCCGAGGGCACGTACCGGTTGATTAGCCCAAAGCGCTCCGCATCAGCCGCATCGAAAAACTCCCCCGTGAGCGCCATTTCGAGTGCGTGCTTTCTTGAGAGATTGCGACCAATACCAACCAAGGGTGTCGTGCAAAAAGCACCGAGGTTCACACCCGGGGTACAGAAACGAGCCTCACTAGAAGCGATGGCCATATCGCAGGCCGATACCAGCTGACAGCCCGCCGCCGTTGCCGTGCCCTGGACGCAGGCAATAACTGCTTTGGGACCGTGGACGATGCGCTGCATCATCGCGGCACAGGCTTCAAGAACATCCATAACGCGACGCTTCCACGCCTCACTGGTCTCATCTGACCGTCGTGCCATCTCGGTCAGGTCATGTCCTGCAGAAAACACCGGACCGTGCGCTGCTATGACAATACAGCGTATCTCGCTGTCGTCATATGCGGTCTCCAGCGATGAGGTGATCTCAGCAAGCATGGTGCTGGATAGCGGATTGCGCTGATCAGCGTTGTTTAGCGTCAGCCAGAGCACACCTCGCTCCTGCGTTTTTTCGATTAATGCGTCGGTCATCTTGCTCGCTCCGAGAGGTGCTAGTGACACTGATTTAACCGAAGAATGAGACGTGAGGCAAAGTTTGGTGATGCAAATAAGGGTCTAGCGCCCCACGCGCCACCGCGCAGCACCTGCCTTGTCACCCCCCATGGTCATGAGTTGCGTCATTCGCTGATTCAGCCGTGGGTAATTATCACTCGCCCCGGACGCGACGAGTGTGTTGGCATAATTCTCAAGCGAAGTCAGGTATTGCTGTGTCGTCTGGGTATCACTGCTATCCACACTGTGCTTAATGAGGTTGCCGTAAGCTCGAAGACTCATGCCTATTTGATCGGGGTAATTCTCCGGGATAGAGAGCAATAGCTCAGTGGCCTCGACGGTGTTACCCGTTTTCAAATGCGCGGTACCTAGCCAACCAACAGCCTCGACGATCAGCTCCTCACGGCCCCGCGTGTAACTCAATGATCGCTCCAGCAGAGGAATCACCTCCGCCCATCGCCCATCTTGACTCAGCAGGGTGGCGAGATTGATGTAGCTCTCACGGTTATGGGGATACAGCTTGAACAGTTGATCGAGATGATAGTACTGCGCCTGCTTGTTCTTGAGATGTCTTGCCAAAGCGATCATTTCGAAATGGAGCTTCCAGTCACCCTCGCCATCCACCAGCACCTGCTGACGCCGACGAACCACGTCTTTAGGCTCTCCTACCTCAGCCGTAACAGAAGAGAGCTCCGTCGCCAGGAAAGCCAAGTAGTCCTGATAGTTGCTCTGCCCCGGAAACGGTGGCTGCTTTGCCATGCCCTGTAGGTTCTTCAGATTTTCGATGGTCTCGTGGTTTGGAAACCCGATGCGCGCAGCCACTTCCTCAGGTTTTAGGAGCTTTGGTGGCGTCGTCGGTGAGAGGTGTCGTGCAATTGCACGCGCAAAAATGCGCGCGAGGACTGCGTTACCCGAAAAATCATAGTGAACGTGCTCAACCAACAAGTCCCAGCCCGGTGCGTAGGGTGCACTCGCCCGGTCGAAGCCCTTGGAGCTATGCACGAAACTCACCTGACTTGAGTCGTACTCGCGCGCCACTCCCTCGATAATCGCATTGATGCGTGTATCCGCTCTGAAGCGGAGCCCATCGAGATCTAAAGCTCGCTCATAGTGCGAGCGTGCCAACGCGTACTCGCCTAAGTTCTCAAGGCTAGTGGCCAACTGAAAGTGCGAGTCGGCATGACCGGCATCAAGAGCAATCGCCTGTTGCCAAAGGTCTTGTGCCTCCCGCCAGCGACCATTCAGCGCCTGCAGCTCTGCGCGCTCTCGGAGTGCCGTTAGTTTGGTCTCATCACCGGCGGAGATGTCATCCCGACTGACCGACAGGAAGGGGGCTGACTGACGCAGGTTAACTGGCACCGTGGAGAGCACAACGTGCATACCCTTGGCATCTAGGGTGTCAACAATATCCCGCAGATTGCCCTCGAAATGCTCATAGACGGCTGACATACGTGGGTCATCCTCCGCTACGCCATTGTCGACAAACATTTGCATACCCTGCCACTCGAGGTCCGCTTTGGCATCACTGCTTTGCACTTCAGACAATGCGCTATCCAAGAGTTGCCAGAGGCGTGTCCGCTTCAGCGCCTGCAGCGCGCGGATGGCCGATAAGCTCGAGAGAAAGTTCTGATTAAAGGTTCCCGGTCCGTAGGGGCCGACCACTTCATTGTTCCCCATAAGGATCACTGCAACGTCTGCAGATTCGGCGGGTAAGGTCTTGGCGACCTGGTAGACCACATGTGAATTGACCGAGGTCATTGCGGTATTCACAACCTCGACGTCCTTGTTTGGGAACAGCTCCCTCAACTGCGCAGCCAGTAGACGATCGACGCCGTGATTTTTGTGCGGAAAGCCCATGGCAGCAGAACCACCCAATACAAAGACTCGCAGACGGTCGTCCGAGCGCTCGGCGGCAAAGGTATTCTGCAGGGGTCCTACGTTTAGCGATGGCGGGTAAAATTGATCGGCGAAGTCCGGGTTCTCCTGATAGAACGCCTCACCGTCGATGTCGATTTGATTGAAATACTGGTAATGGGTGCCAACGCCCACCAACCGCAAAGCAAATTCGACCAGGACAAAAAATAGCACTGGGATGACTACAACCGTTATGATCGTAAACAGTTTGTTTCGCATGTTCGACACTTATAGCTATCCTTCGTTCGTGCGCTATACCTTAGTCAACGCACCTGTTTTTCCCAAGAGCGGCGGTAGTTAACCTCCAATGACCAAATCAATCAATGTGCTTGGCCTCTCTGCCTACTACCACGACAGCGCTGCCACCTTATTGGTGGACGGATGCATTGTGGCAGCGGCTCAGGAGGAGCGGTTTACCCGAAAAAAGCACGACGCCGCGTTTCCTGCAAATGCCATTGCCTATTGCCTCGATGAGGCGGGACTGAGTCTCGATGAGGTTGACTACATAACCTTCTACGACAAACCACTGGTCAAGTTCGAGCGATTGCTCGAAACCTATCTAGCGTTTGCACCGAAGGGCTTCCGATCATTTGTCATGGCCATACCCATCTGGCTCAAGGAAAAGCTGTTCTTAAAAGTGACGTTAAAACGGGAGCTAGCTGCCTTATCAGAGCTGGAACAAACAGACTTACCACCTCTCTTGTTTCACGAACACCATGGTTCGCATGCGGCATCCGCCTTTTATGCCAGCCCATTTAAGAAAGCAGCGGTGCTGTGTTTAGACGGGGTCGGAGAATGGGCGACCAGCTCGGTATGGCTAGGCGACGAATCAACACTGACGCCACAGTGGGAAATCCAATTCCCACATTCTCTGGGTCTCCTTTACTCGGCCTTTACCTATTACACGGGCTTCAAGGTCAATTCAGGTGAATACAAACTCATGGGGCTTGCGCCCTACGGGGAACCCCGGTACGTAGACCTCATCAAAGCGCATCTCATCGACATCAAGCCCGATGGCACCTTCAGACTCGACATGCGCTACTTTAATTACGCGACGGGCTTGACGATGACCAATCGTCGATTCGATCGGCTATTTGGGGGTCCACCACGACAACCGGAGGCGGAGCTCACTCAGCGTGAAATGGACATCGCCGCATCGATACAAGTTGTCACTGAAGAGATTGTCTTGAAGCTGGCGAATACGATCCACAAAGAACTCGGCACGGAGCACCTATGCCTCGCCGGTGGTGTCGCACTCAACTGTGTGGCTAACGGCCGCCTCGATCGAGAAGGTCCCTTTCGCAGTGTCTGGATACAACCCGCCGCTGGCGATGCGGGAGGTGCTCTCGGTGCGGCGCTCGCCACGTGGCATCAGTATTTGGATCAACCCCGTGTCGCGGATGATCAAACTGACTCCATGCGCGGAGCCTACCTCGGCAAAGCATTCGATCGGGTCGCCGTCGAATCCTGTCTTGAGACTATCGGCGCACCGTATCGGTGGGTCAGCGATGATCTGCTGATGCCCGAGGTTGCGTCGGCTTTAGCCAAAGGTGCGGTGGTTGGATGGCTCAATGGACGCATGGAATTCGGTCCACGAGCGCTTGGCGCTCGATCCATTCTCGGTGATGCGCGGTCACCCAAGATGCAGTCGGTAATGAATTTAAAGATCAAAAATCGCGAGAGCTTCCGCCCCTTTGCGCCAGCGATTGCAGCGGACGCAGTCACTGATTGGTTCAACACTGACTACGACAGCCCCTACATGCTCAAAGTCGCAACCGTAAAAGACGAGCACCGTATTGCCATGTCCGACGAGGAGAAGGCTTTGTTTGGTATCGAAAAGCTCAATGTGGCCAGATCAACCGTGCCGGCCATTACGCACGTCGATTACTCGGCACGGTTGCAGACTGTGCATCCCGATACCAATCCGCGTTTCCATGCCTTACTAACGGCGTTCGAGGCGCTCACTGACTGCCCGATACTCATTAATACGTCTTTCAATGTTAGGGGCGAGCCTATCGTTTGTTCGCCTGAGGATGCCTATCGCTGCTTTATGCGGACGGAAATGGATGTCCTAGTGTTAGAAAACGCCATACTACTGAAAAGCGAGCAACCTCATTGGGAAGATGACGAATCGTGGAAAGAAGAGTTCCAGCTGGACTGACGGTTAACGAATGACTACAGAATCAAACACAACTATGAGTGGTCCAGAACTTCGTCAGTTTGGCCTCTTGTTTGGCGCCATCCTCGTATTACTTTTCGGCCTGCTGCTGCCCTTTCTTCTCGGCTACAGCTTTCCTCTGTGGCCGTGGGTGGTGGCGCTGATATTCGCCGCATTGGCGCTGCTTGCTCCTACCGCACTAACGCCCTTTTATCGCGGATGGATGCGCTTTGGTCTAATTGCTGCCTTTATCAATACGCGCATCATCATGTTCGTGCTTTACTACGCGTTGTTTGTACCCACGGGGCTTGTCATGAAACTCTTCGGTCGCGATGCGTTAGCCCGCACCACCGGTGGCAAGAACACTGATAGTTATCGTGTGGCCAGTGCCGTTCGGCCCAATGATCACTTCGAGAGGCCTTACTGATGCTCGATCTCTTAAAAGACCTATGGGGCTTCATGCGTGAGCGAAAGAAGCTCTGGATGGCACCCATCATCGGCATCATGCTGTTGCTCGGCATTCTCGTGGTCATGACCCAGGGCTCGGCGTTGGCACCCTTCATCTACACGCTGTTCTAACGACTACCACAGCCCATGATCAGAGACGCCCTGCCCGGCGACTGGCCAGCCATATGGCCTATTTTTGAGGAAATCGTTCGCGCCGGTAACACCTATGCCTTCCCCGCAGACACGGATGAGCCGACGGCCGAAGCCCTCTGGATGACCAAGCCTGACCGCACCTTCGTGTTTGAACACGATGGTAAGATTCTTGGAACCTATTACCTCAAAACCAACCAAGAAGGACCGGGCAAGCATGTCTGTAACTGCGGCTACATGGTCTCATCCGTCGCCCGCGGCATGGGTATCGCGCGACAAATGTGCGAGCACTCACAAGGCGTGGCAGTCGCAATGGGTTTCAACGCAATGCAATTCAACTTCGTCGCCTCCAGTAATGACGTCGCCGTCGCACTCTGGAAAAAACTGGGCTTCGATGTTGTCGGAACCTTGCCGCGCGCCTTTAACCATCCGACACTGGGACTGGTCGATGCCTTTGTAATGTACAAGTGGCTTACTGACTAAAACGCCAACAGTGGCCCTGAAACGGAGAACACAGTGACGAACGATCCCTATCTTTATTCAGTTACCAATCACGTTGCGACCTTCAGTGTTAACGATGCACCCTTCAATCTCATGCCGGTGAGTTACATCGATCGTCTGGAGGAACAGCTGCCCGAGGTACTCGCTGATGATGCCATTCGCGCCATCGTGTTCACGGCTGAGGGCCTTGCAAACTTCTCCGCTGGCATGAATCTCAGACAAATCCCCGAGGGCATCAAGCGCGCAGGCAGTCCGGAAGCATTTTTCGCCCAACGCCATCGTGTTCTGGACATGATCGAAAACGGTGGGACACCCGCGATCGCCACCTTTTTTGGCTATTGCCTGGGTGCTGGACTGGAGTTACCTCTGGCCTGCCATTTTCGTATCGCAGCGAGCGAAGGCGCAAAAATAGGCCTGCCCGAGATGGATTTAGGCAGTGTTCCTGCCTGGGGCGGATCAGCCCGCCTTCCCCGTGTCGTGGGTCGATCGCATGCACTCGATATGATTTTGCGCGCCCGTAAAATCGATGGAAACGAAGCACTGCGGATGGGTCTCGTGACGGAGGTGGTTCCGCTTGAGCAGTTAAAGGCGCGGGCACAGGCACTCGGTGAAGAGCTGGCTGCGCAACCTCGCCTAGCAGTGAAAGCGGTGCTAGACACCATCGTCGGGTTTGAAACCAAAACCCTCGATGAATCCATTGAAGACGAAAAACGGGCCGTCGCTGCCACGCTTGGGACGCCTGATTCGCAGGAGGGGATGGCCGCCTTCCTCGAGAAACGAAAACCCGTGTTTAATCAGTCTTAATTAGAGAGATTCCCGTAACTACACTTATGACCGACGACCAAACTGACACATCACTACTGAGCCGCCGACGCTTGCTCCGCGCCATGGGCGTATCAACGGCGGGTGTTGCTGCCGCGGGCGCAATTGCCGCAAGCCGCGAGAAAATCGTTGACGCTAGCGACACCGCAAAAGAGGAGTTGGCTGAACTCAAAAAGCAGTTCGATGCGCTCGATAAGCGCTCGAAACTGATTCTTCGGCTTATTTTGGTGCTGAGCGGCCTGGATCTCTTCTTAGCGATCTAGCGACTCGATACCGGAGAGTCTAAGAGGTCGCGGAGCTTGTCTTCAATCGAGACACCTGATGCCGGAGGCATAAATACTTGGGTCATGATGACCCCAACGCGGCCCTCGGTAGGATTAATCCAGTAACGAGTTCCCTCATAGCCACCTCCTGTCCAAATATCGGCGCGACCATAGGTGTCGTCCGGTCGTCGCCCGTTCGATAGCCAGAGCGCATAACCCATCGCACCCCACCCACCGTCCGCATTGCTCTGCGGGCTCGTCATGGCAGTGATCGATGCGTCTTCAAGTAGTGGCTCAACGCCATTCGCGTTGCTAAAGAACACGACGCGCAGAAACTTTGCAAATCCGGGCGCCGTCGCCACAAGGCCCTCACCGCCCAGAAAAAGCGTGGTGTCGCTACCATAGGGCGGCTGGTGACCCCCAAAAATGTCTAGCTCCATGGGCGTGGCTAGACGAAGCTCACCGTCAATACCCGACACTCTGGGTGGCAAGACGGCGGACTCGGGGAGCAGGAAAGTTAAGCCTTCGATGCCGTAAGGCTCGAGTACACGCTCCTCAAGTAATGTCTGTAGTGACTTGCCCGTTGCCCGCTCCATCAAAAAGCCGAGAACGGTGGTATTCAGTCCGTAGTAATAGCCCTCGTCAGGTGATTGTATGAGCGGCAGCCTTGAAATGCCCTGCATCCATTCCTCACCCGACTTAGCGAGCGGCAACTCGAGTGCAGCTTGAGCTTCATCAAGGCAAGGCAGATTCGTCGTCGCGTAATAAAAGCCGGCCGTGTGGACCATCAAATCGCGGATAGTCATCGCGCGGCTGGGTGACTCGAGTGAAAAGTCGCAGGCTGACTGTCCACGGTCTTCAGTAGCATTTAATTCATAACTCTGTGCAGACGCCTCTGACATGGTGCCACCCGACAGAGGTCGTGCCACCTTGAGTGTGGCGAGCTCCGGGAGGTAATTTGCGGCCTCGTCCTCGAGCGAAAACACACCGTCCTCCGCTAAATCGAGCGCGAGCACAATGGTTACCAACTTGCTCATTGACCAGATGCGCATCCAATCGTCTACCCCTGGAACATTGGCATCCCCGTAAAAATCTGGATTTGCGACTGCCGATGAGACCAGAACCTCACCCTCTGCCGTCTCCACGTAGGCCGTCATAAAGGGGTAGTGCTTTAGGGCGACAACGTCTTCTTCAAGAAGTGACGTGACGGCTTCATCGAGCGACGAAGACGCACCACAACCAAAAAGTGTCAGCAATGGAACAACGAGACTAAAGCTAAAAGCTCTGAGGTGTGACATCAGTTATCTCCACGACAAAATCGTTTCCAAGATGCTTCTATACAATCAAGCATGCGGAACCGAAGCGTAGTATAAGGCTCCAGAAAACGGAGGCAGCACACCGGTAAATTGTTTCGACGAGTCGCCTTCTCCCACCCATACGATTGATTGCTCGATCTCAGTTTCAGGAACGACAACGTTCTCCTTGGAAAAATTAAACATCGCTTGAATGCATTTATCATCATGCAATCGCTGAAAGCGAAGTACGTCGCCGCTTCCGGAAATATTAGTGAGATGTCCCCATCGAAGCTCTGGACACGTATTTCGAATCGAAAGCAGTTGCTTTAAATGATCGCGGAGCTGCATGCCCGCCACCGAATCAACCGCTCGTTGCTTATGACAATCGGGGACTGGCAACCATGGAATGCAACGAGAGAACCCCGCGTGCTCCACATCAGACAACCAGGGCATGGGTGTCCGCGCTCCGTCTCTACTTAGCGTGTGGGGCCAGTTCCTGAGCGCTTCAGGGTCTTTCAGTAATTCAAAGGGAATATCAACCTGCGGCAGACCCAGCTCTTCGCCTTGATAGATGAACAGATTGCCTCTCAGTGAAATGAGCAACAGCGCCAGAAGCTTGGCACGGTGGATATCATCCAGATGCTGCAACCATCGGCTGTGCACCCTCGGTACGTCATGGTTGGAAAAGGCCCAAGATGGCCAACCCGCATCGAGGTCGTTAGACCACGAGCCAAGGATTTGAGCAAATGCCTCAACGTCTAACTCTGGAAGGTAAAGGAATTCAAAGCCGTAGGCCGTATTTAGCCGATCTTGGCCCTTCGTATACTCCTGACGAACGTTGAGTGTTTGCGCACCACCCACCTCGGCCACCGTAAAGCGAGCAGGATACTGATCGGTCAGCGCCCTCAGTCGCTCCAGGAACTTGGGCAGGTCTTGGTGATTGCAGTTATTGACCGCCTTTTGCATGTCAACCGGCCGCAACCCGCTCCAATGACCCGGGTCCGCCACTGGGTTGTCCGGAAGCTCGATGTTGTGCATACCGTAATTAATTGCATCCAAACGGAAGCCATCGACTCCGCGGTCTAGCCAGAACTTTGCAACTGACAGTAAAGCGTCCTGAACTTCGGGATTGTGAAGATTTAAGTCTGGCTGAGAACTTAAAAAGTTATGCAGATAGTACTGCTGCCTCCTCGCATCCCAGGTCCACGCTGGCCCGCCGAAAATTGACTGCCAATTATTGGGAGGTGACCCCTCTGGGCGCGCATCGGCCCACACATACCAATCGGACTTGTCGTTATTGCGCGAAGAACGGCTGGATACGAACCATGGATGATCGGCGGATGAATGGGAGTAAACCTGATCAATGACAACCTTGAGACCGAGGCCATGGGCTCGATCTACAAGCGCATCAAAATCGGCCATGCTGCCAAACGTGGAGTCTACACCGCAAAAGTCCGAGACGTCGTATCCAAAGTCATGCATGGGTGACGTAAAAAAAGGGGAAATCCAAATACCATCCACGCCCAAATCGGCGACGTAGTCCAATTTTTTAGTGATGCCTTTGAGATCACCCGTGCCATTTCCACTTTGATCAAAAAAGCTTCTCGGGTATATCTGATATAGCGCAGCACCACGCCACCAATCGAACGAATTTGTACTTGTCACCGCTAGGGGCCCCACCCAGATAGAACGGACTGTTTCCGAAGCGCTCATGCAGAGTCCATTGCCGCTGAGGCGCTCGCACCCTGCCCGCACTTTATTTATTTGCGACACAGCATAAAACTCAACCCGGCACTACACCTCCAAAAATGAGTCGTTAACCTCTAGGAATTTAACGGTGAAATCGCATAAGGTAGGTGGAGGGGAGAAAATAATAAAAATTTAAGGGGGTGCTGTCGTGCTGCCATTTTATGAGCGACTTGACGAGCAGAGTAAGGATCAATCCATCAGCGTGAGATCAATGACTCAAATGGGCAACCATGCCTATTGGCATTTTCACCAGGAAATCGAAATCTTTTACTCAGCCAAGGGTTCTGGAAAATGCATCGTCGGGGACTATGTGGGGCGCTATTCGCCCGGTCAGTTAGTGATCGCAGGGTCGTTTCTGCCTCACGACTTCAACTATGCGGATGACGACGACCAGACAAACAATATCCTTATCCATTTCAATCCACAGGTACTGAATGGCTTCACCGAATTTGCTCCTATACGCCATCTTCTCGAGCAAGCACGGTATGGCCTATCCTTCAAGAAAGTCCCAGAGAAAACTCAATCATTACTGCGGAGCCTTGAACGCCAGGAGCCGGCAACCAGAGCAATTGGTGTATTGGAGGTGCTCGCCAGCCTGTGTCGGGTGAATAGCCACCCGCAGCGGCTGTCATCGATCGATTTCTCTCCCGAAAAAATGGACGATCGGAGCGGCAAGCGTCTCAATACGGTCATTGAGCACATCACGCAAAATCAGAGTCGTCCCATTCATGTGGAGGAAATGGCGCAGATTTGTAATCTGTCGACACCGGCGTTTTGTCGATGGTTCAAGCAAGTTTTCAAATGTAGTTTCGTAACATACATGACAGAGCGAAGGATAGAGACCGCTTGCCGTCTTTTGGAGACCTCGAATCTGGGCATCTCAATCATTGGCGACCGTGTGGGATTCGAAAGCTACAGCAACTTCAATAGAGCCTTCACCAAAGTCAAACAGATCCCGCCGCGTGAGTACCGACGCGTCCACCAGTAGTGGCTGTTAGGCCTGTAGGAACTTCGCGTGGAAACGAAGATGATCCTCTATAAAGGAGGCGATGAAGAAGTAACTGTGGTCAAAGCCATCATGCTCTCGGTACGTCAGTGGAAATCCCGCTGCATCACAAGCAGCCTTGAGCGAACCCGGTTTTAGCTGGTCGCGAAGGAATGCATCACCAGCCCCTTGGTCGACTAACAGCGGAACCTGGGCGGCTCCGGAGCGAATCAAGGCAGTGGCGTCGTGTTGCTGCCATTCGGCTTGATCCTCACCGAGGTAGGCCGTGAATGCTTTGTGACCCCAAGGACAATCTGTCGGATTGCAAATCGGCGAAAAAGCGCTCACGGAACGGTAGGTTCCCGGATGCTTAAGCGCCAGGGTCATTGCGCCGTGTCCGCCCATTGAATGCCCGCAAACACTGACGCGAGTGAGATCTAGACCCTCTAGACCACCGAGTAGAACAGGCAACTCCTCAACGATGAAGGATTCCATCTGGTAATGGGACGACCAAGGCGACTGAGTCGCATTGATATAAAATCCGGCACCAAGACCCAGATCATAGGCGCCGTCGGGATCATCTGCCACGCCATCGCCCCGCGGGCTGGTGTCGGGGAATACGACAGCGATGCCCAGCTCACTGGCAACGCGTTGCGCCCCCGCTTTCGTCACCGCATTTTCGTCGGTGCAGGTCAGTCCTGACAGATAAACGAGGACTGGCACCGGGTTAGAAGCAGCAAAGTCGGGCATGAAGACGGAAAATACCGTGTTTCCCGACAACGCTTTAGACACCGCCTGGTAGCGTCGCTGCTCGCCAGCAAAGCAGCGGTTTGATGACAACAATTCCAAGCCCATGACAATCGCCCCTGTTAAATGACCCTACTCGCTCGCCTTACTTACTGGCCTTACTAGCGCGAATTACTAGAACGTCACGACCGACCGGATGCTCTTACCCTCATGCATCAAATGGAACGCGTCATTAATCTGATTGAGCGGCATGGTGTGGGTAATCATCTCGTCGATATTGATTTTCCCCTCCATGTACCAGTCGACAATCTTGGGGACGTCCGTTCGACCTCGAGCACCACCGAATGCAGTACCGCGCCAAGATCTTCCGGTCACCAACTGGAAAGGTCGCGTGGAAATTTCCTGCCCTGCGCCGGCCACACCAATGATGCAGCTTTGCCCCCAACCCTTGTGACAGCACTCGAGCGCCTGACGCATGACATTCACGCTACCGATACACTCGAAACTGTAATCAACGCCGCCACCAGTCATTTGAATCAGATGGTCGACGACGTTTTCCACTTCGCTCGGATTAACAAAATCCGTCATACCGAACTGCCGCGCGAGCTCCGCCTTGGTCGGGTTCAAATCGACACCAATGATACGCGTTGCACCCACCATGCGAGCGCCTTGTATAACGTTGAGACCAATGCCACCGAGGCCGAAGACAGCGACCGTTGAGCCCGCTTCAACCCTCATTGTGAACGCCACGGCACCAATACCAGTCGTTACACCACAGCCGATGTAACAAATCTTGTCGAAGGGCGCGTCCTCGCGAACTTTTGCCACCGCAATCTCAGGTAGCACGGTGAAGTTGGAAAATGTCGAGCAACCCATGTAATGGAGAATTGGCTCGCCATCCAAAGTAAAACGACTCGAGTGATCAGGCATTAAGCCCTGACCTTGAGTTTCGCGAATGGCTTGGCAGAGATTCGTCTTGGGGTGCAGACAGAAATTACACTCTCGGCACTCGGGGGTATAAAGAGGAATCACGTGGTCACCGGGCTTTACTGATTTGACACCCTCGCCCACCTCAACAACGACGCCTGCGCCCTCATGGCCCAATATGGCGGGAAAGGCGCCCTCGGGATCATCACCTGACAACGTGAACGCGTCGGTATGACACACACCCGTTGCTTTGATTTCCACCATGACCTCACCGGGTCTTGGTCCCTGAACATCCACCTCTGCAATTTCCAGAGGCGCGCCAGCTTTAAAGGCAACCGCCGCTCTGCTCTTCATATCAACACCTTCAATTTATCGTTATTTCATGGTGTGGTGGCTGAATCCACACAGTGGCCCAAGCCTACGCACGGTTATTAGCATGGCACTCCTCAGAAGCAGATTCCAGCACATTTGACACATGAAGTTGTCACTATAATTTGCTGAAGATTTGCGTTGTATTTAATGCTTGGCAGCGGCCCTCAGACCTCAGACATCGCAAAAATGAGCGGCAACCTCCAGCTTTTTAACACATCAAGATGCGGAACCTTGTACAGCCGTTTTAGCTGAGAGTAACCTGACGACAACGCAGCAGTGGTGCCGCTGTGAATAATTAAAAAACAGTAGTTTGCATAAACCATTCCATCTTTTGAGGGGACACAAAATGAAGAACACGACTTTCAACCGTTCGCGGTTGGCGAGTGCTGTATCTGTGGCTCTCGCTGTCAGCGGCATGGCCGTTGCACTTCCTGCTGCAGCGCAGGAAGAAGCTGAGGTCATGGAGGAAGTAATCGTCACGGGTTATCGAAAGAGTTTGATCGACTCGATCGAAAACAAGCGATACAACAGCTCAGTTATCGAATCCATTTCTGCAGAAGACATCGGTAAGCTACCTGACTCATCGATTGCAGAGTCGCTAGCACGACTCCCAGGTCTTGCCGCACAGCGCCTTGATGGCCGTGCAAGCCGCATCAGTATTCGCGGCTTTGGTGAGAACGAGAGTGCAACAACCTTTAATGGTCGCGAGCAGGTTTCTATCTCAGATAACCGCGGTGTCGAGTTCGATCTGTATCCTTCGGAAATCATGGCCGAAGTGAACGTCTATAAGACACCTAATGCCACGCTTGAGGCAGAAGGCATCGCGGGTGTCATCGACATGCGAACCCTGAAGCCACTGGAAACAGAGGCACGCACGCAGCTCAAAGCCGAGTACGAGTACAACAACTTGGGACAGTTGAACCCTGATTCAGAGGATACGGGCATTAATGCAACGTTCTCTTACATCAACCAGTTCGCCGACGATTCAATCGGTATCGCGTTTGCTCACGCAGCCATGGAGTCGCCTAACCAAGAGAACCGATGGAACTCATGGGGCTTCCCTGGCGAATGGTGGTGTGGTCAGCAAGCGTGTCCCGGGGCAATGCTTGGAGGCGCCAAGCCATTTGTTCGCTCCTCAACGCTGGACCGCGATTCAACGATGTTGGTCGTGCAAATGGAACCCAGCGATCGTCTGAGCATGACTGCTGACATGTTGTACGTGGACTTCGCGGACGAAAAGATCTTGCGTGGTATCGAGATTCCGTTTGCTTGGGGCCAGGGCTGGCCAAGAACAGCCAACTCCGTTGAAAACGGTATTGTTACAAACGGTACAACGGAAGGTCAGCGCGTCGTTGTTCGTAACGACTACGAAGAGCGTAAGGCGGAGTTAACCCAATTCGGCTTCAACGCCATGTTCGACTACAGCGACGATCTGCAGATTGAGGTCGACGTCAGCCGCTCAGCTGTAGAGCGAGAAATTCTCTCGTTCGAGAGCTACGCAGGTACAGGTCGCGGAAACAACCTCGGTATAGCAGATACGATTGGTTACAACCTTGCGCCCGGTGGTACTGGCGCTACTTTCGACGCCAGTCTCAACTATGCTGACCCAAGCCTGATTCAATTGGGTGGCCCATTGACCTGGGGTTGGCAGTCAACGTTGAACGACAAGTTCAACGCAACGGGCACCGAGTTTGAGAATACAGCTCAGGATGGCTTCTTGAACGCACCTAACATCGACGATGAACTGAATGCGCTGAAGCTTGCGGCTACACAGCAGCTGAACAAGGGCATGATCTCAAGCGTTGAGTATGGTGTGTCTCATCGCGCTCGTACCAAGAAGAAGACGGCAGAAAACTTCTTCATGACACTGAACGCCTTCCCCGAGATGCTGGCCGTTCCTGACCAGTACTACCTCGGCAGCGTGAATCTCGACTTCATCGGCATGGGCAACATGATTGCCTATGACTCGCGAGGAATGGTTCGGGATGGCTTCTATGACCTCACCTTAGAAGAGTCGAGCTACGCGAGTAATCAGTGGAACGTCAAGGAAGACGTGACGACCTTCTTCGCTATGGCGAATTTAGAGACTGAGATCGCAGGCAAAGAAGTCACCGGTAATATTGGTGTGCGATACATCCAGACTGATCAGTCATCCAATGCCTTTGCGCAGAGCGGTGGCAACCTGATCAGGCAGACCGTAAAGCACGATTACAGCAATACACTACCTAGCATGAACCTTCGTGTAGCACTGGACGATCAGCAGACAATTCGTCTCGGGGTAGCGCAAACCATGTCTCGCCCTCGTATGGACGAGATGAACGCGTCGTTTGGCATTGGCATTGGCCAGATACCAGACCAGTACGGCAACTACATTGGCGCCGGTGGCGGTAACACCTCGCTTGAGCCAAAAGAGGCACTGGGTATCGACCTGACGTACGAGAACTACTTCGCCGATGATGGTTATTTCTCAATTGCGCTCTACCACAAAGATCTGAAAGAGTGGATCTTCGACGGTGCAGCCGAGATCGACGTCTCTGACTTCCTCGCGGCAAGCGGCCAGTCAACGCCTGATGGCAGCACCACAGCAACCGTTAACGGTAAAGTTAATGGTGGCGACGGAACGCTGACAGGTTGGGAGCTTTCTCTGGCTATGCCACTGAGCATGATCCACGAGAGCCTTGACGGCTGGGGCATCTTCGCGAGCCACACAGGTGTTGAGTCAGATATCAAAACACCAGGCGGTTCGGATTTCGAGCTCCCGGGTTTGTCTGACAGCATCCAACAGGCGACCGTTTACTACGAAAACGGCGGCTTTGAAGCTCGGTTGAGTATGCGTCATCGTGACGACTTCAAAGGCGACCTCTACGGTCTTGGATTCAGCGTACAGCAGTACACTATGCTGGGTGAGACTATCGTAGACGCACAGCTTTCGTATGACTTTGCCGAGGCGGGTATGGCTAACTTGAAGGCCTGCGCGTTTACGCTCAGGGCGTAAACTTGACTGACGAGCCGTTCACGTCATTGCAAGGTGACCAAGTACGCGACTACCAAGAGTATGGTGAAAACTACCCAGTCGGGTTTAGTTACAACTTTTAAGTAAAGTAGCTAACCTAAGAGCCCCCGCCGTTTACTCGGCCGGGGCTTTTTTATTGGGGGCAGATAAAAATGACAGATCACGCGATTAATCGAGTCGTGGTAGTTGGTGGGGGTACCGCAGGCTGGAACGCAGCGGCGCTGCTTGCGCGAACCTTGGGTAAAGTCATTTCAGTCACACTGGTTGAGTCAGATGACATCGGTATTGGCGGCGTTGGCGAAGCCACTATCCCCCCCATCATCAATTTCAACAACGCCCTCGGTTTTCAGGAGTCAGAGTTTCTCAAGGCCACCCAGGGCAGTATTAAGCTGGGTATTCAATTCGAGAACTGGGGCCAAGAGGGCGATAGCTACATGCACGCCTTCGGAAACATCGGGAAGGACTTTGCTTTCTGCACCTTCCACAACTTCTGGTTACGCAGTCAACAAGAGGGTATTGAGTCCGATTTCTGGGACTTCTCGCTGAATTACCAGACAGCAAAGCAAAACAAATTCGCAAAGCTTGAGCAGCTGCCGGGCACTGACCTAGCGGGGCTGAGTTATGCCTACCACTTCGACGCCGGGTTATATGCAAAATACTTGCGGAAATTTTGCGAGGCGCGAGGCGTGGAACGGGTTGAGGGCATCATCAATCGCGTCCATCAGTGCAGTGATACCGGCTTTATCCAATCGGTAGAGCTCGAATCGGGGGCTGTGGTCGAGGGCGACCTTTTCCTCGATTGCTCTGGCTTCCGAGGACTTTTGATCGAGCAGACACTTGAGACCGGGTACGAAGAATGGGGTCACTGGCTACCTTGCGATCGGGCGATGGCCGTACCTACCGTATCAACAGGTGAAATCAGACCCTACACACGATCGATCGCTCACACGGCAGGATGGCAGTGGAATATCCCATTACAGCACCGCACTGGCAATGGACACGTGTATTGCAGTGACTATATGTCCGACGATGAAGCGCGGCAGGTGCTGCTTGCTCATCTTGAGGGTGAACCGCTGGCGGAGCCCCGCAACATTCCCTTCAAAACAGGACGCAGAAAAAAGCAGTGGAATAAAAACTGCATTTCGTTTGGCTTGGCGAGTGGATTTTTGGAGCCTCTGGAATCAACGAGCATCCATTTGATACAGGCCGGTTTGCGACGACTCGTTCAACACTTCCCGCACAACGGCGTCAAGGAAGCAGAAGTCGACGAATTCAATCGCCAATCGCAGATAGAATTTGAGCACATCCGCGATTTCATCATCCTGCACTACAAGGTTAACCAGCGCACAGACAGCCAGTTCTGGGTCGACTGTCGCAATATGGATATCCCCGACACGCTCGCACACCGCATAGACTTGTTCAAAAGCTCGGGCAAGGTGTTTAAAGAGGGCGACGAACTGTTCCACGAAATAGCCTGGCAACAAGTCATGATTGGTCAACGGCTGGTGCCCGAGGACTACCACCCACTGGCACACAGCATCACCCGCGATCAGCTCGAAGGCTTGTTTCGTGATCTGCGATCGCTGTTAGGAAGCGCCGTTGAAAAGTTGCCAAGTCACGACGCTTTTTTGAAGGCTCAATAGCTTGAAGGTTCAATAGAAAGCCCAATAGATGCTCGGTCGTCTCATGCGTTCTATTGGCAAGGCGCTAGCAGCACCTCAACACTAACTCAAATGACTGACTGAATTGCCTCCTAAAAGGCAGGCGATCACGCAGAAAAAATCGACAATCTCCAGAAAATTAACATCACGGTGCCGAAATAAAGCACAGGATGTATGATCACTCAAAAAAATAATGGGGGTTAGGATGATTCGTGCGTCTGTCTTGGGTGTAGTGTGTGTGGCTCTGTTGTCGAGCTGTGCCAAAGACCCTGAGGTCTATACCGTTGCCGCACCAAACGGTGAGCTGGCGTTTCACATAAGCAGTGATGGCCTAGGGCGAGTTCACTACTCCGTCAGTGACCAGGGCACACCCGTCATCAACGAGAGCCGGCTCGGATTTGCCTTTGCAAACGCAGCGAACTTCACCGACGCACTTTCGGTCTTACCAGGTGAATCTGACGCTACAGATCTGCTTTGGGAACAACCCTGGGGCGAACGCCGTGTTATCAGAGACCATCACAACGAACAGAGTTTCACCCTCAGTGACGGCAAGCGAAAGCTGATCTTGCGTGTCCGAGTGTTCGGTGAGGGCATCGGATTCCGTTTTGAATTTCCCGGTGACTTCAAGGACGGTGAGCTACTCATCACGAACGAACTAACCGAGTTTGATATCGCTAATCCAAGCGATAGAACATTCTGGAACCCTGCTTACAATAAAGATCGCTACGAGTACGAGTACTTCAAGACGGACGTCGCTGACGTTAAAAGCGCGCATACACCGCTGACTCTTCTCGACAGTACGGATCGCTACGTCACGATTCACGAAGCCTCGTTGATAGATTACTCAAGCATGGTGCTGCGAGGCACCCAAAGCAGCGTATTGAAAGGCGAATTGGTCACCGGTTACGACGGTGTGAGAGTGCGGAGAAGCGGCGCGTTTAAAACACCGTGGCGCACCATTCAGGTGACTGACTCCGCGACGGAACTCTTGTCATCCAACCTCATTCTCAACCTCAACGAACCCAACAAACTTGGCGATGTTTCGTGGGTGAAGCCCGGTATTTACATGGGCATTTGGTGGGGTATGCACGTAGGCGAAAACAGCTGGGCAACGGGCGACATCCTCGGTGCAACGACGGCGGAAGCCAAACGCCATATCGACTTCATCTCAGAGCATGGCCTGGATGGTTTCCTCGTTGAGGGCTGGAATATCGGTTGGGATGGCGACTGGATCGCCAACGCTGATCTTTTCAGTTTCACGGAAGCACAACCCTTTTTCGACCTCGAAGCAGTGGCAGCCTACGCACAGGAAAAGAATGTCGACCTCGTTCTCCATAATGAGACGTCAGGCGGCATAAAGAACTACGAAGATCAAATGGAAGATGCCTACGCGCTCTACCAAGAGCTCGGCGTTAATCATCTGAAGACTGGCTATGTCGGCTTTTCAAATAGGTATCCACGCCACGACGTCCACGGCAGTGATAATGACAATGACCAGTTCCTAGTCTATGAGTGGAACCATGGCCAGTTCATGGTGAATCATTATCAGAAGTCGATCGAGCTGGCCGCCTAATACAAGATTGGCATCAACATGCACGAGCCCATCAAACCGACTGGGCTGCGACGCACCTACCCCAACTTCATGACCCGTGAGGGCGTGCGAGGACAGGAATACAACGCCTGGTCCGAGGGAAATCAGCCGGCGCACACCACCATCTTGCCCTTCACTCGAATGATGGGCGGACCGCTCGATTTCACCCCTGGCGTGTTTGACGTTACGTTTAAAGGGATGAACGCGAGTGAACGTATCCGCACCACCATCGCCAAGCAGTTGGCATTGATGGTCGTTCTGTACAGCCCCCTGCAGATGGCGGCCGACTTACCGAGTAATTATTCCGCCAAGCACGACCTCTTTCAGTTTATCAAAGACGTGCCCGCAGACTGCGAAGAGTCATTGCCGCTGGAAGGTGAAATTGGCGAATACGTGGTTTACGCGCGCCAGGAGCGGGGCTCAAACAATTGGTTTGTTGGCGGCATTACCAACGAAGACGCGCGGTCTGTAACGCTTGATTTCAGCTTCTTGGGCGAAGGCAACTATACCGCCACCGTTTACCGGGACGGTCCCGAGGCAGATTGGGAGACTCACCCCTACGACGCAGTCATCGAGACCATGACGGTCACCGCAGACTCAACCCTAGACGTGATGATGGCTGATGGTGTTGGTTTTGCTATCAGCCTGATCAAACAATAACTCAGGGAAAGTCGTTAAAGACCCTTCTGTTGCAGTTGGAGGCAACGCTATGAACCTGAAGGCCACTGTTCTTCTCGCGCTGCTCGGCAGCATTTCCAGCCAAACGGCTGGCGCCGCTGTCGATCGTGTTGACCCGCCTAACTGGTGGGTCGGCATGACTGATCCGTCGCTTCAGCTGATGATGTACGGCAACGACATTCGCTCGGGTAGCCTCGTTAGTAAATCGGGTGACGTGACAATTAGCCAAGTGACCAGCGGTGATAGCCCAAACTACCTATTCGTTGACCTGACGATCGCGGCAGACGCAGAGCCGCAAACGGTGGAATTTGTGTATACCGCCGCAGACGGGACCACCTCGGAGATGTCTTACGCTCTCCAAGCGAGGCGGGAAAACTCGAGTGATCGACAAGGATTCACTGCAAGGGATGCCGTCTATCTCATCATGCCCGATCGCTTCGCAAACGGTGACCCCAGCAACGACACAGTTGATCACCTCCATGAGCCGGCGGATGGACAGCACCCCTATGGGCGACACGGTGGTGACTTGGCGGGGATCACAAAAAATCTCGACTACTTCACCGAGCTCGGAATGACGCAGCTCTGGATGACACCCGTCTTGGAGAACAACCAAAAGGACAGCTCCTACCACGGTTACGCAGTTACCGACCTCTATCGCGTCGATGCGCGCTTAGGAAGCAACGCTGATTATGTCGAGCTGAGTCGTGGTGCGAGGAAGCGCGGGATCGGCATCATTCATGATTTTGTGCCAAACCATATCGGCTCCGAGCACCCATGGATGTATGACTTGCCGACCAAAGACCGGATTAATCGTGATGCCGAGTTCTCACCGACTAACCATCGCCGGGAAGCTCACCAGGACCCGTATGCATCCGATTTCGATAAGGAAGAGATGACCACGGGTTGGTTCGTGCCAACAATGCCCGATCTGAATCAGCAGAACCCGCTGTTAGCAACCTACCTCATTCAGAACATCCTATGGTGGATCGAGACAGCAGATCTTTCAGGTATCCGCGTCGATACCTGGCCCTACAACGATCGTGCGTTTTTATCCACGTTTACCGGGCGCGTACGCGCTGAGTATCCGAACATGAGTATCGTGGGTGAGGAATGGTCGATGAATCCGGCGACGATTTCCTATTGGCAAAAGGGAAAGCAAAATCACGACGGCTACGACTCGGGTGCACCGCAACTGATGGACTTCCCGTTGCAACAGGCAATCAGGGAAGCGGTCAATGAGGAAGAGCGCTGGGACAAGGGCTTGGTCAAGCTCTATCAAGTACTCGCCGACGATTTTTTGTATCCAGACCCCATGGGGCTGATGCTCATCGCTGACAACCACGATATGACGCGCCTGTACCCCGGGGTCAACGAAAATTTTGACCGCTACAAGATGGCAATGACCTTTCTCGCGACCACTCGCGGCATCCCGCAGATGCTTTACGGTACCGAACTGTTAATGAATGCTGGCCCCAATGGCGATCATGGTCGCTTGAGAGCCGACTTCCCCGGTGGGTGGTCAGGCGATCGTGTCGACGCCTTCAAAGGTACGGGCCTTAGTGACGATGTTGCAGCGGCTCAGGACTTTATTTCAACGCTGTTTACCTGGCGCCGAGACGCCACCGCCATTCACAACGGCGACTTGCTCCACTTCGCACCCCGAGATGGCATTTATGTTTACTTTAGATTCAACCAGGAGCAACGCGTGATGGTCGTTATGAACAACGAGCCAGACGCAGTGCACCTTGATAGTAGCCGTTACACTCAGGGTCTTGCAGGCGCGACGAGGGCGCGAAATGTGTTAACTGGAGACCGACATAAACTGGCCGATCGGATAAAGATTCCAGCCAAAACGGCACAGGTATTTGAACTCGACTGAGGGTGCTGAGTGCCATGTTCACAGTAAATAAACGGACACTCGCATCACTAACCCTAGTATGGGGACTGGGGCTTTCCGCTGCTGGTTTGGCGGGAGACAACTTCACGAATCCGATTATCTCGGGGGCTATCCAGACCCGAGCATTTGTCGCGTAGGCGAGGACTTCTATATTGCCAATTCTTCGTTCGAGTACTTTCCGGGCTTACCCATTCACCACTCGAAAGACCTGGTGAACTGGGAGCTTGTTGGCCATGGGCTTCATCGACGGGAGCAGGTGTCTGGATCGGTGAATCTTGTTGATGTGCAGTCGGATGGCGGCATTCATGCGCCCTCACTACGTTGTCACAACAACAAGTTTTATCTCATCACGACCAATGTTTACTCGCCTGCTGAGCCCGGCAAAGACACCCAAATGGTCAACTTCGTCCTCACCGCTGACAATCCGGCCGGTCCGTGGTCAATGCCGAATGTTATCGATGGCGCTCCCGGGATAGACCCCGACTTATTTTTCGATGATGACGGAAGCGTTTGGTATGTCGGCAATCATGCGCCTGCAGACGCTAGGTACCCAGGTGAGGGTGAGATCTGGCTCCAGCGACTCGATCCGAACTCATGGGAACTGATTGGCGAGCGTCACTTCTTGTGGCGAGGTGCCCTCAAGCGCGCCATATGGGCTGAAGGCCCGCATATTTATAAGCACGACGGCCGCTACTACTTGTTAGTTGCTGAAGGAGGCACGTCCTTCAATCATGCAGTCACCATTGCCGTGAGCGATTCGCTCACCGGTCCTTACGAGGGCAATGAACGAAACCCCATATTGACGTCGCGGCACCTGAGCTATGACAACTGGGTCAACAGTACCGGCCACGCCGACCTTGTCGAACTTGAGGACGGCCGTTGGTACATGGTGGCACTGGGCATTCGTGGCGATGAAGAACGACGATCAAACATGGGGCGTGAGACCCACCTCATCGAGGTTGACTGGGAGCGAGAGCCCTATTGGTGGAAGGAGAAAAAGTATCTGTGGCCTGTCGCCGCGCCCTCTACTGGTCGTGTAGAGCGCACGAGTCCACTCCCCTTCGCTGATAGCCAACATCGCCCATCTCTGACCTTACGGGACGATTTTGAGCAAAGAGAGCTTGGATTAGCCGGGACCTTCAGACGGGCTCCCGAGGCAGACGCCTACAGCCTGAACAGTCGGCCCGGATTTCTGCGGCTGTATTCGCAAAGCACCACACCTGCTGCCCGTGGACGGGTTGCTCAGGTCGGAATAAAGCAAACAGAAAGTGACTTTCTGTTTACCGCGCGCGCCCACTTTCGAAAGCCAGACCATAAACAGTGAGGCAGGTGTCACCCTCTTCCAGAAAGACGACCACTTCCTCAATGCCGTCGTGAAAAGGCAGGAGAAGGGCTACGAACTTAATATCACTCTTGCCAACCGTGGCGCGCCGGCGGTTCTTGCCTCAAAGCCTGTTCCCGAGTACGCAGGTGTTATTGAGTGGCAACTGGAGAGCTTGGGGAAACACTACGAGGTACGGTACCGGTTTACGCCTGAAAGTGAGTGGTCACTGCTACATGCAATGCCATCAAACCAGCTACTCAGCCAATACTACACGGGCGCCCACGTCGGCTTTTACGCATCGAGTAATGGAACTGCGACCGCTGACTACATGGACATTGACTGGGCGGATTACCGAGCCAAACCAAGGCACTAGAACGCCATTTTTTTGATTCAGGACAGCCAGGCTTTTTGGAACTCGACTTTTTGGAACCTCGCACTTTGGAAAAGGCATTTTGAAAAAGGTGAACCCTACCGATGACTAAGCAACCACAACTCAGCTTCTGGCAAATCTGGAACATGTGCTTTGGCTTCATGGGCATTCAATTTGGCTTTGCGCTGCAAAACGCCAATGTGAGTCGAATATTTCAGACGCTCGGTGCGGACTACAACAACATGACCTTGCTCTGGGTTGCTGCGCCGATAACAGGACTGGTTGTCCAACCCATTGTTGGCTATTTTAGTGACCGCACCTGGGGAAATCTCGGACGTCGTCGCCCCTATTTTCTCTACGGTGCATTGCTGTCCACTGCCGCGCTGTTCGTTATGCCCAACTCCCCAAGTCTATGGATTGCCGCAGGCACCCTATGGATATTAGACGCCTCGATTAACGTATCGATGGAGCCTTTCCGAGCGCTAGTGGGTGATGTCTTACCGCCGGAGCAACGTGGTTTTGGCTACGCCATGCAGTCATTCTTCATCGGCATTGGAGCTGTTGTTGCATCGGCGCTTCCCTGGATGATGACCAACTGGTTTGATGTATCGAACACCGCAGACGCGGGCGCCATCCCAGAGTCGGTAAAACTCTCCTTCTACGCCGGTGGACTCATCTTCTTGGCAGCGGTCTCTTGGACGGTTTTTACAACCAAGGAATACGCGCCCGAGGAAATGGCCTCGTTCTTTGAGGACAGGAACGTTTACCAGCGCAATGTTGTGCTCCAGTCGAGGAGAGTAGCAGCAGCGCGTAATACGTCCGACAACGTTACCCGCTGAATAGACATCCCAGAACTTATCGTTTCCGCCTACGGGGTCACCACCAAAATTAGCACCGACCAGCTTTCGGGGAGGTCTCTCTGTCGCAAGCCGCTGAAGCGCTTCTTTACCAATAAAATCTGACGACTTATCGAGATCCAGAAGTCGATCAAGGCCAATAGTAAAGGGCGTGTCCTCTCGTGTGATATCGGAGACGTACGACAGGATACCGCCCTCAACACTGCGCATCAGCGACGGGCAGGCGGGCAAAATGCCATACTCTCTTCCCGCCTCCATAATCATGCTCCACAGTTCGTTGCCGCGGGTCTCATCAAGTAAATAAATTTCATAACCCAGCTCGCCGCTCCAACCAGTTCGGGTGAGCACAACGGTAATACCATTGAGTTCAAGTTCTGTGCACTGGTAGTAGCTGAGCGTAATCGCTATTTCACCAAACAGCTTCTTGGCAACGTAGGGCGACACGGGGCCCTGCAACTGCAGAGGCGAAACATCAGGTTCCGACACCTCGACATCTAGACCTTTACCTAGCGCAAGACCTTCAGCCCACAAAATAACGTCACCATCGCCGGGTGATAACCAGAAACGATCCTCGGCCATTCTAAAAAGAACCGCATCGTTGATAATTCCGCCATCGTCATCGCAAAAGACAACATAACGGCCCCTGCCGACAGGGCACTTAGAAATATCTCTGGGCGTTAGTAACTGCGTCAATTCCAGCGCATCGGGCCCCGATATTTCCACCTGTCGCTGACAGGCGTGATCGGCCAAAACCACCCCATTGACCATCCCCCAGTACTCCGCGAGAGGGTCACCATAATGGACGGGTAAAAACGTATGGTTATAGATCGTAAATGACTTAACGCCTGCTTCGATTGTGGAATCAAAGAAAGCAGATTGGCGCACTCGGGGCCCGATGGCTATCGCGAGAGGGGTATCGTTTGTCATTATTAAAGTCTCCGGTGGGCGGGATTAGCCCATGCGTTTAAGTTGTTCTTGAGACCACTGAACAGTGTTGTCGATTTGATTAAACGTGAACATGTATAAGCCTTCGATGGCCATACGCTCGTCATTCATCGCTGGTTTTAACTCTTTGAATAGCGAATCGGGCTTGTACGTCGGGCTTCTAAGGAACATCCCGATAAGACCCTTTTGCTTTTTGGCGTACTTGGCAGATTGGCCCACACCAATGCGAAGCGATGTCTTGAACAAGCGCATGCGATCCATTACACCCGGCAGGCCAATCCAAACAGGTGTTGTGATGCCTCGATCGCGCATCTCTGAGAGCCACTTGACGAGTACGGGCATATCGAAGCACATCTGAGTCACCATGTGCGTCGCAATTCCTTGCTTGGCAGAGAGCGCCTCAAACAGGAGATCATCTGAAATAGCAGGGTGTCCCTCGGGATAGGAGGCAACACCAATTCGTGTGAAGGGGTGTTCCATGTCAGCGATATCGCGAAGTACCGCCGCAGAGCTGTCGTATTCACCCATGGGCTCATCAAGGTCACCACCCGGCACAAAGATGGACGTAATCCCACTGTCTGTGAGCTGGGATACGATGTCTTTAAGATGCTGTTTATTCATGACCTGACGTGCCGCCAGATGGGGTGTCAGCGAGAATCCACGATCAGAGAGCTTGGCCACAGTATCGAGCGTGACCTGTAAACCCTGCTTTGGCGAACACGTGATACCAACGCGATCACCCGCCTTCAAAACGTCGAGTTTCTCCTCGAAACCCTTCATCGGGATGACTTCGAAATACAACGATTCTAGTAACTTTTTAGCCGCGCTCACGATGCACCCCGACCGGAAAAGCGCGACGTTAACTGCGTTTTTTTTCAAACGCAATAGGTGCAAATAACACTCCCCCTCAGGGGTTAGACAGGACCCTGACTAAAAGGCAGACAGTCGTTCGTCAGTGTCAGAAATCTCGTAATTCGACGCGGTTTCGCCGGCCAAAGAAGGGCGAATACCTTGCTCTGTTTCAGCGAGCCGATAGAGGTCCTTCATGGCCGCAACAGCCTCAGCACTATTGCCTGCAATTTGCGTACAGGTGGCCGCTAATGCCTCGTCGAGTGCTTCCGGTGTCTCAAAACTGGCGTTGGCAACACCCCATTCAAAGGCTTGCGCACCAGTGAAGATTCGCGCCGTAAAGGACAGCTCTCGAGCACGTCGTTGACCGACAGCCCGCGACAGCGTTTGCGACATGCCCCAGGTAGGTCGCAAGCCAAATTTAGTGTGCGTATCGCCAAACTTTGTTGCGTCTGTGGTGTAAACAAAATCGCAGTGAAGTGCGACTTCGAGGGCACCCGTAAAGCATGCGCCCACAGCCCGCGCGATAACGGGAACGTTCGAATCTCGAATTGCAGCGGCTAGGCGTGCCGCGGGCTCATCAAAAACATTACCAATGATCCCGCCCTCAGGTTTGATGCCCTGCAGCACCTTCAAATCGACACCAGCAGAAAAGGCGCGACCCGCACCGCGCAACACAATCACTTTCACTGCGGGATCATCACTCGCCTGCTCTACCAGACGGGCAGCTTCAGAGAGCATCTCGGGTCGCAGCGCATTGAGCGCATCGGGTCGATTGAACTCTACTGTCAGGCAATCTGAATCTAGTCCTGTATTGATGAAGGGTGTCGTCGATTCGTAGCTCATGTCGGGCGCTCTCTATTTGTCTGCGTTTGATGCGTTATGTTTGTTCTCGAAATACTAACAAGCCAAGGCCTTCAAACCACAACAGATTCTGGAGGACCACCGGCTAATCCGGCACGCGAGTGCACTTATTAGATGTTTGCAGCGCTCATAGCGCCCCTAATACAAAAGGCGTAAATCGCTAGCACCGGTATTGGGAATTAATTCTCTGATAGTTTGAGCGAGTCTGCGAAACAAAGGACGAGCGGGCGATCGGCTACGCCAGGCTAGCGCATGGTCCCGATACATATTGACTCCAAAAACATCCATAACGCGAAGCGGATCAGATTCCCTAATTTCGGAAGCCACATACAGCGATGGCAAAAAGGTAATACCCATTCCCATTACCACCATCTGCCGGAGGGTATCGAGTGACGTTCCCTCAAAGTCTCGACGCGTTGTAGCGCCCAAGGTTTGGCAAAGTTCGGTGATCTGCCGGTGATACAGGTGGTGTTCGTCAAGCGTAAGCACCTCCTCACCCAAAAGGTCAGTACGATTAATCACTTCTTTCTTGGCGAGACGATGATCAAGGGGTAGAACCAATTTCAAGGGCTCTCTAAACAAGGGACTGATCTCAAGGCCAAGTTCGGCAATCGGTTGAGTGGATAAGATGAGATCGTGCTTTGCACCCCTCAGGTCCTGGCTCAATTCTGCGGGGACCCCCTCGCGCACAAACAATCGAAGCTCCTGAAAGCGTTCATGGATTTCTGGCAGCACTTGAGGCAGTAAGTAGGGCCCCAAAGTGGGTGTGACACCAATACGATAGGTTCCAGTCTCTCCGCCCGTGAAGCCGTGCGCGGTATCGACGAAGCTCTGCACTTCTTCCTGAATTCGGTTGCAGACGGGTATCAGTTCTCTCGCTGCAACCGTAGGGGTCGCACCTGACCGCGTTCGCTCAAACAATTTAACGCCCAAGGATTCCTCTAGGGTCGCTATCTGAGCGGTCAACGTGGGTTGCGTGACACCTAGACGCTCGGCTGCACCACGGAAGCTTCCAACCTCACCGATGGCCTTGAAGTAGGCGATTTGTCGCAAACTGACATTTAGTTTTGGCTGCATGAAATGACCTCAAGTCAGGTGATAGTTTTTTACTATCAAAAGATATTGATATATTAGTAACAACTATCGCATCCGATCAATAGGATGCGCGCGTACATTGCAACGTACTACTTTCAACCGCCTTTTATTTTGATCCTCATCATCTTGGATGAGGACCAAGGACTGGCTGTTACGACCTCTTTTAAAATTGTTATGGAGAAGACTGTGAACGAAGAACAGGTAATCGCACTATTCGGTGATTGGAATGACGCTCTGGCAACTGGCAACCCAGACGTTGTAACGAACATGTATGCGGAGGACGCCGTCTTGCTTCCCACCGTATCCAACCAAGTTCGGCACAATCACGCGGAAATTCGGGATTACTTTGTGGCGTTCCTCGCCAAGCAGCCTCAAGGCGTTATCACAGAATCGAATGCGCGCGTTTTGTCTGACACTCTGGCAACAAACGCCGGCGTGTATGTCTTTACGTTTGGCGATGGTTCAACCGTATCGGCTCGCTTCAACTACACCTATGAGTTGCGCGGAGATGCATGGAAGATCATTCAGCACCACAGCTCCGCTATGCCTGAAGGCTGAGCGTGAACATTCATAACTAACCCTTATTCACTTAACACAGCACCGTTAAACCGAACGAATTAGAGCGAGCACATTGATATGAGCAGCAAGTTTTTCGATACGAGTAATCTCCGCGGTGATCTCTACGGAGGATTGACCGCGGGTGTGGTTGCGCTGCCACTGGCACTCGCCTTCGGTGAGGCGTCAGGCGCGGGTCCCATCGCCGGTGTCTACGGAGCGATTATTGTTGGCTTTTTTGCCGCACTCTTCGGCGGCACAGGCTCACAAATTACAGGTCCAACAGGACCTATGGTTGTGGTCTTCGCAGGCGTATTCGCGTCACTAAATGGTGATCCATCGCTCGTCTTCGCGACCGTAATCCTAGCGGGGATCATGCAGATCGTGTTCGGCTTGCTCGGCTTTGGTCAATACATCCGACTTGTTCCTTATCCGGTGGTCTCTGGCTTTATGAGCGGTATTGGCTGCATCATCATTGCGCTGCAGCTCGCGCGACTATTCGGTCATGAACCTCAAGGTGGCGGTACGATTCCGGCGCTCATGGAAGTACCAACAGCTGTCATGGATCCGCACTTCGGTGCATTGTTCGTGGGTGTACTTACCCTCGTCATGGTCTTCAGTTGGCCCGCGACATGGGGACGCGTTATTCCAGCGCCACTGGCTGCATTGGTAACCGGCACACTCATCGGACTCTCGATCGAGGGGCTACCCATCCTGGGCGCCATCCCTACCGGTCTTCCCAGCTTTGTCGTGCCGGCCATCGAGGCTGATACCGCCATTATCATCTTCGAGGCCGCGGCAATTCTCGCCGCGCTCGGTGCCATCGACAGCCTGCTGACCTCGCTGGTAGCGGACAATATGACCCGTACCCGTCACAACTCGAACCGGGAACTTGTCGGTCAAGGCATCGGCAATACGATTGCTGGATTTTTTGGTGGAATTCCTGGCGCGGGCGCGACCATGCGCACCGTCGTCAATATCCGTACAGGCGGAAGCACTAAAATTTCGGGCATGCTGCACAGCGTGTTGCTCTTGGGCGTCGTTCTCGTACTTGCCCCGTTCGCCGCAAAAATCCCACATGCAGTGCTTGCCGGGATTTTGGTGAAGGTTGGCTACGACATCATTGATATTGCCTATCTGAAGCGCGCGCATCAGGGACCTCGCTTTGATCTCATGTTGATGGCATTGGTACTGGGCCTCACTGTCTTTGTCGATCTCATCACAGCGGTCATGGCGGGCGTGGTCATCGCAGCGCTAGCCTTCGTCAAGCAGATTGCAGACGAGCAGCTGAGAGCTGTTAGCGGCGAAGGTGATGGCAGCGAGGTTGCACTCACCGAGGCCGAAGCCGAGATTTTCCAGGCGGTCGACGATCACCTCACCCTCTTCGATTTTGGCGGTCCTCTGAGTTTTGGTGCCGCTGCAGACATGGGACACCATGTCCGCGAGCGCGTGGGACGAAATGACCACAGGGCCATTGTTCTCGACTTCCATCGAGTACCATTTATAGATGTCTCTGCAGCACGAGCCGTAGAGACAATTGCTGTCGATGCTCACAACGCCGGCAAACGCTTGTACGCCTGTGGTATCAAGCAAGAAGTCGCTCAAGTGCTCAAAGGGCTAGGCGTCGCCGATCACCTACCTGCTAATATGCAGTACATCACTCGGCTAGAAGCACTTGAGGCAGCAAAAGAATGGATCTTGGAAGAAGAATCACAAGAGACGCAGAGCACCGATACATCGGTAGCGGCCTAATGATACGGGCGCTGCTCAGCGCCCTTCTATTCCTCACCTCAGGCCTCGCAGCGCAAGCTGCAAATGACATTGCTGAGATACAACGGGGGTTAGATGCACCCATCATTGTTGATGTGCGCTCCGAGGGCGAATACGCCTCTGGTGCCATTGACGGCGCGCTCAATCACCCGCTCCAAGGCCTGCCAGGAACCCTGATCGACATGGGTGTCGAACTCGATGAGGAAGTCATTGTGTACTGCCGAAGCGGACGCCGTTCGGCTCAAGCAAAAACCTTGCTCAAGCAAGCCGGTTTTCAGCTGGTTTTTGATGGTGGACCTATGACGCAACTCGAGCAGGTACTCGAGCAATCTGAGCCTTAATCTAGACTCACTGACCGATTGAGCTCAGGACCTCATCGACTTTTTCTTTTGATAATCGATCTTCGCCGTTGGCATAGCTCTCTGCCATAGCGCTGTAAAACTTGGCGTTCACAAGATTGGCATCACCACAATCGCGCGTTGCGACCGCCTTGCCTGGCACCCCAGCAATGATGGTGTTATCGGGAAACTCACTCCCTTCGGTGACAATGGTATGCCCAGCGACAATGCAGTTATTGCCGATTTTGGCCCCATCCATGATGGTCGCGTTAATGCCAATGAGACAGCGATCGCCAATGGTGCATCCGTGCAGCGTCGCGTGATGCGTGATGGAGCAGTCCTCGCCAACGATAGTGGGCGATGCAGCTCCGACGTGAATCATGACAAAGTCTTGAATATTCGTACGCGCGCCGATTCTGATCTCATAGGTTTCTGCGCGCGTCACTACGTTTGGCCATACCGATGCACCCGGACCAATGGTGACCTTTCCATAGAGCCAAGCTGACTCGTGAATAAAGGCCGGGTTATCTAAGGTGACATTCTCGCTAATATGGCCCATCGTTGACTCCTTACAGGCGTGGGTTAACTCAGCGCAGAGTCTACGCCATTGCAACCACAGGAATACAGCCTCCTCACTTATGCCCGCAACGTCATCCGCATCGAATCAACGCGCACTGATCTATGCTCTAGCGGCCGTAGGTTTGTGGAGCACGATGGCCACTGCGTTTAAGTGGGCGCTCGAGTTCAATACACCGATGGCACTCATTACCTTGGCAGCAACAGTGTCGTGGTGCTTTTTCGGTGTCAGGGTGATCGTGGCAGGCAGCCTGAAATCGATGCGCGAGATGAACAGGGCTTTGATATTACGTTGTCTTCTATTGGGACTGCTCAACCCCGCTTTTTATTATTGGATTCTATTTACAGCCTATGACCTGTTACCGGCACAGGACGCCATGGCCATAAACTACACGTGGGGACTTACCCTACCACTCGTTGCCTCCTTGTTTTCGCGCGCACTGCCCACCAAGTACGAAACAGGCCTGGCGCTTCTTAGCTACCTCGGGATTCTCGTCATTGCGACAAATGGCAATCTCGGGAGGTTGGAATTCGATCAACCGTTAGGTGTGGCACTCGCACTTTTTTCAACCGTGATCTGGGGCCTGTCCTGGGTCGTTAATTCGCGCATTGTTGATGCCAACAATATCGACCCGGAACTGGCCTTATTTCTCAACTTTTCGGCCGCTCTCCCGGTGCTGTGGATCGTCACTGGGCTGACGGGGCAATTGCCCAGTGTCAGCGTGGGTTCCTTGCTCGGTGGTCTCTATGTTGGCCTCTTTGAAATGGGTATTGCCTTTGTACTCTGGATGAATGCGATGCGCCTCACTGATAACCCGCTTCGCATCAGCAGCCTCATTTTTCTGGCACCACCGCTGTCATTGCTACTGATCGGGACTGTGCTGAACGAAACCATTGCAGGCAGCACGCTTGTTGGATTGGTGATTATTTTAATGGGGCTCGCCGGTCAACAATGGCTAGACCGAGCTAGTTAACACCTAGCTCCTGCAGACGCTCACCGAGATAGCTGTTTGCCGTATATCGCGCAGAGAGCGTTACCTCAGGTCTCGGATGTAAAAATAACGGTAGCGACATACGACCACTGGCGGCCTGCCCTTCATCCGGCGTGGCAACGCGATGTGTCGTAGATCGCAAAAAACCCTCGGTCGCTTCCTGAAGCATGTCGCCAATATTGACGACCACCTGACTCGGCCGATTAACGACCTCGATCCACTCCCCATCAGATAATTGAAGTTCGAGACCGGGTCCATCAGAGGCGGGTAAAATAGTCAGTAAATTGATGTCCTCGTGTGCCGCGGCTCTCGGCAACACAACACCCGGCTCGACGGGGGGGTAATGCAGAACGCGCAACATGGTCTGCGCACTGTCCTCGATCATGGATTCGAGAGGCATGGACAGCCTGCGAACAATATCCGAGGGCAGCTGTTCGGCAACCCAACGCAACAACGTCGCTGAGAACTTAAGGCAGTCTTCAAAGTGTGCTTCTAAGTCGGCCTTCAAGTGACTGGGACAACGACCCCATTGATAGAACTGGAAGTATTCCTTGTAGTCACGAACGTCCTGCCCTTTCGCACTTTCAGCCTGATCGAGCGCGAAATATCCGTCTTGCCTAACAGGGTCCATCGTAAACTCGGCCGCGACTCCCTTGGCGAAGTGTTCGCGCCACGCGCTGTAAATGCGATCAACGCGCGCCATATCCAACGGGTGCGATATCAGCGTAGCAAAACCGTACTGCCTTAAACTCTCAAAAAAGGCTTCGGGCGCATCAGCCGCGCTGTAATCAATCAAAGGAAGCTCGCGTTTTTCGCTCGCGCAGGGCACGTGTGCGGAATCAACCATTAACCGGCAGCTCCCGGGAGCGACAAAAAGAAGCCGGCGAGTGCGGCGCTCATCAGATTGGCCAAGGTGGCTGCAATCAGGGCCCTGACCCCAAGCCGAGAAATATCATCGCGTCTGCTTGGCGCAATGGCACCCAAGCCGCCCAGCAAAATAGCAATCGACGATAGGTTGGCAAAACCACAAAGAGCAAAAATCACCACCGCTTGTGCAATGGGCGATAGCGACTCACTGACACCGGAGAAGGCAACGTAGGCCACAAATTCATTCAATATCAGCTTCTGACCTATGAGACTCCCCGCTGTCGATGCTTCAGCCCACGGGATGCCGAGCAGCCAGGCGACAGGACCCAAGAGGTAGCCAAGGAGCAGTTCCAGGGTGATGTCCTCGAAACCCACGAAGGCGCCGAAGTACTGCAATAAACCGTTAATCAGCGCGATCAGGGCAACAAAGGCTATCAGCATTGCAGCGATAGCCGCGGCCATCCTTAAGCCATCCAAGGCACCGGTTGCCGCTGCATCAATTATGTTGACGTAACGCGGTGTGGTGGCGTCGTCACCAACCTTCGGAACCATGGGGGTCCCTGTTTCAGGCTCGATCAGCTTCGCCATCATCAAGCCACCGGGCGCCGCCATGAAACTTGCGGTTACGAGGTATTCCAGTGGGATTCCCAGCGCCACATAACCCGCCATCACAGAGCCTGCAATGGTAGACAGGCCACCGACCATCACGGCAAACAACTCGGATCGCGTCATGGCGGGGATGAACGGTTTTACAACCAGCGGAGCCTCCGCCTGACCCACGAAAATATTCGCCGCAGCAGACATGGACTCGGCGTGACTGCTACCCAGGAAGCGGCGCAATCCGCCACCGAGGATTCGCACCACCCACATCATGACACCCAAGTGATACAGCACCGCAATAAAAGCACTGAAGAAGACGACCACGGGTAGCACGTTGACAGCAAAGACAAAGCCGATAGGACCATCGTAAGCCGCTAGCTCGCCGAACATAAAATCAATGCCAGCGCGCGAGTAGCTCAGCAGTGAGCCAATGACATCGGCGGCAGCGCTTAAGGCCCGATTACCCCAGGACGTGAAGAGAGCGATGCCACCGACAGTAAACTGAATGGCAAACGCCATTCCGACCGTTTTCCATGCCACCGCCTGTCGATTCGACGACACCGCGTAAGCGAACGCCACAATGGCAAGCATGCCGAGGACACTGTGCATCGTAATTTCCAGAAATTGAGTGACGTCACGATACCGATATTTGCGCAGTCATCCAAATGAAAACAGCGGCTATACATGGTGTTTTTGAGGCAGCGAGGCCAGACCCCAGCTTCTTTGCACACCAAGACATTGAGAGATGTCGATTAGTCGAGATTTCACGAAGACGCGATTTGGTCCTATGCGTGTTGTGCAACGATCGGATGCGTCGGAAACACTGGGCGAATGAGCGGCTTACGAAACGTCGAGGCAAGGCCCCGTTCACTGACCATTGCCATGATCATCACGCTAACCACAAAGACAGTTCGTGTCGTAGTGACCGCAGAACGGGTCACACCATAGCGCCCACAGAATAGAAAAGAACAGAAACCACCACGCTGAAGGTAATCGTTGTGCTGGCGCTCTCGAGGATGGCGGGTAACTTCGCCCTCATGATGTCGTACTCCAATAACTATGTTACTTACTAATACGACATATGTTACTTAATAACTCAAAAATAGTAACAAAAATTAATGTTAATTCTTCTTTATAGTCATAAATTTAATTAAATACATTCTTTAAAGTTATATATATTCAGTAAGTAGCTGTTTTTATTGCACAAAAAAAGGCGCCCTTAGGCGCCTTTTCAGATGCAAAGGCGTGTATTAGAAGCGGTACTCTGCTCCGATTCGGATCTCCCAGAGCGACGCACCACCGATACGCGACTCGGCTCGTCCTGCATCGATATCACCTTGGGTAACACCGTACGGGAAGTTGGGCTTATACATTACACCCCACTCATCGTTGAGCAGGTTAGTCACGTTATCCACTACGATGAAGGCTCGTGCACTGTGCTCCGCATTGATCCCTGGCAACTCCTGAGAGATACGCAGGTCAGCTTTGGTCCATGAACTACCTTTGCGGCTATTTCGCGTGCCGGGCTCGACCAGTACGTGCTCGAGGAAGTCAAGGTAAGGTGTGAAGCCGTAAGCGAGGCCGGTACCTTCAAAACCACCCAAGGTCACGCTGTAGGGCACACCAGAGCTCGACTGCGCGAAGAGCGAGAAGCGTGTGTTGTAATCACCGAACAGGTTAACGTTGTAGTTCAGCACACCCGTAAAGCGGTGCTCAATGTTGTAGTTCGATGGTGACAGGACTTCCTCTTCAGGATCATAGAACGTTCGGTTCACATAGTTTGAGAAAGCAACCGACGATGTCATTGGATTCACGTCTTTCGCATCGACCCATGCGTAACCGAGTCGAACATCCAAACCGTTCTCAAAATCCTTGAAGACGCTCACAGCAACAGACTCAGACTCATTCCCTACGCCACTGTTGGTGAGAACAAATGAAGGCAATCGAACGCTGTCATAGGCTGGATAACCATTACCGAAGTCATTGATGCCCACTTGCTCAAGGTCACCGTGCTTGTATATGGCTGTGTCCTTGCCACGCGTGATTTGCGCATCTGCAGTAATCAAATAGCCACTGTCAGTCTGCCAGGTTAGACCCAAAGCGTACTTCCACTCAGAAGGTGCTTCGAAGTCCGGGTCGAGGTAGACGATTTCAAAGTTACTGCCGTCTCCTGCAGCCACTTGAGCAACCTGCTGCGATGGGATGCCGTAACCAGGACCACAGACGGGTGCGCTTGGCTCACACAACTCATAAGTTTGCTCAAACAAATTCACGCCACGTATTTGAGTCTGAACGGCCGTCGTATTGGTATTTGAGAACACATTGGAGTACCAGACGTTAGGGTTACCGCCAGAGAAGAGGCCCACACCACCACTCAAGGTCATGCTGTCATTCATCTCATAGGTAAAACCGATTCGCGGCATCAGGAGGTCCAACCCGTCGAGTGTGGCAGTGTTGGGGAATCCGTAGTCCGCAGCAAACGCAGGGTTCAATGCCGGCTTGTCGTCTGACTCATAGGTGTCGTAGCGCAAACCATAGGTCAGCCGGAAGTCTGGGCTTACCTGCCACTCGTCTTCGATATAAGCCGTGTGGATGGTGTAGCCCCAGGACACAGCCGCGTCGAGCTCGTTGTTGGTGATCGCATTACCGTAGTAAACACGTGCCGCAATACCCTGCTCGAAATTATCGATGCCATCAAAACGAATCTCCGTGTCGACGTGCTGATAGAACAGGTTATAGATGTCTGACGAGTCACGCTCGTAACCGAAGGTAATCGTATGATCATCCATGATGTAGGTGCCGCGAGCCACTAACTGCTGAACTTCCCAATCGAGGTCATTCGCCTGCCGGCTGTCGTCCTGACCAAGATAAACATCAACTTCATCCAGCTCGATACGGAACTCCGCAAAGTCACCACCGGAAACTGAGGCCTGAAGGAAGTCCACCTCGCTGTACGAGTAACGAACTTCAGTCGAAAAATTTTCACTCCAGTCGGCATACCAGTTGATGTTGTAAGTAGTTAGCTCCGCACCACGCTTGTAGAAGTGCTTGTCGAACTCGAACTCATCAAGATCACCATCTGACGCGGTGAAGTTGAACGAGTCGTTGTACATGTAGGTCATCGACAGACGCTGTGTCTCGCTCGCATACCAATCGAGCTTGATGAGGTACTTCTCATCGTCAAAGTCGAACGCTTCTGACACAGTTCGCCCCGGCTCATACCCGTACACATCGCGCGCGATCTGTGCAATACGGTCAAGCTCCGCTTGAGTCACAGGCACCTCGTTCACTGCACCCGAGCCAATCGCACCACGGTTGTTAAGGTCAGCACCGTTGTACTTCTCGTAGGCACCGTAGAAGAACAACTGATCTTCGATTAATGCACCACCCAGCTCGAAGCCGTAGCGGGTTTCTTCGTAATCCTGCTGGGCAATGTTGTCACCCTCGAGCTTATCGCCACGAAAATCATCAGAACCATAATCAAAGAAGACCGAACCGTAGATCTCGTTGCGACCCGTCTTGGTGACCGCGTTAATGTTACAGGCCGAGAAACCGCCGTAGACAACGCTCATGGGCGCCATTTCGACAGCCACGCTCGAAATTGCATCGTACGGGAAGGGCATACGCTGCGTTGGATAACCGTTCGAGTTAAGACCAAAACCGTCATTCAAGCGCACACCGTCAACAGTGAGACTGTTGTAGCGGGGATTGGCGCCGTTACATTGAACAGCATCAACATCGCCTCGCGATTGATCCACATACAGGCGTGGATCCTGCTGGATAATGTCGTTGATGTTTCGGTTAACCGTGGGGGAGTCTTGCAGGGCAGCGACATCGAAAATCGCATTGGGTCCGATCGCTGTTTCAGCGAGCACCACCTGCTCAGCGGTTACAACGACCTCTTCAACAGAAGAGAGGTTGTAGTTAAGCACCGCTGACTGACCAACGGCGAGCGAGACATTCGCTGTCGTCGACTTTTGAAGCCCTGTCGCTTTAACTTCGACGTCATAAGCCACGCCCGCCGGTAAGCCTCTTACCGAGTAGCTACCATTAGGGCCTGCCTCAACCGTTTTAGAAATGCCTGTAGCCCGGCTGGTTACCACGACCGTCGCACCCTCTAAAGGCGCTCCAGAGGTGTTAACCACCACACCACGTACCTCAGCTGTTGTTTCCTGTGCTTGCGCAACTGGCGTGACCAGCGCGAAAGACAGCATTGCAGTAGCAACTGTCGCTGCCAACGACTTTTGTGTCGTTTTGAGTCCGCGAACAACCATCAAGTGTCTCCTGAGTTGGGAAATAGATTGGAACCGCGCGTCACATTACCCCGACGCCATGTCCATTAAATTACCGCATTAAGACACTATCGTTACAGGGACGAACTTATGTGAAAGCTAACCTTTTAAGGGTAGCTTTTTGTCACAAAAGCTTGATCTACTCACTCTAATCAAGCGTCATCAACATGGGTTTTTCGAAGGCCACCAGTCCACTGACATCGCCGCGCTCCACTACTCGCACCCAGTCGGGGTTAGCGATAAGTGCCCTGCCGACAGCAACCAGATCGAATTCACCTCGATCCAGCATTTCATTGAGGCGGTCGAGCGATGCAGGTTTGGCTGCTTTGAAGCCAACCTCACCGGGATCGGGAATGAAGTCCGCATCAAGACTGACGCTACCTACCGTAATTGTGGGCATGCCGGTCAACTTCTTGACCCAGCCAGCAAGATTAAGATCGCTACCCTCGAATTCGGGCTCCCAGAAGCGTCGCTGACTACAATGGAAAATATCGACGCCCGCATCGACCAATGGCTCGAGAAAGTCAGCCAGCAAAGCCTCTGTTGGCGCCAAACGCGCCGTGTAGTCCTGCTGCTTCCATTGTGACCATCGAAGAATAATGGGGAAGTCCTTACCAACTTCGGAGCGACACGCGGCAATAATCTCCGAGACGAAACGACCGCGCTCTGCCATCGATCCACCGTATTCGTCGTCTCTCTGGTTAGTGCCTTCCCAGAAGAACTGATCTAGCAAGTAGCCATGGGCACCGTGTATTTCCACGGCGTCAAAACCAACCGCCTGTGCGTCACGAGCGCCCTTGGCAAAGGCGGCTATCACATCGTCGATATCAGCGGTGGTCATGGTGTAGCGATTAACCTTACCCGGGACATTCATGCCGGAAGGGGCGTATCCATCGACGTCACCCTCGGGGAGTACGCCACGCTTGCGCATGCCGCCAACATGCCAAAGCTGAGGCGCAATCTTCCCGCCCTCGGCGTGAACCGCCTCGACAACGCGCTTCCAGCCCGCCAAGCGATCATCGCCGTGAATATAGGGAACGCCTGGGTAGCCACTGGCCGCAATGTGATCGACACAGGTCCCCTCGGTCACGATGAGACCCACACCGCCTGCAGCGCGCTTACGGTAGTACTCAACATTAGCATCCGTTGGGATATTTTCTGGAGACTGATTCCGCGTCATGGGCGCCATCACCACACGATTGTTAAGTTCTAGTCCCCCAACGGTTGTGGGGCTGAGTAGCGTGTCGTGTGAGCTCATGCAGAAAACCTCTTAATTGATCCGTTCATAAAATTTTTGTTTTTGACGTCGTGTCATCGCTTCGCTGTTTGGAGAGCGAAATGCGCGGAGAAGAATAGACCTGCATTCACCCTAAATGCAAAACAAAGCCCGATTGCGCGTCGAGCCTACGTCCGACTTGAAGTGCACCGACCTTCAGCATCGCGGCATCGACCTCTTGTACAGTAACACTTCATTACGAGGCTTCTCTGCATGCGTCATCTTCACTGGTTTCGAACCGATATACGGCTCAATGACAACCCTGCTCTCGCCAGCCATGCAGCCGCAGATTCGTTGCTATGCCTGTTCCTCATGCCGAAGCCAAAGCCATGGTGCAACCTGACAGGTATTGGTGCACAGCGGGATCGTTTTTTACGTGAGTCATTGATAGAACTCAAACAAGACCTTCAGGCGCTCGGGCAAGATCTTCTGGTGCTGGAGGGATCTCCCGAGCTGGTCATACCGCACCTCGTCGAGCGTTACGGCATCACCGAAGTCAGCGTGAGTGATCATCCGGGCTGGGAAGAGAAGCAATCCGTCGCTTATCTTGCGGGAAAGCTCGATATTCCGATTCAAATCCACCGCGGTAATACCTTATTTACCGAGACTGATTTGCCAATGGCGCTTGAAGACCTGCCAAAGGTGTTCTCCCCCTTCCGACGAAAGGTTGAAAAATTGAGCGTAAGAGGCCCAAAGGAAGCACCAGAACAACTCCCGCCACCACCATCGGTACAGTTCGATTCCATTCCACCCTCCATGCACAAACCACATCCTGGCTTACCGCTCCCCGGTGGCCGCCGGGCAGGCCTGCGCAGAGTTAAGCAATTTATCTGGGACGATGAATCCATCACTCAATATAAACTGACGCGTAATTGCCTAGATGGATTTGATGGTTCGAGTACCTTCTCACCCTGGCTAGCCAACGGCAACCTATCAGTCCGTGAGGTGGCCCATACTATTTTTGCCTTCGAAAAAACCAAGGTCGCCAACGAGTCCACGTTCTGGCTATATTTCGAATTGTTGTGGCGTGAATTCTTCTACTGGCGCGCCGAGGTCGACGGTAAGGCGCTGTTTCTACTCTCGGGGCTAACGGGTAAGCCGCGACGATCCACCTTCGAGCCACGAAATTTCGCGCGCTGGTGCGCGGGTGACACCAACTACCCCATCGTCAATGCCTTGATGCGGCAATTAGTGGCCACCGGCTGGATGAGCAACCGCGGGCGTCAAATCGCGGCGAGCTGTCTCATCAACGAACTGCAGGGTGACTGGCGGTTCGGTGCAGCCTTTTTTGAGAAACACCTGATCGACTACGACGTCGGAAGCAACTATGGGAACTGGCAGTACATTGCGGGGGTAGGAAGTGACCCACGAGGTGGACGTCATTTCAATCTTGGAAAACAAACGGCTGATCATGATCCAAACGGCATTTTTGTGGCCAAGTGGGGCGGTGTTCGACCTCTGCAACCCGACTACATCACCGACGCGGCCGATTGGCCTATCGACAGTGAAAAAGTCTGATCTACCAACCAAAGTCTGCCCTGTGTGCGACCGTCCATTTGCTTGGCGTGCGAAGTGGAAGCTGAATTGGGAATCGGTGGTGTATTGCTCGAAACGTTGCTCGGGCCGTCGTTACACGCTGAAGAAAAAGCCGTAGCTAGGCCCACTCCTCAATCATTTTATCGGCCCACTGCACAATAACGGCCCGCTCCTCGGGTCGCGCTTGCGCCAGTTGGCGGCGATCAAACCCATTCTCGGATTGCTGCCGAAGGTATCGAGATGGCGGTCGATAAACCGCCAATAGAGACTGTTGTAGGGACAGGCGTCGGGCCCGGTGGTCTTTGATGGCTTGTAACGGCACTGCTGACAGTGGTTGCCCTGCTTCTGAATGTACTTACCGCTGGCGGCGTAAGGTTTACTTGCGATAACCGCATTGTCGCCATACAAGGCCATGCCCAGCGTGTTAGGTAACTCTACCCACTCGTAGGCGTCCACATAGACACCGAGATACCAGTCACAGACCTCCATGACATCGAGACCTGTCAGGAGCGCGAAGTTACCAATGACCATCAGGCGCTGAATGTGGTGCGCATAGCCGTGGTCGAGCGATTGTTCTATTGCCCGACTCAAGCAGCGCATATCGGTATTTGCATCCCAGAAAAAATCAGGCAGAGGCCGCGTTGCACTCAATGTGTTTCGGGTTTTGTACTCGGGCATCAGTAGCCAATAGATACCGCGTATGTATTCGCGCCACCCCAACACCTGCCGTATGAAGCCCTCCGCGGCAGAGAGCGAGCAGCTACCGTCGCGCCAAGCGATCTCGACGCGCTGACAGACCGCTAGTGGGTCAAGTAGTCCACAGTTGATGTACATGGAGATCAAGCCGTGGAAGACCCACGGTGACTCTTCAACTAACGCATCTTGATAGGTTCCGAAATCTGCTAATGCGTAGGTTACAAACCAATCGAACTGACGCTCTGCCTCACTTCGGGTCACTGCCAGTCGGAACTGGCTCAGATCGCCGGGGTTATTGGGGAAACGTTGATTAACCTCAGCAATGACAGCTGACGTAATGTCATCGACAGGCACGTCCGGACGCGCTGGAATCTCCCGCTGATTACGCCAACCCGAGCGATTGTCTGCATCGTAGTTCCACTTGCCGCCGGCCGGTTGACCATCATCCATTAACAGCTGGTAGCGCTCGCGCATCTTGCGATAAAAGAACTCCATGCGAAGCTGCTTTTTGCCGCGAGCCCAGAGCTCAAAGTCGTCATGGGATGCCAGAAATCGGTCATCTTCTAAGACCCTTACTGGAACACCGAGCGCCGATGCCCATTCAGTCCGCATCTGATGCACGAGCCGATATTCACCCGGCTCACAGACAATGACTTCGTTGCTTGCAGTCTGCGCCAGGACCTTACGAACCGCTTCTTCGAGACTCGCCACGCCTTGATCGATGGCGATGTAGTAGACGCTGTGTCCTAGCGCCTCAAGCTCGAGACGGAAGTGACGCATGGCAGAAAACAATAAGGCGATCTTGTGTCGGTTATGGCGGACGTAGGTGGCCTCTTCGGCAACCTCGGCCAGTACAATAATGTCGCGCCCTGGCTCAGCCTGCTTTAAGGCAGGCTGATTGAGGCTAAGTTGATCGCCGAGGACGAGGATGATTTTGGATTCATTCATGGCAAGGGTTACGACGCTCACCACGCTTCAGACCCATGCAAGGGGTTAATAAGGTTAGACAGGACCAGACAACGATCGCAGGATCGTTTTCGTCCTTAAACCATTAAGCGACTGCGTCAGTGCGGAAGCCCCTAGAGGCTCTCTAGGACCTAGCGATTCGGCACTGGCCACCCAGCACTAGCTGTCTAATAAAAGCGGCGCCAAACGCTTCCGGTGGTGCATCGCATCGCCAAACTGCTGTTGGCTCCAAGCGGCGCGGCGAATGAACAGCGACGAATCGCATTCCCAAGTAAAACCAAAGCCACCGTGGAATTGCACCGATCGATCACCCGCGTATTGGATGGTGTCTGAGGCCTTGGCTTTTGCCATACGACAGGCAACTTCCGCCTCAGTACTTAGAGGGCCATCGTCAATCTCGCTCGATGCGTGATAGACCAGTGACCGCGAGTGCTCCATGCCCACATAGATATCAACAGTGGGATGCTTTAGCGCCTGGAACGAACCGATCAGTTTGCCGAACTGCTTTCGTGTCTTGAGATAATCCACAACGCCGGCAAGGCAAGCGGAGGTTGATCCAACCGCCTCTGCAGCCGTCAACAGCGCACCAATGAGCAGGTAATCTCTGATGGCGGAGGCGACCTTCTCACCTGACAGCACCCGCTGCGCTTTGACTCCGGTGAAATCGAGTGTTGAAGCACGCTTGGTGAGGTCAATCAACGCATGGGAAGCTTGAGCTTGCCCCGCGACATCACTGCCCGCTACCAGCGCAATAACAGTGTCACCTGCTGCATCTGACCCAACAACCGCAATCCACGTGGCTTGCGCTGCATCGGGCACCATGAACTTACTGCCAGACAGAACACCGTTATCATCAACACTGACGCCCGTATTAGTGCCGCCCCAGTCGCTACCGTCTAAGTAAGCAACCGTTGCAGCACAACCACCGGAAATGTCTTCGAGTACATCTTCCTCGGCAATACCACCGGCTCGGCGAATGAGCTCTGCCGCCAGCACCGTAGACACCAGTGGCGTACCCATGAGCCCTTTACCCATCGACTCAACAACAGGAATCAAAGCCGCAATTCCCAGCCCCGAACCACCGACGGATTCCGGAAGGTTAATGCCGGTCCAACCGAGGTCGACCAGTTCCTGCCAGACAGGCTCCGAGAAGCCCGCCTCGCTCTCAAGTAGTTTCCGTACCTCGCTGCCGGGCGACTTGTCCTTCACAAACTCGCGCGCAACATCCAGCAACATGCCCTGCTCTTCGGAAAAATCGATCTTCTTGCTTCCAATAATGGCGCTCATCACGTGACCTCCTTAAGACTTGGGCAGGCCGAGCACGTGCTCGCCAATGATGTTGGCTTGAATCTGGGTGGTACCCCCGCCAATGGTGGTTCCGAAGTTCGCAAAGTAAGCCCGCTGCCAGAATCCACCCATGTACGCCTTCTCGTCGTCCATAAAGAGCGCACCTTGCGCGCCCTGAACGTGGGCACCCATCATTTTGAGGCGCCGCGCGTATTCGGTGTGACGGTACTTGTTCGACAGGGCAATGCCGAAGGGGTAGTCGGTGTTCAGTGCGGGGATACCCGCGCGCCGATCACTAATCGAATTAGCCTTCGCCTCAATGGCCAGTTTGACCAGCTCATCGCGGATCATGGCGTCTTCCAGAATGGGAGCGCCATCTCGCTCAAAGTCGTGCATGGCATCCATCAGGTCTTCGAGACCTATCGACTGCATCGAGTGGGCGCTGGCCTGACCGGCGATCACGCCTCGCTCGTACTCGAGCGTCTTCATTGCCATTCGCCAACCACCGCCCTCATCACCCAACAGGCAAGAAGCGGGAATCCGGGCATCGGTGAAGAAGGTCTCATTAAAACCGTACTCACCCGTCACTTTTCTGATGGGCCGCGCCTCGACACCGGCCACTTTCATCGGGGCTAGGAAGAACGACAGACCGTCGTACTTTCTGGCTGTGCTGGTATCGGTTCGCGCCAGCAAAATCATGTGGTCCGCATAATTACCGAGCGTTGTCCAAATCTTGCTGCCATTCACGATGAACTCATCACCATCGCGAACCGCTCTCGTCTGCACATTACCGAGGTCGGAGCCATGGTCTGGCTCCGAGAAACCCTGACACCAGATTTCTTCACCCGTCAGAATGTTTTTGACGTAACGCTTACGATCTTCCTCGGTACCCACATCGAGCAACAGTGGCCCAGTCCAGTTAAGACCGATGGTGTTAAAAATGATCGGTGCGTTGTGAGCACCCAAAGCTTTGTCGACAATGCCCTGATAGGCAGGGTCAGCACCTTGCCCCCCATATTCGGTTGGCCAGTGCATACCGAGGAATCCGGCGCTCCATAACTTGTGCTGCCACTCACGAAGGAAGTCCAGCTGCTGCTCAGTGCCGACTTCCAGAAACGTCAGCGGCAGCAGGAAGCCAGGCTTCTTTGGGACGTTCTCCGACATCCACTTGTCGATGTCGGCTTGAAAGTTCTGCAAGCTCGTGTCGGTTGCACTCATATCATTCACCTTTGTTATTGTTAGAGCCCGTACTGACGGCTCGCTAAATCTCTCATTATCTCTTCGGAGCCACCGCCGATCGCATTGACCCTGACCTCGCGGTAGATTCGCTCAACGCGATTCCCGCGCATGTAGCCAATGCCGCCAAGGATCTGCATGGCCTCGCGCGCGCAGAACTCCATGACTTCACTTGCTTGCACCTTTAGCAGCGCAATATCGCCGGCGTTGGGCTCGCCCGCCTCAATGGCTTCGTAACACATACGAATGTACGCCTGAGTCGCGTTGAGCTTCTGCTTCATCATAGCAATCTTGTGCCGAATAACCTGGTGGTCCGCCAAACGCTTACCGAAGGTTTGACGTTCGGTGGCCCAGGCAACGGCCTCTTCCATACAAACACGACCAAAGGCCTCCATGGAGGCGGCCATGCCCATGCGCTCCGAATTGAAGTTCGTCATGATGACTTTGAAGCCCTGATTCTCCTGCCCGATGAGGTTTGAGACGGGGACTCGGACGTTGTCGAAATACAGAGTTGCGGTATCTGATGCCCACCAACCCATCTTTTTATCGAGTGGCGTTCGCGAGAAACCCTCTGCGTCGGTTGGGATGAGCAACATCGAAACGCCCGTCGCACCCTCGCCCCCCGTGCGCACCGCGGTGGAGACATAGTTAGCGCGCATACCGCCCGTAATATAGGTTTTGGAACCATTCACAATGTAGTGATCGCCGTCGCGTACCGCCGTGGTTTTCAAGCTCGCAACATCCGAGCCCCCACCAGGCTCAGTGATGCCCAGTGAAATCCAGGACTCACCACGTAGCACAGGTGGCGCGATCTCAGCCTTCATCTCCTCAGTGCCCCAATTGATGACCGGGGGCAGGCCAATGCCGTGAACCATCAGCGACGCTGACAAGCCGCCTACGCCCACGCGCGACAGCTCCTCATTGATAATCCAGTTGTGCCAGCTGTCGGTTTCCATGCCACCGTATTGCTCCGGATAACCGGCGCCAAGCAGTCCTACTTCGGCGGCCTTCGGCCAAAGCTCAATGGGGATGTGACCGGCCTCATCCCAGTCCTCTGCATAAGGCATGATTTCCTTGTCGATAAAACGCCGAAGCGCATCCCGCCAGGCCAAGTGATCCTCGGTCAAATGCGGATTTGGAATGCGTGCAGAGTCAAACGTGAGGCTCATAGTGGGTTCCCAGAACTATTTTTCTTGTCCACGGGTTTATAGGCGGCTGAAGGGGGCGAGTCAAATTGAATAACACGCTAGAATGGCATCCGCGAGTGCCGGGTATGCGTAGTGTGTAAGGCGTCGACTAGGCCTTAAAGCAAGATCACAGGAACCAACATGCGATTTATTGGTGCGTCGAATTACGACCACGGAACCAAGCCGAAAATAGGGGTGCTGCTGACCAACCTCGGGACGCCTGAGGCACCAACAGCGAAAGCGTTGCGCCCGTACCTCAAGCAATTCCTGTGGGATCCCCGTGTCGTCGAAGTACCCCGCCTACTTTGGTGGATGATTTTGCACGCCTTCATTTTGACGACTCGCCCAAAGAAGTCAGCTGAAGCCTACTCTGAGGTCTGGACTGACCGAGGCTCCCCATTGCTCTACCACCTCGAAGATCAGGTAGCCGGCGTTACCGAGCGGCTGCGAGCGCACTGGGGAGACAACGTCGTTGTTAAGGGTGCGATGCGCTACGGACAACCCTCCATTGGCTCTCAAGTTCAAGCACTTCTTGGCGAAGGGGTTCAACAGCTGGTGGTACTGCCACTCTACCCTCAATTTGGTGGGCCAACGACAGCCTCAACCTTTGATGCACTATCCGATGAGCTTCAAGGGCAACGATGGTTACCCGATTTACGATTCGTCAGCTCTTACCATGATCATCCCGCCTATATCAAAGCCATTGCCGATAGCATTCGCGAGCATTGGGAGTCTCATGGGCGGGCCGATAAATTAGTGCTGTCCTACCATGGCATGCCAAAGCGCTACCTGCTGGAGGGAGACCCCTACCACTGCCAGTGTATGAAGACATCGCGTCTCGTTGCCGATGAGCTGGGACTCTCTGAAGACGATTACATGTCGACGTTTCAATCCCGATTTGGTCGCGACGAGTGGCTAAAGCCGTACACCGACGAAACACTGCAAGGCCTACCGGAAACAGGTGTTAAGTCACTCCAGATCGTCTGTCCCGGCTTCTCGGCCGACTGCCTCGAGACGATCGAGGAGATTGGTATGGAAAACCGTGACTACTTCATCGAAGCGGGCGGCGAGCGTTATGAATACATCCCTTGCCTAAACGCCACCGATAACCACATTGATTTGCTGACGACCATAGTCACCGAGCAGCTGACTGGTTGGACAACACCCAAATACGATGCCGATGTGACCAAGGTAGAAGCCATTCGCCTGGGTGGCAACTAAGCCCTTAGTTAGTTGTTCAGGTTGTGGTACTCAGCGGCGAGCCAATGCGAACTAACGCCGTAGAGCCTTTTGATAGGCAATGGGTTAGTTATTGATGCGTTATTGATGATAGTGGGGCTCTAATACCCCCAATGCCAAGGCGATCAACAGCCCCACGGTAAAACTCGCTGTCAATTTAAAGCGGTCGTGACTGTGAAACTGGACTTCCGGCAGGAGATCCGCCAGTGCAATGCAGATAAATGCGCCTGCAGAAAACGCGAGAGCCGCCGGGAGCACACTAGCAATCGGTCCACTGAAACCCAGATAGAATACGATCGCCGCAATGGGGCAAAGTAGCGCGAAAAGCGTATTGGCAATGCCCCGGTGTCTCTCGTTCCAGCCATCCAAGCGCATCATGGTCTCGATCGACAGTGCATCCAGCGGCTTGTGAAGCAAGATGGCTGCAAACACACCTAGGCCGGGCAATAAAAGTGAACCCACCTCCACGCGGAGGATCGCTCCCAACGCGACCCCATCAAGAATGGTATGAATGCTCAGCCCCAGAAACAGCCCCATCCAGCCCACGTCACGCGGCGGATGCGCGTGGTCGTGTGCATGAGCGTGATCATGCGAATTGGCGTCTGCGCAACTCTCTCCATCCGTCGCAATGTCGTGTTGATGGAAGTGGAACAATCGCAACAGCAACAACATAAAGACCAAACCGCCTACGACAAAATACATGGTGTGGTCGATGGACTGGCCCAGTTCAACGCTGTGAGGAATGAGATGCAAACTAGCGACACCTAACATTAAACCAGCCACAAGGCTCATCACGAGCTGCGTTTGCACATGCGTGAGGGCAAAGCGCCGTGGCAACCACCCTCCAATCCACGAGGCGACAAATAAAGCGGTGCTGTAAGCCAGAAGTGTTGCCATGAAATCCTATCCGCTATCGCGTGGTAATGAGGTTATCTCGATGGATGAGCTCTTCTTCACCACCAAAACCGAGAATATTCTCGATCTCCGTCGATGCTCTACCTAGGAGTTTCTTTGCATCAGCTGCACTGTAATTTGATAAGCCTCGCGCTATCTCCTCACCATCAGGATCAAGGCAGCGGACCAAGTCACCCCGCAAAAATTCCCCAGTCACTGCCGTGACGCCCACCGGAAGTAAGGAGCGACCGGCCTGCGAAACGCCTTTAACCGCACCCGCGTCCAGGACCAGCTGACCTTTGGGGTAGAGAAGCGATGCAAGCCACTGCTTTCGCGCTGGCTGAGGCTGCTTTTCCGTAGTGAACAGCGTGCCAGTGATCGCGCCATCAGCAATATGACGCACCACCTGTGGCTCCCTGCCGTCGGCAATAACAGCAAGGGCACCTGAACGCGCAGCCAAACGTGCCGCGCGTAATTTGCTCACCATGCCACCGCGCCCCAAAGTCGAGCCCTCCGAGACCATGGCATCAAGCGACGTATCGTGCGCATCGGTCTCTTGAATCAGGGTGGCATCCGGCACTGTTCGAGGATCAGCGTTAAACAAACCCTGCTGGTCTGTGAGCATCAGGAGTGCGTCCGCGTCGATGAGATTGGCTACCAGCGCCGCCAAGGTGTCGTTATCACCGAAGCGAATCTCGTCGGTCACCACCGTGTCGTTCTCGTTCACGATGGGGATCACACCCTTGTCCAATAGCGTTTGAAGCGTTGCACGGGCGTTTAGATAGCGATCGCGCGACTTCACATCATCGTGGCTAAGCAGGATCTGTGCGCAGAGGTAATCAGAGGGCGCAAAAGCTGCCTCGTAAGCTTGTACTAGCGATGACTGGCCCACGGCCGCTGCCGCCTGCAGTTCATCGAGAGCTGAGGGACGAGTGTCCAAGCCCAGGCGCGCAAGTCCTGCCGCCACAGCACCACTCGAGACAATGATGACCTCTCTACCTTGCGCTCGCAGCGCAATAACATCACTGGCAAGACGCGCAATAAATTCGTGACTCAGCCCCTGACCATTATCGGTCAGGATGGCACTACCAATTTTGATGACCCAGCGGTGCGCGGTAGTGAGTGATTGGCGACTGCTCTCTGTCAACTTCGGTACTCAACCTCAACATCGCCATCATCAGCTTCGTCGTCATCATCCTGCTCCGCTGACAAGCGAGCTGCCTTTCGCTCGAGTCGCAGTGATTCAATGCGCTCACGCGCTTCGCTTTGCATTTGCATCTGCACGTCCTGCTCGTGGAGCTTGAGCTCCTCATCTTCCGCTTCCTGCTCGTTCAAATATTCGATGGCAGTCATCAGATCACCGCTGAGACGGTCTGTTTCACGACCGCTGATGGCCGAAATCTCATAAACCGGACCTTCCCATTGAAGCGCCTCGAGTATTGCTTCGCGTCGCGAAGCCAAGGTCTCTTCATCGATGAGATCGATCTTGTTCAACACCAGCCATCGTGGTCGGGCCGCAAGTGTTGGGCTGAAGCGTTCAAGCTCGCGCACAATCGACAGCGCCTGCTCCGCAGGGTCGCTCTCATCAAAGGGCGCAACATCTACTAGATGAAGCAAAATACGGTTGCGGGTAAGGTGCTTTAGAAAGCGAATACCCAAGCCTGCACCATCCGAAGCGCCCTCGATTAATCCTGGAATGTCCGCGACAACGAATGAACGGTAAGCACCGACTTTAACGACGCCCAAATTCGGCACCAGCGTCGTGAAGGGATAGTCTGCCACCTTCGGCTTAGCTGCCGATACGGCTCGGATCAACGTCGACTTACCCGCGTTGGGAAGCCCCAAAAGGCCAACGTCTGCCAGCACCTTAAGCTCAAGTTTTAAGGTGCGCGACTCTCCTAATGTTCCCTCGGAAAACTGTCGGGGTGCGCGGTTGATACTGGATTTGTAACGGGTGTTACCAATGCCGTGAAAACCACCTTGTGCCACAACCAGCCGATCACCCGCCGCTTGTATATCACCCAGGATCTCGTCGGTTTCCTCGTCAATGATGGTCGTGCCCAGTGGCACCGGCAACACAATGTCTTCACCCGCTTTGCCAGTACAGTTACGACCGCGACCGGACTCACCGTTTTGAGCGCGAAACTTTCGAGTGAAGCGATAGTCGACCATGGTATTAAGTGATGCGCTTCCCTCGAGAATCACACTGCCACCATCGCCACCATCACCGCCATCCGGCCCACCGAGAGGGATGTATTTTTCACGCCGAAAACTGACACAGCCGTTCCCACCTTTACCGGCATGAACTTCAATTACTGCTTCATCGACAAATTTCACACGTCACTCCCGTAAGCTCGCGCTCACACATCATCCGTGAACCAAAAAAAAAGCCCCGTCGACTGACAGGGCTTTTCCGAAAACTATGCTGCTATCAGCCTGTCACAATGCGAACTTGCTTACGATTTTGCGGTCCGCCTGTGTAGAACTCAACTTTGCCATCTGCAGTTGCAAACAATGTGTGGTCTTTGCCTACACGAACGTTAGCGCCTGCGTGGAACTTTGTGCCACGCTGCCGAACGATGATGCTGCCTGCTGAGACTGCCTGACCACCGAAGGCCTTAACGCCAAGGCGTTTGCTTTCGCTATCGCGACCGTTACGGGTACTACCACCAGCTTTTTTGTGTGCCATTAGATTACTCCCCGATTATCCCTTGATACCTGTGATCTTCACTTCCGTGTACCACTGGCGATGACCTGTCTCATTGCGGTAGTGCTTACGACGGTTGAACTTCACAATCTTAATCTTTTCGTGGCGACCGTGGCTCACGACTTCAGCAGTGACCGAGCTACCTTCGACAACCGGTGCACCAATTTTTACGTCAGCGCCTTCGCCAACCATCAGCACTTGGTCAAATTCGACCGCTTCGCCCGTAGCCACTTCAAGCTTCTCGAGCTTGAGGACTTCGCCTTCTTCAACGCGGTGCTGCTTTCCACCGCTAACAATTACTGCGTACATGTGTATTTCCTTCCAGTTAGCCTGCTCGCTGTATGAAAACCGCCGTGGCGGGGCAGAGCGTAGGCACTCGAGTGTTGATCACAAACAAGGGCGCGGAGAATACGTGGTTTATTGGACTGACGCAAGGCGAAGATAGGGTGAATATCCCACTTCGTGACAACAAAGACGGGGACATCTTATAATCCCGCCTCGCCTCGAAAAGGTCCCCTGACGACCCAGTGATATTAGTCCTGTGATAAATGAAATAAGAGCCAGTGTTGAGGCTGAGTTCGCCAAAGTAAACGCGCTCATCGTTGACCAGCTGCACTCAGATGTCGACATGGTCGAAAACGTCGGGCAGTACATTGTCGATGCCGGCGGTAAGCGCCTGCGCCCCTTGTTGGCGTTACTGGCGGCTGCATCCGTGGGCGAGGTGACAGAAAAGCACATTAAGTTCGCGGCGATTATTGAATTCATTCACACCGCCACGCTCCTGCACGACGATGTCGTGGATATTTCAACGCTCAGGCGCGGTCGCCCGACGGTCAACAGTGAGTTTGGCAACGCGCCCAGCGTATTGGTCGGAGACTTTTTGTATACACGCGCCTTCCAGCTCATGGTGCAGCTAGACGACATGCGTGTGCTGAAGCTCATGGCTGATGTCACCAATCTCATTGCCGAAGGTGAAGTGATGCAATTGGTGCGCGCTGGCGACCCTGACACAACGCGCGAACAGTACTTCGATGTCATCACCCGAAAGACCGCCATTCTGTTTGCCGCTGCCTGCGAGGGCGCAGTGATGCTCAGTGGCGAGAGCGACGAAACTCTCCAACGAATGCACGACATTGGTCTCAATCTTGGCATTGCTTTCCAGTTAATCGACGACGTACTCGATTACGAGGGAGACCCTGAGACAACGGGTAAAAATGTCGGTGATGATCTCAATGAAGGAAAGCCAACACTGCCACTGATTCATGCCATGAGTCACGGTACGCCCGATGAGGCCGCGTTGATCGCTGATGCGCTGCGCACCAAGTCTGCTGACCGACTCAGTGAGATTGTCGCACTGGCCGACAGCTCCGGTGGCATCCGCGAAACGCGTAACGCCGCTGTTGAGCACTGTGAACGGGTGACATCGGCACTTGCAGAACTGTCATCAAGTCCCGCTAAAGTGAGCCTCGAGAAACTGGCTGAATTTTCTATCTCTCGGGAGAGTTAACCCATGCTGCAAAGCAGTGACCACGCCACCCTGATGTCAGAGGCGGAAAGACTTCGCCCAAAATCTGTAGCGACTCTCCTTGACCAAAACTCGGACCGCGTTTCCCAGCTAACTACCACAGGCGCAGGCTTGACGCTGGATGCATCAAAGCAACTGATTGACGAGCAGGCCCTCGAGGCATTAGCTGCCACCGCGGCAGGTGCGGATCTGGCAGGCGCCTATGAGCGATTAGTCACGGGGGCTGAGGTCAACATCACCGAAGAGCGCGCCGCCCTGCACACACTGCTGCGCGGTACGGCCCACGATGCATTGCCCGCAATGGCCGATGAAGTAAACGCAACGCTCAGCCGAATGCGCGCGGCCACCGAGGCCATCCATTCAGGCGATCACGTTGGTGCTTCAGGTCAGCGTTTCACGGACGTCATCAACATTGGCATTGGAGGCTCAGACCTTGGCCCGCGAATGGTCTGCCGTGCATTGGATGATGCCTCGCCAAAGCTCAAGACCCACTTCATATCCAACGTGGACCCTCACGATCTGGATGTGGTGACGCGCGACCTCAATCCGCAAACCACGCTTCTTGTCATCTGTTCCAAGACCTTTACAACCGAAGAGACACTCACCAACGCACAGCGTGCTCGGTCCTGGCTTAGTTGACGGTGGGGTGTCTGAGGCCTCCATTGGTCAGCACGTATTTGCTGTGACCACCAACCTTACTGCCGCAGCCGAGTTTGGTATCGGCGAAGACGCCTGCTTCCCTATGTGGGACTGGGTGGGTGGTCGTTATTCGGTCTGGTCCGCAATTGGCCTCGTGATCGCGCTGGGTTTTGGTTGGTCCACGTTTGCGAGCTTCCTCGCTGGCGCCAAGGCGATGGATGAACACACGCGGGCAGCCGAGTGCACAGAGAATATGCCGATGATGATGGCGCTTCTCGAGCTATGGAATACGCGCTATCTGAACACCGAGACGCACCTAGTCCTGCCCTACTCGCAGCGACTCGAGCATCTTGCCGACTTCCTGCAGCAGCTCACCATGGAAAGTAACGGCAAGCGGGTAACGCTCGATGGACAGGCTATAAACGAAGTGACAGCGCCAGTGCTGTGGGGATCCGCCGGGACTATTGGCCAACACTCCTATTACCAGCTGTTACACCAGGGGAATCGACGGTTCAGTGCGGACATTGTCTTGCCGCTAACCAATGGCGACGTGGATAAAGACGCACACCGCAAACTCGCCTCGAATGCGCTTGCACAGAGCCGCGCATTTTTGATTGGCCGAAGTGCAGAAGAGTCACAGGCGCTTGCTGCAGATAAAGGTTTGCCGAGTGAGCTAGCGCCTCACTTTGAGATGCCCGGCAATCACCCGCACAGTACGCTGGTCATGGACTCGGTTAATCCCCAAACCGTCGGGGCGCTTATCGCCGCCTACGAGCATAAGACCTACTTCCTGTCGGTTTTAATGGGGCTAAACGCTTTTGATCAATGGGGTGTTGAACTCGGCAAGGTCATTGGCAAGCAGATTCGGGCAACGCTTGAAAGTGGCGAGGGGCTTGATGATCTTGATGCCTCGACTGCAGCCCTGGCGACAGCGTGGCGAGAAGCCAATAGCTAACCTTTTCCAAGACAAAGACATTTCTAAGTCTCATCAGTTGCAGCAATAGCGGACTGGCTTACCCCCTTGTATTTGGGTAAAACAGAGGCAAACGAAAACACTAGACCAAAAAACAGCTAAGCCTTTTCTTGTTTGGGCTAAACAAAAACAAAACGCAAAAAAAGCCCGGCTAGGCCGGGCTTTTTTTTAAGCATCTATTTAGACACGCTCAATGATGATCGCGGGTGCCATTCCACCGGCGGCACACATGGTGATCAGGGCATAGCGGCCTTGCTGACGCTCTAATTCATCCAGCGCAGTGCCGACTAGAATTGAGCCTGTGGCACCGATGGGGTGACCGAGGGCCATTGCACCACCGTTGATGTTCACTTTCTCGCGGTCAAGATCGAGTCGACGAATGAAACGCTCTGCTACGACAGAAAATGCCTCGTTGATCTCCCACACATCGATGTCATCTTTGGTCAAACCAGCTTTCGCGAGCACCTTCTCGGCTGCGGGCACGGGCGCATTCAACATCAGTGTTGGACAATCCCCCATGTTCGCTGTCGCAACAATGCGCGCACGCGGCGTCATACCGGTTCGTTCCATGTAGGACTCAGACGCGAGCAAGAGGGCCGCTGCACCGTCCACAACACCCGACGAGTTGCCCGCATGGTGAATGTGGTTGAACTCGGTGATTTCAGGGTAGCGACGCTGAATCAACGCACCATAAGTTGTGCCGTCCTCGTCGATAGGTACGTCACGGACGACGCTGAATACGGTTTTAAGATCAGCCAATCCTTCTTTGGTGGTCTCGGGACGAGGGAACTCCTCGTGATCAAGCGCAACAGATCCATCAGGGTTCTTGACGGTAATCAGCGACTTGTCAAAGCGACCTTCTGCAATGGCGCGAGCTGCGCGAGCTTGGCTCACCAACGCCAGGTTATCGACGGCATCACGATCGATACCTTCCAGCGTAGCAATCGCATCTGCACAGACACCCTGTTGTGATTGCGGGTGCATTTCACGCAGGTGCAGGTTGCCCGAATCAATCATGGGCGGCTTGCTTGGATCGCCGATTTGCGAGTGGTAACTCATCATCTCGGTACCGCCAGCAATAACCAGATCTTCCATGCCGGACATGATCTGGGCCGCCGCAAGATTGACCGTCGTGATGCCAGATCCGCAGAAACGGTCGAGCGTGACGCCCGAGGAACGCACGTCATAGCCGGCATTCAGTGCCGCCATACGACCGAGATCACCGCCCTGCTTGCCACTTTGCGATGACGTTCCCCAGATAATGTCATCAACCTCAGCGGTATTGAGATTGTTTCGCTCAGCCATGGCGCTAAGCACAGTTGAACCAAGATAAGACGGATGAAGATGTGCGAGGGCACCCTTGCCCACTTTTCCGATACCTCGAGGTGTTCGGCATGCATCGACAATGTATGCGTTACCCATAATGCTTCTCCTGAGAGTGAGTTTTGAGCCTGTGAGGCCCTTTCTATTTGAGCCCGCTGGGCCATTTCTACGTGAGCCCGGTGGGCTCGGTCTATTGTTATAGCGGTTTTTGCAAAACAGCTAATGTTCGTTGCTGCGTTACGCTACGTTGACTGCGGAGTTCGGTCAAGCAGACCTAGTCAGCAGGAGTGCTGAGGATTTATAGGGTGGCTTACAGAATGAAAAACTGAAACTTACTGACAGGCAGCCTCAACCAAGGCAATTTCCTCTTGGGTCAATCGAGGGTCATGCTCTGCATCTAAACACTCTTGAAGCTCCTCTCGGTTTTTCACCCCCAAAATGACCGAGCCTAAATCCGGTATTGACAGCGCATAACGATGCGCGAGCCTCGCCGGTGTTTGACCCCACTCGGCGGCTAACTTACGAAACCCCACTGCGCGATCAAAATCGAGTTGGTCAGGGTCGTCCGCCGCTAACTCGCGATCCATTTTGGAGGTCAGGGCACCGGCTTGTACCGCCCGAATGGCGAGCGCAGGTACGTCGTTGGCTCGACAGGCATCGAGAATGCCTCGACAGTCAAATGAGTCGGTGACATAGGCAATGTTGCCGGCCGAGTTCAGCGGGTTCACGGCACACTGCACTGCGGTCGGTGGTGAGTCCGACGCAATAACAGACTCGAGCGCTGACTGCTGACCGAGTGCAAAACCCCAACCGCCAATTTTGCCCTCGGCTTGCAGGCGCTCGAATGCCGGGATCACCGATTCCATGAAATACGTCAAAGGCGTGGCTATACGGTCGCGAAGCTCGTTGTAGTGAGACAGCACGTGGCCGTCTTCGATCAATTGAGAGTGCAGAAAGAAGAGGTCGGCACGCTCAATACCCATAGTCTCTAACGATCGTGTGAGCGATGCGTTCATTTTGTCATAGGTATTCTCAGGTTCGACATGGCCAAGGCGATACTTCGTGGTAAATCGAAAACCTGAGGTATCCATGCCTTTGAAGGCCTCGCCGATCACCGTCTCAGCTTCACCACGACCGTACATGGGAGCCATATCAAAGTGCGTAACGCCCTGCTCGGCTGCTAAGCGGGTCGTTGCAACAGCCTCTTCGCGAGTTGTCTCACCCCAGATCTGACCCAGACCACCACCGCCCAGGGTAAGCGCGCTGACGGATCCAAACGGTTTGAACGGTCTAATTTCCATGTGCCAGGGTCCTCAACAAGCGAACGTGAAATAAACGAGATGCGTTCAGGCTAGGAGGATGTGTGGACCAGGTCAAATGACCAGCCCAAGGCGCTCTCGTTGATGACCGAAGAGCTACTAAGGTAAGTCGCTATTGATGCAACTAATTGAGCGGCTTTGCATGGCTTCTCTAATAGCTTTTTACGCCGCTGGGAACTGTCAGTGACGTCATCAGATAGCATCGCTATGCCGCGTCAATAATCGCCAATAACTCCTGCGTTTTCTCTGCCATCAATGCTTCGTCGCCGCGACTTTCAACGTTCAGGCGGACCACAGGCTCGGTATTCGACATGCGGAGATTAAATCGCCAGTCATCGTAACTCAGGCTTAAGCCATCCATATGCTCAATGGTGTTTGCCCCATCCGCATATAAAGCTTCGACCTTGGCAATCAGCGCCTGCGCATCGGACACCGTGCGATTGATCTCACCCGAGCAGGGGAACGCCTTGGTGCGCTCTTCAACCAACGACGCCAGCGTTTTACCGGTGGTGGACATAATCTCAGCGACCAATAACCACGGAATCATGCCGCTATCGCAGTAGGCGAAGTCTCGAAAGTAGTGGTGCGCACTCATCTCACCGCCGTAGACCGCATCCACGCGTCGCATGGTTTCCTTAATGAAGGCGTGACCGGTTTTACTCTGCTCAGCGCTGCCGCCAGCAGTCTTCGCCACATCAATCGTATTCCAGGTCAGGCGGGGATCGTGGACAACGATTTGATCGCCGGACTTCGCAAGAAACGCTGACGCCAGCAACCCAACAACGTAATAACCTTCAATGAAGTTACCTTCGTGGTCGTAGAAGAAGCATCGGTCAAAGTCACCATCCCAGGCGATACCCATGTCCGCGCCCGTCTCGCGGACCAGCGCGGCTGAGGCGACCCGGTTTTCCTCCAACATAGGGTTTGGCACACCGTTGGGGAAGTTACCATCGGCCTCGTGGTGTAGCTTGGTGAACTCAAAAGGCAAGTGCGGCTCGAGAAGATCTACTACGCGGCCCGCGCCACCGTTGCCAGCCGTGCAGACAATCTTCAGCGGCTTCAATGAGTCGATATCGACGTAACTGAGTAGGTGCTCCTTGTACGCCTCGCTGGTATCGACTGCTTCGTAACCACCGCGAGTCGCGGCAGGACTGAAGTCGTTGGCTTCCGCTTTGCCCTGAATCTCTTTTAATCCCGAATCGCCCGAAATGGGTCGTGACTCAGCACGTACAAACTTCATGCCGTTATAGTCTTTCGGGTTGTGGCTCGCTGTTACACAGATGCCGCCGCCAACCTTGAGGTGAGACGTGGCGAAATAGATTTCCTCAGTGCCACACTGGCCGATGTCAAAGACGTCGACGCCCTGTTCTCTCAAGCCATCGATCAAGGCCGCCTTTATGGATTCCGAGGTGAGACGAATATCGTGACCCACTACGACAGTGCCGGGCTGAATGACCTCGGCATAGCCCTGACCTATCCGCTTAGCGATGTCCTCATTGAGCTCATCGGGAATGCGCCCGCGGACGTCATAAGATTTAAAACAGCGAATCGGTTCTGGCACGGGGCACTCCTTAAAAACAGCTCACCTTGGAAACAGCTGACCTGAGAATTAGCTCAATACAAATTTTCGTAGACGAAATTCGTCGCCTCGACAAAACCGGGAACACTGCCGCAGTCAAAGCGCTGGCCTTCAAATTTATAAGCCAACACGCAGCCTTTGTTGGCCTGTGTCTGAAGCGCATCGGTGATTTGCACCTCGCCATTACGACCCGGAGGTGTCTCACGAATAATGTCGAAAATATCGGGCGTTAGTATATAGCGGCCGATCACCGCGAGGTTACTGGGCGCGTCCTCTGGAGCGGGTTTTTCGACCATTTTATCGACTCTATACAGTCGATCGCCCATCGCCTCGCCCGAGATCACGCCGTAAGCACTGATTTGATCTTCCGGCACTTCCATGACCGCGACGATGGAGCAGCGGAACTGGTTGTACAGCTCCGACATTTGCGCAAGCACGCCAGCGCCCCCTTGATTAATACACATATCATCGGCCAAAAGCACACCAAACGCCTGATCACCGATAAGAGGCTCCCCTGTCAAAATGGCATGCCCCAACCCCTTCATTTCACGCTGTCGGACCATCGTGAAGACACCGTTCTCAATGACATTTCGGATGCCCTCAAGGTACTTCTCTTTTGAAGTACCAGAAATTTGGTGCTCGAGCTCGTAGGAGATATCGAAGTGATCCGCAATAGCGCGTTTGCCGCGTCCCGTTACGAAAGCGCAGTTGGACATGCCTGCCTCGAGGGCCTCTTCAACGCCGTACTGCAACAGAGGCTTATTCACGACGGGGAGCATTTCTTTGGGCGTGCTCTTGGTCGCTGGTAAAAACCGGGTTCCGTAACCGGCGACCGGGAATAAACATTTTTGAATCATCTTGACCTCCAAACTCTCTTAATTGAGCAATGATCAGCGCCCATAGACGTCATCAAAGCGAATAATATCGTCTTCTCCCAGATAGGATCCTGATTGCACCTCTATCAGTTCTAGCACCTCAGGGCCCGGGTTACTGAGCCGGTGCTTAACACCGAGCGGTATATAGGTTGACTGGTCTGCCGATAGAATTAGTTCGCTATCGCCATTGACCACCTTAGCGGTTCCGCGAACAACCACCCAATGCTCGGCTCGGTGGTGATGCAGTTGCAGTGACAATTGCTGTCCTGGATTAACGATTAAGCGTTTGACCTGAAATCCATCGCCCGCTGTCAACGACTCATACGAGCCCCAAGGCCTAAAAACACGCTGGTGGACATCGGCCTCGCTGCGGCTCGATGCTTTTAGTAAATGAACAATGTCTTTAACGTCTTGAACCGAGTGTCGGTCGGCCACCATGACGGCATCCGCCGTTTCAACCACCACTAAGTCGCTGACGCCCGTTGTGGTCACTAAACGTGACTGACTCCGGACGTAACTGTTCTCGGTCTTGTTGAGCACCACATCGCCCTGGGTGACGTTACCCGCGGCGTCTTGATCACCGGCTTCCCACAGCGCAGACCAAGCGCCAATATCGCTCCAATCGCAATCTAGCGAGACAACAGCGCCCGCCGGGGCGTGCTCCATCACGGCATAATCGATGCTGTCCGATGGACAGTTTGCGAAGACTTCCGCATTGGGCCGAATAAAGTCCATATCGCGCTCGGCTTGCTCCATGGCCCGCTCACAAACTTGGGCCATCTCGGGCTGAAACCGTACAAGCGACTCCAAAAATCGTGCCGCCGTGAACATGAACATGCCACTGTTCCAAACGTAATCTCCCGAAGCGATGTAGCTTTCCGCTGTCGGCTGATCGGGTTTTTCAACGAACTGCTCGAGGACGTAGACGTCAGGCGCGAGCGCTTCACCCCGCTTAATGTACCCATAGCCAGTCTCGGGGCGTGATGGAACAAGTCCGAAAGTAACCAACTTGCCTTGGCTCGACGCGGATGCGGCTTTTTCAATAGCGTCGATCAGCGCCGCGGGCTTACCGACGTAATGATCCGCGGGCAGCACTAGCAGGTTGATCTCAGGATCCGATGCCGACGCTGCAAGCGCTGCGAGTGCAATAGCAGGCGCCGTATTCTTGCCCTCGGGCTCCAGAATAATTTTCGGTGAGGTTAAGCCTAATTGCCGCACCTGCTCCGCCACTAGAAATCGGTGTTCTTCATTACAGACAATGATGGGGGATGTTTGCGCGAGTGACTCAATGCGTGCCAGCGTTTGCTGCAGCATCGAGGTTTCACCGATCAAATTTAGATATTGTTTCGGTCTTCCTTGACGAGAAACCGGCCATAGCCGGCTTCCGACACCGCCACATAAAAGGACGGGAGTTATTGTTGCCATTTACATTCCCAGAGCTCGCTGAGCTTTGACCTTGAAGGACCTCAGCGCCGAGCTTTAATGCTCTATTGCTTTCACTACCAGCGTATTACAAGTATGTGACGAAATGTTACAGCGCGGATGTTAACTAATGCCGCTGTCAGAGGAAGCTTCAATTGTGACATCCTCCACTTCCACTATGGAAAGCAAGTGCAACTCACATCGCTCCAAGGTACCCTACGCGGATGAGTGAAGAATTTGTATTTACCCCCAAGAGTTCCTACGCCAAAGATGAGTTAGTCGCCTGCGGCATGGGTGATTTATTCGGTCCCGGTAACGCCAAGCTACCCATTGATAACATGCTGATGCTCGATCGCATCACCGAGATCAATAGCGATGGCGGCAAGGCGGGCAAGGGCCTCATTTTGGCCGAGCTCGATATCCACAAGGACTTGTGGTTTTTCGATTGCCACTTTCCGGGTGACCCCGTGATGCCAGGCTGTCTGGGCCTCGATGCCATGTGGCAGCTCGTTGGCTTTTTCCTTGGCTGGCGCGGTAATCCCGGTAGAGGTCGTGCGCTGGGATCCGGTGAAGTTAAGTTCACCGGACAGATACTGCCGACCAGCAAACTGGTGACCTATAAAATTGAAATGAAGCGCGTCATCGAGCGCAAGTTGGTGATGGGGATCGCCGACGGGTCCGTCTGTGTTGATGGCCGCGAAATCTACACCGCCACCGATCTGAGGGTGGGCTTGTTCCAATCTACGGATAATTTCTAATGACACAACGCGTCGTAGTGACTGGCTTGGGTATTGTCTCGAGCCTAGGCAACAATGCGAGTGAAGTCACCGACTCACTCAGAAATGGAAAATCAGGCATCACTTATAACGCCACCCAAGAAGAAATTGGGATGCGGTCTTGGGTGTCAGGTAAGCCCGACATTGATTTATCTGAACACATCGACCGCAAGCAATGGCGATTCATGGGTGATGCGGCGGGTTATGCCTTTCTTAGCATGGAGCAGGCCATCGCTGACTCGGGATTGACGCCCGAGCAGGTATCAAACGTTCGCACTGGCATCATCGCCGGCTCAGGTGGTGCCTCCTCGGCCAGCCAAGTTGAGGCCGCCGATATTCTCCGTGAGCGCGGCCTACGTCGCGTGGGTCCTTACCGCGTCACACAGACCATGGGTAGTACCGTCTCCGCCTGTCTGGCGACGCCTTTCCAAATCAAAGGGGTTAACTACTCCATCTCATCAGCCTGCTCGACGAGTGCCCACTGCATCGGAAATGCGATGGAGCAGATTCAGCTCGGCAAACAGGACGTTGTCTTTGCGGGCGGCGGAGAAGAACTCGATTGGTCATTGAGCTGCCTCTTCGATGCCATGGGTGCGCTGTCGACCAAATATAACGAAACACCTGATCGCGCATCGCGCGCTTACGATGCAGATCGCGACGGATTTGTCATTGCGGGTGGTGGCGGCATGCTCGTTATTGAGTCGCTGGAGCACGCACAGGCACGAGGTGCCAAAATCTACGCAGAACTCGTGGGTTATGGCGCCACCTCTGATGGCCACGACATGGTCGCTCCCTCAGGTGAAGGTGCTGTGCGGTGTATGCAACAAGCCATGGCTACGGTGGATGGTGACATTGACTACATTAACGCGCACGGTACCAGCACACCGGCTGGAGACATTCAGGAGCTAAAGGCAGTTCGAGAAGTCTTCGGCGACAGCACGCCTGCCATTGCCTCAACCAAGTCGCTCTCGGGCCACTCGCTCGGTGCCGCTGGCGTGCAAGAAGCGATCTATTCGCTCCTCATGATGGAAAACGACTTCATTGCAGCCTCGGCCAATGTTGAGAGCTTGGATGAAGGTGCCGATGGTATGGATGTTGTGCAAGAGGCGCGGTCTGATGTGCGGCTCAACCGGGTAATGTCCAATAGCTTCGGCTTTGGTGGCACCAACGCTACGCTGGTGTTTCAGCGCTTCGAGGGTTAAAGACACCCGACATTAGTGAGCGCCATCGAATGGCGCTTACTACCCTGTCCACAATACCCCTTGTGCTAAACCTCGCCTCGGAGCACCTTTACGAAGTTACAAGGGCGATGCGCTTCATCGAGCTGATCTTTGATCAGCCCATTCCACGCGGTCCGACACGCACCTGTTGAACCAGGCATGCAAAAAATAGCCGTGCGATTAGCAAGGCCGGCAATGGCTCTCGACTGCACGGTAGAAGAGCCAATCTCATCAAAACTGAGGGCGCGAAATACCTCACCAAACCCCTCGATTGTCTTGTCGAACAGCGGTAGCACTGCCTCGGGTGTCGAGTCGCGGCCTGAAAACCCTGTGCCACCGGTGACTAGCACCGCGTGAACCGTCGTATTGGCAATCCAAGACGAAAGTCGCGCACGAATCTGATAAATGTCGTCAATGACAATGGCACGATCAGCCAACTGATGCCCTGAGGCCAATAGTGCCTCTTCCAGAAACTGACCTGACGTATCTGTTTCATGGGTACGGGTGTCACTCACCGTAAGAACCGCAACATTCAATCCTTTACTCATGGCTTCTCTATGACTCCCTCTCCCTCAACGTACAGCTCTAGATACCGCGTTACGGCACGATCGATAAAGCTGCGCCACGGTAACTGCTGAATACCAAACTCCCTTCTAATCTTACTGCAATCTAAGGTGTGGTTACGTACTGGGTGCGCCTCGTCCGTCACATCCTCCAGCAGGTCGCGCGCTTTGACGAAGGGTTCATATTGCGAAGCACAGGCCATCGCGGCTTCGGCAAAGTCGTGATAACCGGTCTCGCCTAAGCTGCAGTAATGAAAGACGCCGTGCCGATCGGCACCTGTGCTCATCTGATCTAAAATACCCATACAGACGCGAGCCACCTCAGCGACGTGAACAGGATTTCCTTGAAGACGGTCTGAAACCTGCACCGTTTGACCGCGACGCAGCGCATCCAGCGCTGTACACAGTGCATTTGGCCGACGACCGGCAAACAGTCGGCCTAATCGAAGTATCAAAACATCATCCAATCGCGAGGTCAGTGTTTCCTCAATATCCAAGAGCACCCGTCCCAAACCCGACGTGACATCCGGTGTATCGCTCTCAAGATAGGGCCGTGTCATTTGCCCCGAAAAAACAAAGGCGCTCGACAAGTAGAAATAGCTGGCGCCAATACGCTCACACGCGTCAGCTAACCAAGCGGTGCGCTGCACGTCGCGTTGTCCGATGCGGTCAGACGAATCGATCTGGGTCACGATGCGAGTATCGAGAACAATATCGGGCGCGGCATCTCGCACTACACGGCGTACTTTCCTCTCCCGACCCCAGCGCGTTTTATCAATGCTGATGCCAATGAGCTCATGGCGTCTGAGCGGGTTTGCAAACGCACTGATGGAGTAGCCCAACGGCGTATCATTCCCCAAAACCAGTACACGCATGAAACCCTGCTACCTCTTCGCGACCAATGGATGCCAGAAGGCAGTCGTTAAAACGGGATGTCGTCCTCGGGGAAGTCTGCAGGCTGTGACGTGGGGGCTGGCGCTGCGTAGTTATCCGCAGGGGCTGCCTGAGCCATGGGTGCGGGCGATGGCGCATAACCGCCGCCGTCCTGATTCATGTTGCGACTATCCAACATCTGCATCTCATTCGCGACGATTTCAGTCGTGTAACGGTCCTGACCGGACTGGTCTTGCCACTTACGTGTTCGTAGCGAACCTTCGACATAGACCTTGGAGCCCTTGCGAAGGTACTCCGCAGCGATTTCCGCAAGACGATTGAAGAACACCACACGATGCCACTCGGTACGCTCCTGCGGCTGCCCCGTATTCTTGTCTTTCCAGGATTCGGAGGTCGCGATGCTGATATTAGTGACACCACCGCCCGATGGCAGGACGCGATGCTCAGGCTCATTACCCAAGTTGCCCACCAAAATTACTTTGTTAATGCCACGCGTCGCCATGCTCTATCTCCTGTCTCGCCTTTCTCGCCTTTCTCACCTACCGCACTGCCAATCAATAACATCGATCAGTGACGTGAGGTCGCGAGCTAGGTCTTTATTCACGTTGAGCCACTATACCAACCCCGTTCGATTACGGGGAGATCCATTGTGCTCTTTATGCGACTTTAACGCTGCCGGGTGACGCCAAATGCGACACCCCTAGCACCGTCGCCCACACCAACGTCAGTGCCGACATACCCAGCCAGACACCAATCACACCGGATTGATCCAGCAGCGCGCCGCCGAGCATACCGCCAAAAAAGACACCGATGAATTGCGAGGATGCAAAAACACCCATGGCCGTACCGCGTGAAGCGGCGGGCGCATAAATGGAAGCCAACGAGGGCAGCATCGCTTCCAATGCCGTAAAGCCCGTGAAGAACAGCAACAGTCCCAGGAGTGTCCCAATAAAACCACCCAGCGACATGGAGACCAATCCCGAGAATAAAACGAAGAGGCACAAGAGTAAGGTGCGGGTGGGTGCATTCAAGTATCGACGCCCCTGAACCAGAAGATAGATTCCCGGCACTGACAGGACCAATGCCCCTAGGTAAGCCAGCGCGTGGCGCTCGCGCGCGATACCGGCTTCCGCCTCAAGCCCAGAGGGAACGACAACGAATACCGCCATCAGCAAGAAATGTAAGAAGAAAATACTGACGTACATGGTATTCAGCGACTTGATCGACAAGACCTCAGCCAGACGTGAACCGTGAAACCCAGCGGCTTCATCACGAGCTTTGGCTGCTTGGCGATCGGGCTTCGGTAACAACCCCACAACCAGTATCCCAGCCAACGCCAACAGTGCCGTGACAGCAAAGACGGCTTGCAGACCGCCAAAATTAGCGAAGGTGGGCCCAAGCACTAGCGCAAGGCCAAAGGCAATCGCAATACTGCCGCCAATAATGGCACTCGCCTTTGCCCGTTGCTCAACCCGCGTGTAATCAGCGACCAGCGCCATGGTGGCTGACGCAATGGCACCGGCTCCCTGCAGAAATCGGCCCGCAATCACACCCCAGATAGAGCTCGAGTAAGCAGCGACCAGACTCCCCGCCAGCAGCAGGCAAAGCCCAATAACAATGACCCAGCGACGATCGATTCGATCTGATAGCCATCCCATGGGTATTTGCAGGGTTGCTTGGGTCAGCCCATAGGCACCCACCGCTAGCCCCAATAAGAAAGGTGTGGCTCCGGTCATGTCGGCGCTGTAGATGGCAATGAGCGGCAACACCATGAACAGACCCAACATGCGCACGATGTAAAGTGTCGCGAGCATTGAGACCGCGCGGGTTTCACTTGAGGTAAAGGACGTCACGTACATCGACCCTGGGGGAAAAGCGTAGGTTATCACGATCGCGACAAATCTCGGCGATCGCAGTCTATGGCCGAGGTATCGGCGTATAATCTGGTGTTTTGGCTTTCTAATATTCCACGGATACAGATTCTGCAGTATGGATACCATTCAGGTACGCGGCGCTCGCACGCACAACCTCAAAAATATCGATCTCGACATACCTCGTGACAAGCTGGTTGTCATCACGGGCCTTTCAGGGTCAGGTAAGTCCTCTCTGGCCTTTGACACGCTCTACGCAGAAGGTCAAAGACGCTACGTCGAATCGCTGTCGACGTATGCCCGCCAGTTCCTGTCCATGATGGAGAAGCCCGATATCGATCATATTGAGGGTTTATCACCTGCCATTTCGATCGAGCAAAAGTCGACCTCGCACAACCCAAGATCAACCGTCGGTACCATCACGGAAATCTACGACTACCTACGTCTTTTATTTGCACGCGTCGGCGATCCGCGCTGCCCAACCCATGACATCACGCTAAAAGCCCAGACTGTCAGTCAAATGGTCGACACAGTGATGGCGATGCCCGAGGGCGAACGACTGATGTTGTTGGCGCCCCTTGTGAGAGATCGCAAAGGTGAGCACTTACATGTGTTTGAGCAGGCCAGAGCTGCCGGTTTTATCCGTGTTCGCGTCGACGGTATTGTCTGTGATCTCGACGACGTTCCCGAGCTCGACAAGAAGAAAAAACACCGCATCGATGTGGTCGTCGACCGCTTCAAGGTGAGGGACGATCTTGCCCTAAGACTGGCCGAATCGTTTGAGACAGCGCTCGAACTGACCGATGGTCTCGCCAGCGTCTGCCCCATGGATGGCGATGGGCAAGAGACCTTGTTCTCGGCGCGATACGCCTGTCCTCAATGCGGCCACTCCATTGACGAACTTGAGCCTAAACTCTTCTCCTTCAACAACCCCGCTGGGGCCTGCGATAGCTGCGATGGCCTTGGCGTTACACAATATTTCGACGAGGCGCGCGTCGTCGCTCACCCGGAAGCAAGCCTCGCCGCCGGCGCCATTCGCGGTTGGGACCGGCGAAACGTTTACTACTTTCACTTGCTGACATCGCTCGCCAAGCACTACGGCTTCGATATCGATAAGCCTTATGAGGAGCTCGATCCTGAACACAAGGCGATCCTGCTGCACGGCAGTGGCGGCGAGGAACTGGAGTTCGCCTACATCAACGATCGTGGCAGTGTGTTCAAACGTCGCCATGCCTTTGAGGGCATTCTCCCCAATATGGAACGGCGGTATCGCGATACCGAGTCATCGGGCGTCCGCGAGGAGCTCTCAAAATACGTCTCCACAGCACCCTGCCACAGTTGCGGCGGAACACGTTTATGCGCCGACGCACGCAGTGTTTACGTCGATGGAAAAACGCTTCCGAGCATTACGCAATTACCCGTGGGTGAGGCACATGCCTACTTTGAAGCGCTCGAGATGGAAGGTCGCCAGGGCGAAATCGCGGACAAAATACTCAAGGAGCTCCGCGCTAGATATCGTTTCCTAGTCGATGTGGGATTGAACTACCTCACACTGAACCGCAGCGCTGAAACCTTGTCTGGCGGTGAAGCGCAGCGCATCCGTTTAGCCTCGCAAATCGGTGCAGGTCTTGTCGGTGTCATGTACATCCTGGATGAGCCGTCGATCGGTCTTCACCAGCGTGACAATGAGCGCTTACTTCGCACCCTCACGCACCTTCGCGATATCGGTAATACAGTTCTGGTCGTGGAGCACGACGAAGATGCGATTCGCACGGCCGATCATGTGATTGATATCGGACCGGGTGCGGGCGTCCATGGCGGCACGGTCGTCGCTGAGGGTCCCATGCAGGTCATCATGGATTCACAGGCCTCATTAACGGGCGACTACCTGTCGGGTAGGAAGAGCATTGCCGTCCCCAAAAAACGGGGTAAGGCTAATCCCAAGAAACAGTTGGTCATTGAGGGAGCGTCAGGTAACAACCTGCAAAGCGTCAAGCTCGACCTTCCCGTTGGCCTGCTCACCTGCGTGACCGGTGTATCCGGCTCGGGTAAATCGACTCTCATTAACGGTACGCTCTATCCACTGGCAGCGACGGCACTGAACGGAGCCACCACCCTGCGCGCCGCGGCACATGCGGACTGCCAAGGCCTCGATCACTTTGACAAGTGCATCGACATTGATCAGTCCCCGATTGGTCGTACGCCTCGCTCAAACCCGGCAACCTACACCGGCATTTTCACGCCGGTCAGAGAGCTGTTTGCAGGTACGCAAGAAGCCCGCTCTCGCGGCTACAAGCCCGGTCGCTTCAGTTTCAATGTGCGCGGTGGCCGTTGCGAAGCCTGCCAAGGCGATGGCGTCACCAAAGTTGAAATGCACTTCCTGCCTGATATTTACGTACCCTGCGATGTCTGCAAAGGGAAACGCTACAACCGGGAAACGCTGGAGATTAAATACAAGGGCAAGAACATCGCCGAAGTACTCGATATGACGGTGGAGGATGCACTCGAGTTCTTTGAGCCTGTACCGTCGATTCACCGCAAACTCCAAACACTTATGGATGTTGGCCTCACCTACGTGCGGCTTGGACAGGCAGCAACAACACTCTCTGGTGGTGAAGCGCAACGCGTCAAACTCTCGCGCGAATTATCAAAACGGGATACCGGCAGCACCCTGTACATTCTAGATGAGCCAACGACGGGTCTGCATTTTGAAGATATTCGTCAGCTGCTGGAGGTCTTGCACCGATTGCGCGACGGGGGCAACACCGTGGTCATCATCGAGCACAATCTTGATGTGATAAAGACAGCTGACTGGATTGTCGATTTGGGTCCCGAGGGAGGCTCTGGCGGCGGTCAAATTATTGCAACCGGAACACCAGAAGACGTTGCTAAAAATCCGTCATCTCATACAGGCAAATTTCTCGCTCCCCTGCTGACTTAACTGCACCGCAGGAGTTACGACTAGTCACTGCTTGCCTGAATAGAAAGAGGCAAAAAAAAAGCCCGGCATTTGCCGGGCTTTTCGTTTCAACAGTCACTTAGAAACGCATACCTACAGTTAAACCGTAAGTTCGTGGCTCTAAGATGAACTGGTTAGTGAACAGACTTGATACTGATGAAGTCAAGTAACCACCTGTGATGTTGTCGTCATCCAAGATGTTGCGAACCCAAGCTTCTGCGTACCAGCCGTCACCCATAACACGTGCGTTGGCATTCCACATTGACCAGTCCTCAATTTGATTCGAAGAACTGTTGAAGTTTGTGGTGTACATCTTGTCCTGCCAGTAGTAATTGGTCTGCAATGCCATGGGCATACCACCCATTTGCGTCTTGTAGATCAATCCCAAGTTGTAGTTGAACTCAGGGGTCAAGGCGATCTGGTTGCCTGCCAAACTCTGGCGGTAACCCGCACAAGGGAATGGCGCTGGCTGATCACAACGACTGTAGTCAACTGGGACCGTGTTGCCACTTGCATCAACGTAAGGAACGATGAAGTTCACGCCGTTAATACTAGTTACACCCTCGGTTGTACCGCGCGCGTTAGGGTTAGCGGTATCAACAGTGTTGTATTCACCAATCTCTGCATCAACCCAACCAACGTTTGCTGTGAACTCAAGGTTTTCAGTAAGCGCCATTCGGAGTTCGCCCTCGAAACCAGTGATCTCAGCGTCTGAGTTCTGGTTAAGCGACGTGACCGATACAATCTTAGACTGCTGCATATCTTTGTAGTCATAGAAGAAGAAAGCACCGTTGAACTGCGCTGCACCATCCATGAAGGTGGTCTTCATACCCAGTTCGATAGCATCAACAAACTCAGGTTTGAAACCGAGGTTTGCAGGATCACCACCGGCCGCAGGGTCAGCAAGATCATCATCAACCGAGATCGGGTTAACGCCACCTGATTTAAAGCTTGAAGAGATAGTTCCGTACACCATGGTGTCATTGCTCATGTTGTACGTTGCGTTCATCTTCCAGGTGAACTCTTCCTGGTCATACTTCGGGAACCCGTAAGCATTGTTCTCAGAGTCGAGCGGAGGAAGATCGGCAAACGTCACGTATATCGTACGCTGCTTACTCTTCTTTTCCTCTTCAGAGTAACGAGCACCAAAGGTCAAGCGAAGGTCTGGACTCACGTCGTAGTACAACTCACCAAACAATGCTTGCGCATCGAGCTCATACAACCGCGTATCGTTTTCATAACCCCACATGTGAGGATTAACCTCGTTGGAAGGATCAGTCAGGTTAGATGGAGCAGGAAACACAGCTTGGTTGATAGGCAGGATCTGCCCTGGCAAGGCGAGGCCCGCATTACGAACGACGTAATGGTTTCTGCCCTCGTAATCGAGATTAAACGCACCAATCATGAAGTTCAGGTTGCCGTCATAGTTTGACTGGACACGGAACTCATGAGACCAACCTTGGTTATCGGAGTACGACGAGTCAGCACCAAACTGCTTACCTGTCTGAACTAACGTACCGTCGGGCATCAAGACTGGAATTCCAGCGCCATAGCCACCAAGCAGTGCACTATTACCCGCCCAGAGCGCAGTGCCAGGGCCCGCAAAGTCAACCAAGAAGGGTAGCAAGCTATCCGGAATGGCTGGCAATGCACCGCCCGATCCCGCGGCAACTTGTTGGTACTGAGCGTACTCCGCCAGACTCAGTGCTGTTGCATTCCCAAGATCAACAAGAGCATCTAATCCGGGCTGCCAGCTACCAGTAGTCACACCCTTCTCATAGTCTTCCGTTGAGCGGAAACCAGTCTCAGTGTAGCCACTTGACCAGCTGTAGGTCAGATCACCTTCTTCGTGAGTCAGCTGAAGCTGGAACATCTCTTCTTCGGCGAAATAAGTAGGCTCATAATCCATGTTGACCTTACGACGATCATCAGGATTGTTGTCGGTCTGGAAGGGTCTCACAAATAGGGCCGACCCATCACCAAACAAGTCCGTGTTCGCTAGCAAGCCAGCGTTACCTGGGTTGATACCCAGCTGTGCCGCTGCAAGGCCTAAGAATAACTGTGATCCATTGCTTATGCCGGAAATGGAATCCATGAGAGCGTCGCCAATACCGCCGCCGTTCGCCACACCATAGGTTGGGTCACCGGGTAAACAGCCAAGGATGCCCGCAGGGTCCGTGTTACACGCCTGCTTCTGTGAGCGCATTCGAGAGTCATCTTCCTCGAACATGCTGTACATGAAGTTAACCTGCGTGTTTTCACCCGCGTCCCACGTGAATGACAAACGACCTGACCAGAGACTGCGGTCATCGACGTCATTACCCGTGAACACGTTCTCAGTGAAACCATCGCGATTCAGCATCATGCCTGCTGCGCGGAACGCTAAGGTATCGCTAAGCGGGGTGTTCACGTGGAAACGGCCCTGATTCGCACCGTAGTTACCGACGGTTGCATCCAAGCTCGCGCTGAATTCAGTCGGATCTGCTTTGGCAGTAATCAAGTTGATAACACCACCAGTCGTGTTTCGACCGTACAGTGTTCCCTGAGGACCACGAAGTACCTCCACTCGCTCCATATCTAGGAACTGAGTTTCGAAGATTCGAGTCGACACCTGGTATATGCCGTTGACGTGAATACCCACGCCCGAGTCACCAAACGTACCGACCGCGCCTGAACCGATACCGCGAATACGGATATCACCAGCGGTGAAGTTACCCTTGGTCTGCGTCAGGTTGGGGACCGAAAACTGCATCGCTGATGCATCGTTAATGAGTTGGGAATCCAGAGCTTCCTGCGAAAACGCAGTTACCGCAATGGGAGTATCTTGAATCGAAGCTTCAACCTTCGCCGCTGTTACAACAACTTCCTCCAGCTTCTGCGCTTGGGTCAAACCCGATAACGAGAGTGAGCAAGCAGCAACTGCGACTGCAAGCTTGTTGGCGTGAGACTTCATACGCTCTCCTTTAATTATTTACCGCGTTAAGTGTCCAAAAATGGCCAATTTATTAGACTTATTCATAACCAGCATAAACTGTGGCTATTACACCCTACGCTATTACTCTTTGCGAACAATGACAACCCCTTAATTAAGGCAATTTAGACGTATCCTATTCAGGGTGAAAATGTGAACCTGAGACGCTAACCTCAGCAACTTAGGTCCTAGACAACCTTGGGTTGATAAAAATAAAAAAAGCACGAAGAAGGAAAGATCTATGAACGCACCTTCTCCTCTCTCACTTGGTGCAACCGCTGATATCGATGTCAGCGATCCACACATTTATCTCAACGATACGTGGCCGGCGTACTTTGAACGCCTGCGGCGTGAAGACCCGGTGCACTACACGTCAAACGAGCTGTTTGGTGGCTTTTGGTCAGTGACGCGCTACGACGATATCGTTGCCGTCGACTCGAACCACGACGCCTTTTCATCCGAACCTGCTATCACCATTGGTGACTATGGGGACGATGTTCCGGTCGAGCAATTCATCGCTATGGACCCACCCAAGCACGATGCGCAGCGCGCCGTGGTTCAGCCAGTGGTGGCGCCCAAGAACTTGACTCAAATGGAATCACTGATCCGTGGTCGGGTTAGCGAGATGTTTGATGCGCTCCCTGTGGGAGAGCCTTTTGATTGGGTCAGCAACGTCTCGGTCAATCTTACAACCCAGATGTTAGCGACGATTTTCGGCTTCCCGTTCGAGGATCGATCAAAACTCACCTATTGGTCCGATATGGGGGCAGCCATTCCCGAAATAGCGGGCGGTGACGGATCTGTAGAGGAACGAACACAAGCATTGCATGAGTGTCTCGCATACTTCACAGAGCTGTGGCACTCGCGCGCAAACGGCCAGTCAGAGTCTATGGACTTTATCACTGCGCTGTCCAATCACCCCGATACTCGAGACATGATTGATCGGCCCCTTGAGTACCTAGGCAACCTGATGCTTTTGATCATCGGTGGGAATGATACGACCCGCAACAGTCTCTCGGGGGGCGTCTTGGCTCTTAACGAAAACCAAGATCAGTTTGACAAGCTCAAAGCAGATCACAGCCTCATTGGATCGCTCGTGCCTGAAATTATCAGGTGGCAGACACCGCTTATGCACATGCGCCGCATCGCAACCCGCGATGTCGAACTTGGCGGCAAGCTTATAAAGAAAGGCGACAAGGTAGTGATGTGGTACGTGTCAGGCAATCGCGATGAAACTGTGATTCAAGACGCTAATAAATTCATTATCGATCGCGTGAATCCGCGCCAGCACCTCTCTTTTGGCTTCGGTATTCACCGTTGCATGGGCAATCGCCTTGGCGAGATGCAGTTACGCATCGTCTGGGAAGAGATCCTCAAGCGTTATAGCGACGTCGAAGTTGTGGGCGAACCGAAGCGCGTGCTCTCCAACTTTGTCCGTGGCATCGAGTACATGCCGGTGGTGTTACATAAGTAAGTTCAAGCGGACTCTGAGTCCGCTTTTTCTCACGCCTAATCGTTGTCTAACAATAAAAGTACGGATCTCTTCATGAAGACGCTTTTGTTTCTTTTGCTTGGCCTTGGATTTGCGCCCCTAGGTCATGCCCAAGCAGTCACTGCTCCCTCTGACCAACGGGTAAACCCAACGGTCTTAGCTCATCAGCAAACACTGATACCCGGACTGAAGAAATTAGGTACTCGGGTTTATGGTGCGGAGTTCATGGGGTACTCAAATTTTGGTTTTATCGAGGGTGATACCGGAATCATCGTGGTGGATGCAGGCTGGTTCCCCACCCCAACAGCAAACGCAATGAAGTTGCTGCGTGAATACACGAACAAGCCGATCGTCGCGGTTATCTATACCCATCTTCACATGGACCACTATGGGGGTATTCAAGCGGTTCTGACCGATGCCTCAGCAGATATACCGGTGTATGGGCCAGCTGACTGGGAGGCAACCATCGCAATGGGACAAAGCGTCACCCATAAAGCCACTCTGCGACGCGCCTTTATGCAAATGGGCATTCCAATTCCTGAAGGCCTCGATGGTACGGTGGGTAACGGTATTGGTCCAAGCCCACGACTCGAGCGAAACGATGCCTTGAGTTACCCGCCGACAATAGACGTTGCTGAAAAAATTGAAGTCACCATAGACGGCGTCCCCTTAGAAATTTTCCCTGCCGAGGGTGATGTGCCCGAGCACTTATGGGTGTGGTTGCCGGAGGATCGGATTTTATTCAGCGGAGACGCTCCGCCGCATGGCGTATTCCCCGCTGTCGAAACGGCAAGATTTGAAATGGGTCGTGATCCCAACAAGATGATGGCATCGGTGCAAAAGACCATTGATCTGGACCCGCTCGCAATCGTGCCAGGGCACAGCAGCATCATTGACGATCACGCGGAAATCCGCGAGTTGATGACGCTGACACGGGACACCATTCAGTTTCTCATCGATCAGGTTGACCGCTTTTATTTAACTAACCGGTCGGTCGATGATTTGCTGAATACGATTGAGCTACCCCCAGCCGTTGCTGCGCACCCTCAATTACAACCCTACTACCACCGGTGGGAATGGATGATGCAGCAGCGCTTTACCAAGCGGGCGGGCTTCATCGACGACTGGATGGATTATCTTCTCACACAACGCTTACGACGAGGCGCAACGTCTCGTGCCTGCCTTGGGTGGTCGAGAAAAAATCCTACAGATGGCCGCTGATGCCACCGCAACTGATCCCCAATGGGCCGCACGACTCGCAACCTATCTCATACTGGTCGACTCGAGTGACAATGACGCGCGACAGGTCCGGCAACAAGCTTCAATTCGGTTCGCACAAGTCACCAGCAGCACCAATCAGCGCAACTATCTGCTGGGGCTGGTCGCAGAAGAAAACGGCGATATTGATTTCGATCGCATGCTCAGAGCACCTGTTGCCATGTCGCTCCGTGAAGTTGATGACAGTGAGCTTCTCTCACGACTTCGAAATCGAGTGATTGCAGAGCAAGCCAACAACGTGGATATCGTCGTTCGACTCGCAATGACCGATGGTGAGACCTTTGATCTACATCTTATTAACAATATTCTGCGTGTGAGTTGGCCCGATCAGGAACGGGTCACATCCGGCCAATGGACGACCGATCGTCAAACCATCATCGCCATTCTGACCGATGAATTATCGATGATGGAGGCGCTTACCAACGGTCGAATTCGGACCAGCGGTGACCGACAGCGCCATCAACGCTTCGCGTCGCTATTCGAGTAACTACCGCAAACGACTAAAACTGGTGGACAAAAACTGCTAAACAAAAAAGCCGCGACTAATCGCGGCTTTTTTGTGCTTTAAAGGTGAAGTGACGACTTACTCGTCATCCATCTCCTCTAGCTCGTCATACACCTCAGGTGCTGGACGATCTACAAGTTCAACGTACGCCATTGGCGCCTTGTCTCCGGCACGGTAACCACACTTAAGAATGCGGATATAACCTCCGGGACGCTCTTGATACCTAGGACCGAGCTCCGTGAAGAGCTTACCAACAGCCTCTTTAGATCGCGTGCGATCAAAGGCGAGTCGACGGTTAGCAACACTGTCGTTTTTAGCCAGCGTAATCAAAGGCTCTGCATAACCGCGGAGCTCCTTTGCTTTGGCAACAGTCGTCTTGATCAGCTCGTGCTCGACCAGTGACACTGTCATGTTTCGGAACATCGCCTTTCTGTGCGAGCTGTTCCGGTTAAGTTGTCGACCACTATGACGATGGCGCATGACGATTCCCTTTTACTGTCTGGCTTACTCTCGAGGTAAGCGCTAAATCATCTGTAATAATTAAAAGTGTTAAACGCTCAGAAGACGCTCGTCGTCTTTCAAGCTTGCTGGCGGCCAGTTCTCAAGACGCATGCCCAAGGACAAGCCACGTGATGCGAGTACGTCTTTGATTTCTGTCAGCGACTTCTTACCCAGGTTAGGGGTCTTCAGAAGCTCAACCTCAGTTCGCTGAACCAGGTCGCCGATGTAGTAAATGTTTTCGGCCTTGAGGCAGTTCGCAGAGCGAACTGTGAGCTCGAGGTCATCAACAGGGCGAAGCAAAATTGGGTCAACTTCATCGGCTGCTTCAGCAGCGGCCGCTTGTGTCTGACCCTCAAGGTCAACGAAGACAGCCAGCTGTTGCTGGAGAATCGTTGCCGCGCGGCGAATCGCCTCTTCCGGATCGATCGTGCCGTTAGTCTCAAGATCAATGACCAGCTTATCGAGGTCAGTTCGCTGCTCGACACGCGCAGAGTCAACGACGTAGCTGACGCGGCGGATCGGCGAGAACGATGCGTCCAATTGCAGCCGACCGATCGATCGCGTTTCTTCGTCAGTGTCCGCACGAGAGTCCGCTGGCGAATAGCCACGACCACGCTGTGCGACCACGCGGATCATCATGGGTTGATCGCCAGTCACCGTGCAAATAACGTGCTCAGGGTTTCGGATCTCAATGTCGTGGTCCGTCTGGATATCACCCGCGGTCACAACACCTGCACCCGATGCAGTCAGCGTCAGCTCGGCTTCATCTTTACCGTTCATGACCAGGGCGACGCCCTTGAGGTTCAAAAGAATCTCAATAACGTCTTCCTGCACGCCCTCGATAGCGGAGTACTCGTGCAAGACGCCGTCAATCTCAACCTCAGTTACCGCGCAACCGGGCATCGATGACAGCAAGATACGACGGAGTGCATTACCGAGCGTGTGACCAAAGCCACGCTCAAGCGGCTCGAGTGTGACAAGCGCACGGGTTTGTGACTTTTCATCCACCTTGATAACGCGTGGGGTAAGAAACTCATTTACTGAATTTTGCATAGTGTTTCCCGTTCAAGAATTCGGTGTAGTTAGCTGTACGCAATCAAGCCTTATTTGGAGTACAGCTCGACGATCAGGTTCTCATTAATTTCGCTCGGTAGATCCTGTCGCTCGGGCTTCGACTTAAACGTGCCCTCAAGCTTCTCAGTATTGACCTCGATCCAAACAGGATCAGGACGCTGTTCTGCAAGGCCCATTGCCGACTGTATACGCAGCTGCTTCTTTGCCTTCTCACGAACGGAGACAATATCGCCAGGCGCTACTTGGTAAGACGGGATGTTAACCACGCGTCCATTAACCAAGATGCCTTTGTGAGAAACCAACTGACGCGCCTCTGAACGTGTTGAACCGAAACCCATGCGGTAAACAACATTATCGAGACGGCTTTCCAAAAGCTGTAGCAGGTTTTCACCGGTTGCACCTTTCAGACGCGCAGCTTCTTTGTAGTAGTTACGGAACTGCTTCTCTAAAACGCCGTAGATACGACGCACTTTCTGTTTCTCACGCAACTGAACGCCATAATCAGACAGGCGGCCGCGGCGCGCGCCGTGCATACCAGGTGCAGTCTCTGCTTTACACTTGCTCTCGAGTGCACGAACACCACTCTTGAGCTGAAGATCGGTACCTTCGCGACGCGAAAGCTTACATTTAGGTCCAATATATCGAGCCATTTATCTGTTTCCTCAGGCGGCGCTATTAAACGCGACGCTTCTTAGGTGGGCGACAACCGTTGTGCGGAATCGGTGTCACGTCAGTAATGTTGGTGATTTTGTAGCCGCAGCCGTTCAGTGCGCGAACTGCTGACTCGCGACCGGGTCCGGGGCCCTTCACTTCGACATCAAGATTCTTGAGGCCGTATTCTCGTGCCGCTTCTCCCGCGCGCTCGGCAGCAACCTGCGCAGCAAAGGGAGTGGACTTTCGCGAACCGCGGAAGCCTGAACCACCGGCAGTGGCCCAACTCAGGGTATTGCCCTGGCGATCGGTAATCGTGACGATGGTGTTATTGAACGACGCATGGATATGCGCAACACCGTCGACTACCTGCTTGGTAATCTTTCTTTTGGTTGTCTTTTTGGCTTGCTTTGCCATTGTTTATCCTATCTCTATATCAACGCTACAAATTAGGATGTAGCTACACATGTGAAGAGCGCTAACGCACTCCGTCCATTACTTACGAATCGGCTTACGAGGCCCCTTGCGCGTACGCGCATTTGTCTTCGTGCGCTGACCGCGAAGGGGCAAACCCTTCCGGTGACGCAAGCCACGGTTACAACCGAGGTCTAGCAGGCGCTTGATGTTCATTGACACCTCACGTCGCAGGTCACCCTCGACAGTCAATTCTGAAACGAGGCCCCGCAACTGATCCAACTCAGCTTCCGAAAGCTCTCCAATCTTGGTGCTTTCTGGAATATTTGACGCTGCGCACAAACGCTTCGCCTGCGTGCGACCCACGCCATAAATGTATGTCAGTGAGATCACTGCATGCTTGTTGTCAGGGATGTTTACACCGGCAATACGTGCCATTACCAATCTCCATTGTTGAGTGACCTTCTGTCACATCGTTTGGACCCCATCGAGTTGGCGGTCCTAAATTTCCACTCCGAAATTAGCCTTGACGCTGCTTGTGACGTGGATCGCTAGAGCAGATCACGCGGACCACTCGATTGCGACGAACGACTTTACAGTTACGACAAATTTTCTTAACCGAAGCTCGGACTTTCATTTCTCTCTCCCAAGACCTAGCGCACCCGGCCCGCTGAGCCGATGTTGCTTAGGTTTGCTTTCTTCATCACACCTTCGTACTGGTGAGACATCAAGTGACTCTGGACCTGCGCCATGAAGTCCATCACCACCACAACCACGATAAGCATCGATGTTCCGCCCAAATAGAAGGGGACGTTAAACATGACTACGAGGAACTGCGGCAACAGACACACCAACGCGATGTAGGCGGATCCAAAAATCGTCAGACGCGTTAACACGCCGTCGATGTAATTCGCTGTTTGCTGACCGGGTCGAATACCTGGCACAAAGGCGCCAGAACGCTTCAGATTATCCGCCACTTCGCTGGGGTTAAACATCAGCGCGGTGTAGAAGAAACAGAAGAAAACGATAAAGCCAGTGAACAAAATAATGTTGAGGGGCTGACCGGGACCAATTGCCACCGCCAAGTCCTGCAACCAATCTGAGCTATCAGCACTGCCGAACCATTGCGCGACCGACGCTGGGAACAACAGAATCGAACTTGCAAAAATCGCAGGGATGACGCCCGCCATGTTTACCTTCAATGGCAGGTGCGACGCCGGGGCTTGGTACATTTGACGGCCCTGCTGTCGCTTCGCGTAGTTAACAGTGATTCGCCGCTGACCACGCTCAATGAAGACCACGAGCGCAATCACGATAATAGCGAGCGCAAGTACGCCCAGCAGAATCAGAATATTAAGCTCGCCCTGCCGCGCCTGTTCGAGCGACTGTCCAATCGCTTGCGGTAAGCCCGCAACAATACCCGCAAAAATCAGGAGCGATATACCGTTACCAATGCCCTTCTCGGTGATCTGCTCACCCAACCACATCATGAAGACCGCACCGGTCACCAACGATGTAATAGCAATAACGTAGAAACCGAGGCTGGAATCGTAGGTTAAGCCTTGATTCGCCAAGCCAACCGTCATGCCAGTGCCCTGGACCAGCGCCAACGCGACCGTTAAGTAACGGGTCCACTGACTAATTTTCTTACGACCTGCCTCACCTTCCTTCTTAATTGCGTCGAGTTCAGGCGTCACTGCCGTCATCAACTGCATGATGATAGAAGCCGAAATGTAAGGAAGAATGCCCAGCGCCAAAATACTCATGCGCTCAAGTGCGCCCCCGGAGAAGACGTTGGCCAATCCAAGGATTGTTCCCTGGTTCTGATCGAATAAAGCCGACAGCTGTGCAGGGTCGATGCCCGGCACCGGGATGTGTGTCCCGATTCGGTAGATCACCAAAGCAATAAGAACATAACGGAGACGGCGGAATAACTCCCCCATACCCGCGTTGTTCATTGATGGCATACCGTTAGCCATGCTTATGCCTCGACACTTCCGCCAGCGGCTTCAATGGCTTCACGTGCACCCTTGGTCACCTTGAGGCCTTTGACATTAACTGCCTTACCGATTTCGCCCGACAGGAAAACACGCGCGCGCAACACATCGTCTTTTACAAGATCCGCCGCCTTCAATGCCGCCAGATCAACGGTGTCACCTTCTACACGATTGAGTTCGTGGAGGCGCACCTGAGCCGTTGTCCGGCTGATGCGTGAAGTAAAACCATACTTTGGCAAACGCTTCTGAAGTGGCATCTGACCACCCTCAAAGCCAGCACGTACTGTACCGCCAGAGCGCGCCTTCAGGCCTTTGTGACCACGTCCTGCTGTTTTACCCACACCAGAACCGATTCCGCGGCCAACGCGCTTCGCATCTCGCTTTGCGCCAGGTGCAGGACTTAAAGAATTCAAACGGAGTTCATCACCCATTACGCCTGCTCCTCTACTCGTACCAAGTAGTTAACCTTGTTAATCATGCCGCGCACTGAAGGCGTATCTTCGACTTCGACGGTGTGGCCGATGCGACGAAGACCCAAGCCGCGCACGCACGCTTGGTGATTCCTCAGGCGACCGTTGGTGCTTTTCACCAGCGTCACTTTGATCATTTCTTTGCTCATCACCTAATTCCTCTTAGCTGAAGATTTCTTCAACTGACTTGCCACGCTTTGCAGCAACGTCTTCGGGTGAAACCATGTCACGCAAACCGTTGTAAGTCGCTCGCACTACGTTGGCGGGATTTGTTGAGCCGTAGCACTTCGCCAGAACATTCTGCACGCCGGCAATTTCAAGCACTGAACGCATCGCACCACCGGCAATAACACCAGTACCTTCAGAGGCTGGCTGCATGTAGACCTTTGATGCACCGTGACGGGCTTTTACAGGGTACTGAAGCGTGCCGTTTACGAGCTCAACCGAGATCATGTTGCGGCGCGCTGCTTCCATCGCTTTCTGAATGGCGACTGGCACTTCGCGGGCCTTACCGCGACCGAAGCCAACACGACCGTTGCCATCGCCGACAACCGTCAATGCAGTGAAGCTCATGATGCGGCCGCCTTTTACAGTTTTGGCGACACGGTTAACCTGGACCAACTTCTCCTGAAGATCACCTTCAGTGCGCTGATCGCCCTGTCTCTTATCGTTTGCCATAACTTAAAACTCCAATCCGCCTTCACGCGCTGCGTCAGCAAGCGCTTTAACTCGTCCGTGATACTTATAACCAGAACGATCAAATGCCACTTCGGTTACGCCTGCGGCCTTGGCGCGCTCAGCAACCAACTTACCGACAGCCGCTGCGGCTTCGATATTGCCGGTCGCACCACTGCGGAGATCCTTATCGAGCGTTGAGGCCTGCGCCAAAACACGATTGCCTTCGCCGTTGATGATCTGCGCGTAAATGTGACGCGGAGTGCGATTCACAGTGAGACGCACGTCACCTGCGGTACGCATACGAACACGCGACTTGCGTGCGCGGCGCAAACGCGCCTGAGTCTTATCATTCATCGCTCTACCCGTTACTTCTTCTTGGCTTCCTTACGCCGTACATACTCGTCGGCGTAACGGATACCTTTACCCTTGTATGGCTCTGGCGGACGGAAGCTGCGAATCTCCGCTGCTGCCTGGCCCACCGCCTGCTTATCAGTGCCTCGAATTACGATTTCTGTCTGAGTTGGCGTCTCTGCAGACAGGCCTTCAGGCAGTTCGTAATCGACTGGATGCGACAGACCGAGGTTCAAATTAACCGTCTTACCTGCCGCTTTGGCGCGATAACCAACGCCATTCAATACCAGCTTCTTTTCCCAACCGTCGCTTACGCCGACCACCAGGTTGTTCAACAACGCTCGTGTGGTGCCGGCCATAGCTCGGTTGGTATCAAAGTCATAAGTAATCTGCGCAACGCCTTCGTTGACATCGATGCCGATGCCGTCCGTCAACGTCATTTCCATTGTCCCTTTGCCACCCTTCACAGAAACGTTGCTGCCATTAATATTGACTTCAACGCCCTTAGGGAGGTTGACGGGGTTATTCGCTACACGTGACATGAATCGATTCTCCCGCTACCAATTAAAAGACTGTGCAGAGCACTTCGCCGCCAACGCCCTGCGCCTTGGCTGCACGATCAGTCATCACACCTTTAGAGGTTGAGACAATCGCGACGCCCAGGCCACCGCGGACGCTTGGCATACCATCTTTGCCCGCGTAACGGCGCAAAGAGGGCTTGCTGAAACGCTCAATTTCAGCAATGACAGGCTTACCGTTGTAGTACTTCAACTCGATACTAAGACGGGGCTTGCCCTCACCAGCATCAACACGATGACCAGCAATATAGCCCTCGTCTTCCAGTACCTTCGCTACAGCGGCTTTCAATTTCGATCCAGGCATGTCGACGAATTTCTTACCCGCCATCTGCGCATTGCGCACGCGAGTCAACATGTCACTGATGGGATCTTGCATACTCATAGTCGTTCGTCTCCGTTACCAGCTTGACTTAACTAAGCCTGGTACATCGCCGCGCATCGCAGCTTCACGTAACTTGTTTCGGCACAACCCGAACTTGCGGTAAACACCATGCGGCCGACCAGTAATCTGGCAGCGACGCTGCTGGCGCACGGGGCTCGCATTTCGCGGCAACTTCTGGAGCGCAATCTGGGCTTCCCAACGCGCATCATCACTCGCATTAACGTCAGCGATTGTTTCTTTCAACTTGGCCCGCTTCGCCGCGTACTTAGCAACAGTACGAGCGCGCTTATTCTCTCTGGCCACCATCGATTTCTTAGCCATAACTCTGCCTCAGCCCTTGAATGGGAAGTTAAAGGCGCTTAACAACGCACGCCCTTGTTCGTCGTTCTTAGCCGACGTGGTGATTACAATGTCCATGCCGCGCAACTTATCAACCTGGTCGTAATCAATCTCAGGAAAAATAATTTGCTCGGTAACACCCATCGCGAAATTACCGCGACCATCAAACTGCTTACCGCTGATACCACGGAAGTCACGAATACGAGGGATTGCAATAGCAATCAGGCGCTCTAAAAACTCGTACATGCGTTCGTCGCGCAATGTGACCTTGCATCCAATCGGCCAACCGTCGCGGATCTTGAAGCCCGCAATCGACTTGCGCGATTTAGTTACGACAGGCTTCTGACCTGCAATCTTCTGCATGTCCGCGACTGCATTTTCAAGAACCTTCTTGTCCCCAACTGCCTCACCGACACCCATATTCAGAGTAATCTTGGTGACGCGTGGTACTTCCATCACATTTGTGAGGCCCAGCTCTTCTTTGAGCTTTGGCGCGATCTCACTGCGATATCTATCTTTAAGCGTTGCCATTAGTAGCTACCTCAAGAGCCTTCGGTTACGCGTCAATCGCGTCGCCGGTCGACTTGTAAATTCGAACCTTTTTGCCGTCTTCCACTTTGTAGCCAACACGATCACCGCGACCTGCGTCTGCGTTGTAGATAGCTACATTTGAAATCTGAATTGGCGCTTCCTTCTCAACGATGCCACCTGCAACACCCGCTTGCGGGTTTGGCTTGGTGTGCTTCTTGATCATGTTGACGCCCGATACAATCAACTTGCCAGTGTCGAGGACCTGACGCACGGTGCCGCGCTTGCCCTTATCTCGACCTGCGATGATGATGACTTCGTCGTCGCGCTTAATCTTTGCCATTACCTTCTCTCCTAGCTACCGGCTGCTCAGATTACTTCTGGCGCCAGTGAGATGATCTTCATGAACTTCTCGCCACGCAGCTCGCGTGTGACAGGGCCGAAGATACGAGTGCCAATCGGCGCATCTGAGTTGTTCAACAAAACCGCCGCGTTCTCATCGAACTTGATCAGCGAGCCGTCGGGGCGACGAACACCCTTGCGAGTGCGCACTACAACAGCGCGCATAACCTGACCCTTCTTGACCTTGCCGCGGGGGATTGCCTCTTTAACAGTCACCTTGATGATGTCGCCCACGCGCGCATATCGACGCTTAGAGCCGCCCAACACCTTGATGCACATAACGCGACGGGCACCGCTGTTGTCTGCTACTTCCAAATACGATTCAGTCTGAATCATTTCCCCACCTCATACCGCGGCAACGTGCCGCATTGGTCCTTTAACTCAAGCGATGTCAGTCGCTGTCTCAACAACGTCAACCAATGTCCATGACTTAGTCTTGGACAGCGGACGCGACTCGGCGACCAATACTGTGTCACCCATGCCCGCACGGTTGTCTTCGTCGTGAGCGTGTACTTTTGAAGAACGCGTGATGTACTTGCCGTAAACCGGGTGCTTCACGCGTCGCTCGATCAATACAGTGATCGTCTTGTCCATCTTGTCGCTAACAACGCGACCCTGGAGCGTACGAGCTGTGCCTTGCGCTGCTTCCATCACTGACCTGCCTTCTGCTGCAATACTGTTTTGACACGCGCGATATCACGCTGCGTCTGCTTCAATAAGTGTGTCTGACCGAGCTGACCTGTTGCCTTTGCCATGCGGAGCTTGAATTGCTCTTCACGCAAATCGAGCAACTGCTTGTTCAGATCGTCGACCGACTTCTCTACTAGTTCACTCGCTTTCATCACATCACCGATCGCTTAACAAATGTTGTCTGTACCGGAAGCTTTGCCGCCGCAAGTGCAAATGCCTCGCGTGCCAACTCTTCAGAAACGCCTTCTACCTCGTACAAGACGCGGCCTGGCTGGATCTGAGCTACCCAGTACTCAACGTTACCCTTACCTTTACCCTGACGAACCTCGAGGGGCTTACCAGTGATTGGCTTATCAGGAAAAATACGAATCCAGATTTTCCCGCCACGCTTAATGTGACGCGTCATGGTTCGTCGAGCCGCTTCGATCTGGCGCGCCGTAATCCGGCCACGGCCAGTCGCTTTCAAAGCGTACTCACCAAAACTTACCTTACTGCCCCGCTCTGCCAGACCGCGGTTACGGCCTTTCTGCATCTTGCGGAACTTCATTCGCTTGGGTTGCAACATACTTCAGTCCTCGCCCAATTAGCTCGCGGTAGCGCGACGTGGCGCTTCCTGGCTCTCATCGGAATCACCGATGATCTCGCCTTTGAAAATCCATACCTTGACGCCGATGACGCCGTACGTAGTGTGTGCTTCGTAGGTTGCGTAATCGATGTCGGCGCGCAGGGTGTGCAGTGGCACGCGACCTTCGCGATACCATTCTGTCCGCGCAATTTCCGCGCCACCAAGACGGCCGCTCACTTGCACTTTGATGCCTTCCGCCCCTTGGCGCATCGCGTTCTGAACCACACGCTTCATCGCGCGACGGAACATGACTCGACGCTCGAGCTGCTGGGCAACATTTTGAGCTACAAGACGCGCATCCATGTCGGGCTTGCGAATCTCTTCAATAGTGATGTGGACAGGAACGCCCATGCGACCACTCAACTCCTTACGGAGTGACTCAACGTCCTCGCCCTTCTTACCGATGACGATGCCCGGGCGCGCTGTATGAATAGTGACGCGTGCTGTCTGTGCAGGACGCTCGATGACAACACGGCTCACGGATGCAGCATCCAGACGCTTCAAGATGTACTCACGTACTTCGAGGTCTGTTACCAGCTGCGACGCGTAGCTCTTGCTGTCTGCATACCAAACCGAGTTGTGGTCCTTGACCACACCTAGGCGGATACCAGTCGGATGTACCTTCTGACCCATGCGGTCTTCTCCTTAATTCTCGTTGTCAGCAACACCTACCGTGATATGGCAAGTGCGCTTAAAAATTCGATCACCACGACCTTTTGCTCGGGCACGCATACGCTTCATCGTCATGCCCTCGTCAACAAAGATCGTTGATACACGTAACTCATCAACATCGGCGCCGTTGTTGTTCTCGGCATTCGCGATAGCTGAGTTCAATAATTTGCGGACGAGGTGAGCGCCTTTCTTGGTGCTGAATTCGAGCAGCGTTAAGGCGTCACCGACGGGCATACCGCGCACCTGGTCTGCGACCAGACGGGCTTTTTGAGCCGAGATGCGTGCGCCGCGCAATTTTGCTGAGACTTCCATCATCTTTCTCCGTAGGCCTTAGCGCTTCGCTTTCTTGTCGACAATGTGGCCTCTGTAAGTTCGCGTTACCGCAAACTCACCAAGCTTGTGACCTACCATGTCTTCGTTGATTAGTACGGGTACGTGCTGACGACCGTTGTGAACAGCAATTGTCAGACCGACCATATCGGGCGAGACCATCGAACGACGCGACCATGTCTTAATTGGTCGGCGATCATTAGCCTCGAGAGCTGTCTCCACTTTCTTCATCAAGTGAAGATCGATGAAGGGGCCTTTCTTCAATGAACGTGGCATCTGTTATCTCCCCTTACTTCTTGTTACGACGACGAACAATGAGGTTGTCCGTCCGCTTGTTCTTACGAGTCTTGTAACCCTTGGTTGGAACACCCCAAGGCGTGACTGGGTGACGGCCACCTGAGGTACGTCCTTCACCACCACCATGAGGGTGATCTACCGGGTTCATTGCCACACCACGGACCGTTGGGCGAATACCGCGCCATCGTGATGCACCGGCCTTACCCAGCTTGCGAAGGCTGTGCTCGTTATTCGAGACCTCACCAAGTGTCGCTCGGCAATCAACCGGCACCTTGCGCATCTCGCCGGAACGCAGACGAATTGTTGCGTACTGGCCTTCGCGCGCCACCAACTGAACTGCCGCGCCTGCAGAACGCGCCAACTGGGCACCCTTACCAGGCTTGAGCTCAATGGCGTGAATCACAGCACCGACCGGAATATTACGAATTGGCAGGCAGTTGCCGGCCTTGATGGGGGCCGCCGCACCCGAGACCAGTACGTCGCCCGCTGAAACGCCCTTAGGAGCGATAATGTAGCGACGCTCGCCGTCAGCGAAAAGCAGTAACGCAATGTGGGCTGTACGGTTTGGATCGTATTCAATGCGCTCAACCTTGGCGGGAATGCCGTCCTTGGTGCGCTTGAAATCGATGACACGGTAGTGGTGCTTGTGACCACCGCCAATGTGCCGCGTTGTAATGCGACCGAGGTTATTACGTCCACCTGTCTTCGAGTTCTTCTCGACCAGAGGCGCGTAGGGCCCGCCTTTGTGCAGCTCCTTGTTCACCACGCGAACGTGATGACGGCGGCCTGCTGATGTCGGTTTACTTTTTACGACTGCCATGACCTATACCCCTTAATTGATCGTCGCAAAGTCAATCTCTTGACCTTGCGCCAAACGCACGTAAGCCTTCTTCCAAGTCGGCTTCGTGGTCCAACCAAAACGGTTGCGCTTCGTTTTACCTTTAACGCGCAGAGTCTTGACGTCGTCCACAGTCACTTTGAACAGCTGCTCCACGGAGTGCTTGATCTCGTCCTTAGTAGCATCAATTGCCACCCTGAACACGTACTGGTTGTTCGCGTCGGCAACAATTGCTGCCTTCTCTGACACGTGAGGCCCCATCAAGATCTGGAATACACGCTCCTGATTCATGCCAACGCCTCCTCAAACTTCTTCACTGCATCGACAGTGATTACCACTTTCTCGTGGGCGATCAGGCTGACAGGGTCAACACCCTCAACATCCCGAACGTCGACCTTGTGCAGGTTGCGCGATGCGAGGTACAAGTTCTGATCTACCTCAGACGCCACAATCAGCACGTTCTCAAGTCCGTAGCCCTTGAGCTCCTGGACCAGCAGCTTTGTCTTGGGCTGCTCGAGACTCATGTTCTCCACGACGACCAATCGCTCACTTCGCGCCAACTCCGACAGAATTGATCGCATCGCAGAGCGATACATTTTCTTGTTCACCTTCTGGCTGTGATCCTGCGGTGTTGCCGCAAACGTCACACCACCACTACGCCAGATTGGTGAGCGGATAGTTCCCGCACGAGCACGACCCGTGCCCTTCTGACGCCATGGCTTCTTACCACCACCGGCAACCGCTGAGCGGTTCTTTTGCGCCCGCGTACCTTGACGCGCACCTGCGAGGTAGGCAGTCACAACTTGGTGAATCAACGCCTCGTTGTAGTCCCGAGCGAATGTCGCTTCTGAGACTTCAACCTTGCCTGGCTTCTTCTTACCGGGCTTAACTACACTTAGTTCCACAGTAAGCCTCCTTAATTTCGCGACTTGGTTGTTGGTCGAACAATCACGTCGCCGCCGGGAGCACCGGGGACCGCACCTTTGATGAGCAGCAAATTGCGCTCAACGTCGACACGAACCACTTCGAGGCCCTGTGTGGTAACACGCTCAGCACCCATATGTCCCGCCATCTTCTTGCCCTTGAAGACGCGACCTGGTGTCTGACACTGACCCAACGAACCAGGTGCTCGGTGTGACAGTGAGTTACCGTGTGTGGCGTCTTGGGTGCGGAAGTTCCAGCGCTTAACAGCACCCTGGAAACCCTTACCTTTCGACTGACCCGCGACATCGACCTTCTGGCCTTGCTCAAATCGTGCAACAGTCAGCTCAGCGCCCACTTCGAACGCCTCATCAGAGCCGTCCAGACGGAACTCCCAGAGTCCTGATCCGGCTTCAACACCTGCGGCGGCAAAGTGACCCGCTTCTGGTTTGCTGACTTTAGAGGCCTTGCGGTTTCCCGCTGTGACCTGAATTGCGCGATACCCATCGGTATCTTGCTCTTTGATTTGAGTGACGCGGTTTGGAACTACTTCCACTACGGTCACTGGTACTGATATGCCGTCCTCGGTAAACACTCGTGTCATACCTGATTTACGGCCGACTATTCCCACAGTCATGGTACTAACCTCTCCGTGTACGGGGCTTAACCCTCTATGGCCGAGTAAGTTCTTTACTCGTTACACACCCAGCGAACTGGGCAGGCTTACTTCTAAATTGTCTCTATCCCAAGCTGATCTGGACTTCTACGCCCGCAGCAAGGTCTAGCTTCATCAACGCGTCAACAGTCTTTTCCGTTGGCTCGATAATGTCCATGAGTCGCTTGTGTGTGCGAATCTCGTACTGGTCCCGCGCATCTTTGTTCACGTGAGGTGAAACGAGGATGGTGAACTTTTCCTTCTTCGTTGGAAGCGGGATGGGTCCACGGACCTGCGCGCCAGTGCGGCGTGCCGTCTCAACGATCTCCTGAGTAGAAGCGTCGATGAGTTTGTGATCGAACGCCTTGAGGCGGATTCGAATACGTTGATTCTGCACAAGCAATCTCCTAAAAAGCCGGTACCCGCGTAGGGATCCCGAAAAAAAGAGAGCGAATTCTAGGTGTGAGGGTGGGTGGTGTCAACTACAATATCTTGTCAGTTATTACCGTTTCGCGACCTTTTGTTAACACAAAAAAAAACGGGCCTATTGGCCCGCTTATTCGGCACTCACATTTAAATGAGTTTTATGGGTAAATCTCTCACTCGCTTGCCGGTTGCTGCAAAGACTGCATTACCAATGGCAGGCGCCACCGGGATCAACGGTGGCTCACCCATACCACTTGGAAACTCATCGCTGTCAACAAATACGATATCGAGTTCTGGAACATCACTCATACGCAAAGGCTTATAACGATCAAGGTTTTGCTCTACCACTTCACCGTTGGCAAACTGGGCTCCCTCATGAAGCGCCAGGCTGACCCCCCAGAGTGCGGCGCCCTCTGCTTGAGCCATAGCTCCGTCAGGGTTCACCACGGTGCCCACGTCAATGGTTTGCCATAACTTCTTCAACGTCACATCACCGGAGGACGGTTCGACGGACACGTGAGCGACGCAGGCGATCCACGTTGGCATGCCCCGCTCCTGACCATGCCCGACAGCAACGCCGAGTCCCTCATTTGCCGGGAGATCACGACCCCAGCCAGCGCGTTCACTGACATCCTTTAACACAGCCGCAAGGCGCTTGGCTCCACCCACGGTACTGCCCTCTCCACCTGCATTCTTGCCCACGCCATCGAGCAAGCCTAATCGCAGTGCCACCGGGTCCTGACCTTGCTGGTGAGCAATTTCGTCAAGAAAACTCTCCACACCCCAGCCAATCCATCCGGGCCCTACGGCACGCAGCCAACCCGGCAAGAATGTCTGTTGTGCGAGCCCGTTGTTAATTGCCCTCACGCGATGGGCAGGCAGGCTGTACCAATGATCGGAGCCATTGATCGAAAACGCATCCAGCTCTCCCTGTCCATCAATGCCCGGGCCAATGAAAAACGGCGCCATACTCTTGGTCGGCCAACCCGCCACGACAGCATGATCAACGCCGCTCAACATGCCATCGGCATCAAACGACGCCTCGAAGGTGCAGACCGACGGCGAACGAACACAATCAAATCGGCTGTCAGCAGCACGGTCGAAGATCAGCTTAACGGGCCGCCCGAGCGAGCGAGCTGCCAACGCTGCTGGAATCATCTGATCACCAAATAGCCGTCTACCGTAACCACCACCGAGGTAGTACTGATGAATAATGATATCCGTCTCGGGCATTTCCAGCGCTTGCGCGAGGTAAGGAAGAATTAACGATTGCCACTGGTTACCCGCGTGAATATGGCATTTTCCATCAGGGTCAAACTCGACCACCGCATTCTGAGGCTCCATCGTGAAATGAAGTGCCGTGCCGGTTGTGTAAGTTGCTGACATTGTCGATGCCGCGTTTGCCTTGGCAGAACCGACATCACCCTCATTCACGAACAGCGCACCCATCTCAGGATCCGCTGCGAGCCGTACACCTTCAGCAAGAATTTCCGCCTCGGTCACCGATGCCGTGGGCCCGGGTGTCCAATCGACGCTAACCGCCTTCGCCGCCTTCAACACCGCAGCCATGGTCTCGGCTGCTACCACGACATGCCCCTGGATGGTTTGACTAGGGTCGTTGATTTCTATAGCGCCGATATAACCGGGAATCGTTTTGGCCGCTGATTCATCGATACCATTTACCCTGCTGCCGTAGCGCGTCGGTGGCAGTAACGGCATGGCATAGGCCATTCCTGGCAATTCCGCGTCCAAGCCATAGACAGCAGAGCCCTCCGACTTTGCGGCGACGTCAAGATTTCTCAAATCACGACCAATTACGGTTCGCTCAGCCGGTGCCTTGACGGGCATCGCCGCCAATTCTTCCTCCGAAATAACGCGCGAGAAATCACCGTTACTGATAATTTCAGCGAAGGTCAGTGACTGATCACCCGACGTGACCACACCGCTTTCAACGCTACAAGACTCAGCCGGGACACCCATGAGCTTTGAAGCCGCATCAATAATGATGGTTCGTCCCGCTGCACCCGCTTGGGACAGCAGAGTAAAAGACGTGTGAACTGACCACGATCCGCCGGTCACCATTACACCCCACTTAGGGTCAGTATCGACATGCTTAAATGAAACCTTGGACCAATCAGCTCCCAACTCATCCGCCACGATTTGCGCCAATGACGTACCGACGTGTTGACCCATCTCCGCACGGACGATATTGATCAGAACGTCGCCAGCACCATTGATCTCAAACCAAATGTTGGGCGAGAACACCTTCGACAAGTCACCACTGGCTAGCGCTTTAGAAGCCTGGTCCGAACTGCAACCAGACACCAGGGAGCCCATACTCATCATAAGGGACGAGCCAGCAACACCCGCTATGAATGATCTTCTGGAAAGACCTTGTCGCTGATTCTTCATGATATTGCCCCCCCGTTTGCAGCTGTTTTGATGGCCTTCTTGATTCGGGGGTAAGCCATGCAACGGCACAAGTTGCCATTCATCGCATTGACGATCTCATCGTCGCTGGGACTTGGATTGGTCTCTAGCAAGCCCGCGGCCTGCATAATTTGGCCTGACTGACAGTAACCGCATTGCGGCACCTGTGCTTCTGTCCATGCGGATTTCAATGCCTCACCCACCGGTGTCGCAAGGCCTTCAATGGTGGTTACAGAACGCCCCTCAACCGCACTTACTGGTGTGATGCATGAGCGCATAGGATTACCATCGATATGAACCGTGCACGCGCCGCACTGCGCAATACCACACCCAAATTTTGTGCCGCGCAACTTCAACTCCTCGCGTAACACCCAAAGCAATGGCGTGTCAGCGTCGCTCTCGGCACCGACCACCTCACCATTCAACATGAAATTGACCATCGTCGATCCTCTCTTTCTTATCTTTATTACCTACCGTCGCTACCTATCTTTTACCAAACCACGAGGACTTTGCCAAAAAAAAGCCCGCTAATTGCGGGCTCTTTTTAAAACTGGGATAAGGCGAGGCTGTGACGATAGTTTAAGCCTAGAAGCTGTTCTTCCCGATAATACCGTCAGCGACATTGCTAGGCGCCTCCGAGTAGCGAGCAAATTCCATGGTGTAAGTGGCTCGCCCTTGCGTCGCTGAACGAAGATCAGTCGCATAACCAAACATCTCTGCGAGCGGAACATCAGCATCAACGATTTTACCTGCAGAGCTGTCATTCATACCCAGTATCAGACCACGCCGACGATTTAAATCTCCAACAACGTCGCCCATGTTTTCCTCGGGCGTCACAACCTCGACCTTCATTATCGGCTCGAGCAGGACAGCACCGCCCTCATCAGCGAGTTTCTTTGTTGCCATACTGGCGGCGATCTTAAAGGCCATTTCGTTCGAGTCGACGTCGTGGAATGAGCCGTCGTACAGCGTCGCTTTCAGACCAAGCAGCGGGTAGCCGGCGAGTACGCCGTTCTGCATCTGCTCTTCGATTCCCTTATTTACCGCTGGGATGTACTCACGCGGCACCGCGCCACCAACAATCTCGTTAACAAACTCCAGACCTTCGGCACCTTCGTCCTCAGCTGGCTCAAATCGAATCCAGACGTGACCGTACTGACCGCGACCACCCGACTGACGAACGAATTTACCTTCGATCTCCGCGGTGTTCCGGATGCGCTCGCGGTATGCCACCTGCGGCTTACCGATATTTGCCTCAACGCTGAACTCGCGGCGCATACGATCCACAATGATATCGAGGTGAAGCTCACCCATACCGGAGATAATCGTCTGCCCGGTCTCTTCATCGGTCTTAACGCGGAACGAGGGATCTTCCTGCGCAAGCTTTGACAGGGCCAACCCCATCTTTTCTTGATCAGCCTGAGATCGAGGCTCTACCGCAACCGAAATAACGGGCTCCGGAAACTCCATTCGCTCGAGCACTACCGCATTATTTGCGTCACAGAGTGTATCGCCTGTGGTCACATCTTTTAGGCCAATCGCGGCCGCAATATCACCCGCCAGCACTTCTTTAATTTCTTCGCGACTGTTGGCGTGCATCTGAACCATGCGCCCAACGCGCTCTTTCTTACCCTTCACAGAGTTGAAGATGGCATTACCTGACTCCAACTTACCCGAGTAGACGCGGAAGAATGTTAGCGTCCCGACATAAGGATCAGTCGCAATCTTAAATGCCAGGGCAGAGAAGGGTTCGCCATCGTCAGACGCGCGAGTGATAACAGTCTCGCCATCAAGTTCAGTGCCTTCAATTGCCTTCACTTCGGTAGGTGAAGGTAAATATTCGACTACCGCATCGAGTACCGCCTGCACACCTTTATTCTTGAAGGCACTCCCTCCGAGGACAGGGACAATCTCGTTGGCAAGTGTTCGGGCTCTAATACCCTCTTTAATCTGCTCTTCGGATAGCTCGCCTGTTTCGAGGTAGACATCCATCAGCTCGTCATTAGCTTCGGCAGCTGCTTCGACAAGGTACTCGCGCATCTCATCACATTGATCGATTAAGTCATCGGGCACAGGTCCGTATTCGAAGGTTGTGCCTCTGTCCTCTTCGCTCCAGATGATGGCCTTGTTTTTGATCAGGTCGATGACGCCGACAAATTCTTCCTCGGCACCGATGGTCATTTGGATAGGCACCGCATTACAGTCGAGTCGTTCCCGCAGCTGCTCGACGACATTCATGTAGTCCGCACCCGCACGATCCATCTTGTTCACGAAGACCATACGAGGAACGGCGTACTTGTTCGCCTGTCGCCAGACAGTCTCGGTCTGCGGCTGAACACCTGAAGAACCACAGAGCACAACGACAGCGCCATCCAGTACTCTTAGCGAGCGCTCGACCTCAATTGTGAAATCTACGTGTCCGGGCGTATCGATGATGTTGATACGGTATTCATCGAACTGGCTGTCCATACCGCGCCAAAAACAGGTGGTCGCAGCGGATGTGATGGTGATCCCGCGCTCCTGCTCCTGCTCCATCCAGTCCATGGTGGCAGCACCATCGTGCACCTCACCTATTTTGTGAGAGACGCCGGTATAAAAAAGAACGCGTTCGGTGGTGGTGGTTTTGCCGGCATCAACGTGGGCACAAATTCCGATATTGCGATAGCGGTTAATCGGGGTTTTGCGGGCCACGTTAATACCTCGTCGCTGTGGACAGCGAGATTAGAATCGGAAGTGCGAGAACGCCTTGTTGGCTTCAGCCATACGGTGCACGTCTTCACGCTTCTTAACCGCATTTCCTTTGCCTTGTGACGCATCCATGATCTCGCCAGCAAGTCGCATCCGCATGGACTTCTCTCCGCGGTTACGTGCGTAATCCACCAACCAGCGCATAGACAGAGCAACGCGACGGGCAGGTCGCACTTCAACGGGCACCTGGTAAGTAGCACCACCAACGCGACGAGACTTTACTTCTACCATCGGCGCAATGTTCTCAAGTGCTTCGTCGAACACTTCGATAGGGTCGCGATTGCTACGCTCTTGAACTACGTCAAGCGCACCATAGACGATGGACTCAGCGACAGATTTCTTTCCGCTGATCATCACGTGGTTCATAAATTTTGCGAGGGTAGTGTTCCCGTACTTGGGATCGGGTATCACTTCACGTTTTGCAACAACGCGTCTTCTTGGCATGTCTTTCTCTCTTCTTCAGGTTACACAGCCACGTTGGGGCTGTCCTTACTGTCACACTGGGTGACCTTTTGGCTGATAATCAGCCGGCGTTAACTTTGGATATGTCTCTTACTTCGGTCGCTTGGCGCCGTACTTCGAGCGGCCCTGGCGACGATTTGCAACGCCCGACGTATCGAGGCTTCCGCGAACCGTGTGGTAACGCACACCAGGCAAATCCTTTACACGACCGCCACGGATCAGAACAACACTGTGCTCCTGCAAGTTGTGGCCTTCACCACCAATGTATGAAGACACTTCAAATCCGCTCGTCAAACGAACACGGCAGACCTTGCGAAGCGCTGAGTTTGGCTTCTTTGGTGTCGTTGTGTAAACGCGAGTACATACGCCTCTACGCTGCGGGCACGCCTGCAATGCAGGTACGCCACTTTTCATTACTTTACGCTTGCGCGGCTTTCGCACTAGCTGGTTGATTGTTGCCATTCGGCCTTAACTCCAAGTCGTTAAGGGCGTCCCAAAAGGGGCGCCATAAAAAAAGAGCGCGAAGTCTAATGACGGGGCGGTGCCCCGTCAAGTTCGCGCGGTTTAATTACTCTGCATCACCTTCAGCAGCTGCCGCGTTCTCGAGCTCTGCCGCGAGTGCATCTGCCAAGTCGTCAGCTGCCTCCGCTTTTTCGAGTTCTTCAGCAAAACTCTCCGAGAACTCCTCAGCAGACATTTGAACACCCGTTTCGCTGTCCATCGCGCGTTGGCGACGACGCTCTTCATGGTGTGCAAGGCCCGTACCCGCTGGAATAAGACGACCCACAATTACGTTCTCTTTGAGACCGCGCAGGTAGTCACGCTTTCCAGTCACCGCAGCTTCGGTCAGCACGCGCGTTGTCTCCTGGAAGGAAGCCGCAGAGATGAAGCTCTCTGTTGCCAGCGACGCTTTCGTGATTCCCAGAAGTTCACGCTCAACCGTTGGTCGAACCAGTCCTTCTGCATCGATGCGATCGCATTCTTCCAGGTAGGCGTTCCACTCGATTTGCTCACCTTTGATAAAGCTCGACTCACCGGCGGAGACCACGTTGGCCTTGCGCAGCATCTGACGAACAATCACCTCGATGTGCTTATCGTTAATCTTCACACCCTGGAGTCGGTAGACTTCCTGGATCTCCTTAACGATGTACTTCGCGAGCTCTGGAATGCCCTTCAAACGCAAGATGTCGTGCGGGCTCAGTGGTCCCTCAGAGACAACCTCACCTTTCTCGACTTGCTCACCCTCGAAGACAGACAGCTGACGCCACTTAGGAATCAACTCCTCGTAGTGATCAGAACCATCTGGCAGTGTCTTGCCGTCGGTCGGTGTAATCACCAAGCGACGCTTGCCCTTTGTTTCCTTACCGAAGCTGACCGTGCCTGAGATCTCGGCCAGGATGGCTGGCTCTTTGGGCTTACGTGCTTCGAACAAGTCAGCAACGCGAGGCAGACCACCGGTAATGTCGCGCGTCTTAGAGCCCTCTTGTGGGATTCGAGCAATCACATCGCCCACCTCTACCTTAACGCCGTCTTCGAGGTTAACCATCGCAGACGCCGGCAAGAAGTAGTGTGCTGGTACGTTTGTGCCAGCCAAAGACAGCTCGTTGCCGTCCTTGTCCACCAGTGTCACGGCAGGTCGCACATCTTTGCCTGCGCTTGGACGCTCTGAAGGATCCATGACCGAGATGCTGGAGAGACCTGTGAATTCGTCGGTCTGACGCTTGATGGTCACACCTTCTTCCATGCCGCTCAGCTTCACGATACCGGCAACTTCAGTCACGATTGGGTGCGTATGCGGATCCCATGTCGCAACGACATCACCGGCCGCAACAGGAGACTCATCTCCAACCTTAATCACGGCTCCGTAAGGCACTTTATAGCGCTCGCGCTCGCGACCCACGCTATCCAAGACAGACAGCTCACCGGAACGCGATACCGCGACCAGAGAACCATCAGCACGATCGACAACCTTCATGTTGTGAAGACGAACGGTACCGTCTGAATTCACCTGAATGTTGTCCTGTGCCGCTTGGCCCGATGCCGCACCACCAATGTGGAAGGTACGCATCGTTAGCTGTGTGCCAGGCTCACCAATTGACTGAGCCGCAACCACACCAATGGCTTCACCCATATTCACCTGGTGACCACGACCGAGGTCACGTCCATAACAGGTTGAGCAGATGCCGTAGCGTGTCTCACAAGTGATTGGTGACCGAACGAGAATCTCGTCGATACCCATCTCCTCGATCTTCTGGGTCCACAGCTCGTCAACCAGAGTCCCTGCAGGAACCAGCACCTCGTCAGAGCCGGGTTTCACAACATCAGCCGCGATAATACGACCCAAAACACGATCAGCCAGCGATTCAATGATGTCACCACCATCGATAACCGGCGTCATAAGCAGGCCACGTTCAGTGCCACAATCCTGCTCAACAACAACCACGTCCTGAGCCACGTCCACCAGACGTCGTGTCAGGTAACCGGAGTTCGCCGTCTTAAGTGCGGTATCTGCCAGACCTTTTCGAGCGCCGTGCGTCGAAATGAAGTACTGGAGAACGTTCAGACCTTCACGGAAGTTCGCCGTAATCGGTGTTTCGATAATCGAGCCGTCAGGCTTGGCCATCAGGCCACGCATACCGGCCAACTGACGAATCTGAGCGGGTGAACCTCGTGCACCTGAATCGGCATACATGAAGACCGAGTTGAACGAATCCTGCTGCTCTTCTTCGCCGTCTCTATTGATCACAGTCTCAGAGGAGAGATTAGCCATCATTGCCTTGGCAACCTGCTCATTAGTACGCGACCAGATATCGATCACCTTGTTGTACTTCTCGCCTTGAGTCACCAGACCCGCCGAGTACTGTCGTTCAATCTCAACAACTTCAGCGTCGGCTTTCTCAATGAGCTCGTTCTTGGCATCTGGAATCTCAAAGTCATTCACGCCAATCGACGATCCCGACTTGGTTGAGTACTCGTAACCGGTGTACATCAGCTGGTCAGCAAAAATACAGGTTTGCTTTAAACCAACCGCTCGGTAGCACTGGTTGATGACTTTCGAAATGGCCTTTTTAACCATTGCACGGTTAATCAGATCGTAAGAAAGACCCTCGGGCACAATGTTCCACAGCAAGGCACGTCCGACCGTTGTCTCGACAACACGCGTTCTCGCCTGCGCAGCTTCACCGTACTCGATGACCTCTTCGTGGATACGTACCTTTACGCGCGCCTGAAGGTGAACGGCACCACTCGCATAGGCACGAGACACTTCTTTCGTGTCAGCAAAGACCATACCTTCGCCTTTCGCATTAATGCGCTCACGGGTCATGTAGTACAAGCCCAGTACGACGTCCTGCGAAGGCACGATGATGGGATCACCCGATGCTGGCGACAGAATGTTATTTGTCGACATCATCAAGGCACGCGCTTCAAGCTGCGCTTCGAGCGTCAGCGGCACGTGAACCGCCATCTGGTCTCCGTCGAAGTCAGCGTTGTACGCCGCACACACAAGCGGGTGAAGCTGAATGGCCTTACCTTCAATGAGCACGGGTTCGAACGCCTGAATACCCAGACGGTGGAGCGTTGGTGCTCGGTTAAGAAGAACCGGGTGCTCGCGAATCACTTCGGCCAGGATATCCCAGACCTCGGGTGGCTCACGCTCAACCATCTTCTTGGCAGCTTTGATGGTGCTAGCCAAACCGCGATGCTCGAGTTTGCCGAAGATAAATGGCTTGAATAACTCAAGCGCCATTTTCTTGGGTAGACCACACTGATGAAGCCTCAGCGTTGGGCCTGTCACGATCACCGAACGACCGGAGTAATCTACACGCTTGCCCAGCAGATTCTGACGGAAACGACCCTGCTTACCTTTGATCATGTCAGCAAGCGACTTCAGTGGACGCTTGTTCGACCCGGTAATAGCTCGTCCGCGACGACCGTTGTCGAGCAGAGCGTCGACCGACTCTTGGAGCATACGCTTCTCGTTACGCACGATAATATCGGGCGCGTTCAGGTCGAGAAGACGCTTGAGTCGGTTGTTTCGGTTGATCACACGTCGATAAAGATCGTTGAGATCCGATGTCGCAAATCGACCGCCGTCCAGAGGAACCAGAGGACGAAGATCAGGTGGAAGCACAGGCAGTGCATTCAACACCATCCACTCGGGGCGGTTACCTGACTTGTCGAAGGCTTCCATCAACTTGAGTCGCTTGGACAGCTTCTTAATCTTGGTCTCTGAGTTGGTCTGCGGAATTTCTTCGCGCAAGCGCTCAATTTCACCTTTCAGATCCAACTGAATCATGAGCTGCTGAATCGCTTCCGCACCCATTTTGGCGGTGAACTCGTCGCCGAACTCTTCCATTGCCTCAAAGTACTGCTCGTCATTCAGTAACTGGCCGTGATCCAGAGTCGACAGACCCGGATCAGTAACCACGTACGATTCGAAATAGAGAATGCGCTCAATATCACGGAGCGTCATGTCCAGCAGCAGGCCAATACGCGAGGGTAGGGACTTAAGGAACCAGATGTGTGCAACAGGGCTCGCAAGCTCGATGTGGCCCATACGCTCACGACGCACCTTGGCAAGTGCAACTTCAACGCCACACTTTTCACAGATCACGCCGCGGTGCTTTAGACGCTTGTACTTGCCACAAAGACACTCGTAGTCCTTCACTGGGCCAAAAATCTTGGCGCAGAACAGACCATCACGCTCAGGTTTGAACGTACGGTAGTTGATGGTCTCAGGCTTCTTAACTTCGCCGTAAGACCAAGAGCGAATCATCTCTGGTGAGGCGAGGCCAATACGGATCGCATCGAAATCTTCAGACTTCTCGCGGTTCAATAGGTTTAGCAAATCTTTCACGTAGTCTCTCCCCTCAGAAGCCTGATGACTCGGACTCGAGATCGATATCGATACCGAGCGAGCGGATTTCTTTGATCAATACATTGAAGGATTCGGGCATACCCGGATCCATGCTGTGATCACCATCGACGATGTTCTTGTACATCTTCGTACGACCTGCAACGTCATCCGACTTCACAGTCAACATCTCCTGCAACGTGTGCGCGGCACCGTAAGCTTCAAGGGCCCACACTTCCATCTCACCGAAGCGCTGACCACCGAACTGCGCCTTACCACCCAGCGGCTGCTGAGTAACCAGGCTGTACGAACCGGTTGATCGTGCATGCATCTTGTCGTCAACCAAGTGGTTGAGTTTCAACATGTACATGTAACCAACGGTCACGGGTCGATCAAACTCATCTCCCGTTCGACCGTCGTGAAGCACCAACTGTCCGCTGTCTGGCAAGTCAGCCATACGCAGCAATGCCTTGATGCTCTCCTCGCTCGCACCATCGAATACAGGCGTGGCCATTGGCACGCCAGCACGGAGGTTTTGAGCCATCGCCAGCAATTCGTCGTCCGACAGACTATCAATGTCCGCATCTCGACGGCTGTCACTGGTGTGTGCGTAGATCTCTTTGAGGAACTCACGCAGCTTGGCCACCTTGACCTGCTGATCGAGCATCTCGTTGATCTTCACACCCAGTCCACGTGCGGCCATGCCAAGGTGGGTTTCGAGAATCTGCCCCACATTCATTCGTGACGGCACACCCAATGGGTTGAGAACGATATCAATTGGCTCACCGTTCTCGTCATAGGGCATGTCTTCAACCGGCATGATGACCGAGATCACACCCTTGTTACCGTGACGTCCCGCCATTTTGTCACCCGGCTGGATACGTCGCTTAACGGCGAGGTAGACCTTAACGATCTTAAGCACGCCAGGCGCTAGATCGTCACCGCTTTGAAGCTTCTCTTTCTTGGCCTCAAAGCGCTCTTCCAGCAACTGATTTTGCTCTTCGAGCAAACGCTGCGCAGATGCCAACTGATTATTGAGTTCTGAATCAGAGAACTTGAGCTTGAACCACTGCTCGCGATCAAGGCCTGCCAGTACATCCGCATCGATCTTGGTACCCTTTGAGAGTCCACCACCAGAAACAGTTGTCTGACCACTCAGTAAGCCCGCGAGGCGCGCAAACGTTGCTTCCTCATAAATGCGGAGCTCTTCTTTGAGATCCTTGCGGTAGTCAGCCAGCTGGGACGCTTCAATCTGCTTCGCTCGTGCGTCTTTCTCAAGACCATCGCGCGTAAAGACCTGAACGTCGATGACCGTACCTTTGTAGCTCGAAGGCACACGCAACGACGTATCTTTCACGTCAGATGCCTTCTCGCCGAAGATCGCACGCAACAGCTTCTCTTCTGGTGTCAGCTGGGTCTCACCCTTCGGTGTTACCTTGCCGACCAAAATGTCGCCAGCATCCACCTCAGCACCGATGTAGACGATGCCTGACTCATCGAGTTTGCTGAGTGCGCCCTCGCCCACATTCGGGATATCCGCAGAAATTTCCTCGGCACCCAACTTGGTATCACGAGCAATACAGGTCAGCTCCTGAATGTGGATGGTCGTCAGACGATCCTCTTCAACAACCCGCTCAGAAACGAGGATTGAGTCCTCGAAGTTGTAGCCATTCCACGGCATGAACGCGATACGCATATTCTGTCCAAGTGCCAGCTCGCCGAGATCAACCGACGGTCCGTCAGCAAGGATGTCGCCGCGGGCAACCGTGTCGCCGGGGCTCACGATCGGACGCTGATTCACACAGGTGTTCTGGTTGGAACGCTTGTACTTCGTCAGGTTGTAAATATCGACCGGCGATTCGTCCTGACCCACTTCTGCCGGGTTCACGCGAACAACGATGCGCGACGCATCTACCGAGTCGACCACACCACCACGCGATGCAACCTCACAGACACCAGAGTCACGCGCTACGTAGCGCTCCATACCGGTACCAACGAGTGGCGCCTGCGTCTTGAGCGTTGGCACGGCCTGACGTTGCATGTTTGAACCCATGAGGGCGCGGTTCGCATCGTCGTGCTCTAGGAACGGAATCAACGCCGCCGCAATCGATACAACCTGCTTTGGCGATACATCCATGAAGTCCACTTCGGAAGCAGGCTTCACAGTGAATTCGTTCATGTGACGAACGTTAATCAACTCATCCACAAACCGATTGCCGTCATCCAGCGTGGCTGATGCCTGTGCAATGACATGGTTTGCTTCGTTGATCGCTGATAGGTACTCAATCTCATCTGATACGACGCCATCGATCACCTTACGATAAGGAGACTCGAGGAAGCCGTACTCATTGGTCCGCGCATACGCCGCCAACGAGTTGATCAAACCAATGTTTGGACCTTCGGGCGTTTCAATCGGACATACACGACCGTAGTGAGTCGGGTGTACGTCTCGCACCTCGAAACCCGCGCGCTCTCGTGTCAGACCACCTGGGCCCAAGGCTGATACGCGACGCTTGTGCGTCACCTCCGATAGCGGGTTGTTTTGGTCCATAAACTGAGACAGTTGGCTGGATCCGAAGAACTCTTTTACCGCAGCCGATACAGGCTTGGCGTTAATGAGATCTTGCGGCATCAAGCCCTCGCTCTCTGCCATGGAAAGCCGCTCTTTCACAGCTCGCTCAACACGGACAAGACCCACGCGGAATTGGTTTTCCGCCATCTCACCCACTGAGCGAATGCGTCGGTTACCCAAGTGGTCGATGTCGTCGACGACACCCTTACCGTTTCGGATATCCACCAGCGCGGTCAGCACAGCTACGATATCTTCTTTATCGAGTGTGCCACTGCCAGTGACCTCATCACGACCCAGACGACGGTTGAACTTCATTCGACCAACGCCAGACAAGTCGTAACGATCTGCCGAGAAGAACAGGTTCTGGAAAAGGTTCTCAGCCGACTCCTTCGTGGGCGGCTCGCCGGGGCGCATCATGCGGTAGATTTCAACCAGCGCCTCGAGTTCAGTCCGAGTGCTGTCACCAGCCAACGTATCGGAGATAAACGGACCACAATCAATCTCATTGGTGTAGATCGTTTCGATGGTCTCGATGCCTTTATCACGCAAGTCGTTCAGCAGTTCTTCGGTCAGCTCGCCATTGCACTCGAGCAGAACTTCACCACTGGCGGTATCAACAACTGCCTTTGCAACGCGACGACCAACGAGGTACTCATCGGGTACAGCCAGGAATTCAACGCCTGCATCCTCTAACTGACGGATGTGGCGTGCCGTAATACGACGACCACGCTCTACAAGCACCGTGTCACCCGCCATAATGTCAAAGGCAGCCATGTCACCCTGAAGGCGCTTGGGCACCAGTTTCATCGTCGCTAAGTGCTCGTCGTTCAACTGGAAGGTCGTGGTCTCATAGAACATCTCGAGGATGTCCTCTGACTCGTAACCAAGAGCGCGCAGCAAAACGGTCGCAGGCAACTTACGACGGCGGTCAATTCGGGCAAATACCTGGTCCTTCGGATCGAACTCGAAGTCCAGCCATGAGCCACGGTAAGGAATAATGCGCGCGCTATAAAGCAACTTGCCGCTTGAGTGCGTTTTACCTCGATCGTGATCGAAGAACACACCGGGTGAGCGGTGAAGCTGCGAAACGATGACGCGCTCGGTACCATTAATGACGAAGGTACCGTTGTCGGTCATGAGCGGAATCTCGCCCATGTAAACGTCCTGCTCTTTAATGTCCTTAATGGACTTCGAGCTCGCCTCTTTGTCGTAAATAATGAGACGGACCTTGACGCGGAGTGCGCAGGCATAGGTTGTGCCGCGCAACACACATTCATCAACGTCAAATACGGGGGTGCCCAGAGAGTAATCCACGTACTCCAAAGCCGCGCTTCCACTGTAACTGACAATGGGAAAAACGGACCGGAACGCTGCGTGCAGACCGTGGTCGCCGCGCTCATCTACCGGGGTGTCAGACTGAGTGAACTTCCGGTAGGAATCCAGCTGGATGGCCAGCAGATAGGGGATATCCATCACCTTCGGCATAGAGCCAAAATCTTTGCGAAGGCGCTTCTTCTCTGTAAACGAGTAAGTCATTGATACTCCTCAACGAATCTCGTCGGCCAAGGCCGACACTAATGGCATGACGCCATAAACAACCGGCTGCTAAAACCGGGAAAAGGCCGGTGCGCAATGCGCACCAGCCCGGACCTGCAAATCTGCAATCCTAGACGGATCACTTAAGCTCGACTGAACCGCCAGCTTCTTCGATTTGCGACTTGATGTCCTCAGCGTCTTCTTTACTAACGCCTTCTTTGATGGGTGATGGCGCACCATCAACCAGACCTTTCGCCTCTTTGAGGCCCAGACCAGTGATCGCGCGAACCGCCTTGATCACGTTAACTTTCTTGTCACCTGCTGAAGTGAGGACGACGTCGAATTCAGTCTGCTCAGCTGCTGCTGCGCCACCTGCATCGCCACCCGCTGCTGGCGCTGCGACCGCAACGGCTGCTGCGGCTGATACGCCAAACTTCTCTTCCATCGCTTCAACCAACGCAACGATATCCATTACGCTCATTTCTGCGATTGCATCAAGGATTTCTTCCTTTGAAATTGCCATGTTTATCTCTCCTAAAATGTGTAGTCGAGCACTCGCTTACGCGGACTGCTCTTTCTGATCACGAACCGCCGCCAATGTACGAACGAGCTTGCTTGGTACTTCGTTAACAGTACGAACAAGCTTGCCGACAGGCGCCTGCATAACGCTCATCAACGATGCGAGTGCTTGCTCTCGAGTTGGCAGTTTCGCCAACACGTCGAGCTGATCTGCACCCAACAACTTACCGCTGACAGACAATGCTTTGACTTCGAAATCGCCGTTTTCTTTAGCGAAATCTTTGAACAACCGTGCCGCTGCACCGGGATCTTCCATTGAAAATCCAAAGATGGACGGACCTACCAGTGTGTCGGTGACACATTCGTAGTCAGTACCTTCCAATGCACGCTTAGCGAGTGTGTTGCGAACAACACGCAAACTAATTTGATTCTCGCGAGCGGTGGCGCGGAGAGCCGTCATGTCATTCGATGCCACGCCTCGGGCGTCAGCAATAACGAGTGACAAAGCACTGGCCGCCGTCTCGTTGACTTCAGCGACGATCGCTTTCTTCTCTTCGAGTCCAATTGCCACGGATCTACTCCTATGGTTTATGCCAAGGCCATAACACTGCTATGACCACCCTAGGTGAACGGATTCACCATCTGCGTAGGTTGAACACTACCGGCTTCGTTTAAGGAGACTAGCTCCCCCTACGGTCTTTGATAGTCCCGCGTCCTGCTAGGGGCTATGCCCACACACTCTGCTTAAGACTTCAAAGTGGAGCGCTCAACTGCTGCACTCCAAACTCGCCAAACAGCGACGAGTTCGCCCCGAGGTTCACCCGGAGCAAATTCTTACTTCATTAAATTTCGATGTCGCCGTGATCGATGGTGACGCCGGGACCCATGGTGGTCGACAGCGTTACCTTGCGGAAGTAAACGCCTTTCGCTGCCGCAGGCTTCGCCTTTTTCAGGTCTGCCAGGACAGCAAGAAGGTTCCCTTCAATTGCCGCAGGTTCAAAATCGATCTTGCCAATACCACCGTGAACGATGCCGTTCTTGTCGGTGCGGAAACGCATCTGACCCGCCTTGGCATTTTGTACTGCCGCAACGATATCAGGCGTAACTGTGCCGGTCTTGGGGTTAGGCATCAGGCCGCGAGGACCAAGCACCTGACCCAACTGACCAACAACGCGCATGGCGTCGGGCGATGCAATAACGACGTCAAAGTCCATCATGCCGCCTTTCACTTGCTCAGCCAGATCTTCCATACCAACCAAATCGGCACCTGCCTCTTTCGCCTTGTCTGCATTTTCACCCTGAGTGAATACAGCAACGCGCACTTCTGAACCTGTTCCGTGCGGCAGCGTTGTAGCCCCTCGAACACCTTGATCAGATTTCCGGGCATCAACACCCAGATTCACAGCCACCTCAACCGACTCATTAAACTTGGTGGTTGCCGTTTCCTTGAGGATTGCAATCGCCTCATCCAGTGGGTAGCTCTTGTTCGCGTCTACGCGCTCACGAAATGCTTTTACACGTTTAGATAACTTAGCCATCTTAAACAACTCCCTCTGTGTCGATCCCCGCAGCGCGAGCGCTACCCGCAATGGTTCGAACCGCCGCATCCATATCGGCCGCAGTCAGGTCAGGCCATTTTTGCGTCGCTACCTCTTCCAACTGAGCGCGCGTTACCTTGGCAACTTTCTCAGTATTAGGTCGACCGGAGCCGCTCTTGATGCCTGCAATCTTCTTAAGAAGCACCGACGCTGGTGGCGTCTTCTTAATGAAGGTGAAGGATTTGTCGTTGTAGACAGTGATAACTACCGGAATCGGAAGCCCTGGCTCGACACCCTGAGTCTCGGCGTTGAACGCTTTACAGAACTCCATGATGTTGACGCCCTTCTGGCCCAATGCTGGACCTACGGGCGGCGAGGGATTCGCCTGGCCGGCAGGGATTTGCAGCTTGATGTAGCCGTCAATTTTCTTTGCCATGTTGTTAACTCCTGGGTGCAAACGCCGTTGTAGTCGAACTACGCGGGCTCCCCAACTAAGGCCGCTAAGCGGCGTTTATGTTCCACTGCTCTCGCAGTGACTACGATCAGCCTTTTTCGACTTGACCGAATTCCAACTCTACGGGCGTTGAACGACCGAAGATCAAAACAGCCACATTCAAGCGGCTCTTTTCGTAATTCACACTCTCAACGACACCATTGAAGTCGTTGAACGGCCCATCGATGACACGAACCATCTCACCGGGCTCGAAGACAGTCTTGGGCTTGGGCTGATCTACACCCGCCTCAACTCGCTGGAGGATCGCATTCGCCTCCGCTTCCGTAATGGGCGCAGGTCGATCGGCTTTCCCGCCAATAAAGCCCAGCACTCGTGGCGTGTCCTTGACCAAATGCCAGGTATCGTCATCCAGTTCCATCTGTACCAAGACATACCCTGGAAAAAACTTCCGCTCGCTCTTTCGCTTCTGGCCGCCTTTCATCTCAATCACTTCCTCTGTAGGAACAATGATTTCGCCAAAGCGGTCCTGCATAGCAAAGCGCTCGATGCGCTCCTTCAGAGCGACGGCCACTTTTTTCTCGTACTGAGAAAATGCGTGTACTACATACCAACGTAAAGCCATGCTCTATTCCTAACCCAGCAAAAGTGAAGCAATCCAGCCAAGGAAGCTGTCTAGCGCCCAAAAGAATAATCCGCACACCACAACGAATATCAGAACGATAATGGTTGTTTGTGTTGTCTCTTGTCGCGTAGGCCAGATCACCTTGCGGATTTCTGTACGTGCACCCTTGATCATTGACCAAGCAGAGGCACCCTTCTCTGTCGTTACCGCCACAGACATCGCGATGCCAGCCACAACCAGCATTGCAATTACGCGGTACAGCAACGACTCGTCACTGAAATAGCTATTGCCGTAGATACCAGCGCCGACCAATAGAACGACGAGTAACCACTTCACGCTATCGAGCTTATTGCTCGCAGCTTCACTCATATCCAATCCTTGTCAGAGAGCGAAACTCGCTCTCGTAAATACAGCGCCACTCTCGTATTGGATGAGAGTGGCAGGCCAGGAGGGAATCGAACCCCCAACCTGCGGATTTGGAATCCGCTGCTCTGCCAATTGAGCTACTGGCCTATCACATCTGTTAGCCGCCCTTCACCGAATCGGCAGAGACGACAAAGCCGAACGCGCCACAGGGGCGGTTCGGCTCAATTCGGAGGTGCGACGAATCGCACCTCACAGTCTCACCGATTACTCGATGATTTTTGCTACGACGCCAGCACCAACAGTTCGGCCACCCTCACGGATAGCGAAGCGCAGACCTTCTTCCATAGCGATCGGAGCAATCAAAGTGGCAACGAAGTTCAGGTTGTCACCTGGCATTACCATCTCTACGCCAGCAGGAAGCTCAACGGCACCTGTTACGTCAGTCGTACGGAAGTAGAACTGAGGACGGTAGCCTTTGAAGAATGGCGTGTGACGGCCACCTTCGTCCTTTGACAGAACATAGACCTCTGCCTCGAACTTGGTGTGTGGCTGAACTGAACCGGGTACTGAAAGAACCTGACCACGCTCAACTTCGTCACGCTTAGTACCACGCAGAAGAACACCAACGTTCTCGCCTGCACGACCTTCGTCAAGCAACTTACGGAACATCTCAACACCAGTACAAGTGGTCTTGGTTGTCTCCTTGATGCCAACGATTTCAACTTCGTCACCAACATTAATGATGCCGCGCTCAACACGACCAGTGACAACTGTACCGCGACCTGAAATAGAGAACACGTCTTCCACAGGCATCAGGAATGGCTGATCGATAGCACGCTCTGGCTCAGGGATATAAGAGTCAAGTGTTTCAACAAGCGTCTTAACAGCTGTTGTTCCGAGACCGTTCTCGTCTTCACCGTTCAACGCCATCAGCGCAGAACCACAAATGATAGGTGTATCGTCACCGGGGAACTCGTAAGTGTCGAGCAGCTCACGAAGCTCCATCTCAACAAGCTCTTTCATCTCTTCGAATTCTTCGGTGTCAACGCCACCACAGTCTTCTGCAAGAAGGTCAGCTTTGTTCAGGAATACAACGATGTATGGAACACCTACCTGACGTGAAAGCAGGATGTGCTCACGAGTCTGAGGCATTGGGCCGTCAGTCGCACCACACACCAGGATAGCGCCGTCCATCTGCGCAGCACCTGTAATCATGTTCTTAACGTAGTCCGCGTGTCCGGGGCAATCTACGTGTGCGTAGTGACGGTCGTTAGACTCATACTCTACGTGTGAGGTTGCAATCGTGATACCACGCTCACGCTCTTCAGGTGCGTTATCGATACCATCGAACGCAACTGCCTCACCACCAAATACTTCAGAGCACACACGTGTCAACGCTGCAGTCAGTGTTGTCTTACCATGGTCAACGTGCCCAATTGTTCCCACGTTTACGTGGGGTTTACTACGCTCAAATGCTTCTTTAGCCATTGCGACCCTCTCCTGGTCAATTTCGCATTACTTCCCGACGCCAACGCGCCTTACTCAATTAAGCACACCTACCGCTGTGTACCTCACTCAGTATAGGCCGTGGCCTCTACTGCTTTGACCGCCGGAGCGGTCGAACAAACACCTCAGGGCGCCTGCTCAAATTGGAGCTCATAACCGGATTTGAACCGGTGACCTCTTCCTTACCAAGGAAGTGCTCTACCGACTGAGCTATATGAGCAAAAACTCATCGCCGGATCTTGGAGCGGGCAGCGGGAATCGAACCCGCATCATCAGCTTGGAAGGCTGAGGTTCTACCATTGAACTATGCCCGCAGCATTTAACCGCCGACGGTGGTCAAACCCAAAGCCTACCGTTCACTGACGGCTCATCGCTCTCGCGACAGGGCTTATCCGGTTCAGCCCCCTTGTTCCACTCACAAACACCGCGTTAACAGCGTTCTATATTGTCCTTGGTGGAGGGGGGTGGATTCGAACCACCGAAGCTCGCGCGTCAGATTTACAGTCTGATCCCTTTGGCCACTCGGGAACCCCTCCAGAAGGGCGCACATTCTCTAGATGTCAAGGAAGGGTGTCAACACTAAATTTTACCCTCAAAATACCGCTTTACGCCTGCGTTTACCCTCGATTTGATAAATGCGTTCGAGCAGCCGTAATTTTCGCTCCCGGATCCCCCCGACGACTCGGCTCGGGAGGCCTGCGAATTGAGTCGCCGCCTACGCGTGGGAATACGGCACAGCCGGGCGATAGCAGCGGTTGCGGGAGGCGGCAAAGCAAAACATATATCGAGAAAAAAATGGAGCTGGCGAGAGGAATCGAACCCCCGACCGGCTGATTACAAATCAGCTGCTCTACCTACTGAGCTACGCCAGCTAGACGTTGGGTGACCGGGTCACCACGAAGGGCGCACATCATCGTCAAGAGGGGCCCGCAGGTCAAGCCCCATTTAACCAAAAATCCAAACCATCAAATACGAGGCCGTTGACACGTTGAGCATCTAGCCCGAGCGCCACAAGTTCGGGAGCTGAACCACCTGTCAAATAGACCGTTGCATTGGGAAATCGGTCGATAACACTTTGACAGGAAGCCAACAGTGTCAGCCAGATACCTGACAAGACGCAGCTCGCCGTGTCAGTTCCCAGCGAGGTAGAAGGCGCAGGATCTTCAGAAAATCGGATTTTGTCGGTGTTTGCCACCAGCGCATCACGCGCAAGCGCCATGCCGGGGAATATGTAACCGCCGAGGTGGTGACCATTTTCCAGTACATCGATGGTGCAAGCAGTCCCGACGTCGATGATTACGGCAGAGTTTTGACCTCGCGCCTTTATGGCTAACAAGGCAAGCCATCGATCCACACCCAAACGTTGCGGCTCGTCGTACGCATTGCGAACACCGGCAAATGTGGCTGAACTTTTCACGAAGTGAAGCGTGGCGCTACCCAAAGATTCAAACGCTCTTCCAATCTCGTGCGCGTAGGTGTCGTCCTTTACACACGACACAGCGACTGCATATTGCTCAGAGTCATCGAGCGCTGCGACCCAGTCACGAAGTGCGCTCAGGTCACCCTGCCCGTCAGCCACGGCCTCACCACCACTGCGCAATTGCCACTTGGTCGAGGTATTCCCAGCATCCACGAGGATTCGCATATCAACAGCGCTCATTGAGTATCAACATGACCGAGACTAACCTCACCGGCATAAACAGTCCTCAGCTCCCCCGCGAACTCTACCTCCAGACCGCCGTCGTGCGAAAGACCGCGGGCAATACCCAAACCCTCTCCCAGAGTTGGCACCGCCACTGGCTGATTTAAAAGCATGTCGCGGCTCGGCCAAGACGACATCAGCCAAGACCGTAACGCAGAGTGAGACAAGCAGCACATGTCGACAAGTGCAGCTGACACCACAGCAGCCACCATTGACAGATTAACCGACGTATCGGTGTGCTTGCTGACACAGGTTACGGGGCGCTGTAATAACGCGGGGTCAGGGTGAGATGCGACATTCAGTCCAACCCCAATGACCACCGCGACATCATCACTGGGCAGACTCGCCGTCTCCAACAGCACGCCACCGACTTTCATGCCGTTTAGATAGAGGTCATTTGGCCACTTGATCTTGCATTCAAGTGACAGCTCCCGTTCCAGCGCATCGGCGACAGCGACCGTCACACCCAGTGACCACAAACTAAGCTCGCTGAGCGGGCGGCCCGAATGGACGCAGTAGGACAAATACAAATTTCCGGCGGGCGGACTCTGCCAGAGACTGCCGCGGCGCCCAACACCCGCCGTTTGTTCACAAGCCAGCAGTAAAGTCTGATTTGACGTCACGGCCTGTGCTTTCAATTGCTTATTTGTGGAGTCGATTGTCTCGACCACTGTTAGCTTAATGCCCGAGTCCAGGAGCGGCATCAGCCGACGGCGCAACTCTAACTCTAATTCGGTGAGTTCTATTGAAGGCATAGGCAATGGCGTAAACGTGAGATTATCGGACTGATCATGACTGAATATGGTATACGGTTTCTTTTACTCACGTGCATTCACGTGCGAGGTAGCGAACCAATATGTATACATGGCTCAGACTGGTTGCGGTGTGCTTTGCAGTGGCTATCGGTGCAGGGCTTATTGGGCAACTGTGGGTTGTCTCGCTGGACGTACTGAGCCTTTCTGAGGCGGCTAGGGGTGTACTGTTTCTGTTGGTTGCCCTCGGACTCATGGGTTATCAGCGGCTCAGCCTCGTTTTGAGTGCCGCCATCTGCCTACCCTCTGTGCTGGCTCACCCGCTGACACTGGATGGTAACGTTCTGGTCACCGGTCAATATGCCCTCCTCTTTTTGAGCCTTGTCTTGCTGGTCATGCACACCCGAAAAACCTTCGATGACGTGTGAGTGAAGTGATGACGGTTCATGCATTAGAGGTGGCAAGCCCGCTCGGAACCCTGCAGCTCATCAGTGAAGCGGACTACCTCGTAGAACTCAATTGGTACGGTGCCCACAAAGCGCTTAGCAGCACTACCGGTTCACAGCCCACCATACTGACGACAGCCGCCGATGAACTCTCACAGTTTTTCAGTGGCCATCGACACGATTTTTCGGTTCCGGTGAAACCGATGGGCACGGCGTTCCAACTCAGCGTCTGGCGCGAACTCCAAACCATAAAATGGGGTGAGACCTACTCTTACCGAGATATTGCAAAGCGCTTGGGAAAACCAACGGGATCACGCGCCGTGGGCGGGGCGGTCGGTCGCAACCCGATTCCCATCTTCATTCCCTGCCACCGGATCGTCGGTGCCAACGGCTCGCTCACCGGATTTTCAGGTGGTCTGCAAAACAAAAAAAAATTACTGGAATGCGAGGGCCGCCCGCTATAACAACGCTTCAAGCATCCAGATCAGGGATTAGGTCATCTTTGAGGCGTTCGATTCCATCACGCAGGCGCAGCTTCTTTTTTTTCATGCGCTGAATCAGCAATCGATCGCCCCAAGGATGCGCCTGGAGATCGATCAATTCCTGGTCGATGGCCCGATGACGCTCGATCATCAATGACAAACGCATTTCAGGTGTCATTGGCTCGTTAGCGGCAGGCTGATTCAGCTCTGTTATCATGCGTATGCTCCCCCAAGCACAGCTTTTATAATCAACGCATGTTGTTGTTCAAGCAAGCACGAATTTTCCTAAAGATTGCAGGCAAGCTGTCAGAGCTAAGTGCTCTAGCCGCGGTCACTAAACCCTGAATCATTAAAAATAGCAGCGTAGTCAACACACGCATCACCCCACGCGATAAATGACTCAGCCAATAACGATGACCGCTGATTGTATTTTATCGGTTCACCGTCGAACTTGGTGACGCGACCACCTGCTGCACGAACCAAGGCGTCGCCCGCTGCGACATCCCACTCGCTACACGCGGAGGTGCGCGGGTAGACATCAGCGTTTCCGACGGCCACATCACAAAACTTTACGGCACTGCCAGAATTGCGACGCTCTACCTCGCCAAAATGCGACGACAAGCAATCCACAAGTACTTGGACGCGTTTAGGTGAGTGCCTATGACTCGCGAGCATGATCAGCGGCTGACTCTTATTCAGACCTTGTGAGTTAACAACCGAACCATTTAGGCCCCGGCCCTCCGGAAAGACCGCAGCCCCGTTCTGAACCACGCCAAGCCAATGCTCTTTGCGACAGGGAATGGAGATCAACCCCAACTCCGATACCCCATCGAGCACCAGTGCAATATTGATGGTGAATTGATCGGTCTTTTCTATGAACTCTTTGGTCCCATCTAGCGGGTCTACCACCCAGCAAGCGGGCCAGCTAAGACGGTCGGCTATGTCCGCCCCCTCCGATTCCTCTGACAGAATCGGTATCGCCAGCGATAACGCATCCAATCGCCGGCAGAGCAAGAGATGGAGTGCCGTATCTGCGTCAGTCAGGGGCGTGGCGTCGCCCTTTCGGACAACCTCCAATTCATCGACTTTTCCGTAATAACCGCGAGCAAGAGCGGCAGCCTCATCGACTATTTCTAGCAGCGACGTCAGTAACTGACTCAGGTCCACATCACGTTCGCTCAAAAAAGCACTTAAACTCTCGTTGTTATTCGACTGAAGCCACCACATGACAGAAGACTACCACCACATGATGCTCAAAACCGGTACTGGTGCCTATCTGGAAACGGTAGATTGGACAGAAGTTGACCACGTGCTGCTGGATATGGACGGGACACTGCTAGACCTCGCCTTTGATAATGACTTCTGGGGACAGCGCATCCACGAAAAATATGCGTCAATCCATGACATCAGCGTCGAGCAAACCGTGGCGAAGTTTGAACCGCTATTCAAACGTGTTGCCGGCACCTTGAGTTGGTATTCGACTGATTTTTGGAGTCAGCAATACGGCTACAGCATTATTGAGCACTCGCGGGCCTATGCTGTTGGGATCCGGTGGTTACCCTTTGCCAAAGAATTCCTTCATGCTTTACGCGAGAGCAATGTGAGGTCGACCATTGTGACCAATGCACACCCCGACATCGTGCGCCTGAAACACGAGATCACAGGAATCACGGATTTGGTCGATCGCACCATTAGTAGCCATACATTAGGCCATGCCAAGGAGTCGCCGAACTTTTGGCGACAACTTCAGGCTGAGTTGAAGTTTAGGCCGGCCTCAACACTCTTCTTCGATGATTCACCCGCGGTGCTCTCAGCCGCGATCGATTTTGGCATCGAGAGATCGATAGCTATTTGCCACCCGGATAGCACGCGCCCAAAACGCATCCCGATGTCCCTCTTGCCATAAATGATTTTGAGCAGCTCGGAGCGAGCTTGCGCAGGGACGACGCTGGCTAATGGATCGTATACGCGTAGACAAGTGGCTGTGGGCGGCCCGCTTTTTTAAAACACGATCGATTGCCAAAACAGCCATTGAGGGCGGGAAGGTTCACCTCGATGGACAGCGAGTCAAAGTGTCGCGAGAAATCTCTGTTGGTGAAACATTAGTCATCAAACAGGGATGGGATGAAAAAGAAGTAGTCGTGCTTGGCTTAAGTGCGCAACGAGGGCCGGCACCGGTGGCTCGAGAGCTCTACGAGGAGACCGCTGCCAGCATCGAAAAGCGGGAGCGCGAGGCACAAGCTAGAAAAGCCGCCGGTGGCGCTGTTGCACGACCAACGCAAAAACCTGGAAAGCATCAGCGCAAAGCCCTTGAGCGTCTGCGCAAACAATTTGACCTCTAGGATTGAGCGTCTGCTTCTAACTCCCCACACGTCACCCGATTGCGCCCATTGGTTTTACTGAGATATAGGGCGTCGTCCGCCGCCTTCAGTAAGGTATCGAACTCCAGCTCCCACTCGGGTACGCAGGATATGACGCCAATAGAGACCGTCACGTATTCCGCAGTCAGTGATTTCTCATGAGGGATTTTTAGACCCAAGACCTTCATGCGCAACTCTTCGGCCAGCTCGAGTGCAGCCGTGCGATTGACCGTGGGATAAAAGAGAACAAACTCCTCCCCGCCCATCCGCGCCGCAAACTCACCTGCCCGGCTGGTCATTTCGAGCATGACATTGGCTAATTGCTGGAGCACCTGATCTCCCGCGGGGTGACCGTAGTTGTCGTTGTAGGTTTTGAAGTGATCGACATCTAGCGCAATAACGGCGATGGGGAGCTGCATTCGCTTCATGCGAGCCATCTCATCGTTAATGATGATGTTGACACCACGACGGTTGCGAAGCCCTGTCATTTCATCAATGGTCGCTTGTTCTGCTAGCTGTCGACGCGCATCCTGGAGCTGCAAATTTCTCGTTTTTAAACTGTCTGTCAACGACGCCAAATCCTTGCTCATCGCAGCGCGCTCAAGACTGGTCTCCACCATTTCCGAAAAGGCGCCACTCATCCACTCGCTCGCGATGACAAGAAATACTGACAACCCAACGAGAAGAATCGCAAACCCTGCATTGAACGGACGCGCCTCAGCATGCCAGGCAAGCCACATTGCAATACTCCCTAAAGAGAAAACCAGTTGAGTCAGATAGGCCTGACGAATAACAACGGACACGGCAATAGTGACCACCGAGATGATGGCAACAACGCCCACGCATAGATAAAAGACAAGATCGGACAGGTAGCTGTCCAGCCATATCACTGTCCCGCCCCAAATAGCGCCTGAGACGGCCGCGTAGAGCAAAAGCTCGTTAAAGACAGCAGGGCGTTGGGTGAAGTGTCTACTGGTCTCGAGTGTGCGATTAACTCTTCGCGACCACCAGAAATTAAGTAGCAGCGACAAGATGGCCCAGGCGAGCATTACTTGACCGTTCAAGCTATAGAAACCCGCAAGTCCCAGACTAATAATGCCCAATAACTGAGCCCCAACGCCCGCGTAACGACTTCCACGCAGGTGAAGTTCCAGCTTGGCAGAAACAATCTGATTGTCAGCAATTCGGCGTTGGTAAAGCATAAGCTTTCTTTTAAGTCACCTTTTCGACACCGTTTGATTATGCAGGAAGTGTCACAAAGGGCATACTGCTAGTCGCGAGAGGAAGTTCCAGGGAAACGGGTATGTTACGGGTGGTGTGGCTTATTATTTTGGCGCCATTGCTAGTTGTGGCCCTTAGGCACACGGCACTAGACCCTAATGCACAGGCTATCTCATGCCTGGATGCGCAAAGTGCGTTTGAAGTACAGGACTTTTCGGCATCGCTTCCAACGGACCCCGCACTGATCATCGGTAATCAGCGAGTAAAGTATTGGGCGGACATACCAAGCCAATTGGGCTCTACACCCGTTCTTAAGAGAACCATCGGCGGCCTGCAGCCGCATCATCTCAATGAGTGCTTCCCCAGATTAATTGGTCACTACCAGCCCAGTACGGTGTTTTTATTGCTAGACACAGAGCACCTATTCACAACACCCGCTGAGGATCTTCTGGACTCCCTAGACGGCATCATGGAGCAACGTTCCGTGTACGGTTTGCGCTTTGAACTGGCAGTTATAGCGCCTATAACATCGCCCATCGTATCGGCATCGGATCGCGGTAAATTTGCGAGCCTCAAGAACGAGCTTAAAGACTGGTCGGCACGAACCTTGGGCACCCGCTATTTGTCTATCGACGGCCTTTATACAGGTGATAATGGCGAGGTAAGCCCAAATTACTTTTGGCCTAACGGAAACACGCTGACCGATGACGGTTATGCGAAGTTGACGAATTGGCTGGTTGTACTTTCAAATGAGCGTAAAAAAGAATTTACAGGTATAGTGTCAAAATGAATTTTGATCAGCTTCCAACAACGGCACCGCCGACACCGTTTTTAGACCGTATCAACGCCGTGCACGGGGAGATCAGCGCGCTCAGCAGCGACGAGCTCGTAACGCTCGCCAATGAGTTGCGTGAATTTCTTCTCTATTCCGTATCAACAACAGGCGGTCACTTCGGGGCTGGGTTGGGCGTTGTAGAGCTAACGGTTGCCCTACACCACGTCTTTAACACCCCGGACGATCGTATTGTTTGGGACGTGGGCCACCAATGCTACCCACACAAAGTACTCACGGGTCGAAGAGACCGTATGGGGTCCATGCGACAAAAAGGTGGATTAAGCGGCTTCCCTAAGCGGAGCGAGAGTGAGTACGATACCTTTGGTGTTGGCCATTCCTCTACCAGTATTTCAGCCGCCATGGGTATGGCGCTAGCAGCAAGACAGCAAGGCATTGATCGCAAAGTTGTTGCGGTTATCGGAGACGGTGCTATCACTGGCGGTATGGCTTTTGAGGCGCTGGCACATGCTGGGCACGAACGCCCCAATATGCTGGTAATCCTCAACGACAACCAGATGTCTATCGGTCACAACACGGGTGGCCTCGCCAGCTATTTCGCCAGAATTTGGGCAACTCAAACCTACCTGACCCTTAGAGAAACATCGAAGAAGCTGTTGGAGCACGTCAAACCTGCTTGGGATTTAGCAAAGCGTACCGAAGAGCATATGAAAGGTATGGTCGCTCCCGGCACATTGTTTGAGGAATTGGGTTGGCACTACATCGGCCCCCTAGACGGTCACGACCTGCCGTCACTGATAGAAGTACTTAAGCGTGTTTCATCGCTGAACGGCCCCCAGATCCTTCATATTCGTACGATCAAAGGCAAGGGGTTCACCCCTGCAGAGGAAGACCCGGTTGGTTACCACGCACTGGGCAAAATAGAACCCAAAAAAGAAGTGGAGAAGGCGTCACCGGCAGCACCAAAACCACCCAAATACCAAGATGTATTTGGTCAGTGGCTTTGTGACACGGCGGAAGTTGACCCGCTGCTGGCTGGAATCACACCTGCAATGTGTGAAGGCTCAGGTATGGTGAGCTTTGCAGCCAACTACCCTGACCGATACTATGATGTTGCCATTGCCGAGCAGCATGCAGTCACGCTCGCGGCCGGTATGGCCTGCGATGGATTGAAACCTGTTGTTGCCATCTACTCCACGTTCCTACAACGCGGCTATGATCAATTGATCCACGATGTCGCTCTGCAAAATTTAGATGTCACCTTCGCCATAGATCGTGCCGGCCTGGTAGGTCAAGACGGAGCTACGCATCACGGCGCCTTTGATTTGAGCTACATGCGCTGTATACCCAACCTCATCATTGCGGCCCCCAGCAATGAAAACGACTGTCGGCAAATGTTAGTGAGCGCTTACAATCACACAGGTCCCTCGGCAGTAAGATATCCTCGCGGGGAAGGTATTGGTGTGCGTATTGAACCCGAGCTCGTCGGTGTTGAGATTGGCAAAGGGAAAGTCGTGAGAGAAGGCCGTGACATTGCGATTCTCAACTTCGGCGTACTGCTGACCGAAGCAGAAAAGGCAGCCGAGACGCTCAACGCAACAGTTGCCGATATGCGATGGGTAAAACCGCTCGATACCGACCTGATTTGTGAGCTAGCGGAGACACACTCGCTCCTGATCACGGTTGAAGAGAATGTTGTTGCCGGCGGTGCGGGAAGTGCGGTCGCTGAATTCCTCACCGAACAAGGATTAGACATCGAGATTCGTCATGTGGCGATTGATGATCGATTTATCGACCATGCTAGCCAAGGTGAGACCCGCGCTGATGCAGGTCTGAGCTGTGATGATATTTTGTCCAAAGCCGGTGCAAGCCACGGTAAACTCAGCGCAGCGAAGACTGCGGTGGCATCATGAGCGACGAAACGACCGATAAAAAACTCAGCGAACAAATTGACGAACTTTCAGCACTAGTCAAACGGCTTGAAGACCCATCAATTGAGCTCGAAGACGCGCTTGCTGTCTATGAATCCGGGATGAAGATTGCGCAAGCGGCGCAAAAGGCGCTCGAGCAGGCTGAGCAGCGGATCGAAACCGTATCAGGCAATGCCGAAAGTTAGGACAGAGACACCCAGATGGATACATCAGGTCGAAAACTGTCCTCCCCTATCGACTGCAGTGATTCGCGACTCGATGAGGCGCTGACCTACGCGCTATCCAACCCGGGCAAACAGCTTCGCAGTCGTTTATGCAGAATGACCTCTTCGGTGATTGCCGGTTCCGAGCTACCCTCGGCCGCCCGAGCTGGCGAGGCCATCGAGTTTCTCCATACCTACTCTCTGATTCACGATGATCTACCAGCGATGGACGACGATGACCTGCGTCGTGGAAAACCCACAGTCCACAAAGCCTATGACGAGGCTACGGCCATTCTTGTCGGCGACGGGCTACAGGCACTCGCTTTTGAGTGGATTGTCGATACACCCGACCTGACGCCACTGCAACAAGTCCAACTGGTTAAGTTGCTCAGTAAATCGGTGGGGTTCGATGGGATGGTGGGCGGTCAAGCCATGGATATTGCAGCGGAAGGCCAATCACTCGCTCCAGCCGAACTTGCACAAGTCCACGCGCGAAAAACCGGCGCCCTCATTGAAGCCTCTGTTGTAGCGGGCGCAATATGTGCGAATGCAACTGATGTACAGCAAGTATCCCTGAACACCTTTGCACAGCGGATTGGCCTTGCGTTTCAAGTCATGGACGACGTACTCGATGTGACCGCAACATCCGAGGAGCTTGGAAAGACAGCCGGGAAAGATATCGATGCTGAGAAGTCGACCTACGTTGCCTCAATGGGCATCGAGGGAGCACGAGACTATGCAGAAACATTGCTCTCCGAGGCCATAGACGCACTGAATGAGTTTGGTGATGCAGCGTCGGAGCTAAAGCAGCTGGGCCACCTCATGGTGCATCGCTCTTTTTAAAGCGACCGCCGCTCGCCGTTAACTCACTGCAGTCAGATCATCGCTGGCGCGCTTATTTAGATCGGGGAGAGCAGCAGGATGAAATAACCTCCTGCGACGGCCAAAACTCCCATCAACGCTGCGACCAGATCATCGATCATCACACCGAACCCACCACCGACCGTCCTATCGATCCAGCCGATAGGCCATGGCTTTACGACATCAAACAAGCGAAAGCTCAAGAAGCTGAGGAGCAGTAGTAAATAGGGATCAGCTGCTCCCAGAAACCACCAACTGAGTAGTAAAGCATTCACACACAGGCCGACGACCTCATCAATCACAATCATCTGAGCGTCGTGCTGGCCAGAGACTTTCTCCAGTTGATTTGCCGACCAAAGACCCAAAAAGTAGAGACCGATGACGATTAAGGTCGCTGAGACGACCTCCATATGCAGAAGGGCAAAAGCGAGCGGCAATGCAGCGAGGCTTCCCACTGTACCTGGCGCCACCGGCGAGAAACCTGCACCAAAAAACGTAGCGACTAACACCGGTAGTCGACCGGCCTCAGTGGAAATGGTCATAGCCTTGCTCCCGCGACATGACATCGCAATAAACGCCCTCACCTATTTCGACTGTTCCTATGACGCTAACCTCGTCAGGAACATCACTATCAGGTGGTAGGGTAAAAAGTAGCTCGTAATCTTCACCACCGCTGAGCGCATATTCGAGCGCCAGCGCTTCACCCACGGCCGATACAAGCGCTGTTGAAACTGGTATGGCGGCGGAGTGAATACTAAAGCGCACGCCGCTGGCGTTGGCCACATGCGCCGCATCCTGGAGCAACCCATCGGACAGATCGATACAGCTTGTTGCGTGTTGTCGCAGCCGACACCCCAACTCGAGTCGGGCTGTCGGATGGGTAAAGCGACCGACAAGGTATTCCTGATCATCAAAATCGATCTCTGATCCACGGTAGTTACCTTGCATGACCGAGAGGCCGAACGCTGCGTCACCCAAACAACCACTCACGCAAATCTTGTCGCCTACCCTCGCCTCTGACCGCAATAGCTTTTCACCACGAGGACAAAACCCCATCACGGTGAGCGTAAGCGACAATGGGCCTCGGGTGGTGTCGCCACCTACCAAAGGCAAACGATACTCGTGACAGGCACGTGCCAGACCCTGCGAGAGCCCGTGCAGCCACAGATCATCGACTGAGGGCATAGTAAGCGCCAGCGTCATGCCGAGCGGCTCAGCTCCCATGGCCGCTAGATCACTCACCGCCGATGCGACTGCTTTATAGCCAACATCTTCGGGGAACACATCATCAGTGAAGTGAGTATCGAGCACCGAGCTGTCGGTTGAGACAATCAATTCCGAGTTAGGAGGGACGGTGAGCGCAGCCGCGTCGTCACCTACCGAAAGATCGACAAATTCTCCCGAGCCAAGGGAGGAGAAGTAGCGAGTGATGACATCGAACTCACCCACAACGGCTACGTTAGTGCTCAGCCAGTTCTTGCGCGCGGAGCTTCAATCCGACCTGATCCAGCACACCATTGACGTAGCGATAGGAGTCCGTCGCACCAAACTTTTTAGCCAGCGCAACCGTTTCATTCAGCGTGACCTTCGCAGGCACATCAATCCGATCTAACAACTCAAACGTGCCGAGTCGGAGCAAATTGCGCTCAATGCAATCGAGCACATCGAGCTCGCGATCGAGAAACGGCGAGAAGATGCCATCAAGCTCGTCGGCCCGGCGGGTGATACCGACTAACATTTCATTGAAGTATTCGGTATCGACGTTTGTAAAGTCATTGTCAGTGCGGAACTCGGCCTCAATCGATGAAGCCGTCGCCCCGGTCATTGACCACTGATACAGCGCTTGGATACAAAAGTGACGAGCTCGCCGACGTTGAGCGGCGAGCACATTAATTGAGGTCATTAGCTTTTCAACGCACCCAGAAGGCTAACCATCTCAAGTGCACTCATGGCGGCCTCAGCGCCTTTGTTACCTGCCTTCGTGCCTGAGCGCTCGATTGCTTGCTCAATCGAATCAACCGTGAGCACCCCAAAAGCAATAGGAACACCCGAGTCCAGTGACACCTGCGCTATGCCTTTGGTGCATTCTCCGGCGACGTGCTCAAAATGAGGGGTGCCGCCGCGGATAACTGCGCCGAGCGCAATAATCGCGTCGCAATCACCACGCTTTGCCACCGCCTGACACACCATCGGTATTTCGAAGGCACCAGGTGCTCTGACAACGTGAAGTTGATCTTCGCTGACGCCATGACGCTTGAGCGTATCGATCGCGCCTTCGAGTAGGTGCTCTACAACAAAACTATTCCACCGGCCAACGACCAGCGTAAACCGCCCAGAAACACCACTGAGCTGACCCTCAGTCGTCGCAATTGTATTTGACGCCATACCTTTCTCTCCTCACTGCCCAGAGGCCACAGCCCCTGGCTCCACGAACTCAACGACTTCGAGTCCGAAGCCTTCGAGCGCATTGTACTTCACGGGCGCACCCATAAGTCGAATTTTACCAACGCCCAAATCACGTAAAATTTGCGCGCCCATACCTACCTGCGAGTAGCCGACACTCCGTTGCTGCGAATCATCCGGTAAATCAGCGCCGAGCACAGCGTCCACCTGAGCTAATAAATCGGCATCGGATTCTTCTTTGTTAATCAGGACCACCACACCGCTTCCCTCGGCGGCAACGCGGCTGAGACTATCTTGAATCGACCAAGAGACTTGCTCAGCGGATGTCACTGACAAGAGATCTCGCATGGATGCCGTTGTGTGAACACGAACCAAGGTCGGCATGTCGACACGAATATCACCGACACTGAGCGCCATGTGAACGTGACCTTGCGTGCTCTCCTGGTAAACCGACAACATGAAATCACCATGACGTGTCGTGATAGTGCCGCTGCGAATCAGATCGACGGTTCGATAATGATTTAGGCGGTAATCAACAAGGTCTGTAACACGCCCAACCGTAAGATTATGTTTATCCGCGAAGTCGACCAAAGCAGCGGCGTTTGCAAGATCGCCGCTCTCATCCAATACTTCAGCAAATACGGCTGCAGGCGTTAACCCCGCTAGCGTTGCCAAATCGACTCCTGCTTCTGCGGCCCCGGTTCTAATCAGCACCCCGCCCGTCAGCGTGGCTACCGGGAATATATGACCTGGCTGCACCAAATCTGAAGGCTTAGCGTCAGGTGCCACTGCAACTTGAACCGTACGCGCGCGATCTGCTGCCGAGATACCTGTCTCGATACCTGTGCTCGCCTCAATGGAGAGCTTTACGGCTCCCGAGGTGGCGGGATCGACCATAGGCGGCAAGTTCAGCTGCTCGCAACGCTCTTCTGTGAGGGCCAAGCTCACCAGCCCGCGGGCCTTGCGCGCCATAAATGTCACATGATCGGCCTCGCAGTATTCAGCTGCCATAGCAACGACAGCTGTCTGCTCGCCATCACTCTGATCGAGGACCAACAAGACCATCTCACCGTGGCGGAATTCGCTGATGAGCTGGTCTGCTGAAACGGGCGGTACTGAATCAATCACTGTGGTACCCCGCATTCTTCAACGTATCCAAGGTAATACCCTCTGAGGTCGGAACAACGCCCGACTGGAGCAACCGCTCCAAATAGCGCGCGATGATATCCACCTCGAGATTAACCTCGGTGCCCACCGCGTATTCGCTGAAAACCGTTTCGTCCCACGTCTGAGGAATGATATTGAGTTCAAAACGAGCACCTGACACAGAGTTCACCGTGAGACTGGTCCCGTCGACACAAATACTGCCTTTGGGCGCAATGTAGCGCGCCAGATCCGCCGGTGCTTCGATTGACACGCGCCAGGATCGGGCATCCCGGCTAAGTGCAACCACCGTACCAAGACCATCGACATGACCACTGACCAAGTGGCCTCCAAGCGCGGTAGTGGGCGTCAAAGACTTCTCTAGATTCACCGCACTACCGATTGAAATTTGCTTGAGCGATGTCAGAGAGAGCGTTTCATTAGAAACATCAGCCCAGTAGCCGTCGCCTGGGAGCTCAGTCACCGTGAGGCAGACACCATTGGTTGCAATGCTATCGCCCAACTGAACATCAGCTAACGGCAGCTTGCCCGTCTTGATCCGCAATTTAAGATCGCCGCCCGACTGCTCAAGTGCAGCCACTTCGCCAACGGCTTGTATGATTCCGGTAAACATTTCTTTTCCTTGGGAAAGTGTTGTTTGCTAGGGGCGTTCGTCAGCCCTCAGCAACCTGGCGCATGATAATACGCAAATCATCTCCAATCAGGTCGTGAGCCGAAATTGAATAGCGATTTGCTTGTCCAAGTGAGTTAAATACGGCGTGGTGAGTCGGTCGGGCATCAGAACCCAACATCACAGGCGCCATGTAAATCAGCCACTGGTCAATCAAGTTCTCCTGCTCTAGCGCACCAACCAATGTGGGGCCGGCCTCAACAAGAATCTCGTTTGCACCCTGCTCTCCGAGTTTTACGAGAGCCTGACGCACATCCAAACCGCCAGCGCTGCTGGCTATCGGCACCTGGCAAACATTGTCCGGCATAGATGAATCCAGAGATGCGCCCTCCCTTGTGAACAGGGTGGTTGGCGTAACTCCAGCGACAACATTAGCCGATGCGGGAGTGCGGGCGTTGGTATCGATGACTGCTCTTGGGGTTGGCGTCATCATCGCTCTTTCCCAATCGTCTGAGTCGAGGCGGTTATCACAGGGCCTGAGCGTCAACGAGCAATCATCAGCTGACACGGTGCCACTCCCCGTCACTATGACATCCGAGCACGCCCGCCACGCCTGTACGTCTGCCCGCGCTTTGCCGCCAGTAATCCACTGACTCTCCCCCGAGGCCATTGCCGTGCGGCCGTCGGCCGACATCGCCATCTTCACAGTGACACGTCCATAACCACGCTTGAGCCTCAGGAAAAAACCAGCAAGCTCATCCGCTGCTTCGGATTCACACACGCCGAGCGTCACATCGATTCCCGCCGAGCGGAGCTGCTCTACCCCTCTCCCGGCAACACGCTCATCGGGATCAATGCAGGCAATCACCACCCGCGCTATACCGGCGTCAATGAGCGTTTGTGTGCAGGGAGGCGTCAGACCGGTGTGCGCACAGGGCTCGAGCGTCACGAAAACAGTGCTGCCCGTTGCATCTGGGACTTGGGAGAGCGCGTGAACCTCGGCGTGTGCCTGACCGGTTGGATGGGTGAACCCTGTTGCGAGAACTTCGTTGGATTTTACGATGGCGCAGCCGACCGCAGGATTGGGTGATGACCACACGCGAGCGCGCCGACCGGTCTCGATAGCAAGACGCATCCAATGCTTATCTGAGTAGCTCACGATTCTTTAGGTCTGTGGGTCAGCTTCGAGCGATGCGATGGCATCTCGGAACTCTGAGAGGTCCTCAAAGCTTCGGTAAACGGATGCAAAACGCACATAGGCTACTTGATCGAGTCGCTTCAGCGCCTCCATGACAAGCTCACCCAATACGCGGGAATCTAGTTCGCGCTCACCGGTGGCACGCAGGCGATTTTTTATCTGTGCAAGTTCACTTTCAACAGCTTCGACTGCCACAGGGCGCTTTTCGAGGGCGCGCTGCAAGCCTGAGCGCAATTTATCTTCGTCAAAAGGCTCTCGACTCCCGTTTTGCTTGATCACACGTGGCATCACCAGCTCAGCAGCCTCGTAAGTGGTGAAGCGCTCCCGACAGCTGACGCACTCGCGGCGGCGGCGCACCTGACCACCGTCAGCCACGAGTCGGGAATCGATTACCTTTGTGTCATCGGCACCGCAAAAGGGGCAAAACATTCGGAACTACCTTAATAGTTAGTATCCGCGTACTTTACCACTATCAGTCAGCGTAGACTGGAAAACGCGCACATAGCGCTTTCACACTGTCACGAACGGCATCAATCACGGCTTCTGGGTTGTCAGACTCCAAGCCCTCGAGCACGTCACAAATCCAGTTGGTTAACTGCCGGGTCTCCTCATCAGCAAAACCACGGGTGGTAATGGCAGGCGTTCCGAGTCTGAGACCCGAGGTCACAAACGGCGACCGAGGATCGTTTGGAACCGCATTTTTGTTAACAGTAATGTAGGCGCGACCCAAGGCGGCGTCTGCATCTTTACCCGTGTACTCCTTGTCGCGAAGATCGAGCAACATGAGGTGATTATCGGTGCCGCCGGAGACGAGATTAAAGCCACGCGAGACAAAAGTCTCCGCCATAACCTTGGCGTTTTGTACGACCTGCTTCTGATAATCGACAAAGGAGGGGTCCATTGCTTCCTTGAACGCCACGGCTTTTGCCGCGATAGCGTGCATCAATGGGCCGCCCTGTGCACCGGGGAAAATGGCCGAATTCAGCTTCTTGTGAAGCTCTTCGTTCTCGCGCGCCAGAATGAGTCCCGATCGTGGACCGCGAAGGGTCTTGTGAGTTGTTGTGGTTACCACGTCGGCGTGTGGAATGGGGTTTGGATAGACGCCCGCAGCCACCAAGCCGGCAACGTGTGCCATATCAACAAGCAAGTAAGCACCGACAGCATCAGCAATCTCGCGGAACTTACCCCAGTCCATGAGACGACTATAGGCACTGAAACCACCGATGATGAGCTTTGGTTTGTGCTCAAGCGCGATCGCCATAAGCTCGTCGTAATCGACTTCACCGGTCGCATTATCGATGCCGTATTGAACCGCGTTGTAGATCTTGCCCGAGAAGTTAACCCCTGCGCCATGAGTGAGGTGCCCACCATCTGCAAGACTCATCCCCATCACGGTGTCACCCGGCTGTAGGAGCGCATGAAACACGGCAATGTTTGCGCTCGAACCCGAGTGTGGCTGAACGTTGGCATACGCTGCACCGAACAGCGCCTTGGCGCGCTCGATAGCAAGAACTTCCGCACGGTCAACGAACTCACAGCCACCGTAGTATCGCTTGCCGGGGTAGCCCTCCGCGTACTTGTTGGTCAGCACACTGCCCTGAGCCTCTAGCACACGCGGGCTGGCATAGTTCTCAGAAGCGATGAGCTCAATGTGCTCTTCCTGCCGCTGTGTCTCCAAACTCATTGCATCCCACAATTCATTATCGAATGACGCAATAGTCTGAGAAGCTGTGTAGCCATGCCCTGTCGGGGTTTTTGCTGCCTGGTTCATGAAGAAGTTCTCCAACAAAGTAATGTTAGTGATACGGGTCGAACGGTGAAGCGGTGCATGATAACGCAGCTGTCTTTCAGCTGCAGGGTAAACGCCATCACTCCGCAAATTTAATGCGGAAAAAGTTGCATTTTCCCGCTTTGTGAGGCCTGTCATATTTCATTCATAAAACTGAAATATATTCACGATTCACAGCAGGGAGCAGTCAAAATGCGCATCAGTATTTTCGGAAGTGGGTATGTCGGCTTGGTACAAGCTGCGGTATTTGCCGATGTGGGTCATCGGGTTATCTGTATGGACATCGATGCGGATCGCGTTGAGCGGCTACAGCGGGGGGAAGTGCCCTTTTTTGAGCCGGGCCTGAGTGAGATGGTTATCCGAGGAGTCCAAGGTGGACTGCTTACTTTCACTACCGACACGAAAGCCTCGGTAGAAAGCAGCGAGTTCCTGTTTATCTGCGTAGGGACACCGCCTCGAGACGATGACAGTCCAGACCTACAGTACCTAATGAGCGTCGCCGATGGCATCGCGGAGCACATTAACGGCCGAAAAGTCGTGATCAATAAATCGACTGACAAAGGACCTCGAGTGGTGTCACCGCCCACCAAAGGCAAACTATATTCATGGCAGGCTCGTGCCAGTCCTTGCGAGAGCCCGTGTAGCCATAAATCATCGACTGAAGGCAGAGTAAGCGCCAGCGTCATGCCGAGCGGTTCAGCGCCCATCGCCGCTAAATCACTGACGGCCGATGCGACCGCTTTATAGCCAATATCCTCGGGGAACATGTCATCAGTGAAGTGGGTATCGAGCACCGAGCTGTCTGTTGAGACAATCAACTCCGAGTTAGGAGGGACGGTGAGCGCAGCGGCGTCGTCACCTACTGAAAGATCGACAAATTCTCCCGAGCCAAGGGAAGAGAAATAGCGAGTGATGACATCGAACTCACCCACAACGGCTGCGTTAGTGCTCAGCGAGCTCTTGCGCGCGGAGCTTCAACCCAACTTGATCCAGCACACCATTGACGTATCGGTAAGAGTCGGTCGCACCAAACTTTTTAGCGAGGGCAACCGTCTCATTCAGTGTCACCTTCGCAGGCACATCAATTCGATCTAACAACTCAAGCGTGCCGAGTCGAAGCAAGTTTCGCTCAATACAATCGAGCACACCCAGCTCGCGATCGAGGAACGGCGAAAAGATGTCATCAAGCTCGTCGGCACGGCGAGTGATACCGACCAACATTTCATTGAAGTATTCGGTATCCACGTTTGTGAAGTCATTGTCAGTGCGGAACTCTGCTTCAATCGATGAAGCCGTCGCCCCAGTCATTGACCACTGATACAGCGCTTGGATACAGAAGTGACGAGCTCGCCGACGTTGAGCGGCGAGCACATTAATTGAGGTCATTAGCTTTTCAACGCACCCAGAAGGCTCACCATCTCAAGCGCACTCATGGCCGCCTCAGCGCCTTTGTTACCCGCTTTCGTGCCAGAGCGTTCGATGGCTTGCTCAATCGAATCAACGGTGAGTACACCAAATGCGATAGGAACACCTGAATCCAATGACACCTGTGCAATACCTTTGGTGCACTCTCCGGCGACGTGCTCAAAATGGGGAGTACCGCCGCGAATGACGGCGCCAAGCGCAATAATCGCGTCGCAATCACCACGCTTTGCCACCGCCTGACAAACCATTGGTATTTCAAAGGCTCCCGGCGCTCTGACAATATGCAGTTGATCGTCGCTGATACCATGACGCTTTAACGTATCGATCGCGCCTTCAAGTAAGTGCTCTACAACAAAGCTATTCCAACGACCAACCACCAGCGTAAACCGTCCGGACACACCACTGAGCTGACCCTCAGTCGTCGCAATTGTATTTGACGCCATACCTTTCTCTCCTCACTGCCCCGAGGCGGTAGCCCCTGGCTCTACGAACTCAACGACTTCGAGTCCGAAGCCCTCGAGTGCATTGTACTTCACGGGTGCACCCATAAGTCGAATTTTACCGACACCCAAATCACGTAAAATTTGCGCGCCCATACCCACCTGCGAGTAGCCGACGCTTCGTTGCTGTGAATCATCCGGTAAATCAGCGCCGAGCACAGCGTCCACCTGAGTTAATAAATCGGCGTCGGTTTCTTCTTTGTTGATGAGAACCACTACACCGCTTCCCTCTGCGGCAACGCGACTAAGACTATCTTGAATCGACCAAGAGACTTGCTCAGTAGATGTCACGGACAAGAGATCACGCATGGATGCCGTTGTGTGCACACGAACCAAGGTGGGTGTGTCGACATGGATATCACCGACACTGAGCGCCATATGAACATGACCTTGCGTGCTCTCCTGGTAAACCGACAGCATGAAATCACCATGGCGGGTGGTGATGGTGCCACTGCGAATCAGATCGACGGTTCGGTAATGATTTAACCGGTAATCAACAAGGTCGGTGACGCGTCCAACCGTAAGATCATGTTTATCCGCGAAATCAACCAAAGCAGCGGCGTTCGCAAGATCACCGTTCGCATCCAACACCTCGGCAAATACCGCTGCGGGCGTTAAACCCGCGAGCGTTGCTAAGTCCACACCTGCTTCTGCGGCCCCGGTTCTAATTAGCACCCCGCCCGTCAGCGTAGCCACCGGGAATATATGACCTGGTTGCACCAAATCCGAGGGCTTGGCGTCAGGTGCCACTGCCACTCGAACGGTGCGTGCACGATCGGCCGCAGAGATGCCCGTATCGATGCCTGTGCTCGCCTCGATAGAGAGCTTCACTGCGCCCGAGGTGGCAGGATCGACCATAGGCGGCAAGTTTAGCTGCTCGCAACGCTCCTCTGTGAGCGCCAGACTCACCAACCCTCGCGCTTGGCGCGCCATGAATGTCACATGGTCGGCCTCACAGTATTCAGCGGCCATGGCAACGACAGCTGTCTGCTCGCCGTCACTCTGGTCAAGGACCAATAGGACCATCTCACCGTGGCGGAATTCACTGATAAGCTGGTCTGCTGAAACGGGCGGCACTGAATCAATCACCGTGGTACCCCGCGTTCTTTAACGTATCCAGGGTTATACCCTCCGAGGAAGGAACGACTCCCGACTGAAGCAAACGCTCTAAATAACGCGCGATGATATCCACCTCGAGATTGACCTCCGTGCCCACGGCGTATTCGCTAAACACCGTTTCCTCCCATGTCTGAGGAATAATATTGAGTTCAAAACGAGCACCTGACACCGAATTCACCGTGAGACTGGTGCCGTCAACGCAAATACTGCCTTTGGGGGCAATGTAACGCGCAAGATCCGCCGGTGCTTCGATCGATACGCGCCACGATCGGGCGTCCCGGCTAAGCGCAACCACCGTACCAAGACCATCGACATGACCACTGACCAAGTGGCCTCCAAGCGCGGTGGTGGGCGTCAGTGACTTCTCTAGATTTACCGGACTACCGATTGAAATCTGCTTGAGTGATGTCAGCGAGAGCGTTTCGTTAGAGACATCAGCCCAGTAGCCGTCCCCGGGAAGCTCAGTCACCGTGAGGCAGACGCCATTGGTGGCGATGCTGTCACCCAGCTGCACATCAGCTAACGGCAGCTTGCCCGTCTTGATCCGCAATTTAAGATCGCCGCCCGACTGCTCAAGTGCAGCCACTTCGCCAACGGCTTGTATGATTCCGGTAAACATCTCTCTTCCTTGGGAAAGTATTGTGTGCTTCGGGCGTTCGTCAGCCCTTTGCAACTCGGCGCATGATAATACGCAAATCATCCCCAATCAGGTCGTGAGCGAAATTGAATAGCGATTTGCTTGTCCAAGTGAGTTAAATACGGCGTGGTGCGTCGGCCGGGCGTCGGAACCCAACATCACGGGCGCCATGTAAATCAGCCACTGATCGATCAAGTTCTCTTGCTCGAGCGCACCAACCAGTGTTGGGCCGGCCTCAACCAGAATCTCGTTTGCACCCTGCTCTCCCAGTTTTAAAAGCGCCTGACGTACATCCAGACCGGCATCATTGCTGGCTATCGGCACCTGACAAACGTTGTCCGGCATCGATGAATCCAGCGACACGCCCTCTCCTTGTGAATACGGTAGTTGGCGTAACTCCAGCCACCACATTCGCCGATGCGGGAGTACTGGCGTTGGTATCGATGACAGCCCTTGGCGTTGGCGCCATCATCGCTCTCTCCCAGTCATCCGTGACGAGGCCGTTGTCGCAAGGTCTCAGGGTCAACGAGCAATCATCGGCAGACACGGTGCCACTCCCTGTCAGTATGACATCCGAGCAGGCGCGCCATGCCTGGACGTCCGCACGCGCTTCCTCACCCGTAATCCACTGGCTCTCTCCCGAGGCCATTGCCGTGCGGCCGTCGGCCGACATGGCCATCTTCACGGTGACACGCCCGTAACCGCGCTCAAGCCTCAGGAAAAAGCCAGCGAGCTCACCGGCCGCTTCGGCTTCACAAACGCCGAGCGTCACATCGATTCCCGCCGAGCGCAGCTGGTTTACCCCTCTCCCGGCAACACGCTCATCGGGATCCATGCAGGCAATCACCACCCGCGCTACACGGGCGTCAATCAGCGCTTGTGTGCAAGGAGGCGTTCGACCGGTGTGCGCACAGGGCTCGAGCGTCACGTAAACCGTGCTGCCCGTTGCATCTGCGATCTGGGAAAGCGCGTGGACCTCGGCGTGTGCCTGACCGGCCGGATGAGTGAAGCCCGTTGCCAGAACTTCGTTGGATTTTACGATGGCGCAGCCGACCGCAGGATTGGGTGATGACCACACGCGAGCGCGTCGACCGGTCTCGATGGCCAGACACATCCAATGCTCATCGGAGTAGCTCACGATTGTCTACGTCTGTGGATCAGCTTCGAGCGATGCGATAGCGTCTCGGAACTCTGAGAGGTCCTCAAAGCTTCGATAAACGGATGCAAAGCGCACATACGCTACTTGATCCAAGCGCTTGAGCGCTTCCATGACTAACTCTCCCAAGACGCGGGAATCGAGTTCACGCTCACCGGTAGCACGCAGTCGATTCTTAATCTGTGCGAGCTCACTCTCTACCGCTTCAACAGCTACAGGGCGTTTTTCGAGGGCGCGCTGCAAACCTGAGCGCAATTTATCTTCGTCAAAAGGCTCTCGACTCCCGTTTTGCTTAATCACGCGTGGCATCACCAGCTCCGCCGCCTCGTAGGTTGTGAAACGCTCTCGGCAAGTTACGCATTCTCGGCGGCGACGCACCTGGCCGCCTTCGGCCACGAGTCGGGAATCAATTACCTTGGTGTCATCGGCACCGCAAAAGGGGCAAAACATTCGGAACTACCTTAATAGTTAGTATCCGCCTACTTTATCACTATCAGTCAGCGTAGACCGGAAAACGCGCGCAGAGCGCTTTCACACTGTCGCGAACGTTATCAATCACTGGCTCCGGGTTGTCAGACTCCAAACCCTCGAGCACATCACAAATCCAGTTGGTTAACTGACGGGTCTCCTCATCAGCAAAACCGCGGGTGGTAATAGCAGGCGTTCCGAGTCTTAATCCAGAAGTCACAAACGGTGACCGAGGGTCGTTTGGCACCGCGTTTTTATTAACGGTGATGTAGGCTCGACCCAAGGCGGCGTCTGCATCTTTACCCGTGTACTCCTTGTCGCGAAGATCGAGCAACATGAGGTGATTATCGGTGCCACCCGAAACGAGATTAAAGCCACGGGAGACAAAGGTCTCGGCCATCACCTTGGCGTTTTGTACTACCTGCTTCTGATAGTCGACAAAGGACGGATCCATTGCCTCTTTGAACGCCACGGCTTTTGCCGCAATCGCATGCATGAGTGGACCACCCTGCGCACCAGGGAAAATGGCCGAATTCAGCTTTTTGTGAAGCTCTTCGTTCTCGCGCGCCAGAATGAGTCCCGAGCGCGGACCGCGAAGGGTCTTATGCGTTGTCGTGGTTACCACGTCGGCATGTGGAATGGGGTTTGGATAGACGCCCGCAGCCACCAGGCCGGCAACGTGCGCCATATCAACCAATAAGTAAGCGCCAACAGCATCGGCAATCTCACGGAACTTACCCCAGTCCATGAGGCGGCTGTAGGCACTGAATCCACCAATGATGAGCTTTGGCTTGTGCTCAAGTGCAATCGCCATCAGCTCGTCGTAATCGACTTCACCGGTCGCATTATCAATGCCGTATTGAACCGCGTTGTAGATCTTGCCCGAGAAATTAACCCCTGCACCGTGGGTCAGGTGTCCACCGTCGGCAAGACTCATCCCCATCACCGTGTCGCCCGGCTGGAGGAGCGCATGAAACACGGCAATGTTCGCGCTCGAACCCGAGTGTGGCTGCACATTAGCGTAAGCCGCACCAAACAGCGCCTTGGCGCGCTCGATAGCAAGCACTTCCGCACGGTCGACGAACTCACAGCCGCCGTAATATCGCTTACCGGGGTAGCCCTCTGCATATTTGTTGGTCAGCACACTGCCCTGAGCCTCCAGCACGCGCGGGCTGGCATAGTTCTCAGAGGCGATGAGCTCAATATGCTCTTCCTGACGCTGCGTCTCCAAGCTCATTGCATCCCACAATTCATTATCGAATGACGCAATGGTCTGAGACGCTGTGTAGCCGTGCCCTGTCGGGGTTTTTGCTGCCTGATTCATGAAGAAGTTCTCCAACAAAGTAATGTTAGTGATACGGGTCAAACGGTGAAGCGGTGCATGATAGCGCAGCTGTCTTTCAGCTGCAGGGTAAACGCCTCTACTACGCGAATTTAATACGGGAAATGTTGCATTTTTCCCCTTTGTGACGCGTGTCATATTTCATTCACAAAACTGAAATATATTCACGGCTCGTAGCAGGGAGCGGTCATTATGCGAATCAGTATTTTCGGGAGTGGGTATGTGGGTTTGGTACAAGCAGCTGTGTTTGCCGATGTGGGTCATCGCGTTACCTGCATGGATATCGATGCGGAGCGCGTCGAGCGACTAATACGCGGGGAAGTGCCCTTTTTTGAGCCCGGCCTCAGCGAAATGGTCATTCAGGGTGTTCAGGAAGGACTCTTAACCTTCACGAGCGATACGAAAACAGCAGTGCAAAGCAGCGACTTTTTGTTCATCTGCGTTCAACCCTCAGGTGATGATGGTAGTGCGGAAATGTCATGAACGTTGCCGATGGTATTGCAGAGCAAAGCAGCGATTCCTGTTTATGTGGATGCGTAGGGATCACCGCATAATCGTCAGACCATCCATTTGATGACCCTGAGTTGAAAGTCCAGACGCAAAGCGCCCCTCGGTGTGAAGTCGACCGACGCCATCGAGGAGTTTCGACGGACGCCTTCAATCGCCGATGGGCAGTGCCGAACGCGGAGCACAAACGCGAACGGGCGAAAGATAAGCTTGATCAATGAAATAAATCGACCGTCGGCGCCCTGTCGGTACAGCAAGGATGCTCGATCCACATTGGAACGCATCGCAGAAGGAATAGTGAAGCAACATGGCCGCGACCATCCCTTCGAGGTCTGCTCTAACCCTGAGTTTCTGAAGGAAGGCTCTGCCGTTGCCGATGCGAAAAGTCCTGATCGCATCATCGTCGGCATAACGTCAAATGACACCGTCGAGGAATTCCGCTACGTAGACATGTATGCCTGATTGCTTGTGGTTCAATCGTCGCCTGATTTTAACCGCATTGACAAATCGGCCGGGGACTATCGGTAAAACAGCAATGTTTATGGCGAGAGTGGGTGGAAGCGCCGAGCTGACCAAGTACGCAGCGAATGATCGCGATGCTGGGGCGACCTTATGAAAGATTAGCTTCATCAATGAAATAGCCAACATCGCTGAAACCGTGGGCGCAGACATCGAACTGGTGCGCTGTTCACAATCGGAACTCACCCTGACCCACGACAATTGGTTATCAATTTATCTTACCCGTCGGCGCTGGCTTTGGCGGCTCAATGCTTTGAATGAAAAAGCGATTCGCGCGCTGAAGCACCTGGCAGCATGCCGACTGCGAGAGGGCTGAAAAAGCATCGATTCTTACGATACGCCGTTCATTGACACCAACCAACGTCGAAAAGAACAAACTGGCCGATGCGCGTTATGGCGCGGCTCGGGCGCTAACCTGACCAGGGAAAACAATTGCTGTCTGGGGATTCCTTTTTTAAACCAAAATACCGACGATATGCGCGAAGCCCCAGCCGGTTTTTACTCGAGAATATCTGGTCAGCTAATAAAACTGGTGGGCGGTGCGCCTGTTGTTGTAAAACTGCTGGAGGGCACCCAGAGGCCATGGAGGTCTGCAAAGACCGTGAAAGCCGCCGAGTCCGTGATCGATGCCTTTATGAACTATGTCAGACTTCCTGGTTCAGTTCATCAAAGAAGCCGGTGGTAGTGATCTCAGGTGGACGAGGCGCTCGAGGGCGCTGATTGCCTTGTCGTCTGCACCGAATGGAAGAACTTCTGGTCGCCCGACTTTGAGGCGATAAAGAGCGCCCTTTCTGAGCCGATCGTTGTGGACGGGCGTAATCTCTACGATCCAAATTACCTCGCCAACATCGGCATTGAATACTACGGCATTGGCCGCGGACTATCGGTAAAACAGCATTAAACAAGCACACCTTAGGCTGGCGAGAGTGGGTGGAACTGCCCGAGCAATCGCAGTTAGCCCCGAAGCAAATCGAGCATAAATGACTCACCGTCTAAGGCGAGTCCCAACCTATCCCAACAAGTTGAAGTACTCTACTGAGAACCCGAGAGCCATGCCCAACAAGAGCGAATGGCAGGACTTGCTTCCAACCAAGGGACTTAATCGGGTAGTCCGCAGACGCAACAAGCGTGTCGCCATCGAATACCTCGAATATAAAACCGCGTTTCGCCCAGCCAAAGCGGGTAGCCAGTGTCTCCGACCCGACTTCAATGTCCTGCTCACAGATGAACCTCCAGCTGCTTTTACTGAAAACAGCCTCACCGTCCACCCAGATCGTCATTCGGGAAGTCCAGCTCGAATTGTGGGCAACAATGCTGTGTCCTTTGTATTCGACAGGCAAGAAAACGCCTGACCAAAACGAAACTGTAGGCTCGTTGGGTAAATTTTCTTGTGTCATTTACATCCCCTCGTTATGTGTCTGTTTATCTACCACTTCACCTAACGAATCGCTGTCTATCTACCCATTCACCTGTTCCCCGAATGCTCAGATGCAAATGACTTCGTCGCTTTTTAGTGAAGCTACGATATCTTTGTCGCAAAGCCGCTGATCACTTGCAACGACAGATACCTGACAGGGCATAGTTCCACATAAATATGACGCTCGGGTGAGTCGTAAAAACTCAGTCTCCACCCGCACGAGAGTCTCCCTAAGGCATTAGTGAAGAGGTAAACTAACTCATAATCCGAGAGTGGCTCAGTTCGCAGCCGCAACGACTAGTATCCCCCGAGGTCTTTTACACAATGAGCGATAACAAACACGGGAAATCAGGCCAATACGTCTACAGCATGAACCGCGTCAGTAAAGTGGTTCCTCCCAAGCGCGAAATCTTAAAAGACATCTCGCTCTCCTTCTTTCCGGGCGCCAAGATTGGTGTGCTGGGCTTGAACGGTGCGGGCAAATCGACGCTGCTGAAAATCATGGCCGGTATCGATACCGATATTCAGGGCGAAGCCCGCCCCCAAGCAGGCATTAAGATCGGCTACCTCGCTCAGGAGCCTCAACTCAACACGGAAAAAGATGTGCGAGGCAACGTTGAGGAAGGCTTATCCGAGGCGATTGACGCGCTTGCTGGGCTGGACAAGATCTATGCGGCTTATGCTGAGCCAGATGCAGACTTCGATGCACTCGCAAAGGAGCAAGCGAGGCTCGAGGACATCATTCAGGCAACTGACGCTCACAACATTGAAACGCGACTCAACGTGGCCGCAGACGCACTGCGTCTCCCACCATGGGACGCCGACGTCACCAATCTCTCGGGCGGTGAACAGCGACGCGTTGCACTTGCTCGACTTCTATTGAGTGAGCCCGACATGCTCCTGCTAGATGAGCCTACGAACCACTTGGATGCGGAGTCTGTTGGCTGGCTAGAGCGTTTCCTCGAGGGCTTTACCGGCACCGTAGTTGCCATCACCCACGACCGATACTTCCTCGACAACGCCGCAGGCTGGATTCTGGAATTGGATCGAGGACGCGGCATACCCTACGAGGGCAACTACTCCACTTGGCTTGAGGCCAAAGACCAGCGACTTGCGCAGGAGCAACGCCAGGAAGCATCGCGGCAAAAAGCGATCAAGGCAGAACTTGAATGGGTCCGCTCGAATCCAAAAGGTCGACAAGCCAAAAATAAGGCCCGACTGGCGCGCTTCGATGAACTGAACTCGCAGGACTTTCAGACACGAAACGAAACCAACGAAATCTATATTCCGCCGGGCCCTCGCCTCGGCGATCAGGTCATCGAAGTCGAAGGCCTGAGGAAGGTATTTGGCGATCGCCTGTTATTCGATAATGTTTCGTTCACCGTTCCAAAAGGTGCCATCGTTGGCATCATCGGCGCAAACGGCATGGGTAAGTCCACCCTATTCCGTCTGCTCATGGGAGACGAGCAGCCCGATGGCGGGAGTGTGACGGTTGGAGAGACCGTGCAATTGGGATACGTCGATCAGTCCCGTGATGATCTCGACGGTTCGAAAACAGTTTGGGAGGAGGTGTCGGATGGATTGGACATTATCCGCATTGGGACCTACGAGGTGCCTTCTCGATCCTACATTGGCCGCTTTAACTTCAAAGGCTCCGACCAACAGAAATTCGTGAAGGACCTCTCAGGCGGGGAACGTAATCGTTTGCACCTCGCCAAACTCCTAAAGCAGGGCGCCAATGTTTTGCTACTAGACGAACCTACCAACGATCTCGACGTAGAGACGCTTCGAGCGCTGGAGGATGCTGTACAGGCATTCCCCGGTTCTGCCATGGTGATCTCGCACGATCGCTGGTTCCTCGATCGCATAGCCACACACATCCTCGCGTACGAGGACGATGGAACAGTCGTGTTTCACGAAGGTAACTACAGCGAGTACGAGGAAGACCGTCGTGCGCGTTTAGGTCGCGAAGCCGAGGTACCGAGCAGAGTGAAACATCGCAAACTGATGTAGCGATTCTCGGCGCGCGCAGGCATTTTTTGCTCAGTCGAAAAGTGCAATGGCCTCGTCAAGTCGAGACACAGGCTGGACCGTAATACCGGGAATAGCTGTCCTGGGCGCATTGCCCTTGGGAACTATGGCACGCTTGAATCCATGTTTGGCCGCTTCGGCAATGCGTTCCTGGCCGCTGGCTACAGGCCGAATCTCGCCGGTCAATCCGACCTCACCAAAAACCACGAGGTCCTTTGGCAAAACCTTGTTTCGCAAACTAGATACAACCGCAAGTAACAGCGAGAGATCACCGCTTGTCTCGGCAATTCGGACGCCGCCGACCACATTGGCAAACACATCTTGATCGCCCACGTGCAAACCCACGTGACGATGCAACACTGCGAGCAACATGGCCAGTCGATTCTGCTCAAAGCCAACGGCAACACGCCGCGGATTACCGAGGTTGCTTGCGTCCACAAGCGCCTGAATTTCAACCAAGAGAGGACGAGTACCTTCCCAGACGACAACGACTACAGTACCGGGCGCTGGCGTATCGGCACGTTCCAAAAAGATAGCAGATGGATTGAGCACTTCTTTCAGCCCCGCATCAGTCATGGCGAACACACCGAGCTCGTTGACCGCGCCAAACCGGTTCTTCTGACCACGAAGAGTCCGGTACCGGGAGTCCTGCTCCCCTTCCAAAAGGACAGAGCAATCAATCATATGCTCCAGAACTTTTGGCCCTGCCAGACTTCCGTCCTTTGTCACATGGCCAACGAGAATCAGTACAGTCCCTGACTGTTTCGCGTATCGGGTCAACAAAGCGGCACAGTCTCGTACCTGCGCGACGCTACCTGGCGCCGATGTTAAGGCGTCGCTGTGCACCACCTGAATGGAGTCGACCACCATGATCTTTGGTTTATGTTCATTGGCAGCGGCGAGAATGGCGTCAACATCCGTTTCAGCCATGAGCTGCAGCGAATCGGTTTCAAGCCCTAGGCGCTTCGCGCGCATTGCAACTTGCTGCGGTGATTCCTCCCCTGTCACGTAGAGGGCAGGCGCCCTAGCAGCAAGGGCACACAGTGTCTGGAGTAACAATGTGCTCTTTCCCGCCCCCGGATGACCGCCGATGAGAATTGCCGATCCCGGTACGAAGCCACCGCCCAACACACGATCGAGCTCTGCAAAGCCCGAGCTGAAGCGCGGCAAGTCAACAAGGTCGATGTCAGATAGTTTTTGGACGCGCGCCGTTGCACCAGCAAAGCCGCCTCGCGCTTTTTGCACCGACCCCGAGTTGCCCCCGGGGATTCTGACTTCTGACAAGGTGTTCCACGCATTGCAAGCCGAACACTGCCCTTGCCACTTTCGATAATCCGCACCGCAGTCGTTACACACGAACGCTGACTTAGTTTTTGCCATAGATCACTCCGACAGGGGTGCCTCGCTACCTCGAAACCGCTATGCTATCAGACCAACAGTCACCACTTGTATCCATGTCCAACCCGCGATTCATTCCAGAGCGCTATTGCACCTTCTCTCCGCAGCTCGCCGCGACCGTGGGTTTAGAAGAAGCGGTTCTTTTACAAGGCTTGAGCCATCAGCTAGCCGCAGACGCCAATACCATTTCCATCTCGGCTCTGGCCGAGGACTTTCCATTTTGGGACCACGTGAGAATTGGTCAGCTGCTCCAACGAATTGTTGATCTCGGAATACTCAACGCTCGACCCAGTCATGATCCACTGATTTGGCGGGTCACTGATACGCCGAGCAAGACTGCGCCCAAGGCGGAACCTTTGCGAGCGTGGACACCTAGCGAGCATCTCATTGATTTACTCAACCTGAATCACGGTCTGACCCGGGACTACATTCTCGAGCAACTGAAAACCTTTGAAGCATCGGGCGACCGAAAAACCTTAGATACGCGCTTCCGTCATCACGTACTGTCTCATTGGCGACAGCAACAAAAGCATCCGGCTTTTGCCATCAAAGAACCGGCACGATTTGATAACGCATGGCAACCCAGTCTCGATGCCAAAGAGATTTTAGCCCGTACGGAAATGCCCTCGGAGTTCATTGAATCTATCCGACCCGAGTTCATCCTCTATTGGAAAGAACGAGGCGGCGCACCAAAAGACGTGAATAGTAAATTTATTCAATTTGCGAGGCAGCGCTGGACCAGACACGAGAACAGCCTGCAGCACAGCACCCTACCGGAACGCCTTCAACCCAATTGGACACCCAATGCCGCGGTCTACGAGACGCTTCAATTGTCGGGCATATCCCAAGACTTCGCCGACACGGTACTGCGAGAATTCGTTGTCTATTGGGTAGACAGCAATGAAGTCCATACGTCGTGGAACGCGAAATTTTTGCAGCATGTAAAATACCAATGGCAACGCCATCAGGAGCAGATCAGTGGCAGATCACAAACAGGCGGCGGAACTAGCCCAGCAGATCGCACAAAAGACCGAAGTATCTCAGACGACCTCAGCGACACCAGCTGGGCAGGATGAGCGTGTCGATCGCGATGACTCAAGCCTGATCGAGGCCATCAATCAGGTCTTCGCCCTGTTCAGGCTGAACTATCACAATCAGTATTACGCGGCGTGGTCAGACGCGCAGCAACTAGGTCAAGTGAAAAGACTTTGGCTGGAAGCACTCAGCGAATTTTCCGGTGAGCTCATACTGATGGGTGCACGCCGAGCGATAGAGGGCAGTGACTATCTGCCAACGCTAAATCGCATGCTGGCAAGCTGCTCAGAGGCGCTGAGCGAGCTGGGTCTGCCCTCAGCGGCCACCGCCTACGAGGAGGCTTGCTTGGCACCCAGCCCAAAGGCCGAGGCAAGCTGGTCTCATCCGATCGTCTACCTCGCAGGTAGAGACGCGAGCTGGTATTTGCTGGCCAACCATGCCCGCAGCGAGGCCTGGCCGATATTTCAAAGTCACTACAATCGCTGGCTAAAGCGCGCCCTGCGGGGTGAAACACTGCTAATCCCCGAGCGCAAACAGCTTGAGAAGCCGAGTGATGCAGCCAGTATGGATCTCAACGATCGAAAAACCGCGCTGTCCGCGCTTAGGAAGGAAATGGGGCTCTAGTTAATAGCCCTGTTCGGCCAGATATCGCTCTAGCAGCTTACGCTCCATTTCCAATTTTTCGATTAAATCTGGTGCCTGTGCCATATCGCCGGCAGCCATAGCAGTCTGGAGCAACTTAGCCACATTCGAGAGCGGCATCGCTTGCGCATTACTGCAGGTGCCTTTGAGGCGGTGCGCTAATGCACGAATCGGCTCGGGGTCACCACTACTCGCAAGATCTGTTAAAGCCGCAATATCACCCGCTATCTCCTCACGAAACTTCTCGAGAATCATCTTTACCAGTGACACATCACCACCCAACATGTGACTCAGTGCTGTCAAATCAATCGCGGGAGGCATATCGTTAGGCTCCATAGTTTTCGTAGTCGCTCCTGGCTAGATTTTCGAACCGCGTGAACGACCCTTGGAAAGACAGCCTACAGGTACCAATGGGGCCATTACGCTGCTTACCAATGATGATTTCCGCCACGCCCTGATCGGGGGAATCCTCGTTGTATACCTCATCTCGATAGATAAACATGATGACATCGGCATCCTGCTCGATCGCACCTGACTCTCGCAAGTCCGAGTTGACGGGGCGCTTGTTCGGACGTTGCTCAAGTGCCCGATTAAGCTGTGACAGCGCCACCACGGGAACCTTAAACTCCTTAGCGAGCGCCTTCAGGCTCCGCGAGATCTCTGAGATCTCAGCGGTTCTTCCCTCACTCGAGCCAGCAACACGCATCAGCTGCAGATAGTCGACCATAATCATGCCGAGATCGCCCTGCTCGCGCACCAACCGGCGCACGCGCGAACGAAGTTCCGTCGGCGTAAGGGCGGGTGTGTCATCGATAAAGATCTGCGTATCTTTTAGCTTCTCTGTGGCGCTGGATAGCTTTGGCCAATCGTCTTGCTCGAGTTTACCTGTTCGAACCCTCGACTGGTCGATTCTGCCAAGCGATGACAGCATTCGGATCACCAGTTGCTCGGCCGGCATCTCCATCGAGAAAACCATGATAGGTCGATCGCTCGCGAGCGCAGCATTTTCTACAAGATTCATAGCGAATGATGTTTTACCCATAGACGGTCGACCAGCGACGATAACCAAGTCTGACGATTGCAGACCCGAGGTCATGCGATCCAAATCAATAAAACCGGTTGTTAGACCGGTGATGTCGCCGCCCGTGTTGTAAAGCTCTTCGATGCGCTCAAGCGCCCCGCTCAAGAGTGGAGCCATTGCCTGTGGACCGCCCGCTTTCTGACCGCCCTCGGAGATCTGCATGATGAGCCGCTCCGCCTCATCGACCAGCTCCTCCGAGCTTCTGCCCTCAGGATTAAAGCCGGTCGATGCAATATCTTGTGCAGCGTTAATGAGTTGTCTCAGTACTGAACGCTCTCGAACAGCCTTCCCATAAGCTCTAACATTGGAGGCAGTTGGTGTTTGCTCCGCAAGTTCAGCCAAGTAGGTGTGGCCGCCCGCGGCATCCAACTCACCGGTTGCTAACAGGCGATCGGCAACCGTAATGACGTCAACCGGCTCACCCCGGTCGACCAAGAGCGCAATCTGGCGAAAGATAGCTCGGTGTTCGGGACGATAAAAATCTGCAGCGGCCACCACCTCGGCGACGCCATCCCAACTATCAGAGGAAATGAGAAGTGCACCCAGGACTGAGCGCTCTGCCTCAATAGACTGCGGTTGCAGCTTGATTTTTGCGACATCCCAATCGGGATTTGTTGCTGTCTCCATCTCAACTCTTTATTGATGTTGGTTTTCGCTGTTCGGGCCAAAGCGACCCGAGCAGCACAGCATGCCACAGTTAGGATCTGTGGCGTAAGACATGTCGCGGAGATGAATTACTCGGCAACTACCGACAGGTTGATAGTAGCCATTACTTCAGCGTGAAGCTGAATCATGATCTCGTAGTCGCCGAGCTCACGAATTACGCCATCGGGCAAACGTACTTCAGCTTTATCCGTGTCACACCCTGCGGCTGTTAACGCTTCCGCGATATCGCGCGTGCCAACAGAACCGAAGAGCTTTCCTTCCTCGCCTGCCGTTGCAGTAATCTGTACGCCTTCCAGCGCCTGAATCGCATCGCCACGCTTCTGGGCAGCATCGAGTGTCGCAGCAGCAGCTGCCTCGAGCTCTGCACGGCGCGCCTCAAACTTCTCAATATTTTCTTGTGTCGCAGGAACGGCTTTGCCCTGCGGAATGAGGAAGTTACGGCCGTAGCCGGGCTTCACATCAACACGGTCACCCAGCACACCCAGGCTACCTACGTTATCGAGCAGAATTACTTCCATCCTTATTTCCCTCTCGCATTGGCGCATTGCGCCACACTTATCAATATCAATCTTCTTAACCGGCCACCGACTGAAACAGACCGTGACATCCGGCGGTAAGGGCTTCAAAGCCACTACCGTTAACTAACTCTCGACTCGACTATCAGCTCGCTTTTGCCCTGCGACCGAAGTCGAAAAAAGCATCCAGCAACACCGCCACGAGCACACCCACTTTCAGTAGGTCAACAAATGCCCACAGCATATAACTGACAGCCAGAAATCCAAATCCAAGCTGTCGGTCTCGCGCAACATGATGCAAGAGCGCAAAACCACAAATCGTGACAGGTATTCCTGCCAAGGCAGTCCACGCTGCCAACTCTCTGCCGCCTAGGGCGCCTGCAACGGTCACCAGAACCAAGGCCGCCGCCCAGAGTGAGGGCAGCCGCAGCGCCCTGAACTCATCGCCAAACGCACCAGGCTTGTACATCGCGGCTTGCCAATACCGCCCCAGTAACAAGCTGAGGCAAGCAAGAAGCGAATTACCAACTGCCATGAGCCCCGCTACTTGCGGCACCGATGGTCTTAGCAACCCAATCACCGCAGTCTCATCAGCTCCCGACTCCAGTGCCTCAATCCACGTATCGAACACCGTCAACAACGCATCTAGAAACGCGGAGTTGAATGCCAACAGGGCCACCCCACCCAGCGCTGACACCGGCACCACAGCAAGAAGCGCTAACGACAAACTGTAGGTCTGCGCTAACACTACGGCGCCCACAAACGCCGAGAGCAACAAGAGCCCCGTTCCGTAATCTCCGCTTACCCAGCCCAGTAACAGAGCGGGAAGCATCGACCACAGTGCAACCCAAGCACCATCTCGCACACTGCGACCCAATGTCACAAGTGCAATGGCTGCCGCACTCACAGGTGCGGCAATGACAAGCACGGAACCAATAACAGCTACCGCCAGCGCTTGCCAACGACCACGCATGATGAATTCAGCGAGGCCGCGCATCATTTCTTACTGGTGCGAATCCGTGTAAGGCAGCAGTGCCAGGTAACGAGCGCGCTTGATGGCTGTCGCCAACTGACGCTGATACTTCGCCTTAGTACCTGTGATACGGCTAGGTACGATCTTTCCAGTTTCAGTGATGTACTGCTTTAAAACTTCTAAATCTTTGTAGTCGATTTCCTGCACACCTTCGGCAGTAAAACGACAGAACTTTCTACGTCGGAAAAAACGTGACATGGATTAAGCCTCCTCTGCGTCTTCGTCTGGAGCAGGCGCATCTTCTGCCTCTGCTGCCTCAGCGGTTTCTTCAACCGCATCTTCGGCTACTTCTTCAGCAGCGTCTGCGTCACCCGAATCATCTGCCTCAACTGCTGCAGCTGCCTCTTCGGCCTTCGCCTCGGCGGCTTGGCGCTCTTGGTAACGTGACTTACGCTCGCGGTCTTCTTTTTCAGACTTCATGATCAGTGACTCTTCAGTCACAGCGTCGTCTCGACGAATCACGAGGTTGCGGATAACAGCATCGTTGTAGCGGAACGTTGTCGTAAGCTCTTCCATTGCCTCGTTACTAGCTTCAACGTTCATCAAGACGTAGTGTGCCTTGTGAATCTTGTTGATGTGGTAAGCGAGTTGACGGCGACCCCAATCTTCGAGGCGATGCACTTGGCCGCCATCCTTGGTGATCACATTGGTATACCGTTCAATCATGCCCGGTACTTGTTCCGACTGGTCCGGGTGGACCATAAAGACGATTTCGTAGTGTCGCACTAACGATCTCTCCCTTCGGTTGTAGCTGCCTGACAATCAGTGCAGCAAGGAGTTAAGGCTCAAAGAGCCCGGCTAATTGTGAGGCGCGGAGTCTACAGAGACCCGTTGTGGAATGCAATCACCCGGCGGTGCGCTGTCTTACGGCCTCAAAGAGGCACACGCCAGTTGCCACCGAGACATTGAGACTCGAGACGTCTCCGGCCATCGGGAGCTTCACCAGGAAGTCACAGGCCTCGGTCGTCAGTCGTCGCATGCCGGGACCTTCAGCACCCATGACAATGACTACAGGAAGCGTTAGATCTTGATCATAAAGCACCGTATCCGCCTCGCCCGTTGTCCCGACAACCCAGAGTCCGGCGTCTTTAAGCGCCTTCAGTGCTCGCGCAAGATTGGTCACACGAACAAGCGGAATAGTCTCTGCAGCGCCACTGGCCACCTTCCTTGCCGTGGCGTTTAGCTCGGCACTGTTGTCCTTTGGTACGACCACGGCGTGAACGCCTGCCGCATCGGCACTTCGGAGGCAGGCCCCCAAGTTATGGGGGTCGGTGACACCGTCGAGAACAAGCACTAGCGGTCGCTCAACGCCCGTCACGTGAGAAACGAGATCCCGCTCGTTTAGGTTAGCTTCTGATGATGCGGGCTCAATGACAGCGACAACGCCCTGATGACGCTCGGCAACCTTGGTGTCCAAATCCGACTTAGGGACCCGGGTAACCGACACTCCTTGGTTGTTGGCAAGCGTGAGAAGCGAGTGTATGCGCTTATCGTTGCGATCGGTCTGCACAAAGAGTGACAGAACCCGTTGTGGGGCCCGACGCAGCAAGCTGTCGACGGCGTGGATGCCGAAAGCGACATCGCTCATGAGCCTCGACCTCTGCGCTTTGGTGCACCCTTGCCCTTGGACGCCTTGCTCTTAGGTGATTTTTTCTTGGATGCGCTCGCTGATTTACGCGGCTTTTTTTCTGACTTTTTATCTGACACGTCGGATCGCCGATCTGAGCGAGAGGCAGCCTTTCCTCGTTTGGTATCGCCCGAGTGATGCCGCGCTTTCCGCGACCTAATCGATGACTTATTGCCCCGCCGACCAGCGCCGGGCGTCACCGCGCCGACCAGTTCTAGATCAATTTTCCGATCGTCAAGATCCACGCGAGCCACCTGAACTCGCACCGCATCGCCCAGCTGATAAGTTTGGCGGGTGTGCTCACCAACCAGGCGTTGCGATGCCTGATCGAAGTGGTAGTAGTCCGATGGAAGGGCGCTAATGTGTACAAGGCCTTCCATATAGATGTCGGTGAGTTCGACAAACATGCCGAACCGAGTTACCGATGCGACGACACCGGCGAATTCGTCTCCAATGTGGTGGCGCAAGTACTCACACTTCAGCCACAGCTGAACATCGCGGGTAGCATCATCGGCACGTCGCTCGGTCATCGAGCAATGCTCTCCCGCCGTCACAAGATCTGTCATCGTGTAGGGATAGAGTGCTCGGGTTTCTTCTTTTGAGCGCTTCCTGGGGGTGGAGCCTGAGGCAGTCGCGAGTCGTTTAATCGCTCTGTGAACTAACAAGTCCGGATAGCGCCGGATAGGCGAAGTGAAATGCGCGTAAGCCTCATAGTTAAGGCCAAAATGGCCACCATTGTCTGGCTTGTAGACCGCCTGACTGAGCGAGCGAAGCAACATCGTTTGAATCACCTGAGCATCGTCACGTTCTTCCAACCGCGATAGCACACTTTGATAATCCAGGGGCGTAGGGTCCATTCCACCTGGCAGATCGAGCGCGAGCTCACCAAGAAAGGAGCGAAGCGCTTCCAACCGCTCAGCGGAGGGACCCTCGTGTACACGGAATAGTGCTGCCAGCTCGGACGCTTCCAAGTGCGCCGCAGTGGCAACATTGGCCGCCAACATGCACTCCTCAATAAGCTTGTGAGCGTCATTGCGATTTACCGGCACAATGGCGTCGATTTTCCGGTTCTCGTCAAAGAGAATCCGAGTCTCGACGGTCTCGAAATCGATGGCACCTCGCTTTGATCGTGCCTCTCTGAGAACTTTATACAGCGCGTGCAAGCGAAATAGCCCGTCCAGTCGCTCAGTGTGAACATCCTCGTGCCATCCGTTCTCGAGCACCTCACCCACCTGCGTGTAGGTCAATCTGGCATGCGAGTGAATAACTGCCTCATAGAATGATGAATGCGTAACCTGGCCTTGGGTATCAATGACCATCTCACAAACCATAGCGAGGCGATCAACCTCAGGCTTCAGCGAGCAAAGTCCATTGGAGAGGACCTCGGGGAACATGGGCACCACCCGCTCGGGGAAGTACACGGAATTACCTCGATTAACCGCCTCCTCATCAAGCGCACTGCCAATTTGGACGTAATGACTGACGTCAGCAATGGCCACCCAGAGTCGAAACCCCGACCCTTCCGTTTCACAATAGACTGCATCATCGAAGTCTCGGGCATCTTCGCCGTCAATGGTGACAAGGCCAAGGTGCCTCAAATCAACGCGATTTTGTTTGTCCGACTCGGAGGGCTCATCGCGCAGCGCACCCGCTTCGGACAGCACAGCATCTGGCCATTCATGAGGAATATCGTGCGCCCGAATCGCGACATCAATCTCGAGCCCTGGATCGAGATGATCACCTAATATTTCCTCAACTTCGCCCTTGGCGCCGAGCACTTCCGTTGGGTAATCGGTGACTTTGACTGAGACAAGCTGACCAGATTTCGCGCCGCGCTTTGATTTAGGCGGAATCAGAACGTGATTACTGATGCGACGGTTATGGGGCAGGAGGTAACCAATTCCTCCCTCTTCCATGTAACGCCCGACAATATGGGTGTGTGCATGCGTCAGCACTTCAACGATCTGGCCTTCAGGTCGCCCCTTATCATCATGGCCAGATTGAGCTACCAGCACCTCATCACCATCGAAGACGCTATACATCTGTCGACTAGAGAGGAAAAAGTCGTCACCACCCTCCGTCGGCGAAGCAAAACCGTAGCCATCTCGATGACCAATGATTTTGCATTTCACCAAGTCCATCTTCTTAGGTAGACCAATGGCTCCGCGTCGGCCCGAAATCAGCTGACCATCACGCTGCATCGCCCTGACGCGTTTCTGAAGCGAGAAGAGATCGCTGTCGTTGTGAATGTTCAATGCATCGGCAAGCTCGGTGAAGCGCATCGGCACATCACGCTCAGCCATAACAGCGAGAATCAATTCTCGACTTGCAATAGGCTGATCATATTTTTGAGCCTCACGCTCAGCTTGAGGATCAGTTGGCGCCGTGGCCTTAGAGGTTTTTTTCAAAATTCCGCCAGTGGAGGTAGTGGATAGCTGATTGCTATGACATATACGCAAAGTGTACGGCTATGCGATTGACAAATAAATGACCAACCCGTAGCCTCGCGATCCTTCGTTTTGCCTTACCTGCCCAGGTGGTGAAATTGGTAGACACGCTAGCTTCAG
>JAYQLG010000004.1:0-4566 GCA_038143085.1 Halieaceae bacterium
CCACCACTCCATTTCTTCGATGTGGTCCTTGCCAAAGAACTGCTCATCGCCCACGAAGAAAGCGGGAATGCCAAAAACGCCTCGATCAACAGCGCCCTGTGTATTCGCCATGAGTTCTGCCTTTACTTCGGGGTCCTGTGTGGCCTCCAACAACGCCTGACCATCAAAACCGGCGGCATTGAACGCACTGACAAACACGTCAGGATCGTCCATCTTCAGACCGTCTTCCCACATCATTTTGACGCCTGCTTCAATGTAAGGCGCCACATCATTGTCACGACCATAAGCAACGCAAGCGCGCATCAGCAGCAACGTGTTGACCGGGAAATTAGGATTCATCGCAAACTTTGTAAGTCCGTGACGATCGCAATAGCGCTCGATTTCGCGCATGAACATCGCATTTTTCCCAGAGACACCCGCAAAATTCATCATGGGCGGCTGGTTGTTGGTCGACTTGAAAATGCCGCCAAGTAAGCAAGGCGTTATTTTGAGCTGAGCGCCCGTTCGCTCAGCCACGTCTTTCACAGTGAAGTAGGACAGATAGGCATTTGGACTGCCAAAATCAAAGATGAATTCGATGGTTTTACTCATGGATAGCCCCGTATTGTTGTTATAAAACTGAGAGCTTAAGTAGGCCAATAAACGCTTACGCTGTCCAGCAGGTAAGCTGACTTACGGACGCACCAGAACTCCGGTGGGACGTTTCTAGGCAACCACTGCTAAACGAACTGAATTCCCACCAACAAAACCAGCTGCACCATATTAATGCCAACAGAGAGCTTGTGGTCCCGATCGAAACGCCGACCCGCTTCAACATCACCCGCCAGTTGCGCGTCGCGTGCTGTATTGATGCGCGGCAATAGCCACTGCCTTACCCAGAGCGTCGATAAACCTACAAATAGACAAACGATGGCCGCTTGGTAAGCAGACTCATCATTGGCCACCAAGAACAACAAAGCCGCAATGAGACTCAGAGCGATCATGAAGGCGTAATAGCGAGGAAACATCGAACGTAAAAACGCCCCGGCTTGCGCCTCAGGTAGTGAGGTGAAAACCACCGGTGCGACAACTGAGGGGAAAAACAGCATGGCGCCCAAGAGCATTAAGACCAACGCGTTTGCGAACTCCAACATGAATCCTTCCTACCGTTTGTATTGCGTGGGACAGTAACCACGCCCGACATCGAAACCCCGTAACTTGCGATGCTTGGTGACGCGGCCTGTGACCCGCTTACGCCAAAGCCGAAATGAACTCGCTTTCATCTCACGGCGCATGAGCTTGATGGTCTCAGACTCGCTCAAGCCGAAGGTTGCTTCGATAACCTCAAAGGGCGTTCGGTCCTCCCACGCCATTTCAACGACGCGAGACACCTCGGATTCACTCAATGTGTACTTGGGTACTGGCATGGCGTGATGGTAAGACTCTGAAAGACGCGATACCTCGGCCGTCTGGGCTGTGTTCGGGTTCGTCCTCGAAAAAATCAGGACTGCGTAAGTTCGCAGCGGCGCCAGCCGCGCAGAGAGTTAATTAACCACCATGACTCAACCTTCTCGATATCCGACACAGGCAGTGACCGTTCAGACACCGTGCCCTCATCGATCAACTCGTCGCGTAACACCCCGGGCAGCAGGCCGTCTGTGATGGGCGGTGTGAATAAACTACCGTCCATCTGATAGACAATATTGGCAATCGCGCTTTCGGTGATATGTCCTAGCTCATTCACCAGAAGTGGCGACACACCTTCTGGCACTTCAGCGACGGCGCGATCGTAGGCTTCCCGGTGACTCGTTTTATGAATCAGGAAGGAGTCAGCAGAATCAACCGGTGTCGTTGAGACTGAGAGAGGTAGGCACCTACCGTCCGTAGCCGCTTCGTCTGGGACAAAGGGATGAAGGGTATGGCTTAAAGCACCGCACCGATTGAGTTGCAATCGCAAGCGCCAATGTTTGGTGCTATCGATGAGGCTTACTAGCTCATTGAGGTATGACTCGGTAGCCTGTCTATCAAACGCAAAGGACCAGTACTGCGCGGAATTTTCCAGTCGGCGCAAATGACGCGCGAGGCGAGTAATCTGGCCGTCGCTGACACCCATGGTTTCGAACAAATGAAAACTCGGGTCGGGCTGTTTGAGTATCCGTGCTTTAGTCTGCAGCTCCTCAAACTCGTCGCTAGGATCCGAATCCCAGACGATGCCACAGCCCACACCAAATCGGCTCTTCCCGCTGCGCAAATCACTCCAGGCCGTTCTTATGGCAACATTAAAGCTGGCAAACCCTGATGGCTTAATAATGCCGAGCGCGCCGGTGTAAAGTTCGCGCGGACTGTCTTCCAACCCATCGATGACATCGACTGCCGCGTGCTTTGGTGCACCGGTGATTGACGCCGCCGGAAACAGGGCTGTAAAGATATCGGCGATACTGGCTGCCACCTCGGTTTTAACGGTAGAGGTCATCTGCCAAACGCTGGGGTAGCGCTCCACTCCAAATAACTCATCGACGGACACCTTGCCGGTAGAGGACAAGCGAGCAAGGTCGTTGCGCACCATATCGGTGATCATGACGTTCTCAGCTCGGTTCTTCATCGACGCCTGCAACCAGTGCGCGTTGGCCTGATCGGCAAGAGCTTCAGGCTTTCGCCCTACCGTGCCTTTCATAGGTTTACTCCACACGACACCGTCTTCACGCTCGAAAAACAGCTCGGGTGAGGCAGAGCAAACCGTCACCTCGGGTCCACTCATGAAAACAGCGTGCGGCATGTCTTGCGACCAGCGAGCGAAATCCGCCAGAGTCACCTGCCCCCCGTTCGACATACGTGACGTGAGATTGATCTGGTAGACCTCTCCCGCGCCAATCATCGATTTAATGCGATCGACCTTGGACTCAAATGACTCCCGCGACTCTAAAAGGTGCCATTCAGCATTCGCGTGCTCATTAGGTGAATAGAGATCTGTCAGGGATGTGCTGGAATTCTCCACGGCGAACAAGGCAAAACAAGCGAGAGGCACATCAATATCACGCTTTGGAAACTTGCGATCAAAGGCATGACTTGCCTCATAGGCAACGTAGCCCACAGCGTAAAGGCCATCTCTACGAGTGCGCTCCTCGGCCTCATTCAAAACCGATAAGACAGCGCCGTGTTCCGAGGCCACCAGAACATCTTGGCAGTGCTCATACACTGACCAATTATCTGTCTTGGCATTACGAATAATGGCGCGGTCAAACATGATTTCGGCAGTCTAATTATGGGCTGTCTATGAACCGAGATAAACGCAGCCGGATGGCAACTCGATCACCCGCGCATTATGCCTACTTTCTCAGATGATTCGACGCCCGCGGTCAAAGAAAAGTCCCTTAGGCCATGACACTCTAGATTAGTCACATTCATAAATGTTGGCCGTACTTTGAAGGCATCTTTGATGACTCATTAACTCAAACAGATCTGGTCACTGAACTGTTGGGCTTGTCACATTGCCAACCCCGAAACGTCTGTATGTCTTCTTAAATTTGCATTAACCAAAGCGTGTACTAGCCTGACGGCGGGGGTGTCCCCAGATCTTAAAATGACAAAACAGGACAACAACATGAAAAGTTTCATTTCTATCTTGACCTTGATAACAACACTAATCTTTGCGCCCCTAAGCACAGCAGAAATCTGGAAAGATTATGGCTTGAGCAAGGAGGTCACTGAGTTAACGGTTGTATCGGTAAAACCCAATTACGTCGACGCCTATTTGACTCGCCTCAAAAAGACATGGGTCAGCTCTATGGAAATTCAGAAAGACATGGGTGTCGTCATGGATTACAACGTCTGGGCCGCAAATGTGGCGGCACAACCCAATGTCTTCCTGACCGTGACATACAAAGACATGGGAGCAATGCAGGGAAGTAAAGAAGGCTACGACGCGCTGATGAAAGCCATGACTGAGCGCTTTAATGCCGATCAAGACGAGCAAGAAGAGCTCGCGCAGGGTTATGAGGACTATCGAGAAATCGTTGATTACGTCATTCTCAATAGGGTTGAATATTGAACCAAAATTAAAGAAAGTTAGAGGGTGGCGTAAGCCACCCTTTTTTTGTTCTGTCGCTTACATTAGACCCAATAAAAACAGAGTTCCTAGAGATGAAAATTAATCTACTGCAGGACCAAAGCATTGCTTGGCAAGACTACGGCCCGGATGATCGATTCAATTATCCCATTGGCTATGGCGGTGCCTTACTCGGTCATGACGGGCAAGGCCACATCGATCTAGTCTATCGATGGGAGCCCGGAAAATACTGCCATTTCCACCGTCATCTCTGCGAGGTGAGATCCACCGTACTGCAGGGCTCCCTCGAGGTCGTAACCTTTGAAGACGGTGTTGAGGTCTCGAAGGTTACTCGAAAGGCCGGCAGTTACTCACACATGCCAGAGGGCGATGTGCACATGGAGCGCGGTGGCCCCGAGGGCGCCACCATCCTGTTTAATCTTTATTCGCCCGATGGCCGTTTGACGCAAATGCTCGATGAAGAAGGGAATGTGCTTAAAACGGTCACCATCGAGAACGTGCTCAAGCAGTTTGCGAATTAA
>JAYQLG010000005.1:0-199608 GCA_038143085.1 Halieaceae bacterium
TACGGTCAAGTGCTTATCGCAAGCTCCGAGGCTTTCAACGAAGGTGCGGCACCGAACTCCCTCGGTATTTGGGGCGTAACCATACCCTCAGATAACTATTACGTGAATCAATATCCGGATATTGCTGCGGCAGCTGGCGGCCGAGACATTACTAGCTATCAGGTTCGTTTCGTCCAAACAGGGGGTCGAGTTTACAACACTGAAAATGACGTAACCCAGGTTCTTGCAGGACTGAGGGTCAATTTGAAGACCGAGATTTGAACTGGGACGTGTCACTTTCTTACGGTGAAACAACGACCGATGACGTGACAATTTCTGGTTCAATTAGCTTTGCTGCGGTGCAAGATATTATTGATACGACTGACCCTCTCACGGGCGAGAGCTCCTTGTGCAGTGGCGGGTTCAACCCTTTTGGCGGAACAAGTCCGCTGTCATCTGACTGCCTAGCGTTTGCGTCTAGAGCACCCATTAACAAAACTAAGCTTGAGCAAACCGTCTTTGAAGCAAGCTTAGAGGGTAAGCTCGCTGACTTACCCACAGGAGAGGCGCGCTTCTCTGTTCTAGGCGGATTCCGCGAGAATACTTACCGGTTTAATCCAGATGCTGATATCGCACAAGGCAACTTAGCGAACCTCGCAAGCTCGGCATTCACTCAGGGTGATGTGGGCGTTACCGAACTCGCTGCTGAAGTACTCTTACCCTTGGTATCGGATGGTGACGCAGTAGATGCGGTAAATCTTGGACTAGGTTATCGCTACTCAGACTACGATCTTTCAGGCACAGCGAGCGCCTACAAGCTGGAACTCGATGCACAAGTCAATGATGCATTAATGCTTCGAGCTAGTGCTCAGCACGCCGTCCGCGCGCCTAATGTGGAGGAGTTCTTTAGAGCGAGCCTGCTGCGTGTGCAGCCCTTCTTAGACCCTTGTAGCTCGCGCTATCGAGGTGCCAGTACAGATCGTGGTGCTGAACTCGCACTCTGTGCCGAGCAAGGTGCCGACCCTAGATATACTCAAGGCGGTTCATCAGCGCCAACGTTCACCAACGGTAACCAAGCGCTGGATCCTGAAGAGCAGACACCTACACCTTTGGTCTCGTTTCTACTTTTGATGTGGGATCGGCGAGCGTTCAACTAACCGCGGACTACTACAATATCGAGATCGAAAAGGCGATTGAGACGTTATCAGCACAGCTCATCATGACGAAGTGTTTCAACTTAGATGGAGCGTCAAATCCAAGCTATGACAATAACTACTTCCCGTGTCAGCAAATTAATCGTCCTGATCCGTTCTCACTCGACCCAGTCAATCAGCCTATTCTCAATCTTGGCGGCATCAAAACCTCGGGTTATGACTTAACTGGTCAAATTAACTGGTCTGTTGACGCTCTGGCGTGGGGCGGCGGTTCAGGCAGTATTACGCTGAACACACTCGTTAACATTTTGGATTCCTACGAAATTCAAGCATTTAGCGACGAGGGATTTTCTGACTTCGCCGGTGCAGTAAGTGTAACGGAAGCTTATCCAGAGCTTGTTGCACACACAACGCTATCAGTAGAGACCGGGCCTGTTACAGTGTCAGCGGTTTGGCGTCACATCGACGAGATGAATGACATATCAGCTGTCGGTAATCCAGACACACCAATCGCTGGTGCAGATGCGTACGATTACTTCGACCTGATCCTTAACGCACGAGTAAACGATAGCTTCACGCTAACGGCGGGTGTCAACAATATGACTGATGAGGAACCCCCGCAAATCGGTGGTGAGGCAACGGGTAGTGTATTCTCAGATACCAATCAGGGTGTTTATGACGCTATTGGTCGGACCGTGTTTGTCGGGCTTAACGTGAGCTTCTAAGCCTAATTTAAAGGCACTGGTAGAGCCCCGTTAGCTTGTTCCAACAAGTTACCGGGGCTTTTTTATGACGTACGGTATTCTGTTTTCGGAGCTGAAAAATCTTTATGCGCACTTTTACTAAGCGATTGAGGAACGCAGCGGCGACGTTCGCTCTACTAACAGGAAGTCAACTGAGCCTGGCGACAAACGACAGCATATTTGAGCGTCATCCTTCTCCACCGCCTGTCATTGATTCTCAACCAGTCTTGGAACTGTATGTATCGCTTAATCCAAAAGTCACTGTTGGACACTCGGATGATGGAGAGCGGTTCATCGTACCGATTTCAGGAGGCCACTTTCGAGGCGAAGCCATTTCAGGAAAAAGTTATGTCTGGCGGCGCTGATTGGCAGACAGTTCGCAACGACAATATCAAAGAGATCTTCGCACTTTACTCCATTCAGACCAACGACGGGGCCACGATAGTCGTAGATAACAAGGGTATCGTTTCCGGTAAAAGTGGAACGCGGTATGCAAGAACAAACCCAAAATTTCACGCACCAAAAGGAAAGTATGAGTGGCTTAATGAGAAGCTCTTTGTGGGGACGATTACATCACTGCGTAATCCGCGAGCGGTTATTATTCGTGTCTATCAAGTTGACTAAAAACATTTGTGGCCTACCCTCATGACCTGCTAACTATTTGACCCTACCACTGCGCACCTAGGGGAGACCCAAGCCTATGGGGCTGGCGAGCGGCAACCAGTCAATGCACAAATCATCTTTTAGAGTCTGGCGCCCTCAGGAATTGTCCGCTCCGCACCGTTTAACTTGTCTTTAGCAAACCCTGCCGCCGTTTGGTACGCCGCCATGAACTCTATCCGCTCAACTTCCGGAATCACATCATCAATGTGATCGAAGACGCCTCCACAGCGTTCATCAACCATATCCAAAAGGCCAAACGGCCCTGAACCCCGGTTCCTCAATATCAGCGCATTGACTGGGTCCCGTAATTGATCATCATAAGCGCGCAGGCAGGTTTGCGTGACTCCGTGTTGCAACATCAGCTTACCGATGACTCGGGCATCAATGATCGACTGCGAAGCGCCGTTGGATCCAGTCGGGTACATTGCGTGAGCTGCATCACCGATAAGAGCCACACTACCGTCCACCCAAAATTCCAGTGGGTCTCGATCAATCATAGGGTTCTCATAAGCCTCTTCCGCACCGCGGAGAAGGGCTGGAAAGTCTATCCAATCCTGCTTAAAAGTCTCGAAGTGAGACGCGAAGCTCTCAATAGGTACTGATCGAAACCAACCAGACTTGGTCCAGTCAAACGAATCTTCATAGGTTAGTTCGGCAATCCAGTTAATATCCGCATACCCATTCTCATCCACCTTGGATATCGGGTAGATCACAATGCGATGCTTATGGGTTCCTAAGCCAACGAAGGAGGAGTCTGTTCTGAAAACTTTACCGCGCGTAACACCTCGCCACATTAATGTGCCACCCCAGTGAATGGGCGGTTGATCAGGATGCATGCATTTGCGGATATTCGAATGAATTCCGTCAGCACCGAATAACAAACTCCCCTCGATAACCGCAGTTTGACCATCCGCCGTCTGAACTTCAGCACGAACTGAACCATCCGATAAATTAGTGTAGGAGGTCATCGAATGGCCTAATCGCACCGACTTAATACCAGCACGTTCGACCAACTTCCGATAAAGCAGGAGATGAAAATCTCCTCTATGTGCCGCATATTGAGGCCATAAATAACCTGCGTCACAGCCCCTTGGCTCGGAATAGACTTCCTTGCCATTGAGACCCACTAACGCCCATTCTTTGGCAGGGACACCGACCTCGTCCATATCACTCGCGGTGATGCCCATATCGAAGAGTTCTCGCACGGCATTAGGCTGAATGTTGATACCAACACCCAGTGGCTTCATCTCCTGCGACGCCTCGAATACGATAAAATTGACACCGAGCTCATAAAGCGTGAGAGCAAGGCTTAGGCCAGCAATGCCTCCGCCCGCGATCAGGACAGGTTTTTCATTCATCAAAGTCATTCCAAGGAACTGTTATGGTGCATCACTACGTAATGCTTAAGTTTTAAGGAAAACACATCGGCGGACCACATTTCGGCATTTGTCTCAAAAATGTTTGTGCTGAGTAACAATATTGATGTTGTTGAAACCATGAGCATCGGTTGTGATGAATTGAGAGAGACAAGAAGCTGGGATTTAATTTTGGATATGCGGTTCCGCTGCTACGAAGACCTGCAAACCTACCGGCAGCATCCCGAACATATCGCAGTGATGCAGTTCAATGATCCTTTCGTCAACGATATCGCCGCGGTGGATTTTACGAATACAAAAGCTCCCGGCTAGCGTCCGATAGCGTGTTTACTCTGGCAGAACTACGCCATTCGCAACCTCAAACGCCTCCCATTCTTGGATCAGCTCACTCACTCGCGATAACGCTATCTGAGACACATCCCGACGCTCAAATGGATCATTCTCCAAATCATACAGGCGCCATACACCGTCGCCAAATGGAGGCCGTAATGAAACAAGCTTCCAATCACCCTTCCTGACTGCTCGATGACCAAAGAGCTCCCACACCAAAGCCTCATTCTCAGAATAAATAAGCTCGCTGTTCGCCCGTGAGCAACGTTAGAAACTCTCGTCCTGTCACAGGCTGAACACTTCTTCCCTCAAAAGTCGTCCCCCTGTTTCGACCCCACCAGCAGCCATCAGGGTCGCCGCAATATCTTTTACCGTCAGAACAGCAGGAATATCGCCCCGAGCACAATCCAGGCTACGAGGGCAATGGATGATTGCCGGTACACGAATCCCCCCCCTCGCTCGCTGAGCGCTTAACTTGATAGAAGGGCGCCATTGTTGCGGACGCCCAACCCGGCCCCAAATAGACATAGGAAGACTCGTTGCCTATATTTTCCAGCCGATTGTCAAACGTCTCAGCTATCCATTGCCCGGTGCCTCCGGTGTGCTTGTCCCAAAATTTACCTTCCGCGCCGTTGTCGGAAACAAAAATGATTAAGGTATTGTCAAAATCGCCTGTCTCCTTCAAGCGCGACAGCACCCTCCCCAAGTGACGATCCATTTCTTCAACCATGGCGGCGTAAACCTCCATAGTTCTCGACTGAATAGCTTTTTCAACGGGGGAAAGAGCGCGCCAGGGGCGATAATCGGGCAAACTATCCAAGCGCTGAATAGCGGCTTGGTCTATTAGACCTTGGTCTTGCAGAGCGCGCGCACGTTTCTCGCGTAAATCATCGTAACCTTTGTCGTAGACGCCATGATATTTTTCTATCACTGAACGTGGTGCCTGTAATGGCCAATGTGGTGCGGTATAGGCTAGATAGGCGAAAAAGGGGCTTCTAGTGTCACCTTGCTCGTCAAGATAGGTGATGAGCTTATCGGTGTAAGTCTTAGACGAATAGAACTCCTTTTCGAGCTCAACGACTTTGCCATCCTCGCGGTATGTTGATATTGGCGCGTAAGGAAACATGCCTCCGCGGTTATAATGATTACCGCCACCCTCCAGTAACACATAAGATCTATCGAACCCTCGGGCGAACGGACTTTGGTCGCGTTCTTTACCCAAGTGCCACTTGCCTGCAATGTAGGTGCGATATCCAACCGCTCCGAGTCGCTCAGCGACCGAAGCGACATTGCTGTTCAGATATCCCTCATAACCAGGGCGCCCCTCTTGAGTTGGCCTGATTCGCTCAGCCATATTGCCAAGCCCTGCAAGGTGATGATCAACCCCGTCATTAACATAGATCTCGAAGGAGAACAGGCTGCAGCTGCATAGACATTGGTTAATCGGATACCGTGCTTGGCAAGGTGGTCGATATTAGGCGTAGCAATTTCACCACCAAAAGAACCGAGATCCGAATAGGCGAGATCGTCTGCCACAACTAACAGAATATTCGGCTGCAAGGGATGTGAATCACCTTCAGTGTTTAGCGACTCAGTTGCCAGAGCAGACGAGGTAGCCAAGAGTTTCAGACTCATAACCGTCATGAGTAATGGTTTAAATGGGGGCATCAAAAATGATCTCCTCACTGGGTCAGAACACCCAAATGTGCGCCGGTTCATAACTTAAGTAATCGGACCGCGTTATCTTTCGTGATAGCTTCGAGCACGTCTTCTTTAAACCCAACTTTTGCGGCTGTTGATAACCACGCTTCAGGTCTAATCAAAGGGAAGTCCGAACCAAACAGCATTTTTTCTTTGAGCTGCGTGTTCGCGTAGCGAATGATTTGTTCGGGGAAATACTTGGGGGACCATCCACTCAAATCAATGTAAACATTGGCTTTGTGAAGAGCCATTGAGAGACTCTCATCAGTCCAAGGCCAACTAGGGTGAGCGAGGATGAAGTTAATTTCTGGGAAGTCAGCGGCGATCTCATCCACGAGCATGGGCTGACCGTACTTGAGTTTTACCCCACCACCGCCTTTCATGCCCGTCCCTATGCCTGAGTGACCGGTGTGGAAAATCGCGGGCAGGTTGTATTCAGCAATTACCTCGTAGATCGGATAAGCGATGCGATCGGAAGGGTTGTAATCTTGCAGTGGCGGGTGAAACTTGAAACCCTTCACACCCCAATTTTCAATCAAATCACGGGCCTCGCGCGCACCTAGCTTGCCCTTATGCGGATCAATGGATGCGAACGGAATCACCACATCGGCGTTCTCATTAGCGAGCTCTGCAATTTCTTCGTTACCAATCCGCTTAGCGCCTAGACCGGCTTCACAGTCTACGGTGAAAAGACAGAAGGCCATGTTTTGCTCACGGTAATGCGCGATGATTTCAGGGATCTTGGGACGTTCCCGAGGCACCTTGAAGTAACTGCTCGCCGCGTCAAAGAATTTACTCATGACCGGATCTTCAGGATCGTGGCAAGAAACTTCCGCATGAACGTGCACGTCTATTGCAAGAACCTTCTCAGGATCAATCATTTACAAGCGCCTCTTTTTCGTGGGTGACCGATCTTTAATCTAGGAATATTTTTCTCAGCTCGGTTTTCAACACTTTTCCAACCCCGTTTCGCGGTAACGCATCGACGGCCCTTATGTGCTTTGGGATTTTGTACTTAGCTACGCGCGGAGATAAAAATGTTTCGATACTGCCTAGCGATATGGGACCGGCTTGGGGCACATAGAATACACACCCAACCTCACCCCACTTGTCGTCTGGGACCCCAACTACGGAAAATTCAACTAGGTCATCGCACTCAATCAGTTGTGCCTCAATCTCGGCGGGATAAACGTTTTCCCCGCCAGAGATGAACATATCTTTTTTACGATCGGCTACTCGAAAAAAACCGTCGTCATCCTGAACGAGGATATCCCCCGTTGAAAACCACCCCTCCCGGTCTGTAGTAGCTTTATATTTCCCGTCTTTACTCCAATAAAAACGAGCGATATTGGCCCCACGAAGCTGAAGTTCCCCCGGCATATTGGTCTGCACAACAGCCCCGCTGTCATCAACCAATCTCGCTTCAATTCGGGGCGTAGGCACCCCTACACTACCCGCCTTTCTTTCTATCAGTTTTGGATCAGTGGGCATGCCAAAAACGGTACCTGCTTCGCTCATGCCATACCCATCAACCATTCGTACTCCATCCCTTAGCCACGCGCGAATCTGCGCCTCAGGGTGTGGAGCCCCTCCCGTAAAAATTGCCTTCATATGCGACAACTTTGATGGATCAAAGTTGGTAGCGTTGCGGAGGGCTAATGCCATCTGTGGGACACAAAAAAAGTGACTGATCTTAAGGGTAAGGTCCGACAGATAGCTCATCGTGCGTTCGGCTTCGAAGCCGTCGGAAATAAAGACGCGCCCACCAGAGAAAAGCGCAGGACGAATCATCGATACCATTCCTATGATATGAAACATCGGTGACTCGCAGAGAGAAAGCGGCTATCTGAGTTAACTTCTAAGAGAGATACTGAATTCAGCGCCGTTTCATTTAGGTTGTATTCGGAGAGCATTACACCCTTTGGAAGCCCCGTGGTACCCGAGGTATAAAGCATGAGCGAGAACCGATGTTGGTCAGCCATCTCCGGCCAACAGGGCTCCGCAGTCTCGCAAAGAGTCTCCAAATCCTGCAGAGGTGTTACCTCAACGTTGAGGCACCTGTCTTTTGATCGGCGAATAGACACTTTGGCGAACAATCTTCTAAAAGTGAATTCAACTCCGCGTCGGATAACCGCCAATTGAGTGGCACAAAGATTGTGCCAAGGCGCGCGCTGGCGAGACTCAGGGAGAGCACATCGGCACTGTTTCTAGCGAGACACGCAACCCGATCACCGGAACACAATTTTGCTGTATTAAATACGACGTGCAGCGTGCGACATAAAGGTCAAGTGCGTGATAAGAAAATTCTCGTCCCGCACTTAGGTCAGAGACCGCCGGGTTGTCGCCATGCAAAATCGCATGAAACCGAACGTAATCCACGGTCCAGCCTCAGTGGCCTTGCTTGGATTTATCGTAAGCGCCTAATCCAGGCTTGTAGGTTTTATCATCAATAAACTGCTTGATGCCCTCTTTACGTCCCTCATTGTCAAAGGAGTTCGCGGCTTCTTGAGCGCGAATCAGAAAATCTTCCGCGTTATCGTAAGTCATTTCACTGACGCGTCTAATTGCATCCTTCGCTGCCTTCAGTGCAACTGGGTTTTTGTTCAGCAAGACGTTCGCCACTTCAGTTACACGCGCTCTCAACCCCTCAGCATGCACAGCTTCATTTACTAAACCCCACTCAGCCGCCGTTTCACCATCAATATTCTCGCCCATCATTGCGTGATACATGGCGCGCCGCATAGACATAAGATTTGTTGCCACTTTAGTGGCACCACCACCAGGCAGAATGCCCCAGTTAATTTCACTTAATCCAAACTGAGCGTCAGACGCTGCAAAGGCTAGATCACAGGCATAAAGCGGGCCGTAACCACCTCCAAAACACCAACCGTTGACCATTGCAATCGTTGGCTTTTGATACCAACGCAGGCGACGCCACCAACCATAGGCCTCACTCTGAGCCTTGCGGGTTCCGGCTAGACCCTGAGCCTCGGTATCTCGGAAGTACTCCTTCAAGTCCATTCCAGCCGACCATGCAGCTCCCTCACCCGTTAAAACTAAGACGCCAACTGCCTCATCAAACTCTAATTGGTCTAATACACGCATCATCTGGCGATTCAGCTTCGGGCTCATACAATTACGTTTTTCAGGGCGATTAAAACTTACCCAGGCAATTCCATTTTCAATGGAGTACGCAACTGTGTCTTCCTCACTTCGATCCATACTCATAACCTTGCTCCCGCTCTTTTATTCGAGTTTCTTTGGGTGACTGCTAAACCCTCAGTCATCGGTGTGGCTCAGCAAACTCGATAAAATATATGGAAGTGTGCGCTTGAGCAGAATGGCAGTTGGTGTCACTTTTTGATGCAAAAAGTGCCAATAGAAAAATCATGCATTCTTATGGTGTTGTGTACATCTAGATTCAGCTAAACGACAACGACAAAATATCGCGGCCAAACAAACGTTGTTACTTTGCAAGTCGCCTTGCTCAGGCCAAATTTTTCAGTGCGGGGAAACCCGAGGCTGCTAAAAGCCAATATTCAAGGTGGCTAAAGCTGGCTCCTAAACTGAGTAGGCGACATACCTGTCCAGGTCTTAAACGCGCGGGCGAATACGGCCGCATCGGAAAAGCCAATTGACTCAGCGACCTCGGAGACCGACCGCGTTCTAGATTCCAGCAAAAATACGGCTCTGTCTCTACGAAGGAAGTCTTTGATCTGCTGGAAAGAGGTCCCTTCGGATTCCAGCTTACGAGTCAGAGAGCGGCGGCTCAAATGTAGCTCGGAAGCGACCACTTCGATTGAAGCAAACCCCTCGACCATAGACGACCTCAAGACACGCCTTACCGCAGACGCTAGACTGAAGTCTTGCCGCGGCCTGGCATAAAGGTCCTCTGGGCATTCAGCAATGAATGACTCAAGCGTCTCTCTGGTTTGACAAACCTTTCTTTCCAAAAGGGTGCTGGAAAACGTAAACCCTAATCGCCCTTTATCAAATTCGTAGTCCGCGGGCAGCAGATACTCATACTCTCGGAAGTGAGACGGTTTTTCATAATCAAAATAAATGCGTTTCAAGGTGACATTTTCAGCGATCAGCCACGACGCCATCCGGTGCCATGCAAGCAGGGTTATCTCTGCGAGCAAATAATATTTTGGATGGCTAGCAGAACTCATCGTGAAAAGAAGTTCAGCTGTATCGCCTCGCTCAGTCAAGGTGACTGTGTATGCGTCGCTGGCCACGCGTTGAAAATCTGCACCAACAACTAACGCATCTCTTAATGTGCGCTCTCCAACTGCTAACTTACCCAACATATGGAAGGTGCCACGCCTTATGGGGTAGTCAGACAACCCCATTGCTTCGTCATCGAGCGCGTCCCAAATATTGATCTGAAATTTTGCGAGGGCTTTGCGTTCAACTCGGATGTCTGCATCGCCGATGACTTCCTCTGAGATACCTGCATCTCGAAGTAACGCGGTCGCATCAAGTTGCTGTTCGTGAGCAATGGCGTAAAGATCGGATACAAAGTTATTTGCCGCACTCATAGCCCCAAACACTCACTCCATAGGACCCAAAACCCGTATTGCAGTAAATCGATGACCCTTACTTGCGCGCCTTGCCATTGACTCAACCCCGTTAGGTAATCCTGTCGGGATTTACATTTGATCAAATCGAAAAGCTCTAAAACATGCCATGAACTTGATCGGAACATAGAAACTGCGCGGAAGACAGGCTCCGATTTAGATCGGATAGTGGCCAGATTGAGACGCAACTGTAATCCAACGCAATTCAGTAAAACTCTCGATACCGGCTTTACCACCAAAGCGTCCGTAGCCCGAGGATCCGACACCTCCGAAGGGCATTTGTGCTTCATCCGCTACAGTTGGGCCATTTACGTGACAGATACCAGACTTGATCTGGCGAGCAACCTGCAGACCACGTGCAGGATCGCCAGTAAAGACAGCCGCACTCAAGCCATACTCCGTGTCATTTGCAATGCGAATTGCATCCGCCTCGTCTTTTGCTCGAATGATACTTAGAGCAGGGCCAAAGCTCTCCTCGGCATAAATGGCCATATTAGACGTCACCTTATCGATCAGTATCGGTCCCATAATCACTGAATCACCTGGACCTCCGGTCAAGATCTTTGCACCTTTCTCCACGGCGTCGTTAATGAGTCGATTCACGCGTTGAACTGCAGACATATCAACAACAGCGCCTAAGGGCGTTGCTCCATCGCGCGGGTCGCCCGCCGGCATCTTGTTAACTTTAGCGACTAGCTTTTCCGCGAATTCATCAGCAATCGGCTCCACGACAATTAAACGCTCGGTCGACATACAGATTTGGCCTTGATTCATGTAACCACCGAACGAGGCTGCCTTAACTGCTTCCTCAAGATCAGCATCTTCCAAGACGACCATCGGCGCTTTTCCACCTAACTCTAACAAGCAAGGCTTCAAATGCTCGGCCGCTCGCTTTGCAATAACACGACCTACACTTGTGGAACCCGTATAGTTAATTCGCTTTACAAACGGATGATCAATGAGAGCACCGACAACATCAGCTGCATCCTCAGGCGCATTTGTGACCGCCATAAGCGTACCCTCGGGGAATCCTGCCTCTGACAAAGCTTCGACAATCAACCCATGGGTTCGTGGGCATGTCTCCGAAGCTTTAAGAATGACTGCATTGCCACACGCAAGCGCCACTGCAACGGCACGCACACCCAGTATAATCGGCGCATTCCAAGGGGCGATTCCCAAGATGACACCAACAGGTTCGCGAACTGCCATCGCCAGCAAGCCCGGCTTATCAGAAGGAATCACCTCACCCGAAATTTGGGTGGTGATACTTGCCGCCTCTCGCAACATGGATGCTGCGAGACCCAGATTAAACATAGCCCAACCCGCTGTAGCGCCAATCTCATTCATCATGGCGTCTACAAAGTCAGCTTGTTTACTTTGAAGATTTTCAGCAGCGGCCAACAAAACGGTGCGTCTCGCGTTAGGGCCCATCGCCGACCAAGCTTCGAAACCTCTCTGCGCTGACTCAGCGATGCCATCAACATCACTTTGCTGCATTGCTCTAGCTGAGCTAGCAACCTCACCCGTCAGCGGATTAATTCTCTGAAATTCCATCGGTCCTCCCTGCTCAATTTCTCGTGATTTTCATCCACCATAAACGATCGCAGGGCGCACTGATTATTTTAATAATTTGTATAATTATCGGAGCCAACCAGCCAAGGCATCTTGGGGTTACCTTGTGCTCTATCTATATAAACTTTGGTGGCGATGGCGCGCATGGAATTACCATTAACGCGAGTTCAGGACATTGCGTGGATAAGACTTAAAGCCCCGGATCTCGATCTCCAAGAAACCTTTTTAACCAACTTTGGAATGGTTCGATCAGCGCGTACAAATAATAAATTATTCATGCGTGGCACGGACCCAGCTCACCATATTCATATCACTGCATTGGGGGAGCCCGGCGGTGTAGGCATTGCCGTTTACGTGTCATCACTAGCGGAGCTTGAGGTTCTTGCTGAGTCTGCAGAGGGGGCTTCCGGGGTAGAAATGATCAGTGAGCCAGGCGGCGGGTATCGCGTTTGTGTTGGTGACCCCAACGGACTCACGATTGAGTTTGTGTACGGGGTAGCTGAGCTCGAACCGTTACCAATAGCTTTGAATGTGCTCAATACAGGGCCCGATAAATTAGCGAGAACCGGTGAACTCTTGCGGGTAGAACACGGTCCATCACGGGTAAAGCGTATTGGTCACGCTGTGATAAGCACACCCCATTTACAGCAAACTATCGACTGGTCCCATAAGCACTTGGGCGTCATTAAGTCAGACGATGTTCATGCAGACGACAACCCTAAAGAACTTATGGGAAGCTTTAACCGCGTCGATGACGGCAGGGAGTTCGTTGACCATCACGTCATCCTCTTCATGCGTCACACCTCACCTGGACTTAACCACGTCGCGTTCGAAGTGCATGATTTTGATGACCTTGCTATTGGACATGAGTACCTCAAAGCGAGGAACGAAGATCTGCACGTCTGGGGATTGGGAAGACACACGCTTGGCAGCCAAATTTTTGACTATTGGAAAGATCCATGGGGACGCATACACGAGCACTGGACGGACTCTGACATGCTAAATAAAGACCATGTTTTCCAATCGCATCCACGTAGTGTGGGTTTCAAGTCTCAATGGGGATCACAATCTCCCCAAGAATTTCGCGAATCATCAAGCCCAATTGCGGACGTTTAAGAGAAATGGAAATCTCAGTTCGCATCCCATCAGATGGACTTCTACTCTCCGGCATCCTTCATGTCCCGGACAGCTACAAGCCGGGTATGAAGCTACCAGCTTTATTGTTTTGCATGGTTTCCTTGGCTCCAAAGACCGGTCTCACTCAGAGATCAAAGCCCGTATGTTATGCGAATGGGGATATATCGCGCTGAGAATAGACTTCCGAGGATGTGGTGACAGTGAGGGAAAACGAGGCTACGTGCTATGTCTTGACCAAGTCGCTGACACCCGAAATTGTATTGGATGGCTGGCAGATAGGGCTGAGGTCTCGGCAGATCGCATCGGCGTCATGGGGCACAGTTTTGGCGCAGCGGTCTCCGTCTACACGGCGGGTGTAGATAAGCGCGTCGCAGCGGTGATCTCCACCTGTGGTTGGGGTCACGGGGAGCGAAAGTTTAGAGGACAGCATCCTAGCGAAAACGACTGGAAAAAATTTACAAGCATCATGGCAGAGGGTGCGGCACACAAGGAAAAGACAGGAGAAACCCTATGGGTCTCCCGATGGGACGTTGTTCCCGTCCCAAAAGAGCTTCGCAAATATCTACCCGAGGATCCTCAGACTAAAGTGTCTGTAGATACTGTTCAAAGCATGTTTAATTTTTGTGCTGAAGACGTGGTGGCTGATATTGCCCCGAGACCAATTCTCTTCATTCACACCGCGAACGACACAGTCACGCCGACCGAGCAATCAGTGCGCATGTTCGAACGAGCGGGCATGCCAGCGGAACTTTACACCATCGTCGGCGAATCTCATTTTCCACTGGCGGGAACCGGAGAGCCTGCAAAAACCTTTATCAAGAGCTGGCTAGATCGCTATTTCCCGGTAGACGTCCAATGATGATCTCAATACCCAACGACCGATTAAGCCGCTTTACCGCAGCGGTCTTTGAGAGCGCCGGTATCGAGAGCCACCTAGCACAGCAATGGGGAGAACTCCTTGTTTGGGCAAACTTGAGAGGTGTCGACTCTCATGGCGTCATGCGCATACCCAGATACGTTGAATTAATCGAAAAAAAAGCCATTAACCCTACGCCAAGATTCGAGTTAACTACTGACGCAGCGGCAATTGCTGTGATCGACTGCGATAGGGCGCCCGGAGGGCCGGCTATGCTCAAGGCTGCCCACGAGGCAGTGAGCCGAGCACAGCACTACGGCCTGGGTTGGTGCACTGCGAAAAATATCTCTCACGCGGGAGCGATTGGCTACTTTGCGCTTGAGGCTGCCAAGGCCGGAATGGCTGCAATCGTCATCTCCGCGTCAGGCCAACCATTAATGGCCTACCACGGCAGTCGCGTATCGGGCGTCTCGACCAATCCCGTTGCCATCAGCTTTCCATCCAAAAAGCGCGAACCCTTATTGCTGGATATGTCCACGTCAAACGTAGCATTCGGCAAGTTGTTAAACGCAAAAAAGGTCGGAGCCCAAGTTCCTAGTGACTGGGGAATTAGCCGCACAGGAGGCGAGACGACCGACCCCCACGACATTGCAACACTTCGCCCGCTGGGAGGGCCGAAGGGCTCCGGACTGTCCTTGATGATCGAGTGCTTAACGTCGATTGCGATCGGTAACCCATTAATTGCAAAAACGCTGTCAGGCTCCGGTGACCCAACAAAGCCGTCATTGAACGGCTCAGTGATAGCTATTAACCCAGCGATGTTAGGCGATGCGGATCAAATGGAAGCCGATTTAGAAGGGTTAGCCAAGTCGATTACTTCACTGCCGAAAGCAGAAGGCATAGATCAGATTTTTCTTCCAGGCGAACGAGGTAATCAGACTATGGCTCAGCGCGAGCAGGAAGGGGTTCCCATTCCAAAGCCTGTCGTTGACCAACTCAATCAAACCGCCGAACGACTTCTGGTTACCCTACGTTTAGAGTCGGCGACGTCATGAAAAGAAACCTACTTCAACTTTTCATTGCGACAGTGGTGATGAGTTCGTCGACTATGCCTCACGCCCGTTCACATGAGGAAGAGAATACGAAAATGACGCGAAAAATTGATCCTCACGCCGACCTTTACCCAGAAACCATTCCACACCCTAGCGTAGATGAGAATCTACTCGGACTCCGCTTGTGGGTCATTGAAACAATACCCAAAGATCGCGAGGTGATTCAAGCAACGATGGAGGCACACATTCGTTATCAGCTGATGCTGGAACGCGAGGGTATTATGTTTGCCGCTGGCCCTATTTATGAGGCTGAGGCAATCAAACCCGATGGCAATGGTCTAATTGTTATTCGTGCTGAAACCTTATCTGACGCTCGTCGTATCGCGGATAACGATCCCATGCATAAATCCGGAGGCAGGACCTACAGGTTACGACAGTGGCGCGTCAACGAGGGCAGCTTCACGGTGACCGTCCCGTTCTCACGCTATCATTCGCCGGAAATCAAGTAGACGACGCATGTCATCTCGCCCCAAGACATTTAACGCCTTCGCCAAGACACTGCATTGGATAATGGCCATAGGCATCTCTATTGCTTGGCTAGCAGTTGAGTACCGCCATAGCTTCACAACATCCGGCTCCGCCGAGAGTGCACTTGCCTTGGATATTCACATGCTCGCGGGCTGGTGCATCGCGCTTCTCATTTTGCCACGACTGTTCTGGCGATTTACCCAAATCCCGCCACCCCCTGTCGGCAGTAAAGCGGAGCGAGCCATAGCCAAGGTAAGTCATTGGAGTCTCTACGGGTTGATGCTAGTAATGCCGGCCACAGGTTACCTAGGGACAGGTAGAGACACTCGGGTATTTGATTGGTTTACGATTCCTCAGTTTCAAAACACCCCCGCATTTGAATGGTTAGTTACCTCGCGGCTGGCAATGTCCTTCGAGGATTGGGAAAAACCTGTTGATTTTCTCCACAAAGATATCGGCGGTACCTGGGCTCTACCCTGCTTATTTTTGCTACATGCCGGAGCCGCTTTATTTCATCACTTTGTAAAACGAGATGATGTACTGCTAAGGATGCTGCCGGGGAAACAAACCTAGTAAAACCTTATCCAAACACGCGTTCACCTAAAAACATAAAGAGAAACAGTAATGGAAGAGATCGTTCAACCCACGAACCCACTTGATCAGCGCAGTATGACGGGTCCTCAAGTATTGATCATCGCCATCATGGTGGTCCTGAACGCACTGGATGGGTTCGATATTCTATCGATTAGCTTCGCGGCCCCCTACATCACAACCGATTGGGGCATTTCAATGGGTACGCTAGGGATCGTACTTTCCGCTGAACTTTTTGGGATGGCTGTTGGATCGATTTTCCTTGGAAATGTGGCAGATCGTATTGGTCGTAGACCACTTTTACTCATATGCCTGGGTGTGATGGCCCTCGGCATGTACCTTGCTTCTCTCGCTACTGGTGTATCTGACATGTTGGTTTACAGAGTTTTCACTGGACTGGGAATTGGTGGCATGCTCGCGGGCACCAACGCCATGACTGCGGAGTTCGCCAACGAGAAGCAGCGTAAACGTTCCATTACGATCATGGTTGCAGGGTATCCGCTAGGAGTGATTTTTGGCGGCATAGCTGCAGGCGCCATCGTTGAGGTAACAGGAGACTGGCGCGATATCTTTGCGCTGGGTGCAGCTGTTTCAGCTCTCATGTTGCCTGTCGTTTGGCTATGTGTGCCAGAGTCGATCGAGTACCTAAGCAAAAAGCCCAACGACTCCACACTGAGTAAGATTAATGTGGTCCTGAAAAAACTAGGCCATGAACGTATCGAGGCGCTACCACCTAAAACCGTAACCAAAGTTCAGGACAGCAAGATCTCGGATCTATTCACCTCTCAGTTTGCAAAGACTACGATCGTGCTGACCATCACCTATTTCATGACCATCGTCACCTTCTATTTCATCCTCAAGTGGGTGCCCAAACTGGTCCAAGAAATGGGATTTGGAAACCCGGGAGCCGTCCTGGTGTGGGCGAGTATCGGCGGTTTTCTCGGCTGCATGCTATTTGGGTCTTTGACCAAATACGTCCCTTTAAGGCGGCTCACAATTATCAGCCTTCTTCTTGGCTTTGTTGGCGTCGTTATATTCGGTCAGGGCGCGGAGGACATTAATCACCTGAAAGCTGTCACCGCCTTTGCTGGATTCTTTACTAACGCTGCAATCGTTGGCATGTACACGATGTTCGCGCTGTATTTCCCCGCGGAGATACGCGCTTCGGGCACGGGATTTGCCATCGGCACAGGTCGCGCTGGCGCGTTTTTATCACCCATCATTGCGGGCTTTTTGCTCGAGTGGGGCTGGCCGCTCAGTTCAGTCGCTATTGTGATGGGAGGAGCCTCGCTTATTGGTGTCATCATGCTGCTCTTGCTGCGCGACGCTAACCAACCCGATAAAGCTATGGATAGCTGAGAATATCTTGTGAATCCACCCCTAAAGAATATTCGTGTTTTAGAGATCGCTCGTATTTTGGCTGGACCCTGGGCTGGCCAAGTCTTAGCCGACTTAGGTGCTGACCTGATAAAGGTCGAGGGTATAGAAGGAGACGACACCCGACGCTGGGGACCTCCTTTTGTCCGTAACGGTGACGGCAGTGAAGACGCGGCCTACTATCACGCCACTAACCGAGGGAAGCGCTCTATAACGCTTGATCTAAAATCGGCAGAGGGCGAGATCGCGTATTGTCTTTGGTGACAGATGCCGATGTACTTATTGAGAATTTTAAACTCGGAGGCCTTGCGAAGTTCGGCCTCGACTATTCAACCTTAAAAAACTCAATCCCCGACTTATCTATTGCTCAATTACCGGCTTCGGGCAGGACGGGCCGTATGCACACCGTGCTGGCTACGATTACATTATTCAGGGCATGAGCGGCATCATGGATCTTACGGGTGATCCCGATGGCGCCCCTCAAAAAATTGGGGTCGCCTATGCCGATGTCCTTACAGGCCTCTACTCCGTCATCGCCATTCAGTCTGCTCTGATGGAGCGCGACAAGTCGGGTATAGGGCAGCATATCGATATGGCATTGTTTGATGTAATGACATCGACTCTGGCTAATCAGGCCATGAATTACCTTATCAGCGGCGCAACCCCCTCTAGAATGGGTAACGCACACCCAAACATTGTCCCTTATGCTGTTTTTCCTTGTGTCGATGGGTGGTTCATTTTGGCTGTTGGAAATGACGCGCAATACGAACGTTTTAGAGGCCTGATGAACCTGCCGCTCGATAAGCGCTTTGAAACCAACAGCGGGCGGGTTGAGCACCGAACTGAGCTCACTGCTCTCATTAATGGTGCCACGCAGACATTCAAACGTGACGATTTGCTAGCAACCCTTGAAGTAGCGGGGATTCCCGCGGGGCCCATCAATCGTGTCGACGAGGCGATAAAAGATCCACAAATCATGCATCGAAAGCTCGTCCGAGATGCGAGAGACCATGAAGGAAGAGCACTTAAAACGATGATGTCTCCCATTAAGTTTTCTCGCTCCGAGCTAGCGGAGCCATTGGCATCGCCTGGGCTGGGTGCGAGCAATAACGACCCCGACTGGCGATGATGGAGATAGCTCTGTGAATTCAACTTTTGACCTTAAACACTCTATTGGCGGGCAATTTATTCGAGACGGTCACGATCTTGAGCGCCGAAACCCGTCGGACATCTCTGATCTTGTGGCGCGTGCTCCTGTGGCCAGTCCTGCATTAGTCGAGGAGGCGGTGTTATCCGCTCGGAGCGCACAACCTGAGTGGGCATCATTGTCGCCGGAGATCCGTGGCGATGTACTCGACAAGACGTCCCAAGTACTAATGGAGCGACGTGAAGAATGGGGGCAACTTCTGTCTAGAGAAGAAGGAAGACCGTTGCCGAGGGTTGCGCTGAATTAGCGCGCGCGGCGCGTATTTTTCGGTTTTTGGCGGCGAGGCGTTAAGAACAATAGGCCACTCACTTCAATCGACGCGCCCCGGCATTGACGTTGAAACAGTTCGCGAGGCTGTTGGTGTTTTTGGTCTCATCACTCCTTGGAACTTCCCCATTGCAATCCCGACCTGGAAAGCTGCGCCAGCGCTTGCCTTTGGTAACGCTGTAGTGATCAAACCATCAGAGCTCTCACCAACGCTCGCGTATCTCATGGGGACGGCACTTAGCGACGCTGGCTTACCCGATGGCGTACTCAATATTATTTATGGTAGCGGCGAGACGGGAGCAGCACTCGCATCTAATGCGACTATCGACGGACTATCCTTTACGGGATCTGTTGCAACGGGCGGTAAAGTTGCCGAGGCGGCCGTAGCAAATCAAACGCGAATTCAATGCGAAATGGGCGGTAAGAATGCAATGGTCGTGCTTGATGATGCCGACATCGATTTAGCGGTCACCACCATCATCAACGCCGCCTTTTTCAGCACAGGCCAAAAGTGCACCGCTGCGAGTCGGATTATTGTGACTGAGGGTATCTACCGTGCATTCTTGAACGCTTTCTCCAACGCAGCCGCCGCCCTTAAAGTCGGCCACGCGCTCGATCCGACCACTCAAGTAGGCCCGCTCGCGAGCGCAGAGCAGCTAACAAAAACCCAGTCCTACCTCAAAATAGCGCGCGACGAGGGTGCTAAGGTCTTGGGCGGCGAACGCCCAAATACTAAGTTCCAGGGACATTACATTTCTCCCGCTATTCTTATTGAGACGTCACCCGAAATGCGTATCAATCAAGAAGAAATTTTTGGGCCCGTATGCTCTGTCATTAGGGTTAAGGATTACGAAGAGGCGCTGTCCGTGGCCAACAACACAAAATTTGGTCTATCTGCCGGCATAATGACTAATTCACTCAAACACGCACGACACTTTCGAAAAGCAGCTAAGGCTGGCATGGTCATGGTGAATCTGCCGACCGCCGGCGTTGATTATCACGTCCCATTTGGTGGAACACGTGCTTCTTAGGGCCCAGAGAGCAAGGACAATCTGCGATCGAGTTCTATACCCAGATTAAAACCTGCTACACCCTCCCCGCATAAGGAATGATGCGATGACGCCAAGGAAAGATATTGTTCGTGACAGCGTTCTTACACTCGATGAGGGCGTAGCAACATTGACGCTAAACCGAGACGACGTACGCAACGCACTAACGGGTACCGCATTAATCGATGACATCGTGAGAACCGCGGAGTGGGCCAATCAAACAGATGCTGTTTCGGTATTGATTATTACCGGTGCAGGCTCAGCGTTCTCGGCCGGCGGAAATATCAAAGAAATGGAAACAAGATCTGGCGATTTTGCTGGTGATGTACCTGAGGTGGAGGCGAGATATAGACGAGGCATTCAACAGATTCCCCTCGCCATGGATCGTATCAATGTGCCCACCATCGCAGCTGTTAACGGTCCGGCTATCGGAGCAGGGTTTGATCTGAGCTGTATGTGTGACTTCAGAATAGGGTCAACCAAGGCGCTATTTGGTGAGACCTTTGTCAACCTGGGTATCATTCCCGGTGATGGTGGTGCATGGTTCCTACAGCGAGTGCTGGATTACCAAAAGGCAATGGAGCTTGCGCTGACTGGGCGTCTAGTCAGCGCTGAAGAAGCCAAGGATATTGGTTTATTGCTCGATCTTGTCGAGCCCGAGGACTTGCTGTCAACGGCTCATAAGCTTGCTCGGCAAATTGCAAGCAAGCCCCCTCAAGCCTCGCGTTACACTAAGCGCCTCTACAAATCAGCGCAGCGCATGGAATTAGCGGATTTCCTCGACTTCTGTGCTTTGGTTCAAGGGGTTTGCCACAACACAGATGACCACCTTCAGGCCGTGAATAACTTTTTGACCAAGTCTCAAACAAAGTACACAGGGCGTTGAGCGGTTTTAACGTAGCGCAACCGATCTCTGCAAATGTAAAGCAGCACAGGATGACTTTCGGTCAATCAAGCGGCAACGGTTAGTTTTGAGTAAATAAAAGTAATTGGTCGAATCTGTGAGGGGAAATTATGTTCTGCAAAAATACTTGGTACGCAGCCTGCACCACCGACGAAATAGAAAATGGGCCGCTAGGTAGGCGCATTTGTGGTGAATCGCTGGTGTTTTTCAAGACCATAGATGAAGAGGTCGCGGCGCTTGAGGACTTTTGCCCTCACCGGGGAGCGCCACTTTCGCTAGGAACGGTAAGAGAGAACCATATTGTTTGCGGCTACCACGGCATGAGAATTAACGCTGCTGGGAAGTGCGCTGGCATGTCGGGTCAGAAGGTAGAACGCTTTAAGAAAGGTATCCGCAGCTATCCTGCCGCGCAGAGACACGGCTATATATGGGTGTGGCCCGGGGATGAGAAGCTGGCGGATACTGACCTAATACCGGACCTACACTGGGCCAGAAGTGACAACTGGGCGTTTGGCGGCGGGATGTTTAATATCAAGTGTGACTACCGCTTGCTGATCGATAACCTGATGGACCTCACCCACGAGACTTACGTGCACTCTACCAGTATCGGTCAACCGGAAATCGAGGAAGCTGCACCTGACACTGCGCGCGAGGGCAATTCCGCTATCGTCAGTCGCCTGATGAAGAATGTTCCCGCGCCGCCATTCTGGCAGGAAGCCCTCAAAGGCAATAATGTCGATCACACGCTACCGGTGGATCGATGGCAGATATGCCGCTTCAGCCCGCCGGGGAGTGTGATGATCGATGTTGGTGTCGCACATGTTGATACCGGTGGTATCGATGCCCCCGGAGGAACACAAGGCCTCTGGCATCGTGGTCGACTTGATTACGCCTGAGACAGCGACCAGTTGCTGGTACTTCTGGGGTCTGGCACGTAACTTCGCGGTAGAAAACCAGTCCCTGACAATTCAGATTCGAGACTCACAACATCGTATTTTCACCGAAGATCTGGAAATGCTCGAATCACAACAAGCCCGGTTGTTGAAAACCCGGGCCGCCCCCTGATGAACTTGAATATCGATAGGGGTGGGATGTACGCACGTAAGATTCTCGAAGAACTGATTGCCATCGAATCGAACTAACCTCTCAGTTGCCATAACGACACAGAGGATTACTTCACAGCCGTGCGCGCATTGCCTCGGTAGGCGCTCGGGACACCGCTAATGGCCTTCGAGCAACAAAACCCCCGCACCAGTGTTCGAAATCGGCGCGTGATAGTGTTTGTGAAGACAGGTAACGTCGTCGCCTAGGGCGCCGCGCATCACCAACCACATAATAGTCTCAATACCCTCTGTCCCCGCCTGCTCTATAATTTCGGTCGCGTTCTGATCCGCCAACCAATCGGGGTTGTTAATGACGCTATCGATGCACGCCAGGTCGTAATCAACATTGATCATTCCCGCGCGCTCGCCCTGCAACTGGTGTGACATGCCGCCTGTACCTGCCACAACGACCTTGAGGTCTTCCGGATACGACTCGATGGCCTGTTTAAGTGCTTTCCCAAGGTTGTAACACCGGCGAGCACTGGGTATCGGATGCTGAACAATATTAACCGCGAGCGGAATGGATTTTACCGGCCAAACCTCGTGATCACCAAACAGGACCCGCATTGGATTCACAAAACCGTGATCAACCAGCATCTCCTGACAAGTACACATATCGAACTCTTGATGAATCAGCGATTCAGCTACGTGCCAAGAAAACGCGGCATCACCTTGAAAAGGGCTGGTAGGTTTCAACCCCCAGCCTTCATCGGCATTCGTATATTGATCAGCGCAACCAATGGCAAAAGTTGGCATCTTGTCGAGGAAAAAGTTAAGTCCATGATCGTTGTAAACGATGACGATGAGATCCGGTTTTTTGTCCTCAAGCCAATCCTTCACGGGTCCGTAACCGTCGAAGAAGCGCTTCCAGTAGGGCTCCTGGGTCAATCCGTCGCTAATCGCATTGCCAACTGCGGGGATGTGTGACGTGGTAATACCACCGATAATCTTAGCCATTCCAAAAACCACCCTCACGCTCGAGGCGCGCCTCTAACCCCTCTCGCTTCTCTAATAGTTTTTCACGGAACTCGTCGCCCGTGATGCCCTGAAAAGCAGCACCAGTGTCTTGTACGGTCACACCTCTCGGAATTGAGAACTTCGCCATGAAGTAGATATTCGCACCCGATCTCAGCACACCCAGAAAATCTTGCTCGACCACCAAGCGTTTTTGCTCTGGCGTTAGACCAAACTTGTCGCAATAGGCTGCCGGATCTCTATCGAACTCCGCGCGACCCTCTTCGTTATTGAACGAATAAAACAGCTTATTTAGTTCGTAAGCACTGTGAGCTCGCTTCCCATCGAAGACGTAACTGCCGGGAATTGATTCGTATTCATGTTCTTTCCAAACCATAGCTAGAACTCCTCTGTGTCGATTTCAGCCTGGGTTGCTGGCGGATAACGCTCGCCTTGCACACTATTTTGGTTAATGAGCTGTCCAGCTCGCGCCAGAAGTTCGGGGCTGATATCCAGCTCGAGCGTTCTTTGATTTTCGATGAGATGATTTTCAGACCGCGTGCCTGGAATGGGAATAATATGCGGGGCCTCTGCCAACAACCAACGCAAGGAAAGCTGCGCTGGCGTACAACCCCCCTCTTCAGCCAACGCCTGCAATTGCCTAAATAATGCCTGGTTGGCTTCAAAGTTCGCACCCTGAAATCGCGGCATGCCCCGTCGAATGTCTTTTTCGGCCATCGATGCCGCCTCATCCACGCCACCGCTCAGGAACCCACGGCCAACAGGGCTAAAGGCCACGAAAGCCGCTCCAAGATCAGCACACGCATCGAGCACACCGAGTTCGGGATTTCGTGTCCAGAGCGAGTATTCCTTTTGAACCGCGGCAATGGGATGAACGGCGTGTGCGCTGCGCAAAGCTCGCTCAGATACCTCCGATAGCCCAATGGCACCAATCTTGCCCGCGTCAACCATGCACGCAAGCGCACCCACACTGTCCTCAATAGGCACGGATTTGTCCCAGCGGTGAAGGTAATACAAGTCGATAAAGTCAGTGCGCAGATTGCGAAGTGAATCGTCTATGGTCGTCATCAGCGTCTCGGGTCGACCATCAATAACCCGCCTTCCCTCGACACCGGTCATGCCGCACTTACTGGCGAGAAAAATCTCCTTGCGGTAGGGAGCGAGTGTCTCTCCCACTAACTTTTCGTTACTACCAAAACCATAGCGCTGCTGTATCGAAGTGTCGAACACCCATATCGACCGCTCGGCGAAGAAGCGCCTGCGCCGCCTCTCTAACGGGCGGATTCCCGTAAGCATGGCTGACATTCATACAGCCAAACCCTAAAGCGCCAACGGCTTTACCTGCGATATACCTTGTATCCATCATCACCCTCAAGACGCCAATATCAGCCCTGCGTCAGTTGTTGCTCGAGATCGTGGAGTACGCGATAGCAAGCCAGCACTTTGCTGACGCTTGAATTTGGCTCTCGGTTCTCGGCAATGGCAGAGAAAAACTCACGGTCTTGCAACTCAATCCCGTTCATTGACACGTCGACCTTCGACACGTCGATGACATTTTCGCGGCCATCAACCAGATCGTCGTATCGTGCAATGTAAGTCCCGTTGTCACAGATATACCGGAAGAAGGTCCCCAAGGGGCCATCATTGTTAAACGACAGAGACAGCGTACAAATTGCGCCATTCTCAGCCAGCATTTGAATCGACATATCCATCGCAATACCCAGTTCGCCGTGCACGGGGCCTTGCAAAACATTCGCTTTAACAACCGGAGAGCCCGCTTGGTAGGCGAAAAGATCGACTGTGTGCGCTGCGTGATGCCACAGCAGGTGATCGGTCCAGCTTCTTGGCTCGCCTTTGGCATTCATATTCTGACGTCGGAAAAAATACGTCTGCACATCCATCTGTTGAATCGATAACTCACCGGCGTCGATTCGGTTTTGAACCCACTGATGGGACGGGTTGAAGCGCCGCGTATGGCCTACCATGCATACCAAGCCTGTCCCTCTCTGTGTCTCAAGTACCGCCTCCGCGTCGGCCCAGCTATCTGCCAACGGAATCTCAACCTGGACGTGTTTGCCAGCACGCATACATTGAATGGCCTCCGCAGCATGCTGCTGTGTCGGCGTGCATAAAATGACTGCATCAGCCTCAGTCTCAACGAGCGCCTCCGCCAAGTTGGTTGAAACATGCGCAATGCCGTAAGCATCAGCCACAGCTTGCGTTTTTTCGAGCGTCCGACCGACCAGAGAAACCACGTCAACGCCGTCGATTTCCTTTATACCGTCCAAATGTTTGATACCAAATGCACCTGGACCCGCAACCAATACTTTCATGCAGCTCTCTCCTATCTCTCGGACAATTAACTGGCGGACTCCTAGGGCCAGTACAGTCTCATGGGGTTATCGACAAGTAGTTTCCGCTGTAGCTCTGCGGTTTGGGCAATGCGTGGAATAAAATCCACCAAGTCTCCCTCGTCGGGCGTGTGCGAACGCATGTTGGGGTGCGGCCAATCGGTGCCCCATAACACGCGATCAGGAAAAGTCTCGACAACATGGCGCGCGAACGGCACGACGTCATCGTAGGCGGCACTCGGTTGCAACGTTAGCCGCTCAGGGCAACTCACTTTGCACCAGAAGTTCGGATTATCCTGAAGTAGAGCTATGAAACGTCCAAACTCGTGGCCATCTAAGGGCTGGGAAACGTCGGGGCGCCCCATGTGATCAACGACCACGTCTGTCGGGAGCGCCGCAAAGAAGCTTGCCAATTCAGGCAACTCCTGCGCTTCAAAGTAGATCACCACGTGCCAACCCAACGGCGCAATTTTTTCAGAAATCGTCTCCAACGCATCGAACGGGAGTTTATCGACCAAGCGCTTAACAAAGTTGAAACGCACGCCGCGTACTCCAGCATCATGCAAAGCACTTAGCTCCTCGTCAGTCACCGTTGCTTTGACCGTAGCTACGCCTCGAGCGAGTCCATTGGCATCGTTTAAAGCATCGACCAACGCGCGGTTGTCAGCGCCGTGGCACGTCGCCTGAACGATGACATTTCGGCTCAGCCCAAGATGATCCCGCAATCGCCAGAGCATCTCCTTAGGACCATCACATGGCGTGTATTTGCGCTCTGGCGCGTAGGGAAAGCGATCACCCGGGCCAAAGACGTGACAGTGCGCATCCACTGCGCCTGCTGGTGGAACAAAGGCGGGTTTCCTAGGATTAGGGTGATAAACCCGCCATCCAAAATCCATTTTAAAGTCACCCATGATCTACTTACCTCGTGCCTTTTGTGCCTCATCGAGCCGGGGTTAAACCCGACGAGCATTGCCTTCAAAGACCGCTGAGCTGTCTTGCTCCGAGAGATTAAGCGCATCGATGTACCGCTTGGTGTCGTCAAAGTAATACCCCGTCTCCGGATCAATGCCTCTCACGGCACCCACCATTTCTGAGCCAAACAAAATATTGTCGATATCGATGACCTCGAACAATAAATCGATTCCCGGCTGGTGGTAGACGCAGGTATCGAAGTACACGTTTTTCATAACGTGATCAGACAATCTTGGCTTAGAAAGCATGTCGGCAAGACCCCGGTAACGCCCCCAGTGGTATGGCACAGCCCCACCGCCGTGCGGAATGATGAAGCGTAGGTCAGGAAAATCCGCGAATAAGTCCCCCTGAATAAATTGCATGAAGGCGGTGGTGTCAGCGTTGATGTAGTGCGCGCCAGTGGCATGGAAGTTGGCATTACAGGAACCCGAAACGTGGATCATGGCTGGCACATCGAGCTCAACCATTTTCTCGAAAAACGGATACCAGCTGCGATCAGTCAAAGGAGGTGACGTCCAATGTCCGCCCGAGGGATCGGGGTTTAAGTTGCACCCCACGAAACCTAACTCATTCACGCAGCGCTCTAGCTCACCAATCGCATATTCAATCGACACCCCAGGAGACTGCGGTAGCTGACAGACACCAATGAAAGGTTTCGGGATACAAATCAACAACCCGTTTAATCAGGTCGTTGCAGGCCGCGGTCCATTGTTCAGACACCCCTCTGTCACCCAAGTGATGAGCCATTGCGGATGCTCTAGGCGAGAAAATAGTCATGTCAGCACCGCGCTCTCGCAACAGTTTGAGTTGATTAGATTCAACACTTTCTGCAATTTCATCATCAGAAATTTTTGGCAGTGCCGGAGCAGGTTGCCCCATCTTATGAGCAAGCAGTTGCGCCTCTCGGAAGTCTTGATGCGCTTTCGGTGCGGTCGTGTAGTGACCGTGACAATCGATAATCATTGTATTTCTCCAATCTCGTTCTGAGAGACCTCAGTTGCGCTGGAATTGATGACATCCAAAAGGTCGAACAGCGACTCGGGGGTGGCGCTGGGCTGATGCTGGGGCGCCCATGCCTGACGGTCGACGGTAGCAAGACTCATCCAGGAGAGACACCTGCAGCTTCCACAGTTTTTGCCGCTTCTCGCATCTCGCTTGCACGCCGCTCACCGTGCTGCAAGCTTCTTGTGCGATCAGGTACTTTGCATAGGTCTCCCAATCGTCCCTCGGAAAAAGATTTGAAAGAGACGCGAGTACCGTCGACTCAACACCGTAATGTCGGGCGGAAAGGAGCGATTCTGTTACCAAGGCTTCGATGCCCTTCACCACGACACTCCGGCACATCTTTGTTGCCGCAGCAACACCCCACTGAGTCGACGCCACACTCAAATTGGATAGTGGCAACGCCTCGGCCAGTTTCAAAAACGCCTGTGCATGATCACCACCGAGCAAAATAGGCGCCTTACTGCGTAACGGAAAAATCGGCGACATCACAGAGGCCTCAACAAATCGGCCATCTTTCTCAGCCACGATATCTCTGATTCGGCATTTGGCCTGCGGCGATATGGAATTGACGTCTACGTAAAAGGCGCCATCCTCCAGACTTGCCATAACACTCTCAGCACAAGGAATTGCTTGATCAGCCGTCACCGCCGAGAAAACAACATGGCACCCACTGAGCGCTGAGAACGCAGAATCTGCGACCGCAATTTGCTCTCGGCTTGCAAGGCGCACAGATGCGACGCCGCCGAGGACGACGGATCATCAAAGCGCCAATCCCAAACCCGAATCTCATGACGCGTCTCATTGAGCAGATCCTCGACCAAGGTATTACCGAGTTCACCCAAACCAACAACGGCGACCTGCAGCGCACTCACTTTGATGTCTCCTTAGCAACACTAGGCACCATTACCTCGCCATGCATCAGTAACCGCGCGGTGCGCAGTAAAGAGGCTCGCCTAACCGAAAGCTCCGGGCCTGTGCCCAACACTTCGACATCTACCGTAAAAAAGCCCGTCGGATGTTCTACATCCAAGAGTGAGCCTCCGTTTGCACTATTGGTTGATGCCACTTCACTAGCGATTGAACCCGGCATAAGACAAGCGGTTGCGATACTCACAGAACCCAGGACGCCCACAGCATCATGTACACGGTGAGGAATAAATGTTCGCGTATTGATCGCTCCCCCCGAGACGGGTGGCGATACCAATGACATTTTCGGCACTGTCTTTTCAGAGACATCACCAAGATTCATGCGCTCTCCAGCAGCCAGTCGAATACGTTCAACCCGCGCCTTGAGCTCATCATTCGCCTCGAGCACCTCAGGTGCCTCTGTCCCCGAAACACCCAGATCGGACGCACGCAGTAACACCACGGGCATGCCGTTATCGATGCAGGTCACCTCCACGCCTTGAATGCGATCCAAAACGTTGCCAGTGGGCAAAAGGCTCCCGCAACTAGAGCCGGCAATATCCAAAAACTCCAAAAGCACCGGCGCCGCAGTCCCCGGCACACCATCTATTCTTGCGTCCCCGTCGTACGTCACGACGCCATCGGGCGTCTGAACAATGACCTCCGCTTTGCACCGGTGTTCAGCAAATTCACGCGCACCTTAGTGTTACCCGCTGTCGGCGTGACCAAACCACTCTCTATTGCGAATGGGCCAACACCCGCCAAAATATTGCCGCAGTTCTGCGCGCTCGAAACCAACTCTGAATCAACGCTTACTTGAAGAAAAAGATAGTCAACATCAGCGTTTTCATCATTCGACGGACTGATAATGGCCACTTTACTGGTTAGCGGGTGCGCACCACCCATACCATCGATCTGTCGCTCATCAGGAGAGCCCATCGCCGCGCGCAATAATCGATCTCGCTCTGAGGTCGATTTGGGTAAATCAGACGCCAGAAAGTATAGGCCCTTCGACGTCCCGCCTCGAAACATCATGCAAGGAACCGAGGTTTGCACTACAAATCGACCTCGGATTGATCGACATAGCGCAAGCCTTTTTGTTCGAGCCGCTCACGCATGTTGTAGATATCAAGACCCAACTCGCCACTCGCAAGCCTCGCTCGCTTCTCTTCCTCGTTCGCGAGTCGCTGTGTCATTTTCGTATAGACCTCGGCCGCCTCGTTTCGTGCCACTACAACGACGCCATCATCGTCCGCAACAATAAGATCGCCAGGGCGTATGAGCGCTCCCGCGCAGACGACCGGCACGTTGACGTTACAAACGGTCTCCTTAACGCAACCCTGTCCGTGGATAGCTTTGGACCAGACGGGAAAACCCATCTCAGCCAGCGTGGCGGTATCACGCACGCCAGCGTCAATGATCAAACCGCGTGCGCCGCGCGCCTGTAGCGAGGTCGCCAGAAGGTCTCCGAAGTAACCATCCGTGCAGGGACTTGTGGGCGCCACAACCAAAATATCGCCCGGTTGGCATTGCTCAACCGCAACGTGAATCATCCAGTTATCGTTAGGGGCAACTTCACAGGTAACAGCCGTTCCTGCGATGCGCGCAGGTCGGTAAATAGGCCGCATGTACTCGGCGAGAAGGCCTTTACGCCCTTGCGCCTCGTGGACGGTAGCCGATTCTGCCCCTTCAAAGCACGAGATAGTCTCAGGCGGAACTCGGGCTATATTAGTTACGCATACAGACATAAACGCCCCCTTTTATCTTTCCGTTTTTATTCTGCATGGCCGCATCTCTGTAACTATTAAAGCTGTTGATACGGCAGACCCACGTACTGCTTTGCGATGACACGCTGACCTTCTTCCGTGCGCAAGTAATAATCTCGCTCTGACTCCATAAACCTGGCAAACGTGGCCGCGTCCATGCCAGGACCGTCTTCGTCGCCGAAGTCGTGGAGCATGCTAGACATCCACCAAGTAAAACGCTCACCGTGCCAGACACGGCGTAGAGCGATTTCTGAGTAGCGATCAATGCATGCGGTATCACCATCATGATAAACGCGTGTCATTATTTGATTAAGAACAGCCACATCTGACGCGGCCAGATTAAGTCCTTTAGCGCCCGTTGGCGGCACGATGTGGGCTGCGTCGCCAACTAAGAAGAGCCGACCGTATTGCATGGGTTCGCAAACGAACGAGCGCAGTGGCGCAATACTTTTTCTATACTCGGGCCCGTGATCAATCGCTCTGCAACGTCAGTCGGCAAGCGACGTTTCAACTCTGCCCAAAACTGATCGTCGCTCCAGTCATCGACCTTATCGGTGAGCGGCACCTGAATATAATACCGAGAACGTGTCGCCGACCGCCTACTGGCCAATGCAAATCCGCGCTCGCTCTTAGCGTAAATGAGCTCTTCACTGACTGGCGGGGTATCAGAAAGCACGCCCAGCCAGCCAAAAGGAAAAATGCGCTCAAATTCTTTTCGCTCGGACTGCGGTATGGTCCTTCTAGACACACCATGAAATCCATCGCACCCAGCGATGTAATCGCAATCCAGTCGATATGACAGCTCCCCCTGAACGAAGGTAACGTATGGCGCTTCAGTCTTCACTGCGTGCAGCTCGACCGACTCAACCTCGTAATAAGTGCTAACGTTGGAAGATTCGCGGGCTTCCATCAAGTCCCGCGTAAGTTCAGTTTGACCATAACAGGTAACGGCATCACCGCCCGTCAGCTCCCTGAGGTCAAGGCGAATACGCTCACCGTCGATTGCAAATTCAACACCATCATGAACTTCGCCTTCAGCTTCGAGCCGACCTATCACGCCCGCCTGCCTTGCAAGATCGACGAGGCCTTGCTCCATAATGCCCGCTCTTATGCGACTCAGAACGTAGTCTCCGCTCACTCGCTCAAGAATGACATTATCTATTCCTTGCTTACTCAACAATTGCCCAAGCAATAGGCCCGACGGTCCCGCGCCAATAATGGCGACACTGGTTTTGATGTTTTCCATATCAAACAACCCATTAGCTTCACAATGCTTGTAATTTTGGATCAAAAAAAGGAATATTTAAGGCAGATTTCGCCCATATAATTGTATTTATGAATCAAATGTCAGATTTATCCGCCACCACTCAAATACCAAACTACGGTCTTTATGGCGAGGCAATTGACCCTCGGCATGACCTAGGCCTGCACCTTGAAGAGATACACGAGCGCAGCCGGGAAGCGGGGTGGCTCATTAAGCCTCACTACCATGGCCGGTTATTTCAAATCATCTGTTTGATATCGGGTTCAGTTGAAGTTCACCTTGACAGCCAGACCTACATCGTCGAAGGCTTCGGGTTTATCACCGTGCCAATGGGTACCGTTCATGAGTTCATATTTACCCCGAATACACAGGGTTTTGTTGTCACATTGACCGACACCATTCTCACGACCATTCGACAGACACAGACTGTCGCGTTTTTCGATAATTTACTGCAACACCATCAGCGATTCAGCTTGAGCCCGAAGGAGATGCGGCGACGCAGCTGAAACCTATTTATCACTGATGCGAGGAGAGCTTGAGGGGGGGGCTGCCGGAAGATCAGCGTCACTCATGATGCTCAGTGCACTCTTTTTGACCCATACATCTCGTCATATGGACTCACAGAAACGAGGTCATTTAAAAACGAGTCCTCATGCACGAGTTCTCGAGCAATTTAAAACAATCGTTGATCAAAATTTCCGCAGTCACCTGAGTGTTAAAGACTACGCAGAAAATCTGAATGTCTCGACATCAACCCTCAATAGAGTATGCCGTCAACACTGAAATATGAGTGCCAAAGGATTCATTGCACAACGAATCCTGGTGAAGCAAGGCGCCGCCTCATTTATACCCGCCAGTTTGAAGAGTGAAATCAGCCATCAACTGGGGTACACCGACCAGATGCCTGATATTTCATTGATGATGCGATTGGAAACGGTCTCAAGCAGTTCGTAAGGCAGGTGCGCCCATTTTGCCGTCATGAAGTCGATCGTTTGCACAGCACGCAGCGCGATAACGTACTCGTAACGACGACCGTCGCCCACGACCCCTACCGACTTGACGGGTAGGAATACAGCAAATGCCTGGCTCGTTTTATCGTACCATCCCGACTTTCTGAGCTCAGAGATAAAAATATCATCAGCACGACGAAGTAGCTCAGCATACTCATGCTTCACCTCACCCAAGATTCGGACGCCCAGACCGGGCCCCGGGAAAGGATGACGGAAGACCATCGATTCCGGCAATCCAAGCTCCAGACCGATTTGACGCACTTCATCTTTGAAGAGCTCACGCAGAGGCTCTACCAACTCGAGGGCCATATCCTCGGGTAGGCCACCCACATTGTGGTGCGACTTAATGACATGCGCCTTACCGGTTTTAGAGCCGGCAGACTCAATCACGTCGGGGTAGATCGTGCCTTGCGCTAGCCATTTGACCTCGGTCAGCTTCGCCGCCTCTTCGTCAAACACGTCAATGAAGGTGTTCCCAATAATTTTTCGCTTCGCCTCTGGTTCGGACACACTGGCAAGACGCGAGAGGAATCGCTCCTGTGCGTCAGCGCGAATGACTTTCACACCCATGTTCGAGGCAAACATCTCCATGACCTGATCGCCCTCGTTGAGACGCAACAATCCGTTATCAACAAAGACGCAAGTCAGCTGATCGCCTATGGCCTTGTGGAGCAGTGCAGCAACCACAGACGAGTCAACGCCTCCCGACAGGCCTAAGAGCACCTTATCCGAACCGACCTTCGCTCGTACTGTCTGGATTGCGTCTTCAACAATATTGGCAGGCGTCCACAACGCCTCACAGCCGCAGATATCGATGACAAACCGCGACATGATCTCTTTGCCCAATGAGGTATGCGTCACCTCTGGGTGAAATTGAATACCAAACCACGGCTTCTCAGCGTGAGCCATAGCGGCAATAGGGCAACTGTCAGTTTCTGCCGTACGAACAAATGCGTCAGGGAGTTGAGTCACTTTGTCTCCGTGGCTCATCCAAACATCGAGTATCCCTCGACCATTCTCGTCAGTTCGATCGGCGAGACCTGATAAAAGTCGATCCTCAGTCACGCTTTGAATTTCGGCATAGCCAAATTCGGATGTATCAGATCCCTGTACCGCCCCACCCATCTGGGCGGCCATGGTCTGCATGCCGTAGCAAATGCCTAGGACAGGAAGGTCGAGTTCAAAAACGACATCGGCGGCACGCGGTGAATCTTGTTCAGTAACCGACTCAGGGCCACCAGAGAGGATGATGCCCGAGGCGTTAAAGCCACGAATGTCCGCCTCGGTTACATCCCAGGCATAGATCTCACAGTAAACGCCAATTTCTCGAACGCGGCGCGCTATGAGCTGCGTGTATTGAGAGCCAAAATCGAGAATAAGAATGCGATGCCGATGGATGTCCTGGCTCATCGTGTCCTCACGGTTGAATTGTATGGACTGACTCGTTTTGCGACTCAGCGAACCGGGTAATTGGGTGCTTCTTTGGTAATTGAGACATCGTGTACGTGCGATTCCGACATGCCCGCAGATGTCACTCTCACGAATTGCGGCTTGGTCCGCATTTCGGGAATGCTGACACAACCGGCATAGCCCATGGACGACCGCACGCCACCCATTAGCTGATGAATAATCGCTGAAACAGGCCCTTTATAAGGAACACGTCCCTCGATTCCTTCGGGCACCAATTTCTCAGAACCTACGCTGGAGTCCTGGAAATAACGGTCGGAGGAGCCTTGCTTCTGCGCCATGGCACCAATCGAACCCATGCCACGGTAGGACTTATAAGTCCGCCCCTGAAACAGTTCTACCTCACCGGGCGCTTCTTCGGTACCCGCAAACATGCCACCCAGCATGACCGAGTGGGCACCAGCTACCAGCGCTTTTGAAATGTCACCTGAGAAACGAATGCCACCATCTGCTATGAGGGGTATGTCTGTGCTTGCCAGCGCATCCGTCACATTAGATACGGCGCTAATCTGTGGTACACCCATGCCAGTCACAATTCGTGTGGTGCAAATTGAGCCGGGGCCAATACCTACTTTGACACCGTCAGCACCAGCATCAGCCAGCGCAAGAGCCGCGTCTCCGGTCGCAATGTTGCCGCCGATTACATCGACCATCGGGTAGTTGTCTTTGATCCAGCGAACACGGTTCAGAACATTCATAGAATGGCCGTGGGCCGTGTCGACTACCAGCACATCAACCCCAGCAGTCACCAGCGCGTCCACACGCTCATCGGTGTCTGCACTGGTGCCTACCGAAGCACCTACTCGCAACTGTCCATACTGGTCTTTACAGGCGTCAGGGAACGACTCTGCTTTATCAAAATCCTTGACTGTGATCAGGCCCTTTAACGCCCCAGCGTCATCTACCACCAGAATTTTTTCGATGCGGTGCTGATGTAGGAGCCGCTGCACTTCATCCGAACTGGCGCCCTCTTTCACAGTTACTAGCTGATTTCGGGGGGTCATAATCGCCGAAATCGATTGCGAGGTATCCGTTTCAAATCGTAGATCGCGTCGGGTAACAATACCGGCAAGGTCACCGTCTTTCATGACAGGGACGCCTGAGATACCGTTTGCTCGTGTCAACTCAATGAGCTCTGCGATCGTAGCCGTGTGATCAATGGTGATCGGATCTTTAACGACACCACTTTCGAACTTCTTAACGCGTCGGACTTGCTCGGCCTGCTCTTGTACCGTGAGGTTCTTGTGAACGATACCAATGCCACCCTCTTGAGCGAGTGCGATGGCAAGACCTGCTTCCGTCACGGTATCCATGGCCGCTGAAACCAGTGGTAAGTTTAAATTGATGTTCCGAGTCAGTTTTGTGACGAGCGAAACGTCCTTCGCAGTTACCTCGGAGTAACCAGGGAGAAGGAGTACGTCGTCAAACGTGAGCGCTTCTTGAGCGATTCGTAACATCAATACCTCGTGGTTGTCGCGTTTAGTAAACCCAATATTGTACGCTTAAGGTTAAATCTGAACAATCTCGACGAATTCGAAAAGCACACATGCCGTTACCCAAACCAACCCCTGTCAGCGTCAGTGAACTAAACCGAAAAGCGAAGTCGCTTTTGGAGAATCACCTGGGCGAAGTGTGTGTTGAAGCCGAGATTGGTGATCTATCAAAGCCCAATTCGGGACACTGGTACTTCTCATTGAAGGATGGTCGCTCTCAACTGAGATGCGCCATGTTTAGACGTGCCAATCTATCGGTAAAATTTCAGCCTAAAGTCGGCGACTCGGTCATTGTGCGTGGTCTATTGTCCATCTACGAAGCCCGCGGCGACTACCAGCTCATTGTCGATCACATGGAGGCATCGGGAGACGGGGCGCTTCAACGGCAGCTCGAGGCTTTAAAACAAAAGCTTCAGTCGGAAGGGCTATTCGACTCTGCTCGCAAACTACCCGTGCCGGAGCACTGTGAGCGAATTGGCGTCATCACTTCACCAACAGGTGCCGCCATTGAGGACATCATCAGCGTACTGGGCCGACGCTCGCCCTCCAGCCATATCGCGTTGTTTCCTGTGCAAGTTCAAGGGTCACTTGCAGCGCAACAAATTGCGGATGCGATTGATGAGGCCAATAGGCTGGTCACCACTAAACAACGAGCGCTTGATGTATTAATCGTTGGCAGAGGTGGCGGATCGCTTGAAGATCTCTGGTGTTTCAATGAAGAAATCGTCGCTCGGGCGATTGCCGGATCGACCATACCCATCGTTTCAGCGGTGGGGCATGAAATCGACTTCAGTGTGTCGGATTTGGTGGCGGATATCAGGGCCGCCACCCCGTCTCAAGCCGCTGAACTGGTAACGCGCGACAGCCTCGAATGGTTACAGCTCATCGATAGTCACTGCGCTCGACTGAAGCTACTGACCCAGCAGAAACTGAACGAGCGCCGTGCCACAGTGACGAACCTGCAAGCGCGGCTAACCCACCCAAGACAACGATTAACACTCATTCAGGAGCGACTGAGCCGTGCAAAAGAGCGCGCGAGTCTAATGATCAAGCAACACCTAACGAGAGATAAGCAGCGCCTTAATCAGGCTCACCTGTCGCTCTCAGCAGCTTCACCTCAGATGATCATCAAAGCGCGAAAGGAAGCGATCAGTGCAATGGGTGAACGCCTCCCATCCCAAGTGGAGAAAGTGATTCGACGTGACTCTCAGCGCGTTGATCATCTCAAAACATTACTAACCAGCCTCAGCCCGCTGGCCACGCTTGAGCGCGGCTACGCCATTGTCAGCAACGAACAGGGTCAGGTAATCACAGACAGTAGTGAAGCGAATGTAGGAGATTCGGTATCGGTACGCCTACATCGCGGCGGGCTAACCACCGTGGTTTCGGAAACCCAAGACTGAAAGCTGGAGTCTCACCCAGCCGAGCTCAGTACTTTGCAGGCAACCGGGTATTAATGACGATGTGGCGTCCCTCGAAGCGAATGTACTCGCCGATTGTGAGATCTTTCAGTATGCGAGCGACCATCTCGCGTGACGCACCGACACGATCAGCAATGTCCTGCTGAGTGAGCTTTTCCGGCACAAACAAGGTGCCATCGCCACGCTCGTGGGACAGATCCATCAGCACGTTTGCTACCCGCCCATAAACGTCTTGCAAGGCCAGGTTTTTAACGTCCGTTGTCAGCTTACGGACGCGCGCCGCAAGGTTACCGAGCAATTGCTGTGTGATGCCGGGATTGTCCGTGAGAACTTTAGAGAAATCCTCTTTTTTGACAATCCGAAACTGACACGGTTCTACCGTTCTTACCGATGCTGATCGCGCAGAGTCGTCTAGCAGTGCAAGCTCACCGAAGTAATCGCCAACGCCCAATGAATTCATGATGAACTCTTTGCCGTTCTTATCGCTGCAATAAACTTTCACTCGACCCGACTCGATGACATACAACGCGTCGGCGGGTTCATTCTCTTGAATGACCACCGTATTTTTGGGGTAATTTTCGGACGAGCTCGAATCCTCGAGCGCTGCCAACTCTTCTCTACTCAGGCCGTGGAATATTTCGACTTGGTCCAGCATGACAACTTACTCTTTGTGCAATATTTACAATTCTAACTGAAGCAATCGCTCTCGCCTATCCCTACTAGTGCAAAGTCTTAAGCACGATATACTTTACTTCGAAGAAACTAACGAATTGGCTCAATATTAGTGTCAGAAACTGACTTAAATCGTGCATCCGGGCTTGGAATGAAGCTGATTCCGCAATTGGGCGAGATCAAAAAGCAAAGCACCGACGAGCTGGCTGACGATCTCTCTGCCCTATCAATGGCCATCGAGCGGCTAAATGCGATGGTATCTCGTGGCAAATCCAACCGACATGACCTGCTCAACGCCGTCGCGGCAGTTAAGGGTTACGGCGAAATGCTGCTCGATTCGGACGACGAAGTCATAGGATCAATACGCTTGGCCATTACGGAGATGATCGATGAGTTGACTGCCAGCTCGGGGGCACCAAAAACGCCGGAAAGCCTGCCTCAAGCAACCCGTTCCGTGGAGACGTTTGAAGGTTGCACCATCCTCGTCGTGGATGACCTGCCTGAAAATCTCGACCTGATGTCGCGCCTCCTTGGAAAAATGCAGTGTAAAGTTATAACCGCCGAGTCAGGTCGTGAGGCTCTGGATCGATTGCGAGATACCGAGATCGATATTGTGTTACTCGACCTTGTCATGCCGGGTATTGATGGTCGAGAAGTCTTGGCACAGATCAAAGCCGACGAATACCTGCGTGCGCTGCCGGTCATCATGATCTCGGGTCGCCAGGATATGGACCAGATTATTGACTGCATTCAGGTGGGTGCTGACGATTACCTGTTAAAACCGGTTAATTCAGTGCTACTCAGTGCGCGCATTAAGTCAGGCATCGAACGCAAGCGCTGGCACGACAAAGAGGAACAATATCGCGAGCAGCTTGAGAAACGTGAGCAATTCATCCGACAGACCTTCGGACGCTATATTTCAGATGCGATCGTTGAAGAGATTCTGGAAAAACCCGAGGGCCTTCAGCTCGGTGGAGACCTTCGGAATGTGACCTTGATGATGAGCGACATCCGAAGCTTTACAACACTGGTTGAGCATCTACCACCCGAGCAGGTGGTCGCGTTACTGAATCGCTATCTCGGCAAAATGACCGATATTATTCTGCGTCATGGCGGCACCATTGATGAATTTTTGGGTGATGCCGTACTGGCCGCGTTTGGTGCGCCCACAGAGTCCGAGGAACACGCGACACAAGCCGTTACCTGTGCCATCGAAATGCAAGCGGCCATGGCGGAGGTTAACGCAGAAAATAAAGCGGATGGACTCCCTGAAGTGGAGATGGCTATTGCACTCAATACCGGTGAGGTGGTCGCAGGCAACATCGGCTCAGAGCGCCGCTCCAAATATGGTTTCGTAGGGCATCAGGTCAATGTGACATCGCGCATAGAAGACGACGCACGACCCAATGAAATACTGGTATCCGAGCAAACACTACTGGCTGTGGATCAGAGCCAATTCATCGTGGGCGATAGTAGGACGGTTCACGCCAAGGGTATGGCTGGCACCTTGACTGTTTATCCCATCGAGGGAGCATTACGCGATGGGTAACTCGGCTGTTCTACTGGTAGAAGACAACGATATCAATCGCGACATGCTGACGCGACGATTAACGCGAGCAGGCCTCACGGTCATCACTGCCGCTGATGGTGTCTCTTCACTGGAAATGATGCGAGAACATCAGCCAGGCGTTGTGCTCATGGATATGACACTACCTATCCTTGATGGCTGGGAGGCCACACAGAAGGCAAAAGAAGATCCTGCCATTGCCGAGATACCGATTATCGCGTTGACAGCACATGCGATGGCGGCGGACAAAGAGCGCGCCATGAACGCCGGCTGCAGTGAATACGAAACCAAACCCATCGACTTTCCTGCCCTGCTAGCAAAGATTTATCAGTTCTTAGAAGGCAGTGACGCATGATCACTGCACGCCTCGGGCTCCGAGCTCGCCTCTACCTCGCGTCAGCCTCGATATTGATGCTGTTCGCCTTCAATGTCGCTACTCACCTTTGGGGTAGTTATGCGCGAAGTGAAAGTGTCATGGCGTATCGCATTGCGACAGAGGCAACAGTCCTCGTTAGGGGCATTCAGCAGGGTCTAGCAACGGAACACCAACGTGTTCAGGTTCTGGCAGCGCTCCGGGAAACAAATGCCCCCATACGAGCGACGCAGCGGGATCAGGCCAACGCTGAACTCGCCTCAATTTCTGACCAACTACGTGCCTTGGGTGGCCTCAGCGACGTACAGACCGAAACGGCGTTCCGTGAGTTTTACAAAGCGGCATCGGACTTGCTTGAAGAGTGGGTTCAGTTTTATCGCAATTACAATAACTCCGCCCTGCCAACCCGTCTGACAGCCAATGCCTACGACACAACTGTTGATAGCCTTCGTACACTGGCTGATCAGCAGAACGCGGTGGCCTTGGAGCGGTCCACGGTGATTGACAACACCATTCAACTTACCGACCGAATTACCATCATTGCCTTCGTCAGCTCGATCACCATCACCTTGGTTCTGATATTGACGCTGATTAGGACAACAAACGCCTCGCTGTTCCGATTGCGTGTTGGTGTAGAACGCTTTGGCGCGGGCGATTTAACCCACAGAATCGACGAAAATCGCGATGCGGGAGAGATTGCTAACCTAGCTCAAACATTCAATGAAATGTCAGCCTCGCTACAGACCGCCATGTCGGACCTCAATGAGGCTCGCGCTGATGCAGAGGCCGCTAATGAAGCTAAGAGCATGTTCCTCGCCAATGTCTCGCATGAATTAAGAACACCACTGAACGCCATTATTGGCTATTCCGAAATGCTCCAAGACGAGCTGGGAGACGGTGAAGCAATCGATCGCGATCAATTTCATCACGACCTCACGACTATTATTTTCTCCGGTCGACAGTTGTTGGCGCTCATCAATGACATCTTGGATCTTTCGAAAATCGAGACGGGTAAGATGTCTGTGAGTGTCGAGCCTTTCAATGCTGCAGGCTTGGTGGTTCAGGTCTGCGATGCGCTGTCGCCGCTGTTAGCGCAAAACAACAACAGACTCGAACTCGATATCAGTGGTGCGCAGGATTCGGATGTCGAGAGCGATCCGGCAAAAGTCCAGCAGATACTCACCAACCTCTTTTCAAACGCCTGCAAGTTCACAAAAAATGGTGTCATCACGGTGGCCGCAGACATCCGCGACGACTACTTGCATCTCAGTGTTGCAGACAGCGGTATCGGTATGACAGAGGAGCAGCAAGCGAAAGTCTTCCAGGCCTTTGTGCAAGCTGACAGCAAGACCAGTGTTAACTATGGTGGTACCGGGCTGGGCTTGGCTATCGTCAGTAACTTCTGTGACATGCTGGGCGGATCAATCAAGCTCTCCTCCACACCCGGTGAAGGATCTCGGTTTGACGTTAGTCTTCCAATTGCCCCAATGTGAGCTCACGAAGCCGTTTTAGAACGGCCTCCCGCTTCTGCAGATCGCTGGCTAGCTTGGAGTTTTTCTTGCCCAGCTCAGACACGCGGTCCTCAAGCTGTGTCAGCAAAGCGAGCGCCAAAGACATGATTTCAGCACGATCATCCAGTGCTTGCGACGAATTACTAGCTTTGCGATCTGCGCGGAGCACTGCGATGAAGGCTAGGCCAATTTCGGCTTCTCGTTGCGCATTGTCGTTTTCAGCATCTGCATGGCTTTCGAAATAGCTAAGCGCCTGAGCATAGTCCCTAGCGGCCAACGCTCTCACGCCCCGATCGAAGTAAGTTTCCTCGGGGTCGGCCACCGCTTCAGAACAATCGCAGCCCGCATCGACGATTGACTCTGGGATGTTGAGCTCCGGCAGGGTTTCCCTCACCACTGCGGGGGACGCCTCAACGGGTGCAGACGTCTGTTCTTCCGCGACCGGAGTGGTCTGACAGCCGACCAGCAAAACACTTGCCATCAGTACTGCCGAAGAGAGCCATCGCTTGTGTGTGAACGTTTTCATCGCTGGAGAATAGCAGTCTTTTAGGGTTACGTTGTGACTAATTCACTCAGGGCGCATGTGAGGAAAAAGAATCACATCGCGAATAGAGGGCGAATTGGTCAGGAGCATCACCAAACGATCAATACCAATGCCCTCTCCCGCCGTTGGCGGTAAGCCATATTCTAGCGCTCGGATATAATCATGGTCGTAATGCATCGCTTCATCGTCGCCTGCATCTTTCTCAGCCACTTGCGCTCTGAACCGTTCCGCCTGATCTTCGGCATCGTTCAATTCGCTGAAGCCATTAGCTAATTCTCGACCCCCTACAAAGAACTCGAACCGATCGGTGACGTCTGGGTTGTCATCGTTACGACGCGCCAGTGGCGATACTTCGGTCGGATATTCAGTAATGAAGGTCGGTTGGATCAATTGGTGCTCAGCGATCTCCTCGAATATCTCCATGTGGATGCGACCAAGTCCCCAACCGGCTTTAACGTCAATGCCAAGCCCTGACAATACAGCGGAAGCTGATTCACGAGATGCCAGCTGCTCAGGCGTTATCGTCGCGTTGTGTGCAAGGATGGCTTCAGTAACCGTCATACGGTCAAACGGTCGGCTAAAATCAATACTGTCATCACCGCAGGGCACCACGGTCGTACCAAGCACATCCTGAGACAGCTCACGTAGCAACTGTTCCGTTAGATCCATTGCGTCTCGATAGTCCGCATAAGCCCAGTAAAATTCCAGCATGGTGAACTCGGGGTTGTGACGCGTTGAGAGCCCCTCATTGCGGAAATTGCGATTAATCTCGTAGACCTTTTCAAAACCGCCGACCGTTAAGCGCTTCAAATACAGCTCAGGCGCTATCCGCATAAACATCGGCATGTCGAGCGCATTGTGATGAGTCGCGAAGGGACGTGCGGTCGCACCACCGGGAATCGGGTGCAGCATGGGTGTCTCGACCTCCATAAATCCATGGCGATCCAAAAACGAGCGCACAAACGCGATCACGCGTGATCGTATCTGAAAGGTCTCGCGAACCTCGGGATTGGCAATTAGGTCGACATAACGCTGACGGTATCTGAGTTCTTGATCAGCAAGTCCGTGATACTTATCAGGGAGCGGCCGCAACGCCTTTGTAAGCAGTTGCGCAGACTCCATATTGATGTAGAGATCTCCCTTCCCGCTCTTACACAGCACCCCCGAGGACGCAACGACATCTCCGAGATCCCAGCCTTTAATGGCCTCCAGCGTGTCCTCGTTCAAGCCCTTGCGGTCAATATAAAGCTGAATGGTGTCCGATCCGTCCTGGATCAGCAAAAACGCACCGCGGTTGCGGATCAGCCGGCCAGCAACAGCAAAGGAACGATTTTGCTCAGCAAGCGCCTCTTTGGTCTCGGCACCAAATTGAGTCTGCAGATCACCAGCCATGGCCGTGCGACGAAAATCATTAGGAAAGGCATTCCCCGCCTCGCGCAGCTTCGCGAGTTTGGCACGACGCTCCGCAATGAGCTTGTTTTCGTCTGTTGAAGTTGGGTCAGTCATAAGCTGTCCTAGGTTACAGGCCCTTTTTCAGCGAGGCCTCAATAAAGGGGTCAAGCGCACCATCCAACACTGCCTGTGTGTTGCGATTCTCCACACCTGTTCGTAAATCTTTTATGCGCGAATCATCCAGTACGTATGACCGGATCTGACTTCCCCAGCCAATATCAGCTTTGCTGTCTTCCATGGCTTGCTTCTCTGCGCTTCGCTTGAGCATCTCCATTTCAAAGAGCTTCGCCCTGAGCTGCTTCATGGCGTTGTCTTTGTTCTGATGCTGGGAGCGCTCCGTCTGGCAACTGGCGACAATACCCGATGGCTCGTGGGTAATTCTCACTGCAGAATCTGTCGTGTTAACGTGCTGCCCGCCCGCTCCAGACGAGCGATAGGTATCAATGCGGAGATCCGCAGGGTTTATGTCAATTTCTATGTTGTCATCAATCTCCGGGGAGACGAAAACCGACGAAAATGAGGTATGCCGTCGTCCACCGCTATCAAAGGGTGATTTACGGACCAGACGGTGAACACCCGTCTCGGTTCGCAACCATCCAAAGGCATACTCGCCCTCAAACTGAACCGTGGCACTTTTGATTCCCGCCACTTCGCCCGCAGAGGCTTCGGTCAAGGTCGTCTTAAAGCCCTTACTCTCACCCCATCTCAGGTACATGCGCAGTATCATCTCCGCCCAATCCTGCGCCTCAGTTCCACCTGATCCTGCTTGAATATCCAGGAAGGCATTATTGGGATCCATTTCACCCGCAAACATGCGACGGAACTCGAGGGTCTCGAGCTGCGCAATGAGCTTCTCAATATCGCTAGCGACTTCGTCCGCGGTTTCCTGATCGTCCTCGGCTTGCGCTAGCTCGAGCAGCGCAACGCCGTCTTCGTGACCGGCATCCAGTGTTTCGATGGTGTGAACAACCAACTCAAGTGATGCGCGCTCACGGCCCAGGCTTTGTGCTTTGTCGGGATCATCCCAGATACTGGGTTCGGCTAACTCGAGCTCTACCTCGGCCAGACGGTCCTTTTTGTTAGGAAAGTCAAAGATACCCCCGAAGCACGTCTGTACGGGCGCGAATATCTTTCAGTTGGTTTATGAGGGGAGCAATTTCCACGAACTATTCCGGTGTCCTGACGCGGCGCCGATTTTATCTGAGCCGGCCTGCGAGTTCCACAAGATCAGTGGGATTGGGCTGGCCAAATGGTATCGAGCTGAAGCTGAAGCTTACGCTCACCTCGGTACTCATTGACCGAAGGCCGATAGACACACCGAACCGCTGTAGGCCGATCAGCCATCCAGCTGTCGACATCTGCGTTAAAAGCAATGGCATCCAGCATGCCCACATCGGTTATCAAGCGGAATTTGAGATGCTTCTCGCCCACGACACGCATGTCGGCTATGCCAAAAACACCGTCAAATGACGGCGGCTCAAAGGCCTGGCCCCAGGGTCCACCAGATTCGATTGCTTCTGCAAGCTGCAGCGTCATATCGGCTGCCTCAAGCGCTCCATCCGTTAAATGGACTTGGTCAGGTAAGTTACCGTTCATCGCCTCTGACGCCACACGATTAAACGCGTCTCGGAATTTAGGCAAGTTGCTTTCGGCCAGGCTTAAACCTGCCGCCATGGCATGACCACCAAACTTGGTGATGAGGCCCGGGTTTAGCGTAGCGACACGATCTAGTGCATCACGTAGATGAAACCCCGCAATGGAGCGTCCCGAACCCTTCAACTCGCCGTCCCCTGCCTGCGCGAAAATCAGGGTGGGTCGATGGAAACGCTCGCGGATTCGCGAAGCCAAGATTCCGACAACACCTTGGTGCCAGTCCGCTTGGTAAAGTGATAGTGCAAAGTCGGTGTCTGATACCGAGAAGGTGCCATTTTCCAGAAGGGCTAGCGCATCAGCCTGCATTGAGCTCTCAATATCTTTGCGCTCCCGGTTGTAATCATTGAGTTGAGTCGCCAACTCACGCGCAGCAAAGGACGACTCGGAGAGTAAGCATTCGATGCCAACAGACATGTCGTCTAGACGTCCCGCCGCATTAATCCGCGGGCCAGCAATGAAGCCGAGGTCAGTTGATGACACCGATCTGATATCGCGTCCAGCTACTTCAAACAATGCCTCGATGCCGGGCCTCGCTCTACCTGCTCGCATTCGTGCAATACCCGCTGCCACTAAGGTCCGGTTATTTTTATCGAGTGGCACAACGTCTGCGACCGTGCCCAGAGCCACCAAATCAAGAGCGTCTGCCAAATTAGGCATTTCGATGCCCATGGTCTCGAACCAACCCCGTTGCCGCAACTCGGCACGAAGTGCCGTCAGTACGTAGAACATTACGCCAACGCCTGCTAGCGCTTTGCTTGGAAACGAGCACCCGGGCTGATTTGGGTTAACAATGATGTCTGCCTCAGGAAGCTCAGCACCCGGCAGATGGTGGTCGGTCACAATGACACTCATCCCCAGCATACGCGCCGCCACGACTCCATCGATGCTGGCGATACCGTTATCAACAGTCATCAAAACGTCCGGCTGGTACTGCGCCGCAATACCAACTATTTCGGGTGTAAGACCGTAGCCGTATTCGAAGCGGTTTGGGACTAAGTAGGTGACTTCCTCCAGACCCATTTGTTTCAGAAGTGACACCGCTAGTGCACAGCTCGTGGCGCCGTCGGCATCAAAATCACCCACGATGACAACGCTGGCTTGAAACTCTATGGCATCCGCCAACATCTCAGCTGCCTCTTGAGCGCCCTTCAGGGCATTCGGGGGCAAAAGCTGATTAAGCGGCAATGAAATATCGTTGAGATTGTCCACGCCACGGTTGGCGTAGATCTGTTTCAAAGCCTTTGGCAGAGACGCGTCACTTAGGGCAGGCGAAATAACGCCTTGACGGCGCTCTATGACCTCACTCATCAGGCTCGGCAATTACCGGCCATAAAGGTCTGAACTTCAGCGAGATCATTTGGAAGCACATCAAATGCCTCCGGACGCTCAAACAGATCGGCAAGGTGATGTGGCAATTGCGCCTCGATGCCAACACCCGAGGCTTCAATAGCGCTGGGGAATTTAGCGGGATGCGCAGTTGCCAAGGTAACCATCGCCGCCTGACTATTGCCATGACAAACCCTAGCGGCTTTCGTACCAATCGCAGTGTGGGGATCAATGAGATAGCCATTCTTGGACCAAACCTTCGCGATCTCTTCGCAAGTTTCGTCATCCGAACAGCGGTGGCTGTCGAACATCGCTTTGGTTTGCTCAAGCGCCTCCTCAGACAGCGCCAAGCCCCCCTCTGCAAAGGTAGCCATCCATCGACTGAGTTCGTCGCCGTCCCGGCCAGCCAGATCAAACAACAAACGCTCAAAATTGGATGAAACCGTAATATCCATACTGGGTGATAGCGTCGGCTCTAATGACGAACGAGCATAAACGCCTTCTGTCAGCACGCGGTGAAGCACGTCGTTTTTATTTGTTGCGATGACCAGCTTCTCAACAGGCAGACCCATTTTCTTGGCGAGATAGCCCGCAAAAATATCGCCGAAGTTTCCGGTGGGAACTGAAAAACTCGTGGGTGCATCCAAGCGACCCAAGGCGAGCGCCGAGTAAAAGTAGTAAACAATCTGAGCCATGATGCGAGCCCAATTGATCGAATTAACAGCGACGAGACGCCGGCCTCCGGGAAGGAAGGGCTCCGCAACAAAGCTCGCCTTTACCATCGCCTGACAGTCATCGAAGTTACCCTGAACCGCCAGATTATGAATATTGGGCGCAATCACCGTAGTCATCTGTCGACGCTGGACTTCTGACACGCGCTCGTGTGGGTGCAGAATGAAAATATCGATATTCTCGCATCGTCGACAACCTTCGATTGCCGCACTTCCGGTATCGCCGGATGTGGCGCCCATAATGACCACCTTCTCGCCGCGACGCGCCAGCACATGATCGAGTAGTCGCCCTAATAATTGGAGAGCGAAATCTTTAAAGGCCAGGGTTGGCCCCTGGAACAGTTCCAGTACCCACTGGTTGTGATCGAGCTGGACTAGAGGCGCTACAGCAGGGTGTCTGAACTCGGCATAGGTTTCATTCAAGATCGCGCGAAGGTCAGCCTCATCAATGCACTCACCCACGAATGGCGAGACAATTTCATACGCGAGATCGGGATACCTCATACCCTGCATGGCTACCAGCTGCTCGTGGCTAAACGTTGGCAGTGAGGTCGGAACGTACAAGCCACCATCCGAGGCTAGGCCCGCTAATAGTACGTCTTCAAAATTGAGCTCGGGCGCATGGCCTCGGGTACTCACATAGCGTATCGACATAGTAGAGAAGTCCTCGGACTAAAAGTTTTCGACGCGAAGGCAGGTAACAGAACCGCCTACTGAGGGAAGAGCCTCAATGTCGGCAATTGCCTGTTCGATAGCTCGTGTGGGCGCCTCATCAGTCAATAGAATGACAGGCACCTTGGCGAGCGCTGCGCTCTCGGGTTTCTGAATTAAGGATTCGATGCCAATACCATGTTGACTCAGACATTGCGTCAGCGCGGCCATGACTCCGGGCTTATCTTCGGCATCGAGGCGAAGATACCAAGCCGATGAAACCTCGTTGATGTCAGCAATAGCGGGTTCGGACATGGCACTGACACCTACCCCCATGCTGTGGATGCTCGGTTGCTCATTGCTGGCGAGCGAACGCGCAACCGATACAACATCGGCCATCACAGCGCTTGCGGTTGGGCGTGATCCTGCACCGGGCCCAACCAACAAGAGCTCCCCTACACCAGACGCATTGATCATGACGGCATTGAGAACACCATCCACCTGAGCAATCGCCTTGGCCTCAGGGATTAACGTGGGGTGTACTCTCAGTTGCAGCGCGTCATCCTCACGCTTTGCTATACCCAAATGCTTGATGCGATATCCCAGCTCGCGCGCGAACTCAATATCCGCCGGCGCTACGCTATCGACACCTTGCTTAAATGGCGCATCTGCGTCGATGCGCGCACCAAATGCGAGTGAGGCAAGCAACACAAGCTTTTGCGCAGCATCGGTGCCATCGACATCAAACGTCGGATCTGCTTCCGCGTAGCCCAATGCTTGTGCCTCGGCTAGAACATCAGCGAACTCTCGGCCCTTGGCGGCCATCTCGGTGAGGATAAAATTACCAGTGCCGTTAATAATGCCAGCAACCGATGAGACATGATTGCCCGCGAGACTCGTCTTTACCGCTTCAATGACGGGGATACCGCCCGCGACGGCTGCTTCAAAACGCAGTGCAACGCCCTTTGACTCCGCTAATACGAAAAGCTCATTACCATGGTCTGCCAGCAGCGCCTTGTTTGCCGTTACCACGTGCTTGCCCTGGTTCAGTGCCTCGACAACAAGATCCTTGGCAACCGTTGTGCCACCGATAAGCTCAATCAGAACATCAACATTAGGGTCGCGAGCCACATCAAAGACATCGCGCGAATCTCTCGCTCCCAGGGTATCCACCTCGGGCTTAGGTGTTCTCGTCGCGACGTGAACAAGTTCTATCGTGCCGCCCACACGACTACTCAACACATCGCCACCCTCGGACAGCAAGGCGATCACACCTTGACCCACAGTACCGAGCCCACAGATACCAACTTTTATTGTTTGCGTTGTCATTCTGGTTTCCAGTCACTGGGAAGCCCAGCGCGTAATACTTTTTTAATACCTCTCAGTGCCTGACGCGTCCGATGCTCGTTCTCGATAAGACCGAATCGCACGTATCCCTCACCATATTCTCCAAAACCAAGTCCAGGCGACACCGCCACGCCCGCTTCTTTCAGCAGTAATTTACTAAACTCTAGTGAGCCCATTTGATCAAAAGGCGCTGGAATTTTCGCCCAAACAAACATCGTCGCCTTAGGGGGCCTCACAGGCCAACCGGCGCTATTCAAACCCTTACAGAGCACATCGCGCCGGCTTTTGTACATCTGCCGGATCTCTTCAACACAGGTCTGATCTGACTCAAGCGCCGTGATAGCCGCCACCTGAACGGGCGTGAAAATACCATAGTCCAGATATGACTTGATGCGGGTAAGCGCCGCGATCAATTCTTTGTTACCGCAACAAAAACCGACACGCCAGCCTGGCATGTTGTAACTCTTGGACAGCGTGAAAAACTCGACCGCAACCTCCATTGCACCGGGCACCTGAAGGATGCTGGGAGCCTTATATCCATCGAAGACAAGGTCGGCATAAGCCAAATCATGAACAACCCAGATTTTGTGCTCGCGAGCGATCGCAACGACTTTTTCGAAAAAATCGAGTTCAACGCAGTCACCCGTTGGATTGGACGGAAAGTTAAGTACAAGCATTTTGGGCTTGGGATAGCTGGTACGGATGGCCTTATCCAACTCCGCGAAAAAATCGCCCTCTTCGGTCATCGGTACATGACGCAGATCTGCACCTGAAATAACGAACCCGTAAGGATGAATTGGATACGAAGGGTTGGGCACCAGAATCGCATCGCCAACACCTGTAGTTGCCAGTGCGAGGTGTGCTAAACCTTCTTTGGAGCCCAGCGTGACAATAGCCTCGCTGTCGGGATCGAGCTCAACCTCGTAACGCGACTGGTACCAATTACAAATGGCCTGACGCAGACGCGGGATACCCTTGGACTGGGAGTATCGATGAGTATCGCCGCGATTGACTGTTTCTTTGAGCTTGTCGACGATGTGCTCCGGCGTGGGCTGATCGGGGTTCCCCATGCCAAAATCGATAATATCTTCGCCGCGCGCGCGCGCCGCCTGCTTCAACTCGCCAATGATATTGAAGACGTACGGCGGTAACCGTTCAATGCGTTGAAACTGCTGATTCATTCACCTTTCCTGACAGTCACTGTTGTGACGGGCTTACTCGATACCCAATAGACTCGCGATATCTGAAGCTGATCGGTACCCCGGTATCATCTGACCATCACTGGTTACGATGGCAGGTGTTCCTCGGACTCCTAAACGGTTACCCAAAGCGTAATGTTCGGCTACTGGATTTCCCTCGCAGTCATTAAGCGGCATTTCAACGCCCGACTTGAGCGAGGTCAGCGTCGCCTCACGATTCCTGGCACACCAGGCTGTTGCTAACTGCTTTGCACCCTGAGACGCCATTCCGCCCCTTGGGAAGGCCAAATATCTAACCTCAATACCTCGTCGATTGAAGTCATCCATTTCCAGGTGCAACTTACGACAAAAGCCGCATGTGATATCGGTAAAGACAGTAATGTGCGCTTTGGGAGGCTCTAGAGGTGAAAAGACAATCATGTCATTCGTATCTAAGTCACCGATCAGCGAGAGACGATCCGAAATTCGGCGCTCCTCCGTTAGATTAGAGATCGACGATGACGTGACCTTTAGCAAATCACCATTGAGTAAGAGAAAGTCGCCATCGCGCGTGGCATAAAGGACAGGACCATCGACAATCGTCACTTCAATAAGGTCATCGGATTCAGTCGGAGATACTCGGTCAATCGTAATAGCGCTGCCAACCATGGCCGATAGGCCTGCCTCGAGGCGCGATTTCGCCGCAGCGAAGGGCTCATCCTCACTGGCTACGGCGACGGCTGCGGTGACGATAGTGCCAATACACATGCTGATCGCAGTCAAAAACCATTTTGTAAGCTTTCGTTTCACCACTTTAGCCTCTCGGATGGTGCTTTTCGTGCAACGCTTGCATTCTACTACGCGCTACATGCGTGTATATCTGCGTTGTAGTCAGATCACTGTGCCCAAGCAGCATTTGAACGACACGCAAATCCGCACCATGGTTAATCAAGTGCGTCGCGAATGCATGACGTAAGGTGTGAGGCGATAAACTAGCCTCGATGCTCGCTCGCTGAGCATAGATTTTAATACGATACCAAAAGGTCTGGCGAGTCATCCTTGTCCCACGCGTCGAAGGAAACAGCACATCGCTCTGTTTCCCACCCAGTAAATCATGACGAGAAGACCGAATGTAGTCGCTCACGGTGTCAATCGCGGCCTCACCCAGTGGCACCAACCGCTCTTTTCCACCTTTGCCAAGTACGCGCACCACACCTTGATTCAGGCTAAGTTGCGGCAAAGTTAGTTCGACCAACTCGGAAACGCGCAGACCACAGGCGTATAAGACCTCGAGCATCGCTAAATCACGATGTTCCACAGCGACAGCTGTATCAGGTGCGGCCAATAGCCGGTCCACCTCTGCCTCCGATAACGACTTTGGCAAGGGGCGGGAGGGTTTTGGTCGCTCAAGATGCTGGGTCGGGTCGGCTGGAATATCACCCTCGCGCACGAGGTACTGATAAAAACTTCGCAGACTAGAGAGTAATCGTGAAATGGACCGGTGCGAACTACCCTTGGTTAGTCTCGCACCCAGGTAGGCCTGAATATCCGATTCTGAGGCTGCCAAGGCATCACTCTTACGCTGCTCGGAGAGCCAGCGGTCGAGGCCCTGCACATCACGCCGATACGCTTGGCAGGTATTGTCGCTCAGACCTCTCTCCAGCCAGAGTGCTGTGACAAAACGATCGAGTTCTGAGGAAATCAGGCGACTCATTGCTGACCTCGCCCGCAGAAGGGTCTTAAGACAGCTTTTCCTTGATGCGAGCAGCCTTACCGGACAGCTCACGCAAGTAGTAGAGCTTGGCCTGTCTCACATCACCACGACGCTTGACTGAAATCGAGTCAACCAGAGGACTATAGGTCTGAAAAGTACGCTCGACACCAACCCCGTGAGAAATCTTTCGGACAGTGAAAGCTGAATTAACGCCTCGATTACGCTTGCCGATGCAGACACCTTCAAATGCCTGAAGACGCTCGCGGTTACCTTCCTTCACCTTCACTTGAACAACAACAGTATCTCCTGGCGCAAACGCAGGAACGTCTTTTGTCATTTGCTCAGCATCAAGCTCCGCAATAATTTTGTTGGCACTCATGGCTATCTCCTTGGCTGACTGCTCTTCAGCGAGCAGCGGCACGCGTTAATCTCGTAAACTCGTTGTTCTAGCAGTCTCTTCTTACGCCAACACCTATATTCAGATGTCTTTAAGGTCTGGATGCTCGATCCTCTAAAGGTTCTTACAGCATCTCCCAACGCGCTAACAAGCTCCGCTGTTCTTCGCTCAGGTCACACTTAGCAATTAGGTCTGGCCTTCGCTCGAGGGTCCGTTTCAGCGATTGCGCCGCTCGCCAATCGGCAATACGTGCGTGGTCTCCGCTGAGCAGCACAGACGGCACTGCCTCACCCTCAAAAATCTCAGGGCGCGTATAGTGCGGACAGTCGAGCAATCCGTCAACAAAAGAGTCCTGTTCTGCGGACAATTCATCACCTAAAACACCCGGAATGCGACGAATTAACGAATCCATAACCAACATGGCCGGTATTTCGCCGCCACTAACCACGATATCGCCAACCGATAACTCAATATCCACGGATCGCGAAACAAATCGCTCATCAAAACCTTCGTAACGTCCAGCAACAAAAATCAGTGACTCTTGCCGCAACAAGGTCGTCAACAGCTGCTCGTCCACAACCTGTCCTTGCGGACTCATGGCAATAACAGGTGCCTGATCACCCAGCCGGTTTTTAGCGCTTTCCACTGCGGCTGTCATGATCGGCGCAGTCATCACCATGCCCGGTCCTCCGCCATAGGGCCTGTCATCCACAGTCCCATGTTTGTCGGTGGCAAACTCACGGGGATCAATGACTTCAATACTGCATCGGCCGTCCCGTACCGCTCTACCCGTGACCCCCCAATCGGTAACAGCACTGATCATCTCTGGGAAGATGCTTATAAAGCCCAACTTGGAAAGCATGACCTCGTTAGTCATCGGGATGCCACCTGACAGAAATTCGCTGTGATTCGATATCGACCGCGACAATCACATCGTCTTCAAGCCATGGGATCAAGCGTTCTCGGTCATCGATACTGTCTTCCGTGGGTCGGACCACCAGGACATCGTTCGCACCAGTTTCAATGAGATGATCGACATAACCCAAACTGAGGCTTTCGCCGTCAATGCTGAGCTCGACGCGACAACCGGTCAGATCACGCCAATAAAACTCGCCGTCGTTTAGGCCGGGAAGCGAAGACTCAGGTATCTCAATGGAATGACCACGAAGCGACTCTGCAGCATTTCGATCATCCACACCTGCAAACTTTGCGATGAACCCCTTTCCTTGCGATCGCACGGTCGTGATATCAACCGATCGAACGCGCTTGCCACGTGGATCAGTCAGTTGCTTGGGTGAAAGTGAGGTAAGCGAGGCTGGGTCTTCAAGATTAATACGAACCTTGACCCAGCCCTTGATTCCATAAACGCCAACAATAGTGGCGACGGAAATAAGATGTGATGTGGCGTCTGAAGCCGCCACCAGTGACCTACTAGGCTGCAGCGGCTGCTTCGGTTGCCGCTTCTTTGATCAGACGAGCAACGCGGGGTGAAAGTTGAGCACCCTTGGCAACCCATGCATCAATACGATCAGTGTCGATACGAAGACGCTCTTCCTGACCGCGCGCAATAGGATTGAAGAATCCGACGCGCTCGATAAAACGTCCGTCGCGCGAGTTACGGCTGTCCGTAACAGTCACGTGATAGAAGGGGCGCTTTTTAGAACCACCTCGTGAGAGACGAATTGTAACCATGACTATGTCCTAGCTGTTTACCGCCGGGGTGTATCCCACAGCAAAATTTGAGGTCGCGAAGACTACATGAAGTCCGCTCAGGTTTAAAGGCCTCAGAGACGGAATAATTAACGCCGGGGAAAACCCGGAGGCAAGCCACCACCGGGAGGCATGCCGCCACCGCCACCCATCATGCCGCCCATGCCACGCATCATGCGTTGCATGCCACCGCCCTTCATTTTCTTCATCATTTTCTGCATTTGCTTGTGCTGCTTTAGCAGGCGGTTGAGGTCAGGCACCCCTGTGCCCGATCCCGTCGTGATACGACGTTTACGCGACGGATTAATGAGATCCGGGTTTTTGCGTTCTTTGGGTGTCATGGAGTTAATCATCGCCTCCATGCGATCGAACTGCTTCGTGTCCAACTGCGACTGTGCTGCCTGTGCCATGCCGCCCATACCCGGCATTTTGTCGAGCATGGCGCCAATGCCGCCCATATTTTTCATCTGCTGAAGCTGGTCACGGAAATCTTCGAGATCAAAGCGACCACCCTTCTCAACTTTTTTCGCGAGACGCTGGGCCTTCTTTTTATCGACCTTTCGCTCGGCATCTTCGATGAGCGAAAGCAAATCACCCATACCCAAAATACGTGAAGCCAGGCGGTCGGGATAAAACGGCTCGAGCGCCTCGGTCTTTTCGCCAACACCCATAAACTTAATGGGCTTACCCGTTACCGAGCGGACTGACAGCGCCGCACCGCCGCGAGTATCGGCATCGACCTTGGTCAGGATCACACCGGTGAGTGCCAGGGCTCGATCAAAGGCAGTCGCTGTATTCACCGCGTCCTGACCGGTCATGGCATCAATCACAAACAGCGTCTCTACCGGATTAATCGCCGTATGGAGCGCGCTAATCTCAGCCATCATCTCTTCATCAATGGCGAGTCGACCTGCCGTATCGACCAGAAGGACGTCGCTGAATGCCGTCTTCGCGTTCTTCAGTGCTCGGTTAACGATATCAACGGGACGCTCGTCCACTGTCGAGGGCTCAAAGCGTGCGCCGACCTCTTCGGCTAGGGTTTCAAGCTGTTTGATGGCCGCAGGACGGTACACATCAGCACTGACCACGGTGACCTTTTTCTTCTCTCGCTCCATGAGGTAGCGAGCCAGTTTGGCGACCGAGGTCGTCTTACCCGCACCCTGAAGACCGGCGACCATGACAACGGCTGGCGGTTGGGCTGCCAGATTGAGTTGCTCGTTGGCTTCTCCCATGACCGTTTGAAGTTCGGCCTGAACAATTTTAAGAAACTCCTGGCCGGGAGAAAGACTCGAGGACACCTGAGTACCGACCGCACGTTCTTTCACCCGATCGGTAAAATCCCTGACCACGGACAGTGCGACGTCAGCTTCCAAAAGCGCCATTCGCACTTCGCGCAGGGTTTCTCGAATATTGTCTTCAGTGAGGCGGGATTTGCCCGCCATCGCCTTGAGGCTGGCTGATAGACGTTCACTCAAGCTTTCAAACATGTCTCTACCTATATCGAATAACAGTGTCGCGGACGCTGGAACCGCGTAGTATACGCCTTGGTGAAAAAAATAATTAGGGGAGCAAGGTATTCGCAATGCCAGACAGTGACGTCAGTCAGCTACTTGCGCTAACGGCTACCGGTGCCGCAGCACTGTACTTATACACGGCCGTACGTCAGCTTCTTCGACTGGAAAAGCGAGAAGAAACACTGTCCAAAGCGGTCCTTGTACCGGGTCTCATTGCATTGGCGTTGCACGGCTACGTGATCTATGCCGGCGCCACCTCGGTTAGCGCAAGCTTTGGCTTCTACAAGGTCGCCTCCATCACTTTTTGGCTCATGGGCGTGCTGAGCGTGCTGATTGTGATCGCTCGCCCGCTACAAACCTTGCTGATCGCCATCTTCCCGCTTGCGGCTATTTCGGTCCTCGTTGCAACGCTCACTCCCGAGACAGCGCGACCTATGACGGAAACCCCGCGCGGACTGCTACTGCACATTTCCACATCCATCATTGCCTACGCGCTGTTCGGTCTGGCGATGCTGCAGGGATTGCTGGTGCTTCAACAAAGTCGTCTGCTGCGACAGCACAAGACCCGCGGTTTAATCCGTCGACTTCCACCGCTGGATGCAACCGAGCAACTGATGTTCGAACTCATACTCACGGGCACCGTCATTCTCAGCGTCTCCATCGTCGCCGGGATCTACTATGTTGAAGACTTGTTCGCGCAACATTTGATCCATAAAACGGTTCTTACCGTTATCGCTTGGATCGTTTATGGCATTTTAACGACCGGACATTTCAGGCACGGCTGGCGAGTGAATACGGCTGTTATGTTGTGTGCCAGTGGCTTCGCGCTTCTGACACTCGGTTTCTATGGCTCAAAGCTGGTATTGGAATTAGTGCTGAGCTGAGAAAAACAGGGTTGCTACCCGTTCGTTTTTTCTCAACAATCACCCTACATGCTAACGCCCACACTTAAAGTTTGAACGACGCCCCGCTGGGACTCCTCTTTGCCATCTTGGCTGGCCTCATCCTCCTCTCTGGTTTCTTCTCCAGCTCCGAGACAGGCATGATGGCACTCAACCGTTACCGCCTTAAACACTTGCAACAGCAAGGGCACAAGGGTGCGTTGCGTGCCGGTAAATTACTCGCGCGGCCGGACCGACTGATTGGTCTCATCCTGATTGGTAACAATCTGGTCAATATTCTGGCGTCTGCCATCGCAACCGTCGTTGCCATTCGTCTGTACGGCGATGCAGGCATCGCAATCGCGACAATCACACTGACAATCGTGATTTTGATTTTCGCGGAAATTACACCCAAAACTATTGCGGCCCTGCATCCGGAAAAAGTGGCCTTTCCTGCCAGCGTGATTTTGCTGCCGCTGATGAAACTCATCATGCCACTGGTCTGGGCTATCAATGCAATTACAAACAGCTTGCTGTCATTGTTCGGATTCAAAGCTGATGCGTCGAGCGAGGATGCGCTGACACAGGAAGAACTCCGCACCATTGTGAACGAGTCGAGCGGTCTTATACCTCGCAGACACCGCAACATGCTGGTCAATATCCTCGATCTTGAACAGGTCACCGTGAACGACATCATGGTGCCTAGAAATGAGATCTACGGTATTGATCTTGAAGATGATGACGAGACGATACTGAGTCGTCTAACCGGCAGTACCCACACGCTGGTGCCCGTGTTCAAGGGCGATATCAATAAGATCGAAGGCGTCTTACACCTGCGTCACATCGGTCGATGTCTCAGCGAAGGTAAGCTCGATCGCTCGGCACTACTGCGCGAACTGCAGGAGCCCTACTTTACGCCTGAAAATACCGCACTACACATTCAGCTTCGACACTTCCAGCAGCGCAAGCTACGACTTGGAATGATTGTCGATGAATACGGCGATATTCTTGGCCTTGTGGCTCTCGAGGACATCCTCGAGGAAATCGTCGGTAACTTTACCTCGAATCTCGTTGAGGATCAGGAAGAGATCGCCACGACGGCAGATGGCGGCGCATCCTGCACGGGCAGTATTCCTATCCGAGATATCAATCGACAGTTTGAATGGGAGTTGCCAACAGATGGCCCTAAGACCATCAGTGGCCTTGCACTTGAAGCTCTGGAGGCATTTCCAATGGGGCCTGCCTCAGTCAGGATTGGTAACTATCAACTGGATGTTGAATCTATCGAAGGCAACGCCATCACGCAGGTGAAGGTCACTCCACTATCCTTCATAACCGACGACGACTGACCGCTCAGAAAATTGAAAATCCAGCGTCTTTGCGGCGCTGCGTCGACGCCTCAAGGATTTCTCGCTTTCGATCATCATCAGCGGTAAACCAGTCGACAATTTCATTACCCGTTCGGAAACAGCCTTCGCACACATCGTTTTGATCCAGCGAGCAGATCGAGATACAGGGCGACTCTGGGGTATTACTCATGAGGATCTCCTGCCGCTTGTGTGTCGTAAAACTCGGACGCAAACTCATCCAACCTCCCCAACTCAATCGCCTCGCGAATGCCGCGCATATGGGTCTGGTAGTAGGTCAGGTTATGAATCGTGCACAGCTGCGAGCCCAAAATTTCGTTGCAGCGATCTAGATGATGTAGGTAGGCCCGGCTGAAATTCTGGCAGGTGTAACAAGCACAGTTATCGTCCAATGGCCGAGTACTGGTCTTGTGCCGAGCGTTACGTAACTTGATCACGCCATGACTGGTAAACAAATGTCCGTTTCGTGCATTACGTGTTGGCATCACGCAGTCAAACATATCGACGCCACGACGCACGGCTTCGATCAGATCAGAGGGCGTACCCACGCCCATCAGGTAACGCGGTCTGTTTTCGGGGAGCTGATGCGCAATTTCGTCGAGGACCTTGATCATCTCCTCCTTGGGCTCGCCAACAGAGAGACCGCCAATGGCGTAACCATCAAAGCCAATATTGACCAGCCCTTCGAGCGATTCTTCGCGCAAGTGTTTGTACATGCCACCCTGCACGATGCCAAACAAAGCTGAAGGGTTATCACCGTGGGCTGACTTGCTTCGCTCGGCCCACCTCAGCGACAGCTCCATAGAGACGCGCGCTTCCTCTTCTGTCGCGGGATAAGGTGTGCACTCATCGAAAATCATTACAATGTCACTGCCGAGATCTCGCTGAATTTGCATCGAGGTCTCAGGATCAAGAAATACCTTGTCGCCATTGACCGGGGACTTAAATGTGACCCCCGACTCCTCCACCTTGCGAACGTCTCCCAGGCTAAACACCTGAAAACCACCGGAGTCGGTCAAAATAGGGCCTTGCCAGCCCATGAATTCATGCAGGTCACCGTGCAAACCAATGATGTCCGTGCCCGGACGCAACCAGAGGTGAAACGTATTACCCAACAAAATGTGCGCACCCGTAGCGCGCACATCCTCTGGCGTCATACCTTTTACCGTGCCGTAGGTACCCACCGGCATGAAGGCGGGCGTCTGAACGGTGCCTCGGTCAAACGCAATAGCGCCACGTCGCGCCAGACCATCAGTTGCAGTAACTGAAAACTCCACCTTCAGCTGCCTCCTTTTCTCGTGACGAACATGGCATCACCGTAACTAAAAAATCGGTATTCCTTTTGCACCGCGGTCGCGTAAGCGGCCATCGTTTCCTTGTAGCCTGCAAAAGCAGAAACCAGCATGATGAGTGTACTTTCAGGTAAGTGAAAGTTGGTAATCATGGCATCGACCACGCGAAACTCGCAGCCGGGATAGAGGAAGATATCACTATCACCCTCAAAGGGCGCTGGGCATCCAACGGCTAATTCACCTGAGGCTGCAGCGGTCTCGAGTGATCGCACCGATGTTGTTCCCACGGCAATCACACGCCCACCACGCTTGCGGCAGGCGCGAATCGCATCAACGCAGGCCTCATCGACCTCAAGCCACTCGCTGTGCATTTTGTGGTCGTTAATGTCATCAACTCGCACGGGTTGGAAGGTGCCCGCACCAACATGCAAGGTGACATAAGCAACCTCGGTGCCCTTGACTCGGAGTCGTTCAAGCATTGGCTCGTCAAAGTGCAGGCCTGCGGTTGGCGCTGCCACAGCACCATCACGTTTTGCGTAGACCGTCTGGTAGCGATCTCTATCCTCCTCCGTATCCTCGCGATCAATGTACGGCGGAAGCGGCATGTGGCCGTGCAGCCGCATCATCTGAGAAACACTCCCGGTCTCAGCCTCCAGCTCGAAAAGTGCCCCAGAACGGCCTCTCACCCGAAGACTAAAGTCTGAAATATCGCCATTTGCATCAGGGGTGATGTAGATCAGACTGCCCTCTTTCGGGCTTTTACTCGCTCTCACATGAGCCAGTACCGAACCATCACCCATGAGTCGCTCAATCAGTATCTCCACTCGGCCACCGGTTTGTTTTTGACCAAACAGCCTCGCAGGTATGACGCGAGTATTGTTAAAGACAAGTAGATCGCCGGGGTGAACGAGCGCTTCAAGCTCCACAAACTGGCTATGAGACACGTTACCCGTCGGTCCATCGAGCACTAGCATGCGAGAGCCGCTGCGGTCAGACAGTGGTGCCTGGGCGATCAGATGCTCAGGTAAATCAAAGTGGAAATCAGATGTCTTCATCGAGTGACTGTAGCGAATATCCCAAGTTGAACCTCCCGACCAAGTGACACGTTACTGCAACTGTTTTTAAGCAGGGTACGCGCATTAACAGTGGTTGGGTGCAAAGCTCTGTGGCAAAAAGTGCTCTGACTCAAAGTGAGTTGGTAGTACATATCTCAGTTACCTGCCTCTGGGATATACGCCTCTGACATATCTCTCCAAAGGGTTCCTTCTCTATACAACGTCCCTTCATAAAAAAAGCCGGCATAAGCCGGCTTCTCTAAAAACGGTCTGCACTGCTTATTTAGCATCCTCGTCATCTGCGGACTCTTCTGCAGGTGCTTCCTCTTCAGCAGGTTCCTCTGCAGGTGCCTCTTCTTCAGCTCTGCAGGTGCCTCTTCTTCAGCAGGTTCTTCCGCAGGCGCTTCCTCTTCAGCAGGCTCTTCCGCAGGCGCTTCTTCTTCAGCAGGCTCTTCTGCAGGTGCTTCTTCTTCAGCAGGCTCTTCCGCAGGTGCCTCTTCTTCAGCAGGCTCTTCCGCAGGTGCCTCTTCTTCAGCAGGCTCTTCCGCAGGTGCCTCTTCTTCAGCAGGCTCTTCCGCAGGTGCTTCTCTTCAGCAGGCTCTTCCGCAGGTGGTGCTTCCTCTTCAGCCGCTACCTCTTCGGTGGCCTCCTCGGCAACTTCTTCAACAGTCTCTTCGATGTCAGGCGCCGCTTCGGTCGGAGCCGTAACTTTGATGAGCTCCTCAGCAATCAGGATATTTACTTTTTCTTCGCCATTAACGGGCTTGCCGTTGGCATTTTGAACAGCGTAGCGGTTGTCGCCACGCAGAAAAATTTTGTACTCAGCGGTCTTTCGGACAAGCTTCATCGCCATGTCTTTTCTCCCTCAAGATACTCAGATAACAGCACAAGACCCATTGCCCTGCGCCAAATTGCGGCGGAGTATACAAGCAACTGAGGATTATAGCGATCCTTTCATTGCCGAATCAGCCTGAACTGATATACTCCGCGCCCTTCCTATCTTCTTGCCGGAGTGGTGGAATTGGTAGACACGACGGATTCAAAATCCGTTGCCTTTAAAAGCGTGCCGGTTCAAGTCCGGCCTCCGGTACCATACATCCAGATCGCCAAACAGTCCGAGCACTGTTTAGAGCATGGCCGCCGGTCATGAGCTGACGACTCACGGAAAAATAATCAACTAATTGCAGACGCTAAGCGGACGTATTGAGCCGATAATGGCAGACTGGTGCTTGAGAAGATGATAGGTCCTTCAGCATGTATAAATCAGCGGTAGCCGCTACTTTTTTGCTCATTTGTAATGTGTGTGCCGCCAGCGATCTTTCCGGTTTTTGGCAGCATCCCAAAGATCCCGTCTGGCTTGATATCAATGAGTCCCTGGGCACTGGAATTGCTGTCCGAAACGACGATGACCCATCGAGCGTGGGCTTTGCAGTACTAAAAGAGGTTGTGGCGGGTCCAAAGCAAGGGCAATGGTCAGGGCAAGTATATGTGCCTCAGCTGGGCGCCTACAAACAGGTGACGGTAACTTTGCCCGACGCCAACACGCTAAAAATGAAAGTCAAAATAGGTTTTATCAGCCGCTCAGTCGAGTGGGCCAAAGTGGCTTCCGTACCACAGTCCTAAACGTGCCACAGCTCTTATCAAAGCAAGGTCTAGGTTTTCTAATCTTTTAGACCTGTCATTAACGACCCGGCAATTAGTCAATTCAACTGATCTGGGGATGAATGTCGGTAGCTTGGTCTCGACTGTAAGTTAGTGAGCGACGCCTGACGGCGCACACTCACCGGTCGACCAATAGTCCTTATGAGGAAAAAACTAACGACTAGGACGCCAAGTCCATGGGTGCTTGATCACCAAACAGGTTCCCATAGTGGTTGTCGTAGTCCTTCCGAGCTGCCTCAATCACTTTCAACGCTTCGTCGCGTCCGTAAACGCAATCAACTTTAATGTCGACCGTTTTGCCCGGGATGAGTTTGTATGTCGAGAAGTAGTGCTGCAGTCGCTCAGTCTTAATTGCTGGCAAATCAATAATATCTGTGACGCCACCCCAGATGTTGTCCCCTTCAAGGACCGCAATGATTTTGTCGTCTGCCTCACCACCGTCGATCATTTGAATACCGCCAACCACGCGCGCATTCAGAATAATATCGGCACGATTGATGAGTCGCTCAGAATAGATACAGATATCGAGTGGGTCGCCATCGGCTACGGTGACACCCTCGCAGCGCTTGGCAACTTCCTCAGCACAGTAGGTCTTTGGAATAAATCCATATAACGCGGGCGGTGTTGCGGATGTTCGCTGTGGTCGATCGACCATCAAGAAGCCGCTCTCTTTATCCAACTCGTATTTCACTGTATCGCTTGGCAGCATTTCAATATAAGCCTGAACAATGCCCTCGTCTGCGCCCTCTGGTACCGCCTCAAGACCGTGCCATGGGTGTCGGCGCCAACGTGCAAAATCACCGTTTTGATACATTTAAAACTCCAGTTAATAAATACAGATATCGGAGCTACGAACAGAGTAGCTCAGCGGATGTATATGAAAGATGGTTACGACGGAAGGGACACAGTCAGTAGTGCTTCGCGTCGCGCGGATCTTAACATGTGCGGCGGCTGTCTGCGCCCAAGGCGGACATATTTACTGAAAAATCGAGAAGGTTGGCGATTGTATACCTAAGAAAGCCAGCAGTGCGCCTATGGTCAACTGGAGACACAGGACCGATGCCAGATTTGAGGACCTCAGTCCAAGACTGACAGAATACCTAACTGGCTAATGCCTCGGCGCCATCGCAAAGTTTGAGAACATATTCATTTCCTAGCTCTGTTTCAGACTGAGTCTCAAGCGTCGTGCCCGAGAATTTAAAACACGAGACGAGGGCCCTCACCACAATGTTGTCATCAGTCTCACCGAGCGAACCACTACTGTCACTGAGATCACCCCAGCCGACACCCGTGTCATTTACTCGCAAATATAGACAAGAGCCCGGCCCCTCGGACTCTACCCAGAGCGAAACTTCTATATGCCCCTCTTCTGTCCTCTGAGCCGATAAATTGATCGCAGCGATAACAGCAGTTTGAACGCTGTAAGCGTAGCCGGGAATCGTCTTAGGGAGGTCCTCAGGCACAAAAAACTTGGTTTCAAGTGGTGTGTCCACCGTGGCAACTTCAAGTGCCATCTGCGCTAGCTCGGTCAACTCCGTCATATCAACCGCTGGAACAGTATTTTTGTCCTCTGGGGTGACGGGCGGTCGCTCCAGAACCAGCGTATTCAGACTGAGACTTGCTTCCAAAAACTCGCTAATCGCAATATCAAAATATCGACGCTCCTCGCCTTGAACATCTTTTTGTCGCATGGCGTAGGCAAAACGACTCATAATCTCCAAATGCGAGGACAAGACCTCGTGGATGGACGAGTTGAGCGAGTCTTTGTCAGATAACGAGCGTGTGAACGAGCTCATGAGCCCTTCGCTCTGATTGCGATACCTAACGTAACTCAGGGCCGTTAAAAACAAGACGAGGGCAAGCGCCGCTGGCAGAAACGGTCGCCATGCGGGTAGCGCACCTGAAGGGGCTGAACGGAATTGTCTGTAGGCATCTGTGGGCTGATAAATGCTGTAAGCCAGTTCACCAGAACCTGAACTGAATACTGTGCGATATCCCACGGGTTCTGCTGAAAATGCCTCGTCACAGTCGAGAGCCCCTTTGCCTACTTCCCATACGGTCTGGCAGACATCAGTTCTGGTATCAAAACTGATAACGCGCATCGGTGTGACACCACCGGCCATTTGTTGGCCAATAAGGTCAATACTCTCGTGTAGATCGTTGAGTCCTGCTCGTACCGAGAGATACCAGGATGAAAAGGGCGCATCCCCGTCAACAATCAAGCGTGTGTTAACAAGCACAGGTTGCGCATCTGAAATGAGAAGCAAAGGATCAGCTTCAACCTTGTAGACTTCGTAGTAAGACTGAAACAGCTCCGCATTATCTAGATCAATATGTGCAAAAAGCGGTGTATCTGACGGATCAATCTCACCAAGATTGACAACGCTGGGATAGCGGCCTCGCAGAACCAATTTACCCTCAACCGTCTCTTCGGTCAGAAACACCTCAACAAAGTCATAGCGCGAGTTTCGCAACATGAACCCTAACTGCTCAAATGCGGTGGTGAGTCGCTCAGCCCGCTCTTCGTTGGTGGGCAGGGTCTGGATATCCGACAGGTTATGAAGCGCATACATCAGTGCACTTTGGACATCTCTACCTAAAAGATCGCGCATACCTTCGCGCCGCGATGCATCAACCTCAAAGCCTCGAACAAACTGTTCCTGCGCGGTTTTTTCAGCATCGAGTAAGCGAGACGTCACGTCCCACACTAGAAAAGCGAAAAGCGTAAGCGGAACGACAACTAACCAAGGGCGCAAGCGGGACTGATTAGTCATTTGGAGATCTTTCTTGTCATCAGAAAAATATAGCTCGCGCCTGCAAAGTTTCTAAAAAAATCAGCATCGAAAACTACAAAAGAGACACCTATCAGTCTGATAGAGGTATTTTTATGATCTTTTTTGACGCTGCGCCCGCATCTTAAAACAGATTCCGGACGATCACGACCGACGAGAGCCCAATCCATAGGGTATTAAACGCCACCATCGTGGGTAACAGCTTCCGCTCGGAGACCCAGATCAGAAGAGCTGATGTCAGCAAGGTGACGATGTGAAGCTGCCATATTTCCTTTTGCCAGACGAGGCCGGGCAAAATCACTGCTGCCTTCGCCAACCAGGCTAAGGCCTCGACAATGTTGTAGTTGACCCAGTAGCCGTCCTCGAACCACATCCGGTAGCTATTGGTGATGTTTGCAAACCCTACTCGGGCATAGACCAGAGCAGTGATGACCAAAAATAGGGCTGCAGCGATGTATGTTTCCACGACGCGCTTCCTCAAAGAGAGTCGCGCGTGATGGTAGCGCTACGAGCCTACATGCGCGGATTGTGCCTATACTGCGTCCGGTAAAAAATATTGCTCTCAAACCCAACAAGCATCACCAAATATTCAGAGGATAGCTGTCATTCGCTGGGAGTTACCGCTCGCCAGGGCCTGACTATGATGCGACCGCTCATTGCTTTGATAAAGATAAGAGCAACGCACCAGACCAGGACAATGAGGTGCGTATCGGAAATTAAGTCGAGTGACCATTCGTAAGCCACCGGGTCGATCGGTGCCCAGATTGATAAAACCATCAGATAACCAATCGGGATGAACTTCGCTATGCCGGCTAGCGCCAGTCCAAAGTTTAGCCAGGCAATGAACGTGATAGTGGTTCGCCTAAAACTCATGTATCCCCCAACGTGCTACTCGATCTACTCGGCGACTTGACTACAAGTTACCACTTCCTCAGGCTGGACACCTCTGGGAAAGGGCAACTGCGTTGCCGAGCGTGAGTTACTAATTGTGGAAAACAACAAACCGAGTCGCCCTCAAGGGCTGTCGATTGGAATGGGTCTGGTCTTTGGCGTGGTGCTCTATGTGTTGACCAAGGAAGCCGTTTGGATCGGCGTTGGTATCGCCCTGGGCGCGGCACGCGAGATCCGAAATCGTAGTTAAGCCGTTGTTCTGAGGCTCTGCGGTACAAGACCACGAAAGCTAATCGCTAGATTGCCAAGCAAAAAAGAATAAGGAATTACTATGGATACGTTGGCCGCATCGATTGATGCTTTCATGGCACCGCTGGCAAGCGCACTTTCGGCCTTTGTCTTTTTTTCGGTTCCAGTCTTTGGTCAACAGGTACCGCTGGTCGTGGCTTGGCTCGCCATCGGTGCGCTCTTTTTTACGCTTTACCTTCGATTCATCAATATCAGGGGCTTTTGGCTCGCAGTTCGTCACGTGCGAGGTGACTTCAAGGACCCATCGGCCGAGGGGGAAATCAGTCACTTCAGGGCGTTGGCGACCGCTATTTCAGGCACCGTCGGTGTTGGCAATATTGGTGGAGTTGCTGTCGCCATCAGTTTGGGTGGCGCGGGTGCGGCCTTCTGGCTTTTCGTCGCAGGATTCCTCTCGATGTCGACAAAGCTGATCGAGTGCACCCTCGGTGTTAAGTATCGACAAGTACACGCGGACGGCTCTGTGTCAGGCGGCCCGATGTATTACCTCGACGGGTATTTCCAGGAACGTAACTGGCCACGAGTCGGAAGAACACTGGGCGGTATTTACGCGCTCGCACTGGTCATCGGCTGTTTTGGCGTCGGGAACATGTTTCAGTCCAATCAGGCCTATCAGCAAATGCTTGTCATCACCGGTGGAGAGACGAGCTTCCTGGCCGACTACTCACTGCTGTTCGGATTGGTTCTGGCAGGCATCGTAGGGTTGGTCATCATCGGTGGTATCACGTCGATCGCCCGAGTGGCTGCTTACATCGTGCCCTTCATGGCTGGTATCTACATTATCGGCTGTCTTGTCATCATCAGTCTGAGCTGGCAGAACATCCCGCTGGCCATATCGACAGCCGTATCCAGTGCATTTGGTGCGGACGCGATGGCCGGGGGCGCACTGGGCGCACTCATCATGGGGTTCCAACGAGCACTCTTCTCCAACGAGGCGGGACTGGGATCAGCCTCTATTGCGCACGCGGCTGTGCAGACTCGCTCTCCCGCGTCTGAAGGCTTTGTGGGATTGCTCGAGCCTTTTATCGATACTGTTGTGGTCCTAACGCTAAGCTCATTGGTTATACTCACCACCGCACTTCCCAATGGACTGATTGGTGGGGGTCTATCGGGCATTGAGGTCACCTCTGCCGCCTTCGCGTTCCACATTCCATGGTCGCCCTATCTCATAGCCTTCGCCGCAGTCTTATTTGCATTTTCAACCGCACTGGCTTGGTCGTACTACGGACTTCAGGCGTGGAATTACCTCGTTGGCGTGGGCAAATGGCGAACGCTCAGCTTCCAGTTGGTCTTTCTGACTTTCTTTGCACTCGGCTGTGTTTTAGAGCTCAAAGCCGTCCTGGACTTCTCGGATGCAATGATTTTCCTTATCGCACTACCGAACCTGATCGCACTGTATCTATTTGCGCCGATGGTGAAACGCGAGGTAGAGACATACCTTCGCGAAACCGCATAAATTAGTAAGGTAAATCGCCCTCACTGACAACGCGATGCAGCGCCCTACTCGCCGGCAGGAAGTCATTGACCGGTTTGTGCTGGGTGCTTCGGTTATCCCACAGGACGAGACTATCGACCGCCCAATTGAAGCGGCAGGTGTACTCCGGTAACACACAATGCTGGTACAAAAAATTGAGCACTTCTGAGGACTCTAGTGGCGAGACACCCTCAATATGCGAAGTGAATAACGCGTTTACAAAAATGACCTTTTTTCCTGTCTCCGGATGCGTCTGGATGACCTTGTGACGAACTGGCGGATTATCCGCCAAAGCACCGGCCAAACGCTCGCGGCCTCCCGGCTCTGCAAGACTCTCTTTGAACCCCTGCGAGAAGTCATGAACAGCAATAAGTGGCTCAAGATAGGCCTTCATGCCAGCTGAAAGTCCGTCATACGCTGACGTCATGCTGGCGAACAAGGTGTCACCACCCACTGCAGGAATAGTGACACCTTTAAGGACAGTGACTGAAGGTGGGTGCTGACGGAAGGTCATATCGGAGTGCCAGACCTCAATCTTTGAGGGCTTCGCTTCCGTGCTCTCGAGCAACATTACTTCAGGCAATCCACCGACCGTACCGTAGGCTGGATGTGTCTGTAGCGGGCCAAACAGCCGCGCCATATCGCGTTGCTCACTCGGCGCAATACACTGATCTCTGAAAAAGAGCACTTCATGCTCGTTGAGTAGATCACGGATAACACCGATGCTGCCGTCTGCAAGCGATGCACTGACATCGATGTCTGTGACCTCCGCTCCTAGCGCCCCTGCCACACGCGATACTTTCATTTTTCCCCCACGACTAACGGCGTTATCTCGAACAAGAGTAAAAAAAGAACTCACTCCTCGCACTTCAGTGATTCACTGGTTGCGTATTTCTCTCATATTTATCGCGCGAATGTATCAGCAGAGCCATTTCGGAGACCATCCTCCAAAACAGTTATTAGTTCTCACTCAGACGAGATCTAGTGCATAGGGCTTAAGAATTTCTAGTGGAACGGCTCTCAAAGTCACGATATTGGTGGCCTTCAGATAGAGCTTGGGAGCTTTTCCCGCTCTGTGCGCCTGCTCCCAACGCATGGCACATAGACACCATCGATTACCGGCAACTAAACCCGGAAAGTTGAATTCGGGTCGAGGCGTACTGAGATCGTTACCCGCTGCAGCAGAATACTCGAGAAACTCATCGGTCATGAGCGCACAGACGGTATGCGTGCCCAAATCGTTGGGTCCCGTATTGCAATGACCATCTCGATAGAATCCGGTCAGTGGATCGTTACAACACAGCTCAATGGGTTCACCAAAGACGTTTTGCTGCGATTGAGGTAAGCCTTCCGCTTTCATGGTTACTCCTTCCCAAAGGAACATACTAACCCGTAAAAAACATACTGACGCTAACCGAGGAAGCTTTATGTCAATTTACAGCAGCCGTTTAGGTAGATTTTCTTATGCCTGGTGATGTCACGTTTATAGAGATATGGTCCAGGCCCACAGAATGCGAAGCCCAACCAGTAAAACCAATAGGCCTGTCAGCTGAGCCACTCGCTGGTTGGCAACACCTTCAATCACAAATCTGGCGCCAACAACGCCTCCTATGACGACTGCAATCAATAACGGCATAGCCTCGTACAGTCCCGATACAGCGGAGGCAGTGCCCGCCTTCAGAATCTGCCCCGCCAGCCCACTCAATGAATTGATGAGTATAAAAAAGCTGCACAAGGCAGCAATCGTTTTACTGGAGGCCCAGCGGAGGTGATGCAAGATGGGTGCTAGGAAGATCCCACCACCTATACCTACCATACCCGACAATAGACCCAGCCCTCCCCCTATGACAGCGGCCAACCCCCGGCTACGCTTGCCAGAAGTCGTTGCCTCGTCAGGTGCCGAACGGACCATTAAGCTCACGCCAGCAATAGCGAGGCTCGAACCAAGCAGTAGATAGTAAAGGGTCGCGTCCAGCGGGATTAAACCACCGACAAATGCCATGGGGACAGAGGCTACAAAAAACGGTACCGACAACCGCCAATCAAAGTCTCGCCGATGCACCGCGAGGTAGCTGCCCACGGAGACCACGGCGATATTGCAGGGCAACGCAATGAGCGGGATAACCTCGGCCGGATGGTCCGTTAAAGCCAGCAGCGCAATGTAGGTTGAGCCGCCGCCAAAACCAACCGCGGAATAAATAAGCGCAACAACAAAAAAACCAATCGCAAGCATGGCGCTGATGATCACACAGTTATACCGACTCAGACCAGCCGAACCCGCTTACTCAGAAAGCCACTTTGAGCGTCGGATAAATCGCGCTCTAGGTCCTCGTATTCGTCAGCCAAACAGCCTGATATGGCGCAAGCTCGATGGAGGGATCCTCTGACAACAAATCAAGTATCTCGCCACTGATCAAGTCTCGCCAACTGTCGTTGCCAACCAAATTCAATGACGCTGCTGCGATCGTGGTGCTGGTGGACGTGACGTTGTAGAGACAGAAAACACTCTGTGCTCGATCGGGACTTTGTCGCCAAAACCCGAAAATTGACCGTCCACAATTCAAAGTGAACTGGGTGGCGTTGGGGTGAAAGGCGGACTGCCGCTGTCGGAGATCAATCAAGTGCTTTATCGCGTGTAGACACTGTGCATGCTGCGACGCAGCATCATTCAGCAGTCCAGTGAGTTCCTCTAACGCCCATTGATGACGATTAATCGCTCGATTGTGACCCGTATTCTCGACACGACTAAGGTCGTTATTGGTGGCGACAAAGCTGTGTAGGTAGATGGCTGGTACGCCCTCCAAACCCAGCAAAATCGCATGAGCGAGGATCATACGGTCAAGGGTCCTATCGACTGCCTCACCCGCCTGTTTGAACGCATCAAACAACGACACATTTACTTCATAAACCGTTCTCGTACCATCCGCATGTTCGCGCCAGGACAGCAGAGCACCATTTTCTTGGAGCCGATCAATCATCGAGTCCAACTCACCCTGGCTGAGCAAACCCTCGACCGGTCGGAGACCAATGCCGTCGTGAGATGCGAGGAAGTTAAAATAGGTGGTGCCCAGAATGGCTGGCGGCATACTCATCAGCCAGCGTGTGATGCGCGAACTGTCAGCCTCGACGAGGGTGTGAATGAGCAATGGGGGAAGTGCAAAGTTATATATGCAGTGCGCTTCGTCTCGCTGACCAAAGTATGCAAGGTTTTCAATGTTAGGAACGTTGGTTTCGGTGATGATGATGGCATCAGGCTGCACCCACTCTATGAGCGCGCGCAGTAGTCGCACCAGGTCATGAGCCTCGGGTAGGTTGATACAGGTGGTTCCTGACCGCTTCCAGGTAAAAGCGACAGCATCCAGCCTAAAAATGCGAACGCCGCGATCAAGGTACAAGCGAATGATACGGGTGAACTCCAACAGTACGGCTGGATTTGAAAAATCGAAATCCACCTGATCGTGACTGAAAGTACACCAAACCTGCTGTTCGCCCCCCGATGTTAGGACGGGCATCGTCAAATCAGAGGTACGCGGTCGCACCACCCTAGAGACATCAAACGAGGGCTCTTTGGTGAAAAAATAATCTCGGCCCGGATCGATACCTTGTTTGAAATTTTCAAACCATGCAGAACGACTTGAGCAGTGATTCAACACCAAATCAGACATCAATCGGTAATCGGTAGCTATATCACTAATGTCGTTCCAGTCACCCAACGCCTGGTTCACCGATGAGTAATCGAGAACAGAAAAACCATCATCCGACGTCCAAGGAAAGAAAGGCAAAATATGAACCCAGGTGACACAGTTCCCCAACCATGTCTCACAAAAGTCACGTAGCACCCTCAGAGGCTTTGACCCTTCGTCCACGATCGAGTCACCGTAGGTGATAAGCGCAACGTCACGCTGAGACCAAAGATCCGTCGAATGAGCCGGACCGGACTGAGTAGGTGGTGCTGAGGCACCGATCGTATCGATCAGATCATCAACAATGTAATTGATGCTCTCATCGCCAACCACGGATCGATACAACTGACCTGTTAAAAAGTGGACTCGCTCTTTCTGACCAATCACTAGCGCCCCCGAACTGAATACTCTTTGTGATCCTCCTCAACTGCTTGCACCAAACGTTCATAGATGTCGGGTACAGCGCTGACAACTCGGGACCATGTCGGCATAAAGGGAGCGTCCAACGGGCGCTCCAAGAATTGTTTTCCAGCCTCGAGAATATTGGTTGCAAACAATTCAACCGCTTGCTCTTCCGCATGGGTGTCAAAATCGAGACCGTTCATCATGGCATCTCGCCGGAAGCTCTCTACGTAATCAAGTGCAACCCGGTAGTAAGTCGCCTTGAGCGTGCGGAAGGTTTCTTGATTAAAGACCTCGCCTTGAATCGCCAACTTCCGTATTAATGATTTGGTGATATCGAGCGACATGCGGGATAACCCCCGCTGGGCGTCATTCGCTGATAAATCCTGATGCTTATGGTCGTAGAAGTCGGTGAGTTCAACCTGGCAGATACGATTCGCACTGTTGTTTCGGTACATCTCAGATGCCACGCCCATCTCAAGACCCCAATCACTCGGAACCCGCATGTCATTTAACAGGTCACGCCGGAAAGCGAATTCACCAGCAAGCAAGTACCGGAAGCTATCGAGATAGTTGAGAAAATCGTTTTCACCTAGGACACGCTTAGTCGCATGGATCAGTGGTCCAACCAAGAGCCGGCAGGCACGGCCATTAAGTTTATTGCCCGCAACGCGCGCGTAATAGCCCTTGCAAAACTCGAAGGAAAATTGCGGATGCGCGACAGGGTAAATTAAGCGAGCCAGTAGACTGCGATCGTAGGTGAGGATGTCACAGTCGTGGAGTGCCACAGCATCGACTCGCGAGGTTGCCAGTATATAACCCATGCAGTACCAGACGTTGCGCCCTTTCCCCGGCTCATGCGGCGCCAAGCCTCTGGTTGCTAGCTCCGAATGAATGGCTCTCAAGCGCGGACCATCGTGCCACATGACGCGATGTTGTTGAGGCAGTTCTGAGAAGAAGCGCAGGGCAGACGTAAAGTCATCTTCATCAGCGCGATCTAACCCAACAACGATCTGAGAGAGATAAGGTACTTTCTTGAGCTCCTCACGAATGTTGGGCATCGCAGGCGTTTCAAGCTCTGAATACAAGGAAGGTAAAATTAAGCCGAGAGGCCTTGTGCTGCAGAAATTAACTAATTGCGCCTCTATTTCCTCGACCGCACTGTTACGCAGATTGTGCAATGTCGAGATATACGGCGTTTGATAAAAATCAGCCATTAAATGTCCCACCCCATACTCGTTAATATGTCTGATATGCCTTTGGCCCACGCAATCGGACCCGCACTGTCTGATAACCACGTTGGACCTGAGCGCCGCAACTCGAGTGGTTTACCACGCGCGTTTCGCATCAAAAGCGCATAGTCCGCCATCTCCAAGAGCTCACGATCGTTCGGCGCATCGCCGGCCGCAATTGTCGCGACATCAGGCGTTACTTCGCGTTTTAAAAGCGCTTGAAACCACTGTGCGGCGATGCCTTTGTTATTGGGTCCCATCAAGTGAACGAAACGCCCGCCCTGAGATACCGAGAACCCTATGCCCGTAAGTACATCTGAAAATGCGGTTAATGCCGCTTCGCTATCGCGCCAGTCCAGTGTTTCTGAATAAAGACGGTGCTGTGCGCGCTGCGCCGACGCCAAGTCCAAGCCCGTGATTTCAGCGACTTCGGAAGTCCGCATATCGGTCAATGACTTGAACTGGTATGAACCGTTCATATCCAGCGCTTCCAGCACATCGCAAAGTGCCTGCCGCTTGACGCCAAATTCTCGGACCCAGTGACCCTCAAATAACTTACTGCCCATCGGACAGCGAATATCAGTATCCATCGGCACATAGAGAGCGGCGCCATTCTCGACGATAAACGCATGTGTCAGGTTCATCGACTCGCGAAACTCAACGACCTCATCATAGGTCTTGCTCGTTGCGGGAATCACTGGAATACCCTTGGCCGTCATCTTTTCAAGGACGGATCGCGCCTCTTCGGCACTGTAGGTATCGTGGTCCAAAAGCGTTCCATCAAGATCGGTAAAAATAACCGGAAGTTCACTCACGATCGCAAGCGCTCCTGAAGCACCAAGCGGTCAGCCTGTAACTCCCAGGTTTCGTCTGCGAGATCGGGCAGTACCTCGATCGCATGACAAGTGAGTCGGCGAAAATTCTCGACAAACTCCCCTACTTCTTTGACCGACATGCCGCGGATGGATACGTCAGTCGAGTCTTGGCGTCGCCGAGCAACCAGGCGTATTTCTTGATCAACGCGCCAGTCATAGACAGCCTCAAAACAAGGTGGCTTCAACATGCTCAAACGATCGAGCAATTTGAAAACGTCGACATAGTCTCCTCCCAGGCACTCATTCACATAGGATCGCCATACACCGTTGTTGTCGTTCGAAAACTCAAAGCTGCTCGCGGGTACAGAAAGCGCAAGTTGGCGTTGCGCTGGAACGCCGACACACCACCCTTCAAACAAAACAACGGTTGGCTTTGCACTCTTTTGGATCTTATGCACCTTTCTGGTGCGGTCATCTTTAAGCTTGTCGAAAATAGGCACCGTCACTGACTGAACACTAGGCTCAATAAAATCTGCCAAAGCGTCCAAAAGCCTAGGAACATCGTGGGTTCCGGGTACACCTCTAACGGCCAAGAGTGGGTGAACCGAAGCCGCTAATCTTTTGCGTTTGGCCTTGGATAAGTAAAAGTCGTCAATAGAGAGAACGTGACAGTCCACACCAAGCTGCATCGGCATCATCTGGCTTAGATACTGACTTAGCGTTGATTTGCCTGAGCCCTGTGCACCGTTTAACCCAACAATAATTGGACGCGAACTCGCTTCGGCTAGTTGAGCAAGCCGATGTGCATAGGCATTGAAATACTCAGTGACATTGCGCCTAAAGATGTCATTCAGTCCCTCTTGTTGAATAAAAGTCTCAAGGAACTGTTGATCCAAATTGTCACAACTCACTGCTAAATCTCACGCGATGGAAAACGAATTCACTGCTGCAAAGTGAACGTTGCAAAGACCGTGCCTATTTCACAATAGCAGGTGACGAAACATTCCAAACAACGTCATCCACACGGTAATCTTCAACTGTGCTCACACAATACAGAGGTACGCCATGTTTAATAACAATGAGTGGCTCGAACAAGTATCTGAGGCGGTTATCGATCCTGAACGCGATATCGTGGATCCGCATCACCACCTTTGGCCCCAAGCTTCTATGGGCTACAACATTGATGAACTATTAGCCGATACATCGGATGGCCATGCAGTTAGCCAAACCGTGTTTATGGAATGTGGCGCAGCCTACCGAAAGGAGGGACCTGCTTTTCTTCGATGCGTGGGTGAAACAGCGTTTGTCGCGCAAGCAGCCAGTATTGCGCGCGCGCAAAAAGCGCCAACGCAAATTGCCGGCATTATCGCGCATGCTGACCTCCGTTTAGCTGAGCTCGATGATGTGCTTGATGCCCACGAAGAAGCCGCCGAGGGTCTCTTCAGAGGTATACGTCATGCAGGTGCCTCTGCCGGAGACATAGAAGGCCTAGCGATCCCGGGCGGTTCCGATCGCAACCTTATGTCGGATGAGGCATTCCAAGCAGGTGTGGCTCGTCTGGGAGAGCGAGGTCTGACCTATGACACCTGGCTTTACCATTTCCAGATCAATGATTTTGTGGAACTCGCCCGAGCTGTGCCCGCCACCACCATGATTCTTGATCATTTTGGGACCCCTCTGGGGGTTGGCGAATTTGCGCATCAAAAAGAGGCCATCTTTGAGCAATGGAAAGAGGACATTGAACGCGTTGCAGCATGTCCCAACGTCTTCGCGAAACTGGGCGGCCTCGCAATGCCTGATAACGGCTTCGGATGGCATGAACGCGCGACACCCCCGTCATCAAATGAGTTTGTAGAAGCGCAATCGGGTTACTACGAGCATGCCATAGCCTGCTTCGGTGTGGATCGGTGCATGTTCGAAAGTAACTTTCCGGTGGATCGACTCTCCATTGGTTATCGAGTGCTATGGAATGGTCTCAAGAAGATGACGTCAGATTTCTCAGAAAAAGAGAAAGACATGCTGTTTTCGGGTGTCGCGCGACGGGTGTACCGGATCGACGCTGCCTGATGCCGATTCACAAGCAACTCACCGTCGCCCTTTTACTTGCAGCTTTGGTCATGGCTTTGCCGGTTCAAGCAGCGACGTCACGGTCATTCATGGATACCGATCGCACCTTTGCTTTCGAAAGAGGCGCGGGACTCTATCAGGTTCGCTTCAACTACACGGGAGAAAATTGGACGCATGCTGACGTCGCAGGCATCCGCATCCACACCGAAAAGCCCATAGCAGTCTTACCGATGCAATACACCGACCCATCTGCCATGCAACCAGGCGCAGTGGTTGAGGGCAGGCATATTGGAAAAGAATGGAACACCATTACCCAACGTGCGCTGGCAAGGCGGCTTGAGACGCGTGGATTTTTTGTACTGACTCCCACTATTACCCAGTACGGCGAGAATCTGCCTGGCTTTCAAGCATTGGAACACTTTATCGCTGCTGTGCATAAAGGAAACGCCAATGTTCAGACGGTCCTGCTAACAGCCGATGCGCATATCCCGAATGCGCAAAACCCTATACCGGGCGCTCAAATGCTTGTGACAGGGACCAATAAACGAAACCCAAAATGGGAAGCGCACCTGCAGAAACATATGGCTCCTTTTTATGAGGCGGTAAAACTTGGAAACCGAGGCGCTCGGGTACGGGGCGGGCTATCAGATGAAGAGGGCTCCTCCGCCGCGTGGCATCCGCTGATTGAACGCGCTGCTGAATATGGGCCTGAAGTAACCATCATTGAGGTCGCCCGAGCGATCGACATCGTCGAGAAAGCGGGCAGTATTGAGAGAGGTGAGGCCTGGGCATCACCTCTTTTCGATGCCATCGCTGATGCGATGCAATCGTGGGCTTTTCGCGATTAAAGGTTCAGTCTGAAGTGCTTAAGTCCACGCTACGAATTCAGCTACCCAGTTGCTCAAGCATTTCATCACGCATGACGAATTTTTGAATCTTCCCCGTCACGGTCATCGGATACTCAGTGACGAACCGGATGTGGCGAGGAATTTTGAAGTGGGTTATCTGATCACGGCAGTAGGCTTTCACATCTTCATCCGATAGATCGAACCCCTCATTGAGCTGGATCCAGGCACAAACCTCTTCTCCCATCTTTTCATCAGGCACACCAAATACCTGAACCTCAGAAACAGCGGGATGCTGGTACAAGAACTCTTCGACTTCTCGCGGGTAAATATTTTCACCGCCTCGGATGATCATGTCCTTGATGCGACCGACGATACGAACGTAGCCCGCCTCATCCATGGTGGCAATGTCACCGGAGTGCAACCAACCCGCACTGTCGATCGTCTCCGCCGTCCGCTCCTCGTCGTTCCAGTAACCTTGCATGACCGAGTAACCACGCGTACAGATCTCACCTTTCTCGCCCACGGGTACTACCCGTCCCTCTTCATCGACGACTTTTATCTCAACCCAAGGCATGGCACGACCGACAGTCTCTGTTCTTCGCTCCAAGGTATCGTTCGGCAAGGTCATATTGTTGATTGGGCTGAGCTCCGTCTGACCGTAGGCAATCAGAATATCCTCCATATGCATCTCTGAGAGCACGCGCTTCATCACCTCTACAGGGCAGGGTGCGCCAGCCATGATTCCGGTGCGCAAGGTCGATAGGTCAAAGTCTAAAAAACGCGGGTGATCGAGTTCTGTAATAAACATGGTGGGCACACCATGAAGTGCAGTGCAGGCCTCCGCCTCAACCGATTTGAGCGTCTCCTCGGGATCAAAGGAGGGTCCGGGAAAAACCATGGTGGCACCATGAGAAACGCATGCCAGCACTGAGAGCACCATGCCAAAACAATGATACAGCGGCACTGGAATGCACAGCTTATCTTCCGGACCCAATTGCATCGCCAATCCCGTCAGAAAACCGTTATTCAGTATGTTGCAGTGAGATAAAGTTGCGCCCTTTGGATTACCTGTCGTCCCACTCGTGAATTGGATGTTGATCGCATCATCTGGTTGTAACCGATACTGCACAGCGTCCATGGTGGCTCGATTATCTTCGGTACCAGCCGCGCAAACCGCATCAAAGTTATACATCCCAGGCGTGGTATCGGAGCCCATCCGAATCACGTGTGTTAAATGAGGGAGCTTCTCTGCCTCCAACTGACCCGGGTGACTACTCTCCAGTTCGGGGGCTAGGATGTTGATCATTTGCAGGTAATCGCTGGTTTTGAAACTGACATCCGTAATCAAGACCTTGCACTCGACCTTATTCAGCGCGTACTCGAGTTCGTAGAGACGATAGGCCGGGTTGATGCACACCATGATGGCGCCAATCTTGGCGGTCGCAAGTTGGACCAAAACCCACTCACTACTGTTAGGACCCCAAATACCAACGCGATCTCCCGGTTCAAGACCCAGATGAATCAGTCCCATAGCGAGTTGGTCGACTCGTGCTTGCAGCTCACCATAGGTCCAGTTAACGCCCTGGTGTCGAACAACAAGCGCAGAATTTGTGCTGTGCAAATTAGCTATTTTGTCGAAGTAGCTACCGATCGTTTCGTAGATAATTTGGGCGTCGGAAGCCCCGCTGTAATAGCTGTGTGTCAAAGGGCTCATGCACGCTCCGCGTAACGCTTACCACGCTCGGCCGCGAGCTTAAATGCGGCTTGTGTCTCCGCCTCCACCTCTTGGCGTTGTTGCTCGCTCAACGCTTTGAATTCGTCTACCCACCAGCGACGAGTGACTTGCGGGAAGGTACCCATGCGATTAACACAGGCATTTGCGCCTCTGTCGCGACCGGCTTCATAGCCCGCAGCACCTCTCTCATCCGCCGCCTCTTTCCCAAAGGGCACTAAATCGCCTTCCATTTTGGGCAGTAAAAAATAGGGCATCGAGACCCGCGTTTCGCCCTCTGGAATCAGTAGGGTATTCACTCGGTGCAAGGTTGCGGAATACCGCCCCTCACTCAGATGCATCAGGGTACCGCCAGTATTGACGATCACCGAGCCTGGGATAACGGGCACATCGTAGTCCCCCGCTGCGGTTCGGCAAGTCACGGGTGCATTCACCCAATCGCCTTCCCCTGCCACCACCTGCAAGCCGGGACGATCGTTGATGAGTAGAGCCACAAATGGCGGGCCGTCAATGTGTGCTCCAACGTTGTCAGAATCGAATTTCGCGTAAGAATCCTGAACTTCTTGCTTCGCTTCGTCAGAGAACACGTCAAGGCTGTAGTTATGATTGAGGCTCGCCGCGAGGTATGGCTCATCTCGATCAAAATAACGTCGAAACTCAGCCGGATCCTCGCCCAGTGATTCAACGATAAGCTCGCCTAATTGGTGCGTGAGCTCATGATAGGTATCCGTTAGCTGCTCAATCAAAGGTCTAAAACCCGGCATAGAATCTGTTACCGGCCAGGTGTTAGGACCTACAAAAAGTCGCCGGTGAATCGGTTGAGAGTCATCATCGTGCGCGCACAAGGGCTCTTGCTCAAACCCGTATTGAAAATTTTCAATGACCTGCCCATGGCCTCGATCAGCAGGTGTTGGCAACGTATACCCGCGAAAATAAGGCGTATTGGATATGTGAGCGGTTTTTTTAATGTCCATGGGCGCATCAAAAAACTGACGAACCTCATGGAATGCCTCCTGCTGAAACTCATCGTCTAATCCGGGAGCATTTTTGAGTACTAGAAAGCCGCACTCAGAAAGTGCGTAACGCAAATCGTCCATGAACTTGTCACGGTCAGTCTCTAGATCAAGCCAATCTACCGTGGGGATTTCGCTCTGTTTATGTGAGTTCATATTGGCACCTTTGTTTTTGTTCGATACTCGGGTTTGCCGTTCTGAAATCTTAAACCGAAATCACCCGCTTAACGAGCTAAAGGTGGAGGGAACCAATCGCACTCAACGACGGAGGAGTGCCCCTCGTAAACGCGCATCCCGAGCATGTAGGGCCCGTCGGGAACTGGCAGCCAGTTACTCACTTGCTCGGGTCTTTGTGCGGACAGAATTATCGTCAAGCTACCGTCCTCCTCGTAATGTAAATCGGGGGTCCGGTCACCAATCGAAAAACGATCGATCTCGTTCTCAACGAGGTAGAGGTCCATGCCATAGGCTGTCAGTGACCAGAATCCCTCGCAAGGCGGAAGACTATCTGCCGCGAATGTCAGCCGCAGTTCATGTTTTCCATTGAGTGGTTCACGCAGAGAATCGGCCAAGGCCATATAAGATCTATTTTCAATGGCGTAATGCCCACCCAGCCCAAATTTAGCGCCCATCGCACGCTTCAAAATATCATCCCCGGGCCCGCCAGAGGCACGGCCCGTGCTCCAGCCATTTTTGACGACCGTATCGGTCGTTCGACCTGACCTAATTAATGCCTCCGCTTCACGCATACCCGCCTCTAACTCGGAATCCGCTACACACGAAGGGTCGTCAAGTATTGCTTCTGCGGCCGGTGACAGTGCTGGGTGCCACGCCGCCGGGGGTGAATGCGCGACATAACGACCAAGTTCTGTAAAAAATGGCGCGCCGGACTCGGCAATTTTTGCCGCGCGGCCAGCTGACTCCATCCTGATATGCGGATGACCGGGGGCAGGTCGAACACTAAATTTTCGCTGCAGGTCTCTGGCTTGGGTGAGGTCGTCTGGAGACTCGACCAAGACTCTGATAATGATCCAAGCGGTACGGGTGCCCAGTCGAATCGTGGTTTGACCGTCGTCCAGGGGCTCGGCTTTCGGATCAAAGGTTACTCGAGCAGACACTCCTGACACCCCATGATGTCGACGCGGCACATAGGCGACATGGGTGTACGCATCAACCACCATGACATTCCAGTACCGATTGGGCTTATCCATGGGTGGGACATCGATCATCACGTCGCCGTGCGATAAGTCGTACCACCCAGATGAGTACAAGGTGTCGTTGTTAATGGCCACAATGGCTTTATCGCTCGGCGTCGCCAGAGACTCGATGTGGCGTAACGTGCCGGTGTCATGGTGAGACGACAACATGAGTCGCGTGCGATGTATCGATACCGTGGGAAATCCCCACAGATACAACTCAGCCGCCGGTGATAGTGTCTTCTCAGGTGTTTCACTCATGAGTCGACCCCAGCTCAATAAATATCTCGCTAAATATTTTCTGTCTAACCTGCCAGACCCAGATAATCCTCAAAATTCCATCGATAGAAACGATCGAGTTCCTCAGCGGACGGGTCTACGGCGTCTAAACTGCGTTCAAAATCACCATAAGGGTCGCTACCCCCCTCAGGGTGAGGGTAGTCGGTGTTGAACATCAAAATGTCCTTACCCACATTTCGGAGAATCCATCCCGTATTTTCCGTGTGCAACGGCGCAACCCGGATCTGGCGTTGAAAGTATTCCGAGGGCGTCAATGACAGTTTTTTAAGTCCCTGATCAAATTTCCCTAACAACGAAACGCCCATATCGAGGTTCATTAAGGACGTTGGTACCCAATTGGCGCCCAGCTCGATGATGCCGATTTTGAGTTTTGGAAAACGCTCCAAAACACCGTCATAAATCATGCACGTAATCCAACGCTCGATGCTGTGATGCACCACTGGGAGATCTTTGGGTTTCGTCGTCTCGATATTTCCAATGTTGCCCTCTAGAACACGCTCAACACCGGTATTCATATACACCGAGGGCATGTTTTGGCCGCTACCGATGTGCAGTGTAATTGGCACTCCTGCGTCTTGCATCATGGACCAAAGAGGATCATATGCAATGTGTGATGGCGCTCGACCCTCAACGGCGTCGCTGCCAATCCAAATCGCATTGATGCCTAGTTCCAGGGCCAATTTAAGCGAGGTTTGAGCTCGCTCCGGGTCACGCAACGAGAGGTAACCAACAGACAACAACCGAGGGTCATCAGCACAGAAGTCAGCCATGCCTCGATTTAACGCATCACAGCCACCGTAAACCACCGTCATGTCTTTGGAGCGAGCAAACCGCGCAGCACCAACAGACGGAAAGATCAGTTGAGAGCTAACACCCATGATATCGAGTGCGGCACTTCGTTCAGCCTTCTCAACCGCACCATAAGCGCTCCACATGTTTCGCTTACCTGGATGCGCAAAAATATTGGACTTCAGTGCTGCTGTGAGCGCTGGATCGTTGCCAGCGAGTCGCTTATCCGCCGCCTCAATCAGCGGATCGAGCGCAGGCATATCGAGATCAAAGGCGCCGGTATCTAGATTATTTTTAACGTACTCCGACGCGTAGCTCTCGAGCCACCCTCGGCTTTCGATGATATGGCTGTCTGCGTCATGAATGACTCGACCTTCTCTGTGTGACATAAGCACCTCGTTATTGTCAGTTGGTAATGCAATTAACAACTCTTGTCTGTAAGCTAACGTTTTTATTAAAGTCAAACAATAATAAAATTATATTATAGTGTGTCAATAATAAAAGGTAACGCGATTGTGCTCGCCCTCTGAGGTAATCGCGAACATGAGGCTCTAATTGTGACCACTACAGGTACGACGGATCGTGTGCGTTTAAGTTTTGGGACTAAGCTCGCCTATGGATCAGGTCAAATTGGTGAGGCGGTCTACCTGGGACTTTTCACAAGCTTTACCACCCTCTTTTACAATCAGGTGATCGGCTTATCCAATACCTTGATTGCTGTCGCTGTGATGCTGGCTTTGATTGGTGACGCGATCACTGATCCCGTAGTCGGCGTGTTGTCCGATCGCTGGCGGGGACGATGGGGCCGACGGCATCCGTTCATGTTTGTCGCTCCTGTTCCACTCGCAGTCATGATTTATTGCATTTTCAATCCTCCAGAGCCGCTGGTGGAATCGGGTCATCAAATAGGCCTTTTTGTTTGGCTATCCATCACAACTATCCTAAGCCGGGTTTTTCTGACGCTTTATCACGTACCTCACCTCGCATTGGGCGCAGAGCTATCTAAAGACCAGTTTCAGCGGTCCCAACTATTCAGTGCAAATACAATCATCGGTGCGATATCCACCGCCATGGTGACCTATGTAACCTGGGGCTATTTTTTTGCCGGTGAACGAATACGCGCAAGTGACGGCCAACTGGTTCCAGGTCAGCTTGATCCGGCGGCTTATGGCCCTGTGATTATTTTTGCCTGCGCTTCCGTCATCATCGCCATATGGGGTTGCGCTGCAATGACCTTTCGGCACGTTGACAGACTCTCGGACGCGCCAATACCCACTGAACGCTTCTCCTTGTTATTCCTGTTTCGCGAAATTGCCTCAACCTTTAAGAACCGCAATTACCTTATTCTTATGATTGGGTACTTTTTCTTTATGATTACGAGCGGTATTTACGAGACCTTTAACGTCTTCATCAATACCTATTTCTGGGAATTAGCGCCCAAGGACATCAAATGGTTCGGAGTTGCGGTGGGTCCAATGATCATCATTGGTGCACTTGTCTCGCCCTTGCTGCAACGAAAGTTCGATCGCAAGCCCGTGATCTTAGGTGCGTTGATCTTTATGACGATTTTCGCTCAATTGGTGATTGATCTGCGACTTCTAGGACTATTGCCCGCGAACGGCAGCGAATATTTGTTGCCTATATTGGTCACCAATGCGGGCGCATTCGCCTTCACCATTGGCTTGGGTAGTGTCGCGATCGCTGGGATGATCGGTGATCTGGTAGATGAAAATGAGGTGCTCACTGGCCTGAGACAAGATGGGCTGTATTTTTCCGCACGCGCTTTTTTTGGTAAGGCCTCCCTCTCTATCGGCCACCTCTTCGCCGGCATGGCATTAGACCTCTATGTCATGTTGCCTTTTGAGGCCGTGCCCGGACAAGTGGACGAAGCGATAATTACGCGGATGGGCATTGTGGCAGGACCCGTTATGGCATTGTCGGCCATGCTTGCCGTGTTTATCTACAGCCGCTACGACCTCACAGCAGAGAGGCACCGCGGGATATTGATGGAACTGGAAAAACGAAGGAGCGATGAAACGCCCATGAATCAAGGCTAAGCAGATATCACAACTAATTCGTCTCGATAGCGGTCATTTCAGAACCGGCTGAACACCACCGATCGTGATAAGCGACTCCACACAATCCCGAATGGACTCATCGAGCGACCGAAACTCCATGCCCAAAGCCGCCTTAATACGATCATTTCGTAACTCACACCCATTCCATATTGCTCGAAATTGAGCCTCGCGTGCCTGAACCTTTTCCGGCAACGGGTCGAATAGCGTTGCACCGGCAAACCCTAACTCGGGAAGAAGTCTATCGATGCTAGCGCATACGTCCTCAACATCGCGCGTTTCGGTAGACCAGGCTATGAAGCGCTCACCGTTATGCAAACCGTCTCGCTCGAGCATACGAATGTGCGCCTCAGCAACGTCACGCACATCAACCGTGTACCAGGGACGATAAGCACCTACAACATTTTGGCTATAGCGGCCTAACAACATCGTCTCAATTTGATGCTGCCATGGACCCCGCTCTTTTTGATGACGCGACAAAATAGGTCCGACGTTGTCGCCTGGACAGCAGGTAATCGCATCCCACCGCCCACTCGATCGAGCGGCATCGGCAAAGGCTCGCTCGGCAATCACCTTACCAATCGAGTATCCCTGCCCTCTGGCAGTGGTGCGATTCGGGTTTTGCTCATCGGGGTATCGCCCCTCAAACAAAACCGGTCGGCGGACGAGCTCTTGCATGTCCTGCTCCGAAATCACTGCAGCAATACTGGAAGTCACGACCACCCGATTGACGGAGCCAGAGAGATTGACGCTCTCAATGATGTGGTCACAGACCCGTTTGACATATTCCTCGTCATCGTAAGTGGATACGTGGGATAAGTGAGCGACACCATGGCAACCACGGAAAACATCATCGAAACACCCCGGCATATCGAGATCAGCTGCGTGCAATGTCAGACGCCCACTGGCGTAGCCCGGCATAGACTTTAAAAAGCCCGTCTTCTCCTCATCATTAACGTCACGAACGCAGGCCCGGACACGGTAGCCCTTATCCAATAACTGGGTGACGACCCAGCCTCCGATGAAGCCTGCGCTGCCCGTTACTGCCACTGTGCCACCCTTTGGGATTGGGGCCATGAGTCTCTCCTGCTGGTGCTACCAGGTTTTTTGTTTTAAACGACGGACGGACCGGCCGGTCCTTTCTTGTGGTTGGATCAAACTGACTAGATTGCCATCAGGGTCTCTCAAACAGGCTTCAAGGCCATCTTCGGACGAGCCGAGCGGCGCCAAAAATTCAATGCCCTGCTCAGACAAGCGTTCGACTTCTTTTTCTAAATCCGAGACCTCAAAAGCCACTTTGTTATACCCCAATGCCTCAAAAGCCGGAGGTTGCTTTGGCTCTGGCGTCACCGGATTCACAAATTGCCACATCTCCAGAATCATATTGCCGACATCAAACCAGGCCGCTCGGATCATGACATCGTCATAGTCAGCGACTTCGTCAAACGTCGGGCCAGATGCTCGATTTGTTCGTCGGCTAGGCTCTGCATTCAGCAGCAAGCCGTAAAACTCGACTAATCGATCTAGATTCGGTGATACCAAAGCCACATGCGAAAACCAGATGGGTCCCTCAAACGGCGAACGGTCGAGATGCTCTGTTTCATACATGATGCCATCCCGATCTCTGGCATAAGCGTAATAAACCCCCTGCCCCAAGAGATGCACTGGTTCTTTCCCACGACTAACGGGTGTTGCTCCCGAATCCATCAAACGCTGATAGATGTTTTCTTGCGTCGGTGACTGGTAACAAACATGGGTGATACCAGGCCCCTTGACGGGCACTACTGCTGTCGATGGTAAGTCAGATCGATCATATTCGGAGAGCTTGAGATATCCGTTTGGAAATGTCATCAAGGCGCTGTTGCTTGACGCACCGTAAGCGGAGACGCCATTGTCCTGCTGCGTAGCAATAAGGTGCTCCGCGCTAATTCCAAGAGCATGGCTATAAAAATCAACCGATGCCTTCAGATCGCTAACCGACATACCGATATGGTGGATGCCGATTACCTTTGACTGGCGCTGCTCAGACTGGCTGCTAACCACCTAACCCCCTCTTCAATATTTTATTTTCGCGCATTCAGAAGTTCATCCCGCCGCTTGTCGTAATCGGCCGAGGTTTTCTTGTCACTGTGTTCAAGTTCTTCGGGCACGTACCAATGCAAGCGGTCACCGTGATAGGCCTTCCAGACAGCGCGGGCCACCTCGATAGGGGCAATTGTCCGCCCTTCATCTGTTCGCTCCGCATTCAGCTTCGGAATTTTTTCGTAGGTACCAGCCGGCTGACCATCTTTGTAGCGCACGCCCCCCCACAAAGGCGTATCAATAATACCGGGCATCACATCAGCCACTCGCACGCCAAATCGGGAGAGTTCAACACTCATGGCATGGGTAAATCCCTTGATGGCATATTTTGTCGCTGTGTACGTTGCCATTCCTGCCGCGCCGTAGATTGCTGCGGAAGAGGAGGTACTGATACAGAGGGCACCTTCGGTTCGCTTTAGGTAAGGAATGGCCGCGTGAAAACCATTCAGCACACCAACCAAATTGATATCGATCATCTCCCGTGTTTTTTCAAAGGGTAGGTCCTCAAAATACCCACCTATAGCGATGCCAGCATTGTTGAACATGATGTCGAGTTGACCATCGCTTTCTATACAAAAAGCCGCCAGCGCCGCCTCGAGCTCACTCTTCTCACGCACGTCCACACAATGGATTGAGCAGCGCTCCGCGAGCTCAGAAGCAAGCGAATCCAGTGCTGATTGACTCGCGTCGCAAGCACCAATGCTCCAGCCCTCTCGATGAAAAAGCACTGCAGTGGCCTTACCGATACCGCTCCCAGCACCCGTAATGAAAATCCTTTTAGTGTCCAACGGTACTTCGCGTCCTTATTTTGAGGAATTGTTTTGGACTAGTAGATAGGCACGAGTATGCCATAGCATTTGGACGCATAGCTGCAACTATTATATGTCAGCTCTCATAAAGTGGAGGTCGCGTTTCATTTGCTGTACAAACGGTGCTATGACAGTACGAAACGCCACTAAGCCCCCAAAAAGGACCCGGTTGAGCCCTGAAGCTAGGCGGGACCAAATACTGGATGCGGCGAAACAGTTGATCGTCCGACACGGACTAGAGGCCTTCTCGATAAAAAAGCTCGCGATTGAAGCTAAGGTCAGTGAACCCCTACTGTTTCATTACTTCTCGTCACGGACAGTAATGCTGCAACAATTACTGGCGCGCGACTTTGCGCGGCTAGTCGCTAGCTTGAATGCCTCTCTGGATGGCGCCGACACAATTGATGAGGTGCTGCGTGTTTACGTCGCCATGAATTATGACCAGTACCTCGCGGAGAGCGTTATTAATCTTCTTCTCGGTGAACCGGACATTGCCGCAGTTATCGAGGACGAGGTATCGCAGAACCGAGAAATACGCGAAAAAATGCTGGTATCCACCATCGCGACTTCTCTCGATGTCAGTAAGAAAAAAGCAGCAATGCTGGCCCTTATGGCGTCGTCAGCTTCAATATCCGCGGCGCGATTTGCCCATAAGTACAATGTCGAGCGGGAGGAGGCGATTCAAGCCGCAATCAAGTTCGTTCGAGCCGGGTTCGAAGCACACCGAACAACTTAACCCCACTGACGACGGACCTAAATTGCTGATGGACGACTATCAACACGGTTACTTCGAGACGCGCGGCTGCCGCCTTCATTACGTAGAAGCTGGCGTGGGCCCCCTGCTCTTTTTGTATCACGGCTTCCCGATGTTCTGGTTTTCGTTCTACCCCCAAATCGAGGCCTTGAAAACGCGGTTTAGAGTCGTTGCCATCGACGGGCCGGGCGTTAATTTAAGCTCTAAACCCCAAAACATCGAACTTTATAAACTTGAGAATCTAGCGCTTCAAATTGATGAATTGGCACGACACCTTTCCGGCGATGAGCCGTTTTATTTGGTGGGGCATGATTGGGGCGGTGCGCTGGCGTGGGCCTATGCGCAACGGTATCCACAGCGCTTACACAAAGTCGTGGCCATTAACGCGCCCCCGGCTAATCAGCTGATGGAACTGCTCGCCTCGAACACTGAGCAGCAAAAGCGCTCAGCTTACATGTGGGCAATGAGGGAGGGAGACCTCCACACTGCGATGACAGAAAACGGTGCTGCCCGAGTCTGGGAAAGGGCTTACGCACCGTTCAGAGGTCGCGTCCACTACACCGAAGAACACGATGAGATCATGCGCGAAGGCCTCGCTCAACCGGGTGCAGTTGACGGAGGCATGAATTGGTACCGGGCCAATATTCCACCCCTCGGCACCATTACAGATGCTGACTTTTGGCCGTCGAGAGATGCGAAAACAGACGTGCCGGCCTTACTGATCTGGGGGGAGAATGATCAGACCTTCATTCCGCAGTTCATCGATGACCTACCCCGCTACGCAACGTCGCTATCGGTTGAAATTCTGCCGGGTGTTGGGCACACCCCAATGCTAGAAGTCCCTGAGCTTACGAATGAAACCTTAGCGGAATTTCTGTCCATTTAAGGCACTGATGCGTGAGTAACTCAGTTGTTTAGACTTCGCTTCCGGCGGCGGCTTTTTTCATGGCTTCTGCCACCATGCGTTGCTCAGATCCATCCATTCGAGCTTTTAACCCGCGATCCATCTCAGCAATCACACGTGCTGCATGCTCATTCTGTTGAATGCGTGCCCAATAGGCTTCAGTTTTTGATAATCCTACGATGGGGTTTGTGACACCCAGTCGAGGGAGCGTTCGGTCACACATGTAGAGCGCAGGCACCAGGCTACAATCTGCGCGCGTTAACTCAGATCCTCCCATCGCATAGCCTTCTGACGATAGGTGCTCCTCTAGTGCGTTGACGCCGCGTAAAACCTGAGCCGATAGCAAATCAATAATCGCCTGATTAGGTTCGGCCGCCCTCATTTGGCTTAGCGCCAGGAAAATATTATCCATAAGGTAGATATCTGCGATGCGGCTTAGAACCCGGATATTGGCTCGCTCGAGGCGAGTTCGACCAACCAGTGATTTTTCTGGGTATAGCTCATCGATGTACTCGGCGATGACCTCGGATTCAGGAATAAGTCCCTCGTCCGTTTTCAGAATAGGGATACGACCAATAGGGGAGACTTCCTTTAACTTGCCAGAGAAAAACTGAACCAGCGGCAACTCGAAACTAAAGTCATCATCAGCGCCCATGGCATAGATTTGCATGCGCACTTTAGCGCTGTAAGGGCTCAAATCACCGGTGTAAAGTATCATCACTGCCTCCATCCTTTTTATAGTGGACCTATAATAACAGAGGAGGCGTGCTTGAGTGAGTCTTAGATGAAGCAACTAAAACGATTAGCCATAATTCTTGTCTTCGCTGTCGGCACAGCCTTCTTGTTCGGAAGCATAGGGTTTGTTGTCGGGTTCTTCGGACCGATGCTGATCGCTGTCATGATCGGCTCAGAAGCAAATTTAGGCCCGTTGTGGGGCATATTTATTTTGGGACCGGGCGGAGTGATTGTTGGTTCTGTTGTTGGCGCGTTTGTTGGCCATAAGAAAACTCGAAACAAGTGACGACCACCAGTCCCAGCGCTTGCGACCCAAATCCAACCGCTTTTTACTTGAGTGCGCGAGCCTCTGCACAATCGCCCACCTAGTGTCATAAAAAAAGGGACTCAACGAGCCCCCTTTTAAGTGCTGGCGGAGAAGGAGGGATTACCCAGAACAGCCTAGGGGCTGTTCTGACCCCCCTTCGGGCTTAGCCGCTCACGCGGCTCGGTGCCAAATACTCCTTGAGTCGTATTTGGTCGAACCTACGGTTCTCATCCCTTTTCGTCAGCGCCCTAATCGAAAACGCCTCCACAAGGGAGGCGCTTTTGATTAGATGGCGGAGAAGGAGGGATTCGAACCCTCGATACGCGATTAACGTATACTCCCTTAGCAGGGGAGCGCCTTCAGCCACTCGGCCACTTCTCCGTGTTGTGTCACTCATATCCTTCGATACGAGCCTTTGGGCGCTCCCGGGTAGCGCGTTACTCGACGCTGTGCGTCTCGCCCTTCGGGTCGCCCTCGTGACTCGGGCGCTCCTTCGCGATCTTCGATCGCTCGGTCAGCACTCGGCCACTTCTCCGAATTCTTCTTCAATGACGCGAAAACGTAGCGTCATGTGCACGACTTCCTGTCCTAGTCGCGCGGTGCGCGAGAATAGCACAACCTCAACCGCTTGCGATATCAGGTGTATAAAAAATCCCGAGCAACAAGGATATTGAGTATCACCATTCCACTTTCAAGCGGCCCGGTAATATGGCCTATCCCCAGCGATCGTCACCCGCTCCATTTTTCGGACCTGTGGAAAGTAATCTGAGCTCGCAAAGTGCTGACAGCCGCGATTATCCCAGAAAGCCAATGAGCCTGCTTTCCAGCGGAAACGACATTGAAGCTCAGGGTTAGATGCTGTGCGGTATAGAGCCTGCAGTAACTCCTTGCTCTCATCTTCATCCATACCCTTAATGTGACTGGTAAAGGCGTTGTTTACATACAGCACATTTGCGCCCGTCTCCGGATGCGTTCGCACAACGGGATGCTCCATTACCGGATACGTTTCTCGCAATTGCTCAGCTGTCTTGTTCAGACGGTCCGCAAATACCCTTGCGATGTCGTGCACCGCAATTTTTCCTGCAATCTTATCTTTGATGCTATCCGGCAACCGTTCATAAGCCTCGGCCATATTTGCAAACAGCGTGTCGCCCCCTACTGCAGGCACCTCTACGGCCTTGAGAATCGAACCCAGTGATGGCTTTTCGCGCCACGTGACATCAGAGTGCCACATATTTTCGCGGCCTTTAGACTCGGGGCCATGAGCAATGTGGAGCACCTCGGGGTTGTTCTGGCCTTTTGGTGTCGCTGGATGAATCTCTAGCTCACCAAACTGCCTCGCGAAGTGAATATGCTCCTGCTGATTGAGGGTCTGGTCTCGGAAAAATACGACCTGGTGCTTTAACAGCGCAGCTCGGATGTCTGCCACTTGCTCCTTGGTTACCACTCTGAGATCGATGCCGGTGATTTCAGCCCCGATAAAGGGGGTCAAGGGTTCTACCGCTAGTTCAGAGGTCACTCGCTTCCTCCTTGTTCATTATTATCGCCCTGAACAGCAGACTAACGAAGGCGCTAGGTGATGTAAATCGAGTAAAGTCGCACCGTATTCGACGAACGACATGACGGCGCTTGGCCAATTAAGAGGCGCCCTAGCTGCTATCTGGCGTCTTTGTCCGCGCGCGAAGTTGGTGTCTCGTCACCTTTGTGCGCAAGCTCCTCGCGATGGACAGATACATCCCGCGGGGCATCAACCCCAATACGAACTTGATTACCTTTGATACCAAGAATTGTGACGGTGACATCGTCACCGATGACCAATGACTCGTTAATCCGGCGTGTGAGAATAAGCATCGTCAACTTCCCTGTTAATTAGACACAGGAACAGCCTACACCGCAGTCCTACGCTTCTCCAGCCTCAGATTGATCGAGTCCGAACGCTGAATGCAGCGTACGTACAGCCAACTCCAAGAACTTCTCTTCGATAATCACCGAAATTTTAATTTCGGACGTGCTGATCATCTGAATATTAACGCCAACGTCAGCAAGGGCTTTGAACATGTTGGCCGCCACGCCCGCATGAGAGCGCATACCGACACCGACCACAGATACCTTGGCAATCCTGCTATCTGATCTCCACTCGAGTGCGCCAAGTTCAGAGATGTGTGATTCTAAAACGGCTTCAGCTTTTTCTAAGTCGCTGCGCGAGACAGTAAATGTGAAGTCCGTTTTTCCCTCATCTCCGACGTTCTGAAGGATAACGTCGACTTCAATATTGGCATCACCAATTGGTCCCAATATCTGATAGGCAATACCGGGAGTATCCGGGACACCAATGACAGTGAGCTTTGCCTCGTCGCGATTAAACGCAATACCAGCAATCGTTGGAGCTTCCATGGGATCGTCCTCGTCCATTTTTATGAGGGTTCCTGGCCCCTCCTTGAAACTACTGAGCACCCGCAGTGGCACTTGGTATTTACCTGCAAATTCCACCGATCTCAGCTGCAATACCTTTGAGCCCATGCTGGCCATTTCCAACATCTCTTCAAAAGTAATGCTCTCCAGTCGCTGTGCACCGTCAACGATGCGCGGATCGGTCGTGTAAACGCCATCAACGTCGGTGTAGATCTGACATTCGTCTGCACCAACGGCAGCGGCCAAAGCAACTGCTGAGGTATCTGATCCACCCCGGCCTAATGTCGTGACTTCACCGTTTTCATCAACCCCCTGAAATCCAGCAACCACCACGACACGTCCTTGATCGAGTTCAGCTCGAAGCCGACGGTCATCAATGCTTTGTATTCGTGCTTTGCTGTGAAAGCTGTCGGTGCGAATCGCGACCTGACTGCCTTTGAGCGAGAGTGCATCGATTCCTCGCTTGTGAAGTGCCATCGCCAAAAGCGCCATGGACACCTGTTCGCCGGTGGAAACGAGGACATCGAGCTCTCGAGGGCTTGGATTAGAGGTCAGATCTCGCGCCAATCCCAAGAGACGATTAGTTTCACCCGACATGGCCGATACGACAATGATCAGTTGATCACCGTCTGAGTGGTGCTTTGCAACTCGCTCAGCAACCGCCTCTATTCGCTCTACCGAGCCAACAGATGTACCGCCATATTTTTGCACGATCAGTGCCATAGTTAGTTGGGTCTATGCCGAAAAGTCGCGTATTAAACACGGTTTAGAGAACCATATAAAGACGAAAAAAGCCCCATAGTGGGGCTTTCATCAACTCTTTAGCGGCGTGCTTATCCTCAGTTTAGCTGTTCAGCCACCCAGTTTGGTAAGTCGGCCAGTGCTGGCTTTAAGGCTGTGACATCAGTACCACCGCCTTGTGCCATGTCGGGTCTACCGCCACCTTTTCCACCGACTCGACCCGCAAACTCTCTCATGAGATCGCCAGCTTTAACACGATCGGTTAAATCGGCCGTCACACCAGCCACGAGGGATATCTTGTCGCCGTCAACGGCAGCGAGAAGTACGACCCCCGAGCCGAGCTTATTTTTACAATGATCCAGTGTCTGACGCAGCGTAGACGCGTCAGCACCATCGACCACTGTTCCCAGCACCTTGATGCCTGAAACTTCTTGAGCATCAGCCGTCAAATCAGCACCTGCGCCCGTCGCCAGCTTTTGTTTTAGTTGCGTGACTTGCTTTTCAAGTTCACGAAGTTCCTTACGGAGACTGACCACTTTGTCTGCCGCGTTGGCCGGCGAGCCCTTTACTGCATCGCAGATATCCGCAAGGGCTTGGTCTGTTCTAGCGATATCTTCGAGTGCGCCGACGCCAGTAACAGCTTCAATTCGACGGACACCAGCGGCAACACCGCCCTCGCTCACCACTCTGAAGACGCCGATATCACCCGTGCGATCAACATGCGTGCCACCACACAGTTCCACCGAAAAGCGATCGGTGCCCATTGTCAATACGCGCACCTCGTCACCGTATTTCTCCCCGAACAGTGCCGTAGCGCCCGCCTCTATGGCGGCGTCCATGCCCATCTCTTGGGTGAGCACCTCGGAGTTACCACGCACTTGGTCATTCACAATTTTCGCGACCTGCGATAACTGTTTACCTGTCACGGCTTCGCCATGGGAGAAATCGAAGCGAAGCTTGTCAGCATCGACCAAGGAACCTTTCTGTTGAACGTGCTCGCCCAACACTTGCCTGAGTGCCTCATGCATCAGATGGGTCGCGGAGTGATTTGCTTTAATTCGCGTCCTTAGCGATTGATCAATGCTAGCCGAGACGGTGTCGCCTGCAGCCACCGAGCCGCTCACGACAACCGCATGGTGTAAATGATGACCCTGTGCTTTCGTGGTGTCTCTCACCTCGAGCTTGGCAGAGTCCGTCGTCAGGTACCCGGTATCACCGATCTGACCTCCGCTCTCACCATAAAAGGGCGTCCGGTCTAGGATAACAACAAGCTCATCGCCCTCATCAGCACGCTCACAGGACTGTCCATCCTGGAAAAGACCGCGTACCGTTGCCTGAGCATGAACCTCGCTGTACCCAAGAAACTCGGTTTCCCCGTCTACATTGATCACATTGTTGTAATCAACTTGGAAAGCACCGCTCTCTTGCGATCGCTTACGCTGTTCCTGCATGGCCACTTCATAGCCCTCGATGTCGAGTTCGAGACCACGCTCCCTGGCGATATCATTGGTTAGATCAACTGGGAAGCCGAAGGTGTCATATAGACGGAAAACAACTTCCCCCGGAATTTGGGAACCCTGAAGCGACGCTAGAGACTCCTCGAGGATATCCATACCCTTATCCAAGGTACGCGCGAACTGCTCTTCCTCAGAGGCCAGCGCCTTGATGATTGCCGCCTCCTGGGCGACGAGCTCCGGGTAGGCCTCACCCATCTCCCGCACCAAAGCAGGCACTAGCGCGGCGAAGAAGGGCTCGGTGGCGCCAAGTTTGTTACCGTGCCGAATAGCGCGACGCAGAATACGCCGCAAGACGTAGCCTCTACCCTCATTGCTCGGAAGAACGCCGTCAGAAATTAGGAACGCACACGATCGCAAATGATCGGCCACCACCCTAAGAGATGTGTGTGTATGATCCTCGACGCCGAGAAGATCCGCTGCAGCAGCAATCAACGTCTTAAACAGATCAATGTCGTAGTTGTTATGAACGCCCTGCAGTACAGCAGAAATTCGCTCTAGCCCCATACCCGTATCGACCGACGGTGCAGGAAGGGGGTGTAACTCGCCCGAACTGTCTCGGTTGAATTGCATAAAGACTAAGTTCCAGATCTCGATATAACGATCCAAGTCATCGTCAGGTGAGCCGGGAGGACCACCGGGCACTTCAGGGCCATGGTCGTAGAAAATTTCGGATGACGGACCGCAGGGTCCGGTATCGCCCATTTGCCAAAAGTTATCTTCGTCCAGTCGGGAAAGGCGATTAGGGTCGACACCAATCTCGTCGATCCAGATCTTTGCGGCTTCATCATCCGATGTATGAACTGTGACCCAGAGCTTGTCCTTTGACAGCTGCAGATCTTCCGTTAAGAAGGTCCATGCAAATTGGATGGCTTCACGCTTGAAATAATCTCCGAAACTGAAATTACCCAACATTTCAAAAAACGTGTGATGACGTGCCGTGTAACCCACGTTTTCGAGGTCGTTGTGCTTGCCCCCAGCTCTTACACACCGCTGACTCGATGCAGCCCGGTTGTAATCGCGGGGCTCAAGACCCAAAAACGTATCCTTAAACTGATTCATTCCCGCATTAGTGAACAGGAGTGTTGGGTCGTCGTGCGGTACCAGCGAGCTTGACGCAACACGCGTGTGCCCTTGGCGCTCAAAATACGACAGAAACGCTTCTCGAATTTCAGCAGTCTTCATGCGTGGATCTCAAAATTAGTAACGGGAGGTGTTCTGCTAGGCCAAGCCAGAAGCAAGCTCACCCTCTTTCATGTCTCGACCAGCGAGAATATGTAGGTGTAAGTGGAACACCGTTTGGCCACCACCTGCACCGTTATTAATAACTAGGCGGAACGCATCAGCGACCCCTAATTGGTCTGCAACTTTTCCAGCCACGACCAGTAAATGGCCGAGTAGCGACTGATCTTCCTGACTCGCCATACTCAACATGGGAATCGGCTTGCGGGGAATAATCAACACGTGGGTGGGCGCCTGCGGATAGATATCCTTGATCACGACACACAGATCGTCCTCGTAGAGAAAATCGGTTGGAATTTCTCCGCGCGTAATCTTTCCAAATATGGTGTCTTCCACGAGGTCTACCCCAGCTTCTCGTCGGCTGTTAGCTGTCGTGCCTCGCCTTCCAGCAACACGGGAATGCCATCCTTCACTGGGTAGGCAAGACCACTGGCTTTACAGACCAGCTCTTGTTTCGCTTCGTCATAATCCAAGGGCGCCTTGGTGACTGGGCATACCAAAATTTGCAGCAACTTCTTATCGAGCACGGGCATCTCCTCACTGAGCGGCTAAGTATACGCGCTAATAGTCATTAGGGCATCGGGGGCACTAGTAACTGAGGATCAACACGTTGATTGAACCAACTCATCCGCCAGTCAAGATGCGGCCCTGTGGCACGTCCGGTAGCGCCGATGGCACCAATCAGGTCTCCCATCTCAAGCACATCCCCGACTTCAACGTCGATGCGGCTCATGTGAAGAAAAGACGAGCTCAGGCCGTAGCCGTGATCGAGGATAACCGTACCGCCACTGTAGAATAGATCGGGCTCAGCGAGTGTCACAAGACCGGGCCCAGGCGAATAAACGGGTGTGCCCGTAGGCCGAGCAATATCGACCCCGTAATGAGGGTTTCCTGGATTACCGTTGTAGAAGCGCTGACTTCCATAAACCCCGCTGATCCGGCCAGTAGCGGGCCACGACAGTCCGGCTTTGACCGCCTTTAAAAAGCCCTCGTTCTCGATGCGTCTTGACTTGGCACTTCGCACTTTTTCTCGCTCAAGTCGAATGCGCTCTAACTGCTCTGCCGGGGGTGTCACCGTGCGCTGCGGCACACCCTCTACCCTCGAAATACGATATTCACGAGACGCTATGCTGAGCGAGCAAACCACAGTCTCTCCGACGGTAAGATCTATTTCGTTCGGCGCATTCCGCCCCAAACCAACGACGAAGCTGCCGTCGGGTAAAACGGGCACATTGATGTTCTCGAAACGAACGGGGGTTCCGGGTACGACCTCGCCCCAGAGCAGGCCGCCCGGCTTGAACTGACCTTCAAGCTCGGGACAAATGACCTCTTCCGACTGTGCAAAAACAGAACCAAACGCAGTCAATATGAAAAAGAGTGAAGTTGCTCTCATGGTAAATTCTCGATAAAAGTCGTGGTAGACGTCCCGGTACTCGTTGGCTCAATGGTGTCTCACTGACTGAACTGAATCCAGCGTTGTTACGTTTTCCGTGTTGACCGGGTCTACAAGTAAACACAGGTTTAGAAGTCGATGTCACGATACCGTCCGCCCCGAGCCAAAGGTTCGCCTTACATTACCCCAGAGGGCGCACAGCGGTTGCGGGACGAATTAAACGCGCTTTGGAAAGTTGAGCGACCGCAGGTAACCGCCACCGTACATGCGGCCGCACTTAACGGTGATCGCTCTGAAAACGGTGACTATATCTACGGAAAAAAGCGGCTGAGGGAAATTGATAGTCGCGTCCGATTTCTTCAAAAGAGACTGGATGAGCTTCAAGTCGTCGACACGAGACCTTCGGATACAAATCGCATCTTTTTTGGCTGCTGGATTGGCCTCGAGGACGAGGAGGGAGTAACCCACAACTACCGAATTGTGGGCCCTGATGAATTTGATCTTAATCAAGGACTTTTGAGCTGTGACTCGCCTCTGGGTAGAGCCCTATTGGGCAAAGTCTCGGGCGATACCATCTATTTAAAAACACCGGAAGGTGAGACAGAGTGGTACGTCGACTCCATCACCTACGAATAGGTAAATTTAATAAAAATTTACGCCGACAAAAGCGACATAACGGCCTTGGGAGCGGACTGATAAGTGCTAAAATCAATGCCATCCTTTTTGCGCAACCCACTTGGAGATTTACCGTTGAGTCGCAATGTCATTGACGCGTTCAAGCACCGTCACATTGGTACAACACCCGTTCAACAAGAAGAAATGGCCCAAAGCGCAGGCTTTGACAGTGTTCAAGAACTCATAGACACAACACTACCCGACAACATCAAACTGCAAAGTGGCTTGAGCCTGCCATCTGCACTCAGCGAGAGCGAAGCACTGACAAAGCTCCGACATTACGCCGATCAAAACAAAGTACTAAGAAGCTGTATCGGCATGGGTTACTACGACACCATCACCCCGCCAGTATTGCTACGAAATGTTTTTGAGAATCCGGGTTGGTACACGGCCTACACGCCCTACCAGCCAGAAATCTCACAAGGTCGTCTGGAAACGCTGCTGACCTTCCAGCAAGTCATTATCGACCTCACGGGCATGCCGCTTGCCAACGCGTCACTACTGGATGAGGCCACTGCAGCCGCAGAAGCCATGACGCTCATGCAACGCATGAATCGAAAATCCAAATCGAAGCGGTTTGTGGTTGCCAGTGACTGTCACCCGCAGACCATTTCATTGGTTGAAACACGTGCTGAGCCACTGGGTATCACCGTAGAAATCGTCGAGCCTGATGAACTGGGTAATGTCACAGACGCCTTTGGTGTATTGGCCCAATACCCCGGGACCTACGGCGATGTGCGAGACCTGAGCGAACTGATCGCTCACTGCCACAGCGCGGGCGCACTGGTAGGCGTAGCCTCCGATTTGTTGGCGCTTACCCTTCTTAAATCACCGGGTTCCATGGGTGCCGATGTCGTTTTCGGTAACTCACAACGATTTGGCGTACCCCTGGGTTATGGAGGGCCCCACGCGGCCTTCTTCGCAACACGGGACGAGTTCAAGCGCTCTATGCCGGGCCGCGTGATTGGTGTATCGGTTGACAGTAAAGGGCGTCAGGCGCTTCGCATGGCGATGCAAACGCGCGAGCAACACATTCGGCGAGAGAAGGCGACAAGCAACATCTGCACTGCTCAGGCCTTACTCGCGATCATGGCGGGACTCTTTGCTATGCATCACGGTCCACAAGGGTTGAGGGGATTGGTGAGCGAGTCCACCAGATGACGTCCACGTTGGCGGCGTCGCTGACGAACGCTGGCGTTAAACTGCACAATGCTTCGTGGTTCGATACGCTCTGCATCGAAGTCGATGACGCGGCGAAGGTCATTCAAGCGGCCGAATTGGCCGGCTTCAATTTCCGCGAAATCTCGTCAACCCGCATCGGAATCTCACTCGACGAGACAACAACAAACGAGGAACTTAGCGCGATCTGTGGTGTTTTTGACGCTGAGCCTACAGGCAGTCTCTCGGGAATCTCGTCGAGCCTATTGCGTGAGATGGACTACCTAAGCCATCCACTGTTTAGCGACTACCGGACAGAGACGGAGATGCTTCGCTATCTCAAGCGTTTAGAGAACAAGGATATCTCGCTGACACGCGCGATGATTCCGCTCGGTAGCTGCACCATGAAACTTAACGCGGCTGCGGAAATGATTCCGGTCTCTTGGCCCGAATTCTCGCGTATCCACCCGTTCGCACCACAGCATCAGGTCGCAGGCTACCAGGCGATGCTTGATGAGCTCTCCGCATGGCTCACAGAGTGCACCGGCTATGACGCCATGTCGCTGCAGCCTAATTCGGGGGCACAAGGTGAGTATGCTGGATTAATGGCTATTAGGCGCTACCACCGCGCTCGTGGCGAAGCACATCGGCATATATGTCTTATCCCAACTTCAGCGCATGGAACGAATCCCGCGAGCGCGGTTATGGCAGGCATGACGGTTGTCTTAGTGAACTGTGATGACAGCGGTAATGTCGACATGGATGACCTCAAAGCCAAAGCTGAACTTCACTCCACTAACCTCGCCGCAATCATGGTGACCTACCCGTCTACACATGGGGTATTCGAGACGTCGATCGTCGAGCTCTGTGAATTGATTCACCAGCACGGAGGCCAGGTTTATGTTGATGGCGCCAACCTAAATGCATTGGTTGGACTCGCGGGCCCAGGTAAGTTTGGTGCTGACGTCTCCCACCTAAACCTCCATAAGACATTCTGCATCCCACACGGTGGTGGCGGGCCCGGTATGGGACCCATTGGAGTGGGCAATCATCTGGCACCACACCTACCCTCATCGGTTGTTTCACCTCTAAAAGGCTTGGATGCCACGAATAACGTCATTTCAGCGACTCCCTACGGCAGTGCTTCGATTCTGCCAATTTCGTGGATGTACATCGCAATGATGGGACCGGATGGCGTCACCGATGCCAGTCGCGTGGCGATCGTTCATGCCAACTACATTGCCAGTCGCCTGAAAGGCCATTACGACGTCTTATATACCGGGAAAAAGGACACTGTCGCTCACGAGTGCATCATCGACATTCGTCCCCTCAAGGAGCGTACCGGAGTGACGGAGGAGGACGTTGCAAAGCGACTTATCGATTATGGGTTCCACGCGCCCACCATGTCGTTCCCCGTTGCAGGCACGCTGATGATCGAACCTACGGAGTCTGAATCGTTGGCTGAAATCGACCGGTTCTGCGATGCGATGTTATCAATCCGCGGTGAAATAAGATCGGTAGAGGAAGGTCGCTCCGACCCAATTAACAACCCACTTAAAAACGCGCCACATACACTGGACGAGGTCACCGCTGATCAGTGGGACCGCCCCTACAGCAGAGAACAGGCTGTATGGCCCGTCGCATCATTGCGAGCCGATAAGTACTGGGCGCCCGTCAATCGAGTCGACAACGTTTACGGCGATCGCAACCTTATTTGCTCGTGTCCGAGCATTGAGTCTTATTTGGAGCCCGCTTAGCACGGTCTAAAAGAGGAAGGCCGACCGAAACTGGCGCCCTGTCCGATCGACTTACTGATCTTCGGGTAACGGCGTTTGATACTGCGCTTTCCACTCGTTCGTAGGGCATACCGTAAACGCGTTCACGAGCATCGTCCTTTGACAGGTCTAACCCTGACTCGTTTGCCGCTTCCGCGTACCACTTAGAGAGACAGTTACGACAAAAGCCTGCGAGATTCATGAGGTCAATATTCTGAACGTCGGTTCTTTCTTGAAGGTGAGATACCAAACGTCGAAGGCGGCGGCTTCCAGTTCAGTCTTGGTCATTATTGCCTCTCAGTCATTAAAGCCTGAATGATATCGGCCTGATTCGCGTAGCGCCATTTGAGGTGCTGAAATAGTTCAGGTGCATACCAGTCGGCATGCTGAATTTCGATAGGACGGCTAATTTCAATCTCGCGTCCCGACGCCGCCTCGCACCAGTAGAGACGAAATCCATTATCAAATTCGGCCGCTAACTCTCCCGCAGTCACATGTACACCGGTCTCTTCCCAGGTTTCGCGCTCAGCCGCGCATTGGGCAGACTCTCAGCATTAACGGAGCCACCGGGCGGTCCATAAGTGCCCCCATTATCTTTACGAGCAACAGCTCACCATTATCCACCGCCAAACAGCCCGCGCTGGGAACACCCATATCACCTGACACAACCGAACAAGCTGGTTGCCCGAACAGGCGGCCAACAGCGTTACTGATCAACAATATTATTCCCTGGATTTTCATAACAGTCTCTCCAATCGCCCTATTCGACTACCGATTGCTTTACCCTGCGGCTATTTTGGAGATTAGTATTAATTTGTACCTGACAAAAAATGACAGGTATGTTTATTCTTGCGCCCAAAAATGCACTGAATTAGTGCGAAAAATACTAGATCGCTCGTCAGGTAAGCGGCTCCCACGTGGCAACAGTCAATAACGAGAAGGGCAATTTATGCCCTATCGCTCGTAAATGACCTCTACCGATTCATGTCCAACAAGCTCCTTGAGCTGATCAAGCAAGGTATCCGTTGGCGTGACCCGCCACCGGTCACCAAATCTGACCACTGCTGAACCGGCAGGCTGTCGGTACTCAACAATAATCGGGCAGTCTCCCGTGTGAGCTGAAAAGGCGCGTTTCAACTCGGATGCAACACCGCTTTGAATCGCATCGGGTCTCAAACCCAGCTTTAGCTCCCTGACACGAGAGCTTCTCGCCTGCTCCAAAGTTGTGAATGATTTTGCTCTCAGTGACAGCTGTCCACGAAAATCATCCATTTGAAGGCGACCATCAGCAAGTACAATTTGGTCCTTCACCAGCAGGTCGCGGTTCTGCTCATAGACCTCACTGTACGCAGTCGCTTCAATCTGTCCCGTGCCATCATCGAGTTGCAAAACCGCCATCGTGCCACGCTGTGTCTTGACCAATCTGACATCAACAATCAGCCCAGCCACCCATTGCTTACTTCCGGTGGTTAACTCCCTAATGGAGCGAGGCGAGAACTTTCGCACCTCTTGCTCAAATTCGTCCATCGGATGACCACTGAGAAAGCTTCCTAGACTCTCTTTCTCACCGGCAAGAATGTCCCGCAGTGTCCAGGAGCGTGCGCGCCTGTGATCGCGATAGGGATCTCCCGAGCCGGATGTCGGCACCACCTCCCCGAACAGATCACCCATGCCAGCGGCCTCGTTTGCAGCTGATTGCTCCGCCGCTCTAAGGGCGTCATCGAGAGCTGACATCAGCACTGAACGCTCTGCGCCGAGTTCATCGAGCGCGCCACTTTTGATTAATGCCTCGAGTGCTCTTCGATTGACCTTGCGTGGATCCGTGCGACTACAAAGATCGAACAAGTCAGCAAAAGGCTTTTCCTCACGAGCGGCTAAAAGATCCTCGATTGGACCTTCACCCAAGCCCTTGATACCGCCTAAACCATAAACAACGTGTCCTTCCGCATTAACAGAGAAGTGATGCTGCCCCTCTAAAACGTTGGGGGCTCGCACGGTCAACCCCATACGACGGCATTCATCGCGCAAGCCCAATAACTTGTCTGTATTGTCAATTTCCGAACTCATGACGGCAGCCATAAACTCAGACGGATAGTGGCGCTTCAGCCAGGCAGTTTGATAACTCACCAGTGCATAAGCTGCAGAGTGGGACTTGTTAAAACCGTATCCGGCAAACTTTTCAACCAGATCAAAGATCTTCATCGCAAGGGTGGGATCAACGCCTTTGTCTTTCGCACCTTCTTCAAAAACAGAACGCTGCTTAGCCATTTCCTCCGGTTTTTTCTTACCCATGGCACGCCGCAGCAGGTCAGCGCCTCCCAGCGTGTAACCAGCAAGTTCCTGTGCGATCTGCATGACCTGCTCTTGGTAAAGAATAATCCCGTAGGTCGGCTCTAGTATTGGCTTCAACCACTCGTGCTGATATTGAGCATCGGGATAAGAAACCCGCTCTCTCCCGTGCTTACGATCGATGAAATTTTCAACCATCCCTGACTGAAGTGGGCCTGGTCTGAACAAGGCGACCAGGGCGATGATGTCTTCGAAGCAGTCGGGCCTCAGGTTCTTAATCAATTCCTTCATTCCGCGGCTTTCGAGCTGGAATACGGCTGTCGTCTCTGCGCTCTGAAGCAAGCTGTAAACCGCATTGTCGTCTAACGGAATCTGATTAATATCTACGGGCGACTCGATGTCAGCACGCTTGTTAATCATCGCAACTGCCCAATCGATGATGGTCAGTGTCCGGAGGCCCAAGAAGTCAAATTTGACAAGACCCGCGTCCTCAACGTCATTCTTGTCATACTGCGTAACAAGACCTTGCCCTTCCTCGTCGCAGAACAAGGGTGAAAAGTCGGTCAGTTTCGAGGGCGCGATGACCACGCCGCCCGCATGCTTGCCCGCATTTCGGGTAAGTCCCTCGAGCTGGATCGCCATATCCCAAATTTCTTGGGCGGCGCTGTCCTCCTGTAAGAGATTAACTAGCTGTTCTTCTTGTTCGATTGCTTTTTCGAGCGTCATTCCCACTTCAAAAGGAATGAGTTTGGACATCTTATCGGCAAGCGCATATGGCTTATCCTGAACCCGGGCGACATCACGCACTACCGCTTTCGCTGCCATTGTTCCGAAGGTAATGATCTGCGATACCGCATTCCTACCGTAGGTATTTGCAACGTAATCGATGACTTCGTCACGCCTGTCCATACAAAAATCGACGTCAAAGTCAGGCATTGAAACGCGCTGTGGATTCAAAAAGCGCTCGAACAGCAAGTCGTATTCGATAGGGTCGAGGTCCGTAATTTCCAGTGCATAGGCAACGAGAGAGCCAGCACCCGAGCCCCTACCAGGCCCCACCGGGATGCCGTTTGCTTTGCCCCAGCGTATGAAGTCCATGACCACCAGAAAATAGCCCGGAAAACCCATTTGATTAATGATGTCGAGTTCAAACTTCAGACGGTCCCGGTATACCGACTCGTCCTCAACCTCGGATAATGCAAGGCGCTGATCTAACCCCTCGTTTGACAAGTTTTCCAGATGTTGTTCGATACTGACCCCATCGGGGGTAGGGAAGTCCGGCAAGTAAGCTTTGCCTAACTCAATCTCTACAGTGCATCGCTGGGCAATGTGAACGCTGTTTTCAATCGCTTCCGGGATGTCTTGAAATAAGTCCGCCATCTCTTCCGGCGAGCGTAAATACTGTTGCTCGGAAAAATTTCGAGGCCTTCGTGGATCGTTGAGCGTTCGACCATCGCCAATACACACACGCGCCTCGTGTGCATCGAACTCATCAGGCGTTAGAAAACAGACTTCATTTGTCGCCACCACGGGACAATCTGCGCGAGCCGCAAGCGTCACAGCCGCATGCAAGTAATCTTCTTCGTATTCTCTACCTGTTCGCTGGAGCTCCAAATAAAAACGCTCCGGAAAGTGACTCATCCACCATGAGAGCGCCTGCTCCGCGTCACTGTCCCTGCCAGCCAGTAAGTGCTGTCCCACATCGCCGTGTCGGCCACCTGACAGCACGAGCAGGCCTTCGCTATGTGACTCGATCCAGTCTCGGCGGAGCAGAGGTCTGCCAAGAATCTGACCCTCCTGATAAGCCCGCGAGATGAGGACGGTTAGATTTCGGTAACCCGCGTGATTTTGCGCTAGAAAAGTAATCTGACTGCGACGCTCATCGGCCTCGAGCAGCTCAAAGTCTGCGCCGACAATCAGCTTCACGCCCTCGCGTTCCGCTGCCTTGTACGCTTTGATAAGGCCAAAAAAATTATTTCTATCCGTTATTGCGACCGCGGGCATATCAGCCGAGGCCACGGATTTCATGAGCGGACCCACGCGAACAAGCCCATCAATCAGGGAGAATTCGGAGTGAACACGAAGGTGAACGAACGAGGTGGACATACCCACCATTAAACCTCTTCTTAACGCTAAATCAAACGGGCAACAGGGCCAAAACTTCGTCGATGTATGGGGGTGACGCCGAGACGCGCCAGTGCGTCGAGATGTTGAGCTGTGGGATAGCCTTTGTGCTTCGCAAGCCCGTAGCCCGGATATTTCTCATCAAGCTGGACCATCTCCCTGTCTCGCGTCACTTTGGCTAGAACGGAGGCAGCACTGATACAGGGAACGCTGCCGTCCCCACCCACAATTGCCTCTGCCGAAAATTGCCAGGCAGGCAATTTATTGCCATCAACTAGTACGTGATCAGGCAACGGCAATAGTGATTCGACAGCCCGCTTCATCGCCAAGAGAGAAGCGTTGAGAATATTCAAGCGGTCTATCTCCTCAACGCTGGCACGTCCAATCGACCAGGCCAACGCCGATGCCTTGATTTCATCGAACAAGCGCTCACGCTTTCGCTCTGTTAATTTTTTTGAGTCATTCAATCCCTCAGGAATCGATGGGCCCAAAATGACTGCCGCTGCTACGACATCGCCAGCGAGCGGACCGCGACCGACCTCATCACAACCTGCTGTCCGGAAATGTGCCGTTACTCCCTGAGCATTCATGATATCAGCCGGCATGATCCGCCAAGAGCTCCTCAATTGCATCCACCGATCGCGTCGCAAAATCGCTACCAATATGCGTACTCAACTCAGCAAAACGCAGTCGCTGCCTATCACCGGCTGCGCCAAACGACTCAAGAACCGATTGGTATAAGTTGTCGACCGTTGCCTCACCTTGCAGGAACTCCGGAACAACGGATTCACCTGCAATGATATTGGGAAGACCCACAAACGGTGATGTCACCATCCTGCTCAGGATTTGCCACGACAACCAGGCCATACGGTAGGCAATCGTGATAGGCCTGCCGATGAGCATCGCTTCAAGGGTTGTGGTACCCGACGCGCAAAGGATCGAGTCAGACGCCACCATCGCAAGTCGGCTCTGCCCCTCAATGACGGAAAAGCGATCATCCTCAATGGGCATAAAGTGTTTTATTTGCTCTAGCCGTTCGAGTGATGCCGCAGGTACAACGACTTCAAGCTCAGTGTCGGACGCCAATAGTTTCATGACTACTTGCGCAAATATGGGCCCTAAATGTTCTATCTCGCTAGCGCGACTACCGGGCATACATACCAGTACTTGCCCTTTTTGGGATAAGCCCAGGTATTTTCGTGCGGTTTCTTGGTCAGGGAGTGCTGATAACTCCTCTATCAATGGGTGCCCCACCAAAGTAGCCCTAACACCGTGCTGTTCGTAAAAATCCCGTTCAAACGGCAGCAGACATAACATCAAATCAACCGCTTTCTTGATTCTATGGATTCTTCCTGGGCGCCACGCCCAGACCGAGGGACTGACTAGATGGGCTGTTTTGATGCCGTTGTGACGAAGTTTCTGCTCAAGCGCCAAGTTGAAGTCGGGACTGTCGATACCCAAAAAGAGCTGAGGCTGATGCTTCATCATGTGCTGCCCCACTGAACGTCGAATAGACAACAGCTCTGGCAAACGCTTGAGCGGCTCCACCAACCCGAAAACCGATAATCGCTCCATGTCATGCAGACTTGTGAGTCCATGGAGGGCCATTTGCTCGCCACCAATGCCGGAAAACAAGGTATCGCTATGGCGGCGCTTTAGCTCCCGTAATACCGCGCCCCCCAGAATATCGCCACTCTTTTCACCGGCCAGGACACCGATGTGTTGAGATCGGCCCATTAGCGGACGATACCGCGCTCGGACGACTTCAGAGATTCCAGCAACGGTGTTATTTCGGGCGTGTCGACCGTCATTTCTTCCAATCGCTCCATCGCGACCTCAAGTGTCAGACCCTGACGATATATGAGCTTAAACGCTCGGCGTAAGTCTGAGAGCGAGGCGTCACTGAACCCACGACGGCGAAGGCCTTCGGTATTGATGGTTCTCGCTTCGGCCGGGCTACCCGATACGGTGACGTAAGCGGGTACATCTTTACCAATTGCCGTGCCCATCCCACTAAAGCTGTGAGCTCCAATTTTGCAGAATTGGTGAACCAAGGTGTATCCCGACAAGATTGCCCAGTCGTCAACAACGACGTGACCCGCCAACGCCGTATTGTTAACAAGAATCGTGTGATCCTTAACGACACTGTCGTGACCAATATGCACGTAGCACATGATGAGGTTATTGTTTCCCACGTAGGTATCGCCTCGATCTTGCACGGTACCTCGGTGAATCGTGACGTTCTCACGTATGACGTTATCGTCACCAATCGTGACTGTCGTAGGCTCGCCCTTATACTTCAAGTCAGGTGTGGCCTCGCCAATCGAGCTAAATTGAAAGATGTGATTCCTAGCGCCGATCTGGGTAGGACCCTTGATCACCACATGCGGCTCGATAATCGTCCCCTCCCCAACCGCGACACCTGGACCAATAATGCTGTACGGACCCACCGTCACGGTGGGGTGCAGGTCAGCCGTGGGGTCAATAATGGCGGTGGGATGAATCATCGTTTAGCGGTCCGCGCACAAAATAGTGGCTGTTGCTGCCGTTTCACCCTCTACCGATGCGCGAACATCAAACTTCCAGATACCTCTTTTCTCGCTCACGATCGAGGCCTCAAGGGTGACTCGGTCACCGGGAACACAGGGTCGCTTGAATCTTAGTTTGTCGGTGCCTACCAGATAATAGATAGAACCGTCCTCTGGCGTTTTGCCCATGGTGGCGAAACCTAGAATACCCGCCGCTTGCGCCATAGCCTCAACGAGCAAAACACCCGGAAACACGGGGTTACCGGGGAAGTGCCCATCAAAGTACGGCTCGTTAATACTGAGGTTTTTATAGGCCTCAATCGAGACGCCGGGATCAATCGACACAACCCGATCTACAAATAGAAACGGATAGCGATGAGGCAAATGACGGCGAATATCTTCAATATCCATCATGATGTTGATGTCCTATTAATTACTTTCGGCTTTTTCAGCCAAGGCTTTCTCCAACGCTTCAATGCGTTTAGCCATGTCGTTCAGTTTCTCGTAGCGTGCTGCATTACGCGCCCAGTCTCGAGCCGGCATCAGACCAGTACCGGACGCGTAGTGACCAGGCTCTGTGACACTCCGAGAGACTCTGCCCTGGCCGCCAATGTGTACGTCGTTGGCGATCTCAAGGTGCCCGGCAAAACCCGCCTGACCACCCACTGTGCAGCGTTCACCGAGTTTCGCACCACCAGCAAACCCAGCCTGCCCCGCAATGGCGGATCGCGCACCAATGGTGACGCCATGTGCTATGTGCACCAGGTTGTCGATGATGACATCGTCTTCAATGATGGTGCTGTCTAGCGCACCTCGATCAATCGCGCAACCGGCACCAATTTCCACACGATCACCAATGGTGACGGCACCCAGCTGGAGAATCTTCTCCCACCCTTGCTCTGTCGGTGCGAACCCAAAACCATCTGACCCAATCACCGTATTGGCATGAATCAGACAACCACGGCCAAGTGTGACACCGTGATACAGGCTGACCCCAGATCGTATTTCGGTGTCATCACCAATTTTTACGTCAGAGCCCACCCAGACATTGGGTCCAATCCAAGCGTTGTCGCCCAGGACCACACCATCTTCAAGAACAGCACCGGCATCGATGGTTACATTTGCACCCAACTGCGCCGTCGTGGCGACAACGGCCGTCTCATGAATACACCCTGACGACTGCGGTCGGTTATCGAATAAGCGCGTTGCTCTCGCGAAGTCAATGTAAGGTTGAGCACTAAGGAGTACGGCACCGGTGTAATCGCCGACCCAATCCTCAGGGCAAATAACGGCGGCTACAGAAGATGTGGCGAGCTGCTTTGAAAACTTTTTTTGTGCCACAAAGGAGAGGTCGCCCTCTCCGGCAGAATCGAGAGAGGCTAGGCGGGACAACGAGGTTTCCGGATTACCACGAAACGGCAAATCCAGTGCCTTGGCGATGTCGCCTAGCGTCGGCATATTACTCTTGCGGTAACTGATTCAGCTTGTCAGTGACCTTCGCAGTAATGTTGTAGGAAGGATCAAAATGAATCACTGACTGTCCTGGAAGCAACAGCGCGATGTTATCTGTCTGGATTACCTCCCTCAGGACTTGCTGAGCTGCGGGCGCTAGCTCCTGGAGTACGCTCTGGAGGTTCTGCTGCTGTAGCGACTGAAGCTTTTTGACAACGTACTCAAGATCAGCGTTCTTGCTCGCCAATTTCTGACGTGCAGCAACCTGCTCATCCTCACTCATCGCTGCCTGATCCCGCTGGAAATTTTGTACCAGCTTGTCAAATTCGGCTTTGAGGTTATCAAACTCAGTGCGATCCTCGGCGAACGCTTCGCTCGCCTCAAAATCACGAATTCGCTGCTGAGCTAGGTCCGTCTGAAGAATTGCTTGCTCTAAATCCACGACGGCAGTTCGGCCTTGCGCGTGCGCGACGGTCGATGCAATCAACAGTGCCATAACGGCGATCATGCGGAACAACATGTGGGTTAACCTCCTGGTTAGTTATTAGAATCCACGCCCCAGCGTGAATTGGAAAACTTCTCTGCGGTCAGTCTCGCTGGCATTTAGCGGTCTGGCAAGCGCAAACGTCAAAGGACCGAAGCCGCTCAGCCACGTGACACCGATACCAACGGAATATCGGAGTTCATCAACCTCGACACCGAAGCAGTTAATTTGATTTTCTCGGCAGTTGGTATTGAACACATTACCCACGTCAAAGAAGAACGCTGAACGAATCGAACGTCGATCCTTCACAAAAGGCATAGGGAATAGAATTTCAGCAGAGCCCTCAATCACAACGTTACCACCGAAGGGATCAGCTCGACGCCCAAGGAAGACTTGCTGAGTTTCGATGGCGCCTGTTTCCGGGTTCACAATGTAGCCAAAGCCCCGACCGTCAGGACCACCAATTTCGGTCGCCAAGCCCTCTTCATCGACCGCTGTCGCAGCGAATCCGGTTTGATAAAGAACAGGGGGCGTGCTTCTCGGCCCTAATGTGTTGGTCTCGAAACCGCGGACGCTACCAAAGCCGCCTGAGAAGAAGTGCTCATAGAATGGCAACTCGGTGGTTTCACCATAGCCATCTCCGTAGCCCACCTCACCACGCAAGTGGAATGTAAACTCGCGATAAATCGGGATGTACATCTCACCACGGTAATTAACTTTAAAAAATTCAAGATCGGAACCCGGCATCGATATCTGCGCGGACAGTGAGTTAGAGACACCACGTGTCGCAAGCTGACCACGATTCAATGTGGACTGAAGCCAAGAGCCCGTGATGGACCAGTTGGTAAACGCATCCCCGTTTTGATCGAGAAAACCATCCGAGCTTGTCGTAGCAAAGGCTTCATCGGGCAAATCCGTAATCGGGAAAAGCTCTTCCGGGCCATCATAAAGCCCCGTTGGCTGACGGGTTGAAACATAATATTGCTCGACACCCGGAATCAGTCGAGGGCTGGTACGGATCTCTTGAACAGCATATTGACCAGAAGTGATCTCAGTATCGGTAATGCCCACATTGAAACCGAGCCGCTGTGTTTCACTAATGGGATAACCAAAGGTCATCTGCGCGCCCACGGTATCGGTCGTGTAGCTCGCCACATTAATCTCGGAGAGATCTGTCTTTCGATAGAACAGGCTAAAGCCTCTACTCACGCCATCTTCGGTAAAGTAGGGGTTGCTGTAATTGATACTTGCGACACTTTGATAGGCCGAAGAGTTCAGGTTAAGGCCGACCTGACGCCCAGTTCCCATAAAGTTGTTCTGCTGGAGATTCAACCCGACGATCAGACCTGCCCATTGCGAGTAGCCCAAACTGCCACCAATCGAGCCAAAGCTCTGCTCTTCAACAGTAAAATCAATATCGACCAGATCATCGTAACCAGGAAGTTCAACCGTCTCTACTTCGGCGGCGCTAAAGAATCCTAAGCGCTCGAGACGAATTCTTGACTGTTCTATTGCAGCGGCTGAGGCAGGCGCTGCTTCCATCTGTCGCATCTCGCGCCGGAGTACGTTGTCAGCCGTGCGATCATTACCCTCGAAATTAATGCGCCGGACATAGGTGCGTCGACCCGGATCGATGAAGAACTTGATGGAAACTTCAGCGTCACCATCACCCACTTCTGGAATGCCAGTTACCTTTGCGAAGTTATAACCCTCGTTACCCAAACGGCGCGTTAAGTACTCCTCCGTGCTCGTGACGAGTTGCTGAGAAAATACTTGCCCCTCTGCTACTAACAAGAAGCGCGATAGGTCTTCCTCGGGAAGTACCAAGTCACCCGAGAGATCGACACCCGTCACCGTGAATCGATCTCCCTCAACCACGTTGGCAGTGATGTAAACTGCGTCTTTAGCGGGTGAAACCGCAACCTGCGTCGATTCAATTTCGAACTGGAGGTAGCCACGGTCCTGGTAATAGCTGGTAAGCGTTTCTAAGTCTGATTCCAGCTTTTCTTTGCTGTACTTGTCAGCACTGGAGAAGAAGCTGAACATGCCGCCGACTTGTAACTCGAAAATCTCTAGCAAGGTCTCATCATTGAAGACCTGATTACCCACGATATTAATGTGCTTAATCTTAGAAACCGTTCCCTCGTCGATATCGATACTGATCGATACACGGTTTCTCGGCTCTGGGATAACTTCCGTATCAATATTGGCGTCGTAACGCCCCTGAATAACGTACTGGCGAAGCAACTCCAGCTGCATCCCATCCAATGTCGATCGTTGGAACACCTGACCAACAGCAAGCCCCGCACCTTTCAGGCCGTCTAGCAATGCTTCGGTTTCAATGGCCTTATTGCCGTCGATCGTAATCTCGCTGATGCTTGGTCGCTCAGCGACAGTAAGTACCAGCACATTGCCATCACGACCGACCGAAATATCGTCAAAGTTGCCCGTATAGAACAGGTTTCGAGAGATGGACCTGACAGAGGCACCATCCACCACGTCGCCAACACTGACGGGTAGCGCAGCAAACACGCTACCAGGCGCAATTCGCTGTAAACCTTCAACTCGAATATCCGCCACAACAAACGGCTCGATCTGCGCCGTCGCAGTCGGAACCGCAATGACTGACATCGCACCAAAACTTAAGACTGCAAGGAGCCTTGTGAACCAATTATTGTTGAATTTACGCACTATTCTATTCGCTTACTTTCCAGATAACTCGCTGATTTCAGTCGTCTTTGATTTTGTGTATGTGGCGAAAGCGCCGGAGTATCTCACAGTCGAGCCACATCGTTGTAGATGGCAAACACCATAAGCGTGAAAACTGCCAGCAATCCCAGCTGATAGCTCATCATTTGAATCTGCTCGGGCACTGGACGGCCGAACAGGCCTTCCAGAGAATGAAAAACAATATGCCCACCATCAAGTACCGGAATGGGTAATAAATTGATCGCTCCTAATGAAATCGAGAGCAACGCGAGGAATGACAGCCAGGTCGTGAAGCCACTCTCCGCCGTACTGGCGGCCACCTGAGCAATCGCGATAGGTCCCGATAAGTTCTTCGTAGAGATCAAGCCTTGAATCATCTTCCACATCGACTCGAAGGTGAATACGGTGAGCGAAAACGTTCTTTCAATGGCTGCCGAGAGAGCCTCAACGGGGTTACGGCCCTGCCGTCTGATGCGGTCCTCAGGAATGTCAGGTATGACAACACCCATACCAACTGAACCAACTTCAGCACCGGATGTACCGGTGCTGCGGGGCACCACCGTCAAGTCAAGAGACTGCCCATCGCGCTCGACACGAACCACTAATGATTGCCCTGGCGCTGCTCGCACCAGATCAACCCATTGCGACCATGTAGAGATCGCCTGACCGTCGGCTTCAATAATAGTGTCACCGACCTTAAAGCCTGCGCGCGTTGCTGGGCCATCCTCTACCAGTGACCCAATGCTTGGCTGCAACGGTGGGATACCCAGAGTCAAACCCAAAGCTCGGGTTGGATCGGGCGCCTCCGCACCACCGAGCCATCGATCAATCGGCAGAGCGTAGGTCTGTTGGAGATTACTCAGCGCACTACCGACTGATATATCGATGGTTCCTGTATCCCCCAAGCGCTTGAGCAACGCAAAGCGGACATTGGCTATGGTTGGTGTACTCGCACCATCCACTGCGACTATTTCCTGGCCTTGCATTAAGCCCACATCATGAGCCACGGACCCCGGCTCAACCGCCTCTACAACAGGTGCTATTCCAGTTTCACCGCGCAAAAACAAACCAAACAGGACAAGAATCGCCAGTAAGAAATTGGCCGCTGGACCGGCAGAAACAATCGCCAACTTGTTTCGAACAGGCTGAGCGTTGAAGGACTCGTGACGGTTTTCTACCGTAACATCCTGACCTTCGTCCCGCTCGTCGAGCATCTTTACATAACCACCGAGTGGAATAGCGCAGAGCGCAAACTCTGTCCCGTGTCTGTCCACCCGCATGGCAAGTGGACGACCGAAACCAACGGCGAATCGCAAAACACGGACACCGCAACGACGAGCAACCCAGTAATGCCCGTATTCATGAATGGTGACAAGGATTCCCAGCGTCACCAAAGCCATCACAATCGAAAACAACACCTGCATTAGTTGCTGCGACTCCCTACCCCGTCAACTCAGTCAAATAAACACCGGCAATGTCGCGTGCCGTACTGTCGAGATCTTGGACCTCTTTAAGGTTCGATGGTTCAGCAAGATTGACTGTTTTTAGCGTGTGCTCGATCACCCTGTCTATATCGGTGAAACGAATACGCTCAGAAAGAAACGCATCGACTGCAATTTCATTGGCTGCGCTGAACGCGCACATACCACCTGGTAACTCGATCGCCTCGTAGGCCAGACGCAGACACGGGAAAGCGGAGAGATTCGGCGCCTCGAAGTCCAGCCGTCCGACCTTTACCAGATCTAGTACATCAACACCGGCATCAATTCGATCAGGCCACGACAGGCTGTAAGCGATCGGCGTCCTCATGTCGGGTTGACCCAGTTGCGCGAGCACAGAGCCGTCCACATAGCGAATCAGAGAATGCACAATGCTTTGAGGGTGAACGACAACCTCGATCTCGGACGGTTTTCGATCGAACAACCAGCAGGCTTCTGCTAATTCCAACCCCTTGTTCACCAAAGTCGCCGAATCAACCGAAATTTTGCGACCCATGGACCAGTTGGGATGAGCACAAGCCTGATCTGGCGTCATCTCGGTCAACTCAGATCGACTCTTACCCCGGAAGGGCCCTCCCGACGCGGTCAAAAGAATCTTCTCGACACGCTCCATCTGAGGCCGTGCCCGCGCGTCCGCTGGGAGGCACTGAAACATGGCGTTGTGCTCGCTGTCGACAGGCAGTAGTAGCGCGCCACCTTCGCGCACCGCATCCATAAAAATACTGCCGGCACTCACGAGCGCCTCTTTGTTTGCCAGCAACAACCGTTTCCCCGCGCGCGCGGCCGCCAGCGCAGCCGACAGGCCCGCAAAACCAACAATCGCGGCCATCACCGTGTCGACGTCCTCGGATTCAGCAAGCGCTATCATCGGTGCTTCACCCGCATGAACTCTCGTATCGACAAGGCCTGCGAGCCGGCGCTCAAGCTCAGCAGCAGCATCGGCATCAAACATCACCGCGTGCACGGGTTTGTGTTCAGTGCAGAGGGCAACCATTGCCTCGACGGATCGATTAGCGGCCAGCGCATAGGCTCGATACTGGTGAGGATGACGGGCAACCACATCCAACGTGCTCAAACCAATCGAGCCTGTTGCGCCCAGCACTAAAATGTTTTGCATTAGGCGTAGCCGACCAGGATCAACGCAAGCGCAAAGAAGGGCGCAGCACCGCAGATGCTATCGAGGCGATCAAGAAGCCCGCCGTGCCCGGGCAATAATGATCCCGAGTCCTTACACCCGCTCTCGCGCTTGAACATACTCACCGTAAGATCGCCCAGCACCGATGACCCACCGCAGAAAAGACTGATTAGGAAAACTTCGACCGGATGGATGTGCGCGTACTCCGGTGGCAGGAACCACCAGACGATAGCACCCAAGATGAAGACCGCCAGCAAACCGCCCCACAGCCCCTCAATGGTTTTTGCTGGGCTGACGTCAGGCGCAAGCGGATTCTTACCCCATGCATGACCGATAAAGTAGGCGCCGATGTCTGCCACGGCCACGGTTAACACAAACAAAATAACCAGAAGCCAACCATGCTGTAATCCGAGGAGGAACGTGAGCGAAAGCCAGCCCGCGCCCAGAACAAAGATTCCCATGATGCTGCGCGCCACAGAGGAGCGCCAAAGCACTGATAGTTTTGGGTAACTCAGAACGAGAAAAGCTGTGGCCAACCACGCAAAACAGGCAATGCCCAATACCGGACGCATTGATACCGCATCAGAGGTGATATCAGGGGCATAGACACTCGTGTAATAGAGGCAAACGCCTAAGAACAGAGCTACGAGAAACGACCGCAGTAACCGCGATGACCAACCTGCCAGGGCCGCCCACTCCCAGGCACCCGCTGCGGCGATAGCCAGAAACAGCAGTGAAACGGACTCGGGTGATAGCTGCATGAGCGCAAAAATAAGTCCACCGACCAAAAGTAAGGCCGTGTAGATACGCTTCTCAAGCATCATACTGAAGCCACGGCGGGGCGCCCACCATAACGACGCTCCCTGGACGAGAAATGGCTTATCGCCAAATCGAGTTCGTCCACGTTGAAGTCCGGCCACAGCGTATCGGTGAACCAGAGTTCAGCGTAGGCAAACTGCCACAACAGAAAATTAGACAGACGCCATTCGCCACCGGTTCGAATACATAGATCGGGGGCCGGTTGGTCTGCTAGTGCCATGCGAGAGCTCAGCAGCTGCTCATTGATATCGTCAGCATTGATGAGGCCATCGGCGACATCCTGAGCAAGAGAAGCTGCCGCCGAACTCACATCCCAACGCCCGCCATAATCGAGCGCCAGCACCAGAGTCGCCTCGGTGTTGTGCTGGGTGGCCTCTTCCGACTGCTCCAACAGCTTTGCAATTCTGGGGCTCAGTCGGTCACGCCGGCCAATGAATCGGACCCGGACTCCGTCTGCGGCCAACTCTTTTATTTCACGACGCAGATATCGGGATAACAGCGCCATCAATGCACGTACTTCGGTCTCAGGTCGCTGCCAATTCTCACTGGAGAAGGCAAACAAAGTGAGGGTTTTTACACCGCGGTCACGGCAAGCGTACATAAGGGGTTTAACGACATCGGCACCCGCTCTGTGCCCAATAGGTCCAGGAACACCACGCTTCCTCGCCCAGCGGTTATTGCCATCCATTATGATAGCAACGTGCTGGGGGACCTTACCGGTGGTGTTGGCGGGAAGATTCACTCTGTCACTAAGCTCGTAATCAGATTTCCATTAAATCAGCTTCTTTGACACCGAGCGCAGCATCAACCTTCGCTACGTAGGTATCGGTCAGCTTCTGAATTTGGTCCTGACCTCGACGCTCTTCGTCTTCCGAAATCTCTTTCTCTTTCACTAGGTCTTTCAGCATGCCATTGGCGTCTCGTCGCGCATTACGTATCGAGACGCGCGCCGACTCAGCTTCCGCTCTCGCCTGTTTAATGTAGCCCTTGCGCGTCTCTTCGGTGAGCATCGGCATTGGAATGCGAATGACGTCACCCGCCGTCGATGGGTTGAGACCCAAGTCACTTTTCATAATGGCTTTTTCAACGTCAGGGGTGATTGATTTATCGAAAACGCTAACCGCTAAAGTTCTAGCATCTTCAACGTTGATGCTTGCCATTTGCTTCAAGGGTGTTTCGGCCCCGTAGTAGTCGATGCGGATGCCGTCCAGAATACTGGGGTGTGCGCGGCCTGTTCTGATTTTATTGAAGTTCTGGCCCAGCGCCTCGAGCGACTTATCCATACGCTCTTCAGCATCTGTTTGTATGTCATCAATCATGTTTTTCTCCCGATTGATCCGTCGCGCCCTGCCCAGAGCTCAATCAACGAATCAATGTCCCTTCAGACCCACCCCTCACAATACTCAATAACGCGCCTTTCATCGACATATTAAACACGCGAACCGGCATTTGGTGATCTCGGACTAAACAAATCGCGGTTAAATCCATGACACCCAACTTCTTGTCCAGCACTTCGTCATAAGTCAGCGCTTCATATTTGACCGCTGATGAATCCTTCATTGGGTCGGCGTTATAGACACCATCTACTTTCGTCGCCTTCAGCACCACGTCCGCCTCTACCTCAATGCCTCTGAGACAAGCCGATGAGTCAGTGGTGAAAAAGGGATTACCTGTTCCCGCCGAGAAGATCACAACGTCACCTTGTGCCATCGCACGTATGGCCTTTCGACGATCGTAATGATCGACAACACCACTCATGGGGATTGCCGACATGACTTGAGTCGCAATGTTTGAGCGCTCCAGAGCGTCCCGAAGTGCAAGGGCATTCATCACAGTGGCAAGCATTCCCATGTGATCGCCGGTAACTCTATCGAGTCCGGCCGATTGCAAGGCCGCCCCTCGGAAGAGGTTGCCTCCTCCCACTACGAGCCCTACCTGAACGCCAATGCCCACCAACTGGCCAATCTCCAGGGCCATTTGATCTAGGACCTTGGGATCTATACCAAAGGACTCATCGCCCGTTAGGGCCTCACCGCTAAGCTTGAGTAATATGCGCTTATAGACTTTTTCAGTTGCCATCATCACTCCTCAGGAAATTGCGCCGCTGCTTATCATACAGCGGCACGGATCGATTAGTTTCCTAATTGAGCAGCAACCTCTGCAGCAAAATCGACCTTCTCAACTTCGATGCCCTCGCCCACCTCAAATCGGGTGAATCCGGCGATTGTGGCTCCAGCCGCTTTGACCAATTTGCCAACGGTCGTATCGGGGTCCTTAACAAAGGCTTGCTCTGTCAGACTGTTCTCAGACAGGTACTTGCGAACACGCCCTTCAATCATCTTCTCAACGATTTCTGGTGGCTTGCCTGAGTCTGCAGCCTGCGCCGCGTAAATCTCTCGCTCTTTTTGCAACAGTTCTTCAGGCATGTCCGCGGGTGACACAACAGCGGGGTTCACAGCTGCAACGTGCATGGCCACATCTTTTGCCAGCTCATCGTCACCACCGGCCAGCTCAACCAATACAGCAATACGGTTGTTGCCGTGCACATAGCCGCCGACAACGCCGTCCGCTGCTGATACAACGCCGACACGACGCACAGAAATATTCTCACCAATCTTCTGAACCAACGCCTGACGGGCATCCTCAATGTCACCGCCAGCAATTGCAGTCACGTCATCAGTTTGAAGCTCAACCGCCTTGTCCATGACCTGCGCCACGAATCCAGCAAAATTCTCGTCGCGTGCTACGAAATCGGTCTCACTGTTCACTTCACCAATGACACCTGATTTGCCGTCCGCGGCAATACGAATTGCCACAACACCATCGGCGGCCGTTCGGCCCGCTTTCTTTGCAGCCTTCATACCGCTGGACTTTCGGAGCTCCTCAATAGCCACTTCGATATCACCACCGGCAGCAGCCAATGCTTTTTTGCACTCGAGCAAACCAAGGCCGGTTCGTTCACGCAATTCCTTTACTAATGCAGCAGACATTTGTCCCACCCTCTGTAACGTCTTGATAACTAGCCCCTAACGGGGAATGTTCTTGTAAAAAAAAGCCGCGCGAAGCGCGGCCTGTTGTTGGAGCTTATTCCGCGTCGCCCGTTTCCTCTGGCGCCGCTTCCGTTTCTGCGGCCTCAGCTTCGACCACTTCGACAAACTCATCGACCACAGGGGCCTCTGACGATGCACCCTTGCCTGACATGACCGCATCAGCGACTGCCGTGACATAGAGCTTGATGGCTCGAATGGCGTCATCATTACCGGGGATGACATAGTCAACACCGTCTGGATTGCTGTTGGTGTCGACAATGCCGATGACAGGAATACCCAGCTTATTTGCCTCGGTAATCGCAATGCGCTCGTGGTCAACATCAACCACAAACAGCGCATCAGGCAGACCGCCCATATCTTTGATGCCGCCAATAGAGCGATCGAGCTTGTCTTTGCTGCGACTGCGCATCAGCGCTTCTTTCTTGGTCAGCTTGGCAAACGTACCGTCTTGCTCCTGCGCCTCAAGATCGCGCAAGCGCTTAATCGACGAGCGAATAGTCTTGTAGTTGGTCAGCATACCGCCGAGCCAGCGGTGGCTCACGTAAGGCATACCGCAACGTTCGGCGTGCTCTTCAATGATCTTGCCCGCAGCGCGCTTGGTGCCAACGAACATGATCTGGTTTTTGTTTTCAGCCAACCGGCGAACGAAACCCAAGGCGTCATTGAACGCAGGGACAGTGTGCTCGAGGTTGATGATATGAATTTTATTGCGCGCTCCGAAAATGTATTGATCCATCTTCGGGTTCCAGAAGCGAGTTTGGTGGCCAAAGTGCGCGCCGGCCTGCAACAACTCGCGCATGCTTACTTGTGTCATAACTTGTCTCTAAGTTGGGTTTACCTTCCGCTCTCTCAAGATGTCCAACTGGTTTCCCAGCACCCGGCATCTTGTGCACAGAGAGCGTGCTTATTTACTCCCGCCATTTGCGAAAGCGGCGCGCTTTATACCATAGGTGACACCCGGCCTGAAGCCTTTCGCTGTAATATCTGCCTCGGAGTGCGGTAAACTACCGAATTAACCCTTTTTTAAAGCAACAGTCCGGAAAAGTAGACGTGAGCACCGTATCAATCAAAACCGACAATGACATCGCTGGAATGCGCGAGGCAGGACGACTCGCGGCTGAAGTACTCGAGATGATTGAGCCTCTCGTTGAGCCTGGCATTTCGACGGGAGAGCTCGATCGAATTTGCCATGACCATATCGTCAACGTGCAAAAAGCTATTCCCGCACCACTCAACTACAAGGGTTTTCCCAAGTCTATTTGCACCTCGGTGAACGATGTCATCTGCCACGGCATTCCGTCAGACAGTAAAGTCCTGAAACAGGGTGACATCATCAACATCGACGTCACGGTCATCAAGGATGGGTGGCATGGCGATACCAGCATCATGGTGCCCGTCGGAAAGGTCGCTACACACGCAGAGCGACTCATGAAAGTCACTCAAGAATGTCTATACAAGGGACTCGCTTTGGTCAAACCGGGAGCGCGTCTGGGCGATATCGGGCAAGTCATACAACAATACGCGGAGTCTTCTTACTACTCGGTAGTGAGAGAGTATTGCGGTCACGGTATTGGGAAAGTGTTCCATGAGGAGCCGCAGGTACTGCATTACGGTCGCGCAGGCACCGGCATGGTGCTCGAAAAAGGAATGACGTTCACGATCGAGCCCATGATCAATGCGGGCAAGCGACATACGAAGCTGAATACCCGTGACGGCTGGACCGTGACCACACGAGACGGACGACTCTCCGCACAGTGGGAGCATACGATCGCAGTCGCTGATGATGGTTGCGAAGTCCTTACCCGGCGATCAAATGAGAACTTGCCCTTCTGATTAATCGCCGCTCGTGATCTGATCACGAGTTTGCTCCGAAAACGCGACTTAACCGTAATTACAGTCACTTATCGACGTAACGATCACGCCATGAATTCAAAAGCGCTGACAACTTTGGTTTCACAGCTTCGCCGCGATCTCGGCGATATTGCGGGTGTTATTGGCCAACAGTTCGATCCCAGCGCGTCAGTCACACATTTGCTTGAACAGCGTTGTTCAGCCGTAGATCAAACTCTGACACAGCTTTGGCATGCCTGCGATCTAGACCAAACGGACACAGCGCTCATTGCGGTCGGTGGCTACGGCCGCGGCGAGCTGTTCCCAGGCTCCGATGTCGATTTACTGATACTGCTTGGACAGCCCGATACCAGTATTGATGCGCAGTTGAGTGTCTTCGTAAGTTCGCTTTGGGATCTCGGATTAAAAATTGGGCACAGTGTTCGCTCGATTGATGAGTGTATAGCGCTCGCAGCAGACGACATAACGGTCATGACGACACTCCTGGAAACGCGTCTCCTGACGGGGCCAGCGACGGTATACGACACGCTTCTGCACGAATTGGATGAGCGAGATATCTGGAAGAGCGGTGCCTTTTACACGGCAAAACTCGAAGAGCAGACTCAGCGGCACGAGAAGTATGGACTGACAGGATACAGTCTTGAACCCAACGTGAAGTCTTCACCCGGCGGGCTTCGGGACATACAAGTCATTGGATGGATTGCGAAGCGCCACTTCGGTACTGCCTTGGAGCTGCTTCCGACAGGGGAGTTTCTCACCGAGCAGGAGCTCGATTTACTGATGAGTGGTCAGGACTATCTAAGCCGAGTCCGCTTCGCTTTGCACCATTTGACCGGTCGGGACGAGGATCGCCTGCTGTTCGAGCATCAGCAGACGCTCGCTCGCCAATGGGGATTTGAGGATGAGGGCAAACTAGCCGTCGAGCAGTTCATGCAAGCCTACTTCCGAAATGTTCAGGCGGTGTCTCATGTGTCGGCCTTGTTGATCGATATCTATCAGAAAACGCTGCTGCAGGCGGAGACAGCGTCTTCAACTGTGATCGACGAGGACTTCGAGCTCATCGACGACCGCATATCAGCGAGAAACGCTGCGGTATTCGCGCAGAATCCCTCCAATCTACTGCGGTTGTTTGTCGTTATCGGGCGAGACAAACGAATCAAGCGAATCGACCCCGAAACCACTCGACTGTTGCGTGCATCCTCAGACCTCATTGACGAGGCCTTTCGTGACGACCCCATCAATCGACGTCTTTTCCGAGATGTGTTGTCGTCACCCTTCTCCATGACCAAGCAGTTGCGGCGAATGCTTCGCCACGGCGTCTTAGGGCGTTATTTGCCCGAGTTCGAGAAAATTGTGGGGCAGATGCAGTTTGATATGTTTCATACCTACACGGTTGATGCGCATACAATGCAGGTCATCGCCAACAGCCGACGGTTCCTAAGAGCGGACTACACTGACCGATTCCCTGTGACCACACGAATTGCACAGCGATTGCGAAACCCGCTGCTGCTGTTTGTTGCGGCGCTTTACCACGATATTGGCAAGGGAAGAGGCGGCGATCACTCTGAACTCGGTGCGGTTGATGCGCGATTGTTTTGTGAGCGCCATTTCTTTGATGAGCCAGATACCGAGCTTGTCGTTTGGCTGGTAAAGAATCATCTGTTCATGAGTTCATTCTCTCAAAAGAGGGACATTTCAGATCCGCGCGAAATTCAGCGGTTTGCAGAGCATATGTCGACCGAGGAGCGCCTCGATTACTTGTTTACGCTGACCGTTGCGGACATTAACGGAACCAACCCCGAGCTCTGGAATGCATGGCGCAGCTCTCTGCTACGCCATTTGTACACCGAGACTCGACGAGCATTAAGACGGGGCCTCGCCAACCCGCTGGCGCGCGAGGATGTCATTGCTGCTACGAAAAAGGCGGCAGCACATCTCCTGGAATTCCGAGGCTTCCTCGATGACGAACTCGATTCCATCTGGGCTGCTCGGGGTAATGACTACTTTTTGCGGGAACGACCTGAGGACATCGCCTGGCACACGGAGGCTATTGCCGATTTTGAAAGCGGTGATGCGCCGCTGATATTGCTCAAGCAGTCATCAGAGTCGCTGATTGCGAACGCAACCCAGATTTTCGTACACACCGCAAATACGTCTAACGTATTTTCGCGGGTCTGCGCCGCCTTGGAACTCCTGGATCTCAGTATCAACGATGCCCGTATTTACTCGGGTACCGATGGCGCAACGCTCGACACATTCTTCGTATTAAAAGCTGACGGCAGCCCGGTTGATAGCGACCCCGAGACGCTACATCTCGTTGAAACAGCCATCTTTAAGGCGCTGACAGCGACATCGATAAGCACGAACCAGCAGCGTATTACCCGAACCTTGCGATCATTCTTATCACCGACCGAAATCACATTTATTGAGGATGAAGGACGCAATCTGACGATTATGGAAATCAGTTCCCCCGATAGGCCGGGCTTGTTGGCTCAGATTGGTCAGATTCTGGATCGCAGCAGTATTGCAATCCAAGCGGCGAAGATTCAAACCTTAGGCGAGCGTGTTGAGGACGTATTTTTCCTCACTAATTCGGATGGGAATCGTCTAAACGATGACGCGACGTGCGAGGACTTGCGCATCGAACTGTGTGAGGCTCTGGACAAGGATATTGCCGCGTGAATCCAGGCATGGAAACACTTCATCCCTATCCGTTCGAGAAGCTTGCTGATCTGACTCGCGACGTCATACCCCGCGATCTGCCTCGAATTGCATTAACCATAGGTGAGCCCAAGCACCAACCGCCAGTCCATGTCCTCGAGGCCTTGATAGCGTCCATCGAAGAGCTCGCAAAGTACCCAACCATTATTGGTCTTGCGGAGCTAAGAGAAACTATCGCGCGATGGGTAGAGCAACGCTTTGGCACGCGAGCCCTAGATCCAAGCAGCGAAGTCTTGCCGGTTAATGGAACTCGCGAAGGGCTATTTGCTATTGCCCAAGCACTGGTGACGCCAGGGCGGGAAGGTGCTGTCGTTATTCCCAATCCGTTTTATCAAATTTACGAGGGCGCTGCCCTGTTAGCGGGCGTGCAGCCAACCTTGATTGCATCAGACCATTCAACCGATTTTTTAGCGAATTACCGAAAACTCTCGGAAGACGAATGGGAAGCCTGTCAAATGCTCTTCCTTTGCACTCCGGGAAATCCGTCCGGGGCCGTCATTCCTGAGAGCGAGCTTCAATGGCTAATTCAAAAAGCCATAGAACACGATGTGATTCTGGTTAGTGACGAATGCTACAGCGAACTCTATTACGATGAGGCAGCGCCACCCATTGGACTGCTGCAGGCGGCAGAGAGCCTCGGAAACTCAGACTTTAAGCAATGCTTGGCCTTCCATAGTCTGTCTAAGCGCTCAAACTTACCCGGCCTACGCTCCGGATTCGTTGCCGGTGATGCCGCGTTGATTCGGGAGTTTCGTCGCTACCGTACCTATCATGGCTGTGCCATGCCGCTGCACCATCAGCTAGCCAGTATTGCAGCCTGGTCGGACGAGGCTCACGTCGTGGAAAACCGAGCGCTCTACAGAGCGAAGTTCGACTCAGTCAATGAAGTGCTAGCGCCTGCCTTAAACACCCGCATTCCGGAGGCCGGTTTTTATCTGTGGCCGAACACGCCAACCTGTGACGCCGAATTTGCGCGCAGTCTACTCGAACAAACCAATGTGGCTGTTCTTCCGGGCAGTTACCTGGGCAGAGAAGTGAACGGTCGAAATCCTGGTAGCCATCATGTGCGACTGGCACTCGTCGCCACTCACCAAGAAACGCTCGAGGCTGCCGAGCGAATTGCTGATTTTATGAAGCGTGGTTGAGAGCTAATGCCACGAAATCTACTTAAAGCTGAGCGAATTGAATTCATCGACCGTCGACTCGAGGAGCTTTATCCCGACCCACCTGTGCCGCTCGATCATCAGGATCCTTTCACCTTACTTGTTGCAGTGCTTTTGAGTGCTCAATGCACTGATGAGCGCGTTAATCAGGTTACGCCTTCATTGTTCGAGCTTGCGGACAATCCGTTCGAGATGGCGGGACACAGTGCCGATGCGATCCGAGAGATCATTAAGCCCTGCGGCCTTTCGCCTCAGAAATCAAAAGCGATTCGCCGTTTGAGTGAAATATTGATTGAGGAACACGGCGGTGAGGTGCCGCAGGACTTTGATGCGCTCGAGCGACTTCCGGGAGTTGGCCACAAAACGGCAAGTGTCGTCATGGCGCAGTCTTTCGGTGTGCCCAGCTTCCCCGTCGATACGCACATCCACCGACTGGCTCAACGCTGGGGACTGACACGCGGGCGTAATGTGGTCGAAACCGAGCGTGACCTTAAAAAGGTGTTTCGCAAACATCGGTGGAATGACTTGCACCTTCAAATCATTTTCTATGGGCGAGAATTTTGCACTGCGCGCGGGTGTAACGGTCTCGTTTGTGAAATCTGCACCACCTGTTACCCGGATCGTAAGCATCCGAAAAAAGTGAATAAACCTTGACCCTTAGGACCTTCGTATGACGGCAAATCTGTACGGCATTCCAAACTGCGACACGGTTCGCAAAGCACGTAAGTGGCTCACCGATAATGGCATCGATCATCAGTTTATCGACGTGAGAGAAAGCACGCCCCCTGAGTCTCAGATAGCTCACTGGGTAATGTCTTTGGGCGCCGCTAAAATGGTGAACAAGCGAAGTACCACCTGGAAGAACCTATCTGACGCGGATCGCAACGAAGCTGAGAACGGTGATACCACGGCTGTACTTCTAGCGAACCCCACCTTAATTAAGCGCCCGGTGCTGGAGTACCGGGATGTGCTCGACGTTGGATTCAGTGTCGACGCTTATAATCACTATTTTCAGCAATAACCTCAGATTTAGGAGATAAATACATGGCGGATACGCTCCATGGTTTTGGCTTAGGTGTCGCCTCAAAGAATAGTCGAGGTGAGATTCTGGATGTTTATTACCCGGCACCTCTGACAACTATCTCAGGAGAGCTGGCTTCGGCTCTCGACGGTGTGAACGGTGAGATTGATACAGCCGCAACGCGATCACTGGCAACTGATCTTAAAGCAGCAGGGCATGCATCGCTGGCGGCTGTTGCAGAGAAAATAGCCAGCGCAGATAAGGCAATTGTGGCCTCTTCATTAGCAGACAATGCACCGCCTACATCGGTGGGCGATGCCTATCTGAAACTTCACCTGCTCTCTCATCGTCTAGTAAAGCCACACGGGACGGATCTATCCGGCATCTTCGCCCTGCTACCCAATGTGGCGTGGACCGATGAGGGAGCAATCGACTTGGACGAACTACCCGAGCGGCAATTGACAGCGCGACTATCCGGGAAGGTATTGGAAGTGTCGAGCGTTGATAAATTCCCCAAGATGACCAATTACGTTGTACCCGCGGGTGTGCGGATCGCTCACAGCGCGCGCGTACGATTAGGCGCCTATCTGGGTGCAGGCACGACGGTGATGCATGAGGGATTTATCAATTTCAATGCAGGTGCCGAGGGGCCTGGTATGATCGAAGGTCGGATATCGGCAGGCGTAATGGTGGGTAAAGGCTCTGATTTAGGAGGCGGATGTTCAACCATGGGTACCTTGTCCGGTGGTGGCAACATCATTATTTCTGTAGGTGAAGAGTGCCTCATTGGCGCCAACGCGGGTCTGGGTATACCTCTGGGTGACCGATGCACGATCGAAGCGGGGCTTTTCGTGACGGCAGGAACGAAGGTGGCAGTGCTCGATGATGCACGCAAGATTGTAGAGACCGTGGCGGCGCGAGACTTGGCAGGACGGTCTGACCTTTTGTTCCGACGTAACTCACTCTCAGGTTCGGTAGAATGTCTCACCAACAAAACTGCCATCGAATTGAACGAAAGTTTGCATGCCAACAATTGATACAGAACACGCAGCCATCACGCTGACAAAAGAGCTCATTAAGCGACAGTCAGTGACGCCAGAGGACGATGGCTGTCAGCCCTTAATGGCTGAGCGGCTTGAAAGACTGGGATTCACCTGTGAGTCACTACCTTCGGAGGAAGTCCTCAACCTCTGGGCAACGCGTGGCTCTGATGGCCCTACACTCGTTTTCGCGGGTCATACCGACGTAGTGCCGCCTGGCCCGCTAGAGCAATGGGACAGTGATCCCTTTGTCCCAACAGAGCGGGACGGGTTGTTGTATGGTCGGGGCGCTGCTGACATGAAAGCGAGCTTGGCTGCGATGGTGGTCGCTACGGAATCGTTCGTCACTCGTCACCCGGATCACAAAGGACGTATTGGATATCTGATTACAGCGGATGAAGAGGGACCAGCAATACACGGCACACGTTTCGTGGTCGAAACGCTGAAGTCGCGTGGCGAGACCATCGACTGGTGCGTGGTTGGCGAGCCCTCGAGCACAGCAACATTGGGCGATATCGTCAAAAATGGACGACGCGGTTCTATCAACGCCACGCTGATCATCAAAGGCAAGCAAGGACACGTCGCCTACCCACATCTTGCCGACAATCCCATGCACAAGGCATTTTCTGTCTTGAACCAACTGTGTGACATCGAATGGGATCAGGGTAATGAATTTTTCGATCCTACCCGACTTCAGTTCTCGAATATTCAGTCCGGTACGGGCGCCACTAATGTCATACCCGGCGAACTCAACGCAGTGTTTAACTTGCGCTTCTCGACCGAAACAACGGCTGAGGCGATTAAATCGCAATGCGAAGCAGTGCTGGACGACAGCGGCGTCGAGTATGCGATCGATTGGCAACTCAGCGGTAATCCGTTTTTGACCGAACCCGGCGACTTGGTTGATGCAGTGCGCCAGAGTATTGTCGAGACCACGGGAGTTAATACGACTTTGAGCACAGGTGGTGGTACGTCAGATGGTCGGTTTATCGCAACCATGGGTAGCCAAATCATAGAGCTAGGCCCTATCAATGCGTCAATCCATCAGCGAAACGAGCATGTGTTGATTGATGATATTCCCAAGCTTGCCCGCATTTACGAGGGCATTATGGAACGACTGCTCACCTAGATTTGGTCCGCCTCGAACTAGATCTGTTCCATCGAGAGAAAGTCGAAACGCGCACTTGGGACCGCCGTCCTGAGACCCTCAACCAGAACGCGAAAATAGGCTTCCGATGCATCGCTCCATACATCAGCCACCGGAGGTTTGAGAAAGACCCAGCGGAGCTCAGGATTTAACGACAGCGCCGCTTCCAGAATCCGTGTGATTCCAACAATCTGCGCGCTTAAATAATCAGAGGCACTTCGCGTGTCCCCGGCTTCACTGGTGACGAATTCAAACGCCTGTAATTCACACAGTATTCGTGTGGGTGGGTCGTTTTGCCGAAGCCAGTCGAGCAGTCTTGACTGGCCCTCTATAGAAGCCAGTTCCAGCTGGAGCGAGGTCGATATTGGGTCAGTTAACAAAGTTCGCAAACGCGTCACTTGAACTACCCCTCCATCAGTGGCGGTCAGTTGCGAAATCAACTCCGACGACAGATTGTCACCGATGTACAAACAGCGTTGGGTCAACTGCCATTCCCCTTTGGTTTTACCATGACATCAAATCGAACCGTCTTACCCGTGATGCTGTGAGATGGCTTAACGGTGCCCAGTGCCGGCGCTTTGACAGGGCGCTTGATCACAACGCGCTCAACTGGCTGAGCCATCGCCCACAGCAATAGATCCTCGGGGTCGTTTACCGTGGGACTATCCGCATGAAGCGCCTGAATAGTGGCCAAGTCCTTCTTCACCGCGGCGGTTTTGCCACGCTCAGGAAACATCGGGTCAATGTAGATCACATCAAAGCCCTCAACGGCTTGCTGACGGCTATCCCCGCAAAGTACGTCCATGCGACTTACCGCCTTAACTACTTTGTCGTTGGCGCTCATGAGCGCTAACTCGCGCGCCTGCTCTAGCAGATAGCACAGAGGCACAGACTGCTCTGACAGAGCGACCGGACAACCAAGGTCAGCCAGTACGAAGGCGTCGCGTCCCAACCCAGCGGTTGCATCAAACACCCTAGGCCGCTTGTCACCCTTCACACCGATCGCGCGACCCAATGGCTCGTTGTGCCCGGATTTTCGGCGATAGAGCATGTCAGCAGAGGAAAAGTCGATGTAAACCGGTCCCAGCCGAGGGCTTTGCAATCGTTGAAGCCACGAGCGATCCGTATCGATGACCAACGCAACACCAGAATCCAGATCATCTGCAATGGCAACAAACTCGAGATTGAGCGTCTCCGCCACTGACTTCGCCCGAGCTTGGACTCCCCTCGACGCCGGCGCGACAACACAGCCCACTAGCGTTTTCTCATACCCAATGCGAGCGGCAAGCCGTCTAACTCAATAGCAAAGCCAACATTGTGCGCACCCTGACTCATACCATGCTTGTCCGTCACCTCGATTAGTCGCTCCTCAGACTGACCTGCGGACCAAGACTCGAACCGAATATCCGACAGCTGCTTTTCATCGACTCTTAATCCCGACATATCCATGAGCTCATCGCGCGAATAGCGCAAAAATTCGGCAGGACCCACGGGCGTATCGCCATCTGGCAAGCTCGCTTTGAAGTCGCCAATGTAAATGCCCGCAGGTGGCACAGAATCGATCAAACGCGCCAACTTAATTGTGACGTCACCAACGATGTAACTGAAAACTGTGGGGTTAATGCCCTCGGCTTGTGACAGCTCGTAGTGGCTCCCAATGTGAAACGCCGAACGAAGGGTGGGTACGGTACCGGCCTGAGATTTCTCTCGGGCAACGGCGTTATCTATTAAAACCAATAAGAAAAATGTCAGCAGATCAACGTTTGGGAAAGCGCCTAGATCCCGGTTCCACACGTAATAGCCGTCACCCGTTGTGGTTCGCGCGAAGTTGACTTCAACACCCTCTCGTTTGAGTTTCGAATAGGCCGAGTTCATGGAGTAAGACAGGCTGTTAAGTTGACTCGCTTGCTCAAAGGGTCGGAAAAGCGAGAAATCCGCGATATCAAATAATGCGACTGCGCGACTTTCCTCATGACCTACGCTGTATCGCTTAATCATCTCATCAATTATCTCGATGGATGCCTCACCGGTATCTAATGGCGAATCCAGCTTGATAAAACTGGGCGCCACGCCCAAGCGACCTGCGTTTTCGAAAATTTCGTCATGGGCCTTGAAGCGAGAACCCGAAATGAGTTGACGGATAAAGTCCTCATTGTTTTGGCCTTCGCCCGAGGGATGATTGGGTGACGTAAAGTTACCCAGAAAATAGTGCGGAACAACGATAGTCAGCAGACCATTGGGGTCAAACGCCCAACAAAGAACAATGCTTTGGCCGAGTCGCCATTGCTTTTTCAATGTTGCCTCAAGCTGATCCAACGCCATGATTTCTCACCTGCTACCTAAAACGGCGAAATGCGCCTGTCCCGCGACACACACCTCGAACTTAAACGCTTCCGCTGGCATCATACCGTCTCAGCACACGGATTTCGTCATGCTTCCGATTTTGTACCCATCGCAGACTCTTTCAAGCATCACCGCACGCTGGCGCCGCGGTTATCGATTCATTGTTTCGGTGCTTCTAGCGAGCGGACTGGCGAGCTGTGGGAATCTCGATCAGTACGACATTACCCTGAATGATCGGACCCTCTACATGCCTAGGGATTTGTTTGAGGACTACTACCTTCCCGATATTGCGCTCAATAATTGCGTCACCCAGGCCATTGAAGATGCACAGGTATTCGTAGCTGGTGGCTTGGAAGTGCTCAACTGTTCAGAGGCTGGCATCGAGTCTTTATCGGGCCTGTCTCGCTTTAGCGGGCTCAAACGTCTGAAGTTGACGGACAACGATATTCGCAATCTTGTCGAGCTGTCGAAGCTGACGCAACTCGAAGAGCTGCGACTCGAGGGCAATAACGTAGTAGATATTGTCCCACTGACTGTTCTCCCCAGCCTGAATTTTGTTTCGCTTGATGACAATCCGGCACTGCAGTGTCACAGCCTCGTCCGGTTCCGCGGCGAAGTGGAGGTTATCGTACCGGAGCACTGCTCGTCGTGACCTACTGGATTTATCGCGCGATTTCGGCGCTGCCGCTTTCGGTTTCCTATCGACTTGCGCGAGTTCTCGCATGGCTTACCGAGCGCGTGTTCAAGTATCGAGTTAACACCGTAGATCAAAACCTTCGGCGCTCCTTTCCCGATCAGTCGGAGGCTTGGTATGCGAGCACCAGGCATCGCTTCTATCAACAATTCGCTGACGTTACGGTTGAGGCGATTTATGCCTGGCGCATGCCTCGGGACGAGCTAGAACAACGAATGACCATCACCGGCTGGGGGCCACTTATCTCAGCGGCCGACGAATCACCCAAACCCGGTATCTTGTTATCGATACATCACAACAACTGGGAGTGGCTAACACAACGGGCGAGTGCAGCTGCAACCGCACCGCTGGATGGTGTTTACAAGCCGTTGCATGACCGCGGCGCAGATCGCTTCGCGCTGGAGTCGAGAGGTAAATGGGGTGCAACGTTGGTCACAATGAAAGGTGTCAGTCGACACGTACTGAAGAACCGGCGAACTCCGAGAGTCCTGGCCTTACTTGCCGATCAGTCGCCCGGAAAACGTGAAGCGATTCACTGGACGCAATTCCTGAACCAAACCACCGCATTCTTCATGGGGCCGGCGACCTTGGCTCGCCTCACAAAATATCCGGTGTACTTTGCGCGGACGCAACGCTTGTCGCAAGGCCGCTACCACGCTGAACTACTGACAATCTGCGCAGAGCCTGGCACGATGAGCGAAAGCGAGCTCATCGAGAAATACGTCGCCCTAGCTGAGGAGACGATTCGCCTACAGCCAGAGAGCTACCTCTGGACTAATCGCCGATGGAAGCTGGAGCCGCCTCAAGCAACCTTGGAGACGGCACCGGACGCGTCAGAGGAAATCCAATCAAACCCCTGACTTTGCGTTGCATAGATAACATGTATCTCGGTGCGCTGAACAAGCGGGCTTAATAACGACGCCACGGCGTCGACCGAATTGTTCTGCTCTGAAATATGTCCGGCGATGACCGTAGCAGGAAGCGACTCGCCCATTGCCTCAAGCATCCCAAGCGCCTGTTCATTGTTAAGGTGACCAAAGTCACCCGACACCCGACGCTTGAGAGCAGCCGGATAGGGACCACGCCTTAGCATCGCAAGGTCGTGGTTAAACTCCAGCAAAAGTAGATCGCAGCCTTCGTAGGCGCGCTGGACATGCGGCGACACCATGCCCAAATCCGTCAGGACGCCCACGCGCCGTGCAGCATGTTTGAATACGTATTGAACGGGCTCTTTCGCATCGTGCGGCACTGTGATGGCTGACACTTCAATGTCGCCAATAGCAAACTCCGAGTCGCTCTCGATCTCGACGATGGTTCGGGCGCCCTCTAATTTGCCCGATGTCAGCGTCCCGTGAGTCGCATAAATAGGGGCCCCAGAAGCTTTAGATACAGCGGCAACGCCACCTATGTGATCCGAGTGCTCGTGTGTGACCAAAATGGCATCGATATCAGCGATATCAAGATTGATTTGATCAAGACGGGATAGCATCTCGCGGGCGGGGAAGCCGCAATCAATGAGGAGCGTCGTCTCTTCACTGGCGACGAGTGTCGCGTTTCCTTTGCTACCTGAGCCAACCGATGCGACTCGAAGCATTACGTGATATTGCCCTGCAGCAGCGTTAGGAGACCTTGCTGTTCCAGCTGGCCAATGGCCTGACCGTCCGATCCAAGGATATGAATCGTGACCTGCGAGGTGTCTTCCGTGGTCAGTTGCACTTGAAACTCTTGGCCAATGAGCGGGTCATCACTGTCACTACCGCCGAGCCAACTAAACCAGCCACCGTCTTCCTCGCCCTCAGGGCCAAGGTATGTGACATAGAACAAACCCGCGCTGCGGTTCTTATCGTCCAGTCGGAAGCCCGCGTCGGTAAAGCCCTTCTCGGTTGCTGCCCAGGCACGATTGAATGGCAAATCCAGCCGCAATCGAGCGCCGCTACTCGACTCCTCCATTGCGATGCGACCGGCACCAGTCATCGCTTGCTCAGCCATCATAGACACAGGAGCTGACTCGGCGCTGTTAGCAATGAACTGAGCAATGTTGCGCAACATCGTCTGCTCAAGCTCCGTATCATCAGAGTTCTCTGGCCAGGTCGTAAGATCTAGATCCTTGGCAACGTTCTGTTGCAATACGTGCAACTCGGACGTGTTTCGCTGTACACCCGAATCAACCCTAAAGCGGAAACGCGATTCGAGACTTTTGTTCTCAAGCATCACAAAAGCGGTGTCGATTAATCCGCCGGAGGCGTCAACACTGGCGACATCAATACCGCTACTGACCAAGAAGGCCCGCACCTGCGGCCAGAGCTGCCCAGGGGCGACGTTAACCACAGCCCAGCTGCTTTCACCTAGACGCTGCAAACGAACGGCATCCAGCTGGGAACCGGCAGTTAAGGGTGCTGGACGAGGCGCCTTGCCGGTCACAGGAATCGCAAGATTCACTGCCACCTCAGGAATGGGATAGGCCTGCTGAATAGCGCCGGAATCCAAATCGTCAGGCACAGTGATAGCATCGGCCTCGATGGCATTTTCGTAGTCACCGGATAACTCGGATTCTGTCTCCCACGGGATGATACTGCTGGTATCAGGCAGCAGGCTGCAACCTGACAAGCCAACCGCAGCAATGAGAAGTACCAGTGTTTTTAGTTTAAGCATTCGTCAATCGCCTTCGTTACTTCCCCCTGAAACTGCGCTGACAATGGCGTGAGCGGCAATCTCATGGTGGGCTCAATCAGCCCCATATAGCCCATAGCATACTTGACCGGAATGGGATTTGGTTCAAGGAACAATGTTTGATGTAATCGCTGAACTTTCTGATCGACAGCACGCGCAGCCGGCATATCCCCCGCTAATGCCAAGCGGCACATCTCAGCCATTTCTGCGGGTGCCACATTGGCTGTAACCGAAATACATCCCTTAGCACCGGCCTCGAGCAAATCGCAGGTAGTGCCATCGTCACCCGAGTAAACAGCAAACCCCTCAGGCAAGGACTGGATAAGCGCAGCACCGCGCTCAACATCACCTGTCGCATCCTTCAAGCCAACGATGTTCTCAATTTGACTCAGACGGAGAATAGTTTCATTCGCAAGGTCGCTGCCCGTTCGTGAGGGTACGTTGTAGAGAATTATGGGGAGGTTGATGGCGCCTGCCACCGCCGCAAAGTGCTGGAACATCCCCTCCTGCGTCGGTCGGTTGTAATAGGGAGTCACCAACAAGGCACAGTCTGCGCCGGCTTCTGCTGCCGCGACAGTCAGTTCTACAGCTTCTAATGTCGAGTTGGATCCGGTGCCAGCCATGATTGGGATGCGTCCGCCCGCATGGCTCACGCCGAATCGAATCACTTCTCTATGCTCTGGGTGACTCAGTGTAGATGCCTCACCGGTTGTACCCACCAATCCCAGCACTGCAGTACCGTTTTCGATATGAAAATCAATGAGCCGCTCTAACGTCCGCCAGTCAACATCACCGGAATCGGTCATAGGTGTTACCAGCGCGACTATGCTTCCGGTTATCATCGGCGTACTCCAGCGATGGGAAAATTCGAGGTGAGGGTCAACATGATCGCGCAATTATCCATTTCGAGAGCAGTTTCACAACCGGAATTACGAAACCTGCGGCTGCTGATTACGGTGTTTGTTCTCTTTATGACTAGTCTGACAGCGCCGACCGTCGTGAGTTCAGAACTTGAGCTCCAAATTCGCCCGCTCAGCGCGATCGATAAGCACTATATGGCAGAGCAGCGCCAAACCGTCGAGGGTCTTGCCAATCGTCTTGGAAGACGCCTTTCAGGGGTTACCGAGAGAGATCTCGAAACACTTCAGAGAATCATCGACCTGCGCTGGGTCGAGAGTGAAGATGTTCAAACTCAACAGGCGATGGGTATTGTTTTTGGCGACTTGCTGGCCAGTGAGCTTGATTTTCACTGGGTGGTTTACAGAGATCGCGCGGGCAGATCTCGCGCACTGCGTTATCGCGATCAAGAGATCTATGTCTTCCCAGTGACCATGCTGTCGCGGCGACTGTCGGCGAGCGCCCCACTGTCGGTAAGTGACTTATTTGACGAGCAATTGAAGCGGCAACGACAGAAACTCCCCGGCGCTCGTTGGATGCCGCAGTCGTAGCCAACATGGAGCTGCTGAAGCACGGGTCTTTTACACATAGGACAGGTCAAAGAGTGGCGCCCTCGGAGAGAGGCACAGTCAGAAATAGCTTAGATCAAAGAGCATCCCGATCTGGAAAAGAAAAGTCTCGCCGGTAAGTAATCACGCCATTCACCCACGTAGCGCGATGCCGGGCACCCTCAACGGATCGATTGCCCGATTCGTAGCCCGCATCTCCGGGGTACAACATCACGATATCCTCTGGATCCTCGCCACAAACCTTGGGAAAAAAATAGGGCGGGACTCGGCGGCGCGCGGTAGCGACTGCGGCCTCTACTGAATGATGCTGAGATAAGTCGATCAAGCTCACAACGGTCGGTGGCGGTAGGCGCAGCTTGCCAGCCTGATGTTCAGCCACCGCATCCTGGGGACGCACCCATCGAGCTTCAACCATTTCCTCGCCGTCAACACTCACTGCGGCACCCGCAGGCAACTCAGCAACGAAAAACCAGGTCGCAAAACGACGCTTCATTCCTGCCGGTGTGAGCCAGTGAGAAAAGTGTGTCAGCGCCGCAACCGGGAGCCGAACATTAGCTTCTTCTTCTAGCTCGCGAACCGCTGCAGTCTTTACCCTATCAAGCTCAAACGATCCTCGGTCATCCTCATCCACCTTACCGCCCGGAAACATCCATACATCTGCCATGTTACGGGCATTGGCATTTCGCTTTAGCAACAGGACTTCGGGCCCTGAGGCAGAATGACGCAATAGAAGGACCGTCGACGCTAGGACAGCGCCATCACGCTCTGCCAGCGATAACGTCCCATCAATAGCCATAGTTGCAGTCTAAGCACTGCACATAGACGTGCTTGGGATCTCTCAACTGCGTCATCATCATCAATGGCTCATGCATGGGGGCCAACCAAGACATGGCTGATCCAAAGACTTGCGGCAGTGACACACCAAAACTACTGCCCAACTCTTCTAGCAATAACTGCTGAGGGGTAATCGGTGTGCCGAAGCGCTTGGCATCATAATCTTCCACCTGAGCAAGCGCAGCAGCGGAGGCAATGGCGTCGTCAAGACTGCCCAGCTGATCCACAAGACCAATCTCCTTTGCCTGACGCCCAATCCAGACCTTTCCTCCGGCGATCGCATCGACCTCTTCAACTGTCATGTGTCGCGCGGTGGCCACCAAGCTCAGGAACTCTCGGTAGATCCCGTCGACAACCGCCTGGAAAATCCGTTCCGAGTTCTCATCGAGTGGACGCGCGGGATCTAAACTCCCTGCCATAGTTGTGGTGCCAATGCCGTCGACCGTAGCGCCAACGTAATCGAACACACCTTCGAAGGTTGGAAACGCCGAGAAGACACCAATGCTACCCGTAATCGTCGATGGCATCGCCCAGATCTCGTCCGCAGCTGCCGCAATCCAGTAGCCGCCCGAGGCGGCAGCGCCACCCATAGAAACGACAATGGGCACGCCATCAGCCGCGATGGCGTCGACCTTTGCTCGGATCACTTCGGATGCGAACACACTCCCACCACCCGAATTAATGCGAAGCACAATAGCAACCGCACCGGCTTCATCAGCCCGCTCTAACTGCTCTACCACCGTATCGCTACCTGCCGACCCTTGAACACTGTCGCCCGGCACCAATGTGCCCTCGATCGGAATAACGGCAATGAGGGGTTGCTCTTCACTCTCAAAGGGGTCTCGAATATCGCTCACATACCGCTTGAGACTCACAAGCTGGATATCGCCCTCTTCATCGCGTGCGCCAACAATCTCCGTCACTCGCTCCTCAAGTTCATCACCATAAAGAAGCTCATCAACATAGCCCTCTTGCAAAAAGACCTCCGCCAAATCGCCACCATTGGCCTCGAGCCGTCCGGGGAAATCATTGACAAAGGCCGTTACTTCACCAGGAGATTTGTTGCGTCCTTTTTCAACAAGCGTCGTGTAGTCATCCCACAAGCTGTTCAGCCATTTACCGACAACCTCGCGCTCCTGGGGTGACATGTCGTCTCGCATATAAGGCTCCACAGCGGATTTATTCTCGCCCGCTCGGAAAATATGGAGGTTGACCTTAATGTTTTCGAGAAATTGCTTCAGATAAGTGCGGTAAACACCAAAACCCATGAGGCTGATACCGCCCTCCGGATGCAGAAATACGGTGTCTGCCTGTGATGCCAGCAGGTACTGGGATTGCGTGAAGTAATCTCCGATCGCAACGACGGGCTTACCGGTCTCTGAAAAACGATCCAGAGCTTCGATAATTTCCATCGATTGACTGGTAGAAGGGCCCGCAAGATTCTCGAGATCGAGGACAATTGAGGTGATGCGATCATCATCCGCCGCCGCATCGATACCTTCTATCACGGTTGAAAGTAGGGTTTCTGCTGCAAGCTCGTCGGCGAATAATGCGTCAAGAGGCTCAAGAGGTGTGCGATCCTCGACCAGTCGCCCGGTCGGCGCTAGTAACAATCCAGCACTTTCAGGCAATGGCTTGGGCGCATTTTCAGATACGCTCACTGAGAGCGCTGCGAAAAAAATCACGACGAACAGTAGCGGCACCAAGACCGTAATGACTCTACTGATTCCGGCCAGAATACGCCAAATGGCTCTGAGCAAATCCATGTTCTATTCCTCTATGGCTTGGGCTTCGCGTCGCTCACGACCACGAAACCGAATGTAGGCGGTGCAGACGGAAAACAGCAGGACAATGATGACGAGTCCACTGACGACAATTAAGTTATTGGGGCGAGCGAATACATCTTCAACCGCGCTGACGAAATAGAAGAGCAAAAGAAGGCAGTACCAGATAATCCACTGCAAGTTATCCCGTGACACCCCAAAGAGAAAAAGAATGATTGGCGCCACCGAGGCGAGCCACAACGGCCAGCGCCCGCCCAACTCGATGACTTCAAGCGCACCCTGACCAATCAGCGCAACGCTTAAACCCCATAAAGACAACCAGAGATTTCCCGTGAGCGAACCTCTCTCCACCCGCTGCTCACTCACGCTGGGACCTCCGCCTTTGCAAAACGAGCCAAGCGGCGCCCCAGTGTCTGACAGAGTGCCACCTCGTGTTCAGAGAGTTCGCCATCCGCATTACCACCCTCAGCCCAATGACTCGGTCCATACGGTGTTCCACCCGTCCGCGTGGCTTGAAGCTCAGGGGCAGAATAAGGCAGCCCAACATAAATCATGCCGTGGTGAATCAATGGTAGAGCCATCGATAGCAGTGTGGCCTCCTGGCCGCCATGGAGTGATGCTGTGGACGTGAACACGCCTGCCGGCTTATCCACCAAAGCGCCACTAATCCACAGTGGCGACGTACCATCGATGAAGTATTTTAGTGGCGCTGCCATATTGCCGAATCGTGTGGGACTGCCCAATGCCAATGCAGCACAATCGCGTAAATCGTCCTCATCGCAGTAGACGGGTCCCTCATCGGGCACATCTGGTATCACAGGGCGATCAACCTCTGCACTCACTGGAGGCACGGTACGCAACCGAGCTTCCACACCCAAAACCTGGGCCACGCCCCGCGCGACCTGCCGCGCCATGGCTTCAGTCGACCCATGACGGGAATAATACAAAATCAGTACGTAGGGATCGGCCACGTGCTACCTCTTAAACGCTGTATCTCCGTAACACATTAGCATGCCCACAGGCTGGTGGAGAGCACGCTATACTGCGCCTCCAAATAAAGGTGGGTCAAAATGCGGTTAGCGCTGGTTTTTCTATCAGGTCTATTGCTTCTCGGCTGTTCGAGCGAGAGGACAAGTATCGTCGCGAGCCAGTGGAACGTTATCAATTACTGGGCCATTTGGTGCAAACCCTGTCGAGAAGAGATACCTGAGCTAAATCAACTTAATCAAATTGAAAATGTGGTGGTCCTCGGCGTGAACTTTGATGGCAAAGTCGGCGAAGCACTGGTCTCCGACGCCGATGAACTCGGAATCACCTTTGACATTATCGATGATCCTGCGTCTAGCTTGAACATCGCGCGTCCGTCCGTTCTCCCAACCACAGTCGTGCTGTCGCCCGAGGGAAAGCTTGTCGCGACGCTGGTGGGACCGCAAACAGCGGAATCAATCATGGCGCACATCGACCGGGATAAAAGACCAAAATAGAGACAAAAAAAACGCCGGCTAAAAAGCCGGCGAATTAAAGGAGCCACTCAAATCGGGAGATGATGTCTCATCTGACCCTCAGACGTTTCCCTCGCGCCGCTCCCGCCGCAACGCCATCTGCTGGATACTTAGTAAGAACCCAGCCAAATCGAAAAGTTCAAAAAAAATGTGAATTTTTTTGTTTTTTTAATCAGCAGTCCAAATGGCGGACCCAGCTTGGCCACTGCCCGATGACACCGTCAACTCGACTTCGACCAGATCCGGGTCTTCTTCGGCAGCCAGCAGTTCGTTGAGCAACAGGTGGGAGAGCTCCTCAACTGTGACGTTGGCGATAGGCAGCACCCACGTTTCATCCGCAGGAAATTTCAGCACCTTGCCGGCAAATGTCGCATGAATCTCGTCCCCCACCGTTTCAAGCGTTTGAAATGGCGAAAACTCAGGGAGCAGCATGTACTCATCGTATTTATCACAGAGTGCCTTGATGCGGCGCTTATAGACGTTGTAGTCCGCGGAAAATCCGTTGTTGCCCATCTTGGCAACGATACGTACCGACACGAAGTAATTGTGACCATGCAAGCGCTCGCGCTCCGTCGCGGAGAAGATGGTGTAGTGCGCAGATGAAAATTTGTGCGCCTCTTTTTCAATATGAAGCGTCGTCAATCGTGTCACTCAAATACCCTTTGTCTAAAAACCCGCTGACTCATACGCGGCAACGTCACCGCCAGACTCAGTGCCAGTGCTGATTACTTGCAATCCTAGCCGATGAGACCCGCGTAAGTTAACCTGCGCGTAAACAAGAGGTTCCTATCACCAGCATGCAAAAAACAGCCATCATAACGGGCGCGAGCTCGGGAATCGGTGCTGCAACTGCCGAAAAATTTTTAGCTCGCGGTTACTCCGTGATCAATATCGCTCGACGGCCCAGTCCAGTTCAGGGCGTCATCAACATAGCTGCCGATCTAAGCACCGATGTCGGAGCCATGAATGCCGCGCTGGCCTGCATTGCACATTTACCGGCTGATTCCAGTGAGGTGGCGCTTATCCACAACGCATCACTGATGCTGAAAGACAGTGCGCAGTCCTGCGAGACAGAGGCGATCATGCTCGTCCTAGCTGTCAATGTTCTCGCGGTGAATACCTTGAATCGCCAGCTGATGACTCACATGGCGGCGGGCTCCAGCGTTATTTTCGTAGGATCCACATTGTCCGAAAAAGCCGTCGCAGGGGCTTACAGCTATGTCGTCAGTAAGCATGCGCAACTTGGGCAAATGCGGGCAACCTGTCAGGATTTGATTGGATCGGGCATTCACACGGCTATGGTTTGCCCCGGGTTTACTGACACTGAAATGCTGAAACAGCATTTAGGTGGTGATACCGATCTCATGGTTGAAATAGGCTCGCAAAATGGCTTTGGCCGCCTTATCAAGCCCGAGGAAATAGCGGGCGTTGTTAGCTGGGCCCACGAGAGTCCCGTAGTTAATGGGTCGGTTATTCACGCAAATTTAGGGCAGATAGAACATTGAATACCGTCATGGGTGCTGCGCTCACCGAGCGTCGGGAGCGTGTATTTTTAGTTCTGGCTGGTGTCTTCCTGTCAGCCATGACATTGCTCAATGTCATTGGCATCACAAAATTTATACAGCTCGGCCCCTTCGCCCTAGCCGTTGGCGTCCTGCCCTACCCCATTACCTTTTTATGCACGGACTTAGTCAGCGAACTCTACGGAAAAAAACGAGCAAACTTCCTGGTAACCGTGGGTCTGTTTATCAACGGCTTTATTCTGCTAGTAATGACCGCGGGTCAATATGTTGCATCGGTCGACCCTAGCAATATGCCGCCTTGGCAGGTTTTACAGTTGGCAGCGCCCGTGGCCCTTCCTCAGGGCGGCAGCCTAGAAGGCAACGTCGAACTCTTTTCAGTGATGTATGCCATGACGAGTGGCGCAGTAACCGCGTCGATGGTTGCTTACATCACCGCGCAATACTGCGACGTCCAGCTGTTCCACTTCTGGAAACGTGTCACCAAAGGTAAGCACCTCTGGATTCGGAATAACTTCAGTACGCTTCTGAGCCAGTTAGTCGATTCCGTCATGGTGGTCACAGTGACATTTGGCGCTGTGTTCTATCGGGGTGAGATGACGCTATCCACACTCCTTGTGTTGGTTGCTAGCAACTACGGATTTAAAGCGACTGTCGCACTGCTTGATACAATCCCGCTCTACATTCTCGTCGCTAGACTGCGCAGCTACCTTCAACTCGCCCCTGACGAAATTGCAGCAGCCGAATAAGCGCTGTGTAGTTGTTCAGAGACCCAGGAGCTTCAAAAACGGAATGGTAGGTGATCGTTTTTCCACTAGGGTGGACTCGTCAATGGTGGCAATCACGTTCACCGCATCGAGAGGTCGACGCTGAATTCGCATCGTTAGGTAGCGCGCTACATCATCACTCATTAGCAAACCGCGATCATGTGCCAAGTGACTCAGTAGTTGCTCGAAATCATCGAGTTCCCAGGCAGGTAGTTTGAATGTGGTCAGCAATGAGAGTCTCGATTGGAGATCAGCAAGTACGCCCTCCAGGCCAGCGGGCGACTGAATTGCGGATGCAATAAACGGTGTGCCTGTCTCAGCACATCGGTTGAAGCAATGGAACAACGCCTCCTGCCAAGACCGGTGCCCGTCTATAAGGTGAATGTTATCGACAACAACCATCGTATCGTTCTCGGCGTGTTCCAGTACCGCCTCGGGTGGGTAATGCAGCAAGGATTCAAGAGGCAGATAACGCGCACCGGGTTTAGCGGCACAGCACGCTTGTAGAAAATGGCTCTTCCCTTGCCCCTCGGAAGCCCAAAGGAAGAAACCCGCTCCTCCCTGATCAAGTAGTGCCCTAGCGAAGCTCTCCACCTCACCCGTTACCTCGCGAGAAACCCAATGACTCCAGGTGGCGCTAGGATTCACAGATATAGGCAAGACCAACTGCGCTGATCGTCCACTCATAAATCAGACTTAGTCCGCGTTATAAACGTCAGTAGTAAGATAGGCATCAACAAGACGTCGACCAAATACCAGCAGAACCGCTGCCACCGGGAGCGCAAGCAATACGCCGGTGAAGCCTGCCAACTGCCCACCTGCCATCAGCGCGAAAATCACGGCGACGGGATGGAGTCCTATTCGATCGCCGATCAGAATAGGTGTTAGAAGAAAGCTCTCAATCAGCTGGCCGACGACAAAGACGGACGCCACCAAACCCAGTGCTAGCGGGTCGAGTCCAAATTGGAAGTACCCGACAATCATTGCACTACCAATGCCAATCACCGCGCCTGCATAAGGAATCAGGGCAGCGACCCCCGCCATCAAACCCAGTAGAACAGCGTAATTCAGTCCTACCAGCCAGAGACCAAAGCTATACATGAGCGCCTGCGCGCCCATGACGACAAACTGCCCACGAACAAATGCCTCGAGGACGCCATGAGCCTCAGCGACAGATTCCGCCACATTGCTCACCCAAGCCCGCGGTACAAGCTTCAACAGACCCGCCATCATGAGGTCCCAATCGCGCATCAGATAAAAGGCTACAACAGGAATGAGCGCGAGATTGAGAATGCCGGCAATTAGTGAGAGGCTCGACGTCGTTACTTTCTGAACAACCCCGCCGGTTACTTGCCCAACGGACTGCCAGTGCTCGGACAGGCTGGTTTGCCAATCGATGGTCGGTAAGGCAACAGGACTCAGGCTCAGCTGAGACTGTAATTCCGGCACGGCAACTTCAGATACCCACCGATACGCATCGGGAATCGCAGCGGCTAATTGGGATAACTGCTGTATGAGAACCGGTACCACGACCGCGGCGATAATAACCAGGATCGCCATTAAGAGCGCGAAAACCAAAGCAACGCCACTGGTGCGGGTGAAGCCGCGTGCCTCGAGCCGGTCTACGAGAGGATCGCCAAGGTAGGCAATCAGTGCACCGACCGCAAAGGGCATTAGAATGTCTCTCAGCTGCACGAATAGGAGTAGCACCAACACAACGACGACGAGCACGGGTAACCATCGCAATGTGCTGGACTGCGCAGTCGGTTGATCTGTCACTGAATGCTCTCCCATGTAAGCTCTAGTTGTGCTCGATTAGTTGCTGATTGCACGCGCAACCCTGAGCGACTCGGAATCAGTCGAGCAACCTCTTCGGCTGAGGAGACCCCGATAACACGATAGGTCAGTGTGTCCTGGCCCACTGAGTCAATACGCAGTTCAACCAACTCCGCCAACTGCTTAAATACGGTTGACACTGCCCGGTAGTCGGCAAACGAGCTGACCCCGCGCACCGTAACGGCAATGGCATCTGAAATTTCAAACTGCTGCAGTGTCACTGCTAAAGAGTCGCGCATAGCATCGACGGCAAGATCGACACCTACATCCCAGATGCCGTCCAAGTTACTAAGGCGCATCTGTTTATGAACCTCGCCATCGGGCCCAAGGTAATACCAATCAACGAGTTTGCTGCCATCGCTTAAATCGATCCAACGACCCACCAGTGAATGCTCAGAGCCATAGCGAGTTGACCCTTGCCGAATCTGATCGAAATCTCGAGTCCAAAGCGCGTTGACGGGTACTGTTGCCGCGTCTGTCAGATCGAGCAGCGGGAATCGCGCTTCAACCCCGCGGGCCTCGAAACGCTCGATAGACGGCACAAGCAAATCTGCATCATCGGAGCGGGCAGCGAACCGCCGCGAGAAGGGCTCATCCAACGCCACCCACACCACGACGGGCGGTCTACGTTGCTCCCAATACGGAACCGACTCATCCCTAAAAAGGCTGCGAACGAACGCGTCATCAAACTCCAAGAAAACGACATCGCCCTCCTCGTCGTCACGATAGGTATAAAGCAGAACATGTTGTTGCGCACTGCCCACGGCCTCTCGGAATGCTGCCTCATCGAGAATCGCCTCATTGCCGGAAACTTTTATCAACAGCCGCGTCAAACCCTCTCGAGCTGCACGCGATAGTTCGGCACTTCCTCTATCTGCAACGGCGACCTGCTCGGAGAAAAAGCTATCTTGAGCCGCTGCTGTTACAGGCAGCACGAGCCACCCAAAAACCAGCGCAAGCGAAAAAAACTGTCTGTAAAAAAGTCTCATATGGCGAGTTTAACAGCGAAAGTTGTCTCGGTCGCTTTCCTCTCACTTTGCCAGCGAGTACCCTTCTCGCGGTGACGAGAGGCAGGCTATGACAGACGAACAAACATCCCCTGGTTTGACCTACAAAGATGCAGGCGTCGATATCGATGCCGGGAACGCATTGGTCGATCGCATCAAACACATTTCAAAAGCGACCCGACGGCCTGAAGTCCTAGGAGGATTGGGTGGCTTCGGCGCGCTGTGCGAGATCCCAGAGGGCTACCGAAGCCCTGTCTTGGTATCCGGCACTGACGGCGTTGGTACAAAACTCCGCCTTGCTATGCAGCTCGGCAGGCACAACACCATCGGCATCGACCTTGTCGCCATGTGCAGTAACGATATTGCCGTGGTGGGCGCCGAACCGCTGCTTTTCCTCGACTATTACGCCACCGGCAAATTAAATGTTGATGTAGCGGCCGATGTCATTCAGGGCATTGGCAAAGGATGTGAGCTCGCAGGCGCGGCGCTTGTCGGCGGTGAAACAGCCGAAATGCCGGGTATGTATGAAGGCGACGACTACGACTTGGCCGGATTTTGCGTCGGTGTCGTGGAAAAAAATCAGATTATCGACGGTCACAAAGTTGCACCGGGTGACAAAATCATTGCGATTGCCTCATCGGGACCGCATTCAAACGGCTATTCGCTGATCCGCAAGATTATTGAGGTGTCGGGTGCTGATCTGTCTGCACCCTGCGGTGAAACGACCTTGGCCGATGCGCTGATGGCTCCTACAGAGATTTACAACAAACCTCTACTTGCACTTCAGCGGGAAATAAAACCTCATGCATTGGCGCACATTACGGGCGGCGGTCTCTTGGAAAACATCCCTCGCGTACTGCCCACCGGTTGCTCGGCCATCCTTGACAAACAAACCTGGGAACTTCCCCCTGTCTTCCAGTGGCTGGCTGCAGCGGGTGGTGTTGCTGAAGAGGAGATGCATCGAACCTTTAACTGTGGCATTGGCATGACCGTCATTGTCGGTCCCAGTAAAGCGGAGGCAGCCTTGCAGTTGCTCTCAGATCAGGGTTTGAACTGTTGGGAGCTCGGCACGATCGCTGAAGGCAACGGTGTCGTGGAGTTCGCTTCTTGAGTTCGATCTCCGAAAAGCGGATTTCGATTCTCATCTCGGGGCGCGGCTCCAACATGGAGGCTTTTCTCAAAGCTGAGCGCCGCGGAGCGCTGAGTGGGCAGGTGGTGCGGGTGATTAGTAACCGTCAGGACGCAGCCGGGCTTGCAACCGCGTCGGGCGCAGACGTAGCCACCACGATTGTTGATCACACCTTGTATGAATCGAGAGAGGCCTTTGATGCGGCGCTCGTAGAGGCGGTCAAGCAAGACAACCCTGACGTGGTCGTTCTCGCTGGCTTCATGCGCATCCTCACCCCTGTATTCATCGATGCCTTTGTGGGAAAGCTGGTGAACGTTCACCCATCTCTGTTGCCTAAGTACCCAGGACTGAACACGCATCAGCGCGCCATTGATAATGGCGACACGGAAGCAGGAGCAACAGTGCATTACGTAACCAATGAGCTCGACGGGGGACCACCGATTTTACAGGTCAGCGTTCCGATTGAGTCCGGCGATGATGCAAACTCACTAGCTGCTCGAATACTGGGCTTCGAGCACGTTATTTTTCCTGAAGCGGTCAATTGGCATCTGCAAGGTCGGTTAGTCCACGAGGCAGACGGCGCCTATCTGGACGGTAAAAAACTACCCCCGACCGGCACGCTCTGGGAATGGCAGGCATGAGATCGCGGCTGTTCCACGCCACCGCAGCAGGGCAGCTTGCAGGTCTTTTTCTATGTTGCCTCGTCAATGGTCTGGCTTGGGCCACGGAACCTAATTTCTCAGAGACGCCGGCGGACAAGGCGCAAGCTGTAACGTCGCTGCGAACCTTTGAGGCACTTTACAAAACCTCAGCGCTTGGCATGACCCTCGATCTGAAACGATCTCTGACGCAGGAGGGTGATACCTACACACTGAGCAGCCGCGGCAAAAACATGCTGATCAACATGAACGAATCTGCCGATTTCCGAATCGTTGACGGCGCAATTGAGGGCATTCGCTTCGACTCGAAAGTCAAATCACTCAAAACGAACAAGCGAGCTGTTCGCTTCGATCAATCGGCTGGGGTTATCGATAGCATGAAGCGCGGCGACTGGACTCAACATCGATGGGAGCCAGGCGTCTTGGACCGTTTTTCGCAACAGCAACAGCTACGCCTGACCCTCATTGGAGAGGATGAACCGCCAGAGACATTGGACTTCAGAGTGGTTGATGGTCCGAAAGTGAGCGATAAACGCTGGCAACGACTTCCCGATGAAGTGATCGAAACACCCCTAGGCCAAATCAGCACGGTCAAATACCGAGCGGTTCACACCAACCCTGACAAGCGAGCTTCAGAAATATGGCTTGCGCCCGAGCTTGATTACCTGATGGTAAAGACCATTCATGTAGAGCGATCTTCAACGGTAAAGGTGACGATTAAGTCTCTAAACTGGCTAGACGGAGCTTAAGTATCCGCTGATGCGTTTATCATCTTACGGGTTATCAACTTACTCGCTTGGCGCCAAACCTAGGTCTTTGGCAAGGTAACTCCGGTCTGCCCCTGGTACTTTCCACCGCGATCGGCGTAGCTTGTCTCGCAAACCTCATCGGATTCGAAGAACAACATTTGAGCTACGCCCTCGTTGGCGTAGATCTTGGCTGGAAGTGTTGTGGTGTTGGAAAACTCGAGCGTCACATGACCTTCCCACTCGGGCTCAAGCGGTGTGACATTAACGATGATGCCGCAACGAGCATAGGTGGACTTCCCAAGGCAAACCGTCAAAACATTTCTTGGAATGCGGAAATATTCAACGGTCCGTGCCAAAGCGAACGAGTTGGGTGGTATCACGCAAACATCACTTTGCACGTCAACAAACGAATCGTTGTCGAACGCCTTGGGGTCAACCGTTGCCGAGTTGATATTCGTGAATACCTTGAACTCGCTCGAGCATCGGACATCATAGCCGTAACTCGATGTCCCGTAGGAGATCAGCTTCTCGCCGTCTTTGTGCCGGACTTGCCCCGCCTCATAGGGCTCGATCATTTTGTGTTGCTCCGCCATACGACGAATCCAGAGGTCTGATTTGATGCTCACATTTGCTCCTAAATCGTTTTTCTAACGACCTACTCAGTCATACTAATTGTGGGGCCTCGCGGCGTCTCGCTACCGCTCAGCGTCGCCATAACAGCCGCCGCTGCTTCACGATACGCAGCCGCGACCGAACCGTCCTTGTCGACCGCGGATATCGGCGCTCCGGCGTCACTGGTTTCTCGAATGACACGCGACAAGGGAATATTCGCAAGAACGGGTGCTTCGTATTCATTTGCCAGAATTTCGCCACCATCAGCGCCAAAGACAGGGTCTTCATGACCGCAATTACTGCAAATATGAGTCGCCATGTTTTGGACCATACCCACGATTGGCACCGATACTTTCTGAAACATCTCGATCGCGCGGCGGGCATCAATAAGGGCTATGTCCTGTGGCGTGGTCACAACGACTGCGCCAGCGAGACGGGTTCGCTGCGAGAGCGTTAGCTGAATGTCTCCCGTTCCCGGCGGCATATCGACAAACAAGACATCGAGCTCACCCCAGCGCGTCGACTCGATCATTTGCTGTAAGGCTCCACTCGCCATTGGTCCACGCCACACCATGGGTGTTTTTTCTCGAGTAAGGAATGCCATCGACATGGCACTGATGCCATGCGCTGCAATGGGGATAAAAATCTTTTCTTCAATGACGTCCGGCATAACACCATCGGCGATGCCCAGGAGGCGCGCCTGGCTAGGACCATAGATGTCAGCATCGAGCAGACCCACTTGGTATCCAAGCTGCGCGGTAGCCACCGCGAGGTTCGCTGAGACAGTCGACTTCCCTACACCCCCTTTACCAGAAGCGATCGCGACGATGTATTTTACTGCGCCTACGCCTTGACTCACTGCTCTTCCCCGCCGAAAAGCGGCGAGTATATCTCAGCCTTCCTTCGACAGGGACATAAGACCATTACAGAGACCCGCCTATATCCTGAAAAGACTGTGAACAAATGACAAGCGCTGTTCCGACATGACGGGGGAAGCTACAATGGCGCCCGATTCATCATCGGACCTCCGTTTTATGTCGTCTCGCAAGATCTTGGTTACCTCAGCACTACCCTATGCAAATGCTCCGTTGCATTTGGGGCACATGCTAGAACAGGTGCAAACCGATATATGGGTGCGGTTTCAGCGCTCGCGAGGCCATCATTGCCGATACGTCTGCGCTGACGACGCGCATGGCACAGCGATCATGCTGTCCGCTGAAAAACAGGGCGTGACACCCGAGGCTCATATTGCCAACATCAAGGCGCTGCACGAGGCCGATTCAGCGGGATTCCATATCTCATTCGATAATTATCACTCGACGCATTCGCCTGAAAACCAAGCCTGGTCGGAGACCATTTTCAAACGGCTTGAGGCCAATGATCACATCGCCATCCGCAGTGTGGTGCAAGCCTACGACGAAGCCAAAGGGTTGTTTCTGGCTGACCGGTTTATCAAAGGCACCTGTCCCAAATGCAAAACCCCCGATCAGTATGGCGATAACTGTGAGGCCTGTGGCGCCACCTATTCACCGACTGACGTTATCGACCCTGTCTCAGCACTCTCTGGCACAACGCCTGTAGAGAAAGCGTCTGATCATCTGTTTTTCCAGTTGAGCCAATTTCAAGATCTGCTCGCTGAATGGGTAGACGGAGACCAGCTGCAAGCACCCATCGCGAACAAACTTCGAGAATGGATTGATGCAGGTCTGCAGGATTGGGATATCTCACGTGATGCGCCCTACTTTGGCTTCGAGATTCCGGGTCACCCTGAGAAATATTTTTATGTCTGGCTAGATGCACCCATTGGGTACATTGCCAGCCACCAAAATCTCTGCGACCGCACAGGCGAGGACTTCGATAGCTATTGGCAGCTAGGCGGCGACACCGAGCTTTACCATTTTATTGGCAAGGACATCATCAACTTCCACGGTTTATTCTGGCCGGCCATGCTCGCAAGTGCGGGACTGAGGCAACCTTCGGCAATATTCGCACACGGATTCCTGACGGTAGATGGCACAAAAATGTCGAAGAGCCGGGGCACCTTCATCATGGCCTCGACGTATCTCGAGCATTTAGATGCCGAGTACTTACGGTATTACTTTGCCGCAAAGTTAAGTTCCAGCGTCGATGACATGGATCTCAACCTCGAGGATTTTGTTCAGCGGGTGAACTCTGACCTCGTGGGTAAAGTAGTCAACATTGCCAGCCGATGTGCTGGCTTCTTGCGCAAGCGATTCGATAACCAGCTCAGTGATACTTGCAGCGAACCCGAGCTCCTCCAAGACATGATTGCCGCGGGCGACACGATTGCCGATCTTTACGAAGCCCGGGATTTCCAGCGTGCTATGCGCGAAATCATTGCCGTGGCCGACCGCGCCAACCAGTTCATCGATGATAAAAAGCCCTGGGTCATGGCGAAGGAAGAGGGACGCGAGCAGGAAGTTCAAGACGCCTGTTCCGTGGGCATCAACTGTTTTCGCGTGCTGATGACTTATTTGAAGCCAGTACTGCCTGTCATGGCAGAGAAGAGCGAGGCGTTTTTGGGTCTATCGCTCGACTGGACGGAGCTGAATGCACCACTCGAAGGCCACACGATCAACAATTTTTCACCGCTCATTCAGCGTATTGACCCAGATGCGATTGCTGCGATGGTCGACGCAAGTAAAGCGTAAGACAATCTTTACACACTGTCAGATTGCCTCGATATTCCTTACTATAGGGAACGGATGAATGAGACAGGCAAAAAAGCCTGCAGGAGCAACATGCTAGGGGACTTCGCGGTACTGCTAATCGCCGCCGTACTGGTCAATAATTTCGTTTTAGTTCAGTTCCTGGGCCTATGCCCATTTATGGGCGTGTCTAACAAACTGGACACAGCCATCGGCATGTCCGCAGCCACGACTTTCGTATTAACACTGGCCTCTGTCTGTAGCTTCCTTACCTACCGCTATTTGCTTGAGCCACTTGATTTAACCTACCTCCGTACACTGTCGTTTATCCTCGTGATCGCGGTTGTCGTGCAGTTCACTGAAATGGTTGTTCGGAAGACAAGTCCGTTATTGCATCGCGTACTCGGCGTATATTTGCCGCTCATCACAACCAACTGCGCCGTGTTGGGCGTGGCACTCCTCAACATCAACCAAGCGCACAACTTCATGGAAAGCCTTATCTATGGACTGGGGGCTGCACTGGGCTTTTCCCTGGTACTCGTGTTGTTCGCGGCCATGCGCGAGCGACTCGTGGTTGCTGACGTACCAGAGCCTTTTCAGGGCGCAGCCATCGGTATGATCACAGCGGGACTGGCATCGCTCGCCTTCATGGGCTTCGCAGGTCTGGTTTGATGCTCGACGTCATCCTCGGCAACCCCATTCTCCTCGCTCTGGCTGCGCTGGTAGGCATGGCCATTGCGTTTGGTGCCTTGCTCGGATTTGCTGCTGTTCGCTTCGAGGTCGAAGGCAACCCGCTCTCCGACCAAATCAATGCCATATTGCCCCAGACCCAGTGTGGTCAGTGTGGCTACCCTGGATGCAGGCCCTACGCCGAGGCGATTGCCGACGGCGACTCGATTAACAAGTGCCCACCAGGCGGTGAAGACACGATTCAGGCACTGGCCAATTTGCTCGACGTTGAACCCGAGCCACTGGACGCGGAACACGGCGTCGAAGCCGAACCCACTGTTGCCTATATTCGCGAGGACGAGTGCATTGGCTGCACCAAATGCATTCAAGCCTGTCCCGTGGATGCGATTCTCGGCGCAGCCAAGCTGATGCACACGGTGATTATCGATGAATGCACCGGCTGCGATCTTTGCGTAGAGCCGTGTCCTGTCGACTGCATCGATATGATTCCCAGAAAAGGCGGCATCCAGCACTGGTACTGGCCTCTACCGGATGGGCAAAATCGAGAGAATCTCATTGCGACTGATCGCAGTTCTGAGCAGGCGGCCGCATGAGACAGATATTTGATATTCACGGTGGTATCCACCCGCCTGAGCGAAAAGACATGTCGAATCCCGGGTGGGTCAGCGACTGTGATATGCCCAGCAAACTGGTTCTACCCGTGACACAACATATAGGCGCTCCAGCCCGGCCGGTTGTCGAAGTGGGTGACACCGTTCTCGGAGGACAAATGATTGCGGAGGCGCAGGGACCGGTCAGTGTGCCCGTCCATGCACCGAGCTCCGGCACAGTGACGGCTATTGAAGCGCGAGCGGTGCCACACGCATCAGGCCTAACCGATACCTGCATTGAGATCTCACTCGATGGTAAGGATGAATGGATTGGCTGTGAAGGGTTGGATAATTGGCGCGGCGAAACCAAGGCCGCGCTGCTTGAACGCGTGCGGCTTGCTGGGGTTGCGGGCCTAGGTGGCGCGGGTTTCCCCACCGCTATAAAACTTGCCTCAGATAGAGACGGCGGTATCCATACGCTCATTATCAACGGTACCGAGTGTGAGCCGTACATCACGGCCGATGACACCGTCATGCAATGTTTTGCTCAACAAATTGTTGAAGGGGCAGAGATTCTTGCGCACATGGTCGGTGCTGAAACTGTGTTGTTGGCGGTTGAGGACAACAAGCCAGAGGCGGCGGATGCAATGCGGCAAGCTGCTGAGACGCTCGAGAGCGCGGAAGTAGTGACTTTCCCAACCAAGTACCCGTCCGGCGGCGAAAAACAGCTCATCGAGATCCTACTCAATGCCCAAGTACCTTCAGGTGGTATCCCCGCTGATATTGGCGTGTTATGCCAAAACCCGAGTACTGCCATTGCAGTTCGCGATGCGTTGCTTGATGGAAAACCGGTCACGCACCGCATCACCACAGTGACCGGCATGTCGCTGAAAGACCCGGGAAACCGCCGCGTCATGTTAGGTACTCCCATTAGAGAGCTACTCGATACCGCAGGTTTCAACGCCGAAAGCGCAGATCGGGTCATTCATGGCGGCCCCATGATGGGCTTTGCTGTCACCGACCTCGATATGCCCGTGGTGAAGATCACCAATTGCGTCCTTGCGCCGACGCGAACCGAGATTCCTCCGCCTCAGCCACAACAAGCCTGCATTCGCTGTGGGATGTGTGCGGAAGCCTGTCCGGCCTCATTACTACCGCAGCAGCTCTACTGGTATGCGCGGGCAAAGGATCAGGAACAGCTTGAGCGTCATAATTTGATGGATTGCATCGAGTGTGGTGCCTGCGCCTACGTCTGTCCAAGCCATATTCCTCTGGTTCAGTACTATCGATCAGCGAAAGGCTCACTCAGGGAAGCCGCGAAAGAGAAAGTACGCTCGGATAACTCACGCGGGCGATTTGAGGCGCGTCAGGAACGCCTTGAGCGAGAGGCCGCGGCGAGGGAAGCTAAGCGGGCAGCGCGTAAGGCAGCGGCTGAAGCCAGAGCACAAGCTGGCGATGATCCAGTACAGGCCGCCATCGAACGCGCAAAAGCGAAGAAGGCACAGCAGGAGGCGGAGCAATGAGTTTAATGCACGTCTCGTCACCACACGTCCACAAGCCTGTCTCTTCCGTTGAGCAGGTAATGAAGCAGGTCTTGCTCGCCACGATTCCCGGTGTTTTGGTACTGACATGGTTTTTCGGGCCGGGCACGATTATCAATATTATCTTTGGGTCGGCATTAGCGTTGGCGTTTGAGGCCTGGGCACTCTGGCTGAGGGGGAAGGATTACAAAACGCCGCTAAGAGACCACAGCGTGATCGTCACAGCAACGCTACTCTGCATTGCCTTACCCCCCTACGCACCGTGGTGGTTAATCGCTGTCGGCATCGGTGTCTCGGTTCTCCTCGGAAAACACGTATTCGGGGGTTTGGGCTACAACCCGTTCAATCCCGCCATGGTGGGCTACGTCGTCTTACTTGTCTCGTTTCCACTGCAGATGAGTTCATGGACCGAGCCGCGAGGTATCGGCGAGGTGCCGGGCATTGTCGATGCCTTTACAGCCTTGTTTGCCGCCTCAAGTTATGACGCCATCACAGCGGCCACACCACTGGATCTGTTTAGGCAGAACTCCGGCATGTTGTTTGATGACCTCATGCAATCAAAAGCTGAGCTCACAGGCCCCATCGCGGGCTTGGGTTGGGATTGGGTGAACCTCGCTTTTCTTGCGGGTGGTATCTGGCTGCTGAGACAGCGCATTTTTACTTGGCATGCGCCGGTTGGCATGCTGGCCGCTCTCACGATCTGTGCGGCACTGGGTTACGATGAGGGCAGCTCTACGGGTGGTGGTTCGGTGCTATTCCACCTCTTTAGTGGCGCCACCATGTTCGGGGCATTTTTTATCATTACAGACCCCGTGAGTTCTGCGGTGTCAAACAAAGGGCGCCTCATCTTTGGCGCGATGGTCGGCATCCTTGTGTACTTGATCCGCGTCTACGGAAACTACCCAGATGCCGTCGCGTTCGGTGTGCTCCTGCTGAACTTTGCTGCGCCGCTCATCGATCAGTACACGCAGCCAACAGTTTACGGGACCAAAAAAGTGGAGGCTGACGAATGAGAGTCATCATATCTAGCCTCGTTGGTGCCAGCCTATTGGCCGCGTTTGCCGCCGTTGGTTCCGGTTTAATCAGTGGCGTTTATGAGCAAACCAAAGAGCCGATTGCTGCCGCGGAGCGCGCGGCCGAAGCCAAACAGTTGCTGGAAATTTTCCCACGTGAATCGCACGACAACGAGCTCATCGATGACGGCTTCGTTGTCGAAGCAGAAGACCCCCTCCTCGCTTTGAGGGAACCCGGCACGGGTTATCGCGCACGACGCAACAAGGAAGTGACCGGCATCATTTTGCCCGCAACGGCCCGCGATGGTTACAGCGGTGATATCCGTTTGTTGGTAGGCATTGGACGCGACGGTGCTGTTGCTGGCGTGCGGGTTCTGAGCCACAGAGAGACACCCGGGCTTGGTGACAAGATCGAGTTAAAAAAGTCCGACTGGGTGCTGTCATTTGATGACAAGACACTGGTCGATCCAGCACCGGAAAAATGGGCTGTGATCAAAGATGGCGGTGAGTTCGATGCCTTCACGGGTGCAACTGTCACACCCCGAGCGGTCGTTGCGGCGGTCAAGAGTGCGATGGAGTACAGTCAGAATAACCGAAGCGCGTTGTTTGAAATTGAAGAGGCGAACGAATCATGAGCACTCCGTCTTATGGTCAGATAACCCACAATGGTCTGTGGAAGAACAACCCCGCCTTAGTGCAGCTGCTCGGTTTGTGTCCATTACTCGCTGTGACTGCGAGCGTCGTCAACGCACTGGGGCTGGCCATTGCAACGTTGTTTGTACTGGTCACCTCAAATCTTTGTGTCTCGCTTATTCGGAACGTGGTCACGGATTCCATTCGACTCCCCGCCTTCGTTCTCATCATCGCCGCTGCCGTGACGGGTACCGAACTATTGATGCAGGCCTATGCCTACGAGCTTTATCAGATCCTCGGTATTTTTCTTCCGCTCATCACAACTAACTGCGTGATTCTGGGCCGCGCGGACGCGTTCGCTGCCAAGAACCCACTTATGCCGGCTCTGGCTGACGGTGTCATGATGGGCCTGGGTTTTGGTCTCGTATTGGTAGTGCTAGGCGCTATCCGTGAGCTGTTAGGTACCGGCGCCGTCATGGCGAATATGGACTTACTACTGGGGCCCATGGCCAAAGACTGGGTGTTCGTGGTGGCGTCAGACTACACCGGCCTCTTACTGGCCATACTTCCGCCCGGCGCCTTCATCATTACAGGTCTATTAATAGCCGCCAAAAACGTGATTGATGCGCGTATTGAAAAGGCAAATAAAGCTCAGGTTGAGGTGCAAACGGGCAGCAAGCGTGTTCGGGTCACAGGCGAGATCGCCTAAGCGGCCTGGGAATCCCCGACAACCAAGGTCCCCAAGAGCTCATCCACTGATGCATCATCGAGACCTTCGTCCTCTTCAGCGCAGACATAGGTGATGTAAAGCAGTAGGCTCTCGGACCCGAGATACCACTCACGAACCGACGCACCGTCCTCTCGATATACCCCAGTTACACCTTCAAACCCGCCAGCCCGTGCTTGATGCCATTCAGTGATCTCAGGCGATTCCTCGGACGCCATTGCGGCCACATCGGAAGCATTAACCCTGCCTGACTGTTTGTGCAATGTGGTGATTTCAATTTCACCGACATCGTCCTGATCGACGATACGAATGACGTCATCGTCATTCTCGGCATGCCACTCCTCGGGGAGCATCATGCACCAATGGTCCGTCTCTAAAATATTCACTACTTCGAACTCCAATTACCAATCACGACGCATCGTCAGCGCGTCCTCGCGCCCCGCTGCCGTCTTATAATAATTTTCCCGACGCCCCATCATTGCAAAGCCCAGCTTTTCGTACAAAGCCAAAGCGGCGGTATTACCAGACCGTACTTCCAGGAAAACCGATCGGATTTTAGACAAGCGCAATTTCTCAAAAGACTGTGTCAATAACGACTCACCAATGCCAGTGCGCCGAAAGCGCTCGCCCACTCGAATATCAATAATTTCAGCCTCGCCCTCAACAACCGAAAACCAGACAACGCCCTGAATACCCTGCGCCCCTGAAATGGCCCAGGCCCTGCCTGCAGGTTTAGCCAGTAATCGTGTGAGTGCATCCAGTGACGGGGGTTGCTCGCTGTGGTACAGACCATCGAGCGAGAGGTTTGCTACCTGCTCAGAGCTGATCTCTCTGAATTTACCCAAGGCTGAGCGACTTAAGCGGTTTTAGTGCCTCCCAAGCGACTCGCTTAAGAGCCGGCTCGGAGAGCATCGCCAGGGTCGATGGAATCCGCACCCCTGACTGAACAATCCGGTCAGGTAAGTAATGACAGTCGCCCATGAGAATGACTCGTTTCGCATCGACTTCCCGTGCCATTCGTTGAATGAGCCCGTGCAAGGCCTGCTTTGCCGACTCCGCATCTCCGGCCAATGCGCTTTTGCCGGCTACGGGCCAGTCAAACTGCTGCTGCATTAGCTTCGTTGTAGGTGTCGAAATCGCACGCGCCATCGCATTAATGAGTGCCAATTGATCTTGTCTAATCAGACCATCGCCCAGTTGTTCAAGCCATAGAAATGACCCCGCTGAGGCCAACAACATTGAGAACGAAACCGACTCGGACCCAGACGAAGACTCGGCCGCTCTCGATTGCGAAACTGGCACACCGGAAGCTGGGCCACTGCTGGTCGCATGAGGCATTTGCGGCTCAGGTGGGCTGGGACTTTCAATCCGCGGCTCAACCGATCTGCTCACGACCAGTGGTTCATTGACCTCAGGCACGGGAACTGCAAAACGCTGGGCTTTAGCGGCCCCGGGGAAATCAAATCGTGAGCTATAAACACTGATACCCATGGCCGATAGTGCCTGTCGGCGCGCCATTTCAGCGGCGATGACGGCAGGACTGGCAGTGGCTGTTTCAGGAGCATCGGACATGGTGCAAGTGTCTCACGAGTGCACTGGTTATGACAGAACCACGCGTGCTGATAACCACGGAGAACGACTCCAAACAGCCGTCACTTGAGCTCACTGTCTTTGGGTGCATTCTTTAAGCGCTTTCTCTTGGCAGGCGCTTAGTTTGCGCGAACAGATCAGAGACGGCCGATCGTGACTGCGGTATTCTTTTGGTCTCTGGGAACAAAACAATAAACAAGGTGACACTATGTCTCTCATACCGGCTGATCAGCACTTTGCTGTCATCGCAGCTATCTTATTTTTGTCGGCCATTGCATTTGCATCGGAGCGAACGGTTGTCGGACAGAAGATTACCGGCACTGTCGTCGTCATTCTGCTTGCCATTGTTGCGGCCAATGTGGGCGTCATTCCTCACTCGGCTCCCGCCTATGGCTTCATCTTCAGTTACATCGTCCCAATGCTGATCCCATTGTTTCTGTTTCAGGCAGATATCCGCCGACTGGCGCGAGAAGCGTCGCGAACAACTGCCGCCTTCCTGATTGCCACGCTAGGCACTGTCGCAGGTGTCATTGTCGCGGCCATGCTCCTCGATTTAAGCCAATTAGGGACGGCCTCCGACTTGGCTGCCGATCGTCGCGAGGCGGGCGTCGTCGGGCTGTTCGCGTCGACCTATATTGGTGGCTCGGTCAATTACGCGGCGCTCGGAGAGATCACAGGCTTGAGCGCTGACGCCTCATTCTTCTCTGCAGCCACCGCAGCAGACAACCTCTTCTCAGCCGTATTTTTGAGCATCATTGCGCTGATTCCGGGTGCGCACTGGATTGCCAGCCGCTTCGTTGCGCACGGTGATAGCAGTGCGAGCAAAATGGTTGAGACGACGGTCACCGCATCAAGCATCAGTTATGCGCTAGCCGCATCCGCTGGCATTGTGGCCGTCACCGACTTACTGTGCTGGTGGCTGGATATTCCCAGCTGGCGCTACGCCATCATGACACTGATCACCGTTAGTCTCGCCACGGCGGTTCCCCAAATTCGTGACTGGTTTGCCGGCGCTTTTGAAGTGGGCGTTGCCCTTTCATTTACCTTTTTTGCTGCCATCGCAGCCGGCGCTGATATCAGGGCCATGATCAGTGTCGCACCGTTACTCATTGTGTTGGTGGCTATTCTATTGAGCGTTCACCTCGCGGTACTCCTCATCGTCGGTCGCCAGTTTGGACTGACCATTCCGGAGCTGCTGACAGCCAGCAACGCCGCTATTTTGGGAGCTACCACAGCCCCGGCCATGGCCGCAGCCAAAGGCTGGCATGATCAGGTCACACCCGGCGTGCTCGTAGGTGTCCTCGGTTACGCGTTGGGTACCTTTATTGGCACCGCGCTTTTCCAAATTTGGTAAATGCCACTGGAATGGAATAACGAGAGCGCCTAAACTCGCGCTGGTCTTAAGTCGACAAAAATGCGTATGACGATTAGGCGGATCGGTACTGCAGACAAAAATGCACATGACAGACACTCCAGCGATTAATGACCCTCGCTTCCTACCCGACGTGGACCCCATGTTCGAGTACTACCTGGTGGATAAGCCGAAGCTTACCTACGAGTCACCCGAGGATGGCCCGTTAACTCGCGCCTTTGTGCGCGTCCTTGAGGGTTTTCTGGGTCGTCATGAAATGGAAGGGCATTACCAGGCGCTTAAAGCCCAGGATATCGATTCGAAGATGTTCTTCCGAGAAGCCTTTAAGCTGACCAATATCACGCTTGATGGGGATACCAGTCCCTCTCTCCGACATCCCGAAAGATCGTCCGGTTCTGTTCATAGCCAACCACCCGTTTGGTGTCATCGACGGCTTGATTATGTGCAATATGGCCTTGGACTACGCAAATGACTTCCAGGTCGTTATCAACTCGTTGCTCTGTCAGGACCGCGATTTGGTCCCGCACTTCCTACCGATCGATTTCTCGGAAACCAAAGAGGCAGCAAAGCGGAACGTGCGCTCCAAGCAGCTCGCTGGCCAAGCCCTCGCGAATGGGGTACCACTGATTTTGTTTCCTTCCGGTCATGTATCGACGGCAGATGCGCCCGGGTTCGGCGATGTGGTTGATGCACCTTGGACCACGTTTATCGCCAAGCTGATCATGCAGTATCAGCCAACTGTGGTTCCTGTCTTCTTCCACGGGCAGAACACACGCCTGTTCCACGTCGCTTCAAATATTGCAGAACCGTTTCGTATGGCCATGCATATGCGGGAGGCACTGAAGCGCTTTGGCACCACGGTCTCGCTAGACGTCGGCAAGTACCACTCTCCGGAAGATTACAGTCATATTACGAGTCGACAGGAGATGACGACTCACTTCTACAATATCGTACAGGCGACCCGTCGCCCTCGCGATTAAGCTACCCCGACCTAAATCAGGACAAGCAGCGCAACCGCGCCTAGCCAGAGTAAAAAGCTTCGCTCGAGTAGATGAAAGACGGCAGAGAGTCGGTCGTAGACAGCTGAATCTCCGGGTAAGGTAACGGCCGCGTCTGTTGCATCCTCCAGAAAATCGCCCGTATCGACGTCTAGTGTCATGCCCTTGCCTGTGAGGTGCTCAATAGACTTATCGAAATCGCCGAATACGGAGAAGCTCAGCACCAACAAGCGAGAGGGTAACCATTCAAGCAGCCGCATCAGGGAATCACTCAGGGGCGTCTTTGTCTCTTGGGTCAAATGCGCAAGGCGATACGCCACTGCGCCGACGGGACCTAGGAGTAAGAAGTAGATCACAGGGCCAAACCATCGCTGCAACGCCATCAAACTAAAAAACGAAGCCGCGACATCACCGAAGTCGTCAACATCATCGGCCGAGCTGTCACCGCCGGCAGACTCGATTACCATCGCCGCTCCCTCATTGTCGCCAACGCGGGCTCTCGCAAGAAACCGTTGCGTCAAGGTGGGGAAATCCTCACGGCCGAAGGCAAAAAATAGTGCCGCTGTTCCCAGCAAAAGCATTGCGGCGCCGCCGAAAACACTCTCTACCGAGACATATAGGAGCGCGAATACGACCGATGGCGCAACAACAAGAATCAACGCCGAACGCGTTGACGAGCCTTCTTCTTCATCGCTGATCTGCGAGCGAAAGACGGAGAGAAAATCGATGGAGTGCAGCGGCCCGCCCGGGCCCATCAGCCAGTAAAGGCCGGTCGCCACAATGAACGATAAAAACGCCAGATAACTCAAGCTAACTCCCCCTTAACTTACGCTAGCTGCGCGACAGCGATTCAACCCCCAATCGGGTTTGTAATTCCTGCCAGTCAAAGCTCTCTCCCGGATCTGTTTTGCGCCCGGGTGCAATATCACTGTGTCCAACAATAGCATCATCTTTAATGTCTGGATGCGCAGCACGGCACTTTAGGATGATCTCCTCCAGCCGCGCATACTGTTCCTGGGTATATAGATGGGTATCAGTACCCTCAAGTTCAATACCAAGACTGAATTCATTGCATTTTTCACGATCGCGCCATTGGGACACACCTGCATGCCAAGCCATGTCCTTAGTCGAGACAAACTGGATGACGTCACCGTCGCGTCGAATCAAAAAATGCGCGGACACCCGAAGATCCGCGATCTCCTCAAAATACGGATGCCCCTGCGGATCGAGCGAATTGGTAAAGAGTTCCACAACGTGAGGCCCACCAAATTCGCCCGGGGGCAGCGATATATTGTGGACCACGACGAGCTCAACCCTCGCGCCCACTGGCCTCTCCCCGTAATTAGGTGAAGGGATGTGCTCGCAGCCCTGGAGCCAACCTTCAGAAATTTGACCGTATTTATTGTCACTCACTTGAAAAACGTTGCTTCGGCTGTGTTTCAATACCGCATCATATCAGGCACCACTATCCACTAGACACAACTACCTATCAGGAAAAACCATCAGGATTTCAAAACGTGTTAACGCAAAGTGACATAGCGCCCCTTGTGGCTCTCGCGCTGGCCGAAGATATCGGCAGTGGCGACATTACAGCGGGCTTAGTCGGCGCAGAGGAACAGGCGCTCGCGACTGTGATTACACGAGAGTCAGGCGTCTTGTGTGGCACACAGTTTGTCGACGCGGTATTCGCCGCCGTCGATGCATCGCTTGAGGTCATCTGGCAAAAGTCTGACGGTGACACACTCCTGCCTGATGACACGCTGTTTACTGTGTCGGGCGCCGCACGCAGTATTCTTACGGCTGAGCGTGCCGCGCTGAATTTTCTGCAAATGCTGTCGGGCACCGCCAGCTATAGTGCGAAGCTCGCCTCACTGGTTGAGGGAACATCGACTCGTCTGCTGGATACCCGAAAGACGATTCCCGGTTTTCGTATGGCACAGAAGTACGCTGTGACTTGCGGTGGCTGTCATAACCATCGCATCGGTTTATACGACGCGTTTCTCATCAAGGAAAACCATATTGCGGCTTGCGGCGGTATTCGAGAGGCTGTTCAGACAGCACGAGCAAACGCGCCGGGAAAACCGGTAGAGGTCGAGGTGGAAAGCTTGGACGAGCTCTCGCTAGCGCTGGACGCGGGCGCCGACCGCATCATGCTCGATAACTTCTCGCTGGATGACATGCGTCAGGCGGTGACTTTGAACAAGGGTCGAGCTGAGCTTGAGGCGTCCGGCAACGTGACCGAGGCAACCCTTCGGGGCATTGCCGACACTGGCGTCGATTTCATATCGATTGGCGCGCTGACCAAAGTCGTCATGCCGCTGGATTTGTCGATGCGACTATCTTGAATCGACGGGTTTGAACACTCGCTCAAAGATGCTGCACGCTAAGCCTCTAGAAAGGGCTCACGGCTAATCAACACTCCGTTCTCATCGCCAGCAAGGTAGTCACCCTCGCTGACATTCACGCCGCCCAATGTGAGATCAACGCCGCGCTCGCCACGGCCCAATTTCTCGGTTTTCATGGGTGTGGTCCCTAGGGCCATGACACAAAAATCAAAGGTATTGATGACTTCGACATCGCGCGCGGCGCCAATAATCACCATGCCTGCCCAGCCATTATCCATCGCAGACTTAGCGACCAGATCACCCGTCAGCGCTCTCGCAAGTGAGCCACCACCATCGATGAGTAACACCCTGCCCTCACCGGGCTCGGCAACTGCCTCTTTGACTCGCGAGTTGTCCTCAAAGCAGGCAATGGTTGCTACAGGACCAAAGAGCGATGTGCGCAAACCAAACGCACGAAATTGAAATGGCAATACGCGCGCGTCCGGATTCAAATCGGACAGGTCGGGTGTACTCAGCATTGAAGCGCCAACTACAGCCAATCGGCTGCGTACCCATCCAGCTGACCGACGGGCGATAAAATCGCATCCGCGTGTGCACTGGCGCGAGGCATTAGACGATGAAGATAGAACTCGGTCGTCGCAATTTTTCGCTGACAGAACAGCGTTTTCTCGTCACGAGCGAGCAGGTCAATGGCCACGAGAGAACTCGCCGCTAGATGCCAACCGCCAAACAGGTAGCCGGTTTGCATCATGTAGTCGAATGACGCAGCCATCGCGGCATTCTTGTCGACTTTGAACATTTCCAAAATGGTTTGCGTGGACATCACATGTGCTGCGAGGGCATCAGACAAAGCCGTACCCATGGCTGCCAAGCGATCATCGCTAGAGCCAATCAGCGCATCGGCAACGCCGCGAATTTCATCGTGCACCGTTTCCATCATGGCGCCGCCGTCCCGGGCGAGCTTCCGGTTAACGAGGTCAGCCGCTTGAATACCGTTGGTACCCTCGTAGATAGGCGTAATGCGCACATCGCGGAAGAACTGCGCTGCACCGGTCTCCTCGACATAGCCCATACCGCCGTGAATCTGCACGCCGAGTGAGGTGACTTCCTGGCCCACTTCAGTCATCCAGCCCTTAATCACGGGAATCATGAGATCGAGGCGTGACTTCCATTGACCCCGCTCATCCGCTGGCGCGCCATGGGAGAGATCCATCGTGAGTGACTCAATGTAGGCAAGCGCACGCATGGCTTCATTGAGCGCACGCATCGTCATCAGCATCCGCTTCACATCTGCGTGCTCGATGATCGGTACGCCTCCTTGAACGCGCTCGCGCGCATAGGCGACCGCCTTCTGATAGGCGCCTTCGCTCGCACCCAGTCCCTGAAGGCCGACTTTCAGGCGCGCCTCGTTCATCATGGTGAACATGCAGGCCAGCCCGTTGTTTTCCTCTCCGACGAGGTAGCCGATTGCTCCGCCATTGTCGCCGTAGGCCATGACACAGGTGGGGCTGCCATGAATGCCGAGCTTGTGCTCGACCGATACGGGGTACGCATCGTTTCGCTCACCCAGGCTTCCATCGTCATTCACCAGAAACTTGGGAACAATGAACAGCGAGATACCTTTGCTTCCCGCAGGGGCATCGGGCAAACGGGCTAACACCAAGTGAATAATATTTTCAGTGGCGTCATGGTCACCCCAGGTAATGTAGATCTTCTGACCAAAAATCTTGTAGTGATCACCATGGCGCTCCGCACGGGTTTTCATGGGCCCCAGATCGGAACCAGCACCAGACTCGGTGAGGTTCATAGTGCCTGACCAGATGCCGGCGTTGATATTAGGTAGGTATTTATCCTTAAGCTTGGGACTTGCATGCGCCGAAATCGCAAGCGCAGCACCTGAGCTCAAAAAAGGCTCCAGCGCGAACGCCATATCGGCTGAATTCCACATTTCGCAGGCGGCCGTACCGTAGAGCTCTGGTAGCCCTTGGCCTCCATGAGATGCCTCAGCCGAAATACCTACCCAACCACCTTCACCGAGTGCTTTGATGGCATCGCCGTAACCCGGAGGAATGGTCACAGCGCCGTCTGAGCAGCGTGCTGGCTGCTGGTCACCGACACGACGTAGCGGTGAAACCATATCCGCCGCTAGCTTTCCTGCCTCTTCAAGAAGCGCCGTGGTCAAATCTCCACCCACGTCCAAGCCCTCAAAGCGCGGCAAATTTCCCAGTCGTTCACCCGCCCGACAGACGTCGTCGATCAGAAATTGCATATCATCTAACGGTGCGTTGTACATAAGCCCTCCAAAACGTGTCGCTATTGTAGCTGTTCATCCGTTCAGACCAAGAATTTCTATTCTTCACCCTAGAAGGTGTATTATTCATATGGTGAATAGTACGTCCGTTAGGAGAACCCACTAAATGAGTCGCCTTGGTCGCGTTGATTTGAACCTTCTCGTCTACCTCGATGCGCTGCTTCGCGAACGCAACGTTACACAAGCCGCGCATAGCCTCGGTCTCTCTCAGCCCGCAATGAGTAACGGACTCAAGCGATTGCGTGAGGTCTTTAACGATCCGCTCCTGATTCGAACCTCCGATGGCATGACGCCAACCGCAAAAGCGGAAGAGCTAGAGCCCCAGTTACGCGAGATTCTGACGAACGTCGACCGCGCACTGCAGCCCACCGAGGAGTTTATCCCCGAGACTGAGAATCGTGTGGTTCGACTGATGGCCAGTGACTACGCCGAATCCACCTTGCTCCCCTACGTACTGAAAGAGCTGCGTGAGCAAGCGCCCGGCATCACGCTTGATATCATGAACCCCTCGGACGTCAGCTTTCTCGACGTGGAGCGAGGCAAAGTCGATTTGGTCATTAACCGATTTGCTCAGATGCCCCAGTCGTTCCACCAAATCACGTTGTGGCAGGACACCTTCTCCTGCCTGTTGAGCCCCGAGAACCCCATTCTTGAGGACTTCACGCTCGATAACTATCTTGCTGCCGATCACATTTGGGTCAGTAAGACCGGCATGGGCGTCGGAGTCGGCGTAAACCCCGATGATGTTCAGCGCCTCGGCTGGGTTGACTCGACGCTTGGGGAGCTCGGTAAGAAACGCCGTATCCGCGTATTCACGCGCCACTACCAAGCGGCTATGACGTTGGCTGAGCAAAACGATCTCATCGTGACACTGCCCACGCGAGCAACGCAGTTGAAACGCGATAACCCGCGGGTGGTTGTGCGCGATGTCCCCTTCGACATTCCGCCACTCGAGCTCAAAATGGCATGGAGCCCCCTGTTACAGCACAATCCGGGGCACCGTTGGATCCGACAGCTCATCACGAAGATTGCGCGCTCCATCTAGTGGCATGTCGTGGTATGAGGGAAACTGATACTGCGTAACGACAGTCGGGAGCCGCGAGATAGACCATAGGTTTAGGTAATGAGCGATACGATTCAGTTAAAAAGCGAATACGAGGGAGCTGAGGTCTTCTCCAGCCAACCTTTGGTGGCGGTTCGTAATGATGTCATCTCGCCCATTGAGTGCGCCTACCTGATTGAACTTGCCAAACCACATATCAAACGCGCAGGCGTGGTACTGGACGAGGGTTTTAAACCCAGTGAGGGTCGAACCGGCTCAAACCATTGGCTCAAGTACGATGAAGACGACGTGGTCAAATCGATTGGCCAGCGAATCGCCGATATCGTTGGGCTGCCACTGGAAAACGCCGAATCAATGCAAATCATCCACTACGGCCCCGAGCAGGAATACCGGCCACACTTCGACGCCTTCAACCTCTCACTCGCACGCGGACAAAAAGCGGCTCAGTGGGGTGGGCAGCGCCTGGTTACGGCCTTAGTTTACCTCAACAAAGTCGAGGGTGGCGGTGCGACGCAGTTCCCAAAGCTGGGCATTACCGTCCCAGCCTCTCCCGGGCGCATGGTGATCTTTCACAACACCACGGAAGACATCAGTGGTCCCCACCCGCTCAGCCTACATGCAGGCATGCCGGTGGAGGCGGGCGAGAAGTGGGCCTTCAACCTGTGGTTCCGTCACCACGACACTCGGGAAATGTTCGACAAAGACAAAGCGCTGCCATCAGTCGCCTTTGATGCGACAACCAGTGCAGCATCGGGTGGCGCTCCTAAAACGATACAAGCGGCTGGTGATGGTGCTAACGCCCCTGACATGGAAAAAACCGCACCTACACCGACAGACGCTGCCGACAACGTCATATCAATTCAAGGCGAGAGTCTTAGAGTACTGGCTAACCGGGCCGACGTCTTATGGCAGAGAGCCGTTAAGACGCTGAAAGCGCGCGACAACCACTTTCCCGCAGTACACCTGAGCTATTGGGATAGCTACGGCAATAAGCCTCAACCGTCCGCACCCAATGGGTGGTCGGGTCCTCGTTTTAAAACGGTGGAGCGAAGCGTTCTAAACCCGCTGTCCGATGCAGGTAAGGTCGCCACAAAAATGACTGAACTCGGGTTGGCTGATCGCGTACCCAAGACCTATGCCTCGGTTCAAGATGCGCTCAATGAGCAACCCAAGGCCGATGAGCTATGGTTTATTCGCAGTCATTTCCGCGGGGCAAATGACAAAACCCTTTGCTTACCCACGCCCATCATGGCGGCGGCGACGGTGCCTGGCGGACATCTCTTACAAAAAGCCGTGGATGGGCTTGAGCTCATCGATCAGCACAAATTTACGGCGCGCTTCTACATGGTTGCTGTGGCTGGCCAGTTGATGTGTTTCGGAGACGAGCGTCGTGTTTGTTCACGGTGCGGCCTATGCGCCCAATGATGCGAATCATGCATCGCAGGTGGATAACCGCAGCTACCGAGATGCGGGCTCCCATATCAAGTTAGTCCCCGGCAGCCAAACACCGCATGCGGGAACCCTTGCCAAGGCAGCTAAAGCACTCACCGCGGATATGACCCGGTTATTGGACGAGGTGCGCCAGGCGTCTATGCCAGGAGATTCAGAAGAGAAGGCATTTGCAGTACTTGCACTCGATACATTGCTTACGAAGTCAGGTGACCTAAAGCTCCTGCGCATCCACACCTTCCCGAACTTCATCACCACCGCACAAATCGACGCCGACGTTCACGTTCCCCTCTTCGAGGACGTTCTGCGCGTGATGGCGGGTATCCCTAGCCGTAAACTGACGACTATCACCGATTAAAATCGTTTTATGTACCACCATCATTATTTTTTATGATGGTCATAAATCAGTCCGCTTCCACTCGACGTAACAACCAAACGAAAATGGCGTCTCGCTAAGAACGCCGAGTTAATTGGGAGCACATCATGTCAGCACGTATCGAATGCGCGGGACTTCAGGTCGATCCGGAGATTCACGCACTCCTTGAGAACGAGATACTGCCTGGCACGGGCGTAGAAGCTACTGCTTTCTGGAAGGCCCTGGCGGATATCGTCAAAACCTTTACACCACGCAATCGTGAGCTTCTCGCTGTCCGCGATGAGATGCAGGCCAAGATCAGCGCCTGGCATAAAGCGAACCCCGGCGCGGATTATGACCGAGCGGCCTACAAAGCCATGCTCGAAGACATTGGCTACCTATTACCCCAGCCTGCGCCTTTCAAAATCGCGACCCAAAACGTAGACCCCGAAATTGCAGAGATCGCAGGACCACAACTTGTTGTTCCCGTGATGAACGCACGCTACGCGCTCAATGCGGCCAACGCGCGTTGGGGCTCACTCTACGATGCGCTGTATGGCACCGATGTCATTTCCGAGGAAGACGGCGCTGTGCGCGCAGGTGCTTACAACCCGGTTCGTGGTCACAAGGTCATCGAGTGGGCGCGCGACTTTCTCGACACGCACTTCCCACTCAATCAGGGCAGTCACAAGCAAGCCGCTCACTACACGATCGTTGATGGCGATCTACTGATTAACCAGATTGATGGCAGCCTGAGCATGCTCGCCGCGCCCGATCAGTTCGTTGGCTTTGCGGGGGATGCAGGTGATCCATCAGGTGTCTTGCTTAAGCACAATGGCCTCCACGCTGAAATACAAATCGACCGTGAGCACTCGGTAGGAAGCACCGATGCCGCAGGCGTCAAAGACATTTGCCTTGAATCGGCCCTCACCACCATTCAGGACTGTGAAGACTCGGTCGCGGCGGTCGATGCTGAAGACAAGACCGTTGTTTACCGCAACTGGCTAGGTTTGATGCGCAGCGATTTGAGCGAGAGCTTCAACAAAGGCGGCCAGACGCTGACACGAAGCCTCAATGCCGACCGAGAGTTCACATCACCCGCGGTGAACAGCTTCAGCCTACCGGGTCGGAGCCTCATGTTCGTGCGCAACGTAGGGCATTTGATGACCAACCCCGCCATCTTGGATGCCGAGGGCAACGAAATCTTTGAAGGCATCATGGATGCGCTGTTTACCACAGCTTGCTCGCTTCATGACCTCCGGGGCGCGAGCAAAGGCGGCAACTCTCGCACCGGCTCCATGTACATTGTGAAGCCGAAGATGCACGGACCCGATGAAGTCAGCATGACGGTCGACCTGTTTGCCGCGGTTGAGGATGCCTTTGGCCTGCCACGTAACACAATCAAAGTTGGCATCATGGATGAGGAACGGCGCACGACTGTGAACCTTGCGGAGTGCATCCGCCGCGCCTCCGAGCGCGTCGTCTTCATCAATACGGGCTTCCTCGATCGGACCGGCGACGAAATCCATACCAGCATGGAAGCTGGCCCCATGGTGGCTAAGACCGCCATGAAAGGTGAGCTCTGGATTAATGCCTACGAGGATTGGAATGTAGACACCGGCCTCAACTGTGGGCTCCGCGGTAAGGCGCAGATCGGTAAAGGCATGTGGGCCATGCCCGACCTCATGCAAGCCATGATCGACACGAAAGCTGGGTCACCCCAAAGCCGGCGCCAACTGTGCCTGGGTACCCTCACCTACGGCAGCGACGCTTCACGCAACGCACTATCACGATGTGTCCGTTAGCGAGATTCAAGCTGAGCTCGAAGGAACCCAGCGCCGTGGTGTCGATGACATACTCACGATTCCACTGGGCGACTGCAGCAAGTTGTCAGCCGAAGAAATCCTCCTGTCTTCTTCCACGGGCAGAACACACGCCTGTTCCACGTCGCTTCAAATATTGCAGAACCGTTTCGTATGGCCATGCATATGCGGGAGGCACTGAAGCGCTTCGGCACCACGGTCTCCTTAGACGTCGGCAAGTACCACTCTCCGGAAGATTACAGTCATATTACGAGTCGACAGGAGATGACGACGCACTTCTACAATATCGTACAGGCGACCCGTCGCCCTCGTGATTAAGCTACCCCGACCTAAATCAGGACAAGCAGCGCAACCGCGCCTAGCCAGAGTAAAAAGCTTCTCTCGAGTAGATGAAAGACGGCAGAGAGTCGGTCATAGACAGATGAATCTCCGGCAAGGTAACGGCCGCATCTGTTGCATCCTCCAGAAAATCGCCCGTATCGACATCTAGTGTCATCCCCTTGCTCGTGAGGTGCTCGATGGATTTATCGAAATCCCCGAATACGGAGAAGCTCAGCACCAGCAAGCGAGAGGGCAACCATTCAAGCAGCCGCATCAGGGAATCACTCAGGGGCGTCTTTGTCTCTTGCGTCAAATGCGCAAGGCGATACGCCACTGCGCCAACGGGACCTAGGAGTAAGAAGTAGATCACAGGGCCAAACCACCGCTGCAACGCCATCAAACTAAAAAACGAAGCCGCGACATCACCGAAGTCGTCAACATCATCGGCCGAGCTGTCACCGCCGGCAGACTCGATTACCATCGCCGCTCCCTCGTTGTCGCCAACGCGGGCTCTCGCAAGAAACCGTTGCGTCAAGGTGGGAAAATCCTCACGGCCGAAGGCAAAAAACAGTGCCGCTGTTCCCAGCAAAAGCATTGCAGCGCCGCCGAAAACACCCTCTACCAAGATATATAGGAGTGCGAATACAACCGATGGCGCAACAACGAGAATCAGCGCCGAACGTGTTGACGAGCCTTCGTCGTCGCTGATCTGCGAGCGAAAGACGGAGAGAAAATCGATGGAGTGCAGCGGCCCGCCCGGGCCCATCAGCCAGTAAAGGCCGGTCGCCACAATGAACGATAAAAACGCCAGATAACTCAAGCTAACTCCCCCTTAACTTACGCTAGCTGCGCGGCAGCGATTCAACCCCCAATCGGGTTTGTAATTCCTGCCAGTCAAAGCTCTCTCCCGGATCTGTTTTGCGCCCGGGTGCAATATCACTGTGTCCAACAATAGCATCCTCTTCAATGTCTGGATGCGCAGCACGGCACTTTAGGATGATCTCCTCCAGCCGCGCATACTGTTCCTGGGTATATAGATGGGTATCAGTACCCTCAAGTTCAATACCAAGGCTGAATTCATTGCATTTTTCACGATTACGCCATTGAGACACACCTGCATGCCAAGCCATGTCCTTGGTCGAGACAAACTGGATGACATGACCGTCGCGTCGAATCAAAAAATGCGCGGATACACGGAGATCAACAATCTCCTCAAAATACGGATGCCCCTGCGGGTCGAGCGTATTTGTGAAGAGTTCTGCAACGTGAGGCCCACCAAATTCGCCCGGGGGCAGCGATATATTGTGGACCACGACGAGCTCAACCGTCGCGCCCACTGGCCTCTCCCCGAAATTAGGTGACGGGATGTGCTCGCAGCCCTGGAGCCAACCTTCAGAAATTTGACCGTATTTATTGTCACTCACTTGAAAAACGTTGCTTCGGCTGTGTTTCAATACCGCATCATATCAGGCACCAGTATTCACCAGACACAACTACCTATCAGGATTTCAAAACGTGTTAACGCAAAGTGACATAGCGCCCCTCGTGGCTCTCGCGCTAGCCGAAGATATCGGCAGTGGTGACATTACAGCGGGCTTAGTCGGCGCAGAGGAGAAGGCGCTGGCCACTGTGATTACACGAGAGTCAGGCGTCTTGTGCGGCACGCAATTCGTCGACGCGGTCTTCGCCGCCGTCGATGCGTCGCTCGAGGTCATCTGGCAAAAGTCTGACGGTGACACACTCCTGCCGGATGACACGCTGTTTACGGTGTCGGGCGCCGCGCGCAGTATTTTGACGGCTGAGCGTGCCGCGCTGAATTTTCTACAGATGCTGTCAGGCACCGCCAGCTACAGTGCGAAACTCGCCTCACTGGTTGAGGGAACATCGACGCGCCTGCTGGATACACGAAAAACGATTCCCGGCTTTCGTATGGCACAGAAGTACGCTGTGACCTGCGGTGGCTGCCATAACCATCGCATCGGTCTATACGACGCGTTCCTCATCAAGGAAAACCATATTGCGGCTTGCGGCGGTATTCGGGAGGCTGTTGAAACTGCGCGCGTCAATGCGCCAGGAAAGCCGGTAGAGGTCGAGGTGGAAAGCTTGGATGAGCTGTCGCAAGCGTTGGACGCTGGCGCAGATCGCATCATGCTCGATAATTTTTCGCTGGATGACATGCGTCAGGCGGTGACTTTGAACAAGGGTCGAGCTGAGCTTGAGGCATCCGGTAATGTGACAGAGGCAACCCTTCCGGGTATTGCCGACACCGGCGTCGATTTCATATCGATTGGCGCGCTGACCAAAGTCGTCATGCCACTGGATTTGTCGATGCGACTATCTTGAATAGACGGGTTTGAACACTCGCTCAAAGATGCTGAACGCTAAGCCTGTAGAAAGGGCTCACGGCTAATCAACACTCCGTTCTCATCGCCAGCAAGGTAGTCACCCTCACTGACATTCACACCGCCCAATGTGAGATCAACGCCGCGCTCGCCACGGCCCAATTTCTCGGTTTTCATGGGCGTGGTTCCCAGGGCCATGACACAAAAATCAAAGGTGTTGATGACTTCGACATCGCGCGCAGCGCCAATAATCACCATGCCTGCCCAGCCATTATCCATCGCAGACTTAGCGACCAGATCACCCGTCAGCGCTTTCGCAAGTGAGCCACCACCATCGATGAGTAACACCCTGCCCTCACCGGGCTCAGCAACCGCCTCTTTGACTCGCGAGTTGTCCTCAAAGCAGGCAATGGTTGCTATAGGACCAAAGAGCGATGTGCGCAGACCGAACGCGCGAAATTGAAATGGCAATACGCGGGCGTCCGGATTCAGATCGGACAGGTCGGGTGTACTCAGCATTGAAGCCCCGACTACAGCCAATCGGCTGCGTACCCATCCAGCTGACTGACGGGCGATAAAATCGCATCCGCGTGTGCACTGGCGCGAGGCATTAGGCGATGGAGGTAGAACTCAGTCGTCGCGATTTTTCGCTGACAGAACAGCGTTTTCTCGTCGCGAGCGAGCAGGTCAATGGCCACGAGAGAACTCGCCGCTAGATGCCAACCGCCAAACAGGTAGCCGGTTTGCATCATGTAGTCGAATGACGCAGCCATCGCGGCGTTCTTGTCGACTTTGAACATTTCCAAAATGGTTTGCGTGGACATCACATGTGCTGCTAGGGCATCAGACAAAGCCGAGCCCATGGCTGCCAAACGATCATCGCTAGAGCCAATCAGCGCATCGGCAACGCCACGAATTTCATCGTGTACCGTTTCCATCATGGCGCCGCGGTCTCGGGCGAGCTTCCGATTAACAAGGTCAGCCGCTTGAATACCGTTGGTGCCCTCGTAGATAGGCGTAATTCGCACATCGCGGAAGAACTGCGCTGCACCGGTCTCCTCGACATAGCCCATACCGCCGTGAATCTGCACGCCGAGTGAGGTGACTTCCTGACCCACTTCAGTCATCCAGCCCTTAATGACTGGAATCATGAGATCGAGGCGTGACTTCCATTGACCCCGCTCATCCGATGGCGCGCCATGGGAGAGATCCATCGTGAGTGACTCAATGTAGGCAAGCGCACGCATGGCTTCATTGAGCGCACGCATCGTCATCAGCATCCGCTTCACATCTGCGTGCTCGATGATCGGTACGCCTCCTTGAACGCGCTCGCGCGCATAGGCGACCGCCTTCTGATAGGCGCCTTCGCTGGCACCCAGTCCCTGAAGGCCGACTTTCAGGCGCGCCTCGTTCATCATGGTGAACATGCAGGCCAGCCCGTTGTTTTCCTCTCCGACGAGGTAGCCGATTGCTCCGCCATTATCGCCGTAGGCCATGACACAGGTGGGGCTGCCATGAATGCCGAGCTTGTGCTCGACCGATACGGGGTACGCATCGTTTCGCTCACCCAGGCTTCCATCGTCATTCACCAGAAACTTGGGAACGATGAACAACGAGATACCTTTGCTTCCTGCAGGGGCATCGGGCAAACGGGCTAACACCAAGTGAATAATATTTTCAGTGGCGTCATGATCACCCCAAGTAATGTAGATCTTCTGCCCGAAAATCTTGTAGTGATCGCCGTGACGCTCCGCGCGAGTTTTCATGGGACCCAGATCGGAACCAGCACCAGACTCGGTGAGGTTCATGGTGCCTGACCAGATGCCGGCGTTGATATTAGGTAGGTACTTATCCTTAAGCTTGGGACTTGCATGTGCCGAAATCGCAAGCGCAGCACCTGAGCTCAAAAAAGGCTCCAGCGCGAACGCCATATCGGCTGAATTCCACATTTCGCAGGCGGCCGTACCGTAGAGCTCTGGTAGCCCTTGGCCTCCGTGAGATGCCTCAGCCGAAATACCTACCCAACCACCTTCACCGAGTGCTTTGATGGCATCGCCGTAACCCGGAGGAATGGTCACAGCGCCGTCTGAGCAGCGTGCTGGTTGCTGGTCACCGACACGACGTAGCGGTGAAACCATGTCCGCCGCCAGCTTGCCCGCCTCTTCAAGAAGCGCCGTGGTCAAATCCGCACCAACGTCCAAGCCCTCAAAGCGCGGCAAATGTCCCAGTCGCTCACCCGCCCGACAGACGTCGTCGATCAGAAACTGCATATCATCTAACGGTGCGTTGTACATAAGCCCTCCAAAACGTGTCGCTATTGTAGCTGTTCATCCGTTCAGACCAAGAATTTCTATTCTTCACCCTAGAAGATGTATTATTCATACGGTGAATAGTACGTCCCTGTAGGAGAACCCACTAAATGAGTCGCCTTGGTCGCGTTGATTTAAACCTTCTCGTCTACCTCGATGCGCTGCTTCGCGAACGCAACGTTACACAAGCGGCGCATAGCCTCGGACTCTCGCAACCCGCGATGAGTAACGGACTCAAGCGATTGCGTGAGGTCTTTAACGATCCGCTCCTGATTCGAACCTCCGATGGCATGACGCCAACCGCAAAAGCGGAAGAGCTAGAGCCCCAGTTACGCGAGATTCTGACAAACGTCGACCGCGCACTGCAGCCAACTGAGGAGTTTATCCCCGAGACCGAAAATCGTGTGGTTCGACTGATGGCCAGTGACTACGCCGAATCCACCTTGCTCCCCTACGTACTGAAAGAGCTTCGTGAGCAGGCGCCGGGCATCACGCTCGATATCATGAACCCCTCGGACGTCAGCTTTCTCGACGTGGAGCGAGGCAAAGTCGATTTGGTCATTAACCGATTTGCTCAGATGCCCCAGTCGTTCCACCAAATCACGCTGTGGCAGGACACCTTCTCCTGCCTATTGAGCCCCGAGAACCCCATTCTTGAGGACTTCACCCTCGATAACTATCTTGCTGCCGATCACATTTGGGTCAGTAAGACCGGCATGGGCGTCGGAGTCGGCGTAAACCCCGATGATGTTCAGCGCCTCGGCTGGGTTGACTCGACGCTTGGGGAGCTCGGTAAGAAGCGCCGTATACGCGTATTCACGCGCCACTACCAAGCGGCTATGACGTTGGCTGAGCAAAACGATCTCATCGTGACACTGCCCACGCGAGCAACGCAGTTGAAACGCGATAATCCGCGGGTGGTTGTGCGCGATGTCCCCTTCGACATTCCGCCACTGGAGCTCAAAATGGCATGGAGCCCCTTGTTACAGCACAACCCGGGGCACCGTTGGATCCGACAGCTCATCACGAAGATAGCGCGCTCCATCTAGGCATGTAATGGTACGAGGGAAACTGATACTGCGTAACGACAGTCGGGAGCCGCGAGATAGACCATAGGTTTAATCAATGAGCGATACGATTCAGTTAAAAAGCGAATACGAGGGAGCTGAGGTCTTCTCTAGCGAACCTTTGGTAGCGGTTCGTAATGATGTCATCTCGCCCATTGAATGCGCCTACCTGATTGAACTTGCCAAACCACATATCAAACGCGCAGGCGTGGTACTGGACGAGGGTTTCAAACCCAGTGAGGGTCGAACCGGCTCCAACCATTGGCTCAAGTACGATGAAGATGACGTGGTCAAATCGATTGGCCAGCGAATCGCCGATATCGTTGGCCTGCCACTGGAAAACGCCGAATCGATGCAAATCATCCATTACGGCCCCGAGCAGGAATATCGCCCACACTTCGACGCCTTCAACCTCTCGCTCGCTCGTGGACAAAAAGCGGCTCAGTGGGGTGGGCAGCGCCTGGTTACGGCCTTGGTGTACCTCAATAAAGTCGAGGGTGGCGGTGCGACGCAGTTTCCAAAGTTGGGCATTACCGTTCCTGCCTCTCCCGGGCGCATGGTGATCTTTCACAACACCACCGAAGACATTAGTGGGCCCCACCCGCTCAGCCTACACGCCGGCATGCCGGTGGAGGCAGGCGAGAAATGGGCGTTCAACCTGTGGTTCCGTCACCACGACACCCGGGAAATGTTCGACAAAGACAAAGCGCTGCCATCAGTCGCCTTTGATGCGACAACCAGTACAGCATCGGGTGGCGCTCCTAAAAGCGATACAAGCGGCTGGTGATGGTGCTAACGCCCCTGACATGGAAAAAAACGCACCTACACCGACAGACCGTGCCGACAACGTCGTATCAATTCAAGGCGAGAGCCTTAGAGTACTGGCTAACCGGGCCGACGTCTTATGGCAGAGAGCCGTGAAGACGCTGAAAGCGCGCGACAACCACTTTCCCGCAGTACACCTGAGCTATTGGGATAGCTACGGCAATAAGCCTCAACCATCCGCACCCAATGGGTGGTCGGGTCCTCGTTTTAAAACGGTGGAGCGAAGCGTTCTAAACCCGCTGTCTGATGCAGGTAAGGTCGCCACAAAAATGACTGAACTCGGGTTGGCAGATCGTATGCCCAAGACCTATGCCTCGGTTCAGGATGCGCTCAATGAGCAACCCAAGGCCGATGAGCTATGGTTTATTCGCAGTCAGTTCCGCGGGGCAAATGACAAAACGCTTTGCCTACCCACGCCCATCATGGCGGCGGCGACGGTGCCCGGCGGACATCTCTTACAAAAAGCCGTGGATGGGCTAGAGCTCATCGATCAGCACAAATTTACCGCGCGCTTCTACATGGTTGCTGTGGCTGGCCAGTTAATGTGCTACGAAGACAGCGTCGTCTTTATTCACGGTGCGGCCTATGCGCCGAATGATGCTAATCATGCATCGCAGGTGGATAACCGCAGCTACCGAGATGCGGGCTCCCATATCAAGTTAGTCCCCGGCAGCCAAACACAGCATGCGGGATCCCTTGCCAAGGCAGCTAAAGCACTCGCCTCGGATATGACCGGGTTATTGGACGAGGTGCGCCAGGCGTCTATCGCAGGAGCTTCTGAAGAGAATGCATTTGCCGTACTTGCAATCGATACACTGCTTACGAAGTCAGGTGACTTAAAGGTCCTACGTATCCACACCTTCCCGAACTTCATCACCACCGCGCAAATCGACGCCGATGTTCACGTCCCCCTCTTCGAGGACGTTCTGCGCGTGATGGCGGGTATCCCTAGCCGCAAGCTAACAACTATCACCGATTAAAATCGTTTTATGTACCACCATCATTATTTTTTATGGTGGTCATAAATCAGTCCGCTTCCACTCGACGTAACAACCAAACGAAAATGGCGTCTCAAAAGAATGCCGAGTTAATTGGGAGCACATCATGTCAGTACGTATCGAATGCGCGGGACTTCAGGTCGATCCGGAGATTCACGCACTCCTTGAGAACGAGATACTGCCTGGCACGGGCTTAGAGGCTACTGCTTTCTGGAAGGCCCTGGCGGATATCGTCAAAACCTTCACACCACGCAATCGTGAGCTTCTCGCCGTACGCGATGAGATGCAGGCCAAGATCAGCGCCTGGCATAAAGCGAACCCCGGCGCGGATTATGACCGAGCGGCCTACAAAGCCATGCTCGAAGACATTGGCTACCTATTACCTCAGCCTGCCCCTTTCAAAATCGCAACCCAAAACGTAGACCCTGAAATTGCAGAGATCGCCGGACCACAACTTGTTGTTCCTGTGATGAACGCACGCTACGCGCTCAACGCGGCCAACGCACGCTGGGGCTCACTCTACGATGCGCTGTATGGCACCGATGTCATTTCCGAGGAAGATGGCGCTGTCCGCGCTGGTGCCTACAACCCAGTTCGTGGTCACAAGGTCATCGAGTGGGCGCGTGACTTTCTTGATGCACACTTCCCACTCAATCATGGCAGTCACAAGCAAGCCGCTCACTACACTATCGTTGATGGCGATCTACTGATTAACCAGATTGATGGCAGCCTGAGCATGCTCGCCGCGCCCGATCAGTTTGTTGGCTTCTCAGGTGATGCAGGTGATCCCTCAGGTGTCTTGCTCAAGCACAACGGCCTCCACGCTGAGATACAAATTGACCGTGAGCACTCGGTAGGAAGTACGGATGCCGCGGGCGTCAAAGACATTTGCCTAGAATCGGCCCTCACGACCATTCAGGACTGCGAAGACTCTGTCGCAGCAGTGGACGCTGAAGACAAGACAGTTGTTTACCGCAACTGGCTGGGTTTGATGCGTGGCGATTTGAGCGAGAGCTTCAACAAAGGCGGCCGAACACTTACTCGAAACCTCAATGCCGACCGTGAGTTCACATCACCCAGCGGTGAACGCTTCAGTCTACCGGGCCGCAGCCTCATGTTCGTGCGCAACGTAGGGCATTTGATGACTAACCCGGCGATCTTGGATGTCGAGGGTAACGAGATCTTCGAGGGCATCATGGATGCGCTGTTCACGACAGCTTGCTCGCTTCATGACCTGAGAGGCGCTAGCAAAGGCGGCAACTCTCGTACCGGCTCCATGTATATTGTGAAGCCGAAGATGCACGGACCCGATGAGGTCAGTATGACGGTCGACCTGTTTACTGCGATTGAGGACGCCTTTGGCCTGTCACGTAACACAATCAAAGTCGGCATCATGGATGAGGAGCGTCGCACAACCGTGAACCTCGCGGAATGCATCCGCCGCGCCTCAGAGCGTGTGGTCTTCATCAACACCGGTTTCCTCGATCGCACCGGCGACGAAATCCATACCAGTATGGAAGCTGGCCCCATGGTCGCTAAGACCGCTATGAAAGGTGAGCTCTGGATTAATGCCTACGAGGATTGGAACGTCGACACCGGCCTCAACTGTGGGCTCCGCGGTAAGGCGCAGATCGGTAAAGGCATGTGGGCCATGCCCGATCTTATGCAAGCCATGATTGATACGAAATTGGGTCACCCCAAAGCCGGCGCTAACTGTGCCTGGGTACCGTCACCCACAGCAGCGACGCTTCACGCAACGCACTATCACGATGTTTCAGTACGCGAGATTCAAGCTGAGCTTGAAGGAACCCAGCGCCGTAGCGTCAATGACATACTCACGATTCCATTGGGCGACTGCAGCAAGTTGTCAGCCGAGGAAATCCAGCGAGAGCTCGATAACAACGTGCAAGGCATGTTGGGCTATGTAGTGCGCTGGGTTGACCACGGCGTGGGCTGCTCCAAAGTCCCCGACATTAACAACGTGGGGCTCATGGAAGACAGAGCAACACTTAGAATTTCTAGCCAGCACATTGCCAATTGGTTACATCACGGAGTAATCATCGAAGATCAGTTTAAGGAATCGATGTTAAGGATGGCAGGAGTAGTTGATAGCCAGAACGCGGCAGATCCAAGTTATGAGCCGATGGTGGTTGATGGTAAGCCACAGGGCAAGGCGTTTGATGCGGCTTGGGAGCTTGTCTCCGACGGAGTTGCTGAGCCAAATGGTTACACTGAACCTGGGCTTCACCGGTTTCGAGCACAAAAAAAAGGGCTGTGAGCCGATGATCATGTCGATTTTGGGCATTCTGATTGGTGGACTCATGATCGCAATGTACCTCCCCATCTTCATGCTTGGCTCGGTGATGTAATATCACCCAATGGATCCGCTTGAAGAACTAATTCGAGCCCAACCGGGCTTAAGCATCTCCCTAACTGTCCTCGGACTTGTAGTGGGGAGTTTTCTGAACGTTGTTATATACCGACTCCCAGAAATGATGGAGGCCCAATGGCGGCGAGACTATGCTGAGTTCAGTGGTGAGGCGCCGGAGGAGTCGCCCAAACTGTCCCTCGCCTTCCCAGGATCGCGCTGTCCGCACTGCGATGCGGAAATAAAGCCAACGCAGAATATTCCCGTACTGAGTTACCTTGCATTGGGTGGGAAATGCGCCGCCTGTAAAGCGCCGATTTCGGTTCGCTACCCAATCGTCGAGGCAATCACCGCCTTCCTCTGGGTACTCTGTGGTCTTCAGTTCGGCGTGAGCAACGCCTTAGCGGGCGCCATGTTCCTGACGGCCGTTCTTGTTGTGCTGACAGCGATTGATCTCGATCATCAGCTGCTACCCGATAGCCTCACATTACCCCTAGTGTGGATAGGACTGCTGCTCAACATCGATAACACCTTTGTATCACTCGAGAGCGCTGTCCTAGGCGCTGTATTTGGTTACCTGTGCCTGTGGACTGTCTTTTGGCTTTTCAAAATAGTCACGGGCAAAGAAGGCATGGGCCATGGGGACTTCAAATTACTCGCTGCTTTGGGTGCGTGGTTCGGTTTGGCCGCATTGCCGACCATCGTTCTGCTGTCTTCAGTCGTTGGTGCCGTTCTGGGTGTCGCCTTGATTGTGACAGGCAAGCAAGACCGCGAGACACCGATGCCATTTGGACCCTTCCTTGCGGGTGCAGGGCTCATTCATTTGTTCTATCCGAGCATCCTCTTAACTTGGGTGACAGGGGCCTAGCCGCATGTTCGTAGTAGGCATCACAGGAGGTATCGGTAGCGGCAAGTCTGCGGTGACCGATCATCTCGAAACACTGGGCATCACAGTCGTCGACGCAGACAAAGTTGCGCGTGTGGTGGTTGAGCCGGGCACCCCCGGACTTGCTGCCATTGCCGATCATTTTGGTACGGACATATTGGTTGCAGATGGCAGTCTCGACCGTGCCGCGCTACGAAAAATTGTCTTCGACAATCCCGACGAGAGAAAGGTGCTGGAGGGCATCACGCACCCTCGCATCCGCGACGAAATCGTAAGGCAACTGACTGAGGCGAGTTCTCCCTACGCGGTGCTCTCCTCTCCGCTTTTACTAGAGAGTGGCCAAAACACGTTCGCGGACTATGTCGTTGTCGTTGATGTACCTGAAGATGTGCAGTTAAAACGAACCATGGCACGAGACGACAACAGCGAGACACTGGTAAAGCAAATTATGGCAGCGCAGCTCGATCGGCAAACGCGCCTGTCACGTGCAGACACCTCGATAACCAATGATGCGAGTCTAGAAGCGCTGTATGAGCGTGTTGAAAAACTGCACGAGGACTTACTGGCAAGAGCCGCGTCAGCCTCAGGCGAGTAGCGCTTTTACCCGCGACATGATCTCCGCATTCGCTTCAGGCACCTGAAACTCATCGAGCGAGCCGGCATCCACCCAGGCTAGGGGTTGCCCTTCTGCACCATGGGGCTCGCCACTCCAGTCTTTCACTTGATGCACATCGAGCAGGACCTGCTTTTCGCCGTAGTCATGGCTCACGGTCATGAGCGGAACCGTCTCACCAATGCGAGTGCCGAGCTCCTCTTCAAGCTCACGCGCCAGCGCGGTGTGAACGGACTCCCCCGCTTCAACTTTGCCTCCGGGAAACTCCCAGTAGCCGGCAAGATGGGTACCTTTAAGGCGGCGCGTAAGGAGCACACAGTCTTTTGAATCAATCAGTACACCGACCGCCACATGAATGCGACTCGCCATCAGGTACGGTACTCAGCGTTTATCTTGACGTAGTCGTAGGAGAAGTCAGTCGTCCAGATGGTTGCAGTCTCATTGCCACGGGCCAGGTCAATGGAGATCAGTAGATCCTCAGGTGCCATGGCGGCAACGCCGGCCTGCTCGGTATAGCTGTCGGCGCGGGCACCCTTCTCTGCAATCAGCACACCGTTGATGGAGAGCGATACTGCATCAACGTCCAAGTTCTCTACCCCGGCGCGTCCAATGGCTGCGAGGACGCGCCCCCAGTTAGGGTCAGAAGCAAACAGCGCTGTCTTCACCAAGGGAGAATGCGCGACTGTTCGTGCTACCGAATCAGCCTCCGCAACGCTTAATGCACCAGAGACCTCAATAGCAACAAACTTCGTTGCACCCTCCCCGTCTCGCACAATGTCCTGTGCTAACTCCGTTGCCAGGGTGGTCAATGCTAGTTGGAAGGACTGCGCCTCGTCTGTCGTAGTCGGAGAAATGACAAAATTAGACTGACCCGTTGCAGTCAGGGTTACGGCGTCATTCGTGCTCGTGTCACCATCAACCGTGATTCGGTTAAAGCTAAGATTGACGGCAGCACGCAACATGCCATCCAGCATTGCTGGCGGTATAGATGCATCTGTTGCGATGAACCCCAGCATGGTCGCCATATTGGGCTGAATCATCCCCGAGCCCTTGCTCATCCCTACGATCCGACAGGATTCGCCATTTACTTCAACCGTTTTGACTCGCAGTTTTGGCCGCGTATCGGTGGTCATAATGGCCCGAGCGGCTCGCGTCCAATTTGCCTCGGACAAATCAGCCATGGCCTCAGGTAAAGCAGCTTCAATCTTTTCTACTGGCAGTAGCTCACCAATCACTCCGGTGGAGAAAGGCAATACACGATTGGGAACGTCATTGGTCAGTTTGGCAACCGCTGCGCAGCTCGCCTCACAGGCGTCCATACCGGGCTTGCCGGTGCCCGCATTGGCATTGCCTGAGTTGATGAGGATGTATCGCGCATCCTGACTGGTGTTATTGCGCTCCGCGACCACCACAGGTGCCGCGCGAAACGCATTTAACGTAAAGACCGCCGCCGTCGAACTTCCCTCGGCGAACTCAATCAGCGTCAGATCATCGCGGCCTTCATATTTGATGCCCGCTTGCGCAACCCCAAGCCGAACGCCCGCGATAGAAAACTCGCTCATACTTAGTTAAGCGCTCCGCAACACTGCTTGTACTTCTTACCACTGCCACAGGGACACGGATCATTACGGCCCACCTTGGGTGCATCGCGCACCATCGGTTGCTGTGGTGCCTCCGCCTGCTGGCCTGCTTCCTGCTCAGCCTCAGGCAATGCCGACGCCTGCGCGTGCTGGAAGGCCAACTGTTGTCGCTCTGCTTCTTCACGACGCTTTTGCTCAATCAGCTCAGCCTCGTCCTGTCGCTTGATCTGAAGATGGCTCAAAATACGCACCACTTCTTGCTTCAAGCGCTCGAGTAACGCCTCGAATAACTCAAAGGCCTCACGCTTGTACTCCTGCTTGGGATTCTTGTTGGCGTAGGCGCGCAAGTGAATGCCTTGTCGGAGCTGATCCATGGTTTGGAGATGATCTTTCCACAGTCCATCTAGCACCTGCAGCGTGACCTGCTTTTCAATCTGACGCATGGCATCACCAATGAGCGAGCCCTTCTCGTCATAGGTTGATTGCACTGACCCAATAATACGTTCGCGCAGCGTCTCCTCGTGAAGGTTGGTGTCCTCCTCTAACCAGCTAGCCACAGGAAGCTCCTGCGCAAACTCGGTTTTGAGATACTGCTCAAGGCCCGGAATATCCCACTGCTCCTCAACGCTCATCGGTGGAATAAAGCGATCGATACCGGTGTGGATAACGTCCGCGCGGATATTCGTGATCATCTCCGCAACATCGTCTTCATCCAGTAATTGATCACGCTGTGAGTAGATAATCTGGCGCTGATCATTGGCGACATCATCGTATTCGAGCAACTGCTTACGAATGTCGAAGTTGCGTCCCTCAACCTTACGTTGCGCGCGCTCGATCGAGTTGGTCACCATGCCACTTTCGATAGCTTCACCGCGCTCCATCCCGACCTTCTGCATAATACCGGCCATGTTGCCCATGAAGATGCGCATCAAGTTGTCGTCGAGTGATATGTAAAAGCGCGACGCACCAGGGTCTCCCTGACGCCCTGCACGACCGCGGAGCTGGTTATCAATCCGGCGTGACTCGTGCCGCTCGGTGCCCACAATATGAAGACCACCGGCATCGAGGACGGTCTGGTGGCGGTCTTCCCATGCCCTGCGCGCAGCTTCGTGCGCCGCCTCGTCCTCGAGTCCCGCAAGCTCGGCCTCGAGGTTGCCACCGAGCACAATATCGGTACCACGACCCGCCATATTGGTAGCGATAGTGACCACGCCTGGCCGCCCCGCCTGGGCAATAATCTCAGCTTCCTGCTCGTGGTACTTCGCGTTCAGCACCTTGTGCTCAATACCTGCCTGCTTGAAGTACTCCGAGAGCTCCTCAGAGGTCTCTACCGAGGCTGTACCCACTAAGACGGGCGCCTTGTTTTCGATAATGCGCCGTGTCTCTTCGACGATCGCCTCGAGCTTCTCCTCCTTCGACATGAAGACCAGGTCGTTCATATCCTTACGTTTCATCGGGATATTGGTGGGGATAACCACACACTCGAGGCCATAAATTTGGCGGAATTCGAACGCTTCGGTATCCGCCGTACCCGTCATACCACTTAGCTTGTCGTAGAGGCGGAAATAATTCTGGAAGGTGGTCGATGCCATAGTCTGGCTCTCGGCCTGAATATTCACATTCTCCTTGGCTTCGATGGCTTGATGAAGCCCCTCAGACAAACGGCGTCCCGGCATGGTTCGGCCGGTGTGCTCGTCAATCAAAACCACCTGACCGTTTTGTACGATGTACTCTACGTTGCGGTTAAACAGGTTGTGGGCGCGAAGCGCGGCATTAACGTGGTGTAACAAGCCCAAGTTCGTTGACGCATAGAGCGAATCATCGGATGCGAGTAGATCCTCATCGATCAACATGGTCTCAATCCGCTCGTGCCCATCTTCGGTCAGCTCAACCGTTCGCTGTTTCTCATCAATTACAAAGTCACCGTCTTCGGCTTCTTCACCGCTGCGAGGCGAGAGCTTGGGGATGAACTTATTGATCTTGCGATAAAGCTCGGAGCTATCTTCAGCTGCGCCGGAGATGATCAGCGGCGTACGGGCTTCATCAATGAGAATCGAGTCCACTTCATCAACAATGGCAAACGTCAGTTGCCCTTGCATCTTGTCCGCCATGCTGAAGGCCATATTGTCGCGAAGGTAATCAAAGCCGAACTCATTGTTTGTGCCGTAGACGATATCCGCCGAGTAAGCGGTGCGCTTTTCTTCTTGCGATTGGCCTGCCTTAACCACACCGACCTCAAGGCCAAGGAAATTGTAAAGCTTGCCCATCCACGCCGCATCGCGAGACGCGAGGTAATCGTTAACGGTAATCAGGTGAACGGTGTTACCAGATAAAGCATTGAGATAGGCGGGCAGTGTGGCAACCAAGGTTTTACCTTCACCCGTTCGCATCTCTGCAACATTACCCTCATGGAGTACAACACCGCCGATTAACTGAACGTCAAAATGGCGCATGCCCATGGCGCGGACGCCACCTTCACGCACGACAGCAAACGCTTCCGGCAGCAGGTCATCGAGAGACTCGCCCGCTTGGTAGCGATCGCGAAACTCCTGTGTCTTTGCGCGTAGTGCGTCGTTGTCGAGCGCCTGCATGTCTTCTTCAAGCGCGTTGATCTTTTTGACTGTTTTCTTGATCCGCCGCAAAACACGATCGTTTCGCGAGCCGAATATCATCTTCAGCGGATTTGCCATGGTGTTTCCAATACTAAGTGTTAGGGTCTTGCGCAGTCTGCGCCTTCAATGGAATCGGTGAACATCACCGGAGATCATGAGCGACCTTAGTTAGGCGTGCGCCGTAAATAGCTGGCAGGGTCGACCGGACGGCCGTTTTTGTGAACTTCAAAGTGAACGTGCGGGCCGGTAGAGCGACCACTGTTTCCCATGAGGGCAACAACATCGCCACGACGCACCATATCGCCCACTTTGACGAGATTCTCTTGGTTGTGTGCATACCGAGTAATGACACCGTCACCGTGGGCAACTTCAACCATTTTGCCGTAGCCATAGCGCTCACCGCTCCAGCTAACGACGCCGCTGGCGACAGCGACAATGTCTGAGCCAGCTTTACCAGCAAAATCGACGCCTTCATGCCACGCCTTCTTGCCACTGAACGGATCAATCCGTGTCCCGTAACGCGACGACAGCCAGCCTGACAAAATGGGGCGACCCGACGGTGTTGCATCGCTCTTAACCTGCTCGCCTTGGATAAGCTCAGACAAGATGTCGAGCTGAACTTCACGATCGTCAAGCGCTGTGCTCAAGGCAAACAGCTCGCCTTCGAGCGCCGGAATAAGCTCACGCGCGTCTTCCTGCGAGGTCATCAACGGACCACCGAGGGCAGGCGCCATATCAAAGTTGAACTCGCCGGGCTCAAGCCCAGCACTTTGAGTCAGGTTCATGCCGACAGCATCGAGCCGTGTTACCCGACTCTGCAGCTCAGCAAGCAGCAGGGTCATGGACTCAAGTCGACGCTCCGCTTCTACAGCCATATCCGCCAGCGCTTCCGCGCGCTCTCGCGCTTCCTCAGCTGCCAGAGTCTCCTCGGCGGCTTGCGCTCTCGCCACACCTTTCTTCATACCGAACTCATAACTGAGCCCAGCTAGCGAGACGGGCAATCCAATCAAAAACGCCGAGACAACCACGCGCGTCCACCGTCCAATTTCGACGGTTTTCGAGGGTCCCTCATTGTTGATCAGAATGAATTTCACAGGTGTTGCGAAGGCTTTTTTTAAGATCGCGTCACTATGCCAGACTTACAGGCCCTGTGAAAGCGGAGATGTGAGACTGTGAACTACCGCGCGATTAGGCGGGCGCGTAGGTAAGGAACGGTTGCTGATATGAAATTGGCGCGTCCTCGATGTCTTCGAAGGTCACCATTTCCCAAGCTTCTTTGTCGGCAATGAGCGTGCGCAATGCCAGGTTGTTCAACGCGTGACCCGACTTGAAAGCGCGATACTCACCAATGAGGCTGTAGCCGAGGAGATACAGGTCACCAATCGCATCGAGCACCTTGTGTTTAACGAACTCATCGTCATACCGGAGGCCGCCATTGTTAAGGACCTTGTAGTCATCAATGACGATCGCATTATCCATACTGCCGCCGCGCGCAAGGCCCTTTGATCGCAAATATTCAATCTCTTCCACGAAACCAAAGGTACGTGCACGACTGACCTCGCGAACGAACGATGTCGTCGAGAAATCAATTTCTGCCGTCGCAGCGCGGTGCTTGAAGACTGGGTGATCAAAATCGATTCCAAAGGAGATTTTGAAGCCTTCCATCGGTAGGAAAGTCGCTTTCTTGTCACCGTCAGTGACGGTGACCTCTCGTTTCACGCGAATAAACTTCTTAGGCGCGTGTTGCTCAACAATACCGGCGCTTTGAAGCAAGAAGACAAAGGGAGCCGCGCTACCGTCCATGATGGGGATTTCAGGGGCGGTCACATCCACATACGCATTATCAACACCCAAGCCAGCCATAGCGGAGAGAAGGTGTTCGATCGTGGAGACGCGGGCCTCTCCATGAATGAGACAAGTTGACAACGTCGTCTCACCGACCAGGTCAGCTCGAGCGGGGATCTCGGCTGCGGGGTTCAGGTCAGTGCGACGAAATACAATACCCGTATCCACAGGCGCAGGAGAAAGTGTCAGCAACACCTTCTCACCTGTGTGCAAGCCGACGCCTGTCGCCTTGATCGAGTTTCGCAATGTTCGTTGTCGTATCATTCCTTTGCCTTTTTCAGAGGGCAGTCACCTGGAGAGCACACCGCTCTCTGCCGGTCATCTTGCCGTCCAGCTTAATCAGCCTGGCGACGCAAGAATGCAGGAATATCGAAATATCCCTCTTCGCTACTTTCCTCTACCGCAACCGCTTGACCACCGGTAGCAACCCGTTGGCGTTTCGCGGGGGGCAGATCATACCCTTCATAAGCAGGTGTCGTCGATGTTGCTGCACGCATGGGCGCGACGGCGTCCACCTTTTTCAGGACAGGACGGCTCTGCTCAACGCCCAAACCTGTCGCGACCACGGTCACTTTTAGCTCGTCCGTCATTGTCGGATCGATAACCGTTCCTACAACAACTGTCGCGTCATCACAGGCAATTTCCTCAATCGCCTCACCCACCTCTGAGAACTCGCCCAGGGACAAGTCGAGTCCCGCAGTGATGTTCACCAGAAGGCCCTTGGCACCGCTCAGATCGATGTCGTCCAAGAGCGGGCTGTTAATGGCACGCTCGGCAGCCTCACGCGCCCGACCCTCGCCGGTGGCCGTGCCAGTACCCATCATGGCAGAACCCATTTCCGACATGACGGTTTTCACATCCGCAAAGTCGACGTTGATCATGCCGGGACGGATGATGAGATCGGCAATACCTTGCACCGCGCCAAACAACACGTCGTTGGCCTCTTTGAACGCGTCAAGCAAGCTGGTGCTCTTGCCCATGACCTCGAGAAGCTTCTCGTTAGGTACCGTGATAAGCGAATCGACGTGCTGTTCCAACTCCTTGAGACCTTCTTCAGCAATCGACAGACGCTTTCGGCCCTCAAAGCTGAAGGGGCGTGTCACAACGGCAACCGTCAGAATTCCCATGTCACGCGCTACTTCAGCGACGATCGGTGCTCCGCCAGTGCCTGTACCACCGCCCATGCCAGCAGTCACAAATACCATATCGGCGCCGTGCAATGACTCGGCGATGCGGTCACGATCCTCGAGCGCGGCCGCGCGGCCAATCTCCGGATTTGCACCTGCACCCAGCCCCTTGGTAATCGAGTTACCCAGCTGCAGTACCGTCTTAGAGTCGATATCTGCCAGTGCCTGCGAATCAGTATTCGCACAGATAAAATCGACACCCTCGATATCGTGCTCGATCATGTGTCGGACGGCGTTACCGCCGCCGCCACCAACACCGATCACTTTGATAACCGCGTTTTGCGGTGCGTTGTCTACTAGTTCAAACATAGTCTTTCTCCCCGTTTGAAAGTGTCCGGTTTCCCGGTTTTCCCCTGTAAATCAAAAGTTGCTGCCAAACCAATTGCGCAACCCACCCAGCATGCTGCTGGCCTTCTGACGACCCGCAGCAAGCTGCGCACCCTCATGAAGTTCTTTTGCACCCGACAACAACAGTCCCACGGCCGTTGCATAAATCGGGTTTCGAATAATGTCGTGCATGCCCCGTGTGTACTGAGGCGCACCCACACGAACAGGCATGTGGAAAATCTCTTCAGCGAGTTCCACAACGCCCTCCATCTTTGAGGTGCCGCCCGTCAATACGACGCCTGCAGGTATCAGCTCCTCGAAGCCTGAACGGCGGATTTCCCCTTGGATCAAGGTAAAGAGCTCGTCGTAACGTGGCTCGACGACCTCAGCTAATGACTGACGTGACAGATCGCGCGGTGGCCGATCGCCAACCGCTGGGCACCTTGATGGTCTCGTCCGGGCCTGTGAGCTGTGCAAGCGCACAGGCGTATCGGATTTTGATTTCCTCTGCGTGTTGCGTTGGCGTTCGAAGTGCCATGGCGATGTCGCTGGTGACCTGATCACCCGCAATCGGAATCACACCGGTGTGACGAATCGAGCCCTCGGTGAAAATCGCGATATCGGATGTACCACCACCAATATCGACCATGCATACCCCGAGATCGCGCTCATCATCGGTGATGACGGAATAGCTCGACGCCAACTGCTCGAGAACGATGGCATCCACCTCTAAACCACAGCGCTGAACGCACTTCTCAATGTTTTGGGCTGCTGTTTCTGCGCAGGTCACCAAGTGCACTTTCGCCTCCAGGCGAACACCTGACATTCCCAGTGGCTCCTTGATGCCACCCTGGTTATCAATCACATATTCCTGAGGCAGCACATGAAGGATTTTTTGATCCGCGGGGATGGCGACCGCCTGCGCCGCATCAATGACGCGATCGATGTCAGGCCGCTCAACTTCACGATCCTTGATGGCAACAATGCCGTGGGAATTCATAGACCGGATGTGATTGCCGGCGATGCCAACATAGACAGAGTGAATCTGACAGCCGGCCATCAATTCCGCTTCCTCTACCGCTCGCTGAATGGCATTAACGGTCGACTCAATATTGACGACTACACCCTTCTTCAGACCTTTCGAAGGGTGCGATCCGATGCCAACAATATCGATGTTGCCATCGGCATCGATTTCACCCACCACAGCAACAACCTTGGATGTACCTATATCCAGCCCGACGATCATTCGCTTTTCTTCATTTGCTGCCATTACCGACCTCCCTGCTCCCGCGCTACCGTGGTCACTGCAAAACCCTGTTCCCGACGCAAAACCGCTGCGCCGCGCTCATAACGAAAATCAATCCGTGCAATCGAATTCGCGGAATCCTCACTTTCGAGCAAGGCAACGAAACGACGCACACGCTGTGCAAAGTCCTTATCGCCAAATTGCACCTCAGTGCCGTCGGTCAGTTCAGCGCTCACCTGACCCAGACGATCCTCATTCAGTGCGGCCACTGCCAGGCCGTGCGACATCAGAAGCATTTGGAATAACTTGAAATGCTCGATCAGCAACGGCGGCTTATTCTGATCGCTCCAGAGCATGGGTAGCTCTGCGTACTGCGCCATCATTTCGCCATCGAAAATGGAACCGTGCTGATTTATGTAAGCGGCGTCTCCCCAGCGAGCAATTGGCTGCTGTTCTGTCACGTGAACTCTGATCGTCCCTGGCCACTCTCTGCGCACATTGGCGTCATACACCCAGGGCAATGACTCTATTTCCTCGCGAATGGACGCGAGATCAGTCAGCAGGAATCCGTTCTCTACTTGAGGTGCGATGACGCTCTCTAGATCACGTCGATCGACATGGCGCATCTCGCCCGTAATCGCAATCGCCTCAACCGGCATATCGGTTGCAAGCTTGGTGGCAAAACCTAGTAGCCCCGCCATGGTAATAAGTGAAACAGCAGTCATAATGCGCTTCACGCTGCGAACAAAACGCTGCCAACGACCGACAGCGAGTGCTTTCTGAGCTCGTGACACATCACGCGCCATGACGCACCTCCATCGAGCCAAGGTAGATCCCTTTGAGCAAGTCGGTAAATGACATTCCGGCAGCCGCCGCAGCCTTAGGTACCAAGCTATGCTCGGTCATTCCCGGGACAGTATTCACTTCGAGTAACTGCCACCCCGATGCGCCGCGCATGAGATCTACACGACCCCACACCTCGGCGCCCGAGGCCTCGAATGCCTTAATTGCCAAAGTCTGAAGCGCTAATGTCTCGTCTTCACTGAGCGGCGCTGGACACTCGAAACGGGTGGTGCCCGATACGTATTTCGCATCGAAGTCATAGAATTCCGAAGCAGGGATAATCTTTATGGGTGGCAGTGGCTGACCACGCAAAATGGCCACCGTAAATTCGTCGCCCTGAACCAGTGACTCTGCCATCACCGCGACACCCGATTCAGACGCTATAGTCAAAGCGCGCTCTAGCGAGCTCACATCGTGAGCCTTCGACATACCAACCGATGATCCCTCTGAGACCGGCTTCACAAACACAGGGCCCAGCCGATCGATGACTGCAGCAAGATCGCTATTCGCATCAATGATCTCGAAGTCGGGCGTGGGTAGCCCAAGACTCTGCCAGACGAGCTTGGTTTTGGCTTTGTCCATGCACAATGCACTGCCCAGCACACCGGATCCTGAATAGTGAACCCCCAAGGACTCGAGCAGCCCCTGAATCTGACCATCTTCACCGCCAACGCCATGAAGCAGATTAAAGACGAAGGTTTCTATGGGTAGGTCGCAGTGCCAACCTTTAGTAGCCGTATCGACACGAGTAACACGAGCGCCAGCTGATTCCAGCGCATCGGCTACCGCAGTACCGCTCTTTATCGATATCTCTCGCTCAGCAGAATCGCCGCCCATCAATACCGTCAGGTTCATGTTCTGGAGGTCAGTATTCATGACAACACCTCCAGAGACTCTGCGTCTGACAGAAGCTTCGACAATCTACCGATGTTTCCTGCGCCCTGCATGATGAGCACATCGCCATCTTCCAGGAACTTAGCCAAGCGTGCAGGCAATTGACCGTTATCACTCAACAACACCGGATCAATCCATCCTGCTTGGCGAATGCTTCGCGCCAGCGAGCGACTATCTGCGCCCGAAATTTCGTCCTCGCCGGCGGAGTACACTTCAAGAAGAACGAGTCCATCCAAAGTCGATAACACCTCGACGAAGTCGTCGTAGCAGTCCCGCGTACGGCTATAGCGATGAGGCTGAAACACCATGACGAGGCGCTTATCGGGGTACGCCTCACGGGCCGCATTAATAGTGGCCTTGAGCTCTGTTGGGTGATGACCGTAGTCATCCACCAATAAGGCCTTCCCGCTATGCCAGGTAATGTCACCAAGTACGGAGAAACGCCGGCCCACGCCCTCAAATCCCGCCAGACCGCGCACGATCGCATCACTGCTGACACCCAGCTCTGAGCAGACCGCAACGGCGGCCGCCGCGTTTAACGCGTTGTGTACACCCGGCATGGGTAGGCGAATGCTTAATGAATCACCCAGTGCCTTTCGATTTAAGGTGAAATGACTCTCAGTGCCTGAGAATGTCAGCGCTTCAAGTCGGAAGTCGGCATCATCCGCAAAACCATACGTCACGACCTGGCGGGTAATACTGGGTAGCAGTTCACGAACACCCGGGTCGTCGAGACAAACCAGCGCCACACCGTAGAAAGGTAGGTTGTGAAGGAACTCGATAAACGCCTGGTGATAAGACCGTACGTCGCCCTCGTAATGCTCCATGTGGTCGGGCTCTACGTTGGTAATCACCGACATCATGGGCAGCAGATGTAAGAACGAGGCGTCGCTCTCATCAGCCTCAACAACCAAGTAATCACTCGCACCCAACTGGGCATTGGTACCTAGGTTGTTGAGCACGCCGCCAATAACAAACGTTGGGTCAAGGCCCGCCTCGGCCATCAATGAGGCAATCAGACTCGTGGTCGTTGTTTTTCCGTGGGTCCCTGCCACAGCAATACTGAAGCGATAACGCATGAGCTCAGCCAGCATCTCCGCTCTCGGGACAATCGGTATTCGCTGCTCTCGGGCGGCTTTAATTTCGGGATTGGCTTCGTTGATGGCGGATGACACCACGAGCACGTCGGCGCCATCGATATTCGAGGCTCTGTGCCCAATCGAAACCTCGATTCCCAGCCCGGTCAGTCGCGTAACCGACGAACTCTCCGCGATGTCAGATCCGGACACGGTGTAATTAAGCCCGACGAGAACTTCGGCAATGCCGCTCATACCGGAGCCGCCAATACCGACGAAGTGGATGCGCTGGATGCGCCGCATCATGGGTTCACGGGTGAGGACGGTTTCAGCCACAAGCCACCTCCTCTGCAATCGACACCACGTCTTGGGTGGCATTGGGCTTCGACCAAGCGCGTGCGTCATCAGACATCTGCTTCAGTGTGGGTGCGTCCGTCAGAATCCGCCTGAGAAATTCTGGAATAGCATCATTTTCCAATTCACTTTGGGGCACGATGCTAGCGCCACCCGCCGACATCAACGCCTCGGCATTTTTCATCTGGTGGTTATCAATGGCCTGTGGGAGTGGCACCAGTACACTGGGCGTCCCGGTGACCGCTACCTCGCTCACCGTCAACGCGCCCGCTCGGCAGATTGCAAGATCTGCCCAGTGATAAAGCGCCGCCATATCCTCCACGAACGGCATAACCTCATACTGGTTGACGCCGACGCGACCCCAAGACTCTTCGGTAACATCAACATGGGCAAGGCCACATTGGTGCTTAATGTCGATGCACGCCAGCTCATCGGCTGACAACTGGGAGAATGCCTGCGGACAGCCCGTGTTTAAGGCCAAAGCACCCTGACTACCACCGAGGATTGCGACACGAAGACGTCGAGACGTGTCGAACGACGTCGCGGGATAGCGTTTTTCAGCCACCTCGCAGAGCTCGTCGCGCAAAGGATTACCTGTGACAGTAACGTCAACGTCGGTCGTGAAAGCGCCGTCAAAACCAGCCATCACGCGCGCCGCTCGGCGAGCGAGGAGCCGATTTGTCGTACCGGCCACTGCATTTTGCTCATGAATCAATAAGGGGATGCCGAGCAGTCTTGCAACGGCACCGGCGGGACCCGCAGCATAGCCACCAAACCCAATGACCATACTGGGTCGACGGCGGAGGAGCAGCGCCAGCGCTTGCAAGCATGCCCACAGTAACGATGCGACGCCTTTGACCTTGGAAGTCAAACCCTTGCCCCGCAAACCAAGCGTTTTCAGTGTATGCAGGGCGATGTGATTGGCCGGAACAACCCTTGCCTCGAGTCCACGAGCAGTCCCGATCCAGGCGACATCCCAACCTTTAGCCTTCAGCCCTGCAGCTACCGCCAATCCGGGATAGACATGCCCACCGGTTCCACCGGCCATAATCATCACGCTGTGCTCGGAGGCGGTCATGCGGACTTCCTCCTGGCTTGAGCTTTCTTGGGCCGATCGGAGCGACTGCGCTCAAGCTTGAGCAACACACCGACCATCATGCAGCTGACAAACAGGCTATTACCGCCGTAGCTAATGAACGGTAGTGTCAAACCTTTAGTCGGGAGCAAACCTGAGCTAACGCCCATATTAACGAAGGCCTGCCCCGCAAAAATCAGTGCAAAGCCGAAGCAGACGTAGGATTCGAATTCGCGCTTTTCAACAAGGAAGCGATAGCCCATGAAAACGATGCGGCCGACAAAGGCAGCGAAGAGCGCGATGACAGCGACAGCACCGACCAATCCTGTCTCCTCGGCCCATATCGAAAAAACAAAGTCGGTATGCGCCTCTGGTAGGTAAAACAACTTCTGAATGCTGTTACCCAAGCCAACACCAAACCACTCGCCACGGCCGTAGGCAATCAACGACTGGATCAACTGGAAGCCGCTTCCAAAGGGGTCGCTCCAGGGGTCCTGATACGCCATCAAGCGTTTCATCCGGTAAGGCGCCAGGACGATCATACCGACCAAGATGGCCAGCGCGGCCGAAACGAGGCCTAGAACATTGATGAGTCGTGCGCCCGCCATGAACATCATGCCAAACGCGGTTCCCAACAGAATCACCGTGGCACCGAAATCAGGTTCCATTAGTAGCAGGCCTGCGAAGACAACTAGCACCGCGATGGGCTTAAGCAGGCCACGCAGTGCCGTTCGTAGCTCTTCACCGTGACGTACCATATATCCGGCTAACCACAGGACCATGGCGAATTTTGCAAATTCGGAGGGTTGGAATGTCAGGGGACCCAAGGGTATCCAGCGCTGACTGCCGTTCACGATACGCCCGACGCCGGGCACCAGAACAACCACCAGCAGCGCCAACGCCAGCAGCAGTAGCCAAGGCGATGTTTGACGCCAAACAGCGACCGGGACGAAGTAAGCGATCACACCCAGGGTGACACCAATACCCAGATACATGAGATGTCGAGTTGCGTGGTGCCACTCATCACCAAATCTGGCTTCCGACAGGCTGATAGACGCGGAAGAGATGGCGATGAGTCCGATGGAAATCAACGTCAGTGTCAAAACGAGCAACGTGGTGCCCGCATAATTCGCGCGAGGTAAGGTCGCCATTAAGACACCTCCTCGCAGTCCCGTACCGCGGCCGTAAAAGCGTCGCCACGTGCGCGGTAATCAGCAAACATGTCTAAACTGGCGCATGCGGGTGAGAGCAACACAACATCGCCTGACACAGCGATATCGGTCGCAGCTCGAACAGCAGCTTCCATGCTGTCAGCAAACGTGTGTGGGGTTTCTGCATCGAGTGCCTCGGCAATCCTCACTGCATCGCGACCAATCAGAACGGTATGCTTTGCATGCTGCGATGCCGCCTTGGCGAGCGGAGCGAATGCCTGGCCTTTGCCCTCACCACCTGCGACTAAAATGATGTTGCGACCAGACGCTAGCCCCTCGAGAGCAGCGACCGTCGCTCCCACGTTGGTGCCTTTGCTGTCGTTAACAAATCGAACACCATCTCTAACGGTGACCAGCTCGCATCGGTGCGGGAGACCCTTAAGGGTCTTAATACCCTCGACGAGTTGCTCATACGGCAGACCCATGCCGTGACAAATCGCCAAAGCTGCCAACACATTATTGATGTTGTGATGACCAACCAGAGGAACATCCGACAGCGGATACAGCGGCTCAAACCCAAAACAGATCCAAGGGGCGCCTTCGTGATTACGCACACCGAGCTGTTGAATATCCGGTTCATTGTCACGCCATAAGGTCCATGGCACATCACCCTTTCCGACAGGCTGTGTCAGTGAGTCGCGGTAGTTCGCAACCACATGCTGCGCTCCCGCAAAAATCCGGTGCTTAGCGAGGTGATACAGCGGCATCGTGTGATGCCGGTCGAGGTGATCGGGCGAGAGATTAAGGACAGCCGCAACCGCGAGATTCAGATCACCTGCCCGTTCCAATTGGAAGGACGATAGCTCGAGCACATAGGCATCGACTGGCTCGTTGAGCAGCTCAAGCGCCGGCGTCCCCAAGTTCCCACCAATCGAGACATTGAGACCACACGATGTCAGCAACTGTCCGACAAAAGTTGTTACTGTCGATTTACCGTTGGAACCCGTAATACCGATGACAGGCGCTTGAGCCTCGCCCGCAAACAGATCGATGTCGCCACGCACTTCGATATTGAGTGACTGCGCCAGACCAATCACCGCTGAATCCATTGCAATGCCCGGAGAGGCAATCAGGAGATCAACCTGACCGAGCACGGTCTCACTGATCTCTCCGAAATGCGTTTCAACTCCCTCAAGTTCACGACGTAAAGTGAGGTCGCTGGCGAGGTCCGCGCGCGTGTCCATTGCAATAAACGGTATGCCTTGTGCCTTCCAGTAGCGCGCAACGGAACGTCCGGTATGACCCATACCGAGAACGCCACGTCGAACCGAACTGGAAATAAGCTCAGGCATCATTCAGTCCTACCTCAGCTTCAACGTCGCCAATCCGAATAGCACAAGCATTGCTGTGATAATCCAAAAACGGACGATCACGCGCGGCTCGGGCCACCCGGAGAGTTCGAAGTGATGATGAATGGGTGCCATTTTAAAGACACGCTTGCCGCGCAACTTGAAAGAGGCAACCTGAATAATGACGGACAGCGTTTCGATGACAAAAACACCCCCCATAATAAAGAGCACGAGTTCCTGTCGGATGATGACAGCGACAATACCCAGCGCAGCACCCAGTGCTAGCGCACCGACATCGCCCATGAACACCATGGCTGGATAGGTGTTAAACCATAAGAACCCCAGTCCCGCACCAGCGATAGCACCACAAAAAACGACCATCTCGCCGGCACCTGCGATGTAGGCAATATTCAGATAGGACGCAAAGTCCACGCGTCCTGTCACATAAGCAATCATGCCCAAGCCCACAGCCACCATGACCGTGGGGAGGATCGCCAAACCATCGAGTCCATCGGTCAAATTAACTGCGTTGCTCGACCCCACGACCACAAGGTAAGCCCAAGGGATAAAGAGGATTCCCATAGCCAACGCAAAATCCTTGAAGAACGGGAGATACAGGGTCAACTCGGGGATTTGAGTCGATGTGGCAAACAGATAGCTGACCGCTGCCAAGCCGAATACTGACTGCCAAAAGTATTTCCAGCGTGCGGGCAGACCGCGAGAGTCTTTCTCTACCACCTTCCGATAATCGTCTACCCAGCCAATCGCACCAAACGATACCGTGGTCAGGAGAGCCACCCAGAGATACTTGCTTGTCAGATCGCCCCACAGCAATGTACCCGACGCAATCGCAACAATGATGAGCGCACCACCCATGGTAGGCGTGCCAGCTTTACTCAAATGAGACTGGGGTCCGTCAACACGCACCGCCTGACCAATCTGCATTTCCTGCAGCCAGCGAATCATTCGAGGACCAACCAAGGTGGAGATCACCAGGGCCGTCATTGCAGACAAGATACCGCGCAGCGTGATGTACTGAAAAACGGAGAACGCAGATTCCCACGCCGCCAGCTGTTGTGCGAACCAAGTTAACACGTCGCCTCTCCTGTAGATGCTGTCATTGAAGTCACAAAGCGATCTAGCTGCATACCGCGGGACCCCTTAACCAAAATCGTTTCGTCTTGAAAAAAATCGGGGCAATCAGCCAACAACTGATCTGTGTTGGCAAAGTGCAAAGCGTGAGAGGTGCAGTTATCTGAGATGTGCGCTGATAGCTCGCCCACAGCGATAACGCGCTCAATACCCAGATCTGACAGATGCCGACCGACTTCGCGGTGGTAATCCGGTCCGGTATCACCTAACTCCAACATATCGGCCAGCACCGCGGTGCGCGGTGGCCTGGCATGCCTGAGCGACTCGAGTGCGGCCATGACGCTGGAGGGACTCGCGTTGTAGCTGTCATCGATCAGACGAATGCCTTTATCAAGGTGAAGCGTATTACCCCTGCCCTCAACGGGTGATAAAGCCTCGATACCTTGCGCAATCACTGACACATCAATGTCTAGCGCCATGGCCGCGGCTATCGCCGCCAATGCATTGGTCACACCGCCTTTGCCCGGAATAGAAAGGCGCAATGACATCCGTGTACCCATGGCATCAACGGTGATATCCGAGCCATCAAAGCCATGATCAATGAGATCCATCAGCTGAACATCTGCAGTACTGCTCTCGCCAAAAGAGATAATTCGCGCAGGTGCCGCGCGCAATTGCCACGCTGAGTAGTGCGATTGATCTGCGTTTAGCACGGCCGTATCGGAGGCAGTAAGGTCATCGAGGATCTCACCCTTCGTCTCTACAATGGCCTCTAGACTTCCAAAGCGGCCCACATGCGCCTCGAGCGCGTTGAGAAGCACGACCACTTGAGGGGCAGCCATCGATTTCAAATAAGCGATGTCACCTTTCTGCGAAGCTCCCATTTCAACGACCGCAAACGTTGGGTCTGCTGACAATCTTGCAAGGGTCAAAGGAACACCGAGCTCGTTATTCTGGTTACCCAACGTGGCGACCGTCGCTCCAGCAAGCCCACAAATAGACTCGAGAAAGGATTTCGCGGTCGTTTTGCCAGCACTGCCGGTGATTCCGATCACCGAGCCGTGGAATCGCTCTCTTATGAGTCGGCCATAGATCGCGCACACCTGATACGAATCAGCAGCCTTGATATGTGGGGCGACGACGTTAATCGGACGGGTGCACGCAATAGCGACTGCTCCCTTGTCCAATGCCTTATCGATAAAGTCGTGCCCGTCGACATGTTCACCGTCGATCGCCACAAAGAGATCACCGGGCTTCACCGCTCGGCTGTCGATCGCCAGACCCGTCACTACAGCATCACCACTTTCGCAGGCGACGCCCAAGCTTTGGGCTAATTCAGAGAGGCTAAGCTCAAGCATGGGCCGCCTCCCGCTCTCGAAGTACCTGGGCCGCGCTGCTCACATCCGAGAAGTCGAGCTTATTGTTCCCAACCAGCTGGTAGTTCTCATGTCCCTTACCCGCAACTAGGACAGTGTCACCGGGTCGTGCATTTAGAACCGCATGCCGAATAGCGGTGCCGCGATCGAGTTCGACGTGACAGGCTGAACCAGTGATGCCGACCAGTATGTCCTCGACGATCAGCTCTGGCGATTCCGAACGTGGATTGTCATTGGTGACTACTAGCTGATCCGCCAGTGAGTCGGCGATGCGCCCCATCTCAGGACGCTTACCCGCGTCACGATCACCGCCACAGCCAAAGACAACCCAAAGTGCACCAGTACATGACTGTTTAAGTGCACTGAGCGCACTGGCTAGCGCGTCAGGGGTGTGGGCGTAGTCAACAACTACGCGGACATCGCTGCCACCTTTGACCTCTTGCATCCGACCATCAACCGGCAGCAGATGCGAGGCCGCATTTGCCACCTCCGTGAAGGGGAGTCCCAGCCCGGTAACGGTAACAACGGCAGCCGTGACATTAAACGCGTTAAACCGCCCGTGGAGTGCGGTCTTGATATCAGCTGTGCCAAATGGGGAATGAATCTGAAACTCCAAACCCGATGAGGTTTCGCTTATTACTTTCACGTAGACATCGGCATTTGGGTCGATAAAGGACAGGCCAAATGCCGGACCAGAAGACGCCTCTCGTGCCTCGTGTGTCGCCTCATCATCCGCGTTATAAATGACACGCGCAGGCAAAAATTCATTGAAGAGCCGGAGTTTGGCACTGCGATAGCTCTCGAGATCACCGTGGTAGTCCAAGTGGTCTCGGGTCAGATTGCTGAACACACCGGTGTGGACCGTGAGGCCGTCCAAGCGGCCCTGCTCTAGCGCATGACTCGAGGCCTCAATGGCCACATGACGCACTCCCTCATCACGCCAGTCGGCAAGGTATTGATTCAAGGACAGAATATCTGGCGTTGTATTTTGAGCATCGACCGCTTCACCTGCGCGCGTTCTCGCACCCAAGGTACCGATGGTGCCAGCCGATGCACCCAAGAGGCGCAGAAGCTGACCTATGTAGTCGGTAATACTGGTTTTACCATTCGTGCCAGTCACCGCTAACAGCGAGAGATCTTTACTGGGATCTGCGTAAAATCGTCGAGCTATCTCGCCAAGCTGCGACTTTAATCCCTGAACGGGTATGACCCGTGAATCAGACGACTCCAGACCCTCTGCCTCAGCCAAAACCGCGACTGCACCGCGAGCAAAGGCCGCGTCAATATACGCTCTGCCGTCCGACGCCAATCCTCGCAGCGCCACAAAAACACCACCGGCTTCAATAGAGCGGCTATCCAGAGACAATCCGGTCGCCACCAGACCATTCAATGGCGCAGGTATCTGAGCCACCGATTGAGTCAACGTCGCAAGATTCATCTCAGGCACGGGAATCACCCTCCCGCGAGGCCGCCAGCATGCGGCCGTTCGACACTGGCTCGGCCGAATTAGGAACTACATTTTGTATGCGCAGCACCTCTTGGGTAATTCTCGAATAAACCGGTGCCGCTGCAGCACCACCACCGTAAACGTCGCCTTCTGGCTCATCGATCACAACGACAGTCACATAACGCGGTGACTCGACGGGCGCGACGCCAGCAAACAAGGCGACATAGCGGTCATCGAGATACCCCTCACGTCCTACCTTGTGAACCGTGCCGGTCTTACCTCCAACATCAAAACCTGACACCGTGGCGCGCTGAGCTGTACCTTCAGGACCTGTTACTCGGTGCAGAACCGTAACAACTTTTTCTGCGACCACCGGTGAGACAATCTGACGACCGCCGCTCGCGCTAGGGTCATTGCCTTGAGTTGACTGCGCCAGCAGGGTTAACGGCACCTTGCGCCCTTCATTGGCAAAAACGGCGTAGGCATGAGCTAATTGCAGCGGCGTCACCAACAAACCGTAGCCAAACGCTGGAGTAACACGATCAATGGCGCTCCAGAAATCATGATCGGGGAGACGGCCTGCGCGCTCACCCGGGAATTCGGCACCCGTGAGCTGACCCAGACCGAAGCGCTGGAATACATCGATAATGTGATCGTGACCGATAGCCTGGGCCATTTTTGTGACACCCACCTGACTAGACTTCTCAATCACGCGAGACACCGTAATTTCACCGTAGTTACGCGGATCAGGGAGCACCTTATTACCCACAGTAATGCGGCCGGGCGATGTATCGATCAGGGTATCAAGATCGAACTCACCGCTTTCGAGGGCGGCTACGAGGGTCAAGGGCTTTACCGTTGAGCCGGGCTCAAAGACGTCTGTGACAACTCGATTTCGCATAGCCGCAAGGTCCAACTGACCCCGCCTATTCGGATTGAAAGACGGCAAATTGGTCATCGCCAGGATTTCACCCGTCATGGCATCGAGCGTCACTGCAGAGGCGGCGGATGCGCCCGTTTCCCTCATAGCGCGCAGCAACTCTCGGTGCTGTACGTGCTGAAGACGCAGATCAATGCTGAGCTGAATCGACTCACCATCCGCGGCCTCCGACACGACGCCAATGTCTCTAATCGCCTCAC
>JAYQLG010000006.1:0-466573 GCA_038143085.1 Halieaceae bacterium
GTCGGATTTCTCGCTTCGGCCTGTTAGAAATGTCGCGTCAACGGTTACGGCCATCGCTCGGCGAAACCAGCGGCATGGTTTGCCCACGCTGTACAGGTCAAGGCTCGATTCGCGACACCAAGTCGCTGGCACTGGCCATATTGCGTCTTATCCAGGAAGAGGCATCTAAGGAACGTACTGGCGAGGTGCGGGTGATTGTACCCGTCGATGTTTCTGCCTTCCTTTTAAATGAAAAGCGCGCTGCCGTCGGTGAAATTGAGCAGGCTACGAAAGTGCGCGTGGTCGTGATTCCAAATCCAAATATGCAGACACCACACTTCGATGTTATCCGTTTGCGAGATGACGAAATTGATCAGGACGATCGAGAGAGCTTTGAAATTGACCTTAGCGAGTTTGATCGCGAGCCATCGTATGAGGATACCGAGAAGCCCGTAGCCGCACCTCAGGCGCTGGTGCGTGGAGTAACTCCCGATGCACCACCCCCCGCCGTTGCTCCGGAGCCCGCAGCACAGCAGGTACCTGCAGCGGCTGAAGCCGCGGACAGTCCGAAGCCAGGACTGTTTCCGCGTCTGTGGTCGGCACTGTTCGCCCCGATGCCAAAGGCTGAAGAGGCCGCTGAAGAGGAATCCTCAGACACTAAAAAGACGGCAGGCAAGGCGGGTAGTAAGTCTAAGCGTCGCCACAACCGACAGCGAAAGCGCCCTGCAAAGCAAACCCAAGCAGCTGAGACTGCCGAGGAGACTACCGAGGTCACTCAAACCGTCTCGGAGACCTCGGATGACTCGAATGCCGACGGTGAGCCTAAGAAGCGACGTAGACGGGGTCGTAGGGGTGGACGTCGACGAACAGGAAGCGATGCAGCGGCAGACCAGATGAATGCCGAGGACGCGGTAAGCGACAGCGACACAGCCTCTGAAGAGCCTGACGGCGCAGATACGGATCAGAGGCTTCGCAGGAACCCCGTCACCGACCCGCAGACAAGCGCTCTGAGGGACGCCGACGCCGTCGGCGCGGTGCCAAGCCGGCAGCGGATCCGACTGCTGAGAACACCGAGTCGGCAGCCACTGAAGGCGTGCAATCCGCCGCCGCACTAGCGGCTGTCGATAGCGACAACGGTTCGGATGCGGACGACGCAGAGGCGTTGTTTGCAACCATTCCATCGGCACAAACAGCTGAAGCTGTGTCCTCAGAAGCTGAAGATGAGCCCACCAAGGTCGCCGAGGTTACGGTGATCGAAGAGGTTCAAATCGACTATGATGACGCACCTATCGGACGCGATATGTCCGGCATCACTCCCGACGGTCGCGCCGTAAACGACCCACGGGTAGACGCCCGGCCCATCGAGGAAGTGATCGTTCAAACTGCTATCGGCAGCGTGTTTGGGACCGAGGCTTTCCCCGATGCACCGCACTACGCAAGCATGGCACCGCGAGCTGCAAACGATCCTAGAGGCCCAAGAATCGATGAGCCAGCGGCGAATGATGAATTAATCGAGGAAAATGAAGTGGCCGACGCTTGATCGGGAGGAAAGCCCCGCTATAATGCGGCGCTTCTCGAGGCGAGAGTCATGAGAGTTTTGGTGGGCTGGCTGAGTGGTCGAAAGCGGCGGTCTTGAAAACCGTTGAACCGAGAGGTTCCCGGGGTTCGAATCCCTGGCCCACCGCCATACAAATAAAAGCACCCTATGGGGTGCTTTTTTTGTATCCGTGATTTGAGCCCGAGTGAGGCACGCGGCGGATTCGAAAAACTCTGCCCCGAGGCAGAGTTTACGCGCCGAAAGGCGTAGCATGAGGCACCCGTTAGGGTGTAAGCACGGGAGGCAACCGCGTTCACATCCATCCTTGGCCCACCGCTATTTTAACGAAACCGTCGAAAGACGGTTTTTTTTTATGCCGTCGCTCTACCGATTACATCAGAGGGATCCAAGCCAACTACTCTGCTGACCAACCCCAATCACTCACATTACTGTTAGCAGCCATCCAGACGAACACCAAATAGGCCGCCACGTTTTGGTCCATTGCCGCCGGGTCGATCTTATCGAGCGTGTCATCCGGCGTGTGGTGTAAATCGAAATAATCGCTCCCGTCCTGCACAAACCGGAACCCAGGGAAGCCCTGAGCATTCATAGGACTCAGGTCGGGCCCGCTGCTTCGTGCATTGTTGCTGCCGGGCGCAATGCCGAGCGGCTCTACGAGCTCGGCGATCTTGTCCGCAACCGGTTCTGCTTGCTCGTTGATATTGCGAGTGATCTTCCAAATCCGACCAGCGCCAAAGTCACTCTCTGTTCCAATAACATGCTTTCGCAAAGTATCTTTGTGTTTATCTGCATAGGCGTAACCACCGAGTAACCCGACTTCCTCTGAGCCCCACAGCACCAAACGAATCGTCCGACGAGGCTTGAGTCCCGCCTCTTTGATGCGCCGCAGCACTTCCATCGTGATCGCAACCCCTGCCCCATCATCAATGGCGCCCGTTCCCAGATCCCAGCTGTCAAGGTGTCCGCCAATAAGGACCAGCTCGTCCGTCAGATCGGTTCCCGGGAGTTCAGCTACCACATTGCCACTCTCAACCACGCCCGTGTAGCTGGGCGTTAAGGTGAGTTTGACCCGAATACTTTGGCCCCGCTCCGCCATGCGCTCTAATTGATCGGCATCAGGGTTGGACAGAGCGGCAATCGGAATGGGCGTCACATCACTCGAGTAACTCATGTTGCCCGTATGTGGCATCCGGTGGCTATCGGTCCCGATGGAGCGAATGAGCGTCGCTATCGCACCGCGACGACCCGCTTCAACCGCACCGGCCGAGCGAAGTCGCACAAAATGGCCATACGAGGAACCATCCTGTGTCCGCTTCATGGCGTGACCAACGTAGGCAATTTTGCCTACCAAGGAATCATCAGGCGCAGCTCTGAGGGCCGCTAGAGACTCAAACAGAACGACCTCCGCCTCAACACCGTTTGCGGGTGTAGCCACGCTATTGCCCAGTGACGTGATGGCCAGCTTCTGCGGGAATGGTGAAACGACCTCTGCGGTTTCGGCGCCTCGACGCCAACCTTCGATCATGAACGGTTCTACACGAACATTCTCAAACCCATAGCGCGTGAGTTTTTCGACTGCCCAGTCCCGCGCTCTTGCTTCCGCCTCGCTACCCGCGAGTCGGGGCCCAACCTCAGTCGTCAAGCTCTCTACGATATTCCACGCGCGTGTTCCCGACAGGGCATCGTCACGAAGTAATGTCGCGGTTTCGACATCAGCTTGTGAATACGCAGTCTCGGTAGCAGCCCATCCTGTGGGTACGCATAAAAAAGCCAGAATAACTGCATATAAGCGAAGGTTTGGCATAACAATGTCTCTCTATACTAATCTCAGCGTTGATGCGTTTTACTTTAACAGGCGCAGTATGATGAAAGTCGCACTAAGTGGAACTTTTTTGCTGGCCTCACAATCAGAAGATTGAGGCCTCATTCGGGACACGTCATGAAAAAACTACGATTTTCCTTACGGATTTGGGTCTTTTTAGGGCTGCTTCTCTCACTGCCTTGGTTGGCAGCAACGCAAGTTGACGCCACCGGTACGGGGATGGTCTCAGTTGCGCCTGATGAAGCAACCATCACCGCGCAGGTGTCACTGGTTGACCGAGACGCGGGTAAGGCGCAGGCGCGAGCTTCAAAAGAAGTCGATGCAATGCTCTCTGCCATACAGTCGTTTTCATTAAAGCCCGATAGTTTGAACGCGAGCGAGCTTTTGCTTGTCCCTGAATATCGATGGGATCGAGCGGCAGAACAGCAGCAATTTATAGGGTTCAGGGTCACTCGAACCCTCTCATTTACCATCACTGATCTCGACCGTTTAGGCACTGTCTTGAGCGCCCTTGCGAATGCGGGAGCCACGCAGATTAGCTCTCCGGTAATGGGTTCTTCCAATGCCCAAGACGCAAAGGATCAAGCGCTTGCCAAAGCCGTTGAGGATGCGCTCAAAAAGCTATCCTTACTCGCAGAAGCCGCAAGCATGTCACTCTCCACCATCACAGAGATCTCGGAAATAGCACCATTTTCGCCTCGTCCCCAACCAACGTTGATGCGCGCAGAAATGGCGCTCGATTCAGCCCCTTCCAACACCTTTGTACTAGGAAATTTGACCTTTGTTGCAGAAGTCAGGGCACAAGCAGAAGCTGAATAAGGGTTTTTGCTTGGATATGGGCTGAGTCGCCCCTATATTATGTGTGGTAACACAGCGTTTAACTGATTGGTTAACTTACGGAAGGAGCCAAACATGTCTGAAAGACGAGTCGATGTCTCAACTGCACCAATGGATGTAGCGGCACGCGAGACTAATAAAGTTCTGAGAAACACCTACATGCTCCTGGGCATGACACTGGCGTTTAGCGCAGTGACTGCAACTATTTCAATGGTGCTGGAGTTGCCGACGTTTATGTACCTGGTCTTCGTTCTTGTGGGTTTTGGCCTCCTGTTTGTCGTCAATCGAATGGCGGACAGTGCAAAGGGTCTGCCGGCTATTTTCGCGTTTACAGGCGTAATGGGTGCGGCGCTGGGTCCGCTTCTTAATGTTTATCTCGCATTACCCAATGGCCCCAACTTAGTGCTGCAGTCATTGGGTGGCACGGCGCTTATCTTCTTTGGCCTTTCCGCCTTTGCGCTGCAATCAAAGCGGGACTTTTCATTCATGGGTGGATTCCTGTTTGCCGGATTGTTGGTCGCCATCGTTGCCATGATTGCTAACATCTTTTTGGCCATTCCAGCGCTATCACTCACCATTTCCGCCGCGGTCGTCATGATCATGTCAGGTCTTATCCTGATGGATACGAGTCGTATCGTTCACGGTGGTGAGACTAATTACATTCGAGCAACCGTAGGCCTGTACCTCAATATCTTTAATTTGTTTGTACATCTTCTCCATTTGCTCGGCGTGTTTGGTGGCGACGACTAAAGTAGCGGTTTGTATGTAAAACCCCGGCTTGCCGGGGTTTTTTTATTGCTCACCCCATTCCAATGACCTCACTGTCCTTACTCATCAAAAATGAACCGGCTCTGACCGGGGCAGCCCTTCGTTTTGCCAAGGCGATTGACTCGAGCAATACTCGGGTGGACTGTGTCTTTTTCTTCGGAAAAGGCGCTCAACATGCGACTGGAGATAACAGGCTTTTTGGTCCTCCTGGTCACGCGAGGTAGGCGCCCGCCTGGTGCTCTGTAGCGCCTCCGCTGAGACCTATGAGCTCACAGCAGACGATGATTTTGCGGTCGAAGGTTTAGGTGAGCTTATTGACGCAGGGTTAAACAGCGACAAGGTGGTGAGTTTTGGATAAGACCAGTACCTGGCTTTTTATCATCGGCAACAGCCCGTATACGCATGAGCTGCCAAGCGACCCGGCTATCGACGCGACGATGGCGGCAGGCGCCTTCGGCCAAACCGCTTCAGTGTTGTTCACCGGTGAGGGTTGTCAGTACCTGAATCAAGACATAGGACCGCCAGCTGAGCAGACCGATCTGCGAAAGCTTCTGAAGTCACTGCCGCTCTATGACATAGAACATCTCTACGTAAGGTCGGACGAGCCTATCGATAACATTGACGCTGGCGATTTGCCTGTGACGCGCCTAGAGCCAGCAGATATCGCTTCGCTCATAAGCAATGCTTCTCACGTGGTTACCTTCACATGACTGTCCATATCATCAATCGTAGGGAAACATGGCCCACTGCTAAACCGTTCATTGCAGCCGATGATCTTGTGATTTGGATCGATACAGCGGGCATCCGACAAGTATCTGTAGAGCTAGAGTCGACTGGATTAAAGATTGTCTGCATTGCATCAGACGATGGCGCGAGTGAGGAGCATCAAGGTTTTCCCGTCATCAGCGACCAGGCCTGGGTACAATACGTGCTCGACTCAACATCGCTTTGCTCCTGGGGATAGTGTGAATACGCTTTTGTCATCGATAACGCTCGATAAGCACGGCTTTTTAAAAGACCGGCAGGCATGGACGAGCGAGCTAGCTACAATATTTGCAGCTGAAGAGGGTATTACGTTGCAAGATGAACACTGGGAAGTCATTCATCTTCTCCGCGAATACTTCGAAGAATTCGATGCATCACCAGCCAATCGGGCCTTGGTAAAATACGTCAAACTAAAGCTTGGGCCATCAAAGGGCTCTAGCATTTATCTCATGTCCCTATTCCCTGGCTCCCCAGCGCGGGTTGGCAGCCGAATAGCGGGCTTACCTAAGCCAAAAAACTGTCTCTAAGATTTCGTGTTACCTAACGATTTTCAACCCGATCTCTATCACGAGCTGCTCAATGAAAAGGTAGCGACTGTTCTTCCCGAGTTTGAAGCGCTCGATGCGCCCGAGCCTCAGATATTCCGGTCGCCCACACACAGCTTTCGGATGCGAGCCGAATTCAGGGTTTGGCATGACGATGACGACCTCAATTTCGTTATGTTTGAACGCGAAAGGCCGCGAGAACCCATCAAGATCGCCGAGTTTCCTTTCGGTAGTGAGGGGATTCAAGCGGTACTCGAGCCATTGAGAGCGCTACTGCAGACCAATGCAATACTTCGTACCAAGCTCTTCCAAGTAGAGTTTTTATCCACACTATCCGGTGAGTGCCTGGTGACATTGATCTACCACCGAAAGCTCGATGATGCGTGGGTTCAGGAAGCAGCACAGGTAGAACAAGCACTCAACGTCAAGGTCATTGGTCGATCACGCGGGCAGAAGCTTGTGGTGAGCGATGATTGGGTTACGGAGACATTGGAGGTTGAAGGAAGTTCGTTTACCTACAAGCAACCCGAGCAAGCGTTCATACAGCCTAATGCGACGGTTAATCAGGAAATGCTCGGATGGGCATGCGCGCAGGCTCAAAATACAGATCAAGACCTCCTTGAGCTCTATTGCGGCATCGGTAACTTCACTATCCCGCTGTCAAAACACTATCGCCGTATCTTAGCAACCGAAGTATCCAAAGTGGCCACCAGAGCAGCTCAGGACAACTTGGCCCTCAATGATGTCGACAACGTCGCTTTCGCGAGGCTAGCTGCCGAGGAAGTGACCCAAGCCCTGAACGGTGAGCGTGAATTCCGTCGCCTGAAGTCGCTAGAGCCGCCACTAGATGAGCACGATATTGGAACGGTTTTTGTCGATCCACCTCGAGCAGGTCTGGACGCAGGCACGCTAAGTCTCTGTCAAAAATTCAATCAAATTCTTTATATCAGCTGTAACCCCCTGACTTTAATTGATAATCTTAAATTCTTGAGCAAGACTCACCGAATTGAGTCGCTCGCCTTTTTTGACCAGTTCCCCTATACGCATCACTTGGAGTGTGGGGTAAGTCTGGTACGACGGGGATGACATGAAAGCACTGACCGATGTACAGGTGGAGTACGCACTCAAAACGACGCACAGTCGATGGCGCCTTGAGGGCAAGTTCATTCGACGAGACTTTGTATTTAAGAATTTCGTCGAGGCCTGGGGATTTATGAGCAGCGTTGCCCTACTCGCTGAGTCTATGGACCACCACCCAAACTGGGACAACGTGTACAACCAAGTAACCATCCGACTATCGACACATGACGCCGACGGCCTGACCGACAAAGACTTCCAGTTGGCCAGCGCTATCGATTCTGTCTTGCCATAGGTCTACTGATTGAAGAACGCCTCGATGGCAGCAATAATCGCCTCATCTTTCAGCATCGGTGCATGCCCCACGTCAGCAACCTCGAGATAAGCCATTTCGGGCACGCGACGCTGCATTTCGGCTGTGATTCGTTTATCGAGAAGGTCCGACAAGGCCCCTCGAATCAGCATCAGAGGTTGTTGTCCCAGCAAATCGAATACCGGCCAAAGATCTGGAGGTACGGCGTCCGAATTCTCCGCGTTTACCGCCTCAGAGATCTTTGGGTCATAGTCCAAGACGGGCACGCCGTCGATCTCCTTGAAAATCTGTCGCGCGAACTGCTCCCAGCCTTCATCTGACAAGGTTGGAAACGCCACCTCGTTAATTCGTCTGTTGTAGGCCACTGCCTCGGTCCACGTGGTAACTGGATCGCCCTGCCCTACATAACCTTTGATTCGATTGAGGCCCTCATCACAGAGCTCGGGGCCAATATCGTTGAGTAAAACGTGGGAAAAGACGCCAGGCTTGGCGGCATTCATCACCATCGCCATGAGTCCGCCCATGGAGGTCCCCACCGCAGCGACGCGGGAAACATTTGCCACCTGCATAAGCGCGAACATGTCTCGAACATAGTGGGGAATAGCGTAGCGTGTTGGGTCCGCATCCCACTCCGACTTGCCCCTACCCCGCTGCTCGGCAACCAACACGCGATAGCGCTTGGAGAGGCGCTCAGCGAGGACTTCAAAATCGCGCGAGTTGCGGCTTAATCCATGCATCAACAACACACAACGAGCATCAGGGGAAGGCGCGGGATAGTCACGTGCATATAAGGTGAGGCCATCCTCGCTTTGGTAGAACAAATCCTCGTAGTTCGGGCTCTGCTGCTCCGACATTAGCCCGGATACGCCTCAGCGAGACCTTGGTAAACAGCGTCCGCAAAGTTTGCCTGATTGGGATCTAGCCGAACGAGTAAATCGGAGAGATGCTCGTTATCTTCGCGCCCATCCCAAACCTTGATGTAAGAGCCATCTTTGTAGCCGTGGTCCTGCCGGAAAAAGTTGAGGACATTCTTGCCTACGTACATGCGATACAGCTGTTCAAAACTAAGATGGCTTGCCGCCATCAGCCCCAAAAATGCGCTGGTAGAGAACGACTTAGTCGTGATGCACGACTCTGCTAAGACCTCGGTGGCTTCTAGTAGGGACGATTCCGTGGGCTCGGCGGCAAGATCTTCCACAATCTGAGCCGCTAGTTCATCGAGACTGTCACTACGGCCGATCATGGCAGACAGTCCAAAATGCCATATATCCACGACTTCAAGCTGTATTTGCTCCATGTCAGGGTCCGCGTGCTTCCACCACTTGTAGCCCGCATGGTCCATCAGCTCAGCGCACTCGATCCATGCAGCCCGGTACCATTCAAAGCCTTGCAGACGCCACTCCGGATGGACCTTGGTATTCATCCGGTCTTGCAGGTCTAGCATGGTACGCACAGCATTTAACATTGAGGGAGGTCCTATTAGATTTGTTTCGGAAACGTTACCATGGCGCGCTGCGTTTTAGGCAGTAATTTAAGGATAGAGATATGACCGGCGATGATCAGATTGCAAGGCTGAATGAGCACAAACCGCCATTCATCGAACTGCTTAACGGGAACATCATTGCGGTCGATAGTGAGGGTCAGAGCTGCACGTTTGAATTTCGACCCATGACGGATCACTGTCACTCCATAGACGTGGTGCAAGGCGGCTTCATTACCGTGATGCTTGATGCGGCCATGTCGCACGCGGTCTTTGCGCATTTGGGTCCTGAGGGCGTTGTTGCGCTCTCAAGTTTCGAGGTGACAACGCGCTACCACGCGGTCACACGTGGTGGCAAAGGCCCTGTCTTTGCCAGAGGCTGGATCCGCCAAGCGACCTACAAGACAGCTTTCATGGAATCAGAGCTTTTGGATGAAGACGGGAAGCTGCTTGCAACAGCACAGAGCGTCGCGAAAATCGTAAGGCAGCCTACGTAAGCCCGAAAAAGCTAGCGTTATGGTCTGCCGAGTAGCCCGTACCGCTTCATTACTCATCACCCAATTACGCTCAAAACACATGAATATGCATGCTCGCAGTCCCGCGGCACATGAGCGTTAGGGATACATACCGCGGACATGAGCGGGAACCCACGTATCGACGGAGCTCATCACATCAGACGTATACTTGCCAGGTAATAAGCGTTTGAGAGGTAACTATGCGAATTTTTTTAGTGCTTGCTGTGTGCTTGTGGGCAACTGGGTGCACCAGTAGTCGCCCATTTGTCGATGAGCCTATTATCGACCGAAAAGGCGTCGATATGAGTCGATATTACGCCGATAAAGCCGAATGCGAGGTCTACGCCGATGAGGTGCGCACGGGCGAAAAAGTCGCTCGCGGCGCCGTTGGCGGAGCCGTTGTGGGCGGCGCCATTGGCGCCATTATTGATCGAGAACCTAACTCTGCAGAGCGAGGCGCCGGCGTCGGAGCCGTCACCGGCGGTGTGCGTGGTGCGCAAGAAGGCGTTCGCGAGACGGAACGTGTCGTGAAACAATGCCTCCGAGGTCGAGGCTATAAAGTGCTCAACTAGGTCGTTTGCAGCGGCACTCCCATGAGGGAGGCCGCGCTACACGGCTACGTTACTTTTCGTAAGACTCTGACAATGCCTGGTAGACAGCAACCTTTACATCCGAGCGCAAAGGCCAGGGACTTTGCATAAGCTGAATCATACTGATAACCACCAGCTCCTCGACAGGATCAATCCAGAAAACGGTCCCTGCTGCCCCGCCCCAGTTGTACTCACCGTCACTACCCATGCTGCTAATGGCGGTTGAATCAGTGACTACCCCAAAGCCCAAACCAAACCCAAATCCGGGACGTCCGATGTCGTCGGTTGGCCTTTCACCCCACGAGTCCAGCATTGAATCTGCCGCGAGATGGTTTTTGGTCATGAATGCAACCGTTTTGGGTCCTAGGATGCGAGCGCCATTAAACGAGCCACCGCGACGCATCATTTCCGAGAATTTCGCGTAGTCCATGGCTGTAGAGACCAAGCCGCCACCACCTGAGAAAAGCGACACATCAAAATAATCAATCATTGCAACGCCATCACGGTAGGAAAATGGTGGTGGCGCGTATTTGGTGTTGGTCAGCGCTCCCGTTTCAGGATTGATAAAGTGATTGGGAACGAACCGGTCGCGCTCAGACTCTGGAACCTCGAAAAACGTATCGGACATGCCGAGAGGCGCAAAAATGTGCTCTTCCAAATACTCGTCGAACGGTTGCCCCGACAGGCGCTGAACCACAATCCCTGTGATATCAACCGCCACCGAGTAATGCCAACGATCTCCAGGATGAAACTTCAGCGGAAGCTGGCCAATGCGAACCGCTAATTCATCAAGATCTTTAGCCGCCCAGAGATCGGCCATTGCGTAACGCTGATCAACAGCATCGACAGCAGCAGCAAAGCCATAGGACATGCCGGTGGTGTGCATTAGCAGCTGATGCATCGTCATCTCACGCGCTGCGGGCTCAAACTGCCCACCGGCGTTGAGGACCTTGAGGTCTTTGAGCTCCGGCACAAATTTCGAGACGGGATCAGAAAGCTGAAACTTGCCTTGCTCGTACAGCTGCATCGCTGCGACCGCCGTGATCGGCTTGGTCATCGAGTAAATACGAAAGAGATCATCGACCTGCATAGGTGACGGATCGTCAGCGCCTCGGTGGCCCGTCGCCTCGTAATGAATGACCTCTCCATTGCGTAGGACGAGGTTAACGATACCGGTCACCCGTCCCTCATCAACATACTGTTTCGACAGCTCAGACAGGCGATTTAATTTTTCGGTCGATACGCCCTGCTTTTCTGGCTTACTCATCTCCAGAGACGCGATGCCCGACAAAGGAGTCGCCAGCATCAATGTAGCGAGAACAAATGAACTCGCAGATTTTAAAACGCGTGAAATAGGTGGTGTGACCATAGTGTAAGACTCTGTGTTGTTTTTATATTGGATGTGAGTCTACACCAACTGATCTGGCTAGCGATGCTTACCGTGTTGTAAGGGAGTGGCCCCATGGGTGAACCATGATCTCGCCGTACCAAGCTGTGTTGGCCTCGTTGATCAGGATGGGCCGCTGGTAATCGCAATGAGCCTATCAATCAGCTATCCGAGAAATGCTTGAAGCGGGTGGATTCTAGGTTTTCGAGAGTTGATTTATTTACGATAGGCTGGAGCACGCTGCCTTTTGGATCGTGAATAAGAGAAACTCAAACCTTGAGAGACGAACGCAAGAAACCAGAAGCCTAATTTATGGGTTAGTGACCGGGTAATAAGTCGACATGCAAAAGCCACAAGCAATTATCAACGTCCTTATGCGAGCGCTTCTAGCAATCACGTTTGTAGTGGCTGGAATCGCCACAGCGGAATCTGAGGTGGAGCGCCCAAGCACTATCGCCACTATCCGCTGCGGCAGCGTGATCGACGGCATATCCGAACAAGTGCTCGGACCACGAACGCTGGGGATTCAAAGTGGACGCATCGTTTCCATTACGGAAACACCATCGGTAAATGTCGTTGATTTGGACCTAAGCAATTACACCTGCCTTCCCGGACTCATAAACACGCACGTTCATTTCGATGCGAACCCTGAGGATGCTGCTGACTACGGCGTCTACGCCCGTCGAACGCAGGCGGACAACCTCGCACTAATACTACGAAACGCAGAGACCACCTTGCACAATGGCTTTACAACAGTCCGACACGCGGGCGCCTGGTTCCCGGATACGCTCGCTATCGCAAAAGCGAAGATAGACGCAGGTGAAGCGATCGGCCCAAGAATTCAATCTGCAGGCCCTTATCTCACGATACCGGGTGGTGGTGGCGACCTAACGTTTCCAGAGATACCGACTGACCAGATACCGGCCGAGTCGCAACAAGGTATTGCGTCAACGCCAGAGCAATTCGCTGAGAGAGCCCAAAGTGCAATTGCTAAAGGTGCTGACTTTCTGAAGGTCATTGCATCAGGGGCTGTTTTCTCGACAGGCACTGAACCCGGTGCTCCGGAGATGCATCAAGATGACATTGCAGCCGTTGTAGCAGTGGCAAAACAACATGGTGTAAAAGTCACAGCCCATGTGCATAGCGACCAATCAGGTCGAGACGCCATCCTTGCGGGTGTGAACTCGCTGGAGCACGCCTCCCTGCTCTCCCATGAGACTATTGCATTGGCGGTTGAGAACAATGTGGCGCTGTCGATGGATGTTTATAACGGGACGTACACCGATACCGTTGGACGGGAGCTCGGATACCCCGAGGTGTTTATCCAGCGCAACTACGACACGACTGAGGCCCAGCGGGTCGTGTTTGAGAAGGCAGTGGCCGCAGGTGCAACGCTACTTTATGGTACCGACGGCGGTGTTCTGCCCCACGATATGGGCGGTTGGCAGTTCGAGATTATGGTCGAACGCGGCATGACACCCATGCAAGCCATTAAATCAGCCACATCTGGTGCGGCAGAACATATGGAGCTCGGTGACAAAGTTGGCGTCCTCCGCGAGGGATTACAGGCCGATATTATTGCTGTCCGCGGCGATCCACTTTTGGACATAACCCGCTTGCGTGAAGTACCCGTGGTCATTAAAGACGGTATGCTAATAAAAGTATCAAGGCTTTAGCCAAGATTGAGACTGGTCTTCTTTAATTTGAGGGGGAGATATGCGCAACTGGATGCTCAAGAGGGTCGCACTTGTTGGTTTAGCGGTGTTCGCTGGCACCTTGACCCTATCCTCAAATGCTCTGGCTCACAAAGGAGCAACGGGTATTGTTAAAGAGCGCATGGATAGGTTTAAGGACAGTGAAAGAGCGACTAAAACGATAAAACAAGCGATTTCACGTAGTGACGCTGAAAGAGTCATGACGGAAGCCCAAAGCCTCCTCTCATGGTCACGGGAAATGGAGACTTTCTTCCCACCGAATACTAATCCGACCCCCTCTGAAGCGAGAGATGAAATATGGTTACTGTGGGATGACTTTCTAGTCGCGATTCAGTCTTTTGACGACGCGGCTCAGGCGCTTGTTGATGCTGCCGACTCCGGAGATTCTGGAACTGTTGGCGAGGCTTTTAAGGCGTTAACTCAATCCTGCAAATCATGCCACGAGCAATTTAGGCAGGATTAACACCCACTGAAATTCTCTAGCCTCGTCTAACGCAACCAGTCCTAAACATCAATAAAGTCGCGCCGGTTCTAGTCCCGGCCCCGGTTGCCACTATAGACTCGAGCAACACAGGTAATGAAGGTTGAAAAGATCATGACAGCGCTAAGTAAGGTTTTTCTGTTTTCGGTGCTGAGCGTGGTACATCTCTATGCGGCCGCTGACGACTTCACCGTCGTAGAGATCAGTGTGCCTAGAGGTGAGCGAGTGTCAGGGTTCATTACCGTGCCCGAGGGTATGGACGAAGGCACCACAATACCTGTGACGATTGTGCATGGGGCTAGTGATGGACCGGTGCTTGCTCTCATCGCCGGCATTCACGGCTATGAGTACCCCCCATCACTGCGCTACAGGCAATGAGAACGCAACTAGATCCTGCAGCTCTCAGCGGCACCATAATCCTGGTACATATCGCCAATATGCCTGCTTTCTTGGGTCGCACGATTTATTACAGCCCAGGTGATGGTAAAAACTTGAATCGCATGTTTCCCGGCGATCCCGATGGCAGTGTCAGTCAACGCATTGCCCACATCCTCACCACCGAGGTAATCGAGCAAGCTAACTACCTTATCGATCTGCATGCAGGAGACGGCAATGAGGCTCTGCGGCCTTACGTTTATATGCCTGTGACGGGAGACGCTGTCTTTGACAACAAAATAGAGGGATTGGCAGTGGCCTTTGGATTGGACCACATCGTCATGGACACAGGGCCACAGCACGCTAGCGGACCCTCGTTGTTTACAGATCAAACAGCGATTGAGAGAGGCATTCCAGCCATCACAACTGAGACTGGAAAATCTGGGTCTAACGATCCTTACTGGGTAGGAATGGCAGAGAGAGGGATATGGAATGTGTTGCGGCACCTGGACATGATCGCCGAGGACGAGGTGATTAACGCAGGAATCACGTGGTTAGGCGACTACAAAGTCATAACGAGCCCACAATCTGGCATTTTCCGCGCAGTTACCAAAGACGGCTACTTTGTGGCCGAAAACGCCGTGCTCGGTGTGCTCGTGGACTTCCTTGGGAACGAGTTGTTAACGATACGAGCACCTTTCGCCGGGGTGGTGAACTACGTCATTAGCACACCCCCTGTGAATAAAGGCGAGCCGGTCGCGATGATCAGCAAGGTTGTTGAGCGTTAACGGCGAGTCAAATCACTTTAAATCCAATTTTACAGTGACCGTCACAATTCCAGCGGTAAACGTGTTGTTTTTATTTAAAAGTTTTTGGTCCCCGGGGCCGGAACTCAATCATGTTTTAAAACAATGAGTTACAGCCCCCAGTGCCAATTTTGTACCAATTATCTAAGCCTTTAAAGAAACAGTGTTCCGGTTAGCCAAACTCCCGTACCACCGTGTTGTAAAGCTTTATTGACTAGCGACGGGTCAGGTTAATTGCTCCGTATAACCACTCGAAACAGACCGCTATCGCACTCAACAGACACAACGGCGGCTGATACATCCCAATTTAGGACCGATGATGAACGACTTTCGAAAGTATTGCCTCGCTTTAACTCTGATTAGCGCGGCCCTCGGCGGGTGCAGCGGCGGTGGAGATGATGGATCAGCCGTAGTGATCGATCCAGAGCCCTCACCACCCCCAGCTGCCGCGCCAGCTGTAAATGCTGGAGATGATCAAAATGTTATCGAAGATGATCTTGTCAGCCTCGAAGCTACTACCTCAGGGTTTAGCGGTAACGCATCACTCACCTACAACTGGCGCAGAGTCGACGGCCCCTACATGATTTTTAGCGACGCGAGTGTTGCTGATCCTAAGTTCGTAGCTCCAGATGTAGCATCAGAACAACAGATAAGTCTGGAGGTTACTGCCAGCGATGGCACAAATACCGTCACGGACACCTTGGTGGTCACTGTCGCGACGGGGGACGAGTCGCCGCTGACCAACGCCACATTTAATGGTGAGTTATCCAGTGCCGACTACTGGGATGATGAGCCAAAAATCTTCTCCGCAGGCATGGGGTTCGACAACATTATTGGCGTTAACGAACTCACTGAAGAAGCAGCACTGGAGGCTGGCGGCGCCTGGTACGAGTCTGTCGTGTGCACCAGCGGTCAAGAACCCTCGGATGCCAATCGGACCAGCATGGCCCCCGCAGCTGGGGTGAGCAACGTTTCCAAAGGCTACGCGGATTTTGACGATGGGTTACCGATCGTATTCAGTTGGCCAGTTGCCACAGAAACTGCTGATGTCAGTGATTTTCAGTTCACGCTCAATACTGGCGAGGTTGTGTTTCCAAACGCAGTAACCCTGCTACCTAACTGGGAATTGAACGAGCGCAATACGATCGTTGCATTTGGGGCCTTTGGGAACAGAGGGAAGCCATCAGAGTCTGATGCGGTCTATCCTGTACGACTCGATATTGTGGAGGACGCAACGCCGCTATTGCTGGTAGGACCCGGCGGTCAAGAATTCAACGCCGTGGGTCTAACATGGACTTCTCCCGACACCACGGGCTATGGCGCGGGCCCCATTCTGGTCGGTGCAAAGCTCAATGTCGTTGAAACAATCCCCTCAGGCGAAGGTGGCCTTCCGCTTATTGAGCAAAACTCCGCTGCAATGCCGAATGACGAGGTCTCACTCTATGGCGCAGTTGCGGATTTTCAGAATTCGGGTGCTTACCAGCGGTGGCTTCTCACCCGACGGCATAACGGGCTTGCATCCCGACGATTATGAGGATTTCTTCCGCATACATGCTCGGGGGGTAAACGGGGAAACAGTGCTACTTGAGAGCACGGAACAAGATTATTCAGTTGATGGGGGCATGCTACGGGTCTTGGGCCTATCAGATGTCGGGCAAGCGATTGATGAGGAAAACGGCATCTTTTACGACGACTGTTACTCGGAGGATCGCGACAACTATATTGACATCATTCTTAGTGGCGATTTGGATGCGGCGCGGAGTGTTACGCACGTTGAGATCCCATCACTTGAAGGCGGTTATCGGGCCTTCTACAACCCCGGAGGCCCCGGACCAGAACCCTTTGAGGGAGTCCGGTACACAGAGCCAGGCCCTGCTGATTTAGAACCCGTGATCATCGCTATCGACGACCCCATGCGGGTATCAAGATCGCCACAGCAGTAGGTTACCAACCCGGAAGTTTTGATCGCTCAACCCGTATTTATAGCAGTAACTTAAATGGTCCCCGGGGCCGGACTTGAACCGGCACGCTCGCAATGAGCGGGGGATTTTAAGTCCCCTGTGTCTACCAATTTCACCACCCGGGGTGGGCGAGAGCGCGCGATCATATCACGTCACAACGCATACGCGACCCCGTTTGAGAGTGTTACAGTACAGTTTTGTAAAATAACGATTAAACAAGGGGCAGCAGCAGTGGCATCGCAACGCGGCGAGTTTGGTTCACGGTTTGGTTTCATCATGGCAGCGGCGGGATCAGCTGTCGGTTTAGGCAACATCTGGGGCTTCCCAACCCAAGCAGCCAGTAATGGCGGCGCGGCGTTTGTCGTAGTTTATCTTCTGCTCGCCTTTCTTCTCGCCTACCCCGTTTTAATGGCAGAACTCACCTTAGGCCGCCACGCCCACGGCAACATGATCGCTGCGCTAGCTAAGGTCTCGCGTAACGGAACCCAGCGTGGCATCGGTACGCTAGTGGGTATTGTCGGCATCTTCACTGCGAGTCTGATTCTTAGTTTTTATGCCATTGTTTCGGGCTGGATGATCGGATTTGGCGCCGCCTACCCACTTGATGCGCTGGGTGCGACGGAGGCTGCAACATGGCTTTCCGAGTTTGGTCTATCGCGGAACCTTATGTTGATGCTCATCTTCATGACACTGACCATGGCCGTGGTTGCCGGTGGTGTCGAAAAAGGGATCGAGCGCTGGTCAAAGCGCCTAATGCCGGCACTCATCGTTACGCTTGTTTTGTTGTCGTTGTATGTGATGACACTTGAAGGTGCCAGCAAAGGCCTCGCTGTATACCTCGTACCTGACCTTTCTAAATTGTGGTCTACCGAGTTGGTGTTTAACGCCATGGGTGCGGCGTTCTTCTCACTCTCATTGGGCGTGGGCACCATGCTCATCTACGGCTCTTACGTCTCAGATGAAGAGCACCTCCCTAGCCTTGGGGTGCAAGTGGCCTTGGTTGATGTGGGCATTGCCGTCTTGGCGGGGTTTCTCATCCTGCCGGCAATGTACGTCGCCGCTGAACGTGGCGTCATGATCTTCAATGACGCCGGTGGCCTCTTGTCTGAGGACACTTTGATCTTCGTGGTGCTTCCCGCCCTCTTCGACTCCATGAACGAAACCGGAACGGTGCTTGCCCTGGCCTTCTTCGGTCTCATGAGTATTGCGGCCCTGACATCGTCTATCTCCATGTTGGAGGTACCCGTTTCCTTCTTGGTTGAGCGTTTTCAGTGGGGACGCCTGAGAGCTGCCTTCATTGCGACAGCCATCATCACGGCAATGAGCGCTGCTATCGTAATGAACTTCGATACGCTGTTTGGGCTGGTCATTACGGTCAGCACACGCTACTCGCAGCCGCTACTCGGCTTAGCGCTGTGCGTTTATGCAGGATGGGTGTGGCGGCGGGATGTCCTTTCAAAGAACTCGCCAAGAACGAAGAAGCGACCGCCAGCACATACTTTATGCGCTGGTGGCCTTGGTATGTCAGATTTGTGTGTCCGGCGATTATCGTAACGATTCTCGCCAGATCAATAGCATGAAACCGCAAATTAGTTGGGGCTTCGCATGATCTTAGTGAGCTCCTCGCCCCTACCTTCCAGAGCGGCCTGAAGCGCCTTCTCCATAAGATAGCGGGCTTGTGCCGTGTAGGCGTAGATGCAGGAGTGAACTGCCGCCTCGTGCCAGTTATCAACACTGCAGGCGGTCGAGTAAGTTTCGAACTCGCTGAGCGTTTTGATCAGATCTGAGATATGCTTTGGACACTCACAATCGAGCAGGCTCTTGAGCTTCGCTGCCGCGTTGAGCGTGCTGTCGTCGTACATTCGGGGCTTCGCTTGCATGAGCTCACCCAAGTTGATTTCACCCTGCTTTGCTTCGTGGTCAATCGCCACCGGTCAAGCTCGAACGCAAGGCGCGCTGACTCGGGCGGGTACTCCAGTGCTGTCATACCACGACGCTCAATCTCTTCAATCCAACGACTGTTGCAAAGTTGATAAAGCACCAACGTACGTTTTGCGCCGAGTCGATTTGCCAACGTGTCCATGGCGTTAATATTGGTCATCGACACGGACGGGCAATGAACAACCAACATGTCGGCCGTCTCGTTAACGTCCAAAGCATCAACTGCGTTTGCGAGTGGCATTCGCGACAAAAACGCGCTGATGCCCGACAAGCAACCTTGATGACCATCTAACCACTGGCAAAGCTCCGCACCCACAAATACCACCCGTGACTTTGCCGAGGGGATGGCCTTGGCCATGCGACTGCCACGATTACTGACCAGCAATTCGAGCGTTTTACGATCGGACGACGCAATCTCACCGATGCGCACACCGTCTTCGACCAAAGCTGTGATGAGCTGCAGATGCTCGAGGTCCGACTGGGTGAACAACCGGCGTCCAGAAGCCGATTTGTAGCTTGCGCCCAGTCCGTATCGACGCTCCCATACTCGAAGGGTGTCTGGTTTTAACCCTGTCAGTCGTGCAACAGTTCCAATGCCATACAACGGTCTTGGTTCGAGGAGGTTTGCGGTATTGGCTGGTGCGTTCATGTTTTACCCCGGATTTTGTTCATCAATTGTCGTGGTTTACGGGTGATTTCCCGGTCCAGATCAGTCTTTTTTACTGAGTGTCCAAGACTTGTTCATGTAGTAGCTGGACATTGTCCAGTTTTTTCTGGGCAGTTTTATCGATGAGTCGTATAGATATAGGTCGCACACGGGGCAGCGCAGATGATCGACAACACAGACGAAAAAGACATCGAATTGATGTTTGCGGAAGCACGTCGTTACGACCTGCTTACTGCGGAGCAAGAGCAGTCGATAGACAGCACCAAGTGGAGTGCTGTTAGGAAATCTACGCTCTCATCGCTGAAAACGACGAGCTGAGTCAGTATCTCACCCAGTTTTGTCTCCGAGTGCCTGGACAATCCACCACAGATCCAACGCTTTCCAAATCGAGACCTGCACTTTGTGTTGCGCCGCGAGCTGGCGGCGCTATTCACGATGGGTCGCACGCGGATCAGTCACGGAACGTCGCCAAAAAGCTGCCAGAGCTCAAAACGAGCGCTGCGCGTCTCAAGCATACGTTGAATCGTTAGAACTACCAGCGAGTCTGACCATCGGCATTGCCGTCGCGATACTGCGGCGGGCAGGTGGTCAGTTTGCCGATACGGTCGCAGACGCGATTGGACACTGGCAGCGTCATTGGCAGACGCCGGTTCCATCGTTTGCGCTCGACCACGCGTTGCTGTCCGCCATCAAGAAACAATTGCGCACCTATACCGAGGCTCGAGATCGACTGGTCATGCATAACCTTCGACTCGTCTATTCGATCGCTTCACGGTACAAAGGTCGGGGGTGGGTTATCTGGATCTTGTTCAAGAAGGAACGCTTGGACTCATCCGTGCCGCCGAGAAATTCGAGTACGAAAAAGGTTTCAGATTCAGCACGTACTGTTTCAACTGGATAACGCAGGCTGTCAGACGCTATGTAGGTGATGCCGGTACGCTGATTCGCTTCCCTACTCACGTTCAAGAACAGATTGGCCGTCTGTACAAAGAACGCTACGCCGAACAAGCGAGGACCGGACAAGAGGCAGATGCTGATACCATCGCAGCCAATGCGGGCATGGACCCTGACAAAGCACGCGAACTATTGCAGTTACGTAATCTTACTGTGTCGTTAGATGCTCCGAAATTTGATGAGGACGACGAGACCTTGGTCGACGGACTTGTCGGTGAAACCTTTGGTGAAGCAGGCGATAACGCTGAACAAGCGTCGCTCGGGAACTTTCTGGGTAATGCCATTGGTAGACTTGAAGCCAATGAGCGACAAGTTGTCCTCGCCCGTTGGGGTCTGCAAAACGGACCACCCCTGAGCCGAGCCGAAATCGCCGATAAGTTGGGTGTGAGTCGCGAGTGGGTGCGCTCGCAATGAGCGGGGATTTTAAGTCCCCTGTGTCTACCAATTTCACCACCCGGGGTGGGCGAGAGCGCGCGATCATATCACGTCACAACGCATACGCGACCCCGTTTGAGAGTGTTACAGTACAGTTTTGTAAAATAACGAATAAACAAGGGGCAGCAGCAGTGGCATCGCAACGCGGCGAGTTTGGTTCACGGTTTGGTTTCATCATGGCGGCGGCTGGATCAGCCGTCGGTTTAGGCAACATCTGGGGCTTCCCGACTCAAGCAGCCAGTAACGGCGGCGCAGCGTTCGTCGTCGTTTACCTCTTACTAGCCTTTCTTCTGGCCTACCCCGTTTTAATGGCAGAACTCACCTTAGGTCGCCACGCCCACGGCAACATGATCGCTGCGCTCGCAAAGGTCTCGCGTAACGGAACACAGCGTGGTGTCGGCACGCTGGTTGGTATTGTAGGCATCTTCACTGCGAGTCTGATTCTTAGCTTTTATGCCATTGTGTCGGGCTGGATGATCGGATTTGGCGCCGCCTATCCGCTTGATGCGCTGGGCGCGACCGAGACCGCAACATGGCTCTCCGAGTTCGGTCTATCGCGGAACCTCATATTGATGCTCATCTTCATGACATTGACCATGGCCGTGGTTGCTGGTGGTGTTGAAAAAGGGATCGAGCGCTGGTCGAAACGCCTAATGCCGGCGCTCATCGCGACGCTTATTTTGCTGTCACTCTATGTGATGACGCTTGAAGGTGCCGGCAAAGGTCTCGCTGTCTATCTCGTGCCTGACCTCTCTAAGTTGTGGTCTACCGAGCTAGTGTTTAACGCCATGGGAGCGGCGTTCTTCTCACTCTCATTGGGCGTCGGCACCATGCTCATCTACGGCTCTTACGTCTCAGATGAAGAGCATCTCCCCAGCCTTGGGGTACAAGTGGCATTGGTTGATGTTGGCATTGCCGTTTTAGCGGGCTTTCTCATTCTGCCGGCAATGTATGTCGCCGCTGAACGTGGTGTCATGATCTTCAACGAAGCCGGTGGCCTCTTGTCTGAGGACACGCTCATCTTTGTGGTGCTACCCGCCCTCTTCGACTCCATGAATGAAACTGGGACAGTGCTTGCGCTGGGCTTCTTCGGACTCATGAGTATTGCGGCCCTCACCTCATCTATCTCCATGTTGGAGGTGCCTGTGTCATTCTTGGTTGAGCGTTTCCAGTGGGGACGTCTGAGAGCCGCCTTCATCGCAACAGCCATCATCACAGCAATGAGCGCTGCCATCGTCATGAACTTCGATACTGCTCTTCGGGCTGGTCATTACGGTTAGTACACGCTACTCACAGCCGCTCCTTGGTTTCGCGCTCTGCATTTATGCAGGATGGGTGTGGCGACGAGATGTCCTATTGAAAGAACTCGCCAAGAACGAAGAAGCGACCTCCAGCACATTTTTCATGCGCTGGTGGCCGTGGTATGTCAGATTTGTGTGCCCTGCGATTATCGTAACGATTCTCGCGAGATCAATAGCTTAAAAGCCCCGAATTAGTTAGGGCTTCGCATGATCTTAGTGAGCTCCTCGCCTCTGCCTTCCAGAGCGGCCTGAAGCGCTTTCTCCATGAGATAACGCGCTTGAGCCGTGTAGGCGTAGATGCAGGAATGAACTGCAGCTTCGTGCCAGTTCTCAACGCTGCAGGCAGTCGAGTAGTGTTCGAACTCGCTGAGCGTTTTGATGAGATCTGAGATGTGCTTTGGACACTCACAGTCAAGGAGACTCTTAAGCTTTGCAGCGGCGTTGAGGGTCCCCTCGTCATATATTCGTGGCTTTGCTTGAATGAGCTCACCTAGGTTGATCTCGCCCCGCTTCGATTCATGGTCGATGGCAACCCGTCCAAGTTCGAAGGCGAGTCGTGCAGACTCGGGCGGGTACTCTAAAGCCGTCATACCACGACGCTCGATCTCTTCAATCCAACGACTGTTGCAAAGCTGATAGAGAACCAGGGTACGCTTCGCGCCGAGCCGGTTGGCTAGTGTGTCCATGGCGTTAATGTTGGTCATAGACACGGACGGGCAATGAACCACCAACATGTCGGCCGTTTCATTTACGTCTAAAGCATCAACTGCGTTCGCGAGTGGCATGCGCGACAAAAATGCGCTGATACCTGACAAGCAACCCTGGTGGCCGTCCAACCACTGACAGAGCTCCGCACCGACGAATACAACCCGTGACTTTGCCGCGGGGATGGCCTTCGCCATGCGGCTGCCACGATTACTGACCAGCAACTCGAGCGTCTTGCGATCGGAGGAGGCAATCTCACCAATGCGTACACCATCCTCAACCAATGCAGTAATCAACTGCAAATGCTCTAGGTCAGACTGGGTGAACAACCTACGACCTGAAGCCGATTTGTAACTCGCTCCCAGCCCATATCGCCGCTCCCATACTCGAAGTGTGTCTGGTTTTAACCCCGTAAGACGGGCGACAGTTCCAATGCCATAGAGTGGTCTTGGTTCGAGTAGGTTTGCTGTGTTGGCTGGTGCGTTCATGTTTTACCCCGGCATTTGTTCATCAATTGTCGTGATTTACGCGACATTTCCCGGTCCAGATCAGTCCTTTTACTGAGTGTCCAAGAGTTGTTCAGGTGCTAGGTGGACATTGTCCAGTTTTTTCTGGGCAGTCTTCGCGATGAGTCGTATAGATAGATGAGGGATTCGGGGCAGCGGAAATGATCGACAACACAGACGAAAAAGACATCGAATTGATGTTTGCGGAAGCACGTCGTTACGACCTGCTTACTGCGGAGCAGGAGCAGTCGATAGACAGCACCAAGTGGAGTGCTGTTAGGGAAATCTATGCTCTCATCAGTGAAAACGACGAGCTAAGTCTGTACTTAGCCCAGTTTTGTCGCGAGTGCCTGGACAATCCACCACAGATCCAACGCTTTCCAAATCGAGACTTGCACTTTGTCTTGCGTCGCGAGTTGGCCGCGCTATTCAGCGATGGGTCGCACGCGGATCAGTCACGAAACGCCGCCAAGAAGCTGCCAGAGCTAAAAACGAGCGCTGCACGTCTCAAATACGTTGAATCGCTAGAGCTACCAGCGAGCCTAACCATCGGCATCGCCGTCGCGATATTGCGGCGGGCAGGTGGTCAATTTGCCGATACGGTCGCAGACGCTATTGGACACTGGCAGCGTCATTGGCAGACCCCTGTCCCATCGTTTGCACTCGACCACGCGTTGTTGTCTGCCATCAAGAAGCAATTGCGCACCTATACCGAGGCTCGAGATCGACTGGTCATGCATAACCTTCGACTCGTCTATTCGATCGCTTCACGGTACAAAGGTCGGGGGGTGGGTTATCTGGATCTTGTTCAAGAAGGAACGCTTGGACTCATCCGTGCCGCCGAGAAATTCGAGTACGAAAAAGGTTTCAGATTCAGCACTTACTGTTTCAACTGGATAACGCAGGCTGTCAGACGCTATGTAGGTGATGCCGGTACGCTGATTCGCTTCCCTACTCACGTTCAAGAACAGATTGGCCGTCTTTACAAAGAACGCTACGCCGAACAAGCGAGGACCGGACAAGAGGCAGATGCTGATACCATCGCAGCGAATGCGGGCATGGACCCTGACAAAGCGCGCGAACTATTGCAGTTACGTAATCTTACTGTCTCACTAGACGCTCCGAAGTTTGATGAGGACGACGAGACCTTGGTCGACGGTCTTGTGGGAGAAACCTTTGGCGAAGCAGGCGACGATGCTGAGCAGGCGTCGCTCGGGACCTTTCTGGGTAATGCCATTGGTAGACTTGAAGCCAATGAGCGACAAGTCGTTATGGCGCGTTGGGGTCTGCAAAACGGACCGCCCCTAAGCCGGGCCGAAATCGCCGACAAGCTGGGCGTGAGTCGCGAGTGGGTGCGTCAACTAGAGCGTTCAGCGCTCAAGAAGCTCAAAGGTCAAATTGATGTACAACACGCGTTTGACGACTACCGACAAAGCGGCAACTGGTGACAGGCAGCTCGGCTATCGCGCATCGATGTCGGCAACAGCGTCTTTCAGTTCGCCAAATCGAAACTCGTAGCCAGTAGACAGCAGTTTGTTTGGGATGACTCGCTGACCCACCAAAAGGAGCTCATCGGCCATCTCCCCCACCATAATCCGCATGACCCAGCCGGGCATACCGATACCCATCACTGTCGTTGTGACATTGCGAACCTCATCGGCAAATGATCGATGCGTTACCGGGTTCGGTGCTGTCATATTGACAGGTCCGGATACCGCCTCATTTTGAATGCAATGCATAATGGCGCCCACCATGTCCGCCAGGTGGATCCAGCTAAGCCAATGGTCCCCCTGCCCCATCCAGGACGCCAAACCAAACTTGAACGATTGGGTCATTTGGGGGTAAGCACCGAGAGTTTTATCTAGTACCACACCGGTGCGCAGAAGGACGCAGCGGGTGGTCTCACTTCCAAGGTCGCCAATACTGGCTTCCCAATCACGACATAATTGCGCCGAAAAACCGCTTCCCACCCCGTCCGTCTCGCAGAAGTCGCGTACTTTACTTTCACCGTAGATACCAATCGCGCTACCACTGATGAGCAGCTCGGGCATACCAATGTTTCGCAAACGCGATACCAATGCCTCGGTTAGATCAATTCGGCTTGCGCGTATCTCTTTTTTGTAGGCTGGCGACCACCGACGGTCCGCTAAACCGGCGCCGGCGAGGTTGATGACGATGTCCTGACGCGTGTTCAAGTTATCGATCGAATTGATGTATGTGACACCTTCTGAGCTATCAAGCGATTGTCTGGTTAGTACAGTGACGTCGTGTCCATCCTCAATTAGGCGCTTGACCAAAGCGCGTCCAATTAGGCCCGTCCCGCCTGTAACAAATACTTTCATCGTCGACTTATCCTTAGGCCCTTAACACCAACCAAAACACAGTAGCTAACGTATACGTCCAATGCATCAAACGGTTGAATCTTTGTCCACTTGGTTGCATCGCATCGAGCGATGGACGGTACTGACCGGTGCGGGCGTCAGCGCGAACTCGGGCATTCCCACCTATCGCGATCGTACCGGCCGATGGCTCCGGGTTGACCCCATCCAGCACAAAGAATTCGTCGAGGCTGAGAGCAAGCGGAAACGGTATTGGGCGCGTTCAATGGTCGGTTGGGTTGGTGTCGATGGTGCGCGTCCCAACGCGACGCACTTCGCACTCGCTGAACTTGAGCGCGCAGGCAAGGTCGACCTGCTGATCACACAAAATGTTGACCGATTGCACCAAAAAGCAGGCTCGCAACGCGTCGTCGATCTTCATGGACGACTTGATCAGGTCGTTTGCTTGAATTGTGGTGAGCAAGAGTCGCGGCAGAGCTTCCAAACCCGGCTATTGCAAGCCAATCCCTTTGTCACCGATTACCAACACATTGCCAGGCCTGATGGCGATGCCGATGTGCCCGATACCTACGTGGAGAAAACAACCATTCCCCAGTGCAAGCAGTGCTCCGGAGTCGTCATGCCCGACGTTGTCTTTTTTGGTGGCACCGTACCCAGGTCACGGGTTGATGCTTGCGCTGAATCACTATCCCGCGCTGGCGGGCTTCTCGTGGTCGGAAGCTCTTTGCAGGTCTATTCCGGCTTTCGCTTTTGTCGCATCGCCGAAAAGCTGCGCATACCCATCATTATCGTCAATGAGGGTGAAACCCGTGCCGATGATATGGCAACCCTCAAAGTTGAGCAGTCGGCAATGAACCGTCTGGTAGCCGCTGTCGATCAAATTATTCCTTCTCAAGAGAGCAAATCCGCGTGAGCACCACTATCTTACTGTTCAGACAAGATCTGAGAATCCATGACCACCCTGCACTCAACGCTGCAGCGCAGCGCGGCGATGTCTTGCCCGTTTTTATTTACGACGAGCAGGTGGCGGGCGATTGGGGTTTTGGTGGAGCGAGTCAGTGGTGGCTGCACGAGAGTTTGACGTCACTATCGGCCTCCATCGCATCGCTCGGCGGTCAGCTCGTCTTACGAAGAGGGAACACCTTAGAGACGCTAATTGAACTACAAGCGTCTACACAGGCCGATGCCATCTATTTTTCTCGCCAGTATCAACCGTGGTCAGCTGCGCTCGAGGCGTCTATTAAGGCGGAATTTGCCAAGAGAAACGTTGAGGTCAAGCGGTATCCCGGGACGCTACTGCACGAGCCGGGCTCGGTTCTAACAGGCTCGGGTACATCCTTTAAAGTGTTCACCCCATTCTGGCGTGCGGCTAACAAATTACCCGTCGCGATGCCGGTGCCACTACCTAATGTCACATGGGCGGTAACCGCGACGCAGACAGATGCCTTGATAGACTGGCAACTTCAACCCAGCGCGCAAGACCGCATGCCTGACTGGGCAGATGGGTGGGCGACGCTGTGGAAACCAGGTGAGGATGGGGCTAAAGAGGCGTTAGATACGTTCCTTGAAGGGCCGGTAGCCCACTACTCGGAGGGCCGTGACATACCGGCAAAACGGTACACCTCTAGACTCTCTCCGCACCTTAAATTTGGCGAGATATCACCTCGTCAGGTATGGGCAGCAGCACAACAGCGAAAGTTGTCAGCGCCCCAATGGAGCTCAGCCATTGATAAGTTTTTGGCAGAGATCGGCTGGCGCGAATTCTGTTATCAGCTCATCGATCTCTTTGATGAAATGCCCAACATTCCATTTAAAGACCAGTTCGCGGCCTTTCCTTGGGACAATAGCGCAAGCTCAACTCAAAGCATGGCAGCAAGGTCAGACCGGCTACCCCATTGTCGATGCGGGCATGCGTGAGCTGTGGCAGACAGGTTTTATGCACAACCGGGTCCGAATGATTGTCGCCTCATTTCTAACCAAGCATCTCTTGGTTCACTGGATAGAAGGTGAGCGATGGTTCTGGGACTGCCTTTTAGACGCTGACATCGCATCCAATGCCTGTAGCTGGCAGTGGGTGGCTGGCTCAGGCGCTGATGCCGCGCCCTATTTTAGAATTTTCAACCCCATTGCACAGGGGCAGAAATTTGACCCCGAAGGAGATTACGTCCGCCATTGGTGTCCTGAACTAGCAGAGCTGCCCAAGAAATTCGTCCACGCGCCCTGGGAAGCACCCACACTAACGCTCGCGAGTGCGGGCGTTGAATTGGGTGCGAACTATCCAATGCCCATTGTTGATCACAAAACAGCGCGACAAGGGGCGCTTGATGCCTACGAGGTCATCAAAAAAGTCAGCTAGTCCTCATCGATGATGGCAACCGCACGGGTCCAACCGGCTGAACCGCCACGAACTTTGTGCGGGAAACAGCTCACCGTAAAGCCGAAGTCCGGTAGCGCCTCGAGGTTGTGCATTTTCTCTAAATGACAGTAGCCAATGTCACGACCGGCCTTGTGCCCTTCCCAGATAATGCTGGCGTCTTTATCGGCGGCGTAGCGCTCGGCCGTGTAGGAAAACGGTGCATCCCAACTCCAGGCATCTGTACCGGTGACCCTAATGCCACGCTCTAGCAGGTACATCGTTGCCTCGTAACCCATACCAGCGCCTGCGTTGACATAGTCCTCGCTGCCATAGCGCTTGCCCGCTGAGGTATTGACCAGAACGATAGTCAGCGGCTCTAGCGTTACATTAATGCGCGCTAATTCATCCTCTACGTCCTGAGCAGTAACGACGTAGCCGTCGGGCCTATCGCGAAAATCCAGCTTTATTCCCGGCTGAAAACACCATTCAAGTGGCACCTCATCAATGGTGATTGCCCGCTCAGCACCGCCAAGTTTGTCGTTCATCGTGCTGTGGTAGTGGTAAGGAGCGTCCAAATGAGTACCGTTGTGCGTGCATAGCTGCACCATTTCAATCGCCCAACCTTCGCTATCGGGCAATTCGCTCTTATCAAGCCCTGCAAAAAAGTCAGCCATTTGTTCTGCGCCGGTGTCATGCCGGATGTAGTCAATCTTGGGACGCATGGGCGGTGGATCGCTGATCACGTCGTTCTCCAAGAATATTGATAAATCAACAAACCGTCGCATATCGACATCTCCGTGCTTGCTATTCAACGAGCCTCCACTCTAACCCGACATTGCCACCTGTCATACTGCCTTTGGTAGTTGGCAAATTCGCTTTCAGGATCTATCGTCTGGCGGTCGACAACCTTAGGTAAATTCTATGAAGCATTTGCACCAAATCGGGCTCATTGTAGGCACCTTCATGACGTCCTCCTTTGCAGCCTCTGTGAGCACTGCAGACACACCCTTCCCGTCCACGTACAAAGCGCCAAATCACGCGCCAACACTCATTACAAACGCGACCATCCTCACCGGGACTGGAGAAAAGCTTGACGCGGCGAGCCTCTACTTTGTCGATGGCAAAATTGTCTCCGTGGGTGAGCCACCGACAGACCTTAGCGCTGACACCCGCGTCATCGACGCAGAAGGAAGCTGGGTAACCCCCGGTATCATTGATGTGCATTCGCACTTAGGTGTTTACCCTTCACCCGGCGTTGATGCGCACTCCGACGGCAACGAAGCGACCGCTCCCGTGACAGCCGAAGTGTGGGCTGAACACAGTGTATGGCCTCAGGACCCGGGCTTTGGCCGCGCCCTTGCCGGTGGTATTACTGCGATGCAGATATTACCGGGATCGGCAAACCTATTCGGTGGCCGAGGCGTCACACTCAAAAACGTAGCGTCAGTGACCTACCAAGGCATGAAGTTCCCTGACGCGCCCTACGGCTTGAAAATGGCCTGCGGCGAGAATCCAAAGCGTGTTTATGGCCGCAAAGGAAGTGGCCCATCGACGCGCATGGGCAATATTGCGGGTTACCGAGCTGCCTGGATCAAGGCGACTGATTACCGCGACGAGCATGCGACGTACGAAGCGCTATCTGACGAAGAGAAGAAAGAAGCTAAAAAACCCAAGCGTGATCTCGAGCTAGAGACACTAGCCGGTGTTCTCGATGGCGACATCATCATCCACATGCACTGCTATCGCGCGGATGAAATGATGACCATTTTGGATCTTGCAAAAGAGTTCAACTACAAAGTAGGTACCTTCCATCACGGCGTCGAGGCCTACAAGATTTCCAGTGAATTGGCAGAAAATGATGTTTGTGGTGCGCTCTGGGCCGATTGGTGGGGCTTCAAGATGGAGGCCTACGACGGCATTCAGGAAAATATTGCGCTCGTAGATCGGCCAGAAGGTAGCTGCTCGGTGGTTCATTCCGACTCTGATGAAGGCATCCAACGACTTAACCAGGAAGCGGCAAAAGCCATGAGCCGAGGCAACAAGGCGGGCATGGACATTGCACCTGAGCGAGCCATCAAGTGGATTACATCGAACGCAGCAAAATCGCTCGGTATCGATGATCACACCGGCAGCTTAGTGACCGGGCTCATGGCTGATGTTGTCATCTGGAGTGGCAACCCCTTCAGTGTCTATGCGAAAGCCAATCAGGTCTTTATCGATGGTGTCGAGCGTTACAACCGGGATGATCCGACACTACAACCCGTATCAGACTTTGAGCTAGGTCAGCTTTTGGAGGTCTCACAATGAGAAAAATGACTGTATTAGCAGCGCTTGCTGTGGGTCTACAAGGCATCAGCGCGACTGCTGACAGCCTGCGAATCGACAATGCCACCATCATGACCATGGGTGGCATGGGTACGCTTCAGGGTGCTGATATCCTCATCGAAGACGGAGAAATCACCGCCATTGGAAGCGACTTATCGGAGGATGCAGATCATGTCATCGACGCGAATGGCGCCATCATGACCCCAGCCATGTTTGCCGGAGCAACCACAACGGGTCTGGTAGAGGTCAATGCGGTCAGAGAGTCAGTAGACAGCTCAGTCACTGAAACGCCGCTGAGCAAGCTCCATGTAGAGTTTGATGTCCGTCGCGCCTACTCACCCCTTTCGAGCTTGCATGCCATCACCCGAACTGAGGGCTTTGGTTATACGCTACTGGCGGCAACCGGCGGGCAATATTCCATTGCGGGTGTCGGATCACTGGTTGATTTTGATGGCGGTTTTGACAGCTTCTCGGGGGACGACACCATATTCATTGACGTTGACGGCTACGCCTCGCGAAAGGTTGGTGGTTCGAGAGCTGCACACTGGATGCTGCTTGAGGGCGCTATGGCTGATCTCGATGGGCGCGCGAGCGAACAGGAGTACCTTACCCACGCGGGTCGCGATGTTTTGAAGCGATTGAAATCCGACGGCATTTTTGTATTTGCCGCTAATCGCGCTGCTGATATCAAACAGGTCATTCGATTTGCCGATGAGCATGGCATTAACGCCGTGATTGTGGGCGCTCGGGAGGCGTGGATGTTGGCCGAGGAGCTTGCAGGCTCGGATATTGCCGTCATGGTTAATGGTTTGGACAACCTGCCGGCTGATTTTGACTCGCTAGGCTCACGACTGGATAACGCCGCGTTGCTGAGTAACGCCGGGGTAACGGTCATGTTCACCAGCGACGAAACGCACAACGCACGAAAAATCCGTCAAGGAGCCGGCACTGCTGTGGCCTATGGAATGGATTATGACCTTGCACTGCAGGCAATGACGACTACCCCAGCCGACGTTTTCGGCGGCAAAAGTCGCGTCTTGGCTGTTGGCAATTCGGCCGATCTCGTCGTTTGGAGCGGTGATCCCCTTGAGGTAACGAGCTACGCAACTGCAGTCGTCATCGAAGGCGAACTCACGTCAATGGAGAGTCGTCAAAGTAAGTTGCTAGAGCGATACCTGCCTGAAGATGCCGGCATGGGGCGCGCTTATATCAATCGGTAACGCGCAGCCCTAGCTATCGGTACTGATGCGTTTAATCGTAGCGGTGGTGGAGAAACCCTCGACAAACTCGAGGATGATGACTTCGCCACCGCTTTTCAGCACGTGCTCGTGCCCCGCTATCTCACTGATGGCGTAATCCCCTCCCTTGACTAACACGTCAGGTGAAATCGCCTCTATCAAGCGCGCGGGTGTGTCTTCGGAAAACGGTACGACGTAACTCACGGACCGAAGTCCGGCGAGAACCGACATCCGTGACTCAATACTGTTAATCGGTCTGTCAGCGCCCTTTAAACGTGCCACCGACGCATCATCGTTAACGGCCACGATCAATACATCTGCGAGTGCTACTGCTTCGCTCAAGTAGGTCACATGCCCCGGGTGCAATAAATCAAAACAACCGTTCGTCATCACGACACGTAGCCCTTCCGCCTTGAGTCTCGCCACAGCCGCTAGCGCTTCTTGCTCTGTCACGACGCCCAGAGCAGGCAGATCTTTATCGATATCACCCTCGGATTGCAGTAAGGCATCCTCGAGCTCCTCGCGCGTTACCGTTGCGGTGCCGACCTTGCCAACAACTAAGCCTGCAGCTACGTTGGCCAAGCGAGTCGAGTTCTCGAGGCTATCCTGACTGGCAAGACCGGCTGCCATGGCCGAAATAACCGTATCACCCGCACCCGTCACATCGAATACCTCTCGCGCTAATGCTGGCAAATGCAGAGGCTCACCTACCTTCGACTGCAAGGTCATGCCACGCTCACTACGAGTAACCAATACGGCGTCAAAACCGTGCTGATCGCAAAGATCACGCGCTCTAGCACTAATAACCGCATCGTCCTGATGACAGGCACCAACGACGGCTTCAAATTCAGATAGGTTCGGTGTGATGAGTGTTGCACCGGCATAGCGGGAGAAATCCGCGCCCTTTGGATCGACCAGAACCGGTGTATTCAGAGCGCGACACGCACTGATAAGCGCCTCGATATTAGTAAGCGTGCCTTTCGCGTAATCGCTCAGGAGCACCACATCGTGTTCGGCGATTAGATTACTCGCGTACTGCAAAAACGACTCGTCCGCGTAATCATCAAGCGGCGCCTCAAAGTCCATGCGAATGAGCTGCTGATTACGGCTAAGCACACGTAGCTTGACGATAGTGTCTGCCGGGCAAGGCATCACTGACCACCGTACGCCCTTTGCCTCAACAACTGAGCGAAGTTGTTTTGCGTGTTCGTCGTCACCGACAAGACCTGAGAGCGTCGTTTCAACACCCAGAGCCGCTAGGTTAATCGCCACATTCCCAGCGCCACCTGGCCTGTCATCAATACCCGCCACCTTTACAACGGGCACCGGCGCCTCCGGACTAATACGCGTCGCCGCGCCGTGCCAGAATCGGTCGAGCATGACATCACCGATGACCAGTACTTTGGCATCACTGAATTTAGAAAGCTCCGTCATCCGATATCACTCTCTTAGTTGTCCTGATCTCACGCCGAAGTGCTTCTAGACCAGTTCGTTAAAGGCGCCCAAGGCCTCATCGGCCGTAATACCTACCATACAATTTGCCTCGTAACCCATGCCAGCGCCTGCATTGACATAATCCTCGCTACCATAGCGCTTGCCAGCTGAGGTATTGACCAGAACGATATTCAGCGGCTCTAGCGTTACACCAATGCGTGCTAACTCATCCTCGACGTCCTGCGCAGTAACAACGTAGCCGTCGGGCTTATCCCGAAAATCCAGCTTTATTCCTGGCTGAAAACACCATTCAAGTGGCACCTCATCAATGGTGATTGCCCGCTCAGCACCGCCAAGTTTGTCGTTCATCGTGCTGTGGTAGTGGTAAGGAGCGTCCAAATGAGTACCGTTGTGCGTGCATAGCTGCACCATTTCAATCGCCCAACCTTCGCTATCGGGCAGTTCGCTCTTATCAAGCCCTTCAAAAAAATCAGCCATTTGTTCAGCGCCGGTGTCATGCCGGATGTAGTCAATCTTGGGACGCATGGGCGGTGGATCGCTGATCACGTCGTTCTCCAAGAATATTGATAAATCAACAAACCGTCGCATATCGACATCTCCGTGCTTGCTATTCAACGAGTCTCCACTCTAACCCGACATTGTCACCTGTCATACCGTCTTTGGGAGTTGGCAAATTCGCGTGGAGGATCTATCGTCTGGCGGTCGAAAACCTTAGGTAAATTCTATGAAGTATTTGCATCAAATCGGGTTCATTGTAGGCACCTTCATGACGGCCTCCTTTGCAGCGTCTGTGAGCACTGCAGACACACCCTTCCCATCCACCTACAAAGCGCCGAGTCACGCGCCAACGCTCATTACAAACGCTACGGTCCTGACCGGTACTGGGGCACGGCTTGACGCGGCGAGCCTCTACTTTGTCGATGGCAAAATTGTTTCCGTGGGTGAGCCACCGACAGACCTTAGCGCTGACACCCGCGTCATCGACGCAGAAGGAAGCTGGGTAACCCCCGGTATCATTGATGTGCATTCGCACTTAGGTGTTTACCCTTCACCCGGCGTTGATGCGCACTCCGACGGCAACGAAGCGACCGCTCCCGTGACAGCCGAAGTATGGGCTGAACACAGTGTATGGCCTCAGGACCCGGGCTTTGGCCGCGCCCTTGCCGGTGGTATTACTGCGATGCAAATATTACCGGGATCGGCAAACCTATTCGGTGGCCGAGGCGTCACACTCAAAAACGTAGCGTCAGTCACCTACCAAGGCATGAAGTTCCCTGACGCGCCCTACGGTCTAAAAATGGCCTGCGGCGAGAACCCAAAGCGGGGATATGGGCGCAAAGGGAGTGGTCCATCGACACGTATGGGCAACATTGCGGGTTACCGAGCTGCCTGGATCAAGGCAACTGATTACCGCAACGAGCATGCGACGTACGAAGCGCTATCTGACGAAGAGAAGAAAGAAGCTAAAAAGCCCAAGCGTGATCTCGAATTAGAGACCTTAGCCGGAGTGCTTGATGGCGACATCATCATCCACATGCACTGCTATCGCGCGGATGAAATGATGACCATTTTGGATCTTGCAAAAGAGTTCAACTACAAAGTAGGTACCTTCCATCACGGCGTCGAGGCCTACAAGATTTCCAGTGAATTGGCAGAAAACGGTGTTTGCGGCGCGCTCTGGGCCGATTGGTGGGGCTTCAAGATGGAGGCCTACGACCGCATTCAGGAAAATATTGCGCTCGTAGATCGGCCAGAGGGTAGCTGCTCAGTGGTTCATTCCGACTCTGATGAAGGCATTCAACGACTCAATCAGGAGGCGGCAAAAGCCATGAGCCGAGGCAACAAGGCGGGCATGGACATTGCCCCAGAGCGAGCCATCAAGTGGATTACATCGAACGCAGCAAAATCGCTCGGCATCGACGATCAGACCGGCAGTCTTACAACCGGCCTCATGGCTGATGTTGTCATCTGGAGTGGCAACCCCTTTAGCGTCTATGCGAAAGCCAATCAGGTCTTTATCGATGGTGTAGAGCGTTACAACCGGGATGATCCGACACTACAACCCGTATCAGACTTTGAGCTAGGTCAACTTTTGGAGGTCTCACAATGAAAAAAATGACTGTATTAGCAGCGCTTGCTGCGGGTCTACAAGGCATCAGCGCGACTGCTGACAGCCTGCGAATCGACAATGCCACCATCATGACCATGGGTGGCATGGGTACGCTTCGGGGTGCTGATATCCTTATCGAAGACGGAGAAATCACCGCCATTGGAAGCGACTTATCGGAGGGTGCAGATCGTGTCATCGACGCGAATGGCGCCATCATGACCCCAGCGATGTTTGCCGGAGCAACCACAACGGGTCTGGTAGAGGTCAATGCAGTCAGAGAGTCAGTAGACAGCTCAGTCAGTGAAACGCCGCTGAGCAAGCTCCATGTAGAGTTTGATGTCCGTCGCGCCTACTCACCCCTTTCGACCTTGCATGCCATCACCCGAACTGAGGGCTTTGGTTATACCCTGCTGGCGGCAACCGGCGGGCAGTATTCCATTGCGGGTGTCGGATCACTGGTTGATTTTGATGGCGGTTTTGACAGCTTCTCGGGGGACGACACTGTATTCATTGACGTTGACGGCTACGCCTCGCGAAAAGTGGGTGGTTCGAGAGCTGCACACTGGATGCTGCTTGAGGGCGCTATGGCTGATCTCGATGGGCGCGCGAGTGAACAGGAGTACCTCACCCAGGCGGGTCGCGATGTTTTGAAGCGATTGAAATCTGACGGCATTTTTGTATTTGCCGCTAATCGCGCTGCTGATATCAAACAGGTCATTGGATTTGCCGATGAATACGACATCAACGCTGTGATTGTGGGCGCTCGGGAGGCATGGATGCTCGCCGACGAGCTTGCAGACTCGGATATCGCCGTCATGGTCAATGGGTTGGACAACCTGCCGGCTGATTTTGACTCGCTGGGCTCACGGCTGGATAACGCCGCGTTACTGAGTAACGCCGGGGTAACGGTCATGTTTACTAGTGACGAGACGCACAACGCACGAAAAATCCGTCAAGGAGCAGGCACTGCTGTCGCCTATGGAATGGATTACGATCTAGCACTGCAGGCAATGACGACTACCCCAGCCGACGTTTTCGGCGGAAGAAGTCGCGTCTTGGCTGTTGGCAATTCGGCCGATCTCGTCGTTTGGAGCGGTGATCCCCTTGAGGTAACGAGCTACGCAACTGCAGTCGTCATCGAAGGCGAACTCACGTCAATGGAGAGTCGTCAAAGCAAGTTACTAGAACGTTACCTGCCTGAAGATGCCGGCATGGGGCGCGCTATATTAATCGGTAAAGCGCACTAACGCGCAAATCCACTAGCTATCGGTGCTGATGCGTTTAATCGTAGCGGTGGTGGAGAAACCCTCGACAAACTCGAGGATGATGACTTCGCCACCGCTTTTCAGCACGTGCTCGTGCCCCGCTATCTCACTGATGGCGTAATCCCCACCCTTGACTAACACGTCTGGCGAAATCGCTTCGATCAAGCGCGCGGGCGTGTCTTCGGAAAACGGTACGACGTAACTCACTGACCGTAGTCCGGCCAGCACCGACATACGAGAGTCGATGCCGTTAATCGGCCTGTCAGGCGCCCTTTAAACGTGCCACCGACGCATCGTCATTAACGGCCACAATCAACACATCTGCGAGCGCTGCTGCTTGGCTCAAGTAGGTGACATGCCCCGGGTGTAATAAATCAAAGCACCCGTTTGTCATTACGACTCGCTGCCCTTCCGCCTTGAGTCTCGCCACAGCCGCTACTGCTTCTTGCTCTGTCACAACACCGAAGGCAGGCAGGTCTTGGACGTCACCCTCGGATTGCAGCAAGGCACCTTCGAGCTCCTCGCGCGTTACCGTTGCGGTGCCCACCTTGCCAACAACCAAGCCTGCAGCCACATTGGCCAAGCGAGTCGAGTTCTCAAGGCTATCCTGACTGGCAAGACCGGCTGCCATGGCCGAAATAACCGTATCACCCGCACCCGTCACATCGAATACCTCTCGCGCCAATGCTGGCAAGTGCAGAGGCTCACCTTCTTTCGACTGCAAGGTCATGCCGCGCTCACTGCGAGTAACCAAAACTGCGTCAAACCCGTGCTGCTCGCAAAGATCACGCGCTCTAGCGCTAATAACCTTATCGTCCTGATGACAGGCACCAACGACGGCTTCAAATTCAGATAGGTTCGGTGTGATGAGTGTTGCACCGGCATACCGAGAGAAATCCGCACCCTTTGGATCGACCAGAACCGGGGTATTCAAGGCCCGACATGCGCTGATAAGCGCCTCGATATTGGTCAGCGTGCCTTTCGCGTAATCGCTCAGGAGCACCACATCGTGTTCGGCGATGAGATTACTCGCATACTGCAAAAACGACTCGTCCGCGTAATCATCAAGCGGGGCCTCAAAATCCATACGAATAAGCTGCTGGTTTCGGCTGAGCACACGGAGTTTGACGATAGTATCTGCTGGACAAGGCATCACTGACCATCGCACGCCCTTTGCCTCAACAGCTGAACGAAGTTGCTTTGCGTGTTCGTCGTCACCAACAAGACCTGAGAGCGTCGTCTCAACACCCAGCGCCGCAAGGTTAATCGCCACATTCCCAGCGCCACCGGGCCTGTCATCAACACCCGCCACCTTAACAACGGGCACTGGCGCCTCTGGACTGATGCGCGTCGCCGCGCCGTGCCAAAATCGGTCGAGCATGACATCACCGATGACCAGTACTTTGGCATCACTGAATTTAGGTAGCTCCGTCATCCGATATCACTCTCTTAGTTGTCCTGATCTCGCGCCGAAGAGCTTCTAGACCAGTTCGTTGAAGGCACTCATAACCTCATCGGCCGTGATGCCCACCATACAATCAAATCGACCTGCGCATGTTGGACTTCGCTTGCAAGGTGCACACGGGAGCCCATGATAAATGACTCTGACATTATCGCGACCCGTATCAAGATACGGACAGGTAGAACCAAAAAGCGCTACGGTCGGGATGTCGGAAGCAATACCCATGTGCGTAAGCCCAGTATCTACACCAATGACAGCTGCAGCCCGTTTTACCAGCCCAGCGCTCACACCCAACGGATAGGTGCCTACCCAGTTCATCACCGGTAGTCCGTCCAGCAAAGTAGCCGCTTCTTCCCGGTCACCGGGTCCGCCCAAGCACGCCACCTGGTACCCCGCATCTGCAAGGCCGCCAATGAGCGCTCGCCAATGCGCTTGGGTCCAATGTTTTTGCGGTCGTGTCGTGAACGGTGCAACAACGACATACGGCCCCTCAGGCATGACATCTGTCGCTCGGGAATCATCTGACGCCGACAGACCCAGTACCATCTCAAAGTTAGAGGTATCCCAACCCAAAGTATCGGCCAATGCGAGGTACTCGGAACTAATGCGTGGCGTGATGCTCTTTTCGTAACGCTTCGTAAGGAAACATGCCATTGGGTTCCTTCGACTTGAAACCTATGCGATGGCGACTGCCGGTTAACCAGGCGAGGAAAGCGCTTTTAACGAGCCCCTGAGCATCGATCACCAGATCATAGTTACGGTCACGAAGCTTTCGTCTAAAAGTAGCCACAGCGCTTAACAAGGCGAAAAGGCGCTTTTCGCGCCAGAGGTCTTGCCACTCTTGGCGAGGCCATAAAATAACCTTGTTTAAGCCAGGCAGTTCGTTGAGCAAGGGACGAACAACACCCTCCGCTAGCCAGTCAATCTCGGCCTCCGGATATCTTCTTTTTACACGCGGCAACCAATGGCGATGCAAAGACACGTCGCCAATGGCACTTAACCGAATGATCAAAACACGCTTGGGCTCAGAGGCAATCATCGCGTTGAAAGCTGATTACGGCGCTGAAGTCTCGGTGATTTGTGGACAATCTCTGTCCATCGCAATCAGCAAGGTAAAGGTGAGAAAGATGAGATTACCACCAATGTAGGAATACATTCCCACGGCTGTTCCCAACGGAAATACCGCAAGCAAGGCCGTTAAACCGGCCACAGCGACATGCATTCGCTCGTCCTGAACATAGCCCCAAAGCCACCGCAAAAGCAGGCCGTAACCAATCAGCCCAACCAATCCTGTCTCTGAAATCACTTCAAGAATGGTCAGGTGTGAGTGCCAGGTTTCAGCGAGACCGGGAATGTTACTGGCGTCGGTTGCCATTGCGTAGGTACCAAAGCCACGCATACCCACCCCGGTGAGCCAGTAATCCTTAAAGGCCTGCCAAGACAGGTCCCATAATTGGGATTGATAGAGGAATGACTGATACCGTGCTGGCGCCTCTGCATGCGTGCTTACCTGCCCCGTAACGACGGAGAGATAAACGCCGAGCAGCAGTCCAATAATCGCCGAAATGACAAAGCCAGTAATTTGCCGTTTTGCTCCGACTTCCTTGTTACGCAGCGCGAGCATGGTCCATCCGGCAAGACCAATCAAGCCATTACTGCAGATGACTTGATGACCACTCATGACGATTGCTGCGTAAACCGGAAGCGAGAGAATACCAACGCCCATACCACCGGCACGCCGAAGCGCTTCTAAAAAGAACGGGGACAGAATGGCGAGCGTTGCGCCGTAACCCAACTGCAGAGAGCCCGTCACAATAGCGCCCTCCTCACCCAGCTCCACCAAAGGGTCTCCGAGCAGACTCACACCGGTAAGCAGCTGCACAAAACCGTCTACGGCCCACGCTACTAGCAAAATACCGAGGAACGACATAATTCGCTTTGCATCTCCCTCCTCAATCCTCACACTCAATACCACCCAGGCCGCCAGGGCGTAGGCAGCAAATCTGAAAACTGCAGATATGCTCCGGTCGAGATTCACCGACAACAAGAGGCTAATGAGGCCAGGGACCGCTATACACGCGAACAGAATGGCTGCCTTTTTCATACCCTCAGTGGAGAGAATCGCCTCGCGGTTGGTAAGCAATGTCAGCAAACTGACAACCACCATCAACCAGATCAACTGGCGGGTGGCCACACTGACGGCAAGTGAGAAGAAAAGGAACACCCACATAAGGGGTGCAGGAATAAGGTTTTGCTGTGGCATTCAGTGACTCTAGTTACGGTCTTTATCCCGAATGTCGGGCTCCCCAAAGTTTCCGCAGAGTAACTAAATCACCTATTGAACTCCAGCTGAGGGTTGTAAAATAGCCAAAAATCAACAATTTAACTTGCGCCTCTCATGGCGAGAGTGTTTCATCGCGACATGTTGTTATCTCATCAGAAAAAGTTCCTTTTCGTACACATCGCAAAGACAGGCGGCACCAGTGTCCGTGCTGCACTTCAAAAACATCGATGGCGCGACCCCTACTACGCGCCCATCTGGATTGCCAGTAAGCTCAGCGGGATCGTAAATCACGAAGTTGGGATAAAACTACCTCGACACGCTAAGGCAATTGCCGCTCAGGAGATGCTGCCACATGAATTCTATGAGTCGCTGTTCAAGTTTGCATTTGTTAGGAACCCATGGGACCTGCAGGTCAGCTCTTATCACCACATTCGGCGAGAACGGCCCCAGTTGCTGAAGCCCAATGAGACGTTCGAAGAGTTTTTGCACCGAAAGCTTGATCCCTCAAGACCTTGGCAATACCACATCGACACTTCGATTACGCCACAGAGCGACTATCTGGTCGACCTGAAAGGCAATCTGATTGTCGACTTCATCGGCCACTATGAGACCCTTCAGCAGGACTTTGACGAATGCTGCAAGCGAATTGGTATTCCGAAAATTGAGCTTCCTCATCGTCGTAGAGCAGACGATCGTCTCGCCTATCGTGACTACTACACACCAGAAACGCAGGCGCTTGTAACCGAGGCCTTTGCGCGCGATGTTGAAATATTGGGATACGAGTTTTAAGCCTCTGCAGCAGCGTTCTGCAGGCCTCTGGCAAGCCGCTTACGGCAATACAGTGTTCGTGAGGTTCGCCACTGATGACCTGATAGCGATGAGGAATGCCCGCCGCCAGTGCAGCCTCCATGTCGGAATCCTTATCACCCACCATGGCACTACGTGCGAGATCAATATCAAGCTCTTTGACGGCCCGATGGATCAACCCCGGCTGTGGCTTTCTACAACCACACGTTTTCCGATAGCGAGACAGCGTAGCCTCCGGCAGATGAGGACAAAAATAGACACCCGCGATCCAAACGCCGTGCCGGCTAAGCTCGTTGCACATGCGCTCGGTCAAGATGTGGAAGTCTTCCTCGGTATAAAACCCTCGGCCAATGCCCGATTGGTTGGTGACAATGACCAAAGCATACTCGGTCTCACACAGCGTGCGCAGCGCTTCAATCACACCCGGTAAGAAAACAAAGCTGTCCCAATCGCCTACGTAGCCCGAGTCGACATTGATAACGCCATCTCGATCGAGGAAAACAGCGGCAGTTGTCATAAATCAGCCGGCGCCTAAGTCCAGATGTGCTTCGACGAGCGCACAAATGAGGTGACCAATCACGATGTGCATTTCTTGAATGCGCGCGGTAACGTCCGAGGGCACAACCAGTGACACGTCAGCTTTGGCATCCAGCGCGCCACCCGATTTGCCTGAGAGTCCAATGACAGAGGCACCTGCGCGATGCGCAGCGTCGACAGCCTTGAGGACGTTGTCGGAGTTTCCGGAGGTGGAGATAGCAATCAATACGTCGCCCTTCCCGGCACAAACCCTCGACCTGCCGGCTAAACACCTCGTCGTAACCATAGTCGTTCCCAATTGCCGTTAGCGCAGACGTATCGGTCGTTAATGCTATTGCAGGTAGCGCGCGACGGTCGTTGACAAAGCGGCCGATAAGCTCAGCCGCAATGTGCTGTGCGTCCGCAGCTGAACCGCCATTACCACACAGATAGATACGTTGGCCGTGCAACAGCGCATTCGCACACAACTCACCCGCTGACGCAATTTCGCCTTCAAGCGCAGCCATCTTTACGACTACCTGCCTATGCTCCTCCAGCGTTGATTTAACCAGCTCGCGCATGCGCACGCCCCTCTAAAGGATAAACTTTTACAAACGGACTGAGACCTAGTCTCGCCCGATATGACCGCATAAGGTTACCACGCGTGAATACCTTAGGAGCCAAAAACCATGTTCGATGAGCAGTACGTCGACCCCTCCAGAGTGAATTTCGATGCCTTTAAGGCGCTGGATAGGACAACGCCTATCCTCATGCTCAACAAGCTCAAATTTTATGATCAAGCGCGTTATGAGACCGGTCATCCGCTAGCGAACACACTCATGACCGGCGCCGAGGCTTACGCCAACTATGGAACTGATAGTGGACCCATCTTTTCCCGGGTAGGTGGTTCGATTGTCTGGCGTGGTAATTTCGAATCGACAGTCATTGGTCCCAGTGATGAATACTGGGATCAGGTGTTCATCGCCCGCTATCCCAATGCAGGAGCCTTCCTGCAGATGGTGACCGATCCTGTATACCAGGAAGCAGTCAAACATCGACAAGCAGCCGTTCTGACTTCGCGGTTGCAGCGCTTTGGTGAACTTGAGCTCGGCGACACGTTTTAACGCCTATGGCTGAAAGCACATACCTCGGCACCGCAGTCTTCAAGAGGCACAGTCGTTTTTAAACAGGGTTCGCCTTGCTGATTAGTGCGATCGTCATCTTTGAGCTCGAGTTATCTCGATAACTAATTCAGCAGAAAAACTCTCAACTGTGAATATGTCTATCGCCTGGCCCTCACCCAATCGACTCTCACGCATCAGAATCGTGTCATTCAGCTATTAATTGTCCCGATCCTCGAAACGCTCAGTCTTTTTTTCTCCAAAGCGTTTGTAAATGATGGGTAGGCATAACAATCCGACAATAATTAGCGTCCACATATGGTTACTATCCGCCTATTGGCCATCTACTGGCGATCTACTGACCGTCTATTGACCGTCCATTGGGCCAACAGCTGTGCCCCAGGCCACCATTTCCGATACGCCCTGTGACACCATCGATGACGCGAATCTCACGCCCACGACCATCGTTGCACCCATTCGAGCCGCGTCTTCTTGCATCCGGTAGATCGCTTCCTCTCGAGCGTCGGCCATCAGCTTTGTGTAAGACGTTACCTCTCCACCCACCAGATTTTTCAACCCCGCAGTGATATCACGAGCGATATTTCTAGAGCGAGCTGTGCTGCCTCTCACCAAGCCCAAAGGACGCATCCCGTCGGGAACTGATTCAATACTGATTAGCGCAATATTTTTGGGATCACTCATCGTGGTTACCTCACTGTTTGTCTGCGCTACTAAAAAGATTCATTACTCGCTAGGATAAGCAGCAATGCACTCCACCTCCAATCTTGCACCCAAGGCCAGACCATTGGCCCCCAAGGCGGATCGAGCTGGATACGGTGGCTCAAAATAGCTTGTGTAAATGGTATTGAACTCGCCCCACTCTGCGACATCGGCCAGAAACACGGTGCACTTAACCACATCGGAAAAGCCCAGTCCTCGGCGCTCGAGTGCACCGCCGATGTTGCTCATGATTTGGCGAGTCTCGCCAACAATACCGCCCTCGACTAACTCATTATTTTCGTCGACGCCAACCTGACCGGAGATAAACAAAATATCGCCGACGCGCACGGACTCAGAAAATGGATAACCTTTTCCTGCCATTGGCCCCTCATCGAAAAACTCTGGGTTGGCAACAGCGCTCACAGGGACCATAAACATGGCGAGCAATACCGCAATGTGAATCCGCATCATCTTCAAGTCTCCCGCTATTCGAGCCCTGCAAACTGAACCCATGGTTAAAACCTACATGCGCTCAGACACAGATTCAAATCCTGCTATCATCCGCCCCGCGCGAGGTGCTCATGTCCCCAGATCTCATCCTTCTATTCATACCAACCATTGCCTCCGTGTCCTTCACGCCCGGGTTATGCATGACTCTTGCGTTCACACTGGGTTTGTCGATTGGTTACAAACGCACGCTCTGGATGATGCTGGGTGAATTGACCGGTGTGGCAACAGTTTTCGCCGCGACGTTTTGGAGTCTTGGCTGGCTGCTATCGCGAGATCCTATCTATTTTCAGGCGATTTCATTGGTTGGCGGCACATACTTGTTGTATCTCGCCATCCGTCTTTTCAATGAAACTCCTGAAGACCTTAAGGCACGCCGACTCGATGAAACCCACGCAGGTGCGCTGGATATTGCTGGGTTTCGTGACAGCGGTTAGCAATCCCAAAGGCTGGGCCTTTTTGATGGCGCTCCTTCCCGGCTTCGTTCAAAGCGACGCCGCTCTCTACCCGCAATTCGTCACCATGCTTATTATCATGATGAGTACCGAGTTCATTGCCATGACGACTTATGCGACGGGCGGTCAGTGGCTGGCTAACCGTCTTGCTGATTCTCAGGGGCTGATGAATGCGAATCGCGTAGCAGCCACCATGCTCGGCCTAGCCGGTCTCTGGGTGTTCAGTGGCGCTGTGCTCTAGAGTCGTTACGGATTGTCGGCCATAAACTCTCTAATGAACTGCACAAGCTCGCCAGGGATGTCCTCCTGACAGAAGTGCCCCACTCCGGAAACTTCGACGATCGGCGCAGTCGGAAAGAGTCCTCGAAAATCACTGACAGCATGATCAGGCGCGATACCGAAATCCTTATCGCCCGATATCAACATCGCGGGTTTTGATTTCATCGCCTCAATATCGCCTGTTTCCTTGGTCTCGAAAACGAAGGGCAAGAAGCGGCCGTAGTGCACATCGAGCGGGAAGTTGATCGCACCAATACAGCTCTCACGATCCGGAAACGGCGCCGAGTAGGCCTCAATCCAGGTGTCATCCACAGCAGCCGTATTCTGAAAACCGATAATTTTCATTACTGATAAGACGGTGCTACCCAATTCGCCCAGTATTCCGTTGAGTGTGCCCGCCTCTTCGTGCTTCTCAATCCACTGAAACCAGGGCGTTTTTCCACCTGCTGACTGACCACCACCGTAACCAAGGACGGTATTCATAAGAAACAGTCGTTTCACAAGGTGGGGATTTCTAGCTGTAAATGCACCGGCGATGGGGCCACCCCAGTCCTGACAGACAATCGTGATGGCTGACAGGTTGAGATCAGCAACGAATCGCTCAAGATTCTCAACATGAGTTTGCAGTGTGTAAACGCGGTCTTGTGGTGTTTCAGATTTTCCAAAACCCATGTGATCTGGCACCACCACCCTGAAATTTTCGGCGAGCGGACCAATCATGTTTCGGTAGAGATAACCCCAGGTCGGCTCACCATGGAGACACAGAATCACCTCTCCCTCAGTAGGTCCCTCGTCGACATAGTGCTGACGAAAACCAGCTGCATTTGTGAAATGTGGTTCAAATGGCCAGTGTACCGTTAAACGTCTCACTTGCTGGAATCATCGCAATCACCCCAATGTTTTTATTAATTTATGCTGGCTCTATGCTTAAACTTGGGCCATGAAACTCATAACGCCTTCTCAAGACCCCACGATCGACTATAGCACCCGAATGTCGACCGGCGACTACGTACCCTATGCCTACATAAAGACATGCGAGCGAATTTTTGATGTTCAAGGGAAGGCGGGCGAGCCCAATATCCTGTTGTTTCTCAAGGATAGTCATTTAGAACTGACCACACGCGCGTTACAGCTGCGCCTGCCTTTTAGACACTTTGTGTTCACCCCGTCGTCAATCGACATTGAGCATGGCCGCTGGTTCCACTCTGCCGAGTTTTGTCACCTCTTTCAGCACGAGTTTGCGCCCATCAGTGCGTTCATCACCGACAGTAATCTGAAGATTGTTGACTTCGTTGACGCGCAAACCCTTGAGGAACTGCAGGAGGAACTAGCGGGCTTTACTTTACCCAGTACTGAATCACCCGCCCCGGTGCTAATAATCAACAATGCGATCGATGAGGCACTCGCAGAAGATCTTATCGAGTATATCGACGCACACCAGGACGAAGGATTTGTCGCAGACAAAGATTTCAAACGACGACTCCATATCCACCCATCGGCCGATTTGGAAAAACTTCTCGACGACAAACTAATTAAGTCGGTCTTACCCGAGATTGAAAAGGTTTTTTACTCTGAAATTAGCCATCGCGAGACTTACAAAATCTGCAAATACGCTGGAGAAAATAGCGGCAAGTTTGGGAAGCATCGCGACACCATCTTTCCTCACCTACATCGCCGCTATGCGATGACCTTGGTTTTGAACGATGATTATGAAGGGGGCGGCATTGCCTTCCCGGAATACAACTCACGGGTTCTGAGCGTGCCCAAATACGGCGCTGTCATTTTTCCGGGATCGCTTTTCCATCAGGTCAATGAAATCGGCTCAGGGAATCGCTACGTCATCATCAGCTTCTTTTTTCGGTGAGGCCGAGGCCAACGAAAAAGAAGGCAGCGAACGATATCGCTTCAAAGTGAAGCGAAACGTCGCGGGCTTGACGCTCAACAGTCTAATACCTAGTTAATCTTCAGCGTAACGGTAAGTTGGGAAAGACACGCTTTAGCTCGTCATGTATTCCTGCAAAGTCATAGTAAGCTCGCAGCGACCGCTCATCACCGACACCAAAACGCACAATACTGTCGTCCAGAGAATCGCGGTACACGGGGTCGACTTGCTCAATGTCGTCTAGACCCAGCAAATATTTCACCTTCGACCACGTGGCTTCAGGCCACCCTTTGCGATTTGCATTGCTGATGCGTTTGACCTCATCGGGAATTCGATCACGTGATCCCTCATAGTCTGTTGCCAACGCATGCTGCGTAGGACAAAAGATATCAAAGCCATGAGTCCAGAGGCGCACGGCATACAACACTTGCTCTGCAGCATGTAAGCCGAAATCAAGTTCCGGATCGTAAGGAAAACGCTTGCGATCTTTTGCCCGCATAAACAGCATCGCAGCGCTAATACCGAGCGAGGGAGCCAGCACCTCTGGTAACTTAATCAATGAGCCATGACTCTTAATCGCATCCGCCTCGATATACCGATAGCGATTCACGTGGCCGATGCGATCGAGATGATCGGAGGACGCCATATTTTTAATGTTCATTGGATAGTGCGACAGGACAGCGTTCTCATTGAGCTCCACGGCCTTAGCGAACTCTTGAATCAGAATCTCGTCCCAGCCAGGAAAAAATCGCGAGTGACAATCGATTTGCAAGAAGTAATCAGCGTCGGTCATCAGTGCTTCGCACCGCGCTCGCGCATAAATAGGTCCCCGCGCCTCAGTGACATCGATACGATCTACCGTTACTCGCGCAATTTCGTTTAGTTCGTCGTAAGAAGCATCGTCAGGCTTGGCCTGAAGGCAAACCCCTATCTCTACGCGAGCAGGACTGCGCGCCTTGTCAAAACAATCCTTTACCGTATCCACAACATCGGGATCGCAAAAACAAGCTATCGAAACGAAGATTTTTCCTGAAGATCCGATCGTGTTAACAGCCGTTGGCGCCGCTGTTGGCGTTATTTCAGTCAAGTTCGCAACGGCTTCCGGGGGCATCTCATCCGCATGATGGCCTACAACATTCTGTCCGTGACGGTACAAGCGGTATTGAAGCTGATCGGCCGAAAATCGAAGGAGTTTCATCTTTAAATTGAGGTCGGTTGTTTCGAAATACAAAAAAGGTCGAGTGCGAGCGATGGTCTCGATGGCTCCTTTGAGTACCGACAACTCCATGCCCTCAACGTCAATTTTGATGAGGTGACATTGATCTGGCGCAATGGCATCGATTGTTGTGATGTCACCCTCTTCCTTGAACGTATCGAATGACAGCGAGTATTCACCAAAGTTATTCGGACGTTCGTAGTTGGGAACCGGTATATCGACCTTCCCCTCCTCATCTCCGACAGCGAGCCGATAAGGCCACACATTGTGGTAACACCCCAGCAAGGCATTGGCACACAGAATCTTGAAGAGAAATCGTTGGGGCTCGAAACTCAGCACTCGCCCCTCGGGGCCAACGCACTGAGAAAAGAACAACGTGTGATTACCCACATTAGCGCCAACATCGAGAATCGTGTCGCCACTGGAGATTAGAGGGCCAAGCAGTGCTTTTTCGTCAGGCGCGTAATCACCGGTCGTGCGGAGACTTTCACAGATGACGGTATCGGTTTCCAACAGATACATAGGGCCATTAACGGTCTCATGAAGCTTTACTAGGCTGTCCGTCTTCAAGCTCAACCTTTAAACCTCTGAATGACTCTCAGCTATCGTCTGATTCGACGCCATAAACGAACCGCCCGACGCATACTTGCGCTTCGTCTCCTCACTCCACTGCTCTTCCTCTCCCGACCTCACGCCGTAAGCGAGGCCGCGCTTAACACCGGGTCGCTGATGAACGCGTTCCTTCCAGGCAAGCACATTGGGATGCAAAGTAATGTCGATTTTGCTCCACTTGTACCCACGGACCCATGGGAAAATCGCGATGTCGGCGATGGTGAAAACCTCGCCGCAAACAAAACATTTTCCCTCGAGTTGCGTGTCCAGCACCCGCAAAAGGCGCTGAGCCTCCGACATTAAAACGGGTGAGTGGATGAACCTTTTGCTCATCCGGTACATCGCCCATGTAGCGGGTATAACTCAGTTTATTACCGAACGTGGGCCCCAAACCCGCAGCTTGCCATGTCAGCCACTGCAGAACGTCGTAGCGGTCAGCACCGCTTGGATACAGGCTAGACGGGAACTGCTCCCCGAGGTACTGAAGGATCGCGCAGCTCTCCATGAGTTTTATGCCGCCATGCACCAATCCGGGTATTTTCTGGTTGGCTGACACAGCGGTGAAGGCGTTGCTAAATTGCTCGCCGCTCATGATATCGACAGTAATGACTTCAATCGACGGAAGCGCTATTCCGAGCTCCCGGAGCTCCTCGATCATGATACTGACCTTCCAGCCGTTGGGCGTAGCGGCCGTCCAAAGCTCTAATGGTTGTGTCATTCAAGGCCCATCTTCATTTGCCCCATGAAGTCTAGCTTCCCTAGGGGCACGCCGTGCATGCGCAGCATGTCGTAGACCGTTGTCACGTGAAAATAAAAGTTGGGAAGCGAGAACGACAGTAAGAAGTTTGGGTTGGTAAAAGGAATCTCCATTCCCCCTCCCCTGAACACCATGGTTTTATCGGACAAGGCAGCCATCGATTCTTTGGTCTCCTGACTGAGAACTTCGACCGCTTGATCAACAAGGCCAGACAAACCTTGCCAGCTCGTGTCATCGACGCTCGGCGGTGGCTCAAACAAACCATCGCGCATCGCGTGAAGCGCTCCGTAAGAGTGATGCCAAATGCTCACGACCTGGAAGCTAAATGGATGCATGTCGTCTTGAAGCCGAAAATTGACGATAGCACTAAGGTCTATTCCCCCTGCTTCGGCATGGGCCTCTGCTGTCCTAAGGATATGCTGCGTCGCACCCAACATCTGCAGGTATTGCCCGACACTCACCTCATAAAACGATAACGACACGTTTGCTCTCCTTCAGTTCGCATACACGCTAATCATCCGAATGTCCGGTAACTCGCGTGTGTTGAGACGTCTAAAACCCTACAACGTGGAGTGCTTTTTGCCTCTCCGCCAGGTAGTAGACAGTATTTCCATCAAATAGCGCACTCTGCTCAAGTTTCATTTGTACACGCTGGTTATTCCACTCAGGAACTCTCACCACGACATTGCCTTCAATGGCATAACCCGTCATCGGATACAGAGGCCAGTCTCCGCGCCCAACAGTGGGCCCCTGATTGTCCCACATACCAATGGTCGGGCCTGGAGCATGGCCATAGACACCTAATGGGTGCGTGTAGATGGCGTGTTGAATGCCCAATTTCTCCAGACTGTCTTGTGCTGCAGCAAGAATCTCGTTCCCTGTCCGACCCGTCACAAACTCTGCCGTCAACGCGTCTTGCCAACGGTTGCCAGTGTTCATGGCCTCTACCAAGCCTGCGGGCGGCTCTGACTCACCTAACTTGAGGACATAACCCATTTCCTGAGTATCAGTGCACAGGCCGAGATAGCAGAGCCCCACGTCGGTATGGAGTACATCACCACGTCGAATAATCCCATCCTTCGAACCGTCACCAAGGAATGGCGCGTTCTCACCAAAATCAGCGCCTTCCCACTGGCGATTAACATCTGGGTGAAACCATGGCTCCAAGCCCTCCTCCTCAAAGCGCGTCCTGATGAACCACGAGACGTCACCCACGGTCGTAACGCCAGGGGTAATGACTTCGCTACTGAATGCTCTCGCGATGGTTTCGCGTGCAATGGCCACCGCGCGCTGCCACACCTCAACTTCGCCCTCAGTACGAGTCTCCATCCAACGCACAACTAACCGCTCGGATGACTGCAAACGGGTTTGCAGTTCGGGATTCAGTGACGCCGCAAGCTTGCTGTACAAGCTGTGGCTAATGCCATCGGCGACAGGCCAGGTATCGCTGGTATTGACGGCGATCGTCTGTGGGTCTCGCTCGGCTATCACCTCGGCAAGCCGTTGCCACTGTGCATCCAGATCACCGCCCTCCCACGCTGCCTCATACATGGCGCCAAGTGGGTAGCGACTGACGGTTAGGCGCTCTACACCTTCGTCCCCGCGGTCAAAGAAAACCAACATAGTGGTGCGACGCGCTGTGAAACGGGGCTTTGGGACAAGAGACAGGAACACCGGGTCGTCGTTGTACTCACGAGCAATGACGAGCCACATGTCCACACCGGTCTCACGCATGAGTGTTGGTAACAACGCATCAAGCCGCTCTTCCAGCAGGCGGTTTTGTATGTCGGGACGCCGCTCGTAGTCTTCTATGGCGACGCCGGCAAAGGCTGACTGCACTGTCAGCATAAGCAGCAACAAGACACCAGAAATAAACGATCGTTGATGTACTAACCACATAAGCCTGATTTCCCTTCTGTACTCGTGATGCAGTTGTTGATATTTGCCTAGCTGCCTAGTGAAGCGGGCGTCTTTCTACATCATGCCAAGTCAGCAATATCACTCATGATCACAATAACCCAAAAACCGATCATTTCGTCGCTTAACGCAGCTTTAGGACCCTAATATAGAAAGCTCAGAAAAATTTTATTATTTAAATTTGCAAGTAACTGTTTTTATTGAATTAACTATAAAAATTTAAAAATTGATATCGAGCCAAAGTCAATCATGCCTTGTCAATGAAGTCCTGCCAGACACCCATTAGCTTTGCGGGCTCCCAAATTTTGTGTAAGTCAGCTTGGGCCTGCTCCGCAGTCCATCCCAGTCGTTCAGTGCGGTATTTAAAGAAAAACGCCGAGACACGCATGTTGGCGGCGCAATGCACCCAGATGCGATCGTCATCACAGGATTCCAATGCATTGATGAAGCGCTCGAAGTCATCACGAGTTGGATTCGTGAACACGACTGGCAAATGGATGTAACGAATGCCCATGCTCTCGAGGATTTCATCCTCATTACCCAGGGCGTTCTCGTGACTTTTTGGCGCTAGATTGATGACTGTGGTGTAGCCAGCCTCCTTTACGAGGCTAAATTGGGCCTCGGTCGGCTGCCCTGACGTCGCGACACGGTCGTCTAACTCGATGAAATTGAAAATATCGCCGAGTGATTCGAGTTTACCTTCGACACCCAAGCGTTGACGCACCCTTGTTCCCATGTAGCCGAGAACCGTTGTAAACGTATTCGCCACACTACCCCGAATCTTAGCGAGTCCGCTGAAAAATTTCAGCTAACGCATTATCACTGTTTAAACCGTTACTGGCAGCGGTTTATTGATCGGCTGGCTCAACGCTTTAGGATCTTCTGCAAAGCCAATAATGGCGCTAAATCCAGACGTCTGCTCTCGGTGAACCACCCCTTTGCGCCCAACAATTTTAGTGCCAGCACCACAGGTTCGCGACTCACCGCTATCGACATCAAAAATGGTCAACTCACCCGCAGTGATAAACGTCAGCGAATCGAAATCGTGCCAGTGAAACTCATTGTCGTCTGCGGGGAAATCAAATTTGTGCGCGGTATAACCTGCCGCCTCGCATTGAGCAAAGGCGTCAGCCTCATCTTTAAAACGTCCGAGTCGTTCGTCCATGACCCACCTCTTCTTGTTAATTTAACTAGGACACTGCAGTGTGTCATAGCTTGAGTGTAAGGCACCATAATCCTTGATGTGAGTGTCATGCCGTTTTAATCTATTGACATAAGAATAAGTTCTAAGGAGGCGGTATGAATGCTTTTGAGGCCCCTCGAGCCGTTGAAGGTGTTGATGAAACCTTTGATGCATTTGAACTCGCTCCGCTTACACCCGTCATTGGCGCTGAGGTTCGAAATTTCCGTTTAGCCAAGGTCGACGAATCAGCGGCCGGTCAATTACGACGAGCATTATGGCGCTATGGCGTCCTCTTTCTGAAAGACCAGCACCTCAGTCATGCTGAACTTGTCGAGGCCGGGAAGCTATTTGGAACCGAGCTGGAGCACCATACCTTCGGAAAAACACTCGCTGATGAGGGTTACCCTGAGGTTTTGGTCATCGAGCAGTTTGAGTCAGATCGCTCCAAGACGACCACAGATATCTGGCACCACGACGTCACCGGGCGAAAGCACCCTAACCTGGTTTCTGTCTTACAGGCCACTGAGGTGCCCTTCGGCGCAGATACCATGTGGGCTAGCGCGTCGGCCGCATTTGAGTGGTTGCCTACCCCTTTAAAGCGATTATTTCTTGAACTGGATATCGACCATGACGCCGTATACATGGCCTTGCGCCATGATTTCGGCTCTAAAGAGGTGCTCGATAAACTTTCTCAAATGGACGAGAGCAACAGCCACCCTGCGGTCATACGCCACCCTGAAACAGGCCAATTATGCCTGTTTGTTGGCAACGGATACGTGAAGCGGATTCAGGGTTTCTCAGCAGAGCAAAGCGAGCAACTCATCAAAATCGCCTTGGATCAGGTGAAAATCCCTGAGCTACAGGTCCGACACTCATGGCAACCAGGGGATATCGCCATTTGGGACAATCTCGGTACCGTCCACTACGGCGTCGCAGGCGATCTCAGAAATAGAAAGCGACTGCTCCATCGGGTCGCGGCCTGGTCACCTGACGTGAGCCCTTCGTTAGATCGCGAACAGGCGCTGGCGGAGCTTGGACCGTAAGAGCGATGCAAACCACCATAGAGCGAGCGCCAGAACACCACCTAACAGCAGAAACGGTTAAGCAGAGCGCTGTCTCGCGCCGACAATTGATGGGCATGACTGTTTTATCGACGCTCAGTGCCGGCCTGAGTAGCATGAGTCATGCTCAGAGCCTCACAATGCCACCGTGGACTACATCACCTGGGTTCCCGGTGGCAAAAACGCCCTACGGGCAACCCTCACGATTTCAAAGCGGGTTTGAGCGAAAAACGCTACCCGGTCTATCACCTGTTCCGGAAAATTCCGCCTCTTTTTCGCCACTGCAAGGTCTTTTGGGGATCATTACGCCCTCGGGAGTGCACTACGAGCGGCATCATAGTGGTTGGCCCGATATTGATCCCCGAGAGCATCGACTGCTTATCTCAGGCGCAGACCAGAGTTTCGTATCGAAGCCCAAGATATTTACTGTCGAGGATTTACAGCGCCTACCCAGCGTATCGCGGATTCACTTCATCGAATGCAGCGGAAACACAGGAACGGAACGTCTACGAGCAACAGCGCCCACGGTGCAGTACACACACGGTTTACTGTCATGCTCTGAATTCACAGGTGTTCCCCTTAGACTGCTGCTCGAAAGTTGTGGTACCGACCTAAATCGAGCGAAATACGTGCTCGCCGAGGGCGCGGATGCGGCCTCACTGACGCGCACCATCCCGATGGACCTGGTCCTAAACGACGAAGTCTTGGTGGCTTATGGTCAGAACGGAGAATATTTGAGACCCGAAAATGGATTCCCGCTCAGGCTGATCGTGCCGGGCGTGCAAGGCGTCTCTTGGGTCAAGTGGCTTAGACGAATCGAAGTTGGCGATGCGCCCTACGGAACGCGAGACGAAACCCTCCATTACATTGACCCTATGCCTGATGGAATGCACCGGCAGTACACGTCGTTACAAGAGGTCAAATCGGTCATCACCAGTCCCTCCGGCGGTCAGAGACTGCATGGCACGGGCTATACCAAGATCACCGGCCTCGCTTGGTCTGGGCGCGGCAAAATTCAATATGTCGACGTGTCTACTGATGGTGGAAGGAACTGGCATCAGGCCCGAATTACCGGAGCAGTTCTGTCTAAATCCTTGACTCGATTTGAATTTGACTGGGATTTCTCTGGCTCGGAGGCCATTCTACAAAGTCGAGCGGTCGACGATTCAGGACACGTTCAACCCACCTATGCCCAATACCGAGCGGTACGTGGAAACGAGTCGGTTTATCACAATAACGCAATCCAATCGTGGGGTGTGGATGCCGAAGGTCAGGTTACCAATGTTCAAGTGGTTTAAGCACACTGCGCTTTTGGTGGTGTTGCTGCCCTCAGCTGCACTCGCTGACCGGTTTGACAACCTTGGCGTGCCAGCAACCGAGCACGACCTTCATCTGTGGGACACCAACATCAGAGCCGACTACCAGGGCCTCCCGACCGGTTTAGGTACGGTGGAGTCAGGAAGATTGCTTTACGAGCAGAGATGCCAATCTTGCCACGGTGCCACGGGTACTGAGGTTATTGTGTTTAGCCCCTTGGTGGGTGGAACGACTGCATCGGATGTGCGCAACGGCAAAGTCGCCGCCTTCGAACCACCCATAAAAGGGCCTGTATCGACGCTCATGCGGCTGCCAACACTAGCCACACTGATTGACTACATTGGCCGCGCAATGCCGTGGGATAGCCCCAAATCACTCACAGCAGACGAAGTTTATGCTCTGACAGCCTACATCCTTCATCTGGGTGACTTGGTAGATGAGGATTTTAGTCTCTCTGATCAGAACGCGATCCTAACAGGACAGAGGCTGCCCAATAGAGATGGGTTCACCACCGATCATGGACTTTGGCCAGGAGAAGCTTCTGAGACAGGAGGCATGGGTAACGGACTCATACCCGACATCACACCCGCCCGATGCATGACCCATTGTGATCCACGATCGGCTCAGTGAAGCAATGTTTATAGTGTCGCTCAGCAGAGGTACCGCATGAATCGGCGTTGGATGGGTCCCATGTCACTGCTCGCGCTCCTCATCGCCCTCAATGTGCTCAGTCTTACAGACCGTTTCTTACTGGCGGCCTTTGGCACGCAAATCGTCGAAGACCTCAACCTCAGTCATCAGCAATTTGGGTTGCTGACAGGGTTTGGCTTCGTGCTCTTTTACGCGCTCGCAGGGCCTGTCACGGGCATCTTGGCCGACCGCTTTGGGGCTAGTCGCATACTTACTGCCGGCATTGTGCTTTGGAGCGCCATGACTGCGCTGACAGGCCAAGCAAAGGGCTTTATCGGCATGATGATTCCTCGAGCCTTCGTGGGTATCGGTGAAGCGACGTTAAACCCTGCAGCTACCGCCGTCTTGTCCCGGGCGTTTGACTCACAACATCGGGCTGTTGTCCTTGGGCTCTACTTCATGGGTGGCCACATTGGTGTTGCTCTCGCCTATCAGATTGCGGGCATACCGAGCATTGAATGGCGAGGCGTCTTTACCTGGCTTGGTGTCATCGGGATCGGCATGGCTGGCCTACTGTCGCGTTTGCTCGCTCTATGCCTGACACCTTAGGCCGACCTGAGTCAGCGGAGAGCAAGGGCTCCGCTTCGTCGGTAAAAGGGCTCATAGCGGAGTTATTAACTCACGCAAAACGAAACACAACGTTGCAACTGGCCATTCTCGGAATGGCTTTACTGCATCTTATCTACGCGGAGATACAGTTCATGCAGATTTGGCTTGCGTCCGAGCGAGGCTACAGCCCAGATGAAGCGTCTGCACTGTACGGGCAGGTCTATTTATTTACATCGGTCCCCGCAGCGCTTCTGGGTGGCGCATTGGCGGATCTGATGGCAAGACACCCGTCGTTTAATCGGGCATCGTTTGTGGTTGCAGTCATCATCCTGACACTGCCTTTAGTCTTTCTATTTCGGATAGCGGAGCCGGGTTCGGCACTCTTCCTTACCGGCATGGTCGCAAGTGTTGCCCTATTCACGCTTCCTTACGGCGCCATGATTGCCATCATCTTGGATCAGGTACCTGATGACATAAAAGCTTCCACGACCGCGTTAACCATGTTCACCGTTAACGTTCTGATCATTGGCAGCGCGACCTATTTCCTGGGGCTGGCCTCGGACATCTTCGCGTCAATCGACGTAGACGAGCCGATGTCGTCCGCGCTGCTCATTATGGATACCTTGCTGATACTGTCGCTCGTCGCCTACGCACGACTTCACAGCAAGCTTCAGGCAGCAAGTTAGCTTGCTTGGGCCCGCAACTTGAAAATCTGAACCGCAACGCCCAACACGTAAAGCCCTAAGAACGCGAGATGAAACCCCTGAAGCACAGGTGCTTCGAAAGAGTCGATAAAAGGGTCTCCCACGGGCAAGCGACGAAGGAAGTCAGTAATCGCTGGAATCATGTGAAACAGGATTGTCGCGCTGTAGGCAATCGCCTGAAAGTACACCGAGAAACGACCAAACAAATTGAGCCGCTCAAGTACAAAACCACCAAATGCCGCCGCTAGCGTCAGGACGGCAAGATAATGCGCAATACCAAAGCCACCTTGGTTGTAGATGCCCAGTGCAGATCCGGCCACCACCACAGTCACCAGGATATACGCCGCACCCTCCCGGTCGGTGGAGCGAATAAAACCGTGGTTTCGTATCGCCGCTATTGCCAGCAGCAGTGCAAGCACCCCCATAATCGTGTGGAACCATCCAAGCATCGTCATTGCTGGCATCATCTACCCCCTATTTTTAGTTTGTGGTTAATCTCTGAAGACACGTCTAACCGGGATTCATGGCTGCGAGAACTTATGTATCAGCGCCAGAATGAGGCTCCCGAAAGCCGCGTATGCGAGATTGGATAGCACCCGACTCCAATCGAGGCCTCCAAACTCTATCCAAGCAATACAAGCGAGCCCTATAGGCATAAAGCCAATAAAAAAGCGCTTCATATTCCTAGACGTATCTTTGAACTCTCCCAAAACCCAAAACAGCGGGATATACACCGTTAGGAGACAGATAACTGACAGGGCAAAGTACGAATAGCCAGGCATAGGGCAAAGCTCTTGATCGCTAAGCCTTCTAGGTTACAGCGCCCTGCAAGACTTAGACAGCGTGCACTGCCAATACGCCGACAAAAACGCCCTGCTGAGCTTGTAAATAAGCACCAATAAGAGGATCTTAATGCCATTGTGGATGATCAGGACGCTTGCATGTACCTGGAATACCAGAATCAGAACAGTCATCAGACCTTGCGCGAGGCCATCGAGGAGTACCATCGGTATCTCACGCACATCGGTAGGCAGATCCTGACAGATAGCCCTGAGGATACTGATACCATCTGGCTCTATCACGACGCAACGCATGCTATTTTTGGGCAAGACACCACCATTGAAGGTGAAGCTGCCTTGGATTTCTGGGTCTTTTTCGGGACCACCTTCTCTTGGAAGTTACTCAAAAAGTATCAGCAACTGCCAGAAATCAAGGACCTCAGCCGAGCGTTGGTATCAGAGCTTGGTCTTACGTTCATTCCCAAACTCTATTGGCGAAATAAACGCGTTATTTGGACAGTCATCCGGCACACGCGTCGAATGAAGAAAAAATGGCCCTTTGAATTACCCTCGACCCTATTGGATCGAAGACTGAATGACCTGCGAGAGGAATACGGCATTACTGTGCTGACGAGCGAGCAAAAAGTACCGAGTCGCCTTACAGAATTCGACTACTCAATACTGCGAAATTTCCTAACTTGAAGTTCCCGTAACATACCGGTCGTAAAACAGGCCGAAGTTTTCAAATGTGAAGGCTCGGGCCTGAGCACCGATCGCACCTCCCTCACCAATGTACTCGAAGGCGTGATAGCAGCCCTCGTAAACCGTATGTGCCACATCAATCCCAGCTGCTCGAAGCCCCTCGACGTAGGCCCCTGTTTCCCAATAGAAGGGGTCTTTATCACCTACATAAGTGATGGTGGGTGGTAAGCCAACGAGGGAATCAGCGCGCGCAGGGGCTGCGTAAGCGCTTGGGGCCTCACCACGTCCTCTAACGTCACGCAAATAAGCGCCCCATCCAATCGCGTTAAGCGCGGTGTCCCAAACGGGAGGATCAATATCACGTTGTGGGTCGGTCGGCTGCGTATCGTCAATCATGGGATAAAAAGGCATTTGGAAGGCCACTTCGACATCGCCCGTATCGCGGGCTTTCAGTGCTACCGCCGCGGTGAGACCGCCGCCTGCGCTGTGTCCACCAATCATTATTTTATCTGAGCATCCCAACGCATCGGCATTGTCACGCGCCCAGATCATTGCGTCATAACAATCCTGAAAACCACCGGGAAATGGCTTTTGGTGAGCCTTTCGGTAATCGGGCGCCACGACAACGCAAGGCCTCGTCTGAATGAAGAGTTTGATCAACTCAGCGGATCCCTCGGGTACGCCCATGATGTACCCACCACCATGAAAGTAGACCAAGCAAGGTAAGGGGCCCGATACATTGGAGGGTCGGTAAATACGCGTCCTTATCGAGTAATTATCCAAGCTGCTGGGTATGTTGACCGTAGAGCAATCAAGCCCCGCCACGTCTGAACCAGCCTCTCTTCGTCGCAGCCAGTCAATGATCCTGATAACGCCGGGGACGCGCATCAGTTTAGCCATGCGTCGTAATCGGGGTACTTGGTGTTGAAGTTCAGGGTGAAAATCACCCACTTCGATGTGCATGACATATTCCTTTTGACTGGTTTGATCTTCTCGCCCACGCCCTCGTTTTCGCCCAAACAAAGGCTGTCTTGCTTTCTGAGGCAACGCGAGACATCTTTACGTCTATCAATAATAAATCACAAGAGAAATACGATGTCTGAATTTCCATTACCTAACGTCTCTACCGACCTCAGTGGGCAAGTAGCTTTTGTCACTGGGACTACCTCAGGCTTGGGAAAACGGTTTGCAAAAGTCCTTGCGGCCTGTGGTGCCAAAGTCGTCGCAACGGGTCGCCGCGTCGATCGATTGGAGGCACTTGCAGAGGAGATTCGAGGGGACGGGGGTATTTGTGAGCCCATCGCGATCGATATGACCTCACGCGATAGTATTCGGGCTGCGTTGGTTGAAGCTGAAGCGCGTCTTGGCACCGTTCAAATTTTGATTAATAACGCAGGCATCCCTGACGCTGAACGCGCCATTAAGATGTCCGATGAGCTCACTGATGCCGTGTTTGATACCAATCTAGTAGGGCCGTGGGTTCTGTCTTGCGAGGTCGCTCGGCGACTCATTGAGCAAAAGATGCCAGGTCGCATCGTCAACATTGCATCGGTTGCGGCGTTTAACATATCAGGCGCCATAGCCACCACGCTTTACTCCACAACCAAAAGTGCAGTCGTACGTATGACCGAGTCGCACGCAGTGGAGTGGGCGCGAAACCACATCAATGTGAATTGCATTGCGCCCGGAGCTTTTTCGAGCGAGATGATGGACGGCATGCTGTCGCGCGTCGGCGATATCTCACAGGGCTTTCCACGCCGGCGAATTTGCGATCCAGCACAAATGGATAGCACCCTACTCTTCCTGGTTTCACCCGCTTCAGAATGTGTGACCGGAACAGTCATAAAAATCGATGACGGACAGGGACCGCGATAATGAGCTTAGTAGCAGCACTGGATTTTACTGACAAACATATCTTGGTTTGTGGCGGCTCAGACGGTATCGGCTATGGAGTAGCGACCGCCTTCTATGAAGCCGGTGCCACCGTCTCCATTACGGGGACTCGTAGCGCTGATAGCTACGACAATGATTTTAGTCACTTCACCTATTACCAGCTCGATGTTCAAGATGAGGCCGCGATAACCCAACTGGCCAGTCAGTTCGAGGCGCTGGATGTGTTGGCTAATTGCGTGGGCGCGGTGCTTTGGAAGAAAGCAGAATTTGAGCGATCAGGCTTTGAAAAGATTTTGAGTATCAATCTTTCGGGTGCTATGCAGCTCTGCACTGAGTTCTATCCTTTGTTGGTGAAGTCTCAGGGCTCGATCATCAACATCGATTCTGTCGCGTCTATCAATCCGGCTGTAAATAACCCCGCCTACAGCGCGAGCAAAGCGGGTTTAGTTCAACTGACAAAAGCGTTGGCGAAAAAATGGGGCCACTCAGGAGTGAGGGTAAATACAGTTGCGCCCGGCATGGTGCCGACCAAGATGACCGCAAATCAGTCAGGCCCGGAACAGGAAGCACAGTTCAGTAAAATGAACCCGATACCAAGGTTTGGTAAGCCACAGGACATTGCCGGTGGCGTGCTGTTTTTTGCTTCCCCTTTGGCAGCTTACGTCACAGGCCAGCAGCTTGTGGTTGACGGTGGATTGAGCCTCTAGGATCTGCCCTGGCCCTATTCCTAGCCTAAAAAGTTTCGGAGCGCGTAGGAGCCCAGGGTTTCTGCAACAACGGTTCCATTTTCATCCGTGAGCACAGCTTTCTGCTGGAAATCGAATTTACCCGTCTCCTCGAGCTTGGCATTCATCTTTTCCGCTTGCTCCACAGTAAAATAGGCGGTCGCGGTAATATCCGACATGGCCGGTGCCTTGAAGTCAATTTTCAAGTCTCTGACGACGGGTTGGAACTTTCGCGGATTATCGAGGTAGCGCGCGGTTATTAGCCCACCAAGAAACTCTCCCAACGAGAACAGTGCGCCCGCGTGCATGATGCCAATATGATTTCCTGAAGCCTTGGTATTGGGGATTAGCGCCTTAAAGACGCCATCTTCAGCTTCCAATACCTGCAAACCCAAAAACTCATAAATCGGACAGTTCTTTTTCGCGCCCGCCTCAAATGCTACTAAGTCCACAACCTACTCCTGAATGCAGCCATCATTTATTGATCTTCTAGATGCCGCTAGCGTCTCACGGGTTTAGTCCAACTGACAACGACTTAAGAAACTGACGATCACCCATAGAGAAGAAACTGAGTTATGGTTTGGGTCCTTGAATAAGAAAAAGAAAACGGGAAAGTAGTCATGAGTCGATACGGCACGACGCCCGGCAGACCTGAGGAATATCGACAGCAGGGGGAAAAAGCTGTCAGGCCGCGCGATGCCGCAACACTCATTATCGTGCAGCAAGCAGAGAAGCCCAGAGTCCTGCTGGGTAAGCGTTCGATGAAGCACAAGTTCATGCCCGGAAAGTTCGTATTTCCCGGCGGCCGACTCGATTACATCGATCAGCGCATAAAGGTACCGTCCGAACTCACAAAAACGGTATTCACACGCCTGCGTCGAGAAACCCGATCAAACGTTTCGGACGCCAAACTGCGAGGCTTAGCGCTGGCGGCTATTCGTGAAACATTTGAAGAGACGGGTTTGGTTGTAGGGCGTCCGTCACCCGAAGTGGTTCGGACAACGAATCACAGTTGGACCCAGTATTTTTCGCACGGCGTCGTTCCCCCGCTCGAGGACATGGATTTCATTGCGCGAGCCATAACACCGCCCTACCGTAACCGCCGCTTCGACACGCGATTTTTCATGGTTCACGACTCAACGATTCAATCGGATCCGACACAGGTGTCGAGTGCTTCAGGGGAACTACTCGACCTCCACTGGCTAACCCTTGATGAAGCCAGAGAGACCGATTTACCTGCGATAACGCGCATGGTGATTGACGTGGTCGAAGAGCGCTTGAAAATCCCGAAATCACAACAGCAAGCAGAGCCAGCACCTTTTGTCCGTAATGCAAAATCAAAGTGGCTGACCTCACATTTATGAGCGTCTCATCGCCCGTACCGTCCTATGCAGCGCGAACTTCATGAAGAAATTTACGCGTGAAGAGAGAACCTGAGAAGACCAAGAAAAGTGCCTAAACGATCAAAGACACAATCTCAATTTCATTACCGCACCTGTCACCTCTGCGAGACCATGTGCGGTATTGAAGTAGAACACGACGGAAAAAGTATCATTGCCATCCGAGGCGACAAGAAGGATGTTTTGAGTAAAGGCAACATTTGTCCTAAGGCGACCGGCCTCCAAGATATTCACACCGACCCGGATCGATTGCGCAAGCCACTCGTGCGAGTGCGGATGGACCCTACCAAAAAAAGCCCAGACGACTCGTGGCGGGAAGCTGACTGGCGTGAAGCTATCGATATCGCCGCGACTGGCGTTGCACGTATTCAGCGGCAGCATGGTAATGGTGCAGCAGGGTCCTATTGCGGTCGCAGCACAGCACATAACATTGGTGCCCTGCTCGGGGTAAACCTACTCAGGAAGGGTCTTGAGACTCGACATGTCTATACGGGATCAACCTGTGATCAGGTACCGCACAACTTTGCCTGGCACCACATGCTGGGACATCAGTTCTTCGCCACAGTACCCGACATTAACCGGACCGATTACTTTCTAATGCTTGGAACCAATCCCAAGATCTCTAATGGCGCCATGATGTCCACTGGTGCCAACGTGCACAAAAAGTTAAACGACATCCGTGAGCGAGGTGGAAAGGCTGTTCTGATTGACCCTCGACGAAACGAGACAGCGCCCTACTGTAATGAGCATCACTTCATCAAGCCTAACACCGATGCCTTACTGCTCATGGGGCTCATTAAATCGGTGATCGATCAGAGTCTTACCGATCTTGGTCGGCTTGAATCTGACATCGTAGGCTACACACAGATTCAGAACATGGTGACGGAGTTTGATCTCGGTCGGATTGCGGTCGCAACAGGCATCCCGGTCAGTACCATCGAACGGCTTGCTAGAGAATTCGCTACAGCGGAGCGTGCAGTCTGTTATGGCCGCACCGGTGTGTCGATGGTCGAGTTTGGCGGGCTTTGTCTTTGGCTCATCATGGTACTCAATATCATTACCGGAAACCTTGATGAACCAGGTGGTCTTATGTTCCCGAGAAACGCTATCGACTCGCTACCTGCAACGAGCTCAAGTTACGACCGTTATCGCTCGCGGATTCGTCATCGTCCCGAATTTGGCGGAGAATTTCCGATGGCCATTCTGGGGGACGAAATCCTGACGCCCGGCGAAGGTCAATTGAGAGCGCTCATTGCGCTAGCAGGCAATATGGTCTTGTCTATGGCCGACGGGCACCACACCGAAAAGGCCCTGTCTGAGCTGGATTTCATGGTGTCTATAGACCCCTATCTAAACGAGACAACGCGGTTTGCCGACGTCATATTGCCGCCCGTGGGTCCGTTTGAGAAACAGCATTACGATCTGTTCTATCACACGTACGATACGATCAACTGGGCCAAGTACTCGCCGGCACTCTTTAAACCTCAGGGTAAGATTTACACCGATTACGAAATAATTGGTGAACTCATCGAGGGCATCCGGGCCAAACGTGAACCCTCGCGTCTAAAACGCCTACAGATTCGCACTGCCGGTTGGCTTTCAAGAAAGCTACTCAGTGTCGACCGGATTATCGACCTAGGACTGCGATTTGGACCCTATGGCTCGCGGCTAAATCTGTTTAACACGAAGGGCCTAAATCTTAAAAAACTCAAACGTCACCCACACGGTGTCTATCTAGGTGAACTCAAGCCCTGTCTTCCAGATCGACTTTTTACACCAGACAAGAAGGTCCGTCTCGCGCCGCAGCCCATGCTGGAAGACTTACCCCGCCTCAAAGCACACTTAGACAAAGCTAATGATCAGCTCAAAGATTTTGATTCTTTGCAGATCATCAGTCGTCTAACAAATCGAACGTTGGGCTGGATGCACCATAGCCATCGACTAATCAAGGGTCGAAATCCAGTTGAACTGATCATTCATCCTGATGACGCTAAGGCTCGCGATATTGATACCGATAGCGTGGTGCGCATCACGACCAAGCAAGGTGCCATTGAAGTCCCTGTTCACATAAGCGACGACATCATGCCCGGCGTTGTCTGCTTACCGCATTTGTGGGGACACAACCGTCCCGGCACTCGACAACGGGTAGCTAATGCATCACCCGGGGCTAGTTACAACGACCTCACGGGTGTTTCGGCGATTGACGAGTTAACAGGCAATGCGATTTTTAACGGCGTGCAAGTTCAGGTCACTCCAATCAGCACGCGGGAAACTTCGGAGGAGATCCATCAGGATGAGTATGTTGAAGAATTTTCTGCTTAATTCGGGATGCGATTAAGGAATATCTGCGAATGCTACGGAAGGTCCTAATGGTTTTCTTTATGGGCGTCTTGATCGCCTGTCTCACAGCGATGCGAGCCTGTCACCAAGTACCAGTAACGATGGGTGATGCGACCGAGTCGCGACCGCTTGTACCTATCAGTCATACTCAGCACCCGTTTTTGGCGGAATCTGAACGTTCATCCATGCACGGAGGGGCACACAACTGGGATATCAATACCTACCCAGGTCCCTTGGGGCTAAATACGTCTGCGAAGCATCGGAAATTTAGCAACATCGTTGGGGTTGCACCGAACATATCGTTCGACTCGAAAGGTCGACTGATAACCGTCAGCATCCAACTTAATAGCATTGAATTGCATTTACTCGATCCGGAAACGCTCGAGACGCTCGCTATGCTAGAACTGCCCCCGAAAGCTAGCCCCTCGGACAACAGCGGTGGTGGTTATTTTCATCTAGATTCTCATGACCGTGTGTTGCTGGCCCCCGCTAACAACACGATATCAATCTTTGAAATTGATGAATCGTTAGGTGAGCCGGACTGGGTTTTAAATGAGAGCTACGACATTACCGGATTGCTGCCCGAGGGAATCAATATTCACGACGTCATACCTGATTGGTCTGGCAACCTCTGGTTTGTAACGGGCGGCGCGTATTTGGGATATCAAGCATTTGACACGGGTGAATTCTTTGTCTTCGAGTTACCCGGTGCCGGCGAAACGATTCAAAACTCCTTTGCAGTCGATGAAGAAGGCCTGTACGTAGCATCTACCGATGCCATTTACCAATTCAAGATCGACGCTGAGACAAAGAAGCCTTACTACACATGGCGGGAGGACTATGAAAATGGCACCGTGCAGAAGCCGGGTACCCTCTCTCATGGCTCAGGAACATCCCCAACACTTATCGGGGATGACTTAGTAGCAATTGCCGATGACGGGGACCCCTTTACCAATATTGTGGTCTACAAAAAAGCAGCCGATATCGACGGTGAGCGACTTATCTGCAAAGTACCATTGTTTGAGCGCGGCAAGAGCGCTACTGAGAACTCACTACTAGTCTATGGCAATGCCATGGTCGTTCAGAATGACTATGGCCACGTCTACACCGGTAACGCACTAAAGACCTCTCCCGGAATTATGCGCGTTGATGTTCGAGCGGACCGCAGTGGGTGTGATGTCGTCTGGCACAACAAAAGTTTCCTATCGCAATCGCTACCCAGACTGTCGACATCCACGGGACTGCTCTATTTTTACACATTTCAAAAGCAGGCAAATGACGATTTATTTGGAGGCTGGTACCTAAGTGCGGTCGACTGGGAAACAGGTAGGCCATTGTGGGACCGTTTAATTGGTCGAGGTACTGGATCAATGATTGACACACTATCCAGTGTAACCGCACCGGTTGTTTTGGGCCCCAACGGTGCTGCTTACGTCGGCATTCGCACGGGTGTCGTTATGGCTCACGATCACGTTCAGTAAGCGCGATTCAAGTCAGACGTGCTGATCGTTTCGATTGAGATCTCTGAAAAATGGAGGCTCGGGTCGGAGTCGAACCATGTAAAAGAATAATGTAGGTTTTATGCGGGTCTTGGGGATGTTGGCGCGTTAGTTTTTGTTACTTATTAGTCCAACTGAACTGGATCTGATAGTTGTTTAGCTTTGGCTTTTCCGATGTTGATGATTTGCGATTCTAGATGGTTTCTCTGTGTTTGAATCACCTCTTTTAGTGCCTTGGGGATGCCACGATAACGCCCTACGCGCTCAAGCGCTCTCAACAGATATAAGGCTTGAGCAAGCTCCTGATCCTCAATTAACGTCAGCGAGATCGCGTATTTTGTCAGCGCCTCAGCAACCACAGGCTTAGCGATTGAATTTCCTGTATTGAGATACTCCTCTAGTAAAAATGCATTCCCGAGATCAATAACCTGCTGGTCATCGCCCACTTCATAAAAATGATCTATCGCGATTACCATGGCTTTCGTACCAAAGTGCCAATATCGGTCGCCGCCTTCCCTTAAGAAGTTAGAGAAGTGTTCGATGGCTGTGGTCTTGTCACCTGATTCCCAAGCGGCATTGCCAAGGTAGTATTCAAAGACCTCACTCTCATCCCGGCGCTTAAGTGCGTAGTCTCTAAGGCCGGTCCAGTCTTCAGCATCTAAGAACTTCTGTAACGTCCGAACTTGGCCTTTATTAAGATCCAATAGCTGTTGATTTACGTCGTGATCAGTTCGACCTGTAAGGTCGATCATTTGAAATGCCAATCCAACGTTCGCCAGCCTCTCAGCGTTCTTCAGAGAATCTGGAGACTCTAAGAATGTATAGTCACGGAATGCCTTCTCCGCCGCATAACGAAATTCTCTGCAAAAGCGACCCTCGAGCTCCCAGCGCCACCGAAGCTTAATACCTCTAGTTCGCCCTGACTCACAGTAGAGGGTCTCTACCTCGCTGACAGTCCCCTCGTCTGATATCACCAAAACAGCTTCTACCACCGCTTGCCACCGGAATCGCTCTGCTACTGCAGGGTATTTAGGGTCTTCGACGTGAAGAGGGGTGGCCAAATCTAACAGCCCTAGGAACAGATTAAGTTCTGAAAATCTACAGAAGGAATTACCCGCACTTTGACAGGAGCGATAACGGTTCACCTCCTGCTGATACAAGACTTCAAGCCCTGTTCGTTGGAAACGGCTGTTATCTGAGGCTATTGCGTTGGAAACAAATAACGCAAAAGCAAAGGTAATGAAAGGCAAGAACCTCATGAGCGATGTTTATCAAGGCATTACAAGAAGCCTAGATCAAGCTAGCGGGAAATCAAGTTTCGCAGGGGTTGTGTGACCAGGGTGACAGCCACAGCAAAACCACCTTCTAATGTATCTGGCAGGTAACTACTATTCTCGGATAGATGCCATAGCCCCCGGGGGCCGGTTATGGCTGGCGGGGAGATGGCACGACTACCACTTGTCAATCCGACGCAGGGCTGAACTTCTATGCCCTGGTGAAACCACCAGCAAAAGCCCGAAAATCTGGTTCCATCGAAGCCAGTGCCTCCCGTAACTCGTGGCTTGCGTCACCCAAAACAGTGAAACTTTCCACTTCAAATCTGTCCATCCACTCGGGAGCGATGGGGCTGGCTATAAGATTATTAAACCTAGTTAAGGCGCCCTCGCTGTCATCAAAAATCTCTATCAGTGTGGCCTTAGCTTTGTCGGTCGATAAGAACCATTCGAACCGAGAAGTTTTCATTTCTCCAAACTCAAACGTTACGCGACTACTACGTTCAGTTATCCATGACTCGAGATCGGTAGTTTTAGGCATGACAGCCATTTGCAGGATAAACGTAATGGTTCCATCATCGTTGTTCAGCATAAATTGAGCTCCTGTTAGATTACACCCGCACTATATCGAAAACTAATTGTAGGCACGCGTTTTCCAATTGACCTTTTTTGTATCTGGCAGGTAACTACTGCTGTCGGATAAATGCGATAGCCCCCCCCGGGGGTCTCTCTGGGTGATACAACGCGTACACCTCTGTACATCTAAATCCAACGAGAATCTAAGGCGCCATTTCCTGCTTGGTACTCCGCAGGGCTATAGCTCCTGTAACCGAGGCCATTGAATACGATTATTGGGGAGTCACTTGGGGAGTTGGAATAAATAAAGAGAAATAACCTATTGATTTTATTGCTTTATTTATGAATTAAATGGAGGCTCGGGTCGGAATCGAACCGGCGTAGACGGATTTGCAATCCGCTGCATCACCACTCTGCCACCGAGCCATATAGGAGCGTGTGCTCCGAGAAAGCGCGAAGTATACAGACTTCGCTTAGTTTGTCATTACGGATTACCGGTTTTAACCCGATAGGCGGCGCTGATAATTACCCTGCGTGCGCCTTGCATGAGCAATCCATTGATCCTCAGTACATCGTGCCGCCTGCTCATTAGAGATCTCGGCGGAATCGATGCCAAGCTTCAAGGCCATGGCAAACTGATCGGGCACAAGCGGACCCGCAGCCCGAACATGGCCGCTGTAACCGCGCAACCGAAGTTGTCGCCCCAACGTCAGAAAACGACCATCGGCGCAACTATCGAAAACAATGCGAATAGCTGATGATTGCAAAAGCTCATCTAGATCATCCGATGCAATAGATGCATCGATATCAACAAACTCCAATACTTCACCAATGTCGAATCGCCCTTGGTCATTAATAACAACAGTCATGCAACGTGCTCCGAGCTCGCAATGATATTGGGACGATTGTGTAATCCACACTCGAGTTTTGGCTGACCTCGCCAGCGACCCGCGCGGGCGTCCTCCCCCGTCTTAACAGCACTTGTACAGGGCGCACAGCCAATGGAGAGATACCTCTTAGTTGTCAGAGGGTGCTCAGGCAGCTTGTATCGCGCCTTGTAGGCAGCGAAATCGCTTTGGCTCCAGTTGGCTAGGGGATTGAACTTAAGCTTCCCACGAGCATCGTCAACTTCTACAACAGATACCGATGAGCGTGTCGACGCCTGAGCGCGGCGCTGACCCGATATCCACGAATCGTTCATGCGTAAATGCCGATCGAGGACTGAAACTTTTCTCAGCTGACAACAACTATCAGGGGCTGTCAGATGCAAACGTTGCTGCGCATCGAGGCGCTTCACTGCAATCGGATCCACCGACGCATTGCGTACGTTGGTTAAGCCAAAAGCCTTAGTTAGACGGTCTCGGTATGACAGGGTCTCTGAAAAGTGGAAACCGGTATCCAGAAAGATGATTTGCGCATCGGTGTCGAGCGTGCTCACCATGTGTAAGAGCACAGCGCTGTCTGCACCAAAACTCGACACCAATGCTGGGTTTTTAATGAAGGCATTGCCCTTCAGTATTTCCGATAAAACCTCTTGCGCGGATAGATGCTGCCACTCGCCAGAGAGCCGCTCAGCGATCGACGTTAAGCGTGTCAATTCCAATCGACTAGGCTGCCTGATCGACGACATACAGCGCCTCCTGAAACGGCACTGTGCCCAACCGCCTCACAGTCTCAGCGAATATTTCTCCTTCGTGGAGTCTTAGCGCCAGGTAAGCATCAATCAATCGATCCAACGCGGGCATCAGCTCATCAACATTGAAACCACGTCCCATCTTTTCACCAATTGCCGCGTCATTCCCAGCTCTACCGCCCAGGGTTATCTGATAGTTCTCTACACCAGCCTTGTCCAAGCCTAGGATGCCCACATGACCCACGTGGTGATGCCCGCAGGCATTGATACAACCGGAGATTTTGATCTGCATGTGCCCTATTTCCGCTTCCCGACTCGCGTATCGCAGAGCAATATCCTGAGCAATTGGAATTGATCTGGCTGTCGCCAGTGCGCAGTAGTCCATACCGGGACAGGCGATAATGTCGGATATGAGGCCAATGTTAGCAGTCGCTAAATCAATCGACTTTAAGGTTCGGTAGATGGCTGGTAGATCGGCTTGCGCCGCATGGGGCAGCACAATGTTTTGCTCATGACTGATCCGAAGCTCGTCGTGGGCGAATCGCTCAGCGAGATCAGCTATTGCCCGCATTTGATCTGACGTTGCATCCCCGGGCGTGTCACCATGCCCTTTTAGACTGATCGTTACACTCGCGTAGCTTGGGTGCTTGTGAGGAGATACATTGCGTTCAACCCACTCACGGAAATCGGCGTCGCCATCTAAGGCATCAAAATAGTCGTCCTGGGACCTCTCAACGTATTGTGGTGGCGCAAAGTTCTTTTGAATATCACCTAGCACAGCAAGATCTTGGCCATTAAATGCTGCCCGCAGACTCTGGAACGCGTCGTCCACCTTCGACCGGAACGCATCGATACCCATGGCACCGACGGTGATTTTGATTCGTGCCTTGTATTTGTTGTCGCGCCTTCCCGCAAGGTTATACACAGAGAGCACCGCCTCCAGGTAAGGCAGAAGATCCTCTGCGGGCAAGCGATCCACGAGCTCTTGACCGATGATGGGAGTTCGCCCTAGACCGCCACCAACAAAGACCTTAAACGCAATCCGCCCCTCATGTTCAACCAACTGTAGCCCAATGTCATGTGCGCGAATTACCGCGCGATCCTCAACGGCCCCAGTAATGGCAATTTTGAATTTTCGGGGCAAGAACTGAAATTCGGGATGGTCAGTTGACCACTGGCGGATCAGTTCGGCGTAAGGTCTTGGATCGGCAACCTCATCAAGCGCAGCGCCCGCAAACTGATCCGTCGTTACATTTCGAATGGTATTGCCACTCGTTTGGATCGCGTGCATATCAACGTCGGCAAGCGCATCCAAAATATCGGGGGTATCGACTAACCGCGGCCAATTGAATTGGATGTTCTGCCGAGTAGTAAAGTGTCCATAGCCCTTATCCCACTTATCTGCGATGTAGGCTAACTGGCGCATCTGACGGCTCGACAGCGTGCCGTAGGGTATGGCAATGCGCAACATGTACGCGTGAAGCTGTAAATAAACCCCGTTCATTAGACGCAGGGGCTTGAACTCGTCCTCAGTTAGAGCGCCGTCGAGCCGACGCTGCACCTGATCACGATACTGCTCGACACGCTCGCGGACAAAGACACGATCAAACTCTTGATAGTTGTACATTACGCAGCGACCTCTGCGTCTTGGGCCGCCTGCTTACCGTGAAAGTAGTTGCTCGGCCCTTTGTGACGAAAACTTTCGCGATAATGCCGGGGAGTCACGACCGTATCATTGCTTACCTCGGCTAAATACGCGCCCACTACAACAGCCTCACTAAATACCGCCGCTAGTTCGCCTTCGGCCTCATCAAGAACACCAAACACTTTGGCAGCGCTCAGTTCAGGTGACCATCGATGTGCCGGGTCGAGATAAACAACCTCCCCTGTCAATAAATCGTTAGCCGTGATTACAACCGGCGCTTTAATACGGGCCATGGGTCGCCTCCTTACCTTCGGACACTCTCGAAACTTCGACTCTCCTGTCATGCCCGATACCAACAAAAATAATGAGTGGACCGTTCCAGCTGTCATCGTCTAAGCGCTGAGCAAAACTGGACAGAGTCGTCGTAAACCGTCGCTCTTCAGGTCGTGAAATATTTTCAACACAAGTAACGACGAGATCTTTATCAGCGCCCGCCATCAGTAAGCGACCTTGCAAAAAGCCGGCTGATTTACGGCCCATATAAATGGCAAGCGCCTGCCCAGAACGAACGAGTTGCCGCCAGTCATGCTCGGCATAACCCTTCGCATCGTGTGCTGTCATGAACGTGATACTGGAATTACGATCACGCCGCGTCAGCGACTGCTTTAAAGATGCTGCACCTGCTGATGCGGAGGTAATGCCCGGCACGACAGAGCTCTCGATGCCATACTCGGAGAGCGCCGCCAACTCTTCATCAAGACGGCCAAATACGGAAGGATCTCCCCCCTTCAAGCGAACGACTTTCAAGCCAGCTTGCGCCTCTCGAATCAGATGCTCGTTGATCACGTCTTGTGTTACGTGCAAGCCAAAGCCCTTTTTTCCAACATCAATGAACTTTGCCTCTCGACGGGCTAACTCCAGTACACCCTGACCGACTAATCGGTCGTAAATGATCACCTCCGCCTCATGGATCAACCGGCGGGCCTTTAGCGTCAAGAGCTCTGGATCACCGGGACCTGCACCCACAAACGCTACTGAGCCCTGCTCTGGCTCCAATCGTATATGGCGCTCCAGCAGCGCTTCGAATTCCTGTCGGATCACCTCATCGGAGTTCTCCGCCACCACGCGCTCTGGTTTGAACGCGTCCCGCCAAAACTTTCGGCGCGCCAATCCCTCGGGGAGCGCTCGCACTCGCGCCCTAAACGCGTTTGCAAGCCGCGCAAAACGCCCTAGGTCAGCCGGAAGCATCGCTTCGATATCAGCTTTAATCTGTCGCGCCAATACCGGGGCTGAGCCCTCCGTACCAATAGCGACAACGACAGGATCTCTATCCACGATTGCAGGGGTTATGAAGTCACAGGCGTCAGTGCGATCTAGCATATTCACGAGTGCGCCCTTCTCTCTCGCCGAAACGGCAATCTGATCGTTAACTTGGTCGCTGTGATGCGCTGCATAGACTAAAGCAACTCCTGTAAAGTCGCTCGATTGCGGGAGACCAGCGCGCAGTCCGATATCACCCGATCGTGCCCATGCCAGCGCTTGCTCGCTTGGGTTGTCAGAAAAAACGGTCACGCGTGCCGATGTTTTCAAGACGCCTCTGCATTTGGCATCTGCCATCTGACCATCCCCAACTACCAGTACATGGCGATCGCGGGCCGCTAAAAATATGGGAAGAAACTCCATCACTCGCTACCTCTCATTACAGGCGCGGGATATTAGAAGAAAGTTCTATTTGAATGTACTTATAACCAAAAAATAAGAATAATATTTTCTAAATTTTATTTAATAACGTATATTTTCCCATAATTAGCCACTTTTTAAGGATGTAAACAATGGATGCCATTGACGCGGCCATTCTCAGGCTCGTGCAAAACGATGCCACACTCTCGCTTGATGAAATTGCATCTGCCGTTGGAGCTTCAAAAACCCCGGTCTGGAATCGCCTCAAACGACTAAAAGAAGAAGGCATTATTCGACGCGAAGTCGCGATCGTGGATCCTGACAAAATAGGACTCGAGGCTTGCTTTTTTGTGTTGGTTAAGACGAGTGAACACGACGGTGATTGGCAGGCACGATTTCTGTCCGCATTAAAAGAGCGGACCGAGGTTATAGAAGCTCATCGGTTAGCCGGCGAAATCGATTATCTGCTCAAGGTACAAGTAGCAAATCCACGAGCCTATGACCGCTTCTATCAAAGTTTAATCTCAGAGGTCAAAGTCTTTAACGTAACGGCATACCAAGCTTCAAGGCCATGGGAAACTGATCGGGCACAAGAGGTCCCGCAGCCCGAATATGGCCGCTGTAACCGCGCAACCGAAGTTGGCGACCCAACGTCAGAAAACGACCATCGGCGCAACTCCCGAAAACAATGCGAATAGCTGATGATTTTAAAAGCTCATCTAGGTCATCCGATGCAACGGATGCGTCGATATCAACAAACTCCAACACCTCACCAATGTCGAATCGACCTTGGTTATCAACAACAACAGTCATGCAACGTGCTCCGAGCTCGCAATGATATTGGGACGATTGTGTAATCCACATTCGAGTTTAGATTGACCACGCCACCGCCCTGCGCGGACATCCTCCCCAGCCTCAACAGCACTTGTACAAGGCGCACAACCAATGGAGAAATATCCGTTGGTTGTCAAAGGGTGGTCAGGTAGCTCATACCTTGCCTTGTAAGGCCACATCGCTTTGACTCCATTCAGCTAAGGGATTGAATTTAAGCTTCCCACGAGCTTCATCAACTTCGACAACGGATACCGATGAGCGTGTAGACGCCTGATCGCGGCGCTGACCGGATATCCACGCATCGTTCATGCGTAAATGCCGGTCGAGGACCGATACCTTCCTCAGCTGACAGCAACTATCGGGCGAACTCAGATGCGAACGTCGCTGGGCATCGAAGCGCTTCACGGCAATGGGATCCACCGAGGCAGTGCGTACGTTGGTTAAGCCAAATGCCTGGGTCAGGCGGTCTCGGTATGACAGCGTCTCTGAAAAGTGGAACCCGGTATCCAGGAAGACGATTTGCGCATTCGTGTCGAGCGTACTCACCATGTGTAACAGTACAGCGCTGTCCGCGCCAAAACTCGACACTAATGCGGGATTTTTGATGAAGGCATTCCCTGTCAGTATTTCCGACAAGACCTCTTGTGCTGATAAATGCTCCCACGTGCCAGAGAGTTTCTCAGCGACAGACGTTAAACGTGTTAATTCCAATCGACTAGGCTGCCTGATCGACGACATAAAGCGCCTCCTGAAATGGCACTGTGCCCAACCGCTTCACAGTCTCAGCGAATATTTCTCCCTCGTGGAGTCGTAGCGCCAGGTAAGCATCAATCAATCGATCCAATGCGGGCATCAGCTCATCAACATTGAACCCACGCCCCATCTTTTCACCAATTGCCGCATCATTCCCAGCACTACCGCCCAGAGTGATCTGATAGTTCTCTACGCCAGCCTTGTCCAAGCCAAGGATGCCGACATGACCCACGTGGTGATGCCCGCAGGCATTGATACAACCAGAGATTTTGATCTGCATGTGCCCTATTTCAGCTTCCCGACGGGCGTATCGCAGAGCAATATCCTGGGCAATTGGAATTGACCTGGCTGTCGCCAGAGCGCAGTAGTCCATACCGGGACACGCGATAATGTCGGATATGAGGCCAATGTTGGCAGTCGCTAAACCAATCGACTTCAAAGTTCGGTAGATAGCGGGCAGATCAGCTTGCGCCACATGGGGTAACACAATGTTTTGCTCGTGACTGATGCGAAGCTCGTCGTGGGCGAGCCTCTCAGCGAGATCAGCTATTGCCCGCATTTGATCTGATGTCGCATCCCCGGGCGTGTCACCGTGGCCTTTTAAACTGATCGTTACACTGGCGTAGCTTGGATGCTTGTGGGGAGATACATTTCGTTCAACCCACTCACGGAAACTGGGATCACTGTCCAGCGCATCGAAATAACTTTCTTGGGACTTCTCAACGTAATGTGGTGGCGCAAAGTTCTCTTGAATATCACCTAGCACAGCAAGATCTTGCCCATTAAATGCTGCTCGCAGACGCTGGAACGCCTCGTCCACCCTCGCCCGGAACGCATCGATACCCATGGCACCGACGGTGATTTTGATTCGTGCCTTGTATTTGTTATCTCGCCTTCCCGCGAGGTTATAGACAGAGAGCACCGCCTCCAGGTAAGGCAGAAGATCTTCTGCGGGCAAGCGATCCATAAGTTCTTGGCCGATGATGGGAGTTCGCCCTAGACCACCACCAACAAAGACCTTAAAGGCAATCCGGCCCTCATGTTCAACCAACTGTAGCCCAATATCGTGTGCTCGAATGACCGCGCGATCCTCAACGGCCCCGGTAATCGCAATCTTGAATTTTCGGGGCAAGAACTGAAATTCGGGATGGTCGGTTGACCACTGGCGAATCAGCTCGGCATAAGGTCGTGGATCGGCAACTTCATCAAGTGCAGCGCCTGCAAACTGATCTGTCGTCACGTTTCGAATGGTATTGCCACTCGTTTGGATCGCATGCATATCAACGTCTGCAAGCACATCTAAAATATCGGGGGTATCAACTAAACGCGGCCAATTGAATTGGATGTTCTGCCGAGTAGTAAAGTGTCCATAGCCCTTATCCCACTTATCCGCGATGTAGGCTAACTGGCGCATCTGACGGCTCGACAGCGTGCCGTAGGGTATGGCAATGCGCAACATGTAGGCGTGAAGCTGTAAATAAACCCCGTTCATTAGACGCAGGGGCTTGAACTCATCCTCAGTTAAAGCGCCATCGAGACGACGCTGGACCTGATCACGATACTGCTCGACACGCTCGCGGACAAAGGCACGATCAAACTCTTGATAGTCGTACATTACGCAGCGACCTCTGCGTCCTGAACCGCCTGCTTACCGTGAAAGTAGTTGCTCGGCCCTTTGTGACGAAAACTTTCGCGATAGTGCCGGGGAGTCACGGCCGCATCACTGCTTACCTCGGCTAAATACGCGCCGACGACGACGGCCTCGCTAAATGCTGCCGCTAGTTCGCCTTCAGCCTCATCGAGCGCATTAAACACTTTGGCAGCGCTCAGTTCAGGTGACCACCGACGTGAGGGGTCGAGATAAACAACCTCCCCTGTCAATAAATCGTTGGCCGTGATTACAACCGGCGCTTTAATACGAGCCATGGGTCGCCTCCTTAACTGTGGGCACGCCGGAAACTTCGACTCTCCTGTCTTGCCCGATACCCACAAAAATAATGAGTGGACCGTTCCAGCTGTCATCGTCCAAGCGCTGAGCAAAAGTGGATAGAGTCGTCGTAAACCGCCGCTCTTCAGGTCTTGAAATATGTTCAACACAAGTAACGACGAGATCTTTATCAGCGCCTGCCATCAGTAAGCGACCTTGCAAAAAACTGGCTGATTTACGGCCCATATAAATGGCAAGCGCCTGCCCAGAACGAACGAGTTGCCGCCAGTCATGCTCGGCATAACCCCTCGCATCGTGCGCAGTCATGAACGTGATGCTGGAATTACGATCACGCCGCGTCAGCGACTGCTTTAAAGATGCTGCACCGGCCGATGCAGAGGTAATGCCCGGCACGACAGAGCTCTCGATGCCATGCTCGGAGAGCGCCGCCAACTCTTCATCAAGGCGGCCAAATACGGAAGGATCTCCCCCCTTTAAGCGAATGACCTTGAGACCCGCTTGTGCCTCACGAACCAGATGCTCGTTGATTACGTCTTGCGATACATGCGCGCCAAAGCCCTTTTTTCCTACATTAATGAACTTCGCCTCACGACGGGCTAACTCCAGCACACCCTTACCGACTAATCGATCGTAAATGATCACCTCCGCCTCATGGATCAATCGGCGGGCCTTTAGCGTCAAGAGCTCTGGATCACCCGGTCCTGCACCCACAAACGCTACAGAGCCGTGTTCTGGCTCCAATCGCAGATGGCGCTCTAGCAGCGCTTCGAATTGTTGTTGGATCACCTCATCTGAGTTCTCCGCCACCATGCGCTCTGGTTTGAACGCGTCCCGCCAAAACTTTCGGCGCGCCAAACCCTCTGGGAGCGATCGCACACGCGTCCTGAACGCGTTTGCAAGCCGCGCAAAACGTCCCTAGGTCAGCCGGAAGCATCGCCTCAACATCAGCTTTAATCTGTCGCGCCAACACCGGGGCTGAGCCCTCCGTACCAATAGCGACAACGACAGGGTCTCTATCCACGATCGCAGGGGTTATGAAATCACAGGCGTCCGTGCGATCGAGCACATTCACGAGTGCGCCCTTCTCTCTCGCCGAAACGGCAATCTGATCGTTAACTGTATCGCTGTGATGCGCTGCATAGACTAAAGCGACTCCTGTAAAGTCGCTCAACTCCGGGAGACCAGCGCGCAATACGATATCCCCCGATCGTGCCCAAGCCAGCGCCTGCTCGCTTGGATTTTCTGCGAAAACGGTCACGCATGCTGATGTTTTGAGGACACCTCTGCACTTGGCATCTGCCATCTGACCATCGCCAACTATTAATACATGGCGATCGCGGGCTGCTAAAAATATGGGAAGAAACTCCATCACTCGCTACCTCTCATCTCAGGCGCGCGATACTAGGATAAAGTTCTATTTGAATGTGCTTATAACCAAAAAATAAGAATTGTATTTCTCTTTTAACGCTAAATTACGTATATTTTTTCGATATCAGCCACGTTTAAAGGATGTAAACAATGGATGCCATTGACGCAGCCATTCTCAGGCTAGTGCAAAACGACGCGACCCTATCCCTTGATGACATTGCATCGGCCGTTGGGGCTTCAAAAACTCCCGTTTGGAATCGCCTCAAACGACTGAAAGAAGAAGGCATTATTCGACGCGAAGTTGCGATCGTGGATCCTGACAAAATAGGACTCGAGGCCTGTTTTTTTGTGTTGGTCAAGACAAGTGAACACGACGGTGATTGGCAGGCGCGGTTTCTCTCCGCATTAAAAGAGCGAACCGAGGTCATAGAAGCACACCGATTAGCCGGCGAAATCGACTATTTACTCAAGGTACAAGTGGCAAATCCACGAGCCTACGACCGTTTCTACCAAAGCCTAATCTCAGAGGTCAAAGTCTTTAACGTAACGGCACTTCTCTCCATGGAAGAGCTCAAGTACACAACCGCCCTGCCACTGTAGAGCCTCAATAACGCTCAACAGAGTGGCATCGGCCAAGGCCCGAAAATGTTCTCGCCAAATGATTGATTACGACCAGAGCGGAAAGCTGATGGACCCGCGCTAAGCATTCGTATCAACCGAAATACTGGAGTCGACCCGTTGCCAAGTCACAAAATGCCGGCTGCCGCTCCCGATAAATGGCCTGCAAATCCATGACGTCGATCATCACATGAATACGACGTAGGGCCGCGACTGACATTTTGCAAGCGGTATAGATGGTCGTATTGGAGCTACGCCTGTAGTACTCCACCATCCTGGCCATCTCTTCATCGCTCACTCGTGTCTCGAAGCCAGGCGCCTGTACCCTTGACCTAGAGAGGCATGGAAATGCCAATATATGGGAGGCTAGGCGAATATATGCAGCTGGATGGTGTTCCATCAGCCGACGGGCAACCGACTTTTTCATAGCGCCTCTTGGCGGACGGCCTTTGAGCTCCAGCGCATCGACTAGATCGTCATGCCCCAGCTTTCTCAATGATAGTTTGACGATACGAGACCGGTCTTCAGTCGAAGATAGAAAATCACAAACCGACTCTTCGGTGGTTAACTCAGCTGCACTTTCCTTCAGGACTAATTCGAATCCACGCATCTGACGACGGTTTGTCTTAACAAACTCGCCATACGCGGATTCACCTAGCACTTCAGCTGTCAGCCACTCTGTCAAATCTACGACGCTCCAAAAAAGAGACGATTGCGTCATAAGATGGCATATAAATGTGACAAAAAAATAGCTGGACGTGCCGATTAGCCAGATTGCAACGCCTAAAGTTCGCTAAGCAGAACCGTCGTGATCCTGTTGCTCAGCTACTATCGAGATAGACCCCACAGCGACCCCACAACTGCCGCATAGCGCCACATCGTTAATCCCCCGCTTTGACATGGCGTAGGAGACTGGCTCACCGCACTCCTGGCAATTGGACTCTGATGCAAGCCGAGCTGAAAAGATGCCAATCGCCAGCCACAAAGCTAGTAGCGAAAACAGCGCGACAATGAATAGATCAGGAGACATGGCGAATATAGTAAAAAGAAACGAGGCGGCGAGCTACTTGTATTCACCGGCCCATACGCACAACCACGCCAAAAAAGCGGCGATCGACATGCCTACGAAAAACATCACCGTGCCAAAATCCACTTAAACTGCCTCTGATGACTCAATCTCCAATAGAGATTAGAACCTGTGAGGCCGGTTTCAATTTAATTCGATCCATAGTGTGATCTGGCTCAAACAGAAGCATGCTGACTTTTCTAGCCAGCGAATCATTTCGCCTCAACAACTAAGCACTCATAGTAGTCTAAGGTGCGGTTCGCTCATCGCACTGAGTTGCTCGCGAAGTTCAAGAATGTGATCGGCCCAAAAACGCTGCTGACCGAACCAGGGAAAAGCCTTGGGAAAAGCAGGATCACTCCACCGCCGAGCTAACCAAGCGGCATGATGCATGATTCGCAGTGTTCGCAATGCCTCGATCCAGCTCAGTTGGCGTACATCGAAATCGTTAAACTCTTCGTAACCCTCAATGAAGTCAGCGAGCTGGTGTTCGCGCTGGTTGCGATCACCATTCAAGAACATCCAGATATCCTGAATCACTGGTCCAGAAATACAGTCATCGAGATCGACAAAGTGGGGAGTATCATCGCGCCATAAAATGTTGCCAACATGACAATCACCGTGCACACGCTGAAGATCGTCTGTTGTCATTGCCGACAGAATCTCGGTCGCTGCCTGATCGCAGTCTAAAGCTAAGCTGCTGTAAGCCGATTGGAGCTCTAGCGGCACGAAATCAGTTTCCACGAACAATCGTGACTCGGTTGCCATTCGGCCGGGGGATAACACGCGGCGGTGTCGAAACGATGCTGCACCACCCACCCGATGAATGCGTCCGAGGGTCTGTCCTAATCGATACAAATGATCCAAATTATCGAGCTCAGGCGGATAACCACCGCGACGCTTGAATACCGAAAATCGCTGCCCAGCCACATGATGACGCGTGTCCCCAGCTATAGACTCTGGCGCGACCATTGAAATGTCATGATCAACGAGCTCCTGCGCGAACGCATGCTCCTCGAGTATCTGTGCGTCAGTCCATCGTCCAGCTCGGTAAAATTTTAAAATGACGGGATCAGCACCTTCAATTCCGACCTGATAAACACGATTTTCGTAGCTGTTCAGCGCCAGAAGACGCAAATCACTGACAAGACCAATACTCTCGAGGCAATCAACCACGCAGTCGGGCGTTAAGGAGTTATAGGGATGTGTCATGCCAGCTCAGTCTTGGGTCGCAAATTTCGTTAACGATAGTCAGTGCCATTACGCAGGTAAAGAGACACTCCCTCCCCTAATACAGCCATCACGCTATCGGTAAACAAGGGAGAAACTTGGTGCCGATGAAACGTGTTAACTCTATGATGAGAGTTGAAGGTTTTGTAGTTCAAGCCATGGAGGCTGTTATTGTTACTCGATCATCTCGTCTTGTTTGTGGACGACCTAACAACAGCGATCACTCGGTTTGAATCCAAGGGATTTACCGTCACGCCTGGTGGTACCAATGGCCCAACGCATAATGCGCTTATCGTTTTTTCGAACGACACCTACATCGAACTGATCGCCCTTCAGTCTTCCAGCGCTCGATTGATGATGCGATCGTTGCGACACGTTGGCGTGCTGGCCCTTAGGCGATGGCTTAAGCGGGATCTTCAGACACGACTGCTAGACTGGATGTCTGGACCTCAAGGGTTGATCGATCTCTGTTTCCGAGGCACCGAACTCAATGAGATCGCTCACTCATCCCCGCTTTCCGGCATAGGTCTTACGGACCCTGTTCAATTCCGACGCCATCGGCCAGACGGATTGGTTGTCCAATGGACACTCCGAGGCGCAAACAAGCGTCGCCAACCCTTCTTCATTCAGGACGCGACTCCCATTGACTACCGCATTCCAGCCGGCGATGTGAGGATCCACCCAAACGGTGCGCTTGGAATATCCGAGGTGCGCACTGGTGAACTGATTGAACCCTCAGTATCGAATGTGAGAATCACCCACGACCCCACACTTCAGCCAGGGTCACTGAGCGTGACTATCGTGAATGAACATGACGCCAGTGATCACATTCACGGCCCCGAGTTCTTCAATACGGACATTCATTTAGCGCCAAATCCCTTGGACCAGCAGAAGATCTGAATCGATGCAGGGTTATTCGCAAGCGGCTGAAAACAATAAAGCACCGATAGCGGACGTCATGGGTAAGCATTTGCCGCCCGACGCGTCGGTTTTAGAAATAGGTAGCGGCGCGGGCCAGCATGCGCTTCATCTATCGCATACGTTCCCGGGCATCACTTGGTTACCTTCTGAGCGAGAGGCGGTCCTACCCATACTGAGGGCAAATCTCGCGCTTTATGGATCCAACAATATCCAACCGCCACTTGTGCTAGACCTTACAGACTTTACCTGGAGCGGTGATTCGGTAGACATTGTTTATGCGGCCAATGTCATGCATATCGTTTCAGAGCCCCTTGGAGAAAGGATGGTGCAACTGGCCACCGAAGCTCTCAAGCCATCAGGCCTGCTGATGCTTTATGGTCCCTATAAATACGATGGCGAGTTCACAACCGAGTCGAACGCGACGTTCGATCAATGGCTCAAAGATCGAGACCCGGCAAGTGGCATCCGAGACTTTGAAGCTGTGATAGCTACTGCACAGTGCACTGGACTGACACTCACTGAAGATTACGCACTGCCCGCCAACAACCAGATGCTGATATTTCAGCGCACTTGATTCGGTCTGCTTTTTTCCAAGCAGTGACAGGTAGTCAAGGGTTTAGGCATCTCGATAAACGGGTTTTCGTTTTTCGATAAAGGCTTGCAAACCTTCCTTGAAATCAGCAGAGCTTGAACACATGACCTGATTGCGATTCTCAATAGCCATCGCGGCCTCGAGACTTCCGGCATCAATAGCCATGTTAAGACCCTCTTTGGTCATTCGGAGACCCATCGGTGAGGTCGCCATCATTTCATCGACAAATACTTGCGCCGCCTCATCGAGCGCCTCGTCGGCGACCACTTCGTTTACTAGCCCGACAGCCTGGGCTCGCTCTGCGTTGACGAACCGTCCTGTCATCATCATTTCAGAGGCTATCGTGACCCCCACCAGTCGCGGCAAGAAATAACTCACGCCCATGTCACAAGAGGAAAGACCTATTTTTATGAACGCGGAATTCATTTTCATGCTCTCCCCCGCAATACGGATATCCGAGGCTAGGGCGAAAGCAAAACCACCACCACTCGCCGCGCCGTGGACAAGGGAAATAATGGGTTGAGGACATCGGCGCATTTTAACGTAGACGTCAGCTAAATGACCTTGAAAACCAAAACCGCCGCCAAATGGCGCCTCTATTAGGCCGGCGTGATCCTTGATGTCGAGTCCTGCACAATAAGCACGCCCTGCGCCCTTCATCACAACAACCCGGCAAGAGCGGTCCTGGAACAGGCTAGAGAAGTAGTCTCTAAGTTCTGTAGCCATCTGGGTATTAATCGCATTGAGACTTTCGGGTCGATTCAAGGTTAACCAGTGAACGCCATCCTTAGCGTCCACTCTAATCGTTTGGTAATCGAACATTGTTATTTCGCTTTCACTGAGTGTTATTCGATAGTTGAGTGTCCACAATGCAGGAATAACACGCAATATGCTTAACTAACGGCAAGGATTTTGATGAGGTTAGCTAGTTTTAGCTTTACTTGGCTAACGATGCTAGGTATTCATATTAAGCATCCTATCCAATGTGGCAGCGGGCACAAAAGATGAGTGCTATCAAAGAGAGACGCGAGGGCTCGCGACGGCAAGCCAAAGAGCGACGTAAAGAAGCGCGAGACACCCCTGATCGACGGCGAAATGAACGTCGAAAAGGCAAGCTCACCTTTTTCTCCGAATAGATTGCTAACGATTGACTGCCGTGGGTGTTTCAACGGTGACAGCAGCAAGTGCGTCGAGCAGGTCATGATATTTAAGACAGCACCACGTTGGTTGGTCGCATGTGTCGTGTGCGTTTTAAGTGTCGTCGTCGACGCTGAGAGCCTTGGAAACCTTGCGCAATACCCACCGACACCTGCTCAGCTAACAATAATCACATCAAACGAAGGTTATCCAGTAATTGAACCATCGATCATAGAGCTGGACTCGGGAAATTATTACCGACTCACTGTCAGCTGCCCGGATGTAAAGAGCGACCTTAGCGGGTGGCGGGTGGAAATGCCTCAACTGCTAAACAATTCGCATCTGAGACTCGTCGCGGTGGGCGATATCGAGATTCATCTTCAGGGTCTGAGTTTCAATGCGATCGAATGCGATGAGATTGGTTCAGCCTCAGTGAGTTTCGTACCCATAAAGCCCGGCAACTATCCGCTATATGCGGGTAACGTGCCACTCTCTGTGGGACGCCCAATGGGGGAAGCTGGGGTTCAAACGCAAGGTAAATATGTGATCTCAGAGATCAAGGTCCGATAATCCTTCAATGGACTCGGAAAAAGTTTTGGTCTGAGACATCAGTCGACAAGACTTTGAGCACCGAGTCGCAGATAGAAAACCAACCACTTAATGTCGCCCTTAGTGTGGCCCTTGAGAAACCTGTGGGTCGCCAGTGACGGCCTCAACCGCGACGGCCTCAACCGCATAGACTCCGGGAATCATGCCCTCTGATCAAACTGTACTTTGCTTCGTCTATAAAGCTTGCTAGCCAGAGGTTTGAGAGATTCGGTTGGAAGACGCCCCGCGATTAAGAAGCGCTTTTTGATAATTATGACTCGACAGCTAGGCCGTATTCTTGGCTGGCGTCTTGAATCCACAGCCAGATGTAATCTGCAAAACTGCGACGTACCACCAGCTCAAATTCAGACTCGCCAGTGCGGCGAATCACAGCCCCCGCCTTGGCGAATACGGTTGAAACAACTTTACCCACTGGAAACTCTGAATCATGAAGATCAACCGGAGTCGACTTCTTGAGCATATCGACAACATGTTTGCCGCGTAGCTTGTAGACCGTCATACCACCACTTCCATTGACCAGTGAGTGATGACCGTTCATCTCAGCCCGGAAACGCGTTTCAAGATCAAACACCTGATTGTTAGGGAGCGAGATCAGCCACTCATCGGGCGCGATCCAACGCACGACCAAATCATCCTGCTCAACACTGCTGAGCGGGCTCAGTGGAAGCGCAACACCTAAAATTGACTGCGCAACAGCGATCAATGGCGAGCTTGGTTCACAACGCAAAGTTAGATGGCCGAGGAGGCCCGCCTCGCTAAATACAACACCTGCATCAGCAGCAGACTGACCGACGATGTCTGCCAAACCCACGTGGTGCAGCGGTGATTCACCACGCACATCCGCGTTTGAGCCGGGCACCTGGTCCATAATCGCAACAGCGCTATTAGTTTCAGACATTTTGACGCTCTCCCGCAGGGTCAAGGAACACCGGGCTACAAATTTCCGCTTCTATTACGCGACCATCGGACAATGGGTAGTAAACTTTCTCACCCATGCGATCTAGCCCCCCTTTAACGAGACCCATCGCAATACTGTGACCAAGGTTGGCACTCCAGTAACTCGACGTAACGTGGCCTACCATCGGCATTGGAATCGGTGCCTTTGGATCAAACACACCTTGAGCGCCCTCAGGCAGAACGACCTTAGGATCTGTCGTTTTAAGGCCAACAAGCTGCTTACGGTTTTCGCGAACACAATCTTCACGAGCCATACCGCGCTTGCCAATAAAACTAAACGGTTTTTGCTGCGAGACTGCCCAACCCATACCCAAATCATAAGGATGCACAGAGCCGTCTGTATCCTGACCTGCGATGATAAAGCCCTTCTCTGCACGAAGAATGTGCATCGTTTCTGTACCGTACGGCGTCAGGTTGTACTTCTCACCTGCTTCGAACAGTTTTTCCCATACGTGTAGACCGAAGTTGGCCTGTACGTTGATCTCAAACGACATTTCACCCGTGAATGAAATACGGAATACACGTGCCGGAACACCTGCAACCGTCATTTCACGCCAATCCATGTAACCGAAGTTCTCGGCAGACACATCGTAATCAGTCAATTCTGCAATGAGCTTACGGCTATTGGGGCCTGAGATAGTCATGGTCGCCCAGTGATCCGTGACCGTATTGAAGTACACCTCCAACTCTGGCCACTCAGTCTGATGGTAAAGCTCAAGCCATTCATAAACTCGAGCGGCACCACCCGTGGTGGTGGTCATGATGAAGTGGTTATCGCCTAAACAGGCCGTAACACCATCATCAAAGACCATGCCGTCCTCACCACACATCAAACCGTAACGGCACCTACCGACAGCGAGCTTCGCCCAGGCATTGGTGTATACGCGACCCAGGAATTCGCGTGCATCTTTACCTTGGATATCTATTTTGCCAAGCGTTGACGCATCCAGAATGCCGACTGACTCACGCGTTGCAAGACACTCACGATCAAGTGACTGCTGCATCGTCTCGCCAGCTTTGGGGAAGTACCAAGGACGTTTCCACTGACCCACATCTTCGAACTTAGCCCCGTTTGCAACGTGCCATGAGTGCATGGCAGTGAAACGCTCAGGGTCAAACAACTCACCGCGATCGCGACCCACAATCGCACCAAACGTGACGGGCGTGTAGTTAGGCCGGAACATCGTTGTGCCGGTCTCAGGTATCGTTTTACCCAGCGCCTTAGCGGTGATTGCCATACCGTTAATGTTGCCCAACTTCCCCTGATCTGTGCCAAAGCCCATCGCTGTGTAGCGTTTAACGTGCTCGATTGACTCGAAACCTTCACGACAAGAGAGCTCGATACCGGCAGCGGTTACATCATTCTGATAATCAACGAACTGCTTAGGCGCTAGTGCCGTGCGCTTAATATGGGGCACGTGGAACAAGGTCATAGCCGCATCTTGCACAGTCGCGTCTGTCGCTGGAACGCCAACGTCAACTGCCGATTTACCAAGTGCTTCAATGGCTTTTTTAGCCGCTTCGATACCCTGGGCAATCGCACCAGCGGTTGTGTACTCGCCATTTGCAGCACCTGCTGTGAGGCGCTTCTCGACCGTAGGGCCTGCAAGGAAACCAAGAATCTCCTCATTCCATACAGGGCGGCTACCACAGTGTCCTGCAAGGTGAATCACCGGACTCCAACCACCACTGCTGGCAACAGTATCAGCACCTAGTTTCATAACAGAACCAGTGACCGTGTCCCCGTCAGCGCTGATCGGCGCTACATAAACGCCCGTTACACGCTTGGCACCTGCAACATCGATAACAGCAGAACCCGTAATGACATCAATACCAAGATCCGTGGCTTTTGAAACACATGCACCGTTCGGGCTTTGACGAGTGTCAACAATAGCAACGACTTTGCGACCCGCTTCATGCCAATCGAATGCTGCGTCATAGCCATCGTCATTGGTTGTCATCAAAACAAGTTCGTTACCGGGTACAACACCGTAACGATTGATGTAAGTTGATACCGCGTTGGCCACCATACAACCGGGGACATCGTTGTTACCAAATACCAGTGGACGCTCGTGAGCACCGGTGGCAAGTACAACCCACTTTGCCCGGACACGATGAAGGCGCTGACGAGCCTTACCGGTTGGCGCCATATCATCCATGTGGTCTGTACAACGCTCATGAATGGTAAGGAAATTGTGGTCGTGATAGCCGTTAACCGTTGATCGTGGCAGTAACATCACGTCTTTGTTTGCGGCTAATTCATGGACAGTACTGCTAACCCATACATCCGCGGGTGCACCATCAAGTGTCTCTTTGGTGCTTAACAAGCTACCGCCAAACTCGGACTGCTCATCAGCGAGAATAACGCGAGCACCAGAGCGAGCTGCAGTAAGTGCCGCTGCGAGACCGGCAGGCCCTGCACCCACAACTAGCACATCGCAGTGCTGGTTAACTTTGTCGTATAGGTCTGGATCAGTCTCATACGATGTTCGACCAAGACCTGCAGCTTTGCGGATAAACTTCTCGTAAGTCTCCCACATGTTTTGTGGGAACATGAACGTCTTGTAGTAGAAGCCTGGAGGCATCATTTTGCCGCCAACTTTGCCCACATAGCTCATTAAGTCGTTATCAACGCTCGGCCAACCATTGACTGCACCTGATACGAGGCCGTCGAACAGCTCCTGCTGAGTCGCTCGAACGTTTGGCACCTGGGTTGCTTCTGTTGAGCCCAACTGCATGATTGCGTTTGGCTCTTCAGCGCCCGCAGCCATAATTCCGCGCGGACGACTGTATTTAAAACTTCGGCCTACAACATCAATGCCATTTGCTAGCAGGGCTGAAGCGAGGGTATCGCCCTCAAAACCTTGAAGGTTTTTACCGTTGTAAACAAACGACATCGGTTGATCACGCTTGATGCGGCCACCTGACTGGAGGCGATTTTTCTGTGACATTGCTCGCTGCTCCCCTAAGCCTTGTCTGCCGGACTTACGACCGTTGGCTGCTCGCCAACCTTGTAAACCTCTTTGATCTCGTAGGTAACGGTATCCCGCGTTACGTTGAAGAACTTGCGGCAACCTGCGTTGTGAACCCAAAGCTCATGATGAAGACCACGAGGGTTTTTGCGGAAGTAGAGGTAATTCCCCCACTCCTCGTCTGAAAGTGCTTCAGGATCCAGTGGTCGTGCTATGTGGGCCTGCCCTTTAACGTGAAACTCTTCTTCTTCACGGTGCTCACAGCAGTGTGGACAATAAATATGGAACATTGCATCAACCCCTTAGTGAGCTACACCAGCTGCACCATGCTCATCGACAAGCGCACCAGTGTGGAATCGGAACATCGAGAACGGCTTGGCCAATGGGTGCATGTCGCCTCTAGCAAGTGAGGCGGCAAACACATGACCAGAACCCGGAGTTGCTTTGAAACCACCCGTACCCCAACCACAGTTGAAGTAAAGGTTTTTAATGGGCGTCTCACTGATGATTGGGCAGGCGTCAGGGCAGGTATCAACGATCCCGCCCCACTGACGGTTCATGCGCACACGACTGAAGATTGGAAACAGTTCAAGAATCGCTTGGAGGGTATGCTCAATCGTTGGGAATGAGCCACGTTGCCCGTAACCGTTGTAACCATCGATCCCCGCACCAATAACCAAGTCACCTTTATCGGATTGGCTTATGTAACCGTGTACGTGGTTAGACATAACAACCGTATCGAGAATCGGTTTAATCGGCTCAGAAACAAGTGCCTGTAACGGGTGCGACTCAAGCGGCAATTCAAAACCACCCATTGCAGCAATGACACTGGAGTTACCGGCAGCAACAGAACCCACACGCTCAGCACGAATGTCACCGTAGCGGTTGGTCTTGACGCCAACACAAGTACCATCTTCGATAATGAGATCAGTTACTTCTGTCTGCTGAAAAATGTCCACGCCGTGAGCATCCGCTCCACGGGCATAGCCCCAAGCAACCGCGTCGTGACGTGCAACACCCGCACGCGGCTGCCAAGAGGCACCCAATACGGGATAACGGGTATTAGCAGAGCAGTCCATGTGCGGAACAATCTCTTGAACCTGCTTCGTATCCAGCGCCTCACTATCGATACCATTCAACCGATTAGCGTTAACACGTCGATGAATGTCACGCATGTCTTGAAGCGTATGACCAAGGTTCAACACACCACGCTGCGAGAACATCACGTTGTAGTTAAGGTCTTGCGATAGGCCCTCCCAAAGACCCATAGCGTGTTCGTAAAGATGAGCTGCCTCATCCCATAGGTAATTTGAGCGAACGATCGTCGTATTGCGCCCGGTGTTACCGCCGCCCAGGTAGCCTTTTTCGACGACCGCAACGTTAGTGACACCAAATTCTTTCGCCAGGTAGTACGCAGTCGCCAAACCATGACCGCCGCCGCCAATGACAATGACGTCATATTTATTCTTCGGCGTCGGATTACGCCATGCGCGTTGCCAATTCTCATGATGGCTAAGACTGTGTTTGATCAGCCCGAAACCAGAATAGTGCTGCATGCGACCAGCTCCCTCTAAATTTTTCTACCGTCTAAAGCCGCCCAAATTGAGTGTGTTATGCGTGTACAACGTAGGCAGGACAGTGCGCTCTGACTTTTCAGTGAACGTTATAAATTTTTGTTTTTAGCGCCTCACCCGAGGCCTGCATCACAGCCTTTAAACGATCCCAGATTTCGCGCGCGATTGTGACACATTGCCCCTCGTGAAAACCACGGTTTATGCTCATTAGAGAGCCTAAATTTAGGTAGAAATTAACACGTCTCGATTGTGAAAAATCAGTGGAATTTTTCTCGTTTCTACAACCGTATTTCAGCAAGCAGAAATCATCCGATATCTGTGTGCATTATGGCGCACAGCTAAGCGGCTCAGGCCCATAAATCTGTCGATAAGTGTTTCATTTCCGAGTCACAAATGATCCCAGCAAGTGGTCGACAGGCTCCAATTTATTCGCCGAGACTGATCCTCAAGCAGCCACCTAATGCGATTCCCGAGTTTTGAGTCCATGAAGTTGCTACTATGCTGGGCATTGTAAAAATGGCGCACGACTGTACCTTTCGCCCATGAAGTCCAAGCTGAAATACAGAGTAACAAAACGTGCATTTTCTTCGAGTGCACTAGCGAATGTTATTGCCTGTAGCGCCTTTACACTCACGCTATGCAGTACGTCAATATTAGTGGCGGACTCGACCCGGCTTGAGGAAGTGGTCGTCAGTGGGGTCGCGGATCCACGTATGGGGTCGCTACTCACAAGTACCGAAATACGAACAACGTCGGCAGACGAGCAAATCACCCTGCCTCTCTCCATCGGGTCGCTAGCTGATGCACTGCCCGGCGTCTCATTGAATGGACAAGGCGGGTTATTCCAAAGCTACAGTATGCGCGGTTTCAGCCGCTGGAGAATTCGAACGGAAATCTCGGGTGTACCCATCCTTACCGATCGACGCGCGGGCAATTCGCTATCGTTTTTGCCCCCAGAGCTTATAGATACCATCCAGGTGAATATGGGCCCTGCATCTAGTCTCTATGGCTCAGGCGCTATGGGTGGCGTCATGAACGTCTCACTGCTCAATCCCAACCAAACTTCGATAAGCGTAAGTGCCTCATCTATAGGGAACGCTCGTGAGGCCTCTCTAAAGACACCCATCAATAAATTCACCTCTTTTGTAGGCAGCATTCGCGAGGCCAGTAATGGCAAATCCGGTGACGGCACGCCATTGAATACACGTTTCGAGCAATCAACCTTCTACGTTCGCAACAAGTCCTACGTCAATGGCACAGAAGTTTCCACGGAAGTACTCGTCAGCAATGGCAACGATATTGGAAAGAGTTCAGCACTGTTCCCAAATACTCGAGTAACACACTACCCTTATGATAATCACAGCCTTTTAAACTTCCGAGCTACCACTCCCAATAATTGGTTTCTTCAGAGCTATGCCCACCAACAGGATTGGGCTTCGGTGACGGTTCGTGACAATGGTCTCAAAAACACGAGCGATTATTCAAGCATGACGATAGGCGGATTAATCTCCCGCACCTCACAGTCTGACCAGTCCACTCAACGTTACGGACTTGATGTTACGCGCCGTTATGGCGTGGATATCACGGAAACTACAGCGGAACCCGAGGCTGAGATCGCGTCCCGCAAGGTCGTTAATGATGGGACAGAGTGGACTGCTGGGCTCTTCTGGGAGCGTACTTGGTATCTAAATGGACTCTCCTTACAGGGCGGTTTTCGTGCTGACAGCGCTGAGGCACAGGTCGCCTCCAGCTCCACAAATCATTCGGACATTAACTTGCAGTTGAAAGCTAATTGGCACCTAACCTCAGCATGGGATCTGACCGTAGAACTTGGTTCGGCATATCGTCTTCCAACCTTAAGCGAGCTGTATTTTGAGGGAGAGACACCCCGAGGACGACTACTGGGGAACAATGCCTTACAGAGTGAGGAGACGGTGGGCGCTCAACTCACCCTTTTGTACGACGTTGGTGACACAGCATTTGAGGTGACTGCCTCGGCTAACCGAGTGGATCGATACATAGAACGAATCTTGCTATCTGACGGTCTTGAGTCCTACAGAAACCTAGACAGTGGTGACCTTTGGGGTATTGATGGCCAAATTTCGCGACGAAACAACAACGTAGAACACATACTTTCGTGGCAATGGCAGCACGGTGAGTCATCTACGGGCGAGACGATAGCTGACCTACCCCCGCCGAGTGTTCGCTATGCCACCTCATGGCAGCGTTCAAGGTACGCACTCGGAATGGACCTGCGATACCGATTTTCTCGCAACAGATCCGGTCCAGGCGAACTAGCCTTAGCCAGTGCTGCGATTTTGGGTTTTTCCGCTGAATGGATGATTAATCCCGAGTGGACTGTGAAAACATCCGTTACTAATGGTTTGAATAAAAATTATCGAACAAGCGCCACCCTACAAGCGCCCTTTGACATGGGGCGCGCAATCAATGTGAAAATCGACTGGCGCCCGTAATCAGCACTTGGGGCTTACTTTCTGGGCCACAGAATTGAGCCAGACTAGGCTCCAAAAGCTACTAAAAGCCCTCAGAGCCCAATAGGGTCTCCCATTGTCCACGGAGCGCCCGCTTCTTGAAGATCCGCTTTCAAAGCGGGAATCTCGTTCTCAATCAGTTCGTTCAAGCGCTCTTTTGCCGGTTCAAACGCGCCTCGAGCATACTCGACACTCTGACGATGGCTCGGTGTCGGCCCATAGCTCGAGTTAGATACGCCTCTCATCGCGTGGCCTAGCCAACTGCTCACGCTCATGGGCTCATAACCACCTATGTCCGCCTGAACGTCATTACCGAAGACAGTCTCCTCGATGTCATAGAGCTCACGTCGGATTTCATGCAGCTGCGCGTGAGCATCGGCTGTTGGTTTCGCCATTCGCTCAATCATGGTGGCAATCTTATCGAGGCTCTTCCGTGCATCTCGAATAGCATATCTAACCGCTGATGACTGCCCGTAAAGCGTATTTAACTCAGCAGTAAATGCCTCTAGTTCATCTAGCGAACTACCTGGCAATGCACCTTCCCTCAACCGCTTCACATTAAAATCGACGGGACCTGCAAGGGTTTGCTCAACCCCGTTTTGGACAACAACCAGCTTCGCCTGATAGCTACCCGGCATCACCATAAACCCGCTGGGTGAATCTCCTCGCCAGTTCTTACCGGTCTCCACTGGGCCAGAGAACGAGCGGCGTAAATCCCAAGCCACTCGATTGAGGCCTGCTTTGTTGGGCGCACTGACTCGGCGCAGAACATTGCCATCGTTGTCATGAATCACCAGCATGACCTGGGGTTTTTGTTCCTGGGTCTCATCTGTTACTTCGCGCCAACCGGGGAAAGATACGTCATCACCGGCTTTCTTCGCGGCGGCCTCGGCTGCTTGACGCGCTTGTTTCTGGGTTTTGAAACTATCCGCTAAGTAATAAGTGAAAACCGATCCGAAAGGCGGGTTTTCAGCAAGATACAGAGAATCCCCCTGAGAGCCTTTTGGTCTGTAGCCCAGCGGGCGCTTTTGGAAGTACCAATAGGCATCGCGGGGGGTGAACAACGCTGCACCGGCATCAAAGTCATCGGGATCGATATCGCGAAGTGCGGTGTAGTCATCCATGACAAAGAAGCCTCGACCGAAGCTCGCAGCCACCAAATCGTTTTCACGGCGCTGAATCTGAATATCTCGAATCGAGATGGTCGGCATACCACCTGACAGTTTGTGCCATGCCTTGCCGGCGTCAAACGTTGCAAATACGCCAAACTCCGTCGCCGCAAACATGAGTTCGGGACGAACATGGTCCTGTACGAGACGCCAAACGAGGTGTCTGTCGGGAATACCGTTAGTTATCTTCTTCCAACTACGCCCCCGATTCTTACTGACCAATAGATAAGGAGAAAAATCCCCGTATTTATGATTATCCAGCGCGACGTACACGGTATCTGCGTCGTGAAGATCCGCTCTGATATCGTTGATAAATGCTCTATCGGGTACACCCGGCAACGAACCCACCTCAATTGAGCGCCAAGAACCACCATCATCTTGGGATACGTGAATGAGACCGTCATCCGTTCCCGCGTACAACAATCCCGCTTCTAGCGGGGACTCCGCCAACGATGTGATCGAGTTGTAATTCGACATCGCATACATGTCCCATGGAGAATCCCAGCTCTGTGTCGAACCCATGATTGGCATCGAGAACCTTTCCTCGTTACGCGTAAGATCGCCCGAGACTGGCGTCCAGCTATCGCCTCTGTCCTCGGACTTCCAGACCCGCTGAGACGCAAAGTACAACCGAGTCGGCTTGTGAGGGCTCACGAGAATGGGTGCATCCCAATTGTGCCGTTCAGGATCCTCTCCTGGGGCTGACTGCGGCTGGATATACACCGTTTCACCGGTTTTTCTGTCAACGCGAGTAAGATTGCCCTGCTGGGACTGTGCGTAAACGATGTCAGGATTCCCCGGCTCTGTGGCTGGTTGGTGACCGTCTCCACCCAGGATCACAAACCAATCCGCCGTGCGAATGCCGCTGACGTTGTCCGTACGAGAGGGGCCACCTTGCGTATTGTTGTCCTGAGTACCCCCATAAATATTGTAAAAAGGCTCAGCGTCGTCTAGGGCAAGCTTGTAGTACTGCGTTAACGGCAAGTTCTCCATATAACGCCACGTTGCGCCTAGATCAAAGCTCTCGTAAACACCGCCATCTGTACCCATCATGATGTAATCTGGGTCAGCAGGATCAAACACAATGGCGTGCATGTCGCCGTGTTGGTTGGGGTGTTCCATGTAGGTAAACGTCTTACCCCCATCGGTCGATTTTTGAACCGTAGGGCCTACTAGATAGAGCCAGTCAAAATGATGGGGACTAGTGAAGATCTCCTGGTAATAATGAGGGCCGGTACCGCCACCCACGGCATCCGCACCTTTGGACCAACTGGCACCACCGTCATCGGACCGCCAGACTCCACCCTCCCGGCGATTGAGCTCGATTGCGGCATAAACCACGTCGGGATCCTGCTGTGAGATGGCAAGACCAATCTTGCCCATATTTCCTTTGGGTAGACCGGTACTTAACCGCTGCCAAGTGTCACCACCATCCACCGACTTGTGTACACCACTCTCTGGGCCACCACCCATGTAGGCCGCTACCGTACGGTGATGTTGCCAGGTGGCCGCATACAGGACATCTGGATTACTGGGGTCCATCACCACGTCGGTGACACCCGTCCACTCCCCTGCACTCAGCACATTTTTCCAGGACTTACCGCCGTCGCCGGTCTTGTAAAGCCCTCGCTCGCCACCTGGCTTCCACAAAGGCCCCTGTACCGCCGCGAAAACCGTCTTTGAATCATTTGGGTGAACAAGAATGGTGGAAATGTGTTGGGAATCGTTGAGTCCCATGTTGGTCCATGTCGCACCGCCGTTGTCCGATCGGTAAATACCATCCCCAAAGCCAACATGACGGCCACCGACGTCCTCCCCGGTGCCCACCCAAATGGTATTTGGATTTGACGGATCGACGGTCACGTTACCAATTGAATAAGACGCCTCATTATCGAAGATGGGGGTCCACGACACGCCCGCATTCTTAGTTTTCCAGACCCCGCCAGATCCGGCCGCAACATACCAAACGCTGGAGTCCTCTGGATCCCAGTCAATATCCGATATCCGACCTGACATGAAAGCAGGCCCCAAGTTGCGCCACTTCAATCCACTAAAATCGAAGCCGGTATCATCCTCAGCAGCGACTGAGTTGATGACGACTGCTGCCGCGAGCGCGGTTGAAACAAGTTTGAGTATGAACCCCCGAACCATTGTTATTCTCCTATCCCTTGATCGGCTTAGATTAGCAACTAGTCGTTGAATAACAACCGCAGTTCCGCTGCCCAGATAGCCGACTACCGGTTAATCCATTCTTTTTGCACATTTGAGGGGTATGAACATCAGGGGTATGAACACCGTTAACTGGCTACTCACACCTTCCGATGACGCTCTAGTCGCGCTGTTTTACTCGGTGCAACACCATTTTCGAATGAAGTTCAGATATCGCTGTACGCCCTGTGGTTTTAAATAGACAAGGAATGAGTGCATGAATGAGGCAGCCGATTCCGGCAAAGAACATGCGCACACCAAAGTACGACGCCTGAATTAAGTGCTTTAGGTAGGTTTCCCCTACCGACTCGGGGTGGTCTCGGAATAATCGCTGAATCAATTGCATCCTTCCCTCCATTCAGGCTGACGCTCTACATGAAGCTATGAACCCATTCCAGATGACCTTAGTGAGCGCGATTGTCAGCCGAAAAAAGAGCTCGACAGAAATCGTATCAACTCATTGATATTATTTTTTTCTAAATTTTGGTGTTAATTTCTAAATCACTAGATTTTTTTCTCAACAAAAAGAAATAATTTAGAATGGACTCAATTGATAAAAAAATCCTAAACGCGCTCCAATCCGATTGCAGTGGCTCTATTGCGGACATTGCAGAGCGCGCTGGTGTGTCACAAACCCCCTGCTGGAGACGCATCAAGAAGTTAGAAGAAGCTGGGTATATCGATAAACGTGTTGCATTGCTGAATCCCAAAGCATTGAACCTGACGATGACCGCCTATGTCATGGTCAAGACCGCACACCACGATGATAGCTGGCTAAAACGGTTTTCAGATGGCGTACAGACCATTCCTGAGATCGTTGAAATTCATCGAATGGCCGGCGATATCGATTACCTCTTAAAGGTGGTGGCGGGCGATATGGCCGAGTATGACGCAATCTACAAACGTCTTATAAAAGTCGCCGAACTCTCAGACGTAAGCGCCTCATTTTCTATGGAATGTATTAAGTCCTCGACAGAGCTACCCTTGGACCAGATCTGACACCCCCACGTTGGCAGGAAAGGGGTGGTTAGTAAAATAAAGTCACGGATCATCGTACTGATTAGTGACGCACTGAGGTAAAAACGACATTTAAGACTGCGCAAAAGCTCCTTTACGGTGACTCTTTTGCATTGTCGGCGCATACTGCAGGCACGGGGGTCAGGGCTCTGCGACATACGAATGCGCTTGTTAACTGGAAAGACTAAGGCATCTCCATCGGAAGGCACCCCAATCCGCGTGCTCGGGAGGCAAGTCTTGCGTTGTCTGCTGGTCAGCATCTCGCTCTGTATCTGCCTGGTGACACCATCCGCATATTCGACTTCAAGTGATCTATCTCGGGAACAACTCGCCGTTATTTTATTGCTGTTGAAAAACAGCGACTTTGCTGAAGAGTCGTCCGATGGAAATACAGACTCAAATAAGCAGGCCCTTCAACATTACACGGATAAAGTCGCAAACCAAGTCGTGGCGTCCGCTTGTATTAGCTGCCATGTAGAGGGTGGCTTGGCTCAATCGACCCGGCTGATTTTTGTGCCCGGAGACGATGCCGCCAATTTGAATGCGATTCGCAATTTTATTGAAACGATAGGTGACAACGGCGACCTACTGCTGACAAAAATGAGTGGTGGACTGCAACACGGCGGCGGCGTGCAGTTTAGTAAAGAATCGACAGAATATGTCGCCATGAGTGATCTCATTGATCTTCTCTATCCGCCTCCCAATTCCCTCGAATATTATCAAGCGAACGTAAAAACCGAAGTCATCGAGGGCATATGCTTGGGATGTCATAAATCAGATGGCTTGGCCTCGGCAAGTCAATTGGTGTTCCAGCCCGGTGAAGATGAGACAAACCTCGAGGTACTTCGAGCGTACATAAAGCTGAAAGACGATGAGGGTCAAACGATTCTCGCAAAAGTGAGCGGTGCAGAGAGTCACGGGGGCGGAACCGTTTTAACAGAGGGAACCGATGAGTATGCGGCGCTTTCTGAACTGTTGAGCATCCTCGCTCGCGAAGAGTCCCGCTCAAGTGATGTTGATGGTGAAGGCTTCTTTGATGGTGTAACACTAGCAAATGCTGAACAAACGTTGCGACGAGCCGCCTTAATCATGGCGGCAAGGCTTCCAACAAACGAGGAAGTCCTACTCGCTAAATCGAATGAAGACGGACTGCGACAGGCACTGCTTGGCCTCATGCAGGGAGAGGGCTTCCACAATTTCTTGCTTCGATCCGCTAACGACCAGCTCCATACGGATGCGTTTTTTAATGGTCTATTCCCCGAGGTGGCTGACTTAAACGGAACAGCCGGCAGTTTGTATCCTGTCGGGGCTGAGAAATACTTTTTACCTAAGCCCTACACACAAGAGGAGTATGACGCTCGAGAGGCTTTCATCAGCGGCTATAAACTCGGCGTTGCTCGTGCTCCACTCGAGTTAATCGCCTATATCGTGGAGAACGATAGACCGTATACAGAAGTGGTCACTGCAGACTACACCATGGTGAACTGGTACTCGGAGCAGGTATTCCGTAGTGGCGTATCTGTAGGCTCTGAGGGTGACGCAAAAACCTTTGCCCCAGCCAAAAACTTTGGCCAGGTTGTTAAGGATGACAACTACGAGAGCGAATTTATTCAGGACTCAGGCACGCGTGTCCTTAGTCACAGTGGTTACATCGACTACCCTCATGCTGGGATTTTAAACGACCTCGCTTGGCTTAACCGGTACCCCACAACGGAAACCAATCGAAATCGAGCGCGCGCTCGCTGGACTTACTATCATTTTCTGGGCGTGGACATCGAGACCTCAGCACCGCGAACAACCGACCCCGAAGCACTGGCAGATACGAATAATCCGACCCTGAACAACCCTGCTTGCACCGTTTGCCACAATCGCTTGGATCCGGTGGCAGGCGCGTACCAAAACTTTGGCAATGAGGGTTTTTTCCGCGACGCTTGGGGCGGGAAGGACTCACTTCCCAATAGCTACAAAAACCCTCATCACTATGACGTTGATAGCGAGTCGCTCTATCAAGAAGGTGATACGTGGTTTCGCGATATGCTACCCCAGGCTTTAATGGCGTTGATCAGCCTACAAATCGCGCCGACGACAGTCTTAGTTGGTTAGGCGCTGAAATCGCATCCGATAAACGCTTTTCGAATGCTGCCGTAAGTTTTTGGTGGCCCGCGCTTATGGGGGCAAAGGTACTCACTTCTCCAGAGGTGGCTAGCGATGCGAACTACCAGCAGCTAAGTAATGCGTTCAACGCACAACAAGCACAGATACAGGCACTTGCGGACTCATTTGAATCCACCGGTTTTATCGTAAGAGAGTTATTAGCGGACATGGTGATGTCCCCCTGGTTCCGTGCAAAAACAGTCGACGCCTCCACAGTCGAAAATCGAAGTGTCGAGCTCGGCTCGACTGGCATCGATAGGCTGCTCACGCCAGAGGAACTCGATGCTAAAAACGAGGCAATCTTGGGCTACTTGTGGGACAAGTGGCCGAATGACTGGATTGGAAGTAAAGAAAAATTTAATACAGCGCTAACCGACCGACTTCGCCTGTATTACGGAGGTATTGACTCGGTAGGGGTGAAAGAGCGAAGTCGTGCTATGACCGCTTTAATGGCAAATGTGGCAGAGCGACAAGCGTTACATTTGGCATGCTCAGTTACTACGCTCGATTTTTTCGAAAACGCTTCACCGGACGAGCGTCGACTCTTCGACGCCGTGTCGCAATACACGACGCCCCTGACAGAAGTCGTTTCGAGCACTGACGTTGAGATAGGTGAGTATGCAGACCGAGGGGAATACGATATTTCGGTGGCCCTGTCACCCGGTATTCGCTCAGTAAAAATCATCTTCAACAATGACGATTACAACAGTGAGACGGAAGAAGACCGCAATCTGTATATCGATAAGCTGATCATCTATCGCGACGGCTCAATCGTGGAGACCATCGAGGCAGAGAACTTCGAAAACCAGCAAGGTTTCGACCAAACAACATACGATAATGGCGATGTCTTGGGTGGGGTTCACTCTGAACAGGTCGACGGCGAATGGGGTCCAGTAGGTTGGAACTTGTGGGGGCAAGGATACGTTGCCATCGATGTTGAACTCTTACTTGAGGGTAGCTACCGATTTAGCGTTGTCGCTTGGGGAAGCGGTTCTGGGGATGGTGTTAAACCCAATATGACGACAGAAATCTCGAGTACAGACTCTACAACGACAACCCGTGGATCGCAGGCGATCAAGTCCCAAATTCAATCGCTATACAAAAAAATGCTTGGTGATGACTTGCCAACTGATGATCCAGAGCTAGATGCGGTGTACGAGCTTTTAGTCGAGACATGGGAGGAGCGGAAGACCCATGAGAATAATCACTCTGCGTGGCACTGGGAAAATGAGGACTGCTTATTCCCGAGAGAGATCGCTGACGAAGAATGGAGCAACGGATTAGGACAGGACCCTCAACAAATGATCTACGCGTGGACCTCTGTCATTTATTATTTTATGACCCACTTTGATTACCTACATGAATAGACCGTGAACCCATGAATCGACGTGAATTCATCAAATATTTAGCGGCTGGACCAAGCGCAGTTGCAATGGCTGGACTTCCAATAAATGTCTATTCAGCTCCGGAAGATTATGCAGGACGATTCCTTGTCGTTTTGCAGATGGATGGTGGCTGGGACGTCACTCAACTTTGTGACCCCAAAACCAACACGCCTGGCGAGCCCGAAATCAACAAGTGGGCCAATGAACTCGACATACAAACGGCGGGAAGACTCAACTTTGCGCCGGTGGCAAGTAATCAGAGGTTGTTTGAAACGCATTATCAGAAAATGTTAGTGGTTAATGGCGTTGACGCTCAAACGAACTCTCACACTACAGGAGTGCTACATAATTGGTCGGGCCGAAATGCCGCCGGGTTACCGACGCTTACGGCACTTTTCGCGACAGAAAACGGACCGAGCTTACCTCTGGCCTATATTAATAACGGAGGCTTCGTTGATACTGCAGGATTGATTCGATACAGCAGACTCAACGATTACAATGCCCTCCTTGAATTGTTAGATCCAACCTTGGTCCCATGGGACAAGGACAGGCTATTAAGAAGATCCTCTGATATTGCTCGTGTGCAGCGCTTCCAAGAGGCAGCAATTACTCGGCGGCTGGACTCCGATTCGCTAACACCCAGACAACGTGAAAACTTAGAGGCGTACCTCAATGCACGCTCTACGCGTTCTACCCTAAAACGATTCCAAAGCATCTTACCCAACAGCGACAACATTCAACCGAGTGTCAGTCTGCCCAGTCTGAACTGGGAGAGCGATCTTTTACGTCAAATACAACTCACTCTGCTGACGTTTAAGGCGGGCGTTGGCGTCGCTGGTGATCTGATATTCGGGGGCTTTGACACCCACGTAGATCACGACGTCAAACACGCGGAACTATACGAACATTTCGCAGACGCAATTGATTACTTCTGGAATTACGCCGGGGAACTTGGAATTTCGGATCGAATAACCCTCGTTGTGGGATCAGACTTCGGACGAACCAACCTTTACAACGCTGATAATGGCAAAGATCACTGGCCAATTGGTAGCTACATCATTATGGAAGAGTCCCCCGCTTGGGGTAATCGTGTGGTTGGTGTGACGGACGACCTTCACAACGGATTGAAAATTAACCCGGTGACGCTGGCGGAAGATGCGACGGATGGCATAACGTTGCACCCCAAGCATGTCCATAAGGCCCTAAGGCGGTATTTAGGTGTTGAAGACTTGGCTGCGCAAGAGCAATTGACGTTTGGGCTGACGGAAGACGTTGATCTGTTCTCATCCGACAAATGGACGACGAGTTCGTAGCGACTCGGCAGCTGACTAGATAACGAGTTCACTCTTCTGATCGGTAAGATAGTAGCCTAATGGCATCAACCCACGCTGCCATGAGCGATGTGTCTGATAGCGTCACAGACTCAGCAGGAACGAATTTTTTAGCAAGAGCGCACTCTTTTGTTACTGTCACAGGTGTCGGCAAGAAAAACGAGATCACTCACATGAGTTCGACAGAGCAAATAGCACCCATTTCCGTTGTAACTGAAGTTGAGAAAATTTTACTGGGAAAGAAGCGGCAGATTATGCTGAGTCTAGCCTGCGTCTTGTCTGGCGGACACTTGTTGCTCGAGGACGTACCAGGGGTAGGGAAAACCACACTTGCCAAGGCTCTAGGACGTCACTTAGGTCTCGAACATACTCGAATTCAATTCACTAGCGACCTCCTGCCTTCAGAGCTCATTGGCGGCTCAATTTTTAACCGCGAGACCGGCCAATTTCACGCACACAAGGGCCCGATCTTTACTCAACTTGTAATCGCCGATGAAATTAATCGAGCCACTCCTCGTACGCAAAGTGCGCTCCTAGAGGCCATGTCTGACAGGTCCGTGAGCATCGAGGGTACAACCTACCCACTTGATGAGCATTTCACAGTTATTGCCACACAGAATCCCAGCTCGCAAACTGGCACCTACCCTCTTCCTGAGTCACAACTCGATCGATTCACCATGACCGTTTCCTTGGGCTACCCAGATGCCGCTTATGAACGACAACTCTATGCGGCTCCAACGTCTGAGGGTCTGCCAAGTGGCCTAGAGCAAATTCCGGGAAATTTTTTAACTTGGCGACAAAGCGTTCGAGAGGTTCATTGCTCAGAAGAGCTTATCGCCTACCTCCAAAGACTGGTCGACGCGACGAGAGTATCGGAAGATTTAACGCTTGGGCTCTCCCCCCGAGCGGGCTTGCAATGGCTTGGCGCAGCTCGGGCGTGGGCTTTTATCCACGATCGAGATCATGTTCTCCCTGACGATATACAAGAGGTCGCAATGCCAGTTATTAGGCACAGGTGCACCGCGCGACATCATAACGATCATTCCGCGACTAAAACGTTAGAAGCGATTATTTCAAATACCAACGTGTATTCCTGAGCCCCCCATGCTGATCCAAGGTTGGGCCACATCACGCTGGAATGACTGGATAACAAAACGCATTCCACGTGCCAAGGAACTCAGCTTGCATCAGCGCCAGCTGTTCATCTTTCCCTCTCGCTCAGGTCTGGCTCTGCTTGGCTTACTTCTTGTCCTGCTTTTGGTGGCGATCAATTACGAGAACAATCTTGTTTTTGGTCTGGTCTTCCTGCTCGCGACAGTCATTGTCATTACGGTGCATTTAACGTTTGCCAATTTGTATCGAATCACCATCTCGGGGATGCACAATACGCCGGTTTTTGCAGGCGAAACAGGCGCTGTCGCGCTGCGACTAACAGCTCGTAGCCACCCGCGGTATGACATTTCATTCGCTAGTAGTGATGCTCAAGGTTTAGTGCCTCACGTGGAACCTGCTGGGTCCGCAAAGGTCGCGATGGCCGTGAAGCCCTGCAAACGGGGATTATTTGCACTTGGAAGACTGCGAGTGGAATCTGACTACCCATTCGGCCTTGTGAGGTGCTGGTCGTGGGTCGATGTCTGCCAGCCACTATGGGTTTACCCGAGGCCAGTGACGCCTCCTCTCGCAGAACATAGCGACGTTGTAAGTATGACCAAAAGACGGTTATCGCCGTCTCGCCTCGGTGACGATCTGTACGGGTTTAGCTCGTACCGGCCCGGAGACCCGATTAAACACATTCATTGGCCTTCGGTCGCTAGAGGCGCTGACCCGCAAGTAACCGTCCTAGCTAACGACTCTGGAGACAATCCACTAGCAATTAATTTTGACGACTACCCCGGTGTGGATCTCGAAATGAGACTTTCTTGGCTCTGCGCCCGCGTGATCGCAGCGAGCAGAGAAAATCTGAGCTATTCGCTGATACTTCCCTCAGGCAGCATCGGCCCAAACTCTGGCACGGACCACAGAGAAGCAGCTCTGATGATGCTTGCACAATTCGAGTGGCGACCTGAGTCGCGGGGAGGTGATGATGAGTAGCACAACTCAGCCGAATTTCTGGACAACCAACCGCATGATTCCCATTGCCAGCATGCTAGTGCTACTCGCAGCCTGTTTGGTCTCTTCACTGGGACCCGTTCCTGCGGCAAGCCTCGTTAGCATTGCATCCTGGCGAGCCTGGCAAATATCAAAAGGATGGAACCCGACACCAAAATGGGTAATCAACACTAGCGTCGCAGTGGGTGCTGTGAGTTGGTGGCAGATTTTCCCGTCCAAACTAACCCTGGATCCAGCAGTTGGGCTGCTGCTTATAGCTTCGGGACTCAAACTGCTAGAGGCAGATACCCGCAGAGATGCTGTGGTGTTAATCTACAGTGGCTTCACTCTCGCGGCGTCTGTTTTTCTTTTTGATCAATCACTTTGGTTGACCCTCTGTGTGTTGGCAGCTGTGATTTTGGGGTTAATGGGGCTTCAAGAGATCAGCAGTAGCCAGAAAATTCAAAGGTCTCTAAACAAAAGACTCGGGCTCGCGGCGCTCGTCATTATCGTAGCGCTACCCATCACCTCAGCCTGGTTCTTGGTATTCCCTCGCATCGCACCCTTGTGGGCCATTCCCATCATGGCAGACTCGGCGAAGATGGGCATGTCCGACACATTACGCCCTGGAGACATTTCTAAATTAGGTCAGGACGCTAGCGTGGCGTTTCGGGTGCAATTTGAGGGGGAGCCTCCACCATTCAAAGATCTGTATTGGCGAGGCATTACCTTGGGTAAATTTGATGACGGCACTTGGCGTCAACATAACTACCTTCGGTCTTTGCAGTACGCAGTAGCGGGTCCAATGAGTTCGAGTGCAGCGGAACTCCCCGCCTATTCAGTGACCCAATCAGCTAGCCACAGATCATGGCTTTATCAGCTTTACCCCTCTTCCCCCAGTCAATCGGATGTACTCCGCTTTCCCGACGAGACCTATCAGTACCAGCGGCCTATCACCGCCGATCTCACCCTTAGATACTCATTACATAATGAGATTTTTGCAGGGCTGAAACCCTCACAAGCTGCACTAAACCTTGAGCGAGCCTTTCCATCGGATCTCAATCCACGAGCAAGCGAGCTCATCAACCGATTGATCGACCCCGATGGATCTTGGGCAACGCTTCAACAGGTTTTGGCTTGGTATCAGAGCCAACCGTTCACCTATACCTTAGAGCCGCCGAGTATTCGCGGATCAGATTTCGTCGATCAATTTCTCTTTGATACCCAGTCGGGATTTTGCGAGCACTATGCCTACAGCTTTGTCGCTTTGATGCGCCTGGCCGGAATTCCGGCTCGAATTGTCGGCGGTTATATGGGTGGTGAACTCAATCCCCTGAACAACACCATTGTTGTCCGTGAGTTGGATGCACACGCATGGACTGAAGTCTGGTTTGAAGACCGAGGCTGGATACGCGTCGATCCAACGGGCGTCGTTGCACCTGAACGAGTGGAGCGCGGCTCGCTCGACAGTCTGGACGGCACCTCGGGATACTTACTGAGCTCTCCCCTTTCACTACTCCATTTTAGAAACACTGCATGGATTAATCGATTGAGACTGCAGTTGGACGCCATGAACTATGAGTGGCAAACATCAATCATGAACTATCGATACGATCAGCAAGAAACGGTGCTCAGAGCTTTGCTAGGCGAGCTCTCTTCTTACCGAATAGTTCTACTGTTCTGCGTAATGGCTCTCATCACGGTAACTCCCTTGGCATTGTGGATAATGTGGAAACGGGTTGCTGTGTACCGAAATCCAATGAGCCACAGACTACATCGACTAGACCGTGAGCTGCGGCGACACGGAGTAGTTCGGCGACCAGGTGACACGCTCAGGCAAGCGCGTGCTCTTGTAAAATGCCAAGACCATGAGAAAACGGCCCATCTCGAGAGCGAGATCCGTATATTTGAGGGCCTCTACTACGGCCCCAAAACTCAATAGCCCTCTCGAAGGCTATAAAGACACTGACCATTGAAGCATCTGCGGCCCCGTCGATACGCCAGCGAGCCACCTAACATCTCCGCCAAAACCAACCGATTAAAAAAATGTAAAATATTTACAAAAAAGTGTTGACTCCGATTCCCGTTTATTTTTTACTGTAAGTTGCTGGCGGCGACTGACGAGTGACCAACTGCAGACGGGAGCAAGAGGGAAGCCGACAGAAGAGTACTCAGGTAGAAAGCGTGACAGAGGGCCGGCATAGAAAGCGCTTTGTTGCCCACCGAGGACGGAGGGATAGCGTCCGAGGAGCTGAAGGAAAGTCCCACTTCAGACGCCTGAGGAACTCGAATAAAAGCAGAGCATTCGCTCTGTTTTTTTTTGCCTGTTAAAGAGTATTCCCTGCCTTTTTGCCTCCGCGCTCACATTCCCCGAAGTACGGCGCACACCGAACTGGGGAAGCACCCATAATCAAAAAGAACCGCACAGGCCCTCTTTTTTAGTTATGGCGGAGAAGGAGGGATTACCCAAAACGGCCTCAGGGCTGTTTTGACCCTTCGCGCTTCGCCGCTTACGCGACTCGGTGCCAAATGTTCCTTTAGTCGCACTTGGTCGAACCTACGGTTCTCTTCCGTCGTCTTCAACGTTCTAATCAAAAACGCCTCCACAGGGGAGGCGCTTTTGATTAGATGGCGGAGAAGGAGGTATCACTTGAACCCAGTATCTAAGCCATATATTGGATATATGACCACCATTTTGCCCACCATGTCGAGTTAGCTGATACAGCCAAAAATTCATAAGCCGCTGATTTTAAGAAACTTTTATTTTTACAAAAAACCGTAAACGAGCTAGCGGTAACTTGCTACTTTCCAGCGACAAACGTGACAAAGAGCTGAGTTTAGCCGTCCGATGTTTCTCAGTCATTCAGATGCCTAGTTTTTTCTATAAATCAGTAGCTTGCTATATCACCTACGAACACTTTTGAATTTAATTATGATTTCTGCAGAGGTTCAACATGGCTCGTGGTGGCTTTCGAGAAGGAGCAGGACGTCCATCAGGCTCCACCAATAAATCCTCTCCTGAGCAGTCTCAGCGCCTCTCAGAGCTTGCCAAGACTTACACCGAGGAAGGACACCAAACACTCGTTGATGTTGCCAGAAATGGTCGTACAGATGCCGCTAGAGTTTCTGCCGCTACCGCCCTACTCGACCAAGCTTATAGAAAACCTGCAGTGAAAGAAGATAGGGAGATAGTGGATTTACCGCCAGTGTTTATTCAGCTGACGGGGCCCAACCAACGAGCCACTCACTCGCTTGAAAGCGAGATATAGCTAAACTGACAGGTTTGCAAACGCCCCACTGAGAAACGGCTCGTATTTCTTCCACTGATCTGAACTACCTCGATATACCTTTTGCCGAACTTGCAAGCTAGAGGCAGTCAATACGCTCGAGTATTTTCTTCAGGATAAAGGCAATTTTCATCCCAGTCTAAGCCAATAAAGTCAATCAAATTTCGAGTTTCAGGCTCCTGATTATCCGTCAGCAATTCGTAATCAAGATTGTAAATTCGATGATTAAACGCAGTTTGCCAAAACTCCATGAGATTTTGATACAGCTTAAAATAAGCTACGATATCGTCAATTGCCCAAGCGTAGCCAAGATTTTTGGCCCGAAAATAATTCTTAAAGTTTCCCCAGCATATTGCCTCGGGACACCGTTTGACATGGATGAATTTGGCCTCAGGAAACGCCGTAGCGAGCAAGCCTACATATCGAAAATTATGTGGCATTTTATCTGTAACCCACAAATTGCCCTCTGAATAACCCTCGAGTCTATCTAAATAGCTATTACGAAAGTTTAGTAACGCTTGATCATCCAAGTCGGAAAAACCAGTGGCCATGGCTGAGCCAAGGAGTTCCACATAGGGCAGCTCTCCAGCACCTGTAACCAACCGATGCGAGGAAACTATTTGTTCGATTAAAGAGGTACCAGAACGCGGCATACCAACAATGAAAATTGGCTTTACACTTCTCTCTAACTCCTTTTGGGGCAATGAGCATTTTTCTAGTCGCGGGTGACTCGTTTTGATTTTCGCGAAAAGTTCGACGTCTTGATTTATACAGTAGTCCTGTAACTTTTTACGTAACTCGTTACCCTCGACATAGTGAGTGAAAGCTTGTTGAAAATTCCCTAAATCTTCATTTACTTTGGCTAGACCAAAGTTAATTTGACATCGGTGCTCGTCCGATAAGTCGTTGTCAGCATATAAATCAAGCATTTGTAAAAACTCGGCGTCATGGACATCCAGTTTTTTGATCTGGGTCAAGTGGAAGTAAGCTGCAGCATAATCAGCTTTTAACGTAATCGCTTGTTTAAAGCTGGCTTCAGCCTCGCTTAATCTGCCCTGTGCCTTTAGCAAACTACCTAAGTTGTTGTGAGCCTCCGCATAGTCAGGCTTTAAGGCTATCGCATTGATATAGCTGCCCTCCGCCTCTGTTAACTGGCTCAATTCCCGTTGTGTATTTCCTAAGTTGTTATGGGCTTTAAAATAATCAGGCTTTAGCGCTATCGAATTCTTATAGCTTGCTTCCGCCTCAATCAATCTGCCCATTTCCAGTAGAGTATTAGCTAAATTATAGTGAGCTTCTGCGAAGTCAGGTTGCAACCCCACTGCATGGTCAAAACACGTCTCCGCCTCGCTTAATCTTCCCAAACTCTTAAGCGTACTCCCTAAATTAACGTGAGCTGACGCATGGTCAGGCTTCAAAGCTATCGCTTGTTTAAAGCTGGTTTCCGCCTCGCTTAATCTACCCCGTCTAAGTAACGTAACACCTAAGTTATGATGAGCCTCAGTATGGTCAGGCCTTAATGCTATTGCTTGAGCGTAGCTAGCTTCTGCGTCTTTCCACTTGCCCTGTCGGAATAGCGAATTGCCCGATTTGAAGTAAGCTTCGGCATCTCCCTCAGTTACGCGCTTGGGTTGTGAGATTAATTTCCCAAGTTTCTTTGCATCGAAACCTCTCTTTTTAGCTTTTTTAATTGCTTGCTTCGCATCTTTTAGACAGTCAGCTTTGACGAGTGCATCCACATAACTCAGCCAAAATTGTTCTACGCTTGGATTGGCATCCAGTGCAGTTTTAAATAGAGGCACTGCAGCCTCTATCTGATTCAGAGAAACAGCGATAATTCCCAAATTATGATTGGCATCGGGGTGAGTTGGCTCGCTCTGTAATATAGCCCGATAAAAATTCTCGGCTTCGTTGATCTTGCCTTCTTTGTGCGCGGCGACAGCCTGATGTAACGCTTGCCCAATAGTCAGTTGCAACAGTTAGCTCTCCAATTCTTACTATGGCGCCTTATCGTTGTTGAAGGCAACCACTCTTCTGGTGTAAACACCTGAAAAAGTTTGACTCACTTGCACCCGTACTCCTAAGTAGCTCAATCCCAGCCATCCCAAGCACTTCTGTTTGGGCTTCACTGCTTATCATGTAACGCCCGATTTTGTTGGTAGAGCAACCAACAACGAGCGGAGTAACCAAACAACAGAAAACAAGAACGCGAGGCTTGTTATCTGTCACGTATCGAAAAATTCAAGAGTAACCGAACGGGTGACCACCCGAATAACCAAGCCCTATAGCTAAGCCGTTTATCTGTCTGCTTTGCCCCTTTGTCAGAGTAAAAATTCAAGAGTAATTTTGCCCCCGCAAGTCTAAAAGGCGCGTAAAATCCGCATCGTGGGTTTTCTGACCACTTACGGCTGTGATAACGGCACTTTGATTCATGGGTTTTGGGAAATTAAGTCTTTTATGAAGTCGATACTTCTGAATCGCTAGAGCTTCCGTCTCCGCACATGTTCAAGTTCACGCGTGTTTGTGTAATCACTACTGAGCGTGTGACGAATCAATTTGGCGTTCGAACCCTCGATACGTTGCCGTATACACACTTTCCAGGCGTGCGCCTTCGACCACTCGGCCACCTCTCCGTGGCGCGGGAGTCTAGCACATCGCCCCACCATAGAAAGCGCTCTTATGCTGGTCGCAAGCTGATATCAATCTTCTAAGCGGCTTCTGAGGCCGTAACTGACGCTCGGAAAGACTCCCCGCTCAACAGATACTGCCCCAGTGGTTTAGCACCGAGGGCTTCTCCCGGGCCAGACTCACCGCCCCACGCTAATTCGCCAGAGATGTAAACACTGTCCACAATACCTACGGGTCGGTTTACCATCTGCTCGTGCTCGAAGATCGCTCGATACACCAGCTCTCGCGTCTGGTCGGGCTCCCAACCGTCAAAGGCCTCCGGGTTGATTAGCACCATATCGGCCCTCGAACCGATCGCCAAACTACCTGCGTCGAGCCCAAACGTGTCCGCTGGATCTTTGGTCAAGCGTTTAACAACCTTGGCCACGACGTCTTCGCCCTGCTCCTTCGCTAGCTTCAGCGACATTAAATTGCTATCGAAAAATGCCATATTGGTAATGTGCGCGCCGGAATCATTGAACCCGGGTAAAGTATTTTCGTGGAGCAAAAACTCGAGGGTCGATCGATTTTTTGCGTTCGCCACATCGGCGTAGAACCGGAAGCTCTTGTCGTAGCTGCGAAGCATGTGAAGCGCAAAATCAGCATCATCGATCAGCGGAAGCTCAATCTTTTCGAACGCTTCACGCTCAGCATCGGATCGCGCGACAGAACTGTCACCCGCCTGGAATTTTTGGGCGCGAGCCATAACGTCAGCAAAGCTCTCTCCGTCCCACTCTGAGCACGGGGCACCATCAAAAATGAGCTTTTCAGGCTCACGGATTACCAGACTGTCGGGCAGGCCTCGTTTTGCTTTCCAGCTAGCGAAGTCATCGCCCGTGCGGCCATGTCGCCATTCTTTACGGAATCGTTCGACCCACTCAGGATCATGCATTAATCGCTGCCTACCCTCGAAATCGTCGTATTCAAGGGCTATCAGCTCAGCCGTCGAGGATAGCTCCTCAAAAAGTGGGCTTACGATGCCATCCGACCACACCCTGAAATTCGTTCCCAGCGCCTGGAAATGCAGTCTTCCGTCCAGCAGTTTGCTGTTGAGTAGTTTCGCAACGCCAAGAAAAAGCTTTGAAGAGTTTGGCGCCGCGGTCATTTCCATCGCTGACAGCGCAGAAGTTTTGAGTGGCTTCCCAAAAAGGCGACCGCTGGTCAGCGTGAAATAGAACAGCGCCTTGAGTCTATTTTCGATGATGGGTGTGGTTTGCCAAACGCGATCGTATTTTCTAACAACGTTGAGCAGTCGGCGTAGCTCCTTAAACGACGCAAATTGCGTTGGGATGCGCTTGTCCGTGTGAGGGTCGTTAGACAAGTAGTGGAAGGGTAAGCCATCGGTACTTAGTCCCAGATAACCCAACTCCATGGCGCCTTCCAGAATCTGCTCCATTTTCTGTAGCTCAAGCTCAGTGGGCGCCCGGCTTATGCTTGCGTCTAGCCCCATCACTTCAATACGCAACATGGAGTGCGGCACAAAGGCAGCGATATTGGGTCCGAGATTCAGATTCTCAAAATGCTTAAGATAATCCTCGGGATTGTCCCAGGTCATTGTCTCGGCGCACTTTCTGAGCACGGACTTAGGGATATTCTCGACCCGGGTAAAACAGTCAACAATAGGTTCCTGACCGTCCGTCTCCTGGGCACCAAAACAGGTACCGAGACTGCAATTACCCACCAGCACCGTCGTCGTTCCGTGTCGAACAACCTCCTCCAGCGCTGGTGCGACCTCCACTTCGAGATCAAGATGCGTATGGATATCCAGCATGCCCGGCAACAGCCACTGGTTATTCGCGTCAATACACTGCGCTGCCGCTTCTCTCGGCAAATCACGCCCACGTGCTGCGACCACCCCGTCCTTTATCGCCACATCTTCGACGCGGCCCGGCGTGCCCTCACCATCAAATACCTTAGCTCCCGCTACGAGGAGATCCCACTGTGCCATGCCGTTACCCTGCCCTTGTTCTTATGGGCTGAGGATAGCGCTTTTTAGGACTAACGGATATTGACTGAGCGGCTTTATTACTGCTCAAAGAGCCGAGTAATTCGTGGAGCCGACGGGGCAGACGAACGCCAAGGTGTGATGTCAATGCCGCCTCGGCGCTGGAAAAAGCCGACCACGTGCAACTCTGAAGGATTCAGTGCGCTTTCAATACGAGAATACAAATCCTCGACACACTGCTCATGAAAACCCTGGTGATTTCGCAGCGACTCGATGGCTTCAATGATGGACGACTCGTCAAAGTCAGAAGCCGAGACCTCAACACACAGGCTTGCCCAGTCCGGCTGGGCCGTAACCGGACAAAGTGACCGAAATCCAATGTAGCGAAAGGCAACTGTCACGCCTAAGTCACCCACTCGAACGGCATCATCATGGACCTCGCAGGACATCGCCTGCACTTCATCAGGATCAATGCGTACTAGTTTTACCTGCGATTGAGTCAGCTCCGACAAATCCTTCTCGATGCAAGCGATGGCCGCTTCGTCGTTATTGAATACATGCGCGTTCAGCGAATTCAGGTAGAGCTTGAGGGACTTTGATTCAACGGTGAACGGGCTGTCCGCCGGAACAATCAGAGCACCTGTGGTAAAGGTCACCACACCATCAGGCAAGGTCCAGCTCAGCTCGTAACAGTGCCAAACGTCATGGCCGCTACCGATATTCTCAGACGGGTTTTTGATGCCGTCGCGACCCAATCGACGATCGATGCGCTCTAGAACGCTGGGAGTGTATTCGCCAGGTGCGGCGACGGTTTGTCCAAGAACACCCGCCATAGCTTAGGTTCGCAAACGTGTGCCGGTGCTCAACAAATGCATCGCATAGGCGAAGGCAACCACTGTCAGACCAATGAGCATTGTAAAAGACACCGTGATGTCGACATCACTGACGCCGAGAACGCCATATCTAAAGGCATTCACCACGTAGACGAGAGGATTAATCTGAGACACACCGGCCCAAAAGTCGGGGAGAAGATCGAGCGAGTAAAAAACGCCTCCCAGGTATGTCAGTGGCGTCAAGACGAATGTGGGGACGATGTTGACGTCGTCGAACGTGTTGGCGAATACAGCATTGATCAGCCCACACAGCGAAAACGCAACCGATGTCAGTGCTACGACGCTGATGACGACAAACCAGTTGTAAATATCGAGCTTAGTAAAAAAGAGCGCTACCGAAGTGACAATGATCGAGACTAGAATCCCACGCGACACGCCGCCTGCTACATACCCCAATACGATCACGTAATTGGGTGTGGGTGAGACCAATAACTCCTCAATACTGTTATTGAACTTTGCGCCGAAGAACGAACCAACAACGTTGGCATAGGTGTTCGTGATGATGGCCATCATGATGAGGCCAGGTACAACGAATTCCATATAACTGACGCCGCCCATGGTGCCGATCCGCTTGCCAATGAGCGTTCCAAAGATCAGAAAATACAGCGACATCGTGATAGCCGATGGCAGGAGTGTCTGAGTCCAAATGCGTAAATAACGTCGGACCTCTTTACGCATGATGGTCAAAAAGGCGATCCATTGCTCGTAAGCACTCATGATGCGCCCTCCAAAACGTTGACGAACATCCGTTCGAGACGATTTTCCTTGTTACGCATGCTCACCACAGTAACGCCCGCGCCACTGAGTGCCGTAAATACCTGCGCTAGATCCTGACCTTTTGCCAAATCAACCTCTATACACTGCGGTTCCACTTGCCTCAGCGCAAATCCGGGTACCTCGATGCCGGGCGGCAACGCGTCCTGTGTGTCGAGCAGGAAGGTCTCACTGTTCAGGCCCCGCAGGAGATCCTTGATGGAGCCCTGAGTGACTATTTTTCCGTGGTTTATAATCGCCACGTTACGACACAGCATTTCCGCTTCTTCCAGGTAATGCGTCGTTAAAATAATGGTACGACCCTCTTCGTTCGTCTCGCGCAGGAACTCATACATGCTCCGACGCATCTCGATATCAACGCCGGCTGTCGGCTCATCTAAGATCAGTACGCGTGGCTCGTGGATAAGCGCGCGGGCAATCATTAACCGGCGCTTCATACCGCCTGATAGCATTCGCATCTGAACGTGCTGCTTGTCGGCAATACCTAGCTTCTCGAGGTAATAGATCGCTCGTTGGCGGGCAAGGCCAATCGGTATCCCGTAATAGCCCGCCTGATGGATCAAGACGTCCTCAACCTTCTCAAACACGTTGAAGTTAAACTCTTGGGGGACGATGCCTATCTGTTTCTTCGCAAGTGAAAAATCGTCATCGATATCGATGCCGCAGATGCGGACTGTCCCGCCGGACTTAGAGACCAACGAACTGACAATGCCGATGGTCGTCGATTTGCCCGCACCATTAGGACCGAGTAATGCATAGAAGTCACCCTCCGGCACATTGAGGTCGATGCCTTTAAGCGCCTCGAATCCATTAGCATAGGTTTTTTGTAGGCTAGAAATTTCTAAAGCGGCCGGCATGTGGGCTCCACATCAAATTGAGGCGCGGAGTTTAACTAAATCGCGCAGGTTTTTCGAAACCTTTGATAGAACGCTTGACGCAGATGAGCAGTATTACTACTATGCGCCACCTTGCGAAGTACAGCACGTGCAACACGTTCCGTCCCCTTCGTCTAGAGGCCTAGGACACCGCCCTTTCACGGCGGGAACAGGGGTTCGAACCCCCTAGGGGACGCCATTTTTTGCGGGAATAGCTCAGCTGGTAGAGCGCAACCTTGCCAAGGTTGAGGTCGCGAGTTCGAACCTCGTTTCCCGCTCCATTTTTTTCTTCATGCTCAAGCGGAAGCGCGTACAATAGCGCGCTTTACAGCCGCTATGGCGCGACAATGAGCGAAAGGCATGACTGATTACTCTCCAGCCGAACTGGATACCCTAGCGCTACACGCAGGTGGGAAGCCTGATCCTGCGACGGGTGCGCGGGCTACTCCGATCTACCAAACTGCTTCCTACTGTTTCCCAGACTCCGATTACGCCGCCGCGTTGTTCAACATGGAGCGGCCGGGACATGTGTATTCTCGGCTTAGCAACCCCACTACTGCAGTCCTTGAGGAGCGAATTTCCGCTTTGGAAGGCGGTGTTGGCGCCATTGCAACCGCTAGTGGTCAAGCGGCATTGCAACTCGCCATCATGACGATCATGGATGCCGGTTCGCACATTGTGGCATCCAGTGCATTGTATGGCGGTAGTCACAACCTGCTTGCCTACACGCTGCCACGCTTTGGGATTACAACCACATTTGTAGATGCACGTGATGAAGACGCAATACGCGCTGCGATTCGCCCCGAAACTCGACTGATTTTCGGTGAAACTGTGGGCAACCCGGGACTCGATGTGCTCAATATCCCGGTCGTCTCAAAAATCGCTCACGACAATGGTATCCCGCTACTGGTTGATTCAACGTTTACCACCCCCTATCTGGTGCGCCCCTTCGACTTGGGTGCGGACCTTGTCATGCACTCAGCGACGAAGTTCTTAAGTGGTCACGGGATTGTTATTGGCGGGCTATTGGTCGATGGAGGCCGCTTCGACTGGGATGACTCAGGTAAATTCCCGCAGCTTTCTGAGCCCTATAAGGGCTTTCACAATCTTGTGTTCACCGAGGAGTTTGGCCCTGCTGCGTTTATCTCCCGCGCTCGAAAGGAAGGACTGAGAGATTTCGGAGCCTGCCAGAGCCCTACCAGCGCCTTCTACATACTTCAGGGTATGGAAACCCTCGGTGTGCGCATGGAAAAGCATGTCTCCAATACCCGCGCAGTGGTCGAGTTTCTCGACAACCATGACGCCGTAGCCGGTGTAGCTCACCCGGATCTCCCCGGTCACACGGATCACGCGCTTGCGAACGAGTTGTACCCCAAAGGCACCAGTGCTGTATTTACGTTCGAAATTAAGGGCGGACGAGAGGCAGGGATTGCCTTCGTCAACGGTTTGAACCTCTTTTCCCACCTCGCCAATGTCGGTGACGCCAAGTCCTTGGTCATTCACCCAGCCAGCACTACCCATTTCCGAATGGACGAAGCGGCACTTGCCGCAGCGGGTATCGGAGAGGGAACCATACGTCTGTCGATTGGACTCGAAGACCCCAAGGACCTAATTGCTGATCTGAAAGCCGGACTCCGCGTCGCCGAAAAAGTGACTGGAGGACAGGGTTAATGAAGCTCGTTTCTTCCGGAAAAGACACGTACGTCTACACCAACAACAAAACTGTTGATCCTACTAAACCCTCTCTCGTGTTTATTCATGGCGCAGGCTTTGACCACAGCGTGTGGACTTTATTTGCACGACATTTTTCACGTCATGATTGGAATGTCATTGCCTTAGACCTTCCCGGGCACGGTCGGTCTGAGGGACCTGTGTTGGAAAGTATCGAAGCCATGGCAAGCTGGACCATTGAGCTCATCGACACGCTAGGACTCAAGAGCGTCGCTTTGGTAGGCCACAGCATGGGCAGTCTCATAACCCTCGAAACCGCGTCACGACTGGGTGATCGCGTTACGCACGCCGTGTTGATTGGCTCTATCTCCCCAATGCCTGTCTCCGACCCCATTCTCGATGCAACAGCCAACAAACCCGGTGCCGCGCATTCGATGCTGACCTCCTTCGGCTTCAGCAAAAAGAACCTCATGGGTGGTAATCCAAACCCTGGGATGTGGATGGTTAGCGATAGCATGCGCCGTTATGAGGATGAAGCACAGAGCGCACTGGATAGGGATATGCGTGCCTGTAATGCCTATCAGCGAGGACTCGAGGCCGCGTCCGAGATAGCGGCCCCAACACTTATGCTCCACGGCGATGCGGATAGACTCACTCCAATGCGAGCCACCAAGCCCCTGCTAGGTAATTTGTCGAATGCCCGGATGGATATCATTCCAGGAGCTGGCCACTCACTCATGGTAGAAGACCCCAATCACGTGCTGGATCAACTCAAGATTCACCTACTTTAAGAAGCAGTACACACTCGTTATGACGCATCAAATCACTCTATTGGATGGCGGCCTTGGTCAGGAACTGATTAAGCGCAGCAGTGCCCCACCCCACCCTCTGTGGTCTACCAAGGTGATGCTGGATGAGCCGCACCTCGTGTCTGAAATCCACCGAGATTTTTGCCTCGCTGGAGCAAAGGTCATCTGCCTCAACACCTATGCTGTCAGCAGACACCGGGTCAATACCTATGTCCCTGATGACAGTATGGAACGTATCCTCGATGTCGCGGCTCAAGCAGCAGCCAATGGGATTGAAGCCTCTGACCGCAAGAGCACTGTTTCAGTGGTCGCGTCACTGCCACCACTCAATGCCTCCTACGATCATACGGTTGCGCCCGACTTCGAAAGTGCCTACACACAGTATCGAGAGCTCATCAGCTTACAAAAACAGCGCGTTGACGGATTCCTACTCGAGACGATGAGCAACATTGCTGAGGCAAGTGCCGGCGCTAAGGCGATACGCGATGAAGGCGTCGTGGGTGCCGTTGCATTCACAGTAAGCGATAGCGACGCCACACTATTGCGCTCGGGTGAATCACTAGAAACGGCAATTGATGCGGTCATGCCCTACGCACCCGATGCAATATTGATCAACTGCTCTATTCCAGAGATGGTCACAGAAGGACTAAAGATCGTCGCCAAATCCGGTGTTCGCTTTGGCGGCTACGCAAATGGATTTACCTCAGTCGAGGCACTGGTGCCAGGAAGTACGGTAGACCTGCTGACGCAACGTAAAGACCTTGGCCCCACGGAATACCTAGAATTTGTGAAGTGCTGGATTGACCTCGGCGCCGAAATCATTGGTGGTTGTTGCGAGATTGGTCCCTCGCATATCGCCGCTATAGCGGACTACTGCCAAGACGCGGGCATTGCGACCACTGAACAACTGGTGCCCTAGATCAGCCTTCTTTTTTGAGGTCGATGGACAGACTGTTGATGCAGTAGCGAAGGCCAGTTTCCGTAGGACCGTCGGGAAATACGTGGCCCAAATGCCCACCGCAGTTCTGACAGAGGACCTCGGTACGAATCATGCCGTGGCTGGTGTCCCGCTCCTCGTTAATGACACCCGCTCCAGCAGGCTTGTCAAAGCTAGGCCAACCACAACCTGCATCGAATTTACTGTCCGACTCGAACAGCGTTTCGCCGCAACCTCGGCAGGTATAGGTGCCGGCCTCGGTTGTATCCCAATACTCACCGGTGAACGCGCGCTCAGTACCCTTCTGACGGAGAACGTGATACTCCTCGGGTGTTAGTTTCTCGCGCCAATACGTGTCGTCTTTGTCAGTCATGGGACTCTTCCTGTTCGGTGCCTGAAGTAACTATGAGGGTTTTCTTTTTGATTTCAACTAGCCACCCTAAAGCCCGCAGCACATAACAATCGCTGAAGTTCAGTGCTAGCGCTCAACGCATTTAATGTCACAGCACTGTATTGATCACGTAGCCTGTACTGTACCCGCTGCGCCTCAAAGTTACCCGGCGTCGGTGACGTTTTCCACGACGCCCTGAATTCACTGTCATCCTGAGCCAGCCGGCTTACAACCTGCATCGCTGCCATCAAACCGTGCACATCAGATTGATCAGATAGATCCAATGTTACCTGTTTTGTATCCTCAAACGTGTCCGCCTTGACCGGGCTATCCAAAGCTAGCGCACGCACCAGAGGCTCGATAAGAAAGTCTGTGGCGTTTGTTTTTGCGGTAACTGTGTAACCGGCAATATGCGGTGTTGCAAATGCTACCCGTGGGAGTAGTTCTTGAGACACGCTAGGCTCATCAGGCCAGGTATCAAGCACTAGCGTAACGCCCTGCTCCGCCATGCGATGGAGCGCCTCTTCAGTGACTAAGCCTCCCCGCCCCGCATTGATAAACAAGGCATCGGGTGAAACATAGCCCACCGCTACCTCGTCGATCATTTGAGCGCTCGCGTACGGCTGATCGCTATGTAAGGCCGCATGAAGCGAGACAATGGAGCAACCCAGAACCTCAGTTAGTGCACAAAGCTTCACATCAGCCTCGGTGCTCTGAACATAGGGGTCATAAACCTTAACTTCACCGCCCAGTTTTCTGAGACGTGCTGCAAGGTGACGCCCTACCGCGCCATAGCCCACGAGACCTACCGTGGCCCCATTGACCACCGATTCCAGCCGGTGGCACTGATGGAGGGCATCCAAAACGTAGTCCGCTACTGCCCCAGCGTTACACCCGGCCGCATTCGCTATATGTATGCCTCTTTCTGACAAGAATGACGTATCGATATGATCCGTTCCGGCACTTGCAGTCCCGACAAAGGTGATCGGGCTGTCCTGCAATAGATTTGCATCGACCCGCGTTACGGTGCGTGTTAGCAAGGCATCCGCGCCCTTAAGATCGGTAGCACTGATTTGCGTCCCTCGAATAGGAATCAGTTCTATTGGGAGGCTCGAAAGACGAGGAGTCACCCATATTGCGCTGTCGATGACCACCTTTGAAACCACCATCAGCCAGAGCGCTCAACTGCCAGCAGCGTCAGGGCCTCACTGAATCGGCGCGCCCGATCAGGTAACCCCTGTGCCCGAAATCGAACTATCTGTCGATCAACAGCCGCCTCAAAATCAACAATTTGGGGACAACTGGCGTCCACTGTCAGGTTGTCCACACTAACAGCAAAGGGCAGATCTAAGGCTTCGCAAAACAGGGCCTCGATGGCCTGAGGTTTGACCTCAACACTGTAAAACGCGCTCTGCTGTTCAGCATTGCGCCCATCAGGTGCGTACCAGTATCCATAGTCCGGTAGTCCCCTACGGACCGGGCCTGCGACACACCAATGCGCGACCTCGTGTAAGGCACTGCGATCAAAATCGTCGCGGAAATAGATAACTGACGGCGCGCCAGGTTCGTAATAAGGCTCATCGGCACCACCACATAAGATCGTGTCGTCCGCCGCTTGAAAAACGCGGTTAAAAACGCCTACCAAGGCCTCAACCAGGGACTGCTGGCTCACACTAACCGGCCTTTTTTACACGATAGAGAAAACGCGTCCCATCCTGATGATGTTCGAGCAGTTCGTGTCCCAAGAAATCGCAGAATTTCGCGACATCACGCTGAGTGGAGGGGTCTGTGGCCGTAAGACGGACAACATCACCCGAAGACGCTTTGCGGATAGCCGCATGGAGCATCATGACCGGCTCTGGGCACTTCAGCCCTGTTGCATCGATCTGATACTCCACAGAACGCGCTGCCCCCGTTTCTCAGGGTTTCTTGAAACGCAGCGTCATGCGATCACTCTCGCCAATCGCAGCGTACTTTGCTCGATTGTCATCACCGGCGCCAAAGCTCGGCGGCAGTGTCCAAACACCACCTGGATAGTCCTTGGTATCCTTAGCGTTCGCATTGATCTCGCTTTTCCCATCGAGCACAAAACCTGCGGCTTCCGCCATCTCGATGACCTTTGACTCAGATACATAAGCGGTGCGCTTCATCTGCTCAACAGTCATACCGTCAGTCCCACGGTGCTGAACAATGCCAAGTGTGCCTCCAGACTTCATCGAGCGGTAAATATCTGCCAATGAGGCTTCAGCCGTACCGGCACGTAACCAAGAGTGGACATTGCGAAACACCACTGCCATGTCGACGGAACCCGCCTCTACGTCCAGCGGCATGCCGGGCGGCTGCATCACTCTGACATCGACCGCTGAGTACACATCGTGAGCCCGCGCCAGCTTTTGTAAGTAACCACCCAGTGAACGACGACCATAAGCACTACCATTGGCCGCCCCATGTCCTGCCACCAATTGACCGTGATCCTTAAGGAGCGGCGCAAGTACCTCCGTGTACCATCCCCCGCCGGGTGAGACTTCCAAAACGGTCATCTCCGCCGACAAGCCAAAAAACTCAAGCGTCTCGCGGGGGTGACGGTATTGGTCCCGAGCACGGTTAGATTCAGAGCGATGATCTCCACGCAAAGCGGCATCCCAGTCCAAACCTTTGTGAACATCGGCAAAGGCTAAAGAGGACACCAGGGTGAGCAATACCACGCTTATTCTTTTCATAGTCAACTCCTATCACGATTTCTGCGTATAGAGGACATCTACACACTGTCACGGCCGATGATAACCGCTACGCGCGGCCAAGGGGATCCATGCAACAACAATATGTCATTACATTTGCGGGCGCTGACCGAACAGGTTTAGTGGAGACACTTGCAGAGTTGGTGAAAAGTCATGGTGGCGACTGGCAACAAAGTGAATTGACACGCCTTGGTGGCGCATTCGCCGGCGCCATTTTAGTTCACGTTTCGACTGAGGGATTTCGGGCCATCAACCAGGCTGTGGAGGACGATGAAAATACCGACCTCGCCATACACATTACGGAAGCTGTCTCACAGCCTCAAATAGAACCTAATTTACACCTTGCCCTCACCGGTCCCAATCGTCCAGGGATCGTATATGAAATCACGCACGAACTTGCTGAACTTGACGTCAATATTCTGCACTTCACATCGCGCGTAGAGAGTGGCGCTTGGTCTGGAGAGCCGTTATTCGTAGCTGATCTTGACACATGCGCACCGGCTAACTTTGATCTAGAAGAGCTTAGAGACCGACTTGATGGGATTGAAGAGCGAATGACGCTTGAAATCGATATCGAGTCAGTAAAAAGCTAACGGCGCCGGCGAATAAAATAGAGTAGCGCTGCAAAGGGTGCTGATATTGCAATAACGAGCATAACGCCTTGAATGCTGAGCCAGACGTACTCCCATAGTGCTTGAGCGGATACACCCACGATATCGACGGCACCCCATATGAGTGCCAAGGTCGCCAGCACACCTAGAGTCGCGGTGCGTAGGGCTTTGATGTATCGCCGATTAAGCATGGCTCGCAACTAGATAATAGGTGTGGGTGACACCACGTCAGCATTCTGACCACGATGCCGCAGAGCATGATCGATTAGCACCAGCGCCAACATTGCTTCAGCTATGGGAACCGCCCGCAAACCCACACAGGGATCATGTCGTCCGGTGGTAATGACATCCGCCGCATTACCGTCGATGTCTATCGATTGCCCCGGCACCTGAATCGATGAGGTCGGCTTGAGCGCAATCCCTACACTGATTGGCTGACCACTAGAGATTCCCCCTAAGACGCCACCGGCGTTATTACTGAGAAAGCCCTCTGCTGTCAGCTCATCACGGTGTTCGCTCCCGCGCTGATTGACGACCGAAAAGCCAGCGCCAATCTCAACACCCTTCACGGCGTTAATCCCCATCATCGCAGATGCGATATCAGCATCCAGCCGATCAAAAATAGGCTCGCCCCAACCGGGCGGCAACCCTTCTGCAACAATCTCTAACTTCGCGCCAATCGAATCACCGTCGCGCCGAATTTGGGTCATATAGTCTTCGAGCGCAGGTATCAAAGCCGCATCGCCACAAAAGAACGGGTTGGTTTCAACCAGACCCCAATCTGTTTCCGATACCTGAAGCGGGCCCAACGCACTGAGGCAGCCCCTAATAGACACCCCGTATCGTTCCTTTAGCCACTTTTTGGCAACCGCACCCGCGGCAACCCGCATTGCTGTCTCCCGCGCTGAAGATCGACCTCCACCGCGATAATCACGCGCACCATACTTTTGTTGATAGGTGTAATCCGCATGCGCTGGACGAAAAACGTCTTTGATCTTGCTGTAATCCTTCGACTTCTGGTCAGCATTCATGATCAAGAGACCAATAGGCGTACCAGTGGTTCGACCCTCGAAGACACCCGACAGTATTTGAACTTCATCGGGCTCTTTACGCTGGGTCGTGAAGCGGGAGGTGCCTGGCTTACGTCGATCTAAATCAGGCTGTAAATCGGCCGCGCTTAACTCAAGACCCGGCGGACACCCGTCTATGATGCAGCCCAAGCCCAGCCCATGGCTTTCACCAAAGGTAGTCACTGTAAACAAACGGCCGAAGCTATTACCCGACATGTGGCTTCCCTAATATCACGTTGCCGACACCACTGGGTTGGCGGCGTCTTCCGATACCGCCCATTGTGCCAGATCCTGAGCCATAAAAACGGCAACTCCGTGGCCGCCCTGCTCCAATTCCACCCAAATCGGGTGCAACTGCTCCGATAGATCATCGAGTGCTTCAAAACTGTTTCCCACTTCGAGAACTAAAATACCTGTGGGACGGAGAATTCGAGCAGCATCTGTGAGTAAGACCTTGACCAAATCAAGGCCATCTTCACCGCCTGCCAACGCAAGTCCCGGTTCATGTAGGTACTCTGTAGGCAGTCCTTGCATGTCATCAGCGTCAACATACGGCGGATTCGCAATGATGATGTCGACACTCGAGGACCTACACCATGAAAGCAAATCACCTCGTACAATGCCATCTACAGCATGAATCTGGCTATTTTCAGAGGCCAAGGACAACGCAGCTGAGTCGAGGTCACTCAGAATCACCTGCGCCGAGGGAAACAGAGACTTGGCAAGCATGCCGAGACTCCCCCCGCCACAGCAGACATCAATGATGACTTGCGGATCTGGTCCTCGATACCAGGGCTCGAAATGGTTCAAAACGAGCTCAGCGACAGGTGACCGCGGTACCAACGCCCTTGCGTCGCTTTTGAAGCATAGATGCCCCAGCCAGGCTTCTCCGGTGATGTAGGCCACGGGCAGTCGCTCCTCGCATCGGGCGATGAGAAAGGAGCGAAGTTTTGGTGCTGCCGTCGGGGGATAGTCGGTATCCAAGATAGCCGCACTGGTGTCTGTCAGGGAGCAGTCTGCCGCGGCTAATACAAGCGCGACCGCCTCATCATGAGCCGATTCATATCCATGTCCGAAGAAGACATCGGCCTTCAAAAGAACCGTTTCTGTCTCGATCAAAGTCTCTCGAAATGTCGCCATCTACTCAGCCTCGAAAAGAGACCCATAATATCACTCGTGGTGTAAGCGCCGATGGCTTGAATGTGGTCGTCGAGGCACAGAATATCCATCTTATGATATTCAGCATGACGTGGCTGACCTAGGCCATCGCAATGTCGTTATGAAATGTGGTGCGCGAGGATAAGAAAACTGACCAAGAATTCCTGCTGTTATTTAACTTGCCTGCTCTAAGAGATCGAGTCCAAAACCCCCTGTCTCAAAGAAATGGGTCAACTTCTTAGCCAGCGCCGCAACATCACCCTCCATGTGGAAATGATGTGGACCTGAGACGGTCAGCTGATGAAAATTAGGTGCAAAATTCGCGATATCGGCAATTCTTTGCTGAGCTTCGTCACTCGTGAAGAAACCATTATCTCCGGTGATCGCCGCCACAGGAAAGGTCATAGCCCGATACAGCGAGTCTGATGTTTCCTCTGACATCTTAATGGTGCTGCTGCCAAAGAGCTTGGGGTCACTCAAAAGAAGCCAGCCCTCGTCCACACGGCGTAAAGCCCTCGGCACCAAAACCTCGGCGTTCTCGCGCGTGAAACCGTATCTAGAACGTGAATCTATAAATTGCTCCACCGATTCAAAAATACGGGGTGGTCGCGCCATATACTTTGTTCGTTCCGCTAACGACGTGCGGAAAAGTTCAGCTCCGTTATCGTTCTCGAATGAACGTGAAATCATGCCATCCAGCATGGTGAGGCTGAGGCATCGCTCGTCCAAAGCTACTGCTAACATGCCGGCGACTGCGGCACCGCGACTGTGGCCGACAATGTGCGCGCCAGTCACACCTAGTTGATCGATGACTGCGATCAATTGGGGAATATCATCCCAAACGTGGTAGTTCGCATCCGCGGATCGGTGGCTGCTCAAGCCATGACCCGACAGATCAATCGATATAACTCGGTAGTCGGTAAGAAGGGGCGCCAGCACTGCAAAACTGAGCGCGTTGTCCAACCATCCGTGGATAGCAAAAACCAAGGGCTTACTCATATCGCCCCAGGCCAATCCTCGATAGGTGAGTCCGTCAGTGTCGAAAACGACGTCAGTTGGCTGGTTATTCACTACAGGTATCCCTCAGGTGCGTGATCAAGTAGCTCGCCCCCGCCGCGACATGGCGCGGTTAATTCGATGATGGCAAAACCACTGGGCGAAACGCTGGTATGCGCTGCGGAGTCGCACCATACATCAATTAATTGAGAAAGATAGGGCTGATGCCCAACGACCAGCTGGTGTCGTGATTCTTCCGAAAGATAGTGACCTGATACGTAATCGCTGTGACCTGGTGCCAATAGGTCTTGCGATACAACATCGAATATACCCAACTCGCTCGCAATCAGATTGGCTGTCTGTTGCGTTCTGACATAGGGACTATGAGTACACAAAGTCGGCATACTCAACCCTCGCGCCTGACAGAGCGACCGGTAAAGACCCACCGTAGCCTCTACATGTTGGACTCCCCGCTCAGTCAACTGCCTCAGAGAGTCGGGGCGGCTGTAAGCCGCCTCACCATGGCGCCATAGCGTAAGGAGCACGCTACGCGCTCATTTCAACCAGCAACTTGTTCATACGAGATACGTAGCTCGCGGGGTCATCTAACTGTGAACCCTGCGCCAGCGTGGCCTGGTCAAGCAGAATGAGCGCGAGGTCCACGAAGCGATCTTCATCCTGCTCACCATCCATTCGTCTGACCAGTCCATGAGACGTGTTTACCTCTAGAATCGGCTCACTGTCAGGCAATTCCTGACCCGCCGCCTCAAGTATCCTTCGCATCTGCGCGCCGAGCTCATGCTCACCCACCACCAGACAGGCTGGTGAGTCGGTCAATCTAAGCGTGGGACGAACCTCGCTGACGCGACCGTCAAGCGCGCCCTTCAATCGCTCCAACAGTCCCTCGTTCTCGGTTTTCGCTGCCTCTAACTCTGCTTTTTCCTCTTCCGTGCTCTCGCCGAGATCCAGTTCACCCTTGGCAATGTCCTTCAGAGCCTTTCCATCGAACTCGTTCAAGTGGCCCATGAGCCAATCATCAATACGATCGGACAACAGCAGCACTTCAATACCCTTCTTGCGGAATACCTCAATATGCGGGCTATTTTTCGCGGTTACATGGTTGTCAGCGACCACGTAGTAAATGGCATCCTGACCGTCTTGCATGCGCTCGACATATTGCTTCAAGGATACGTTCTGTACTGACTCATCGGTGTGTGTCGATGCAAATCGCATGAGTTCTGCAATCTTTTCTCGATTCGCGAAGTCTTCTCCCGGGCCCTCTTTCAGCACATTGCCAAAGACATCCCAGAACGACTGATAATTTTCCTCGTCCGACTTTGCCAACTTGCTCAACATGTCTAGGACACGTTTTGTTACAGCGTTTCGCAGCGAGTCGACCTGCGAGCTCTGCTGCAAAATTTCCCGTGAAATATTCAGTGGTAAATCCTGTGAATCCAGAACGCCCTTTACGAAGCGGAGATAGAGTGGCAAAAACTGCTCTGCATCGTCCATGATGAAGGTCCGCTGAATGTAGAGCTTAAGGCCGCGTGCACCCTCCCGATTCCACAGATCGAACGGCGCCTGACTCGGGATATATAAAAGCGAGGTGTAATCAAGCTTTCCTTCAACCCGGTTATGGCTCCAGCTCAGTGGATCTTGATAGTCACTGGAAACGTGGCGATAAAACTCCTTGTATTCATCATCACTTACATCGGAGCGGCTGCGCGTCCACAGTGCCTTGGCTTCGTTAATTCGCTCCCACTGAGGCTCGGGCGCCTCCGATTCTGCCTCATCGTCCTCACCCTTGGGCATTGCTTGCTCGAGCATCAATACAGGCACAGAGATGTGGTCGGAGTACTTTTTAATAACGCTTCTGACGCGCCACGGCGATGAAAACTCGTCTGACTCGCTGCCCAGATGGAGCACGACCGTAGTACCCGGTGCGTCTCGCTCCGCCTCGTCAATGTCGAATTCGTCCTCACCCGTGGACTCCCAACGCGTGGCGGCGGTCTCTCCGGCTTTCCGGGAAATAACCTCAACACGGTCGGCAACGATGAAGGAGGAATAAAAACCAACACCAAACTGACCAATCAGTTGACTGTCTTTCTGCTGATCACCACTGAGCTGCTCCATGAACGCAGCGGTTCCCGACTTCGCAATCGTACCGAGGTTATCGATGATATCGTCTCGCGACATACCAATACCGTTGTCGCTAATGGACAGGGTCTTGCCCGCTTCATCGACATCGACACGGATTTCATAACCCTCGCTACCGACGTCAAGAGAACTATCTTCGATGGCTGCAAACCGCCTTTTATCAATGGCATCCGACGCGTTCGAAATAAGTTCTCGAAGGAAAATTTCCCGGTTGGAATAAAGAGAGTGAATCATCAACTGAAGCAATCGTTTTGCTTCGGTCTGAAATCCCATAGTTTGCTTTGAAGACATTGTTAGCTCCTGTCATTTCTTCATGAACACCAGATGGGGTGAAAGCCTTCTGATTTCAACCGCTGGAGGTAAAAAAATCCCTCTTTAGGGCACAAAAAAAGCCCGCAATCGCGGGCTTTCAGAACAGTCACTGATAAACCTTACCAGCCGGTGATCTCAGCCATTGCAGTACCGATATCAGCAAGCGAGCGAACAGTCCGCACGCCGGCATCCTCGAGCGCTGCAAACTTCTCATCCGCAGTACCCTTGCCACCCGAGATAATCGCACCTGCGTGTCCCATTCGCTTGCCTTTTGGCGCAGTAACACCTGCGATGTACGACACAACGGGCTTGGTCACGTTCTCTTTGATAAATGCCGCGGCTTCTTCCTCGGCAGAACCACCGATTTCGCCAATCATGACAATCGACTCAGTCGCGTCATCTTCTTGGAACAGGGCCAAGATATCGATGAAGTTAGAGCCTGGAATCGGATCGCCGCCAATACCAACACAGGTAGACTGCCCGAAGCCAGCATCGGTGGTTTGCTTCACTGCCTCGTAGGTCAACGTACCCGATCGAGATACGATGCCGACCCGGCCTGGTAGATGAATATGGCCCGGCATGATGCCTATCTTGCACTCACCTGGCGTGATGACACCGGGACAGTTGGGTCCAATCAGTCGAACGCCCAGCTCGTCACAACGTACCTTTGCATCCAACATATCCAGCGTGGGAATACCTTCCGTAATGCAGACAATTAATTCGACGCCCGCGTTAGCGGCCTCAAGAATAGAGTCTTTGCAGAACGGCGCCGGCACATAAATTACTGAGGCGCTGGCCCCTGTCTGTGTTACTGCATCACTTACGGTGTCGAAAACAGGTAATCCGAGATGCTCCTGCCCGCCTTTGCCGGGCGTGACGCCACCCACCATTTGGGTGCCATAGGCAATTGCCTGCTCTGAGTGGAATGTACCCTGAGAGCCCGTAAAACCCTGACAAATAACACGGGTATCTTTACTAATCAGAATGCTCATGCAGCACCTCCAGCAGCAGCAACCACCTGCTGAGCCGCATCGGTGAGGCTCGTAGCTGCAATAATGTTTAGACCGCTCTCGGCGAGCACCTCTCTTCCAAGTTCCGCGTTATTGCCCTCAAGCCGCACAACGACGGGCACTTCAACACCGACCTCGTTCACCGCGCCGATAACACCTTCGGCAATAAGGTCACAGCGAACAATGCCGCCAAAGATGTTGATGAGCACCGCTTGAACGTTTTCATCGCTCAAAATGATCTTGAATGCCTCAGTAACCCGCTCTTTGGTTGCACCGCCACCCACATCAAGGAAGTTCGCGGGCTGACCGCCGTGCAACTTCACAATATCCATCGTGCCCATGGCGAGGCCCGCACCGTTGACCATGCAGCCAATATTGCCCTCGAGCGCCACGTAGTTGAGCTCCCATGCAGCTGCGGCGGCTTCACGCTCATCGTCCTGTGACGGATCATGCATCGCCTGAAGATCTTTATGCCGGTACATGGCATTGGAGTCGACCACAACCTTGGCATCAAGACAGTGAAGGTTACCCTCATCTGTAATTACCAGCGGGTTAACCTCGATCAACGCGAGATCCTTCTCTTTAAATAAGATCGCTAAGCCATTGAAAATATTAACAAACTGCTTAATTTGTTGACCTTTTAAACCCAGCTTGAACGCCAGCTCTCTACCTTGGTATGGCTGGGGCCCTACCAGTGGATCGATGGTCGCTTTGAGGATTTTTTCAGGCGTTTCTTCGGCTACTTTCTCAATTTCAACGCCACCCTCAGTAGACGCCATAAAGACAATGCGACGAGTCGAGCGATCAACAACAGCACCCAGGTAAAGCTCATCAGCGATATCAGTACAGGTCTCTACCAGAATCTTGGAAACTGGCTGGCCGTTGGCATCAGTTTGGTAGGTGACCAAGTTTTTACCCAGCCAGCTCTCTGCAAAAGCACGCGCCTCAGCCGGTGAGTCGACAAGTTTGACGCCACCCGCTTTTCCACGTCCACCGGCGTGAACCTGGGCCTTTACAACCCATTTGTCGCCCCCAATTGCCTTTGCAGCCGCTTCAGCAGCGTCAGGCGTATCGACAGCCTGACCAACCGATACGGGCAAGCCGTATTCTGCAAATAGCGCCTTGCCCTGATATTCGTGCAAGTTCATACATCCCCCTTTGTGAGTTTACGAGGACTGCGCTTGGCACAGCCCCGACCCCGATCCTCGCAAATCGGGGATTTGAAGTTTGTTATCGTCGCTTACGATTCGGCATGTGAATCGCCATGCCATCCACGGCTAGCGCAGCTTCATGAACCGCTTCAGACATGGTCGGGTGTCCAAAGACCATCAGCTGAACGTCCTCAGCGCTGCCACCAAATTCCATGGTGATCACCATTTGCTGCACCAGGTCGGCTGCAGACGGTCCAATCGCATGTGCGCCCAGAATTCTGTCTGTCTTTGCATCCGCAATGATCTTTACAAAGCCGTCAGTTTCACCACTCGCTAACGCTCGGCCAATGGCCGCGAATGGGAATGAGCCTGCTTTGTAATCAACACCCTCTGCTTTGAGCTCCTGCTCGGTCTTACCCACCGCGGCAATTTCAGGGTGCGTGTAAATAATCGACGGGACGCACTCGTAATTGAGCTGAACAGGCTTGCCGTGGATACGCTCTGCAACCATAACGCCCTCTTCTGACCCCTTGTGCGCTAGCATAGGCCCGCGAACGATATCGCCAATAGCCCAAACACCAGGTGCTTCGGTCGCGCAGTAGTCATTCACGAAAACGAAGCCTCTTTCATCCATGGTAACGCCCGAGTCACTCGAGAAAAGATCCTTGGTTCGTGGACGACGCCCTACCGCAACGATCAGTCGATCGAATTCAGCAGATTTTTCCTCGCCTTTTTCGGTGTAAGTCACTGTAACCGCGCCTTTCTTCACGCTAGTGCCAGTGACCAGCGCATTCAATCGAATATCGAGGCCTTGCTTTTTGAAAACCTTAGCGGCTTCCTTACTAACTTGCGCATCCATCATTGGCAGGAAAGAGTCGAGCGCTTCAAACAGCACGACCTCAGAGCCTAATCGGCCCCAGACACTGCCCAACTCAAGTCCAATAACACCTGCGCCGATAACGCCAAGTCGCTTTGGAACCTCATCAAACGTCAATGCCCCGGTACTGTCGACAATGACCTTATCGTCGGTGGGTGCGGGCGGTATGCTGACAGGCTCTGAGCCCGAGGCGAGGACCACGTTCGCGCCCGATAGCACCGACTTCTCGCCATCTGCTGCGGTGACCTCAACATTGCGCCCAGAAAGCAGCTTGCCCTTTCCTTGCACGACAGTGACCCCGTTATGCTGGAGTAATGAAGAAACACCACCCGTCAGCTGAGTCACAATCTTGTCTTTTCGCTTCATCATCCCAGCAACGTCAATGGTAGGCGCACCCACATCGATTCCGTGTACCGAGAAGTGATCACGGGCTTCTGTAAACTTGTGCGAGCTGTCCAGCAGAGCCTTTGATGGTATGCACCCAACATTCAGACAGGTGCCGCCAAAGACCGGTTTCCCCTTTGGATCGCTCCACGATTCGACGACCGCCGTGTTCAAACCAAGCTGTGCACACTTGATCGCACAAACATAGCCGGCAGGTCCCGAACCGATAATTACTACATCGTATGAATCGCTCATATTTGATAATCCTCCTTACAACTGGAGCAAAATGCGTGATGGATCCTCGATTAACTCCTTCACCGTCACCAGGAACTGAACGGCTGTTTTACCGTCGATGAGACGATGATCGTAGGAGAGCGCAAGATACATCATTGGACGAATAACCACCTCTCCATCGACTGCAACAGGACGATCTTTAATCGTGTGCATCCCAAGAATCGCTGTTTGAGGCGGGTTAAGAATCGGCGTCGATAGCAAGGAACCAAAAACACCACCGTTCGATACGGTGAAGGTGCCACCCGTCATTTCATCGATCGTGAGCTTCTTATCACGGGCCTTCAAGCCCAAGTCCCGAATCGCCGCTTCCACATCGGCAATGCTCATAAAGTCAGCATCGCGCAAGACGGGCACCACGAGACCGTCCTCCGTTGAAACAGCCACACCGATGTCTTGGTATCCGTGATAGACCACATCATTACCATCAATCGATGCATTAACCTCGGGGAACCGCTTAAGTGCTTCACAACACGCTCTGACGAAGAAGCCCATGAAGCCAAGACGGGTCCCGTTGTGTGTTTTTTCGAACTGATCTTTGTATTGCGAGCGCAATCTCATCAGGGGTGCCATATCCACTTCGTTAAAAGTGGTCAGCATCGCAGTTTGCTGCGTGGCAGACAGCAAGCGCTCAGCAATACGCGCCCGCATTCGCGTCATAGGAACGCGACGCTCTATACGCTCACTCGTGGGCCCTTGTAAATCAGCGCCAGCCACAGGCGCTGGCGTCGCCACTGGTTGCGGCGCGGGCTGGGGCACGGGCGCGGGAGCCTGTTCAGCCATATGAGCCAACACGTCTTCCTTGTTGATTCGTCCGTCTTTCCCTGTTCCCTTAATGGCACTGGCATCCAGTCCATGTTCCTCAACCAGCTGGCGTGCCGCTGGCCCCATAGGTACAGCCACCTCGGCTTCTTTCGCCGTAGCGGGCGTCGACGGCGCCTCGGCAGATCCCGTCGCCTCGCCAGGCGTTAACTCCGCGAGGAGCGCCTCGCTTTCAATGGTGCTTCCAACATCGACTAAGATGCGATCCAGCCGACCTGCCTCGGGGGCAACCACTTCCATTACGACTTTGTCGGTTTCGATTTCAACCAACAACTCATCTCGCTGAACAAAATCGCCTTCCTGCTTGTGCCACAGAGATACCTCTCCGTCAGCTACTGATTCAGGAAATGCCGGCGCTTTGATTTCTATTTTCATGATAATCGTCCGTTTTACTGCGTCTTATTCAGCTCTTCACCCCAGAGCCGCTGAAATAAATGATTCTTGCTCTTGCACGTGCAATGCGGTGTAGCCTGCCGACACAGATGCCGAAGGCGTTCGTCCTACATAGCGGAGCTCCGCGCCAAACATGGCCAGTGAGACCAACCGTCGCATGGCATCCTGGATCGAGTACCAGGCACCCTGATTCATGGGTTCCTCCTGACACCACACAACACTTGCCTCTCTTGGGTAGGCGCCCAGAATTTCCTTCAATTGTGCGTCGGGCAGCGGGTAGAGCTGCTCAACCCTAATAAGAGCAACATGATCTGCGCCGCGATCATCCCGAGCTGCGTCAAGGTCGTAGTAGACCTTGCCTGAGCACAAGACAACACGAGTAACCGCCTTCTTATCGGTGACATGGGGGTCATCGATCACAGGCTGAAATTGGCCATTAGCGAGCTCGTCCAGCGTGGACACGGCACTTTTATGTCGCAACAAACTCTTCGGCGACATAACGATCAATGGCTTACGAAGCGGCCTTATGGCCTGACGACGCAACATATGGAAAACCTGTGCTGGCGTGCTTGGCACACAGACCTGTATGTTTTCTTGCGCCGATAGCTGGAGGTAACGCTCAAGACGTGCAGAAGAATGTTCCGGCCCCTGCCCCTCGTAACCGTGAGGCAACAACATGGTTAATCCGCACAAGCGAGCCCACTTGTATTCACCGCTGGTAATGAACTGATCAATAACCACCTGGGCACCGTTGGCAAAATCGCCAAACTGCGCCTCCCAAATGACCAAGCCAGTTGGTGAGGTCGTGGCGTAACCGTACTCAAAGGCCAAAACCGCCTCTTCCGACAGAAGCGAGTCATAAATATTAAACTTAGCTTGCTGCTCCGAGAGGTGCTGTAGCGGAACGTAAGCTTCATGCTTGTTCTGGGCGTGCAATACCGCGTGTCTGTGTGAGAAAGTACCCCGTCCGACATCCTGCCCTGTCATTCTGACCGGAAAGCCGTCCGCCAGCAGTGTGGCGTAAGCCATGTTCTCAGCAAAGCCCCAGTTGATTTCGAGCGCACCAGCCGCCATTTTGCCGCGATCCTCGAGCAATTTTTTGACCTGACGCTGGAGCGCAAACCCATCCGGTATCGTGCCCATGACTTCGGCCAGCTCGCGCAGACGCGATACTTCAATCGAGGTATCACAGGCCATATCCCAGCTGTGACCCAAATGCGGCTTCCAGTCGACGAACAAATTCGTGTTGGGCTCCATTACGAGCTGTGTTACCAGAGGCTCCCCGCGATCAAGCGATTCGCGGTAACGCTCCATCAATCCAGCGTCCTCTTCAGCCGTCAGTACATCGTCGCTAATCAAGCGCTGGGCGTATAAATCACGCGTTGAGGCATGCTGCTTGATGGTGGCATACATCATCGGCTGTGTTACTGATGGCTCGTCAGCTTCGTTATGCCCGCGACGCCGGTAACAAACGAGGTCAATGACAACGTCTTTCTTGAACTGATTACGGTAGTCGACAGCCAACTGGGTGACGAAAACGACCGCTTCAGGGTCATCACCGTTAACATGGAATATCGGTGCCTGAACCATCTTCGCGATGTCGGTACAGTACTCGGTTGAGCGCGCATCTTCCTGTCGACTAGTGGTAAAGCCCACCTGGTTGTTAATCACAATATGTAAGGTTCCGCCGGTCTTGTAACCGCGGGTCTGGGACATTTGGAAGGTCTCCATGACAACACCTTGCCCTGCAAAGGCCGCGTCGCCGTGGATCACAATCGGCACTACGGTGTCACCATGAGGGTCCTCTCGACGATCCTGGCGCGCTCGCACAGAGCCTTCCACCACGGGTGAAACAATTTCCAGGTGCGACGGGTTAAAGGCTAGTGCGAGGTGCACCTCCCCGCCTGGCGTCATAATATTGGACGAGAACCCCTGATGGTATTTCACATCGCCAGAGCCAAAGTAGGATGCGCGACCTTCGAATTCGTCGAACAATTCACTGGGGTTTTTGCCCAGAATGTTGACTAAGACGTTGAGACGCCCCCGGTGAGCCATGCCGATAACCACTTCCTTGGCACCATAGCCACCAATACGCTGTATCGCCTCGGCCATCATAGGAATAAGGCTTTCACCACCTTCCAAACCAAATCGCTTTGTGCCCGGGTACTTCGATGCGAGGGATTTTTCCAACCCTTCGGCCTTGATGAGACGGCGCAAAATTGAGATTCGCCCTTCTCTATCGAGAGCGGGTGCTCCTCGCACTGACTCCATGCGACTCATAATCCAATGGCGCTCATCCGTGTTCACAATATGCATGAACTCCGCACCAATGGTGTTGCAATAGGTCTTTTCTAACGCGGCGCGGATTTCAGCAAGCGAAGCATCGGCTTTACCGATGTAGAGACTGCCCACTTGGAAAACGGTATCTAGGTCCGCCTCTGACAACTCGTGAAATTCAAGCTCTAAATCTGGCACTGGCGAACGTGGGTGGAGCGATAGAGGGTCTAATGTTGCCTTTTGATGTCCACGTTGGCGGTAGGCGGAGATCATTTGAACGACGCGAACCTGCTTACGCTCGTATTCTGTCGCTTGAGAGTCCTGGCTGCGTGTCGCTTCTGTCCGCACACGCATTTTACTAATGCGCGCGAACTGCGCACGCAACACAGAGTGCGGCAAGTCTCTCAGACTCGCAGTCGTGGTCTCTACTCGTGGTAAACGATCAAAGTAATCGCGCCACTCAGGCGGCACTTCATTTGGATCTTTTAAGTACGCCTCGTACAAGTCCTCTACGTAAGCGGCGTTACCACCTGAGAGGTGAGACGTACTTCGCTGCTGCTCCATGCTGGGTAGGTCTATCGACTTTGCCATGCACACTTCCCCCGAAGTCATCTGCAGCGACTTATTGTTTGGTATGTGTCACTGCATCTGGAGGAATATCTTACTCCCAACAGGTTCGGTTTCCCACGGTTTCGGAGTCGTCAGGCACAAAAAACGCCGCAAAAGCGGCGTTAATTTTACCTAATATGAATATAAGTTATGGGGTATATAACTTATCTAAACCTAAGCAGCTCTATTCAGGAGCATCGTGCGAATGTGGCCGATCGCACGCGTCGGGTTAAGGCCCTTGGGACAGACATTCACACAATTTTGAATGCCATGGCACCGGAACACACTGAAGGGATCGTCAAGCTTCGCCAGACGCTCATCCGTCGCCTGATCTCGACTATCAGCCAAAAACCGATACGCCTGCAACAAGCCGGCAGGTCCGACAAATCGATCGGGATTCCACCAGAAAGACGGACAGCTTGTAGAACAGCAAGCGCAAAGAATGCACTCGTAGAGTCCATCGAGCTTGGCTCTGTCTTCAGGCGTCTGTAACCGCTCAATTGCTGGCGCCGGAGTATTATTTTGTAGATAGGGCTCGATCTTCTCGTATTGTGCGTAGAACAGACTCATATCGACCACTAGATCTCGCACAACAGGCAGACCGGGTAACGGACGAATGACGAGCTTGTTGTTCTTAACCGCGTCGGATAAAGGCGTAATACAAGCAAGGCCGTTCTTTCCGTTGATATTCAGACCATCCGAACCACAGACGCCCTCCCGGCAACTGCGCCGATAGGTAACGCTCGCATCATGCTCGGCTTTGATCATCTCGAGCACATCCAGAACCATTAAATCCTTGCCGCCCGTCTCAACCTGATACTCCTGCATCTGCGGAGCCGCATCAGTCTCTGGGTTAAAACGGTAAACACTGACCTGCAACATTACGTATCTCCTCGCAGATTAGTAGGTGCGAACTTTCGGCTGGAAAGTATCGACAGTTTTAGGGGTAAAGTTAACCGAACGCTTGCTGACCACACGTCCCTCGCGGTGGTAAATGGAGTGGCACAGCCACTCGTCGTCATTCCGCTCGGTGAAGTCCTCTCTCGCATGCGCACCGCGACTCTCTTTACGCGCCTCCGCAACAATAGCCGTCGCTTCAGCTGTTTCAAATAGATTCTGGAGTTCGAGACACTCGACACGCGCCGTGTTGAACGCATTACTCTTGTCTTCCAGCTTCACGTTATCAATGCGCTCTTTGAGGTCATCGAGTTTCTTGATGCCTTCTTGCATGAACTCACCCTTCCGGAATACACCAAAGTAGTTCTGCATGACGCCTTGCAGCTCCTTACGCAGCGCAGAGACATTTTCACCGTCGTTACGCTCGTTCAGAGCTACGAGGCGCTCATTCGCCGATTCGATGTCAGTCACCGAGGCATCACGCATTTCAATACCTTGTCGCAACGCATCCTCGATAAACAAGCCAGAGGCACGACCAAACACCACCAAATCAAGCAACGAGTTACCGCCCAGTCGATTTGCACCGTGAACGGATACACAAGCCACTTCACCACAGGCGTACAGGCCAGGGATCACCTGGTCATTACCGGCCGCATCAACGGTCAGCGCCTGCCCATGAATGTTTGTGGGAATACCACCCATCATGTAATGGCAGGTAGGCACTACAGGAATAGGCTCCTTGACCGGATCAACATGAGCAAAGGTACGGGACAACTCACAGATACCTGGCAAACGAGACTCAAGAACCTCCTCTCCGAGGTGATCGAGCTTCAGCTTCACGTGGTCACCGTCAGGACCGCAACCGCGCCCTTCCAGAATTTCAAGAACCATCGAGCGCGCGACTACGTCACGACCTGCCAAATCTTTTGCATTTGGCGCATAACGCTCCATAAAGCGCTCACCGTCAGCATTAATGAGATAACCACCCTCACCACGACAACCCTCGGTAACCAAGGTGCCTGCACCGTAAATACCCGTTGGGTGGAACTGCCACATTTCCATGTCCTGGACAGGCACGTCTGCTCTGAGGGCCATTCCCACGCCATCTCCAGTGTTAATGTGCGCATTCGTCGTAGATGCGTAGATACGGCCCGCACCGCCCGTTGCGAAAACGGTTGCTTTGGATTTCACATAGACGGTCTCGCCGGTCTCAATACAGATCGCGATAACACCGACAACAGCACCGTCCTGATTCTTCACGAGATCAGTAGCGAACCACTCATTGAAAAATACGGTCTCGTTCTTGACGTTGTTCTGATACAGCGTGTGCAGTAGTGCATGACCGGTACGGTCTGCCGCCGCACACGTTCGCGCCGCCTGACCACCCTCACCGAAATTCTTTGACTGCCCACCGAAAGGTCGCTGATAAATACGGCCTTCCTCCGTTCGCGAGAACGGTAATCCCATGTGCTCGAGCTCGAAGATCGCCTCTGGGCCAACCGAGCACATGTACTCGATGGCATCCTGATCGCCGATGTAGTCACTCCCTTTCACGGTGTCGTACATGTGCCAACGCCAATCGTCCTGTGGATCAGAACTAGCAATGGCGCAGGTAATACCACCTTGTGCACTCACCGTATGCGAGCGCGTCGGAAATACCTTCGAAATGACGGCTGTTTTGTAACCGGACTGAGCCAGCTGGAGTGCCGCGCGCATACCTGCACCACCACCACCAACAATGACTCCATCAAACGAGATCGTTCGCATCTCTTTGCTTCTCCCAAGCATACCTCGCTGTCGCGAGGCTTAACCCCAAATTACTTGTATTACCCAAATCGCATAGACCACGAGGGCCAGCACGACTGCGATTTGCAATACGGGACGCAGGACGTTACCAATGGATCCGAGCATGTACTCGGTCAGGTAGTCCGTGAATACAGTCCACAAGCCAATCCATGCGTGCGACACATATGCCCCGATGGCGAGCAAGGTAAACACCTTCATGGCCGTCGTATCGTGAAGCGCGCGCCACGAAGTGTAGTCAATCCCAGTGCCTATCTGGACACCAATAAACAAAAAATATGCAAGCAGGATGAGCGAACTAACACGCTGGATCAGCCAGTCAGATAAACCATTACGACTAAAGCTAGTGACCTGAGTTACCACAATACAATCCCCCATGCGACTGCAGCCAGACCGGATGCAATAAATAAGATGCGTGCACCCAAAGCACCACCTTTGAAATCTTCACCAATCCCGGCATCCATGATGAGATGGCGAACGCCAGCTAGCGCGTGATAACTGAAGATCACGAGAAACGCCCACAGCGCGGCCTTTGCGCCTGTGCTCGAAAGGAGCTTAACCAACTGATTAAAGCTCTCTTCCGAGGCAAGACTGGCATCGAGTGCCCACACGAGTAGGACACTGGAAACAAACAGTAGAACGCCAGTGACTCTGTGCGATATCGACGCAAGCGCCGTAATCGGAAATTTAATGGTCGTCAATTCAAGGTTAACAGGACGGTTGTCCTTGCTGCCGCGTGGTTTCACTTAATAGCCCCCAGAGCAATCGAGTGGTCTGAATTCGAGGCGTGAGTATATGGAGTCACTCCGCTACTGACAAATTCATCTCGCAAACTATGACCATCTGTCGTGTTTTATCTCCGCAATGCTGTAAAATTGCTAGATTCCAAAGGCGCCGTTAAAGTAGCGCCACAAAAAACGAGGTCGGGGGACACGTAATGACAGGCAAGACAGCAAAGCTTTCCATTCCGCAAGGCGATAACAGCACGCTAGACATCGACTTACCTGTCTATGAAGGCTCTCTGGGGCCCGACGTTATCGACGTGGCAAAGCTGACGTCTCAGGGCCACTTCACCTTTGACCCTGGTTTTACATCCACCGCGTCTTGCGAATCTAAAATCACGTTTATTGATGGCGAAAAGGGCGTCCTGCTGCACCGCGGCTACCCTATCGAGCAGCTCGCAGAGCAGTCAGATTACCTCGAGACCTGCTACCTCCTCCTGAATGGCGAGTTGCCGAACGCCGAAGAGAAAAAAGCCTTCGTGGACATGGTGACAAACCACACCATGGTTCATGAACAAATCCGAACGTTCTTCAATGGCTTCCGTCGTGACGCTCACCCCATGGCAATCATGTGCGGCGTTGTGGGGGCGCTGTCAGCGTTCTATCACGACTCGACTGACATCTCGGACCCTTACCACCGTGAGGTTGCAGCATTCAGACTAATTGCAAAAATGCCGACCATTGCCGCGATGAGTTACAAGTTCTCGATTGGTCAGCCCTTTATGTATCCGCGCAATGACCTTGATTACTCTGCTAACTTCCTGCACATGATGTTCGGCAACCCCTGCGAGCCCAGTGTTATTTCGCCAACCCTTGCACGTGCCATGGACCGCATCTTCTTGTTGCATGCAGACCACGAACAAAATGCGTCAACGTCAACGGTTCGACTCGCAAGCTCATCGCAGGCCAACCCCTTCGCTTGCATTGCTGCAGGCATTGCAGCGCTCTGGGGCCCGTCGCATGGCGGCGCTAATGAGGCGGTGGTGAAGATGCTCGACGAAATCGGTGATGTATCCAGAATTGATGAATTTGTTGCCCGCGCTAAAGACAAGAATGATCCCTTCCGTTTGATGGGCTTTGGCCACCGCGTGTACAAGAATTTCGACCCGCGAGCGAAGGTCATGAAGCAGGCTGCCGACGAGGTATTGGCTGAACTAGGCATTCAGGACGAAAACCTTGAGATCGCCAAGCGACTTGAAGAAATTGCGCTCAGCGACCCCTACTTCATCGAGAAGAAACTTTACCCTAACGTTGATTTCTACTCCGGTATCATCCTCAAGGCGCTGGGCATTCCAACTTCAATGTTCACCGTAATCTTTGCTGTCGGCCGAACTGTGGGCTGGGTCGCGCACTGGAACGAAATGATTGGCGGCAGCTACCGCATCGGTCGTCCACGGCAGCTCTACACTGGCTATGAAGCTCGCGATTTCGTCCCTGTCGAGAATCGATAATGCAGGCCGGTAAGACGCGGGTGGTCATTTCAGGAGCGGGTCTCTTTACCCCGCCCGAGAGAGTGAGTAACCACGAGCTTGTCGAGTCCTTTAACGCATGGGTTGATCATTACAACGCCGAGCACGCCGACGCGATCGCGGCCGGTGACTTGGAGCCTAAAGGCCACTCGAACGTCGAATTCATAGAAAAAGCCTCGGGTATTAAATCGCGCTTCGTTATGAACAAAGCGGGGATTGTTGACCCCTTGCGCATGCTGCCGAGGCTGGAACCTCGCTCTAACGATGAGCCCTCCGTCATGTGCGAAATTGGTGTGGCTGCGGCGAAACAAGCTATGGAACAGGCCAATGTCACTGCCGACGATATTGACGCTGTGCTTGTCGCCGCATCGAACATGGAACGCGCCTACCCAGCTATGGCCATTGAGGTACAAGCTGAGTTGGGCATCAAGGGCTTTGCCTTTGACATGAACGTAGCCTGCTCTTCAGCCACCTTTGGCATTCAGCAGGCCTATGACATGGTCGTGTCGGGTAATGCCCGCCGCGTCTTGATGGTTAACCCTGAAATATGTACCGGGCACCTGAACTTCCGCGATCGTGACTCACACTTCATCTTTGGCGATGTCGCAACCGCTGTCGTAATTGAGTCTGCCGAGCATTGCCGATCAGAGCATGCGTTCGAGATTTTGGACACCAAGCTGCAAACCATTTACTCAAATAACATCCGCAATAACTTTGGATTCTTGAACCGCGCAACCGAAGAAGGCGTGGGTCAGGTAGACAAGCTATTTGTGCAGGAAGGCCGCAAAGTTTTCCGCGAGGTTTGTCCTGCTGTTGCTGAACAGATCACACAGCAACTTGCCAAAATGGAAATCGAACCCGACTCGCTAAAACGCATATGGCTACACCAGGCCAACAGAGAATATGAATGAGTTGATTGCGAAGAAGGTCTCTGGGCCGCGAGCCCAGCGATGAGGAGTCACCCACAATCCTAGACCAGTATGCCAACACGTCATCCGCGGGATCTGTCATCGCCTTCAAGAAATACAACGACGATTTCGAACCTGGCGACTTAGGCGTGCTCTCCTCGTTTGGCGCCGGCTACAGTATTGGCTCTATTGTCCTGAAGCGGATCTAGCCGTTTAGATACTCAGCCAGAGCGCTCAATAAACGCGCCTGCTGGTCTTTTGTACCCACGGTAATACGGACCCAAGGCAGCAGGTCGTCGCTAGACCAGCTCCGAACAAGGATATTTTGGGCCTTCAAATACTCGGTAAACGCCACGCCCGTATGTTCAGGGTGTGACGCGAGGACAAAGTTAGCCTGGGACGGCAACACGGAGAAACCCAGCTGCGTGAGCCCTGCTGCCAGCTCGGCCCTATTTTCTTTCACAGCCGCTGACGCCTCGGTAAACCAGGCAGAGTCTGAAACCGCGGCAGTAGCGACACATTGCGCATAAGCGTCAACAGGATACGAGTTAAACGAGTCCTTTACCCGACGCAGTCCTTCCACAAGGTTGGCGTGTGCAAGCGCATAACCAACACGCAAGCCTGCGAGCGCATGACTCTTGGAGAAGCTTCGGGTGATCAGCAAATTATCGTATTGGTTGATCAGGGAAACCGCGGACGGAGCACCAAAGCCAAAGTAGGCTTCATCGATTAGCACCAGACGATTCGGATCGTGTGCCACCAACCCCTCGATTGTTCCTAGTGGCAAGCTCAAACCCGTTGGCGCATTGGGATTGGGAAACACCACAGGACCATCCCACGCCTTGAGCGCTTCAACATCAATCGAAAGATCAGCTCGCATGGGCACCTGATGCAATCCCCGCCCGAGCAACTTGGCCCATACCGGGTAGAACGTGTAGGTCATGGCAGGCACAGCAGGCACTTTATCGCTATCGGAGAGGAATGCTGTCCACGCGAACGCCAATACTTCATCCGAGCCATTTGTTACCAATACCTGATCAGGAGAAACGTTATTCGCTTTAGCAATTGCCTCGGTGAGAAGCCGCGAGGTTGGGTCTGGGTAACGTCGCAAACGCTCGACATCTAACTGCTGGCCAGCCGACACTGCCTCTGACGAGGGTGCGAGCGCATGCTCATTGGTATTTAGCTTGACGACGTCGCTGTTCTGCGCCTGCTCACCCGGTGTATATGGCGAAAGATGCTGCAGCGTGTCTGACCAGAGGCGGTGCATTTATGACCCCGATAAAAACAATAGTGGATGGCCGTCACCGACCGATATCAGCTACCCGTGTGAGATGCCGAGCGGCAAGTATATCTAAAAAGTGCCTCGCACATTTGGCAGGAGCCGATGCCCATAGATCATCAACGATATCTGGTATCACAAAGACGTTATAAACGAAAAATCTCAGACTCTAGGCTGTCTCACCCCAACTCACGGCAGCGTTTTGGGGCCACCCCCAAAATTCTCAATGCTCATAGCGGCTTCGGGCGTTTATCGGGTTGATACTGGACTAGTGTGCAGCCGCTTGAATTCCCTTCTGATGGGGCTTGAAGACCATCGAAAACACCGAGCCCTGTCCATAAACACTATCAATGAGTAGCTCTGCGTTGTGGCTAACAGCCACGTGCTTCACTATCGCCAAACCGAGCCCTGTTCCCCCAGTTGCCTGGCTTCGGCTCTTATCGACTCGGTAGAAGCGCTCGGTCAGCCGTGGAATATGCTGTGGCTTGATTCCCTCTCCCTCATCTCGAACGGTCAAGGTTGGATAGCCCGCATCGAGCTTCCACTCCACTGTGACAAGATCGTCGTGACCACTGTACTTCAGCGCATTTACAACCAAATTACTTACCGCACTGTGGAGTTCCGTTGCATCACCTAGGATGACATCGTCGTGCTCTAGCTGCGTATCGATTTTACGCTCTGGGTAGGCGGCTCTCAGATCTTCTATGATTTCCGTCACCAGGTCTGTCATGTTAATCGGGAGTGTCTTGTCGGCGCCCTCAATGGTTTCAATTCGGGACAGCCACAACAGATCCTTTAGAAGCACCTCCATACGAACCACTTGCATATCCATTTGTACCAATGGACGCTGAATCTTTGTAACGAGCTCCGAATCTAGCGACTGAAGATTTTCGACGTAGCCTTTGAGCACCGTCAAAGGCGTCCGCAATTCGTGGGAGACGTTACCCACAAAGTCGCGACGCATCATTTCGAGCTTGTACTGCTCGGTGATGTCTTTGATAAAAATCAGTTTATCGCCGCCGCCGAAAGTGGACACCTCCACCTGCAGACATCGCTTCTGATCGCTAGATGGAGGAATACGCAGCGGCACCTGGTAGTCGCCCACCGCCAAATAATCTGAGAAATGAGGAAGATGTATCTTACTGACGAGCGGCCTTCCCTCGTCTCTGTCTAAACTAATTCCCAGCAGCCCCCCCGCCGAGTCGTTCATCCATGCAATGTTGCCCCAAGGGTCGGTAATGATCGCAGCGTCACGCATGGACTTGAGTGAATCCTGCAAGTAATGCAGGGAGGACTCCAGGCGCCCCTGCGCCTCCTCACTCTGACTCCGGAGACGGTGAATGTAATCGAACAGGAGCCCCCACACCCCAGCGGCCTGAGGCGTCTCGTCAGTAACGTTAGATAACCACCGCTCAACCCGGAACATCTGATAGCTCCAGAAGACGAGCACCACCAGCATTGCTAGGCCTAGGCCGGTTGCGGGCCTACCAAAATACAGTCCTGAAGCTGCTCCAACACCGAGGACGGCAACAATACCAACAAGTGCTCGCCACCAATGGCTGAGAAAGGTCACTCGGAGACCACACCCTTGGCCGAGAAACGGTAGCCCGTGCCCCTGACGGTCTGAATGAGATCACTGTAGTCATGAACGCCGCCCTCAAGCGCCTTTCTCAGACGTCGGATGTGTACATCAACAGTGCGTTCTTCGACGTACACGTTGGCACCCCACACATGATCAAGTAGCTGGTTTCGCGTGTAGGCCCGCTCAGGGTGGGACATGAAGAACTGAAGCAAATTAAATTCAGTGGGACCCATTTCGATGGGCGAATTGGCTACAAAAATACGACGGCTATCGACATCGAGGACTAGCTCGCCGACTTCCAGTCGGTCGCGCTGCTCGCCCCCAACGCTTCTGCGAAGCAGTGCCTTGATGCGGGCAATCAGCTCACGCGGAGCAAACGGTTTGGTCACGTAATCGTCCGCACCCGCATCCAGGCCCTGAATGACATTATCCTCGGCCACCTTGGCGGTTAGCATGATCACAGGTATTTCGGAGGTAGTGTCGTTTTTCTTTAACCGTCGCAGCAGTTCCAGTCCGCTACCACCCGGTAGCATCCAATCCAGTAAAACGATCGCTGGTCGCTCGTCCACAATAAGGCGGTGCGCGTCTTGAATATTCTCGGCCTCGAGACATTCAAAGTCAGCGATTTCAAGCGCCATTCGCAACATATCGCGAATAGAGAATTCGTCATCAACAATCAGTACTTTTTTCGACACCATCGAATAACACCTTCCGCATCGTCACCGCTTAATGACACTAAAATGACAATAAAATTTAATGACATTAACGTGACATTAAAATGACGGCGATTAAAACCAATCGAACCATCCCTTCTTTTTAAACTCATCCTGACATGACGCCAGTTGACGGTTATACGTTGATGCGCGCCGATCGACTTTCTTTGCTACCTCCACTAGCCATGGTTTTGAGCGATACGTGCCTCGTTTGTAGCCGCCGTGCCCTTCGTGATAGTTGAGGTAAAGTCTAAACGCATCGTCTTTAGCAATTCCGTTGATCTGATGCGTGGTGTGGTTATACCAACCGACGAAATCAATGGCGTCTTCAAACTTATCGCGATCGGCACCATGGTTTCCCGATTTACGCTTGTACCAATCCCAGGTGTCATTCTTCGCTTGTGAATAACCATAAGCATCGCTGGCGCGAGGTCCCGGAATAATGCCCCAGATTTTCGTTCTGGGCGGCTTTGCGCCGGCAACGAAGCGCGACTCCTGATGCATGAACGCCATCATGATGGAAATGGGCGCACCCCATCGCTCTCTCGCATCTCTCGCATCTGCGTACCACCCGTCCTTTTCACGGAAAATATCGCAAATGTTATCGAGCTTATCCGGAGGCGACGTCGTGCATCCGCCAACTATCAGGACCAAACCAACGACTAGGGCGGCTCTAACACTAAAACTCATAGCTCTGCCTCCGATAAGATCTGCATGAAATCATCCTCATCGATAACCGTGACGCCCAGCGATTCCGCTTTACTCAATTTTGAGCCTGCGCCCGGCCCCGCCAGTAATACATCCGTTTTTTTACTCACCGAACCCGCTGTCTGACCGCCAAGCCGACGTATCGCTGTCCCAGCCTCGTCGCGCGACATTGTCTCCAGTTTTCCGGTCACCACCCATGTCTGCCCCGCCAACAGAGCCTTAAACGCTGCTTGCTCCTCAGGGCCCGACCAGACAATGCCTGAGTCAAGTAGGCGATTAACCAATTGTCTGTTCAGTTCCTTCGCGAAGAATCGATGTATATGAGACGCGACCACAGGACCCACATCACTCACTTCCTCGAGCGATTCAGGCGACGCCGTCATAATCATTTCCAAATCAACGAAGTGACTCGCCAGTGCCCGAGCCGTCGCCTCACCGACCTCCCGGATGCCCAATGCGTAGAGGAATCTTGGCAACTCTGTCGCTTTACTACCCTCAATGGCCTCAATCGCCTTAACCGCTGATTTATGCCCCATACGATCAAGCGCTGCGAGCTGCTCAACCGTTAAGCCATACAAATCTGCAATATCAGACACCAAGCCTTGATCAAACAGCTGATGTAACAGCTTTTCACCCACCCCATCGATGTCCATGGCTTTACGGGACACAAAATGCTCAAGCGCCGCCTTCTGCTGCGCAGGACAAGCGAGACTGTTTTCACATCGGATGGCTGCCTCGTCAAGATCCCGAGTCAAAGCAGCATTGCAATCGGGACACATGTCAGGGAACACCACTTTAGGTAACTCGCCCTCTCTCCGATCACCTAGGGCCTTGACGATTTGGGGGATCACATCTCCCGCTCTGCGCACGATAACCTGGTCACCTATGCGGACATCGAGCCTAGCGATTTCATCAGCGTTGTGAAGCGTGGCATTACTTACCGTTACACCTCCTACGAAAACCGGTTGCAGTCGCGCAACCGGGGTAATCGCTCCTGTCCTGCCCACTTGGAAGTCGACACCAAGCAGCGTTGTGACCTCCTCTTGTGCAGGAAACTTTCGCGCAATTGCCCACCGCGGTGCGCGTGACACAAAACCAAGCGTCGACTGCTGCTCGAAGTTGTCTACCTTGATGACGACCCCATCGATATCGACTTCTATCTCATCGCGCTGCTCAAGAATGCGCTCAACGAATGCCTCTGCGGCCTGCCACCCCTCAACCACCTCCGTCAGCTTCGAGGTCTTAAAACCAATGCGGTTTAAATAGCTCAGCGTTTCACTGTGTGATCCCGGTAAGCTTCCAGCCTCAACATGGCCGACCGAGTACGCCATGAATACCAGTGGCCGAGTAGCGGTAATCCGTGGATCAAGCTGTCGTAAGCTTCCAGCAGCGGCATTGCGCGGATTCTGAAAGACTGGCTCCCCTGAGCTCGCCTGCTTTTCATTCATCCGGTGGAAAGCAGCTCTCGGAATGACCACTTCGCCTCGCACCTCGAGCGTCGCCGGATAGTCGCCACCTTGCAATCGCAGGGGTACCGTCTCCATCGTCCTCGCGTTATGGGTAATATCTTCGCCCGTAGTGCCATCGCCGCGCGTGGCAGCCCTAATGAGAACGCCATTTTCGTACAGCAGGCTCATAGCCACGCCATCGAGCTTGGGTTCGCAACAGAACGTCAGAACACTCAACCCAAGCTTATTGGCGTTGCGCTCCTCAAACGCCTCAAGATCTTCACCACTGAAAGCATTATCAAGGCTCAACATCGGCACCTTGTGACGCACGCTAGCGAACTGATCCAAAGGTTTATCGCCGACCCTTTGGGTGGGTGATATGGGCGAGATCAAATGTGGGTGAGCCGTCTCTAATTCACGAAGCCGACGAATGTCACGGTCGTACTCTGCATCACTAGCCAGAGGATTGTCGTCTCTGTGATAAGCCAGAGACCACCGATCGAGGCGCGCTCTCAGCTCGTTAATCTCGTGTTCGGGTGAACTCATTGCGAGGTCTCAGCGCGCCACTTATTCTCGAACTCACGAATTGATTGCCGGAGAGATTCTACGTGCTGCTTGGTCATCACGCTTCGGGTTTCGTCATACACATCGCCGCCCAGACTGTGAGCAACGGTATGGGCCGTTTCCAACATTAAATCGAATGCCCTCGCCATGTCATGAGGCCCGGGAAGCGTAAGGAAAAACATGAGTCCTTGAGTCGAGAGTTCATCCATGTTCTCAAGATCAAAAACACCCGGCTGCATCATATTTGCCACACTGAACTGTATGGTAGGCGTGCCGCCCTGGGCTTGACTCAGGTGGAAAAAATCCATGTCACCGAACCGCAGACCACAACCCAACAACAGACGTAGTATGTCATCGCCAGCAAAGCCCTGATCAGCGCGAGCAATTACATTGAGTGAGTAGACCTTGGTTTCTTCGTGTCTGGGCAATCGCGCAGCTTGCGCTTGGCTGGTTGGAACCGATTCAATTTCATCCAACCAGTCCATGGTTCCGGGATCAATCGGTGCGTCTGAACCGGCATCTAGCGGCCTATGGGACATTTCGGCAACATCGAATGCTTCCTCGGGCAGTGCCGAATCATTGCCAGCGTCGGGATCCATGTCGCCAGCAACGTCCGTGTCGAGTTTGGATAAATCGGTTGTCGACTCATCTAAATTCGACTCGGAAAAATAGTCACCAAATGTTGGCTCTTGACGACCAACCACTCTCGCCCCGCCATTTGGCAACTCTCGAGAGGTTCGATCGTGTGGGTCGGGAACGGGCGTATCGTCCCGAACGACGCGTGCATTCATCTTATAGTCATTACGTCGTTTTCGACGCATATTGACGATAAGGGCTACGACCAACCCCAAAATGATTAGGATGGCGATCGTGGTTTCGGTGGTTAACGTCTGAAAAACGTCAGGCATTACCTATTCCCCTAACTTGCTGCCAGCCTCGCTGCTTCCTCAATATCGACCGTAACCAACCTCGAGACACCTGGCTCGTGCATGGTCACGCCCATTAGCTGCTCAGCCGCTTCCATGGTGATTTTATTGTGTGTAATGAAGACAAATTGCACCTTTTTTGACATCTCTGATACCAGGCGCGCGTACCGCCCAACGTTTGCGTCGTCGAGTGGCGCATCGACCTCGTCGAGCATACAAAAAGGCGCGGGGTTTAACTGAAATATCGAGAAGACCAAGGCGATTGCCGTCATCGCTTTCTCACCACCTGACAGTAGGTGAATGGTGCTGTTTTTCTTACCGGGGGGCCGCGCCATGATCGCGACACCTGTGTCTAGCAAGTCATCGCCCGTCATCTCAAGGCACGCCGTTCCGCCTCCAAACACTTTGGGAAACAACTCGGCGAAGCCAGCGTTGACTGTATCAAACGTGTCCTTAAAGCGACTCCGGGTCTCTTTATCGATCTTCTTAATGGCATTCTGCAGCGTTTCAAGAGCGGTTCTCAGATCGTCGTCTTGAGCGTCCAGATACTCCTTGCGCTCTTCGGCGCGAGTTGTCTCGTCAATCGCGGCGAGGTTGATGGGCCCGAGCCGATGAATTCGCGCAGCGATTCGTTCCACCCGCACTTGCCACTCTGTTTCGTCAGCGTCCTCCGGCAGACTCTCCTCTACGGACTCCAGCGTGACCTCGAGCTCAGAAAGCGCCGCATCAATTTGCTCAACGCGAACGCCTGTCTCTGCCACCTTAAGGCGAGCGCCTTCACTACGGGTCTGCACTCCCGCTACCGCTTGCTCGGCTTCCATTCGAGATTGCTCTTTGCTTCGAAGTGCAGACTCGAGCTCGGACAAGCCTTGCCTTGCCTGGGTCAGCTGCGACTCCACCGCCAGCCGGCGCTCGAGTAGTTCACTCAATTCCTGCTGAGCAGCAAGATCAGGATTCTCCTCCGTTGGCATCTCTCCTCGGATCGACGCCTCTCGTTGCTCGTAGTTGGTGACCTGCTCTCTTGCACGCTCAATCGATCGGGAGAGTGCCTCGCGCTGCGTCAATAACTCCCGATGCCGTACTTCACTGCGATTGAGGCCAACATCTGCCTGCTGCTTCTCTTGCCGACATTGACGTACTTGCTCTCTCGCTTGCGTTCTTGCTGTCTCCAGCGCCTCTCGCACACCTTCATCAGACTCGACCTGATGCTGAGCACGATTTAGCATTTGTTTTGCTTCATCGATCACTGACTGCTCTTCTGCCGCCCGTACTTCTGCGTCAGTCACATCCTGACGCAACTGTGCCTCACGATTCTGTCGTTGCTCTCGCTCGGCAATAAGTGCTCGTCGCTGCGTATCAAGGCGGCTCAAGGTTTGCTGCGCTACTTGCAGCACCTCTTGCTCGGCATCAATTGTTCGCTCGGTCTCTGCTCGCTTTACTCGGAGTTCCTCGATGCGAGTATCGGTCCCATCAAGTGCGCGCGACGCGACCTCGAAAGCCTCAGCCACTGCATTCAGCTGAGACTGCCTGGCAATAATGCCCTGTTCCGCGTCTGCTTCGCCTCTAGAGCGCATCCAATGTTTCGCAACCCAAAGACCATCTTTTGAAATAATCGACTCGTCGACAGAGAGACTGGCCCGTGCGCCTAAAGCTTCCTGCCAATCCTCTGCGACACGCACGCCGGACATAAGATGCTCGAGCCCTCGGGGCAATTGAATGTAATGCGATAGCAATAGCGGATCGGCTGATCTCTCGCCCGGCTCTGCATCGACCAAGGTTAAGCCCGTCGGCGGGACATCAATACTTGAGCTCAAAGATGTCAGTTCCGCCTGTAGTGCGACCAACCAATCACCGAGCACCACATCAGCCGCCGCCTCAAATCCCTCATCAACGACGATAGCCTCCACAAGTGGAGCGGCCTGCTCTATCCCGTGATTTCCGAGCCACTCGCTCACAAAGTCGCCTGAAGAGCGCGCTTGCGCATCTAACTGTAGCGCCTCAAGTGAGGCTCGCTGACCAGTCAGCGCCTGTATTTCCCGTCGGAGCTCGTCCTGCTTGTGCCTCAATGCCTCAAGTTCCGATCGGGAGGACTGCAATGCTTCCTTCAGCGAGTCCAAGGTGGTCTTTTGAGTCACTACCGCCTGCTCTGCATCGGCAAGGTCACTACTGACAGTGTCCAGATCTGTCTCTTCAACCGATTCACTCAAACCAGCTAATTCACTTTTGATTCGTGCAAGACGTTCATTGAGCGCAGCTAAGTTCCGCTCTGCGTTACCCTGTCGCCCTTGCTGTACTTCAACTTGCTGTTTGGGAACGGCCGCACGCTGGGTGAAATGATCCCAATCACCATCAGCTGTCGCCGCGACCTTCTCTGCTTCCGCCAGTGCAAGATCGACTCGACCCACCTCTTCGCGCTCGCGAGTCAATGTCGGTTCAATCGACGCTAAGGCCTCGGCGAGCTCGGTCAGGCGCTGACTGTCCGAGTCAACCAGACCCAACTCTCGTTGCTTACCTTCCAGCGTCTGCTCGAGATCACGAGCCAAGGTCTCACGACGTTGCTTCGCAAAATTCATGGCCTGTTCGATTCGGCTGACTTCACTACCGAGCGAGTAAAAATCTCCCTGCAACTGACTCGCGCCCGCATTGGCATCCGTTATCTGCTGACGTAGCGACTCGATCTCGGAGACACACGATGACACCTGAGCCTGATAACGCTCTCGCTCAGTCGCAAAATCGTCTATTTCTCTCTGAGCCCGTGTCGCGACACCAGCCTGCACTCTTCGTTGGAGTGTCAATAGCTGCGCTTTAAGCTCCCGCTCCTCGGCTTTGTATTCGGCGTAACGCTCGGCAGCCTGTGCCTGGCGTTTTAAGTGGGTAAGGTTTCGCTCTAACTCCTCGCGAAGATCAGTCAAGCGATCGAGATTATCCAGCGTGCGCTGCATGCGGTTTTCGGTTTCTCGGCGTCGCTCTTTGTACTTAGAGATTCCCGCGGCTTCTTCGATGTAAACACGAAGATCTTCGGGTTTTGACTCAATCAGGCGCGAAATCATGCCCTGCTCGATGATGGCGTAGCTGCGGGGCCCGAGACCAGTACCTAAAAAGAGGTCAGTAATGTCCCGGCGCCGACACTTGTTTCCGTTCAGAAAATAATCTGACGTGCCCTCACGTGTCACCAGACGCCTAACCGATATTTCGTTATAGGCGGCGTACTCGCCACCGACCTTACCCGCCGAGTTATCAAACAGGAGCTCAATGGACGCTTGTCCAACCGGCTGTCGATGCGTGGTCCCGTTGAAGATGACGTCGGTCATCGACTCGCCGCGGAGCGTCTTGGCAGAGCTCTCACCCATGACCCAACGAACAGCGTCGATAATATTCGACTTACCACAGCCATTGGGGCCTACCACCGCGCACATATTGCTCGGCAATGTGACCTTGGTTGGGTCCACAAACGACTTGAACCCGGAGAGTGAAATAGACTTTAGGCGCATTAACTCTCTAGCGGCGCAAACATGCCGCCCACATCCCATTCAAAACACTAGATGTAGTGTACCCAGAAAGGAATCTCAACACTATATGCAAATCGATCTAATTAGGTCGAAAGACCTCAGGGAGTGAGTGTCACCATAGTTTCAGCTGAGTCGCTGAGGGTCACGTTGCTAGCAGACCCACGTAGAACAGCATTCGCTAGACCAGGCTGTCCATTTCGAGACACTTGCACCTCAAGGTCGACCGCACTCAAGGCTGACAGCGATTGACCAGCCATACTGTTGGCGTCGCTGAGTCTTACCGTGAATGGCCATTCCCCGATGATATTGCGGCTCACAGCAGTTGGCATACGCACCTGGCTTCCCGCCGGCCGCGCTATGATAAAGGCTGTCAGGCCGTCGTAAGCCGAGGCGTCCATCGTTTCATCGAGCGTGACAATTACGGTCACGCCGGCGGTCATCTCAGCCGATGTCTTATCCGATGGAGCCGCTTGCTGGTTTCCCGCCTGAGCGATGCGGGATTCGGACTCCGCAATCGCACTCTTCATCAACTCGTGAGCTTCAGAGCCCGGGACCTCCAAATCTCGAAGCACCCGCATATATCCAATGGCTTGAATGTAGTTACCCTGACCGAACTCGCCCATAGCCAAGGTTGCAAGAGCCGACTTTTGCCTTGGATCAGACGCGAGAGCTTTCTCTGCGCGCTGCCGTGCTCGAGTATTCAATGCCTGACCGTTGACAATAAACTCCGCCTGCGCCGCCCGCCCCAAGACATCAGGTGCCTCAGGAGCCTCCTCTAAAATCGCCTCAAAGTTTTCAAGCGCCTCTGACGCACGCCCTGTAGAAATGTAGTACTCACCGAGAAGCGAGCGATAATCAAGGTTCTTCGGCCGTTCACTAGAACGTTGCTCAATTCGCGTCACAAGCTCAGTGACGTCCTCGGGCGAAGCAGCACCAAGATCGACAATAGCACGGGTAATCTGAACATCTTCATACGCACCTAAACGGTCGTAAATCGCCAACGTGGCGGCAATCAGCGCAATGACCAACACGATTTGGTAACGCCAGCTAGACGCCCCACCTTCAATTATTTGTGCCGCTTGCTCGCTGTCCTTGTCATCCCAGACACGCAGCTGCGCATCACTCAACAGTTCGGCATCGTCTGTTTCCGTTTTACGGACAGTCAGCCAATCATCCAGCGAATCACCCTCAAGCTGCCGCGTCCAAAGCGCGGGCAATACCGTTAGGAACACCGCAGCGATAGCGCACAGCCCCAACGCTATCGGGAATAGATCGTTCACGAGCGATCCCCGTCGAACTTCTCTCTCAGCCTGTTTGCACGCTCCGCGTTTGAGGAGATCGTTTGACCATCCCTGTCTTTTCGTATTTGGGTCACCACCACAGCCACCGCCATGACGAGAAGAATGAGCGGCGCCGACCACAACCACAACGTATTCGCGTCCATGCCAGGTCGGTATCGAACAAATTCGCCATAACGGTCTACAAGGAAGTCGATGATCTCTTCATCCGTAGCCCCAGCTTCTAGCTGCTCGTGCACAATCGCACGTAAGTCTCGGGAGATCGGAGCGTTTGAGTCAGCGATATTCTGATTTTGGCATTTGGGACATCGAAGCTCTTGACTCAATGCCTTATAACGCGCTTCCAAGCCTGGCGAGCTGAACTCATAAGTTTCAATGACCGCAAGCGATTGAGCGGACCAAAAAATCATAACAGCGAGTAATAGACGAACCATTAATCTGACCCTCCAGCCATTAGCGACGCTTCAAAATACGGCGCAAGTTGCTCATTCCAGACTTGCTCGTTAACCACACCCACATGCCGGTGCCGTACGACACCTGAGGCATCAATCACATACGTTTCTGGCGCACCGTAGACACCCAGATCCAAGCCAAACAAACCGTCTTTATCGACCACAGTCTCGGCATAGGGATTACCTAAATCATCGAGCCAGACAAGGGCCTTTTCCGGATCGTCCTTGTAATTCAACCCATAAATAGTGATCCCATTCTCCGCCAACTCCAACAGATAAGGGTGTTCGACACGGCAAGAAAAACACCAGGTTGCCCACACGTTGATCAACGCTGGCTCACCGTGCCAATCCTCAGCTTGACGCGACACAGATTCGCCCAAGACAGGCAGGTTGAAGTTTGGCAATGAGTCACCCAAGCGCGCAGATGGAAGTTCTGTAGGATCGAGCGATAAGCCTCGCACCAACAGCACCACCAGCAATAAGAATGCGGCTAATGGAAGGAAGCGCTTAAGCGGCTGCACCCTCAACTCCTTGAAGCTGCTGGGAGCGGCGGACGCGTCGGTACCGACGATCGAAACTCGTGGTCAACCCGCCAACACCGATCATCAGTGCACCAAACCATATCCAGCGAACGAGTGGTTTGTGTTGCACGCGAACTGACCACGCACCATCGCCCAAGGGCTCGCCAAGCGCGATGTAAAGATCTCGCATAGCGCCTGCATCGATAGCCGCCTCTGTCATGATCTGCCCGCTGGCGACATACCGCCTTTTCTCGGGCATTAGCGTCGTAAACAATTGCTCATCAACCGACACAGAGAAAATGCCGCGATCAGCCGCATAGTTTGGCCCTTCAACGACGGTGAGTTCATCGAGCACAAAGGCGTAGCCATTGAGTGTTACGGTATCGCCGACCTCCATGCGCAAGTCCCGCTCAGCACTAAACTGAGTCACAAATGTCGCGCCAATCAGGGTCAGAGCAAAGCCAAAATGCGCCATAAGCATGCCCAGGTAAGACGGCGTCAAGCGTGCAAACACTGCCGACCCCGAGCTAACACCGCGCATCCGCACCTGCAGATCTCGCACTAAACCGAGCACCAACCAAGCCGCCAGAAGAACGGACAAAGAGGCCCAGACATTCACCTCTCCCGCACCCACGAGAGGCGCCGCTACAGCAACCAAAACACAGACGACTGCCGGCATACCCAATTCACTCAGCCATCGTTTACTACTGTCCTGCTTCCAACGGGAAATGGGGCCTACTGCCATAAAAGGCGCCAGTAGCGCCATGGCTGGCACGAAGACCGCGTTGAAATATGGCGGTCCCACGGAGTATTTACCCTGCCCCAGCGCATCCATCAGCAGCGGGAACAGGGTTCCTAGCAAGACAACAATAGCTGACACCGCAAAGATGAGGTTGTTAGCCAGCAGGAGCGATTCGCGCGACTCGAGCTCGTAACTGATCGGACTCGCCACCGTTGGGGCTCTGAATGCGTATAGCGTCAGCGATCCACCGACTACCAGGACGAGGAATATCAAAATAAATAAGCCACGCTCTGGGTCAGCTGCGAAGGCGTGAACTGAGGTAAGCACCCCGGAACGAACGAGGAACGTTCCAAGAAGAGAGAGCGAGAACGCAGCAATGGCCAGTAATACGGTCCACGATCTAAATAAGCCGCGCTTTTCCGTCACAGCCAAGCTGTGAATCAATGCCGTACCCACCAACCAAGGCATGAAGGACGCATTTTCAACCGGGTCCCAGAACCACCAACCGCCCCATCCGAGTTCGTAATAAGCCCACCAGCTACCTAACATAATCCCTAGGGTGAGGAATGCCCATGCAACGTTTGTCCAAGGCCGGGACCATTTAGCCCACGAGGCGTCAAGCCGACCTCCCATCAGTGCCGCGACGGCAAAGGCAAAGGGCACTGCCAGCCCGACATACCCCATGTAGAGCAACGGCGGATGAATGATCAGCCCGGGATCCTGAAGTAGCGGATTAAGGTCATTACCCTCTGCGGCAACACCGGGTAACAAGCGCTCAAATGGGTTGGAAGTGAACAATGAAAACGCGATAAACCCGACACCGATAAGTCCAAGGACCGCGAGGACACGTGACAACACCACAAGCGGAAGACCACGGCTGGCAATAGCAACCGCCAAAGACCAGGCCCCTAAGATCCAGACCCACAACAGCAGCGAACCTTCGTGGTTACCCCAGACCGCAGAAAACTTGTACATCTGTGGCAGGAGCGAATTCGAGTTACTGGCAACGACCTTGACCGAGAAATCATCCTGAAGAAAAACGATCGTTAGGCAGGCAAAGGCAATCGAGAGAAAAACGAAGACGCCCGCGGCAAGACTCGGCGCCAAATTCATTGCCCATCGTTGCCCTCGCCACGCACCAACCATCGGAACGGTACCCAGCAGGACGGATAAACACAGCGCGATAATAAGAGCGATCTGCCCCGCCTCAGGTATCACTGCACACTTCCTTGCGCGTTGGCTTTTTCTAGCGCCTCGGCCACCTCTGGCGGCATGTAGTTTTCATCGTGCTTCGCAAGCACTTCGCTAGCGCTGACAACGCCATTGGCTCCCAATTTACCCGTCGCCACCACCCCTTCTCCCTCGGCGAAGAGATCAGGCAAGATGCCATCGTAGGTTACGGTGACTGAGTGAACGAAGTCGGTCACATCAAAGCGCGTCTCAAGACGGTCACTGGCACGTTGAACGCTCCCTTCGACGACCATGCCACCAACACGAATCTGACGATCAATCGGCGCCTCGCCCGCAGCAACTTCTGACGGCGAGTAGAAAAGGTTGATATTGCCCCGCAGCGCATAGGTGATCAGGCCAATGGTCACACTGGATAGGACTACGATAACTAGAGCGACAATGAGACGTTGTTTTCGTTTTGGGTGCACGATTAACTCGCGTTCTCTTGTGCAACTTGTGCACTTTGTTTTCTCAGCGCTTCCTGTCGAATGCCGGCATTCAGCGAACGTATGGACATTACAGGACGAAGCAGCACAAAGAAAATAATCACGAAGGTGATGCCGTAAGCGCCCCAGACAAAAGCCCCATGGCCGCCCATGGCTAGCGCGTCAGCCACCGAGTCAAAATACATAACTAAGCCGCTAGCCTCTTGTTGAGCCAAGCGGACTGAGCGTACTCCTCAGTCAATGACTGCTTTAGATTTAGCATCATTAGTAAAGCAAACAACGCGTAGAAGGTGATAATCATCCCGAGAAGCGGATAGAGCATCGATGCGTCAATGGCGGAGCTTCCGGTGAACTTGATCGAAGCCGGTTGATGCAATGAGTACCACCAGTCTACCGACTTGTAGATGATGGGAATGTTTACGGTTCCTACCAAACTTAAGATAGCGCAGGCGCGCGCCGCCACCGTCTTATTTTCGTAGGCCTCAAACAAGGCGATAACACCAACATAAAGAAAGAAAAGGATCAGCATTGACGTGATGCGCGCATCCCAAACCCACCAAGCGCCCCAGGTTGGTTTGCCCCAGATCGCCCCGGTTATAAGAGCAATCGCCGTATAGGCGGCACCAATGGGCGCAGCGGCTCGCATTGCTGTATCGGCCAGCTTTACCCGCCATACCAAACTGACCAAGCCAGCCAGCGCCATTACATAATAGCCAGCGAGCGCGACAACCGCCGCTGGCACGTGAATGTAGATAATTCGGTAGGAGTCGCCTTGCTTATAGTCGGTTGGCGCGAACAAAAGGCCCCAGACACTCCCCACGAAAAGCGCCACTACTGTGATGGGTAACAACCAAGGAATGACCCTGTCACAGAAACGGTAAACCCAGGGAGGGGAACCAAATTGATGAATTATGCGCCACATGTCAGAAGTATATCCGGTAAACGAGAAAAGTGGGGGCTGTCACCCTGCTTTACGAGTGCATCACAGCTCTAAAGAGACGCGAACACCCGCCGCGATGGCCAATGGCGCCAACAATAGCCCGCCGGTAACCCCAGCACCCAGTAATGCGAGTGCGACCGTAGGGTCTCCTCCTTGCAAAGCTTCGTTCAACGCTCGGGTACCAACAATCAGAACGGGGACGTACAGGGGTAAAATAAGAAGCGCCAACAGAATACCTCCTCGTTGGACCCCAACGGTCAATGCTGCACCCACGGCACCCAGTAGCAACATGATCGCCGTACCCATCAGCAGGCTCGCGACCAAGACAGGCGCAACATCGAGTGGGAGACCTAACATCAATCCGAATATGGGTGATACCAAACTCAGGAGCAGGCCGCTGGCTAACCAAGAAGCCAGGAGCTGCGGTAACACCGCTATCGGCAGCGGAATGCGTACCATTGCCAGCTGCTCCAGGCTGCCGTCCTCAAAGTCGTCAACAAAAAGTCTCATGCAAATCATCAAATTGGCGAGCAAGGCCACTACCCACAGTATCCCGGGCGCAAGAAGGGAGAGCTGCTCTGGGTCAGGCCCGAGCCCTAGTGGGAATAAAACGATAACGAGCAAGAAAAACAACAGCGGATTGATCACCTCACTCGGTGATCGGACCATTAGCATCAGGTGTCGGGTCGTCTGACTGCGACAGTAGTGGACAATGTCGATGTCCCTTCCCTCAGTCACCGCGAAACTGCTCCAAGTCCAAGACATTTAGCAGATCACCCAGGTCGGCAGACTGATGACTCGTAAATACGACGGCACCACCGGCTTGCGCATGCGCTTTAAAGCGTTGCTCCAGAACTTCCACACCCGCTACATCGAGGGCTGTAAACGGCTCATCGAGCAACCATAGTCGGCCCGAGGGAAGGAACAGACGTGCCAACGCCACTCGTCGCTTCTGTCCGGCGGACAGGCGGGCCGTGAGCGCATTTTCGTAGCCGGCAAGACCGACGGCGGCAAGCGCCTCATCAATCTCGTTGTCTCGGGGCGTGCATAACCCCGAAGGGTGGTACTTAAGGTTCTGGCGGGGAGTCATCGCGCCTTTTAAGGCGGCGGAGTGCCCGGTGTAGAGAACGTCGACGCATCGTGAGAGTTCACCATATACCTCGATGCTGGCCAGGCGCGCGAACGATCGCAGAAGCGATGTTTTGCCAATACCGTTTCCACCCGCTAGCTGCCAAATATCACCGGGCTCTACACGCAGGGTGACACCCTTGAGCAGTTGCCTCAGTCCCTTGTGAATGGATACTTCGCGAGCTTCGAGCAGCGCGGCGGTCACAACGACACCGTTTTGATGAGCGGCAATTCGGGTTCATGGCTGTCGTCGCGTTGCACCACTAACGCCTCAAAGTCGAACAGCTCGCGATCCGCTAACTGTGATGGCGACACGTTGGCCAGTGACTTGAAGATAGTTTCAGTGCGCCCCGGATACTGCTTTTCCCAGTCGCGAAGCATCCGCTTTACTTCCACTCGCTGAAGATTTTCCTGCGAACCACACAAGTTACAGGGAATGATTGGGTAGGCTTCCTGATTGGCATAGGCCTCGATATCACTCTCCTTGCAGTAGGCGAGCGGCCTTATGACAACATTCTTCTTATCATCGCTCAGCAGCTTCGGAGGCATGGCTTTCAACTTTCCGCCGAAGAAAAGATTTAAAAACAAGGTCTCGACAATATCATCACGGTGATGCCCCAGCGCTATTTTGTGGGCGCCGATTTCTTCGGCAAAACCGTACAGCGTCCCCCGTCGAAGCCGACTGCACAGGCCACAGGTAGTCTTCCCCTCAGGAATGACCGAGCGAACCACACTGTAGGTATCTCGCTCCAACACATAGTAGGCAACGCCCAGTGACTCCAAATACTCGGGTAGCACATGTTCGGGGAAGCCAGGCTGCTTCTGATCGAGGTTGACGGCGATAATCTCGAACTGGATAGGTGCACTGCGCTGAAGGTGCAACAAGATATCGAGCATGGTGTAGGAATCTTTACCACCTGAAAGGCAGACCATGATGCGATCACCTTCCTCAATCATGTTGTAGTCGGCTATCGCCTGCCCCGTCAGTCGTCGCAAACGCTTACGCAGCTTGTTGTGATTGTAGGACGACTTTCGGTTATCCACGGCTGCTTGCCGAGGTAACTCGGGGACGAACTCCTCTACCGTGTCTGACGTTTGGCTCATGCACTGACCACACAATGAAAAACGCGATGATAGAGGCACCTACTGGCCGAATCAAAATTAACCGTCTGAATAGAGGGCATACCTGCGGAAAACTCACTTGCAGTTTGTCTGCGAGAGGATGAAAATCCGCGTCGAATTATTGTCCAACCAGGCACTCACCACCCCCATTGAGGAGAAACCCATGAAAACACCCGTTACGGTCACTGTTACTGGCGCAGCCGGTCAAATTGGTTACGCACTTCTGTTCCGTATCGCCTCAGGCGCAATGCTTGGTAACGACCAACCGGTGAAGTTAAACCTCCTCGACATCACACCTGCGCTCGATGCGCTTGAGGGTGTGCGAATGGAGTTGGACGATTGTGCTTTCCCTTTACTGGCGGGTATTACTTGCAGCGATGACCCGAATGTCGCGTTTGCAGGCAGCGACTATGCGCTTCTGGTTGGCGCGCGCCCCCGTGGTCCGGGCATGGAGCGCAAAGACTTGCTTGAAGCGAACGCGGCCATTTTCTCGGCGCAGGGCAAGGCCATGAATGCTGTGGCCAACAAAGACATCAAGGTACTTGTGGTGGGCAATCCGGCGAACACTAACGCGTTGATCGCGATGCACAACGCGCCCGATATCGCAGGCACACAGTTTACGGCAATGACGCGCCTAGATCACAACCGCGCTATTACGCAGATTGCTCAGAAAACCGGTGTTGCAACCACGGACGTCAGCAATATGACGATCTGGGGTAACCACTCCGCCACACAGTACCCAGACCTCTTTAATACCCGCATCAAGGGGCAGTCAGCGATCGAGCTTGTGAGTCAAGACTGGTACGAGAGCGACTTCATTCCAACAGTGCAACAGCGAGGCGCAGCGATTATCAAAGCCCGGGGCGCATCCTCTGCGGCGTCGGCAGCGAACGCGGCGATCGACCACATGCGTACCTGGGCATTGGGTACGGCGGATAACGACTGGACTTCGATGGGCATTTTATCGACCGGCGCCTATGGCGTTCCTGAGGGGCTGATCTACTCATTCCCTTGCACTTGCTCGGGAGGCGTCTATTCCGTTGTCGATGGCGCCGAGGTAAATGACTTTAGTCGCGCAAAAATGGACGCAACCGCTCAAGAACTGAGCGAGGAGCGGGACGCCGTCCGTCACCTACTCGGTTGAGGAAAAGTTCTCGAGAGAACCTCGAGCGAGAGCGTGAGTTTCGATATTTAGGTTGCCGCTGAGAGAGCGCTTACAGCTCTCGCAACACCTGCAACGGCGGCACCGAAACGACGCGACGGCACGCGTAGGTACCCAACGAGCCGATAATCACAGCACCGAGCGCAATACCTATCGGCCATAGCACCCACTGGATCTGGTATTCCAGATCCAGCATTTGGGTCTGCAACACCCATCCAGCGGTCTCAGATCCCAGAATGGCGAGAATGCCAGCCAGTGACCCCATGGTGGCGAACTCGATAGCGACCGCCCCTAAAAGTGTTCCCCGTCCTGCGCCGAGTGCCCTCAGAATGGCACTTTCATGCAAGCGTTCATCAACGCTCGAGCTGACACCCGCAATGAGAACCAGAGCGCCTGCCACCAATATGATTAGCAGAACAAGCTCGATGGCCTGGCTCACCTGATCAATGATCGTTTTAATTTCCTGAATGGCGACGTCGAGCTCAATAATGGTGAGCGTCGGCATGAGATCGAGAAGTTCGCCCACCCGGTACTTTTCATCTGGTTCAAGATAAAAGCTTGTGAACAAGGTATTGGGGAACCGTTCCAATAACTTATCAGGGAAAATAACGAAGAAGTTGGGCTGCATCGACTCCCAGTTCACCTCGCGGATACTGGCCACCTCGACAGAAAATTCGTCAGCAGCGATGCGCAGTGTGAGCGAGTCCCCCACCTTTGCACCAATGTCCTCAGCAAAGCCGTCTTCGAGCGACACCAACGATTGCTCTGTTCCGGCCTCCCACCAAGCGCCTGAAAGAATTTTATTACCCTCGGGAGCCGTGTCGGTGGAAGTAAAATTAGCTTCACGCTGACGCGCGCCCTCTTCAAACTGATCCCAATCAGGCAGAGGCTCGCCATTCACCGCCATAACTCGGCCTCTTGCCGCGGGATACAGCTCACCAACTTCAATGTCCCTGTCAGCAAAAAAGGTGAGCAGTGATGTCTCGTCTATTGGAGCAACGTTGAGGATAAAGTGATTCGGAGTGCCCTCGGGAATCTGCAGCCGCCACTGATCAAGCAGACTTGTTCTGACCGCCGTCAGTACCAGTAGTAACATTATGGCGATACCAAAAATAACGACTTGAAATGCACTGGAGGTTCCCCTTCGTTGCATCCCAGCCAGGGCAAGTCGCCAGACACTGCCAGCACTGCTCCCTACCTGCCGGCTACCTTTCAACAACGTCTGAGCGACGAAGAACCCGAGTCCGACCGTAATCGCTATCGAGCCGATGAGCGCACCTGTCAGCTTCCAATCACTGCTATACCAGAGCATTAACAACCCCAGAGAAGCCGTTCCAAGCACCAAATCGGTGGCACGAGTGGCGTCCGCAATGGTCTCTTCGCGACGAATCACCCTGAGTGGCGATACACCACCGAGGCGCGCCAGCGGTGGCCATGCAAAGAACCCGATACAAACGAAGGCGGTGACCGCGCCTGTGATATACGGAGCAATACCAATACGTGTAATCTCGCTGGGGAGTTGCCCTGCAAGTGCGTTAAACATCGCACTTTGCGCTAGCCAGCCAACCCCACTGCCCAACCCAATTGAAATCAAACCCAACCAGGCCAGACTGAATGCATACAGCTGCCGGATTGTTGCGCGCGTGGCGCCCAAGCTTTTCATTACCGCGACCTGATCGGTGTGACGTTCACCAAACCGGCGCGCAGCGACCAGTATCGCCGCGGCTGCAAGCATGACACCGAGACTGCCTGCCAGAAGTAAAAAGCCACGTGCGCGCTCCAAAGTGGCGCCAATGCCTGGCTGCGACTCATCGACACTCGAAAGACGCTGCCCCTGCACCAGCTGAGGCTCAACCCACCCTCTGAAGCCTGTTAAATCATCTGACTCACCGGCGACTAACAACCGGTAGGTCACTCGACTACCCGGTTGCACTACCCCTGTCTCGTCGAGGTTCGCTGCGTTCATTACTAGGCGGGGGCCGTAGCCAAAGAAACCTGTTGTTGAGTCGGGCTCACTCAACAACGTGCCGGCAACAGTTAACGTTGCGTCACCTACGTAAACCTCATCGCCAATAGCTGCCGACAATTGTTGAACTAGCCGCGGCGCGAGAAAAACAGTTCCGGGTTCGGGAATATCAGTCGATGCTTGAGACAAGCCTTTATCTACTGACAGCGCACCACGTAGTGGATACGCACCGCCCACGGCTTTAACGGAAGCGAGAAACATCTCGTCGTCCGTGGAGATCACCATGGATGAGAAGGTAATGGTTTCGCCCTGCGCTAAACCGTAGGCGCTTACTTCATCCATCCAGGGTACCGGTATGGGTTTCGAGCTAGACACCACCAAATCCGCGGCCAAAAAGCTGGCAGACTCGCGCTCTAAGTTGAATTGCAGTCGATTCACGAAGCCGCTTATGGCAACGACAACCGATACCGCCAGTAGCAGTGCGCTAAACAGCACCCCTAACTCGCCACCTCGCCAGTCACGGATTAATAATCGAATTGAAGCAACCACTGGCGACTTCATGAGGCCTCTTCGAGGTGACCCGCCGTCATGGTGAACTTTCGCTGGCAGCGATCTGCAAGGGTGTTGTCGTGAGTGACCAGTACCAGGGTAGTCCCCTCTTCTTTGTTGAGCCCAAACAGAAGTTCAACGACCGTTGCGCCCGTAGTCGTGTCTAAATTCCCCGTTGGCTCATCGGCAAACAAGATGACTGGTTGCGATGCAAAGGCGCGCGCAATGGCAACACGTTGCTGTTCACCACCTGACAGCGTTCGCGGGTAATGATGGAAACGCTCTGCCAATCCCACGCGAGATAGGAACTCCTCGGATTTCTCGCGTGCATTGTCGATCCCAGCCAACTCAAGCGGCAGCATGACGTTCTCCAATGCCGTCAATGCCGGGAGTAACTGAAAATTCTGGAAGACGAAGCCCACCTTCTCACTGCGAAGCGTGGCGCGCTCGTCCTCATCCAAATTGACAATATTGGTGCCGTCCAACGTTATGTCGCCCGAGCTCGGCGCATCGAGCCCGGCCAGCAGTCCAAGTAAGGTCGACTTACCAGAGCCCGACGCACCGACAATAGCAGCCGTCTCACCACGCTTGATTTCCAAGTCGATCCCTCGCAGGATTTCTAGCTCGGACTCGGCCGTGCTGACTCGCTTAATCAACTGGGATGTTTTGATCATGCATTTATACCTCTGGCATCACTTACGACATCGTCTGATCGCTGGATTTATATTACTGGCCGCTGTATCGCCCTATCCCGCAACCGCTGCGACCCCGCCAACCGTTCTCGTCATAGGCGACAGCTTGAGCGCCGCTTATGGCATGGACATGGAACAGGGCTGGGTTCACCTGCTAGCCGAGAAACTAGCAGATCAGTCACCCGGCGCTTCCGTTATCAATGCGAGCATTTCGGGTGACACGACGGGCGGTGGCGCGCAAAGGTTACCCTCATTACTCGAGCAACACGAGCCCAGCATTGTGATTATCGAACTTGGCGGTAACGACGGGCTTCGTGCCTACCCGATAAAGCAGATGCGAAATAACCTAGCAACCATGACTGAGGCATCCTTAGCACAGGGTGCCAAAGTGCTGTTGCTCGCGGCAGAAGCGCCACCCAATTTGGGAAGGCGCTATACCACGCTGTTCCGCGAGTCCTACAGCCAGCTCGCAAATGGCGATAACGTTGTAGCCCTCCCCTTCATCGTCGAGAGCATTTTCTTATCAAGCGAACTCATGCAGAGCGATCGAACGCATCCGAACGCTTCAGCGCAACCACTGTTACTCGACGTGGTATGGCCTACGCTGAGCAGCTTGCTACGAATGACTGACCATGAGTGAGTCCAGACCTATCAGGGACGCTGTGGAAACCGTGATCTTCGGCACGGAAACGCGGGGTGGAAATCTGTTCGATGTGGCACTGCTCATCACCATCCTCGCCAGTGTGGCGGTAGTAATGCTCGACTCGATGGATGTCTACCATGCCGCCTACGGAGATCTCTTTCGGACCTTGGAGATTGGCTTCACTCTCGTCTTCACCGCGGAATACCTGGTCCGACTTTGGTGCCTCCGCAACCCGATGGCCTATGCCATCAGCTTTTGGGGCGTTATCGACCTTCTAGCCATCCTACCAACGTTTCTAACGCTGTTTGTTCCTGAAGCCTCATCGCTCATCGTAATTAGGGTGCTCCGCGTTTTGCGCGCCTTTCGCATATTGCACCTCTTCGAATTGCATGAGGAATACATCGAGATCATCGGACTCATGCGTGCTACCGCACGGTCTATCATGGTGTTCTTCTCAATCGTTATGGTGACAGTGGTCGTATTTGGATGCCTGCTATACGTCATAGACGGACCTGAGCACGGCTTTGTCAGTATTCCAATGAGTATTTACTGGGCAGTCGTCACCATTACCACGGTCGGGTACGGAGATGTTGTTCCGGGAACACCCATGGGGCGGTTTGTCGCCTCGATTGGTATTTTGATTGGTTATTCGATTTTGGCTGTGCCGACAGCCATCGTAACCAGTAAACTGTGGGAAAGATTGGGATCGCGTCGCGCCGCTCAAACGCTGGCATGGAACTGCCCGGTGTGTGCGGGCGTAGATCATGCAACTGATGCGCAGCACTGCAAACACTGTGGTGCGGATCTCGAGGTCCCAGACGAGCTGAGAGAGCAAAAGCCACAACTCCCGTGAACGAACAACCGACAGACATCTTTGCACACCGGAAATATTGGGCGGAGTGCTTTGGACCGGCACCTTGGCTCCCCATGTCGCGTGCCGAAATGGATGCGCTTGGCTGGGACAGTTGCGACATTATCATCGTGACAGGTGACGCCTACGTCGATCACCCGAGCTTCGGTATGGCTGTGGTTGGGCGCGTTCTTGAGGGTCAAGGATTTCGCGTCGGCATTATCTCGCAACCCGATTGGCGCAGCGCAGACGCATTCAAAGAACTGGGCAAACCCAACCTCTTCTTTGGAATCGCTGCTGGCAACATGGATTCCATGATCAATCACTACACCGCCGACAGAAAGCGCCGTAATGACGACGCTTACACCGCCGGTGATGTGTCCGGCAAACGCCCTGACCGCGCTGTCACGGTTTATAGCCAACGGGCCCGTGAGGCCTACCGTGATGTACCCATTGTCATCGGCGGCATTGAAGCGAGTCTTCGTCGGATGGCCCATTACGATTACTGGAGCGACAAAGTGAGACGCTCGGTTCTCGTGGATAGTAAGGCGGATATTCTGCTGTACGGCAATGCGGAGCGTGCCATCGTTGACTTAGCGCATGGACTGGCCAGTGGCAAAGAAATTGATGACCTACGTGATTTGCGAGGAACAGCCTTTCTCGTTTCAGAACCACTACCCGGCTATCGTGTCATTGACTCAACATCAGTTGATGAGCCCGGAAAAGTCGAGCCGATGCTCAATCCCTACAACGGGATGGAACCTGAGGTCTGTGACAGCGAATCAACATCGGCCGGAGAGGCGCTCGTTCAAGAAGCTCAGCCAGTCTCGTTGATGGCAAGTAGCCGTCCCGATCGTGATGTCATTAGGCTTCCCAGCTTCGAAACAGTAAGAGACGACCCCGTGCTCTATGCGCACGCCGCTCGCGTCATGCATAAAGAAACCAATCCACACAACGCGCTGGCACTCATTCAGGCACATGGTGATCGGGAGGTTTGGTTTAACCCACCGCCAATCCCGCTGTCGACGCCAGAACTCGATTGGGTATTCGAGCAACCCTATCAACGTCGCCCACACCCAACCTATGGAGATGCCAAAATCCCAGCGTTGGAGATGATTCAACACTCGGTAAACATCATGCGCGGCTGTTTTGGTGGTTGTACCTTCTGTTCCATTACCGAGCACGAAGGACGAATCATTCAAAACCGCTCTGAGGATTCCATTGTCCGCGAAATCGAAAAGATTCGTGACACCAGCCCAAGCTTCACGGGCGTTATCTCGGATCTCGGTGGTCCCACCGCTAATATGTGGCGCCTTGCGTGTAAAAGCGAAGAAATCGAAGCAAAGTGCCGGAAGTTAAGCTGCGTCTTCCCTGGTATTTGCAAAAATCTCAACACCGATCAAACACCGTTGATACACCTTTACCGCCGAGCGCGCGCAGTCCCAGGAATTAAAAAGGTGTTGATCGCCTCGGGACTACGCTACGACATTGCGGTTGAAACACCCGAATACGTCAAAGAGCTTGTGACGCATCACGTAGGTGGCTATCTCAAGATTGCACCGGAGCACACAGAGGATGGCCCGTTAGACCAGATGATGAAGCCTGGAATCGGAACCTACGACAATTTCAAAGAGCTGTTTGACAAGTACTCCAAGGCCGCCAACAAAAAGCAGTATCTAATCCCCTACTTCATCGCTGCGCACCCTGGAACGACCGACAATGACATGGTGAACCTCGCCTTATGGCTCAAACGCAACAAGTTCCGCGCCGATCAGGTTCAGACCTTCTATCCATCGCCAATGGCCTTAGCGACAGCGATGTATCACAGCGAGAAGAATCCACTCAAAAAAGTGGGTCGCGACAGCAAACAGGTTCCGTCCGTGAGAAGCATTAAACAGCGTCGACTCCACAAGGCGTTTCTTCGATATCACGACCCTGACAACTGGCCTGCATTACGAGAGGCGCTCAAGAAGATTGGCCGTCGCGATCTCATTGGCAATGGCCCAATGCATTTGGTCCCCACGCGGCAGCCTCCAAAGCGGCACCGGGTGGTCAAGAACACTAAGGGCACCACACCTTTTCGAACCAAACATACAAAGCAGTTCTGATCAGAAACGTGTTGGCTGGCGTGCACTCCGCGAGCCAAATGCGCCGGATTTCCGGAAGGCATCTGTCAGCTGGAGGGCCTGTAAACGTAGCTGAGCCGCCATCCGGAACTGATATCCGATCATTTTCGGTCAAGTTGGCAGTAATGACGGCCATTTTGGGACATCTCTCAAAAATACTGCTAACTTTGTCCTCCTTAAATAAAACAAATAAACAACGAGGTACTCCAATGCGGTTTTTATCAAAATCCCTGAGTGTAGCTGTGGTGGCTGCAATGAGTGTTCCAGCGCTTGCGCAAGACACAATGGAAGAAGTTGTCGTTACTGCGACTAAGCGATCTGAGTCAATACAAGATGTTCCCTTGGCCGTTAGTGTAGTAACTGGCGAAATCATTGAACGTGCAGAAGTTCGTGATCTGTTGGACCTGCAGTCGGTTGTGCCCTCCCTGCGCGTACCGCAGTTCCAGAATTCCATTCAAACTAACTTCGTAATAAGGGGCTTTGGTAACGGCGCCAATAATCCTGGCATCGAGCCGTCAGTTGCGGTCTTTGTCGATGGTGTTTACCTATCTCGATCGCAAGCCAGAATCTCAGACCTTCCTAACATTCAGCAAATTGAGGTGCTCAAGGGTCCGCAGAGCACGCTGTACGGAAAAAATGCATCGGCAGGCGTGATCTCAGTCACCACCAAAGCGCCCGAGTTTGAGAGTCGCGGCTCACTGGAAGTTGGCTTCGGCAACTACAGTCAGCAGTCCGTTCGCGGGTTCTACACAGGGCCTCTTTCCGACACGGTCGCTGTGAGTCTCTATGGTAGCTCGCTGCAAAGAGACGGCTACTTCGACAATGTCGTCACGGGTAGCGACCTAAACAACCGAGACCGATGGAATCTCAGGGCGGACATGCTCATTGAAACGAGTGAAGACAGTCAGCTCCGCATCATTGCAGACTATGATGAGCTCGATGAACGGTGTTGTGGTGTTGCCAATTTGATCGACGGACCAGCAGGGCCAGCACTCGGTGCACTCTCGGTCATCCCAGGACAGGCCTACATTCCTGAAGATGCTTATAACTACAAGAGTTTCTTGAACTTGGATCCGGTAAATACGGGCGATAATTCTGGCATTACTTTGGATTATCAAACAACCTGGGGTGACGTTGATGTCCGCTCCATTACCGCGTACCGAGATTCATACCAATACAAGCCATCTGAGGATGTTGATTTCACTGCTGCTGATGCCATCGGCAACAGCACAGGGGAAACAGAAATTAAAACCTTCACACAGGAAATTCGTCTCACTGGCACCATGGGCAATGCCGACTGGTTGTTAGGTGGTTTCTACTTCGACGAATCTATTGATTTCGAAAACACCATTGAATTTGGATCGCAATGGAGAAACTACGTCAGTATTCTCGTTGGCGGGGCTGGTGGGATCGCGGCCGGTGCTGATGCCATTGGGGGCTTAGAAGCTCTGTTGGGTTATGACCCGGGAACATTTTTCGCGGACGGCGATGGCGTGGTTGAAACTGCGACACAAGATAACGAGAGTTATTCCATATTTGGCCAAATGACATTCCCGCTCTCTGAGAAGACCGACTTCACCATTGGGCTGAACTATTTACAGGACAAGAAAGACGTCACGTTGTCTCAAGAAAACAACGACGTGTTTTCCAATCTTGCCTTGAGAGGTGCCGATGGCGTGACAGCGCTAACGAATCTCGCGTACTCAGGAGGATTTTTCGCGTCTTTGGGAATACCTCCAATTACGGCAGTCCCTCAGGCCGGTTTGCCTGCATACCTACAAACGGTAGCCGCGACTGCAGCCGCGATTGCACCCACAGACAACAACCCCTTTGTCGGTTTTCAAGCACTGCAGTTTCTGCCACAGGTTCTGGGATTCCCTAACCAAGCAGAGCCTGGAACGTCCGACGACAGTAAAACTACTTACACAGCAAGTCTGTCGCACGCATTTACGGATGATCTAAATGTATATCTCACCTACGGTACGGGCTTCAAAGGCACGTCCTGGAACCTGTCGCGCGATAGTCTCCCGACGGCAGAAGAGCGCGATGGCATCCTTGCTGCCGGTGGCACGTTACCCAACAATCTGGAGACAGGAACGCGTTTGGCGGGCCCTGAAGAAGCTGAGACCATTGAGTTAGGCTTCAAGTACTCAACCGATTGGGGCACCTTAAACGCAGCTTTGTTTGACCAAAGCATCACTGGGTTCCAGCAGAACGCGTTTTTGGGAACGGGTTTTGCCTTAAGAAACGCAGGTAAACAATCAACAGAGGGTGCGGAGATCGATTTGACGGTTCGCGCGACAGATTCCCTAACGATGATGCTGTCAGCCGTATACTTGGACCCAATCTACGACGATTTCAGGGGTGCTCAGCTTAATGGTCAACCCGCCGACTTTACCGGACGTAAACCCGCGGGGATCCACGAACTAAGTCTCAGCGCAATGGTTACCTATAATTTCAGTGTCAACGGTATGGACGGCTTCATCCAAGCGGATTACCAGCATGATAGTGCAGTCGATATTCGTGCCGCGGGTGACCTGAATAATGCGAACCTTTTATTGGGCGCGCGAGGCTTCCGCGAGCGCGAAGTGAGTATGGTTAATGCGAGCTTCGGCTTATCGCGAGGTGACTGGGACCTTCGAGTATGGGGCAGAAACTTGACGGATGATCAATGGCTGATTACCAACTTCCCAGGTGTAGCCCAAACAGGTACTTGGACTGGTTATGGAAATCAGCCTCGCACCTATGGAGCGACTCTAAAACGTAACTTCTAAGCTACGCTTGCCTGGCTAGTTCAGGCAAGACTGAATAAACGCCCCGAGGAGACTAAACTCATGCTTCCGGGGCGTTTTTTTTCGCCACATCAAACCGATCTGCCGGCCTACATCGGGTTCATCAAACGGACGAAGAACGAGGTCCGTCCCCTCGGCAATGCCAGCATCGGTGGCCATCTTGGGCAACAACGTGGTTCCAATGCCATTGGCAACCATTTGAACAATCGTCGTAAGACTGGTCGCTTGATACGGCACGGTGACATCTTTCTCCCTCAGCTTACAGGCCTCCAGTGCATGATCGCGAAGGCAATGACCTTCCTCCAACAGAAGCATCTCTGCGCCTTGTAAGTCCTTGGTTTTCAGCTTCTGACTCAAAGCGAGCCTCGAGTTGGGCAAGGTCGCGAGATAGAAGGGATCTTCAAAAAGTGTCAGCGTATCCGTGTGTTCCGCAGGAAACGGTAGAGCAAGCAAAAGCACATCGAGCTCTCCCACCTGAAGTGCGTTCACCAGAGCCTGAGATAAATCTTCGCGCACAAATAACTTACAGGCGGGATGCGCCGAGCGCAGTGCCTTGAGCATGGAAGGCAGGACAAACGGCGCTATAGTGGGGATGACGCCCAAGCGAATCGTCCCTTGAAATGGCTCCCTTGACGCCTCGCATAGAGCCACCACGTCATCTACATCGGTCAGGACTGCACGTGCCCGGGCAACGACTTCATTTCCCAAAGCTGTGAGCAGCACCGAGCGGTTATTCCGCTCAACCAGGCTCGCCGAGAGGACATCCTCCAACTCAACAATCGAGGCGCTCAAGGTGCTCTGGCTGACATGGCATGCCTTGGCCGCCTGACCGAAATGCTGGTGCTCTGCGACAGCACAGAGGTACTTAAGCTGCTTTAACGTAGGTTGCCGCGACACGGTCACTCCATCGATCTTGTCGTATATTTGTCCCATATACGATCGGAAAAATCGATCGGTTTTGCCAGCTTTTTTTGGAACCATTTTGATACCAAGGCGGTATAGTACTCAGGCTGCCGGTGATTCGGCGGCGTCATGACGTCATACGATCAACAATGGAGTAAAAAACAATGGAACTGAAAGGTAGCCAAACCGAACAGAACCTAAAGGACGCCTTCGCAGGTGAGTCTCAAGCAAATCGTCGCTACCTCTACTTCGCCTCAAAGGCAGACGTAGAAGGCTACAACGATGTCGCAGCCGTTTTCCGCTCAACTGCGGAAGGTGAGACTGGCCACGCTCACGGCCACCTTGAGTACCTTGAAGCTGTCGGCGATCCAGCGACTGGTTTGCCAATGGGCGACACTGTAAAGAACCTCGAAGCATCAATCGCTGGCGAAACCCACGAGTACACTGACATGTACCCAGGTATGGCAAAGACAGCGCGCGACGAAGGTTTTGATGAAATCGCAGACTGGTTCGAAACACTGGCGAAAGCAGAGCGTAGCCACGCGAATCGTTTCCAGAAAGCACTCGATAACCTCGACGCCTAAGTCTGGGTCTACTTGAGTTCTGGGGGGACTTTGGTCCCCCCTTTTGGTTCAAATCACTTTCAACAGAGGCAACAGTACATGCGCGAAGGTAGCGTCGATGCACCCACTCGTCACCCGATAGAATGGAAAACGGAAGCGTTTTGGGACCGTGACTCGCTCAATGATGAGCTTGCACGTGTCTACGATGTCTGCCACGGCTGCAGACGTTGTGTCAGCCTATGTGACTCGTTCCCTACCCTTTTTGACCTTATCGACGAGTCCGAAACGCTCGAGGTCGATGGGGTTGCACTCGACGATTACGACAAGGTCGTCGATCAGTGCTACATGTGCGACCTGTGTTACCTCACAAAGTGCCCCTATGTTCCACCCCACGAATTCAATGTCGACTTTCCACACTTGATGTTGCGAGCAAAAGCTCAAAACTTCAAAACGAAAGGCGCAAAACTCCGCGATAAGGTCCTGACATCAACCGATGCCCTGATGAGCGGAATATCAATGATCCCACTCGTAGACGTTACGGCGAATGCGCTCAACAACAATGGGGCTTTTAGAAAGGCCCTAGAGAGTACATTCGATATCGCGGCCGAGGCGCCTTTACCCGAGATTCATCGAAACACCCTGATCAAGCGGGCCAAAAAGCTGATCACGGACATCGAAGCAACACCGATTGGCGCCACCACGGGCAAGCTTGCGCTTTATGCGACCTGCTACGGTAATTACAGCAGTCCTTCCATCGGCGAAGATTTCATAAAGGTCTTCCAGCACAACGACGTCAGCATTGACGTGATTCCAAAGGAGAAGTGTTGTGGCATGCCAAAGCTTGAGCTCGGTGATCTGGACGCAGTAGAGGCATTAAAGGAAGCCAATATTCCTTTGCTCGCGAGCCTAGTAGACCAGGGGTACGACCTCACGGCACCGATTCCGTCTTGCGTACTGATGTACAAGCAGGAGCTTCCTTTGCTCTTCCCAGACGACCCGGATGTGCAGAAGGTCAAAGCCGCCTTTTATGACCCATTCGAATATCTTTGGATGCGCCATAAGGGAGAAGCGTTTAAAACGAATTTCGCTGAGAGTCTCGGTAATATCGCCTATCAGGTGGCCTGCCACCAGAGAGTCCAAAACATTGGGCTCAAGACGCGCGATATTCTCTCGCTCATCGAAGAGACGACGGTTATCGCACACGAGCGATGCTCAGGACATGACGGCACCTATGCTGTCAAAAAGGAAACCCGCGACAAGTCCGTTAAAATTGCGCGACCAACGGTACGCAAAGTGAACGACCAGAAGCCCGATCATTTTATTTCAGACTGCCCCATGGCCGGAGAGCATATCGCGCACCTTGCCGATGGGGTGGATAGTGCACAACACCCTATGACGTTGCTGCGCATAGCGTACGGCCTTAAGTAACAAGGAGATTGACATGTCACATCTGACCCGAAGCGACCTGTGGTCGCTAGAGCAGTACTCGGAGCAACGCGATAACTTTCGTGCTGAGGTACTAGCACACAAGAAGAATCGTCAGCTGGCGCTAGGCGACAACGCACGCATCTACTTCGAGGATGCGGTCACGATTCGCTACCAGATTCAGGAAATGCTTCGAATCGAGAAAGTGTTTGATGTTGCTGGCATTGAAGAGGAGCTAGCCGCCTATAACCCGCTGATTCCTGATGGAACCAACTGGAAAGCGACGTTCATGATCGAGTTCGGCGACCCCGCTGTCCGAGCTGAACGACTGCGTGAAATGCGTGGTATTGAGAATTGCATCAACCTCGAAATCGAGGGTCACGGCATCGCCCAGGTTATTGCTGACGAAGACCTCGAGCGCGAAACTGACGAGAAAACCTCGGCCGTCCACTTCATGCGCTTCGAACTATCCAGTGAGCAAATCGCAGCTCTGAAAGACGGTGCCAAGCTTTTTGCCAGTGTCGAGCACGCCGCATACCCGATCGCACGCTTTGAAATAGCCCAAACAACACGCGACGCATTAACCAAGGACTTGGTTCTCGTATCCCACTGAGATCTATGTGGTCAGTGCAAGTGAAAAGAGGCGCCTGGCGCCTTTTTTTTATCGCGCTTCACAAGACACCGTATTTTTCTGGTCATAGCTTAAAGTGTCGGCCGCGATGGACCTGAGTTTGGCCCGATTAGAAAGTCAGTCTGCTCTGCGGTCCAAAGCCGTTCAAAAACCATGAACACTCAATATCGGTTCTTAGTATCAAATACCCTGTCTGCACGAAACGGCTGAAGCAAGGCCATCTCGACCCCGTCTGCCAATTCACGAGCGACCAAGTCTCCCGTAATGGCGGCCAGTGAAACACCGCTGTGCATGATGGCCACGTATACGTGGTCATCCGTAGGGCTGGGACCAATGACAGGGTGACCATCAACAGGTAATGGTCGCCACCCAATCATGACTTCATCGACCTCTGCCTCCCCTATGCTCGGCAAATAGTCACGAGTCGTCGCGAGTAGGCGCTGAGCATGCTGGTCTGCCACCGAATCATCAGGAAACCGTTTGGGTCGGTCAGCCAGCCGCGCAGCATGCGCTGCGTTATCGGGTGCACCTTCCTGCTCACCGATGACCAGTCTTCCGTCCATCCTCTGATGGATATGGATACCCGGTGCGACAAGTATTCCACGCAATAGCGGTTTTACCGGGCGTGTCACGACAATGACGCCGGGGGTTGATCGCTGCGGGAGATCAAACCCAGCAAAGCGCTGGACGGCTGCCGGGTCTGGACCCGTCGCGAGTACAACGCGATCTGCCTCAATGGGCCCACAAGTCGTTCGGAGTAACTTCCCTTTATCATCGCTGGAATCGTCAACATCCAGCACCTCGCACCGCTCTAGGACTTGAGCGCCCTGCTGAATCGCAGCAGCCACCAAAGCCTTCGATACGAGCACGGGATCTATCGCTCCATCGCGCGGGGAAGACGCAACCTGCGTCGCTCCCTGAAAATTAACAGCAGGTTCACGTGCTTGCGCCTCAGCACCCGTTAATATGCGTGCTGGCTCTCCCCACGCTTGCTGCTCGGTAATATCGCTGGCAAGACGCGCCTGTCGGCTCTCGCCAGCAAACCACTCGAGAGAACCGCCCCAGACGATGGGTAGATCTAGATCTTTCTGTAGCCGATGCCAACTGCTCACACCGTGTTGGGAAAACGCGTGGTAGTGCCTCGGCTGCTTAGCCCATGTCGCGTTAATCCATGCGAAGGTGCCGTGACTAGCACCACTTGCCACCGTCTCTCGCTCTATGAGTGTTACCCGCACCCCAAGCTTTGATAAATGGTAGGCAATTGAGCTTCCGACAATTCCGGCACCGATGACCGCTACGTGTTTGTTGTCGCCTTTTTGTTTTCCGAAAACGGGGCCTGAAGCGCCGGCGACAGATGAGGCAGCCAACCACTGATTGAAGCGTCGTCGATTCACGCCCTTCGGACTTCGCATTCCACCTCCAATTTCATTACTCGCCTTCTTTCTGCTCATATCGTCGATACTTTTTTCACTGCTTGTTTTCACTGCTTTGCTTTTTACGCTTCGTCTGGCGATTACCTAAACACCTACCCTGCAGGAACCTTCGCGCGCCCGAAGAACGCTAGAAATCGTAATGTTGAATTTCAACATTCGAACACGTTGCCAGAAAACTGGACAGCAGTTAATCGCGCAATCGGATGATGTAGCGATGAGTCCGGCGATTGCGCTACCCTGTGGCTCCCCAGTCGAGAGGCCCTTTGCCATGACACTTGTTGTATTTGACATGGATGGAACACTGCTCGATGCCCAGTCGAAGATTTCGCCCTTTACCAGTGAAACCCTGTCGCTCATGCGCCAGAATGGCATTGCCTACACCGTGGCCACTGGACGCACGCTTCAAGCCGCCTTGTCACCGCTCGCCGACGATAGCTTCAACCGCTCACTCGTCCTGAAGAACGGCGCCGTCATCTGGGAACCTGAGCTTCAAAGCTACAGTCACCATCACTTGCTGACCCCAACTGAAGTCAGCGATGTACTTGGAGCCTTTGTTGCCCAGGACCTTACACCTTTTGTCTTCTCTCTCGAGGATGGCGATCACCACTCGGTCTACCACGCGCCACTCCGGGATGACTTTGAAAAGAAGCTCGCCAATTTATTCGAGAGTGAGCGAGAGCTGCCATTGCAGCCCCTGACAACCATGCCCACAAATGCACACGTCATCAATGTGTCTGCTATGGGCCCTCTTGAGCAAATTGAGCCTGTCATTGAATTTGTATCGCACCAACCACACTTGGTCGCCTACTCCGGGATGGCGATTCGCGACAAGGGGCTCGCGTGGCTCGATGTCCACCACAGCCAAGGATCCAAGGCCAACGGCGTGAAGCATGTGGCTGAACGAAGTGGCTTTGAGGAAGTGATTGCTTTTGGCGATGGTGACAATGACATCAGCATGTTTGAGTTTGCAACCGAATCCTACGCGATGGACAACGCTGACGAGGAACTGAAAGATATAGCCACGCAGGTCATTGGCCATCACGACGAGGATGGTGTGGCCCGTTTCCTCCGAGATAGATTCAACCTGTGAGCCAAAGCCCAACAGTATGAGCAGTAAACTGACTGGACGCCGTATGACCATTCTTCTATTTCTCAGCCTGGTCTTTATCTTTGGTATCGGCATGCCCTGGCTGGGACTCAAATCGGGATCGGAGCCTGTTGTTGATGCACCGCTCAGCAACGACATAGAACAGGTTGTCTTCGAGAGTGACAAGCTTCGGCTCGAGGGGTGGTGGATGCCCGCGGAGAATCCGCGCGCCACGCTGCTCTTTGTTCATGGTGCGGGATCAAGCCGCGTATCGCCCTTTTTCAATACGCTCGGCTTTTACGACAGCCTTCAAAAAGCGGGGGTTTCTGTTTTTACCTTCGATCAACGCAATCACGGCAACTCGGAGTACACCGATGGCTACCTTCGCATGGGCGCAACGGAGCACCGCGATGTGCTTGCAGCAGGTGAGTGGTTGAGGGGAAGAACGGATAACGACACCCCAATTATTATTTGTGGTCTCTCTATGGGGGGCGCCACCTCAATCTATGCGCTCGCTACAGGCATGCAGGCGGAGGGGTTATTGTTGTTTGATCCCATGCTCAATACCCGTGATTCGCTCGAACGGGGGGGCTGGGTTGGTTATGGGCTGCCGTCCGTCCTATTTCGCCCTATGGCATATTTAGCGCCTCTTTTTTGGGGCTTACCCCATGGTGACTCCGATGCTTTGGAGGTAGCAAAGACGCTAGATCTGCCGATCGCCATTGTTCAAAACAAAACCGACCCTATTACACGGTCAATCTGGAGCGAAGAATTAGCCAATTCCTCCGACTCCGCGACGATTGCGTTCGTGCCTCGCATAGACCCAAGCGATCCATGTATGGCTGATAAGGGTCGCTGGGGAACGCACGCGTCGTCATTCCATTGCCATCCCGACTGGACGATTGAGCAAGTCGAAAACCTCATTGCGCGGCTGCGTTAAAGTCGTGCCTAGCATGCTAGGTGGACAGCTGCGCGACGCTCTCCAGTGCGATTAATCCAAAATTCAGTATTTTGCTTATACTTCTCTGAAATCACTAAGGGATCCCCCATGAAAAACAACGTTATTGCACTCATCGCAGGTCTCGGTCTCTCGAGCGGAGCCCTCGCATGCCCCGAGTTTCTCGATACGGAGATGCGAAAGCTAAGCTCCAAAGAGACCATTAATTTTTGCGAAAGCTATGCTGGCAAGCCGATGCTTATCGTGAATACAGCCAGTAACTGCGGCTACACGCCACAGTTTTCAGGCCTTGAGTCCCTGCATCAGGAGTACAAGGACAAAGGCCTTGTTGTAGTTGGGTTTTCGTCGGACGATTTCTTCCAAGAAGAAAACGACGAGGCTGATGCGGCAACCGTATGCTTCGAGAAGTACGACGTTTCATTCCCGGTCATGGCAACAACATCGGTGCGCGGTCGCAATGCAAACCCCGTGTTCAAGGGACTTGGAGAAGCACAGGGTTACCCACGTTGGAACTTCAACAAGTATGTTGTTTCAGCAGAGGGTGAAGTGGTTGCTAAATTTGGATCGAGTGTAGGTCCCGACAGCGACGAGTTGCTCAACCTCATCGACGAGGTAACTGTCGGCGGGGAGTAACTAACGCTCCATGCGAAAGCAGAAAGAGGCATCCCCCTGCGCTTGCTGTCAGCGGCTGGTGCCTCTTACTTTTCATCACCTCATCCCCCGCAAAATGCACCGCCGTAAGGGCTTCCGACGGCGTTTTAGCAAAGATGAACTCAACATCGGTGTTCACGTATGCCGAAAATGTCATCGCGGCATTCATGCGCTCTACGATGAACTAACGCTCGCAACCCGCTTTTATAATCTCGAGTTATTACTGAGTGACGAAACACTTGCCGGTCACTTCCGGTGGGTGGCTAAACAGCGAGAGACACTTTAATCACGTTGAGCGCAACAGCGTTTTGGGGTCGCACCAATACCTAAGGTTTGGAATCAGGTACAGGCCGGTGTAGACCGTTGACTGCCCGAACTGCTACAACAATTAATGATCCTACATTCGTGCCTGCAACCAGTCCCCCACGCGAGAAAGCTCATCATCGATCGTTTGACTACCATCAATTACCAGATCGGCCTGAGGGCGCCATGGCGCTACAAACTGCGCAAACATAGGCTCAGCTCGAGTTTCCCAGAAATCGCGCACAGAGGCCTCTGAGCGGCCTCTCTGAAGGGCGTCTCGCTCAATACGTCGAGCAAGACAGAGTTCGAGCGGGGTATCGACAAAGATTGTGTAATCGACGAGTTCGCGCGTCGCAGGGTCAGACATGGCCAGAACACCCTCTAGAAGAATGATATCGGCTGGCGGCACCGACTGACTGAGCGCTGAGCGCGTGTGCTGGGTAAAGTCGTAAACAGGCGTCTGAACCTCTTCGCCCGACCTAAGCGATGCAAGATCGTCGACCAACCGCTCAAACTCGATCGCATCAGGGTGGTCGAAGTTAATAGCGTCGCGGTCCTCGAAGCTGAGATGCGTCAAGTCACGGTAATAGTCGTCAACGCGCAAAACAGCGACCGTTACACCCAACGTCTCGGGCGCCAGAGATGCGACCAGATGCGATTTACCGCTGCCAGACGCCCCTAGAATCGCTACGACAATCGACACTGTAGTGTGCTTCCCCGGATCATACTCAAATGAAGACTACATACCCTCTTCATTCGGTTCTTTATTCATAATGTCTTAGCGACGCCTATTAGCTGTCTACAGAACCGACGCGCTACCGAATTCATCTTCCAGCGCTTCGCGAATCGTCTTCCTCAAGGCTCGCACATCCGTTGCTGCACATTCACCGCCATTCCAACGTCGATAGGTGCCATAAGAAGGGTCACCCAGTGCAGTCGAGAGCTCCCAGGCCAATATGCATCGCTCTTGGGAGTTGAGCAGCGTGCTGTCGGCCACCTCGTTCAGAATTTCATCGATACTCGCCACGTCGGCCTCAAGTCGATGCTGATCTAACGAATCCAGCACCATGTAATGTGGGGCCATAGCGCTAAACGGCGCCCATGCATCGCCTTTCACCTCTCCCGGTGCACCGTCACGCGCAAAATTTGCCCACGCGGTCATCATAATATCTGTCATATCTCTTGCAGAATCCGTATCGGGATACATGTAAGAGCCGATTGGTCCGTACATGGCCTTACCTTGGATAAATGAGATCTCGCTCGCATGCGCTGCCCCTAACACCTCAGAAAAGTTGATCAGAAAACTGTCTTTTTGATCATTCCAGTCATAGCGATAGGCATACAAGGACTCGTAGCCCGCGGCCTCGAGTGACATCAGCGGTCGATCCACACCTTGTGCTTTCCAACCTTCTGAACGCTGACGGACCCAGAACTTGTACATGTCCGGATTCTTTAAGGTCACCTTGGGCGGTAGCCATTTAGTTAGCGGATATGAGGCGTCAACGAAATAGCGGTTCAACCCAATCCACAGCGTCACCTCCTCGTTGTTTGCGCCCGCCATGACAGGCACTGAAGGTTTGGCGTATTTGGGGTTACCCAAGGCAGCGGCAAAACCTTCGGTCGGGATGACGACCCCGTCGTTAATGATGCCGGGGGAGCTGTGGTCAGACGAAAGATCGTAGAACGTCGTAATGATGTCATCGGCGCTGACACCGCGTAACGACTCCGCGGTCACGGTGTCGTTGGACAATCCAAGTGCCTCGGTAAACTCCCAGCTACCTCGGTCGATTTCAGCGAACTCTCGCTCCCGGTTGTGGGCTTGTCTGGGGCTTAGACTGCGCACATAACCCGACTGAGAGATAGCTTTGTGAAACAGCCCCTCGGACAGCGGGCTTGCAAGCAGCGTGAACACGTTGTGCCCACCCGCACTCTCACCAAAAATTGTGACGTTATCCGCGTCACCACCAAAGGCACCGATATTGCGCTTCACCCATCCGAGGGCAGCAATGATGTCCAGCGTACCGAAGTTGGCAATGGTGCCGGGGCCGCTCCCTAAGGCGGGGTGTGCGAACCACCCGAGTGGCCCCAATCGATAATTGATCGTAACCACGATCACGTTTTGCTCAGCAACAAAGCGAGAAAAGTCATAGGTGTTCTTATGCCCAGTGGTATTTCCACCCCCATGGATCCAAACCATGACGGGTAAGGGCTCAGTACCGGATGCGGGTGCCGTGACGTCGAGGTAAAGACAGTCTTCGGCACCGATCGCCGCATCACCCTCCACCCCACTTACACTGCCTGCTTGCTGAGGGCAGATTGCTGGTTCGGCTCGTCGTGAAATTAACTGAGACTTTGTATCAAGGGGTTCGGGCGCTCGCCAACGAAGATCGCCCACGGGCGGTTTGGCAAATGGGATGTCATACCACTGAAGAACATCACCCTCCGCAACGTAGGCCTGGACCGACCCGGTATCGGTGACTACCGGTGCGTTGTCAGCTAACTTCTGCGGCGGCGACGCACAGCCCGCCAACACAATGACAATGGATAAAGTGAATAACCGCATAAACCTGCCCCTGAACAACATGCGCCTTTCTAAACATGCCCCTTAAAAAACATGCCCCTCAAAAAAAAAGACCCGGCGTTGCCGGGTCGTTTTAACACGTCGCTTTAACGGCCTTTCCAGTTGGGCTTACGCTTCTCCGCAAACGCCGTCGCGCCTTCAATCGCATCTTCGCTCGAGAAGACAGGGTTAACAATCGCCTGTTGCTTATCGAACATGTCGTCCTGCGACCAGTCAATCGACTCCTTGATTACCTGCTTACTGCGTTTAACCGCAAGCGGACCATTTTCCGCAATCTTTGCTGCGAGCGCCTTGGCTTGAACGAGTGCCTCACCCGCGGGCGCGATCTGGTTAATAAGGCCCAGACTCAACGCACGATCGGCATCCATGAAATCACCCGTCAACGCCATTTCCATCGCAACGCGGCTTGGAATCTGACGAGGCAATCTCACCAAACCACCGGCCGCAGCCGCCAGCCCACGTTTTACTTCGGGAATGCCGAACTTCGAATTGTCCGCCGCAACAATCAGGTCACAGGTGATAGCCAATTCACAGCCACCTGCCAAGGCGTAGCCCTCAACCGCGGCAATCAATGGCTTATCGGTAGACCGCTGGACCATGCCTGCGAACCCGCGTCCTTCAACATAGGGAGTCTCCCCTGTTACGAAGGCCTTGAGGTCCATACCCGAGCAGAACGTGCCGCCCGCACCGGTGAGGATGACTACGTGGGTATTGTCGTCTGCGTCCAATGCGTCGAGCGCTGAGGCAATGCCCACGGCAACGTCTTTGTTCACCGCATTCTTTGCCTGAGGACGGTTGATCGTAATGGTCATGACGCCATCAGCAACTTCCGTTAAAACAGCTGGTTCACTCATTATCTTTCTCCTTATGTGTCCGCTTTTTAATTAGCGAGGCTGCATACGGATGCCGCCATCCATACGAATCGTCTCGCCGTTAATGTAATCGTTATCGATAATCGCTGCAGCCAGCTTACCGATTTCTTCCGGTGTACCCAATCGTTGTGGGTACAACACGGCAGATGATAGTGAATCAATCGAATCCTGCGGCAGGCCTGCGAAGAGAGGCGTATTAATCATGCCGGGTGCAATCGTGTTTACACGGATACCAATCTTAGAGAGATCACGTGCAATCGGCAGTGTCATGCCGACGATCCCGCCCTTGGTAGCGCTATAAGCCGCCTGTCCCATCTGTCCTTCATAAGCTGCGACAGACGCTGTGTTGATGATGACACCGCGGCCCATGTATTGATCCACAGGCTCATTGTGTTGCATACGGACCGCGCAGAGACGGATCACGTTGAAGGTTCCTGTCAAATTGACGGCAATAACCTTGTCCCAGAGTGCAAGCGGGAAAGCACCATCACGACCTACCGTGCGCGACGCATTGGCGATGCCGGCACAGTTGACGACGGCATAGATGGCACCAAACTTCTCGATGGCCGCATCAATCCCAGCTTCGACGGTAGCTTCGTCGGCGACATTGACCTCGGCAAAAAGACAACGATCGGCACCCATTTCCTCGACCATAGCAGCGCCGGCCTCGGCGTTGAGATCAAAGATAATGACATTGCCACCGTCAGCAAAAATGCGCCGCGCAACTGCTTGTCCAATTCCCGATGCACCACCGGTAACAACGGCCGCTCTTCCTGAAATATCCATAACTTTCCTCTGTTTAATCTGTCCTCGTCAGACAAGTCCAACGACACAATGGGTGTTTTCACCGGAGGGCTCGATCGCGATCCTCTCCCCTATGGGCTCTCCCTGGGTGAACTTGTCATGAAGTTCACCCGGCTCGAGCAACGACGCCGCGATGACACGCTCACCTTCATCATTGATAGCGAGCACAGCAAGCCACTGTCCCTCTGGAATCATTTTGACGGTGAAGGTCTCAACCACGGCGGAGCCGCTGAATTCTGAGGCAAGCGAGGCGCTATTTCCAGCTTCTTCAAACGCTTTTTCGGACGACAGCCAGCCACCACTTCCGGGAGTACAACTGTAGACGCCGACGGCATGCTTTGACATGTGACCGCCAAGTGCGCCCACAAGCACATGGTTGTATCGGCCTTCCTGAATAGCCGAAACTGCGGAGGCAATACCGTGCATAGAATAATTGTTTCCAGGCCCACCGAAGAAAGGCAGGCCACCGGTCAAGCTCGTTGGGCGGTGGTCGTCAGTATCGATTCCCAGAGCTTCCATTGCCTCTATGACGGCAACGGGAAAACAGCTGTAAAGATCGAAGGCTTCGATATCGCTGACCGATAGCCCCGAGGATGCTACGGCATTATCGTAAGCCCATCTAAGCGCTGGCGAGGTCGATAAATCCGTGCGTTCAAGCAGTGCTTGCTCTGACGCCTCAGCAAAGCCTCGAAGGAATACGGCCTTGTCTGCAAGCCCCAATTCGGATGCCAGCTCGAAACTCATTACCAACACAGCGGCTGATTGATTCACCCCATCCTTCGCCACCATCGATTTCAAATGGGGATCACCCACCACACGATTACGTCCAGAAACCAGGCAATTTCATCAGGCTCTGGCACCTTCTCGAACATCGTAAAGGGGTTGACCCTCGCCGCATTCGACAAAGGCGTTAAGACTTCACCAAGATACGTCAGGTAATCGGGGCGTGACATGCCGCGAACCGTTCGTTTGCAGTGCTCCATCAAAGGGTAGATATCAATGGGCGCAATGACTTTGTGGGCCGCTAAGGCTGGTACGAATTGATCTTCTAGGCCCATACTGTCATCGGATTGATCTCCCGCTGGGTTCTCTGACCAATCCAAAGTCTCGCCTGAGCGTTGATGAGCGCGCATGGTGCCGATAGCCTCTGCACCGCAGAGAACGATCGCGCGTGCTTCACCACTGGCAATCGCACGGCAAGCCTTAGCCGTGTATTGCTGGGGGCTCTGGCCTCCCGCCGTAGCGTAGTGTGCGGCGGCATGGTCGAGACCTGCTCGGGCCGCGACTGATCGAGCAAACTTGGTACTAAACCCGAAGGGCGCAAGCAGAGGCTTAATTCTGTCAGGTACCGAGTCAACAAAGGTGCGCATGACCACAACACGGTCAACATACGAGCCAATATCCGCAACCGCTGTCGATGCTAGCGTCTCAGACACTGCCTTGGCAGCCATGTCCGCAGGCCCGAGCTTTTCCCAATTTTCATCCAATCGATCAACAACTTGGCTGGCCGATACTAAGACAGGTGTATTACCTGCTACTTCCATTACTCAGCTCCTTTGGCCGCTGCACATATATTCCAAAAGGACTCGGCCGACAGTGACGCCCCACCCACCAAGAGTCCATCAATACCTGTCGCCTTGGTAAAGGCCGCACAGTTGTCAGGTTTGACGCTACCGCCGTAAATCACGCGAAGCTCAGGATATCGATCCGCAAGCGCCGCTTTTATGTCGAGATGCATCTCGCTGGCGACATTGGCAGACGCTGCCTCGCCCGAGCCGATGGCCCACACTGGCTCGTAAGCAATAACAAGATCCTCAGTTAGGCCGTCACAACTGCTCAACACCTGATCTCTCACATACGAGTTTGCATGACCCTCAGCGCGAATGTGGCTGGCCTCACCAACACAGACCACGGGGGTTAAGCCTGCCGCCTGGGCGCGCTTAGCCTTCTGCGCCACGATGACATTGGTCTCTCCCTGATTTTGGCGTCGCTCGGAGTGTCCGACGATCACATACTGACAACCAAAGTCCGTAAGCATGGATGCGGCCACCTCACCTGTGTGAGCGCCCTGGTCATTCTCTGAAACGTTTTGGGCGCACAAGGAAAGTTGGCTAAGCCCCTGAACCAGCGATAGGTAAGGCGCCGGCGGTGCGACAACGGCCTCGATACCGTCAATCGATGGCTTCGACTTCCACGTCGCTTTGAACGCCTCAATGCCATCGGCATCGATGGCCATTTTCCAGTTCGCAATGATTAGCGGTGTTATCATTATGTCTGTCTCTTAACCGCGATATCGACCGTCTGGCCACAGCCAGAGTGTGAGTTGATCGGACCCGAAGGTGTACGCAAGACGTGAATTTTTCGAATTACGCCGAACATTACAGTAGCCAAAGCGGCATCGTCCAGCTAATGGAGGATTTGAGCATTTCTCCACCCGAGGGCGCCACACTCTATCCCCTCGGTGGGGGTAACCCGGCTCACATTCAGGAGGTCCAAGATGCGCTCAGAGAAAGCGCGGCAGAACTGATCGCCGATGCCAACCGATTCGCCAGAATGGTCGGAGACTATGACGCGCCGCAAGGGCATGAAATCTTCCGGGCCTGCTTGGCTGATCAGCTCTCTTCGCTATTTGGTGCCAAGATCTCAGCCGATCACATCGCCATAACCAATGGAAGTCAGGCGAGTTTCGAAATTCTGTTCAATGCGTTTGCAGGCCAATTTAGCGACGGAAGCTGGAAGCAGATCGCCTTACCTATTGCCCCCGAGTACGTGGGTTACAACGACATGTCGCGTCAGGATGGATCCATCCTCAAATCGACTGCAGCCAGGATCGATTTACTGCCAGACAGACAATTCAAATACGGCGTCGACCTGACGGAATTTTCCGTGAACTCCGAGACCACCGGTGCCGTTTGTCTATCACGACCCACCAATCCCTCGGGCAACGTGGTCTCTGATGATGAATTGTCTCAAGTCGCGTCGCGATGCAAAGCCGCTGGGGTTCCCCTCATTATCGACGGCGCATACGGCCTACCCTTTCCCGGTATGATTTATACCGAGGCGACCCCCTTCTGGGATGACAACACGATTCTCTGCCTCAGTCTGTCGAAGTTCGGGTTACCCGGCGTGCGGACAGGTATCGTCGTTGGACCACCCGAAGTAACCAAGCTCATCAGCAATGCCAATGCGATCAATGGGTTGGCACCCGCAAGAACCGGCCCTGAATTGGTCCTGCCTCTGCTCATGAGTGATCGCTTGTCTGACCTATCCGAGCAGGTCATAAAACCGCACTACCTGCGAAAACAGCGCTTGGCGATTGAGGCAATGATGTCTGCGGCACACGATCTGCCGGTCAGAATTCATCAGCCCAATGGCGCTATGTTCCTTTGGACATGGTTTGAAAACCTACCGGGCGGAACAGACGAGCTCTATCGGAGAGCTGCCCGGGAAGGTGTAGTCACTGTCTCTGGTCGCCATTTTTTCCAAGGCTTGGACACCACGTGGCAGCACGCCAACGAGTGTCTCCGACTCAACTACGCCGGTGATGAGGGTACTGTCAGGCAGGGCATCGAACGATTAGTGGCCGTCGCCCGACAGCAATACCTCGAGGCTTAGACAGTAGACGATTACTGATCCAGCGACTGATAGTAATCCATCAGAATTTTTGCGACTTCAGGACGAGAGAATTCCGGAGGTGGCGCAATGCCCTGCCCCAGCATTTCCCTCACGGCGGTTCCTGAGAGCAGCACAAAGTCTTCTTTGGAGTGATCAGGTGCATCCTTCATCATGACGACTCGATCAAGTTTCTTACTGTAGGCCGTGTGATCCGCCCGGTAGATATCGATTTCGAGTGCTCCCTCGGGTACGCGCTCATCAAAAATAGTCTGCGCATCGAATCCGCCGTAATAGTCGCCCACACCTGCATGGTCGCGACCTACAATAAGCTCAGTGCAGCCAGCGTTTTGTCTAAAGACAGCGTGCAGTACCGCTTCTCTGGGCCCAGCGTAGAGCATGTCAAAGCCATAGCCCGTTACCATGACGGTATTTTCAGGGAAGTAGTGGTCAACCATGGTTCTGATCGAATCGTCACGTACATCGGCGGGAATATCGCCCGCCTTGAGCTTACCCAGAAGCATGTGAATTAGGATGCCATCCGCGTTCAGGTCACTCATCGCCATGCGACAGAGTTCCTCGTGTGCGCGATGCATGGGATTACGGGTCTGGAACGCAACGACGCGTGTCCAACCACGCGACTCAATTTCCTCTCGAATTTCCATGGCTGTTCTAAACGTGCCAGGAAAGTCAGACTGGAAATAGGAGAAGTTCAGAACCTCAATGGGCCCTGAGAGCAAGACCTGACCCTGCCCATTAAACGTGGCAACGCCGGGATGATTTGGATCATCTGTCCCGAAAACCTCACGCGTCATCAGCGCCATGTCATCATCCGACAGACATTCGATGCCGGTTACATCCATAACCGCTATGACCGGAGCGCCATCGACGTTGGGGTCACGCAGCGCAATACGATCGCCTACGTTGCCATCAAAACGTTCCACCATATTGAGTACAGGGACTGGCCAGAAGGTATCGTCGGTGGTTTTTAAATCGGTCGCCACACTCAATGCGTCGGCGCGATTCATGTAGCCCGTAAGTGGAGTGAAATAGCCGGCGCCCAACATAACGGCGTTAGCTGCCGCAGCAGACGACACCGTGATCGATGGCAGCGTTGATGACTCTGCTTCAAGGTCAGCCAAACGCTGGCCTGTTGCAATTAGAGGTGTCAGTGATGCCGCCCCGTGAGGTGTAATTAAACTCATATTCTTGATTCTCCGTTACTTTGCACTGATGAGGCCGCGCGCCTTGAGCACGTCAATAATCTGTGCAACCTCTTCCTCTAGGCTTTGCTGGTCAGTGTGCAGGTGAATTTCAGGTGCTGAAGGCGCCTCATAGGGGTCATCAATACCGGTGAAATTCTTAATCTCCCCCGCTCGGGCTTTTTTGTAGAGCCCCTTTGGGTCTCGGGACTCCGCAGCTTCAAGACTGCAATCGACGAAGACCTCAATAAATTCCATGCCAGCTTCTTCATGAACCTGGCGTACCAAGTCCCGATCTCGCACATAGGGAGAGATGAAGCTCGATAGTACTAACACTCCGGAGTCGACAAAGAGCTTCGAAATCTCGCCAACACGACGAATGTTTTCCGCGCGGTCCTCTTCGCTGAAACCGAGGTTCTTGTTAATACCAAAGCGCACGTTGTCGCCATCCAGTCGGTAGCACAGCACGCCCATGTCGTGTAGGACGCCCTCTAGCGCCACGGCAACCGTGCTCTTCCCGGAACCTGATAGTCCAGTGAACCACAATGTCGCGCCGCCATGCCCCAATAGATCACCCCGCTCCTTTCGCGTGATGTCGCCTTCGTGCCAATGAATATTGGTTGCTTTTTGCTCCGCCATAACCTTTCCCCTTATTAGGCCCGAGACTGTATTCGATTTTATTTACTAAAAAAAATGGTTTAATTCGTTACTATTAATCGGTTTATTAGGTAGGTTTGAGCTCGAGTAAGGAGTAGGCGAGTAACTATGCAATACACGTTAAAACAACTACGGGTCCTGCAGGCCATCGATGAGTTTGGATCGACAACGGCTGCCGGTCAGGCGCTCGCTTTGTCGCAATCAGCCATTAGCTCCTCACTACAACAACTCGAGGAAAACATTGGACAGCAGCTATTCGAGCGCATTGGTCGCAAGTTGGTACTGAACCGATTCGGTCAATCACTCTTACCCAATATCGCTTCGCTCCTTGATCAAGCGGTAGAACTTGATCAGCAGTTTCTAGGCAATGCTATGGGCGGCGTCATTGAAATCGGCGCGAGCTTTACGATTGCTAATCACGTCATCGTTGATCCTATGGTCGATTTTCAACAACAACACCCCAACGTCGAAATACGAATCACAAGTGATAACTCACCCGGTATTACAGACCGACTTACTAGCGGTGAGCTGGACTTTGGGTTAATTGAATCCCCGGTGACAGATCCCTCCATCCTTTGCGCCCCGTGGCTCGAGGACGAACTGGTCGTATTTGCAAGCCCAGACCATCCACTCGCGAAAAAAACCAAGTCATCAATGACAGATCTCGTAACCACACCTTGGGTACTGCGGGAGAGAGGCTCAGGTGCCAGAAACATGTTCAACGACACTTTTGCTACACATTTGAATGATATCGATATCGCCATGGAGTTTCGGCACAACGAACCCATAAAACGAGCCGTAGCGAGGACCGTTGGAATTGGCTGCCTGTCGCGACGTGTCGTAGAGAGAGAATTAGCCGACGCGACGCTCATCGAGATTAGCACCCCGCCTCCCGCGAGAATGGCGCGTCGCTTTTACCTGATACGACGGCACGCGACTCAGCTGCCGCCCGCTGCGCTGACGTTTTGGCAGCAGTGTCTAGCCATGCAATAGTCGCATTAGTATCATCGTCGACCCCACCAGCGAGCGAGAACCTCTCATGCAGATTGCCATCATTGTTGGAAGCCATCGAAAAGACTCGCAGAGCGCGAAGGTAGCCCGCTTCCTGGCCAGTCAGCTAACGAGCCTTGGAGATCATAGCTGCTGGATTTGTGATCTTGGCAAAGATCCCTTGCCACTCTGGGACGAGGACATTGGCAGCGATGCGCCTCAATGGAGCGGTCTTAAGGCACTGACAAAAGAAATCGATGCGGCCGATGCCTTTATTATGATTGCGCCGGAGTGGCACGGGATGGTCCCCGCCGCTCTTAAGAACTTCTTTTTGGTCTGCGGCGGCGCATCCTTCGCCCATAAACCCGCGCTTCCAGTGGGAGTGTCCGTCGGACCCGGGGGGACATACCCAATCAACGAGCTGCGCACGAGCAGCTACAAAAACAATCGCCTCTGTTACCTACCAGAGCACCTGATCGTGAGAAACTGCATGGTGGTCATGAATAAGGAAGAGTCAGAAAACGACGAAGGCGAGCATAGCTACATTTCGGAACGCAGCTTGTACTGCATGAAACAACTCATTGCCTATGCCGATGCACTAGCGCAGGTCCGTGCATCGGGAACCGCCGACTTAACGCCCTACCCAAACGGGATGTAAATTAGCCTAAACGACTGTAGGCGCCGCCGAAAAAGACGAGGGGGTCACCCGAGTGACTTTCGAAGTCAACGACTTCACCCACGATAATGTGGTGATCTCCACCCGGATGAAGCGCCGATACCTTGCACGAGAGTGTGGCAAGCGCGCCCTGAATCAGGGGCACCCCATGCGAGTCCACAAAGCAATCACCCTCATCAACTCTGTGCTCTAGCGAGCGCGCGTAGCGGTTTGACAATTTTTCCTGAGACTGCCGTAAAACGGATATCCCATACCGATCACACTCGGTGAATTCTTTAAAGCACTCAGACGTGTTCTGGATGCTCCAAAGTACCAGTGCAGGCTCTAGGGATACCGCGGCAAAAGAATTAACCGTCATCCCAATCGCACCACGATCAGGATCGTTAGTGGTTAACACGCACACCCCAGTGGCGAACTGTCCCAGCGTATTTCGAAGCGCGCGTGTGTCCAAACTGTACCCCTTTAACGATATTGCGAGACTACCACTAGCCGTCCACACTCGGCGCGTCCTTTTGGGGTAATCCCCATATCGTCCGGATGAGCTAACAACAGACGCGACGCCTTGCGGAAGCAATGCGAACCAAATCCGCAGATCACAATGGTCGCGGAGCCTATCAGGTATACTGTTGGCTCGCTATGCGACCGGGTCAGGAACCCGAGAAGAAAATCTGGGAACAGCACTGAAAATTTAATGAAGAGACCTGGACCTAAGTGTATAGACAGGAGATCGCAGTATGACCAACCCTTTGAGCAGCCTGAACCATGGCTTGAGTGAAGAGCTCAATATGCTGCGCGAGATGACGCGCCAGTTTGTTGAAAATGAGCTCGCTCCGATTGCCGATGCCGTCGACCGAGACAACGATTTTCCTCATCACATGTGGCAAAAAATGGGAGAGCTCGGTCTTCTGGGTATCACAGCCGATGAGCGTTACGGCGGCTCCGACATGGGCTACCTGGCGCATATCATTGTGCTTGAGGAAATCAGCAGAGCATCGGCATCGGTCGGGTTGTCCTATGGTGCGCACTCCAACCTCTGTCTCAATCAGATCCAGAGAAATGGATCGGAAAGTCAGAGAGAGAAATACCTACCTGATCTGTGCTCTGGCAAAAAAGTGGGCGCATTGGCCATGAGTGAGCCAAATGCAGGTTCGGACGTTGTCAGCATGAAGCTACGCGCAGACCTCAAAGGCGATCACTACGTACTCAATGGCAATAAAATGTGGATCACCAACGGGCCTGACGCAGACACCTACGTGATTTACGCCAAAACAGCGCCTGACGCAGGCTCTCGTGGGATAACCGCATTCATCGTTGAGCGTGATTTCCCTGGCTTCACGCAAGGTAAGAAGCTCGACAAACTGGGTATGCGCGGCTCCAATACTGCGGAGCTCATATTCACGGACTGCCCGGTCCCCGTCGAAAACGTGCTCGGGGAAGTTAACTCCGGTGTCGCCGTACTCATGTCGGGGCTTGATTACGAGCGAGCTGTTCTGTCGGCCGGTCCCGTGGGCATTATGCAAGCCTGTCTGGACGCCGTTGTTCCCTACGTCCATGAGCGAAAGCAGTTTGATCAACCCATTGGTGAGTTTCAGCTCATCCAAGGTAAGTTAGCTGACATGTACGCCTCGACGGCGGCCTGCCGCGCCTATCTCTACGAGGTCGGTCGTGCGCTCGATCGTGGTGAGGACAGTCGCAAGGATGCTGCTGCAGTGATTCTCTACACTGCCGAGGCGGCAACTAAAGCCGCGCTGGATGCCATCCAGGTACTGGGAGGCAACGGCTACACCATGGATTACCCCACCGGACGTTTCCTTCGCGATGCCAAGCTCTACGAAATCGGTGCCGGGACCTCAGAGGTTAGACGCATGCTGATTGGGCGAGAGATTTTCCAAGAGACGGCTTAGCTACCCTAGCCCCCACGATAGGGGGATTGCTGCCCCGTCTCAGGCCCTCTACTCTTGGGCATATAGAGACCTTTTATCCGGGACACAGAGTTATCCGGGACACAGAGAGCTAACTGGGGGAATACCATGGGTGGCAACACTCGCTGGACCAAACTCAATTGGGAAGATCCATTTGAGTTGGACGCTGAACTCACAGACACGCAACGTATGGTGCAAGCATCGGCGCGAGAGTACGCGCAAGCAAAGCTTGCTCCGCGGGTGACTTCGGCCTTTGCGACGGAGCGTATGGACGCCGAAATCTTCCGCGAGATGGGTGAGGTTGGCTTACTTGGATCTACCATCTCCGGCTACGGCTGCCCTGGCGTCGACTATGTCTGCTACGGACTGGTCGCGCGAGAAATAGAACGCGTTGATTCAGGCTACAGGTCCATGATGAGCGTCCAGTCATCCCTCGTCATGTATCCCATCTACGCTTACGGAACCGAGGCCCAACGAGAAAAGTACCTGCCTCGTCTCGCCACTGGCGAATTAATTGGCTGCTTTGGGCTGACCGAACCCGATCACGGCTCCGATCCCGGTGGCATGAAAACGCGCGCCAAGTCCGTGGATGGCGGGTATCGACTGACTGGCTCCAAAATGTGGATTAGCAACAGTCCTATTGCCGACGTGTTTGTCGTTTGGGCAAAGACTGACGACGGCATCATCAGGGGCTTTATTCTGGAAAAAGGCATGGAAGGCCTAAGCGCACCTAAGATTGAGGGGAAGCTCGCACTTCGAGCCTCAATCACCGGTGAAATCGTCATGAACGATGTATTTGTGCCTGCTGAAAATCACCTCCCCAATGTCGAAGGGCTGAAGGGTCCGTTTGGGTGCCTTAACAATGCCCGTTACGGCATCGCTTGGGGTGCGCTGGGCGCCGCAGAGACGTGCTGGCAAACGGCGCGGCAGTACACACTGGATCGGCAGCAATTTGATGTGCCGCTCGCGAGCAAGCAGTTAATACAACTCAAACTTGCCAACATGCAAACTGAAATTGGTATTGGCCTGCAGGCCTGTCATCGGGCGGGTGTCCTGATGAGCGACGGTGCGATATCACCCGACCTAATCAGTCTGATTAAGCGAAATTCCTGTGGTAAAGCACTTCAAATTGCTCGGGATGCCAGAGATATGCTGGGTGGAAACGGTATTTCTGGCGATTTTCCCGTAATACGACACATGTTGAACCTGGAAGTTGTGAATACCTACGAGGGCACTCATGACGTTCATGCGTTAATATTGGGACGCAGCCAAACCGGCATATCCGCCTTCTAAGGAGTTGTTGTGTCCCCCACAGACGTGTCTGCTATCGACGATGTTCGAATCGATGGCATCAATGACCTCGTTGCCCCCAACGAAATTATCAGTCGCTACCCCGTTTCGGAGGCGACGACAGCGTTAATCCGATCGACACGGGCGAGGATCGCCGCAATCATGCGCGGCGACGATGAGCGTCTTCTCGTGGTCATAGGGCCCTGCTCCATCCATGATTCCGAGGCTGCGCTCGAGTACGCGACGAGATTGATGACTGTCCGTGAGCAATATGCTGACAAACTCGAAATCGTCATGCGAACCTACTTTGAAAAGCCCAGAACGAGTTTGGGCTGGAAGGGATACATCAACGACCCCCATATTGATGGCAGCTTTGAGATCAACCAAGGCTTGGCGCTAGCTCGAGAGTTGCTGCTGACCATTAATGACATGGGCATGCCCACGGCGGGTGAATTTCTGGATACCATTACACCTCAGTATGTGGCGGACCTCATGTCGTGGGGAGCCATTGGCGCCCGTACCACCGAGAGCCAAAATCATCGACAACTAGCATCGGGCCTTTCCTGCCCCGTAGGATTTAAAAATGGTACCGAGGGCAATGTTCAGATTGCCGTGGACGCCATTCGAGCAGCTGGCGCTAGCCATCACTTCCTATCCGTGACAAAGACTGGCTCGGCGGCGATTGTTAAGACCACTGGAAATGCCGACTGCCACCTTATTTTGCGCGGTGGGCTGAAACCAAACTACGATGCGACAAGTGTTCGAGAAGCTGAGCTCCTATTGGAAAACGCAGGTTTAAATACAGGTCTCATGGTCGACTGCAGTCACGCCAACAGCCAGAAAGACCATGCGAAGCAAATTGGTGTATGTCAAAGCATCGTGGATCAGCGACGTGCGGGTCACTCACCCATTCGCGGCGTCATGATTGAAAGTCACCTCGTTGGTGGCAACCAAGCCATCGCCGCGCGCGATGAGCTTACCTATGGCAAAAGCATTACCGACGCCTGCCTCGGCTGGGCGGATAGTGAGATGCTGTTAAGTGCGCTCGCCGAGGGGTGATCAGACCACCACGTCCACCGCAGCGGTACCCAAGCTTCGCAAGTTTCGAGCGGACACGCACCGTATAAAGTCAGTACTATCGAGACAAAACAGGTCTTTACGTAACCTTTAAGGAGCCACCGTGTCCCCCACAGACGTGTCTGCTATCGACGATGTCCGAATCGAAAGTATCGATAGCCTTGTTGCGCCCGATACGGTTATCGCACGCTTCCCCGTTTCAGAAACCATAACCACGCTGATCAAGACAACACGCACCAAAATCGCCAACATCATGTCCGGCGACGATGAGCGACTGCTTGTGGTGATTGGCCCCTGCTCTATTCACGATGCCAGTGCTGCTCGTGAATATGCGGCAAAACTCATGCGCTTGCGTGAGAAATATGCAGACAAGCTTGAGATCGTGATGCGAGTCTATTTCGAAAAGCCAAGGACTAGCTTGGGCTGGAAGGGTTACATCAATGATCCGTTCCTTGACGGAAGTTTTAGAATCAACGAGGGCTTGGCGCTAGCACGCGAGCTGTTGCTCGAAATCAACAACATGGGATTGCCCACAGCCGGGGAGCTGTTAGACGCTGTTTCGCCACAATATATTGCTGATTTAATGTCCTGGGGCGCCATCGGTGCTCGAACGACAGAAAGTCAAAACCACCGGCAATTTGCATCAGGCGTTTCCTGCCCGATTGGCTTTAAAAATGGCACTGAAGGCAACGTCCAGATTGCCGTCGATGCCATTCGAGCAGCTGCCGCCAGCCACCACTTTCTCTCGGTGACAAAGACCGGCGCTGCAGCCATCGTAAAGACTACGGGCAATACCGACTGCCATCTGATTTTACGCGGTGGTCTGAAACCGAACTATGACGCTGCAAGCGTCCGTGAGGCCGAGCTTCTGCTTGAAAATGCAGGCCTGAATACGGGCGTCATGGTCGATTGCAGTCATGCCAACAGTCAGAAGGACCACGCGAAACAGATTAGCGTGTGTCAGAGCATCGTCGATCAACGTCGCTCCGGAGACTGTCCTATCAGAGGGGTGATGATTGAAAGCCACCTCGTTGGAGGCAATCAAGCCATCGCGGCACCCGAAACACTCACCTACGGCAAAAGTATCACTGACGCCTGTTTGGGATGGGCAGACAGTGAAATGCTCCTGGACGCATTGGCAAAGGGCTAATAATCACCCTGGTGCACCACAGACCATCCCGGCTGTTTTTAGGTTTGCAAACTCCAGGCTTTAGCCGGCCAACTGATAACCCTGAGTCATCAACGTAGCAGCCAGTACAACCAATTCGTGCCTCCCACTCAACCGTGAAAGGCCCAAATGCAATTGTCAGGCAAAATCAGGAGCAGCAATCGGACCATCGTTTTCATCTGACTCGATAAGCTCAATGATGGGTTGGTTAAAGCCTCGCTTTAGTCCTGCAAGAGAACGTCGATTCTTACCCATCATGGGGCCTGCTATCGCCAATCCTCGCTCTTCCAACTCCTCAAGCTCGGCGACCCCGTCCACTACCTCCAACTCGAGCGCCCGCTCGGCGGTCAAACGTTCGCCCGTCAGCAAGCTCGCTCTGATTGCTTTTGGATTTAACTTGCTACACACCAATTCGTTCATACGCACTGTCAGCGTCATGTTGAGATCGACCTCTGGTAAACAGAAAAAACCTCGATCGGACCGCATAACGCTGTAGTCGGAGGCGAGCACGATCATCGCGCCAAGACCAAAGGCGTGCCCGGTCACTAGAGAGACGACGGGAAAAGGCGCGTCCAACAGTCTTGCCAGCACTCGCATGCACAACTCGGTGAACTGCTTATCCTCGCTCGCCATTAGATACTCGAGATCAAGGCCTTGGCTGAAGTTCTTACCTTCACCCAAAAGCAGTAAAACCTGGCATTCGTCATCTGCTATCGCCGCAGAGATAGCATCGTCAAATTGACCCAAGGTCACTGGATTGAAGCGGCCCTCGCCTTCAAACATATGTCGGTGGATAGTCGGCATCGTACGTCTCTTAAAATGACAATATGGTCGCAAATACTACAGGAGTTGAACGGTAATAAGATAAACTCCCGCGCTAAACGAAGCGAAGCCCGACTGGAATGCAAATGACGAAACTTGATCAACTCGCAGCAATGAGTACGGTAGTTGCTGACACTGGAGATATCGACGCTATCGCTCAACTCAAGCCCGTTGACGCGACGACAAACCCCTCGCTTCTGTTGAAAGCTGCGGGTCTAGAGCGGTTTGCTAATGATGTAAGTGCGTTGAAGGGATCGCAAAACGCTGCCGATGAGTTCGCCGTTCGTGTTGGCTCTCAAATTGTTCAGCTAGTGCCCGGCGTCATCAGTACAGAGGTCGATGCTCGTCTGTCGTTTGATACTGACCAGACCATTTCAAAAGCCGAGAGCTTGATTGACCAATACGCCAAGGTGGGCGTTGATTCCAGCCGTGTACTCATCAAAATTGCATCCACCTGGGAAGGGATTCGCGCCGCAGCCGAACTGGAGAAGCGAGGTATTCACTGTAATCTCACCCTGCTCTTTGGCTTTGAGCAAGCTCGAGCCTGCGCCGATGCCGGTGTTTTCCTGATTTCCCCCTTTGTGGGTCGTATCACCGACTGGTACAAGGCGAATACCGACATCAGTATCGACAGTCCAGAACAAGATCCGGGCGTCCAGTCGGTGCGTCGCATCTACACCTATTACAAAACACATGGATACGAAACCGTTGTCATGGGTGCCAGCTTCCGCAATACCGGTCAAATTGAGGCGCTGGCAGGTTGCGATCGTTTGACCATCGCACCTGACTTACTCAATGAACTGGGTCAAAGCGATGGTGATTTGCCCCGAGCCTTGGTGAGCAGCAGCGAACGAGTGGCTCCCCCAGCCCCTATCGAAGAAGCTGAGTTTCGGTTTGAGCACAACGAGAGTGCGATGGCGAGTGAGAAACTCGCAGACGGCATTCGAAGATTTGTTGTTGATCAGCGAAAACTTGAGGACGCCCTAGCCTAGTCTGCACTCGCGCTTTGGGTAGAGCTGTTTACATCGCCCTAATTGAGCCCTCGAATAAAAGCTCTCAGAAAAACTTCCATAAAAAAAAGCGCCATACGGCGCTTTTTTTATGCGTTGTTGACTAACTGAAGAAGGAACCAAAACTACTTAAAGTTAGCCGCCCGTTTTTCAAAATAGGCAGAAACGGCTTCCAGTTGATTTGGCTTGTAAATGATCTCGGTTTGCTCAACCGATTCCGCCAGCAATAACTCGGCATCGGTCGCATCACCCATGCTGTTTGAGATGCGCTTGGCGGCGCGGATCGCCTCCGGATTCTTGCCCGCTATCTCATGCGCTAGCGTCATTGCGCGACTGAGCGGGTCGTCATTGACTTCCGTGGCAAATCCAAAAGCCTGAGCCTCAGCACCGGAAAACATTTCATTAGTGTAAACGAGCCGGCGCAGAATATCGTCGCGAACATTCCCCCGCCAAAGTGGATAACCGGACATATCGGGCACCAGTCCCCATCGCATCTCCATGACCGCGCAACGGGTCTCTGGATGGATGATTTTAATATCTGAGCCCGCCATAAGCTGCATACCGCCGCCAAGACAAACACCGTGCACAGCCGAGATCACCGGCACCGGTAGTTCTCGCCAGCCCCACCCTAGGTGCTGAACCCCATTTGCCTTACCGTGCGTCCGAGGCACCAGGTCGGTGGGGGCATCATCACTGAGCCCAAAACTCCCAAGATCAAGCCCTGCACAGAAAGCCTTCCCCTCACCACTCAGCACAATCACGCGAATACTCGTGTCATTTGCAAGCTCGGCCAGTGCCGCTGTGATGCCCTCGAACATGGCAGGATCAAGTGCATTCATCTTTTCAGGTCGATTCAACCGTACGTGACACACGCCACCCTCGATAGACATCAGTACTCGGTCATTCATTCCAAAGCTCTCTCTTGTCGTTTTCGCTAAAGCATAGCGGCCTCACCACTAGGCGGCAATCACGCGTTGGCGGCCAGCTCGCTCTCTCCCGGAAAAGGCTCTCAAAGCCAGTGAACATCGTACATAACAGCCCGTAATAGACCATCAAAAGTACATTGCATTGGCCTGCCCACGGCGTTACTGTTTTTGCTTAATCAAACAATAACGAGGCCATCATGAACTCGATCGCAGAAATTAATCCGTCCATCGCCGAATCAATTGAGCAAGCCGAGGCGATTCGCACCTCAATGCAGATGAAGCTAGATGAGATGCGACGCGCCTACCACAAGGCACCTTACCCAAGCTGTGACGAGCGTAAGCACGACCTCAAACAGCTAAAAAGACTTATCGGCGAAAACACTGACGCAATCTCAAAAGCGATCTCATTGGATTACGGGCACCGCTCCGAGCACGAAACGATGTTTGCCGAGTTTATTGGCACCGGCGGCTCCATCGATGACATTGTCAAAAACCTTCGAAAGTGGATGAAAGAAGAGAAGCGTCATATCGATGCAACGATGTTCCCATTTGCGAAAAACACCGTAAAAGCACAACCGCTTGGCGTGATGGGTCTGATCGTTCCCTGGAACTTCCCGGTCTTCCTGGCTGTTTCTCAAATTGCAATCGCCTTTGCCGCGGGTAACCGCGCGATGGTCAAGATGTCGGAAAACAGTCGACACCTGACCCGATTGCTCAAGGAGCTGTCACCCAATTACCTGCCCGAAGACAAGCTGTTCTTCATTGAGGAAACAGGTGGCGTTGGGATCGAATTCTCAAAGCTTGCCTTTGATCTCATTATTTTCACTGGCTCTGGCGCAACCGGCAAAAAGGTGATGGCGTCAGCGGCTGAGAACTTGACCCCGGTTATTCTGGAGCTAGGGGGTAAGTCGCCGGCCATCATTGATCCCAACTACGACCTAGCAAAAGCGGTTGAGCGAATCATGTTTGCTAAGCAGTTCAACGCCGGGCAAATCTGTGTGAATGTCGACTACGTGATGGTGCACAAATCACAGCTAGACGAGTTCATCGAGCTCTGCGGCAACTGGTTGAAAGCCAACGTCCCAACGATCGATAGCGATGACTACACATCCATGATCGATCAGCGCGCCTACGACCGAATGATGGCGACGCTCGAGGACGCAAAAAGTTACGGCGCAAAGATCATCAACCCGACGGGTGAAGAACCCAACCCTGACACGCGCAAAGTCCCGGTACAGTTAGTAGTTGATACGTCCCCCGAGATGGCCATCCGAAACCGCGAAACCTTTGGCCCTCTCTTGATGGTCATCACCTACGAGACACCGGAAGATGTGATTGACCACGTGAACTCGGGCGACCGGCCACTCGCTATGTACCCCTTCACGCGGAACAAGAAGCTCTCTGAGCTTTACATCAACCACATTATGTCGGGCGGTGTATCGATTAATGATGCGCTACTGCACGTATCTCAGCACGACCTACCCTTCGGAGGCGTCGGAGGTAGCGGTATGGGGCACTATCACGGTAAGGAGGGCTTCAACTCCTGCTCGAAAATGCGTCCGGTATTCCACCAGGCGAACTTCACAATGAACAAGTATCTTGCGCCCCCTTACACAGGCTGGAAAGATAAAGTCTATCGTGCGCTGACAAAAAAGAGCTTGAAGTAAAGTTCGTGACAAACGCAGAGAAAGACACAAAAAAGGCCCCATTTGGGGCCTTTTTTTCAACTGTTGATGCCTACCAAAACGCTGCGTAGATCAAGACCAGAATAAGCGCTACCGCAATAGCCGCGACATTAAAGCCCTGCGTTGTACCAAACCCGATGTCGCTCAGCAGTACGGGCTGCCCGGCCTCGGGCTCCCGGGTCAGCTTAGCAACCAGAACACCCAGAACAATATTGGCGAGGAAAACGAGCCATATCCGCAACACGAACGGCATATCGGGCATCATCACCTTTAGCGCCAGACTGGCGATAACGGAACCGATCAGAACAGCATACGCGCTGGCCTCATTGGCTCGCTGGTAAAAGAAGCCCAAGAGGAAAATGGTCACCACACCAGGGGCAATAAAGCCGGTGTACTCTTGAATGGTTTGGAATGCGCTCTCCATACCGCCCAAAAACGGTCTAGCAAGCACCAGAGCAATCAACATGGCAGCGAAGGCGACTACTCGCCCAACCATCACATAATGCGACTCCTCACGTTCACTCCCCGCGTATTGACGGTAGATATCCATGGTGAAGATAGTGGCAATCGAGTTCATCATCGATGCTAGCGAGGACACAATGGCCGCTATCAAGGCCGCAAAGACAAGCCCCCGAAGGCCAGCCGGTGCCAGTTTCATTAACTCGCCATAGGTGCGATCGGATTTGTCATTGAGCACCTCAGCCGCCAATGCGCCATCCTGTGCGAGCACGAGGGCCGCAATGCCCGGTACAACCACGATGACTGGGATCAATAGCTTCAAAAACGCGGCGAATGCGAGGCCCTTCTGCGCCTCAGCAAGACTTTCCGCACCCAGGGCGCGTTGAATGATGTACTGGTTAAAACCCCAATAGGAAAAATGCAGCACCCAAAGACCGCCCAGAAGCGTCCAGATGCCAGGAAGATCACTGTAGTTAGGATGCGCCTCATCGAGAATCATAGTGAAGTGCCCCGGGACTTCGTCACCGAGACGAGCCAATCCCGCGAGCGCCCCCTGGCCTGCGCCGACAGCATCCAGTGCCAGCCAAGTGATGGCAAAACCACCCAAGATAAGAATCACAACCTGAATAATGTCCGTCAAAGCAACGGCCTTAAGACCACCGTAAAGCGAGTAAAGAACCGCGAAAGCAGCAAGCCCCATCATCGCTGACATCACGCTGACGCCCGTCAAGCTCTCAATTGCCAGACCGCCCAACCACAGTACAGCCGTCAGATTGACCGCGGTGTAAAGCACGATCCAATAGAAAGACATCAAGGATTTGACCCCAGTACCATATCGAGTCTGCAAGAACTGCGGCATGGTATAGATTTCGCGCTTCAGAAATATGGGCAGGAAGTACTTTGCAACAACCAGCAGCACGATCGCGGCCTGCCATTCGTAGGCGGCGATCGCCAAACCGACCACATAGCCCTGACCCGACTGCCCGATAATCTGCTCTGCCGAGATATTGGCTGCTATCAACGAGGCGCCGATTGCCCACCAAGGCAAGGTTCTTCCGGCGAGAAAGTAGTCTTCCGTGGTTTTGGTTTGACCCGAGTCGCGAGACACCCACTGTGCCAAGCCAAACAATCCGACGGCGTACAGCGCCACAATCACCATATCAATGGTTGTCATATCGATTTCCTTCTTATTGTTCTGCTTCTGTTAGTTCAACAACTCTGTGTCGTTGACTAAATCTGCACACGATACGATCGAGCGAATCGCCGGCATCGTTGTCAGTTTGATCTCCGAGATATCAAGCGTTATATCACCTTCGGTTGCGAGTACAAAAGCTGTGTTTACTTGAGCGAGTTGCAAGCCCTCGTTGGCAAAACAGGCTGTTGGTATCGACTTCTGAGTCCACTCCCCCACAGGCGCATCAAGTAGCACCTTGGTGAATCGGACCGACCCAGAACACGGGTACTTACAATCCATTCTTACATTCACGGGGGCTGTAGGCTTTTCTACCACCTTGAAATCGATAACAAGCGCACCGCCCGCCTCATCCAAGTCAGTGAGGTCTGTGGGATACTCAGACTGCATGTAGACGACCGATAGCCTTTCATCCGCGCCCGTGAAGGTCACACGTCGGGCATCCTCTTGAACCACCCGATCGATGGCTTGAACGACAACGCTGCCAGTCGAAGACTGCGACTTACTGCCCGTGACCTCGACCGCCCAGTCGCTGGGATCACCAGTGAAGAGCTGCCAATTTCCTCTGGGGCCACCCTTGAAGACCTCTTGATCCAAGCTGTTATCCGCACCAATCAATTGCTCCGATAACTCCGACCACAGCAACTCGTCAGTCACCGACAACCCATAACCGATCGGGAAAATAAATTCGTCCACGGGTAAATCGCGGTCGGTTGCATTTACGTCTAGCGCTGGCCACGGCATGGGCAGCTTGCCTACGAAATCGAACTGAACGCCTCCCTGCTCGTCAGCAAGTAGGACGTCAGCAACGCCTTGCCCTTCACTGCCCGGCAGCCACGACACCACAAAGGCATCGCTATCATTCAAAATGTCGTTGACCCACATGGGGCGACCCGTCAAGAACACCGCCACAACAGGAATCCCGCGCGTCTTAAGTGACTTTATGAGAGCCCGCTCACCCCTCTGGTCGTACCAAGCAACCGAGTAAACATCACCCTGCATTTCTGCATAGGGAGACTCACCAAAAACGATGATGGCGATATCAGCATCCGCATCCGTGTCTGATGTCACTGATCCGCCAGCAGCTTCGATTTGCGCAGTCAGCCCTGCTGCAATCGAGGTGCCTCCCGGAAAGTCCTGATTGGTATTACCCGTTCCCTGCCAACTGACAGTCCAGCCACCACTCTGCTGCCCAATATTATCGGCACCGGGTCCGGCAATGATGAACCTCTCTGCGGGCGATGCTGGAAGAACACCACCTTGATTCTTCAGCAACACCTGCGACTTTCTGACGGCTTCGCGAGCGATGGCACGATGATCCGCATGACCGATTTGATCAGAAAAGTCATCTGCAAATTCGGAGGGGAGACCACGGTTGAATAACCCCGCCCGCATTTTCATGACCAAAATGCGCTCGACCGCTTCATTGATTCGCGCCATCGAAATATCTCCGGCCGCCACTTGATCGAGCATATTGTAGTAAAGGGGCTTCCAGTTGCCCGGCGCCATCACCATATCGACACCCGCATTGATTGCCTGGGCACAGTTATCGTTCGTACAACCAAGTACTTCGCCAACACCGTTCCAGTCACTGACGACCATGCCCTCGAAACCCATGTCGTCACGAAGAAGATCGGTCAGGATGGCTTTGCTACCGTGAATTTTCTCGCCGTACCAACTATTGAATGACGACATGACACTCATCACGTCTTTGTCGATAGCTTCTACATAACCCTGTCCGTGAATCGCCACCAAGTCCTCGAGTGGCAAGCTTGTTTCGCCACGATCATCGCCCCGCAAGGTGCCACCGTCTCCGATAAAATGTTTGGCTGTAGACGCCACACCTTCGTCCTGCATGGCCTCAACAATCGGCGCAACGAAACTAGCAGCAATATCGGGGTCGGAACTAAAGGACTCATAGGTACGCCCCCAACGAGCATCTTTGGCAACAGCCACGGTCGGCGCGAATATCCAATCTATTCCGGTTGCCTTAACTTCCCTCGCCGTCGCACCAATGATTCTGGCCACCAGTTCTGGGTCACGAGTCGCCCCCAGACCAATGTTGTGCGGGAATAGTGTGGCGCCCATGACATTGTTGTGACCGTGGACGGCGTCAGTTCCCCAAACGATGGGTATGCCCGCGCTGCCTCCAGAGGCGTCGATCGAGGCACTGTAATAGGCGTCAGCGAGATCAACCCAATCCTGAGGAGTGGCATACTTATCCCCTCCCGGAAATGCTCCGCCACCGTTCAGAACGCTGCCCAAACCATACTTTTTTACGTCTTCCGCGTTGAGGCCACGAGTCTCGCCTTGAATCATTTGCGCGACTTTCTGCTCGATCGATAGTTGCTCAACAATGGATGTCGCACAGGAAACCATCGCTGCACGATCTGACGCCATCGACGCACAGGTCAGATCGACATCGTTCCCCGAAGTTGGACCTTGGCAGCCAGATAAGACGCCAACTGATAAAAATAAGCCCGGTAATGTGTAGTGTGATCGCACGTTTCTTCCCCACCCGTTTTTTCGCGTTTTATTTATTTCGTCTCTGAGCATGGCTGCGTAATCCAAACCGCCAGCAGCCAAGTCCCAAAGCCGCACTCCGGAATCGTCGGAGTCCACCGGACCCTCGAGACGATTCATGAAGGATGTGAAAATACTGCCTCGACTGTATCGCATGCACGATGTTTGCGACGGTAGGGTCGCCAGAAGAGGTCAAATGGATGGCATGTCGAGTCTCACCTGCCCTTATTTTATGGGCGCTAAAATGTCGGTGGTTCACGTGTAATAGCGCCAGTGCGATACCCCAAAATTGTATGCGAAGCAGGAGCTTCCCATTTACCGCACCGATATCCCGACTTGTCTCATGCCACCTGTCCTACCGCTGGCGCTCGTGGGATGTTAGCGTCTGAAAAATATTTCTAACCAATAACTAGTCGGGGTTACTCCAAACATGGATCGTCACTTGTTTGCCAAAAAACGCGTATCGCTTGCGGTATCTGTCGCGCTGGGCGCGGTAGCTGCTGCACCAGTCGCTGCGCAGCAAAGCGAAAACGCTAATGACCAGGTAATGGAAGAAGTCGTTGTCACAGGTATCCGTTCGAGCCTGAAGCGTGCGATGGACACCAAGCGAGACGCAACAGGTGTTGTGGATGCCATCACTGCTGAGGATATCGGTGACTTCCCCGATACCAACCTTGCAGAGGCATTGCAGCGAATCACGGGCGTAGCAATCGATCGTGATCGCGGCGAAGGTGCCCGCGTAACCGTTCGCGGCTTCGGCGCTGACTTCAACTTGGTTACGTTGAATGGTCGTCAGATGCCAACCCACAGCGGTCTAGGTCGATCTTTCGACTTCGGTGATATCGCTTCAGAGAGCGTTTCTGGCGTTGAGGTATACAAAACAGCTGATGCGTCAGTCCCCACGGGTGGTATTGGTGCAACGATTAACGTACTGACCGCAAAGCCTCTGGATGACCCGGGTTTGAAAGCTTCATTCAGCGCCAAAGGCGTCAAAGATCAGAGCTCCTTTACGGGCGACGAGTGGACGCCTGAGATCGCGTTTTTGGTTTCTCAAACCTTCATGGATGACACCGTGGGGATCTCGATAACAGGTAGCTTCCAAGAGCGACACTCCGGACAAGCCGGTGCAGGTAACGGAAACTGGATCGAGCGCGATGGCATTGGTATTCCTGACAACGGTCAGCAAATCAATGGCCCAACAGAAGGCGACATTGTTGGTCTCCCTCAGCAACAGTACTACGCTCTCGACGAGTGGCGGCGTGATAGAACCAATGCCCAGGTGACGTTGCAGTGGAGTCCTATCGAGACGCTGACAGCCACCCTCGACTACACCTACGCAGAGCTCGACCTCCGCCATACGCAAAACAGCGTTGCTGCGTGGTTCAGCCCCACAGGTCAATCGGGCAACTGGATTAATGAAAATGGCGTGGTGAGTCCTCTCGTTTACACTGAGACAAATAACCAGCCCGACTTAACAATGGGTGCGTTTTCTGACGCGTCCATCAATGAGCGAAAGTCGCTCGGCTTCAACCTACAGTGGGATCCTACGGATCGTTTAAGCCTGGCACTCGACTATCATGACTCTGAGGCGACGCGTAATCCAAACAGCGTTTACGGTAGCTCGGCACAAGTTTCTATGTCGATCTATGGTCGCCAGTTGACGTCTGTGGATTACCGAAATGAACTGCCAATTTTGACAGTCGATATGGCCGAGCCCATCTCACCAGATGATCTGCAAATCTCAGGTTCAGTGTTCAACAACTACTGGGCCGATATGAACATCGAGCAAACGCAGTTTGACGGTTCATTCGAGCTTACAGATACGCTAATCGTAGACTTTGGCGCAGCTCAGACCGTAGTGGACAACTACGATGCTGGCTCAAATGTTCAGCGAAATACCTGGGGACAGAACCAAGCGTCCGCATTTGGTAGCGTTGCTGATCTTGTTGTTCCAGCCTCGCTTGCAGGTGTCTACAGCGAGCTCGCTGGTGGCGACCAGATGAACATGAACTTCTTCATGGCGAAGCATGGAAGACCTCGTTGAGCGTGCGGAATTCTTGCAGGGTCTCCCAGAAAGCAACCCGCTTCACCTCGCGCAAGCGAGCACGGTGGTGATTGCGGAACCGGTTTCTGCCCAAGCTCAATCCCGGACAATGCTAACGAATTCGAGGAAGAGTCTGTCGCGGCTTACCTGCAACTGAACTTCGCGGGTGAGATTATCAATCGTCCCTTCAACATTCGAGCAGGTGTCCGATACGAAGAGACTGAGGTCGTGTCTAGCACGGCAGCACTGGCCTATGATCGCGTTGAATGGCGGTCAACTAACGAATTTGAAATCATTCGAGCAGAAGGCTCAGTACCCTCTGCACTGGAGGGTGAATACGACTTTACCCTTCCATCGATCGATTTCGATATTGAGCTGACAGACGATATCGTGCTGCGTGCCTCTGCGAGCCAGACGATTGCGAGAGCTGGCTACGGATCTTTGATTGGAACCTTGAATCTGCCCACGATTACTCGGGTTGATCAGGGTATTCCAGGCGAGGCGATTGCATCTGTGGGTAACCCAGGTCTGCTCCCCTACGAGTCTGACAACTTCGACCTGTCACTTGAGTACTACTACGGCGATGCTAGCTACATCTCTGCAGGGTACTTCGACAAGAAAGTCCGAAATTGGATTGCCGGCGGAACACTCGAAAACGTGATCCTCAACGACCAGCTAGCGAGCCCCGGCCTTGGCCCACTCTACCAGGAAGCAGCCGCGGCACTGCAGGCTCAAAATGGCGCGTATCCAGGTAATGCTGAGATTCGTGAATACATCTTTGCTAACTTCGCTGATCAGCCTGGTGTTGATGTCGAAAACCAAGTCATCACCGGTGTTGTTGGCCGAGATGATCCGGTACCGTTTAACGTCAACACCCAGACAAACAGCGATCGAGAAGAAAGCATCGATGGTTGGGAGCTGGCTTGGCAGCATAACTTCTGGGATACCGGTGTTGGCTTCATCGCCAATATGACGCTCGCTGATGGCTCCGCGACCTACGTCAATGAGCAGTCGGGTAGTCAGTTTGCCCTTGCCGGATTGTCAGATACGCGCAACTTTGTACTTTTCTACGATAAGTACGGCATTCAAGCGCGAGTTGCATACAACTGGCGTGATGAATACTTTACCGGCGGCGATATCAAGCCCGGCTATCAAACAGAGTATGAGCAGTGGGACGGTAACATTACCTATGAAGTTTCGGACGGTCTCGTGGTTTATGTCGAAGGCATTAACATCACTAATGAGACATTCCGAGGTCACGGTCGTAGCACTTACCAAACCTACAATGTTGGCCAGATTGGGGCCCGATACAATGTCGGTTTCCGCTACAACCTATAAATATGGCTAAATACCATTCTCTTAAAACCGCCCTCTGGGCGGTTTTTTGTTTTTGTAGGAACAACAAAGTCTTACACTCGACATCGAACCCAAAATAGCCATTTCATATGAGCGAGCGAATGCAAAAAGTTGTTATTGTGGGAGGCGGATCCGCCGGTTGGCTAACAGCCAACATCCTTGCTGCGCGTTTTCAGACGGGCAACAGTGGCATCGCCATCACCTTGGTCGAATCACCCAACGTACCAACAGTGGGTGTGGGTGAAGGCACATGGCCTTCCATGAGAACTACGCTCAAGAATATCGGTATCGACGAAGCAGACTTCATCAGGCAATGCGACGCGTCAATGAAGCAGGGAACGTGGTTCAAGGACTGGATCAATCTAGGCGATGAGCCCTATTACCACCCCTTTTCGCTGCCTGAAGGCTTTGAAACGGTGAACCTTGCTGAACATTGGCTGAACGGTGAGGCCGGTGACCTATCGTTTGCCCAAGCGGTAACGCCACAATATGCGGTCTGCGAGCTCGGACGCGCACCAAAGCAAATTGGCGTCCCAGGCTATGCCTACACTGTCAATTATGGGTACCACCTAGACGCTGGCAAGTTTGCTGCCCTACTGACCGAGAATGCCATATCGAAGCTTGGTGTGACTCATATCGAAGCCGACGTCATCGGCGTTCTCTGCGACGCTGATGGATACATCACCGCGATCAAAACGGAACAAGCGGGTGACATAGTGGGTGATCTTTTTATCGACTGTACGGGTTTTAAGAGCCTGCTTTTAGGCGAACACTATGGTGTGTCCTTGAAGTCTCAGCGCCAATACCTCTTCAATAACGCCGCGTTGGCCGTACAAGTACCCTACGACAATGACGAGGCTCCAATCGCTGCAACAACGCACTCCACAGCACAGCGTTGTGGATGGGTTTGGGATATTGGACTCCAGCATCGCCGAGGCGTAGGTCACGTATTTTCAACTGACTATCAGTCAGCCTGCGAAACTGAAGAAGTTCTTGATCAGTACCTAAAGTCTACCGGGCGAAAAGCGGGACTGGATGGATTGTCTCCTCGACTACTCAGCTTTGAGCCCGGCTATCGGGAAAGGTTTTGGGTCAAAAATTGCATTGGGGTTGGATTATCAGCAGGCTTTATTGAACCGCTCGAAGCATCAGCACTCGTCCTGATCGAACTCAGCGCATCCGCCATAGCTGAACAGTTGCCGCACGACAGAGCAACTATGGCGGTGGTCGCTAAGCGTTTTAACCGTGAGTTCTCCAGTCGCTGGGAGCAAATTATTGATTTCCTGAAGCTTCACTATGCGCTGTCTCAGCGAACCGACTCACAGTATTGGCAAGATAACCGGGATGCTGAATCTATGCCGGAAACATTGGCGGAGAATCTTCTACTGTGGCGATCACGGGCGCCTTGGTATTATGACGACAGGCGAAGCGATGAAATGTTTCCGTCTGCAAGTTACCAATACGTTCTTTACGGTATGGGTTTCGAGTCAGCGGTGACGGCCTCGCAGCTAAGGAATAACCAACACCAGAGAGAAACGGCGCACCGGTTCTTTGCCGAAGCAAAAAAGAAAGCACAGCGATATGGCCAGCACCTTCCTCCTAATCGATTTCTAATGAATCAAGTGCAAGAAAAGAACTTTGCGGCGATTTAAGGGATAGACATTGAGTAATATTCAAAAATTAAACAATGTGCAGCATGCGCAGGTGCGCATAAAACAAACCCCCTGCGCCTCGGACGAAATCATGTTTTCTCCTGTTTACACCAGCGAGATGCGTGCGTTGCAAAGTAACTTCCCACTCATGTTTTACAAAAATCCGGAGGAGACTACTTTTCAGCCCATTGCCCTCTTCGGGTTTGAGCAAGGTGAGAATCTCTTTATTGACGATGAGCGATGGCATAGCCAATACATCCCAATGCTGGTTCAGCGGGGTCCCCTGATGATAGCCGTGGACGGCCAGACCGACACGGGAGAGCCTGCCCGCGTGGTGGCCATCGACATGGACCACCCCAATATCAGTGAGACTGAGGGGGAGCCACTTTTCCTCGAGTTTGGCGGAAACACGGAGTATCTTGATCGCTTGGCGACGATGCTCGAAGGGATCCACTTAGGGCATGCGACGACACCCCAGTTCGCTGAGGCTTTGGCGCAGCACGGTTTGATCACATCGATAACGCTCAAAATCACCCTGCGCAACGGGCAGGATCACGCGCTGGAAGGGTTTTATGCGGTGGATGATGAAAAGCTGCAGGTACTCAACGAGGACGCCGTCACAGACTTGCATCGCCGTGGCCACTTGCTACCCGCGTATATGATGGTTGCCTCTCAATCGCAGTTGAAGCGTCTCATCGATTTAAAAAATCAGAAGGTCTTAGGTCAATAGGCCATGTCTGCCTGCCAGAATGCGCAACCGATTACCGAAGTGGATCTGCTGGCCGGTACGCCACCCCCAGAAGCCTTACTGACTTCGGACACCCCTTGGGTTGCCCGAGGTTATCTGAAGCAATGGCCCGTTGTTCAACACGCAGGCGAGGGCGCTGAAAAAGCACTCGAATATCTGGCTAGCTTCTATCAGGGCAGGCCCATCAGTGCCTTTCTGGCAGAACCAGAGACCAATGGTCGCTTCTTCTACAACGAGGACGTCTCCGGTTTTAATTTCGTGCAGGTAGATACCCGACTTGATCAGGTGTTTAGTAAGCTCCTCTCACTCAAGGACGAATCAAACCCACCGTCGCTTTACGTGGGGTCAACGCAGACCAGTGTCTGGCTACCAGGCTTTAACGAAGCACATCCACTGCCGATGGCCCTTCCAGGCGTAATGACCAGCCTGTGGATTGGTAATCAATCTAGAGTTGCCGCGCACTTTGACTTCCCACGTAATATTGCAGGCTGTGTCATTGGTCAGCGCCGATTCACGCTGTTTCCACCCGATCAAGTTGGCAACTTATACGTAGGCCCATGGGATCTGACGCCCGCGGGTCAGCCTATTAGCATGGTGGATTTTGATAATCCTGATTACAAGCAATTCCCGCGGTTTGCAGAGGCGGAACGTAACGCCCTAGTCACCACGCTCGACCCGGGTGACGTAATCTACATCCCTAATATGTGGTGGCATCAGGTTGAATCTCTCTCAGCTATCAATGGACTGGTGAATTTCTGGTGGCAAGAAACTCCAGGAGTATACGGCTCACCCACTGAGGCACTTAAACATGCTTTTCTAAGCATCCGCTCCCTGCCACTTCATCAGCGCAACGCGTTAAAATCACTGTTCGACCACTACGTATTTGCTGAGGACACCCAACACCTCGAGCATTTACCAGAGGCAAGCTGGGGGCGACTCGACAGCGTTTCGGACCCATTAGCTCGTAAGCTACGAGCCGAACTGACAAATTCATTGAAACGGTAATAGAGCAATGTCTGAACGGAAAGTAGAGCGCGTAGTCATCGCCGGTGGCGGCACCGCCGGCTGGATGGCGGCGGCAGCCCTTTCACGCCTGGTTGGACGAAAGCTTTCCGTCACCCTGGTGGAGTCTGAAGAGATTGGTACTGTCGGGGTCGGTGAAGCAACCATCCCCACGATTTTGACGATCAATCGACTGCTTCAAATACCCGAACCCGATTTCATCAAGCTGACCAGCGGCACCTTCAAGTTAGGTATTCGCTTTGAGAACTGGCGAACAGAGGGCGAAGACTACTTCCATTCATTTGGTGATACAGGGAAAGGCTCGTGGGCTGCAGGGTTCCATCATTTCTGGCTGCGCGCACAAGAACTGGGGCTCGCCGAGCAGTACGGCGAATACTGTCCTGAGCTTAAAGCTGCCGAGGCAGAGCGCTTTGCTATTACCAGTGAAAACAAGCTTAACTACGCCTATCACCTCGACGCGTCAAAATATGGTCAGTACCTGCGCAAAATGGCGGAGGCCTCGGGCGTTGTTCGCGTTGAGGGAAAGATCAACAACGTCGACACCTGCCCCCACGATGGTTTTATTGAGGCACTGGTACTCGACAATGGGCAGCGCATCGAGGGCGATCTCTTTATCGACTGTACCGGTTTCAGAGCACTGCTATCCGAAGGTACGTTGGAAACAGGATTCGATGATTGGAGCCACTGGTTACCCGCCAATCGCGCATGGGCCGTTCAGAGTGAACTGTCAGAGCACCCTAAGCCTTACACCAGAGCAATTGCCCATAAAGTGGGCTGGCAGTGGCGGATACCGTTGCAGCATCGAGCCGGCAATGGCCTGGTCTACTGTAATGACTTCATGGAGGAAGACACGGCTCGCGAGCTACTGCTAAAGAACGTGCCGGAGAAAACCCTTATTGAGCCACGTCCGATCCGCTTTACAACGGGCCAAAGAAAGCAGTACTGGAATAAAAACTGTATTGCCATTGGCTTGTCGAGTGGCTTCATCGAGCCTTTGGAATCGACCAGCATCCATTTTATTCAGAATGGCATTATGTGGCTGTTACTCATGTTTCCAGATCTTTCCATCGAGGAGAGTACAGTGCGCGAGTACAACACCAAAATGCGATCTGAGGCCGAGCACATTAGAGACTTTATTGTTCTGCATTACGCGCTCAATGAGCGACATGGTGACCCCTTCTGGGATTACTGTCGAAACATGGAGTTACCGGACTCGCTTAAACATCGGATGGAGCTGTTTGAACGTTCAGCCCGAGTCTTTAAGCCACAAGATGATGTCTTTGCAGAAAACTCCTGGGTGCAGGTCATGATGGGTCAGGGACTCACGCCTCAGGGATACCACAACATCGCACAGGCGATGTCCTCCGCGCAAATGACCGCTTTCCTAAAGGGCATTCAGCACGAGGTCGCTCAAACTGTAGCCAAGCTGCCACAGCACGGGGCCTTTGTGAATACGTTGATCCAACACGCCAAGGTCTGATCTGCTCTCGTTATTTCAAAAATAATCACCGCCGCGGTTTTTGGGGGGCTTGATTAAACAGGCGCTAATACATTCGTCGATCATTGGCCTTTTTCCGAGGCGGAATACCAAGTGGCTTTGCGAACCCATAACATTTATCGCTAGACAAAAAAAAGCCGGGCTATTGCCCGGCTTTTCCATAAGGTTTGCTATCAGCGTGTCAGTAAGTAGTTCCACCAAACGCCATCACCTGCTTCAACCGTGACTGACATGGTGCCATCATCGTTGAGGTATGCGTTGTAGGTGATGCTACCAGGCACGTCCGCGACTGACCCGATCTCAGCACCATTGATCGCTTTTGGAAGGCCGATGTACGCACCTGCACCGTTGAGCGTCAAAGTTTGTGCTTCACCGTCATAGACGAACGTCGCGTCGGCAGAGCCATCATGCGGTGCTGCTGGAGCACCACACCCTTCTGTCTCCACACCTTGCCAGGGCTCGAGCCACGTCTCATCACCTTGCACGTTTTCGAATGACCCGTTGTCACCAAACACGTAAGCGTCATCGAAGTAACACGCTCGCAGCGTTGTTACACCTGCGTCGTTACTCCACCATGAGACGTCAAACTCAGTAGGCCCTACACCTAACGACCCATCGGAATCCGCCATGTACCAGGTACCAGCGATCGGCGATGGACCCGCAGGTTCGGCGATCTTCACAATCTTATAGTTCCACCACACGCCTTCACCGGCTTCGACGGTGACGTACATCGAGCCGTCTTCTTGCGGGTGCGCGTTGTAAGTGATGCTCGCGGGCGTATCAGCGGGAGACGCTAGCTCCGCACCATTAACTGCCTTAGAGAGACCGACATAAGCCCCCTGACCAGAAAGGGTCAGTGTTCCAGCTTCCTGATCATGACTCCAAGTTGCGTCATTCGAGCTATCGTGAGGAGCCACGGGGGCACCACACGAATCACTTCCGCCCTGCCAGGCCTCGACCCATGTCTCTCCCTGCATTTCAACACGATAAGAGCCGTCAGGATTAAAGATGTACTCATCGTCGTAGTAGCAATCTCTCAACGCTATCACACCGTCATCACCACTCCACCAGGAAACATCAAACTCGGCTGGGCCAACACCCAAAGAGCCCGCTTCTGGTGCAACGACCCACGTCCCTGCAAAAGGTGATGGGGGTGGTGGCTCAGCTGTCTTGATGAACTTGTAGTTCCACCAAACGCCTGCACCGGCCTCAACAGTCACCAGCATCGAGCCATCGTCTTGCTCGTAGGCGTTGTAGACAATGCTTCCTGGTGCATCACCGACCGATGCGATCTCAGCGCCATTTACGGCCTTAGGTAAACCCATGTAAGAGCCTTGACCATTGATGGTCAGCGTCTGCGCTACGTCATCGTACTCAAACGTAGCGTCAATCGATGCATCATGCGGTGCAACTGGTGCCCCGCAACCATCGGCTTCAACGCCCTGCCATGTTTCTAGCCAGGTTTCGTCACCCAAGACGTTTCGGAATGAACCATCACGGCCAAAGACATACTCATCATCGTAGAAGCAAGCGCGTAATGCGATCACGCCGTCGTCACCATTCCACCATGAGACATCGAATTCCGCAGGGCCTACGCCGAGTGAACCAGCTTCAGGGGCGAGCATCCATGTTCCGAGAATACCAGTGTCCTCGACCTCTTCTCCGGCCAAGCGCTCTAGCCGAACATTTGCAACCTTAATAGACTTTCCGCCCTGCTCACCATTTGGAGAGAGAACTAGGAAGGCCTTAACTGCAGCAAGACTTAACCGACCACCCGGAGGGTTGTTTTGCTCCGCGTTTGTGGAAGCAAGTAGATCGGCGATTGGTATTTCAAAGCTCTTCCAAGTTCCAGGAATGTACCCTTCCAAGTCAAGCGGGATCGCACCTGTACCTTGCGGATATTCATTCTCAACCTTGAAGATGACGCCATCAGTGACTGTCTCTGGAGGCAACTGAATATCAAACTTCAATGTGCCACCCGCGGAGTCGCTGAGGTCGAGGCCCTGATCATCTTTGATGAACCATGCGCCACCAACGCCATCACCAAAGTCGATTCTTACGGCATTCACGCCAATAGCATCATCGCCTGTTGGAACCACCGACCAAGTCACTTGGTTAGCAGTGTTCCCATCGCAATAATCCTCGGCGAAAGCATTTTCCGCAGAGACCGCGCAGATTCCTGGCGACCATGCTGACCCTGCTTCTCCGTTCTCGTCCAGCACGGTAATAACGAGATCGTCTGTAGACTGCGCAGGTGCTGCGATTCCACAATCTCCGTTAGGCGTACCACACACTAGGCGGATATTGTCCAACTGCACGTGGGCAGCCGCACTAGGTTCGATGACCACGAGATTCTGAATGGCGCCCAGAGCAAGCTGTCGCTCGCCAGGACCGCGGGTAGCGAGAATCTGGTTGATTGAGGCGCTGTATGAGAACCACTCGTTCTTTGGCATATCTGCAACGTTCAGCGAAACTCTACCGAGCGCTGGATATCCGCTATCAATTTTGACCGAGATGGTGCTGTCCGGTGCAGTCATTGAGCTATCGATGTACATATCGAACTTCAGTTCGCCACCACCACGGTGACCGTACACATCAATAATTTTGCCATCGGTCGCGTTGATCACGACGTTACCGCCGCCATCACTCATGACATCGAGGACATTACCCCGACCTTCAACAGCCACTTCCGAAACACTGATATCGATCGCGCCCTCGTTGTTCCAGCCAACACCAGCCTGCAAGTCACGTGTCACGTCACCTGTGAGGAAAGCCCAAGTTAGAGGGCCAACTGCATCTGTGTAGATGTCTGTCGTAACGACTTCAGGGCTTTGCGCATCCGGCGACTCGATCGAGCGGTCCGCAAGGCTGTTACACCCAACGCCGTTTCCTGTGTCGTATGAGCACTCGTACACACGGATGTAATCGACAACCATTTCACCGGGAACAGCGGATGGATCGAGTTCAACACCTGGGCCGATACCACCCACAGCAAGGTTCACAATGAGGTGGAAATCACGATCAAACGGCGCAGAGGGATCGCTCGCAAGCTGATAGCCGTCTGTGTTGTCCTTGAAGTAGTAGCTGTAATAGACGTCTTTGCTAACGGTTCTCAGGTGCTCACCATCAACAAACCAACGCAGGTAGTCACCAGACCACTCGAGCGAGTATGTGTGCCAATCACTGGCATCGCTAACGTCCGCACCCTCACTCGTAATCTGGTTTAGAGGCCACTCGAAACCGTAGTGAGCCGCCATGAATACGCCCTGATTATCAGTGCCCGCATTCACGACTTCCATGATGTCGATCTCACCGCCGGCAGCCCATGTGCCATAGGTCGTATCGGTCGGCATCATCCATACCGCTGACCACATACCGTCACCGGGTGCAGCCTTGGCGCGGATATCAACACGGCCGAATTTGAAATCAAACTTGTTGACCGAGCGCATGCGCGCTGAGGTGTACGCACTGTTACCCGCATCTTCTTGGCGAGCTTCAATCACAAGCGCAGTCGTATCATCGACTTCCTGAATAGATGCATTCTCTGCTTGGTAGTACTGCAGTTCGTAGTTACCCCAACCTGGTAGCCCGTTATCGCTACCGTCTCCTAGTTGGAACGTCCAGTTACCAGAATCTACGGCGCTACCGTCGAATTCATCAGACCAAACCAAGCTCCACTCTTCCTCTTCCTCCAGGTAGAACGGCTCAGCGTCCGGAGCAGTTGCACTACCCCCGCCACAGGCGTTTAGAAGAGCTGCCGCAAGGCCGATGCCAACAAGACGGCCATGACGATACAAGCGATCAAACATGAGTAACCCCAATTAATTGAATATTTAGTTAGATTTAGCAGACTGCTTTATCCCACATAGGAGAACAGCACTTAATACAAACGCGACGATAGGGACTTACAGCAAGACAAGTGGGAAAGCGCTTAAATAGGCCCTATCCCATGAGGTCTTGAACAGCAGATCGGTAGTTTCGACTGACTTTGAGACTGACGTCATCATCGAGGTGGAGCAGGCACTCGCCCTTGGGAATAGCATCGACCGAGCGAACCTTGTTGAGATTCACAATGGTGGAGCGATGTATTCTTACAAACTCTGATGTGAGCTTCTTTTCCAGCTCCTTCATTGTGGACCGGAGAATGTACGTTTCATTGCCAGCGTGCACACACATGTAGTCCCCCGCGGCATCGATCCAATCAATCGTCTCGAGTTCAACTAGATGGGTGTGCGGTCCGTCTTTGATCGGTAACCGGGTGGGTCGCTCCTGGATGTCACCTGCAAGCAACTCACTACCGCCTTCAAGGCCTGCAATGGCTGCCACGGCCGCTTCCTTCCCGCTCTGCAGCGCCACAGAAAGCAAGCGGTCTCGCGCGCGCAAGACGGCTTCACGAACGCGCTCCGCCTCGAATGGTTTCAACAAGTAATCAACCGCGTTGGCTTCAAAAGCCCGAACTGCGTATTCATCGTAAGCAGTGGCAAACACCACCACTGGCATCACGTCACTTTGACAGCGCTTGACCACATCTAGGCCGTTTAAACCCGGCATCTGGATGTCCAAAAACATGAGATCTACCGCCTGCCTTTGAAGCTCAGCCAGCGCCTCTCGCCCGCTGCGGCAGCGGCCCACCAACTGCACGTCCGGCACTGACGCCAAGAGGGTCTCCATGTAATCGAGTGCTAATGGCTCGTCGTCGACGATTAAGACTCGCAGCGATTCTGTCATTTTTGTTTACCTCTGGTAGGCAAGTGTACCGCAAGTTTTAAACCACCCAATCGCGAAGTCGACGCGTTGAAGCTGAAGCCATCCCCATATAAGTTCTCGAGGCGCTCGGCCGTACTGCGCAGTCCAAACCCCGGTGTCTCGAACAAATCTGAGAGTTCCGGGTGTTTCTCATCTTCCCCTGAGCCGCTGTCCTCAACACTTAACACCAATTTTTGGTCAGTGAGCTTTGCCGTGATGAGAATATGCCCCCCCTCTTCGGCCCGGCCGATAGCGTGCTTAATCGCATTCTCCACCAACGGTTGAAGGAGTAGACTGGGGACCTGTATTGGAAGTGCACGAGGATCGATCTCTTGCTCAACGATCAAACGGTCAGAGAAGCGCACCTGCTCGATCCTCAAATATAAATCGAGCGCCTCGATTTCATCTCTCAGCGGGATCGTGATGTTTCTGTCGGACTCAAGAGAGAATCGAAGAAAGGTCGACAACTCCGCAATCATGCTCTGTGCATCCTGGCTACGCTTGGTGCTTACGAGCGATGCGATGGAATTAAGCGTGTTGAATAGAAAGTGTGGATTCAACTGATAGCGCAGTAATTTTAATTGCGCTTCTCGCGCAGCAGACTCCGCTGAAACCAGCTTAAATGCCTCTTTTCTTCGACCCGCCTCGAGCACCAGCAGTGTCTCTTTCTCACCCTGCAGCAGCTGTGCAAATTTTACGAGGTGGTACAGCAGGACCCATGCAAGAAAAACGAAAAGTGACGCGAAAAACCAGCCGCCAAAATCGCCCCATAAACCTGTCTCATCGGTCAATATCATGAGTAACTGCAGGCGGAAAGCCGTCCATAAGGCGGCGCCCACAATTGTGAGCGCACTCGCTGTAAGCACCCTGTTCCAGGGGCTCCATGACCATGAATGCTTGATCGCGGTCCGCAACGGCGCGCAGAGCACAAAGCCACCCACCGACTGGATAAGGTTGTGTGCAATGTAAGCGAGTTCCAACTGATCGTAGGGCAGCGAGAGACTCACTAGCGTAACGACCGACAGACCAATCCATCCACCTGCGTTCAGCAGCCAGAATAAACGGTCCGAGTCAGTCACCGTTCGTGAGAAAAACTGTGTGAAGGATCCGGTTTGAGTCTGCGCTTGGTTCACAGCATGACTACCTCATGGAATTAGGCGCTGCGCCTAAACCTTGAGTCCACCGGTATCGATATCGACGAACCGACCCCCTGTGGATACGAGCTCTTCGAGTAACGGTGATACCCGAATGGACTCATCATTAGCGGCTAGGTCTTTCATGACAGCATGTACTTTCTCTGCACCCAACATATCGGCGTAATACATGACGCCACCCTTGTCCAAAGGCCAGCCATACCCATTGATCCACACAACATCAATGTCGCTGGGCCGCTGCGCTTTATTCTCTTCCAGAATAGCGAGCGCCTCATTGATCATGGGTATCACGCAACGATCGATTATGGCTTCCGATGACAGGGTCGCATCACCCGCACCGGTGATTTCACGAATGATTCCTGCAGTGATTTCAGACGGCACATTTTTTCGATTTTCGTCGTAATCATAATAGCCAGCGCCGGTCTTCTGACCACGACGATCAAGCTCACAGAGCGCATCGCGAATAGGGTTAGCGGTCTTCGCGCCTTTCTTCCAACCAATGTCTAGACCGGCTAGATCGGACATCTGAAAAGGACCCATTTTGAATCCAAACTCGTTGAAAGCACTATCGATATCCCAAGGCATGATGCCCTCGTAGACAAGCGCGTTTGCCTGATATTGACGTGCAAATAAGATTCGATTGCCTACGAACCCTGGACATACCCCGACCAAGGTTGCCACTTTACCGATGTGACGAGCGAGGTCCACGGAGGTCGCAACGACATCGTCCGCGGTCTTTTCGGCCCGCACAATCTCAAGCAGTCGCATGACGTTCGCCGGTGAAAAGAAGTGAAGACCAATAACATCCTCTGGTCTCGTCGTAACCGAAGCGATTTCGTCGATATTGAGCGCTGACGTATTGGTTGCAAGTATGGCTCCGGGCTTGGCGATTTTATCGAGTTGACTAAAGACGGACTTTTTAATGTCCATATCTTCGAATACTGCCTCGATAATGAGATCGCAGTCAGCCAAGGCGGACAGGTCGAGTGAGGGGGTGTAGCAGTTCATGCAGATATCGACTTCTTCCTGTGGAAAGCGTCCGCGATCCGCGCTGCGCTGATAATTCTTGCGGATCGTTGCTAGCCCTCGGTCAAGCGCCTCCTGCTTGGTTTCCACGATAGTCACTGAAAGACCGGCCGATGCGAAGTTCATTGAAATACCGCCGCCCATCGTGCCGGCACCAATAATGCCGACTCGCTCGACTTTACGACGAGGAAGGTCATCCCCTATCCCCTCAACATTCCATGCTTCCTGAGCCGCTTGTTGTAAGTAGGCGGCGACGCGAGCGTCTGAATCCGTCATCGAAATAACCTCTTATTGTTGGCTTGTCTTTTTGATTTACCTGTTCATCAGGGCTGATACGTGAACTTCAACGATCGCAATGCGCCCCTTTCGATGACGCATCATACCGCCACCAGCACCTAATGCTAGCGGGGTAAGAGCCGCGGATCCATGTTGTATTGCACCCCCAACATCAAGCCACGAAGGCTAACGGCTGATGGACTAACAATCCACTGCGAACATGCGTCGCTTTTTGGGTCCGTTTAATCCCATTAGCATTGAGTTACAAACCGCTTGTAGGCACGGTTGCGCGATTCGCTCAGGGCTTAAAAAGATGATTCCAACACGCTCGCTACTTAGCTTCATTCTCTGTCTTTCACTTGTGACTGCCTGCGGCGGTGGTGGTGGCGGTTCCTCTCTACCGCCGACCGTCGTTACGCCTGATACCGCGGCGCCTGTAATTACACTCAATGGAGAGTCTTCGGTACAAATCAACGAGGGTGAGGCCTACGAAGAGCTAGGAGCGACCGCGCAAGACAACGTCGATGGTTCAGTCGATGTTGTCGTGAGCGGTGAAGTCGGTTCAGAACCGGGGGTTTACACCATCACCTACTCGGCGACCGACGCGGCGGGCAATTCGAGTCAGATCACCCGCGAAGTCACGGTGCTGGCGGTCGATACCACGCCACCAGTGATCACACTGCTCGGTGAGGACTCTATTGAGATTACGACTGAGCAGACTTTCAATGATCCTGGTGCCACTGCCACGGATGATACGGACGGCACGGTCGAAGTCGTTGTCAACGGTACTGTTGGATCCGAGCCTGGTGTTTATACACTGACTTACACAGCTACCGACGCGGCAGGAAACTCGAGCCAGGCGACTCGCACAGTCACGGTCTTAGCAGCCCAGTTCGATTTATTCACTGCGAGCGCGACTGAAATTGTCGAAGCCATGACGCTTGCCCAGAAAGTGGGTCAAATGATTCAGCCAGAGATCGCCTATATCACGCCAGAAGAGATCACTGAATATGGCATTGGTAGTGTGCTCAATGGGGGTGGTAGCCATCCGAATGGTAATCGCGCAGCAACGCCGGAGGAGTGGCTCGCCTATGCCAGATCGTTGCGAGCAGCCTCACTTGAAACCTCACCGAATAGCTTGGGTGTTCCCATTATCTGGGGCACTGATGCGGTCCATGGCCACAACAACGTCCGCGGCGCCACCATTTTTCCGCATAACATCGGCTTGGGTGCCATTAACGATCCGCAATTGATTAGTGAAATTGCGACAGCGACAGCGCGTGAAGTGGCCGCGACAGGCATCGACTGGACATTTGCACCAACACTCGCACAAGCAAAAGACTACCGGTGGGGCCGGACCTACGAGAGCTATTCGGATGACCCGGATCTTGTAGAAGCCTACGGCCGTGCCATGGTTGAAGGAATCGAGGGCGAAGGGCTCGCCGCCACAGCAAAGCATTTCATCGGCGATGGTGGCACCACCGCGGGCCGAGACCAGGGAAATACGGAGCTGAGCACTGCGGACCTGTTAGCTCAGCACGGATCGGGCTACACAGGCGCATTTGATGCCGCTGTAGATACGGTCATGGCCACCTTCAATAGCGTCAATGGAGTGAAAGTCCACGGATCTAGATCGTTGCTTACCGATGTCCTTCGGGGGCAATTAGGCTTCGACGGTATGGTCATTTCCGATTGGAACGGCGTCGGACAAGTCCAGGGATGCTCAGACACCAGCTGTGCTCAGGCGATCAATGCCGGTATCGATATGGTGATGGTGCCAACACAATGGCTCGCGTTCAGAGACAACCTGATCAATCAGGTTGAGACAAATCAGGTTTCCGAAGCCCGCGTCGACGAGGCCGTGACACGCATCATCGAGCTGAAGCAAAAACTGGGGCTTATCGATCGCAACTTTGATCCAGCCAGACAACCCGTCGAGGTTGTCGGTAGCGCTGCGCACCGGGAGATTGCGAGGAGAGCGGTTCGCCGCTCGCAGGTGCTGTTGAAAAATAACAGTCAGGTCTTACCACTCCGTCCAAACCAACGCATCTTACTGGTCGGCAGTGCGGCGGACAGTGTCCCACTCCAAGCTGGGGGCTGGTCAGTTACATGGCAGGGAACAGACACAACAAATGCCGATTTCCCAGGCGCGACAACGATCCGTGACGCCTTCACAGATACCGTCGAAGCGGCGGGCGGCACTTTAGACTATTCGGCTAACGGCAGTTTCACGACTACACCCGATGCGGTCGTCGTGATTCTGTCAGAACAGCCCTATGCGGAAGGTAACGGCGACCTCCAAAACCTTGACTGGGGTGCGAGCGGCGTGCTGAACCAAGTACAGGGCCTGAGAGACTCGGGCATCCCGGTTATCACTCTATTAATGAGTGGCAGACCCATGTTTATTAATCCTGAACTTAACCTGTCCGATGCTTTCGTAGCGAGCTGGCTACCGGGCACTGAAGCCGCGGGCATCTCTGATGTTCTGTTTACCGACGCTCAGGGAACTACGGTACACGACATGACCGGTCGTCTCAGCTTCAGCTGGCCGGGTGGCGCTATCAACCCCGCAAATGCAGAAGCGCCCGTTGCCGCCGCCCTCTTTGATCGTGGCTATGGTTTGAGTTATTCGGATACTCAGGACCTTCCAACGCTGACAGAAGACCCGAATAATACCGAGTCGGGCATTGTCGAGGGTTCTGGCTCAGGCGGTGGAACGGGAGGAGGCAATCCAGACGCAGATCCTTTCTGGGTATTTGAAAACGGTGGTTTCACCGCAACCTATGACTTAGGTACGCGAGCTTTTGACTCCGCAATTAATTACGACCTGTGCATCAACGACGATGGTGAAGCCTGCCCGAGCATCAGTTGGTCTTATCTGAGTGATGAGCAACGCGGACCCGTGCTCGAAATCAGACATGAACCCGCAGCTGCCTACGCTGCACTGTTCACGGAGTCATCGACAGGCGTCGATCTGAGCGATTACGCGGGCGGTCATTTTGTTCTGGACTTGAAGCATATCGAGGGGCCCAATGATTACCGAGTCAAGCTTGATTGCTTTTACCCCTGCACGTCAGCGCACGTGGACTTAACCCTGCAACCTGGAAACGACTGGCAAACCGTGAAAGTGCCGATGTCTGCCTTTACTTCAACAGGACTGGTCATCTCTAACGTGAACACGGGCATCGTAATCTGGGCGCGAGACCACAATGGGACGCGCTTTCGAATCGATAACGTGCGCTTCGAAGCAGAGTAAATCAGCGAGACGGGGGATTGATCGGTGGGCTCTTATGCCAGCCCACCCATCAACACGTATTTAATCTCGAGGTAGTCCTCAATTCCGTACTTGGAGCCCTCGCGACCGGACCCAGATTGTTTCACCCCACCAAAAGGTGCCATTTCGTTTGAAATGATGCCCTCGTTGACGCCCACAATACCGTAGTCCAGCGCTTCGCTAACTCGCCACACACGACCAATATCACGAGTATAAAAATAACTCGCCAACCCGAACTCCGTGTCGTTAGCGAGAGCAATCGCCTCTTCCTCCGTCTGGAAAACAGTCACGGGCGCTACGGGACCAAATATCTCATTCCGGAACACAGCCATGTCAGGCGTGACATGGGTGAGAATTGTAGGCTGATAGAAATTACCACCCAGTTCACTAGGTGCGCCACCGAGCGCGACCCTAGCGCCCGCTTCCACCGTTGCTTTTACCAAGGCATCGACGTCGTGAACGGCTCGATTATTGACCAAGGGCCCCAAGTCGACGCCGTCGCTAAGACCATTGCCGAGACTCAGTGCCGACGTTGCCGCGACCAGTTTTTCAACAAACGCGTCGGCAATAGATGCCTGCACCAAAATACGGTTAGAGCAGACACAGGTCTGACCACTGTTGCGGTACTTAGAAATGAGCGCGCCCTGGACCGCCGAGTCGAGATCCGCATCCTCAAAGACAATGAACGGCGCGTTCCCGCCTAACTCCATCGACGTTTTCTTCAAGGTTGGGACGCACTGAGCCTCAAGTAATTTCCCGACTTCGGTTGACCCAGTGAACGAGAGCTTTCGCACAACAGTATTTGAGGTCAGCTCACTACCGATATCGCCAGAGCTGCCTACAACTACATTTAAGACTCCGTCAGGGATGCCTGCTCGCTTCGCGAGCTCAGCCAATGCTAGAGCGGATAAGGGCGTTTCACTGGCCGGCTTAATCACAATCGAGCACCCCGCTGCCAGTGCAGGCGCTGCTTTACGCGTAATCATGGCATTGGGGAAGTTCCAAGGCGTAATGGCCGCACAGACACCCACGGGCTGCTTGATGCACAAGATGCGCTTGTCTGGACTAGGGCCGGGTATCACATCACCATCGATGCGCTTGGCCTGCTCGGCGAACCACTCTATGTAGGATGCGCCATAAGCCACCTCACCGCGACTCTCAGCAATGACCTTGCCCTGCTCGAGGGTCATGATCCGCGCAAGGTCTTCCTGATGCGCCATGATGATATTGAACCAGTCTCGGAGAATGTTAGCGCGGGCCTTGGAAGCCAAATTCCGCCAGCTTTCCATGGCCTTTTCGGCAGCCGCAATAGCCTGCGCAGTCTCAGCAGCTCCGACTTTAGCGACACTGGCGAGGACCTCACCGGTGGCTGGATTCGTTACATCGATGGTTGCACCATCGTGGGCATCGACCCAACGACCATTGATGAAGGCCTGCGTCTGTAAAAGACCCTGATCCGTAAGTTGTTCCTTCAATGGAATCTCCCCCATCAGCGGGCAAATCCCGCCTCTATTTTATTAACCAATCAACCTATTAAGTGTCTCAGAATCGAGATCTAAAGCCTCCAACACTTCAGCGGTATGCGTTCCGGGTGTCGGCACTGTGCCTGCGGCGCCCGGTGTTCCACTGAGCTTAGGCGCGGGGCTTGGTTGGGCAATCCCGTCTCGGGTAAAAAAGGTCTCACGCGCGACGTTATGCGGATGCTCGAGCGCTTCTGAAAAATTAAGAACGGGTGCGAAACAAACATCGGTTCCTTCAAATTGTTCACACCACTCTTGACGAGTTTTAGCGGCAAAAATAGCGCGGAACTTCTCCTTACCAGCCTGCCATTGCTCTTTGTCCCACTGATTGGCAAATATCGGATCATCATTGAGGTTCAAGCCATCAATAAGCAATGCATAGAACTGGGGTTCCAGTGCACATACGGTGATGTATTCACCATCAGAGCATAAATAGGTGTCGTGCCAAGGAGAACCAAAGTCAGCCCACCCGGAACCCGGAACATCCGTCATTTGCCCGGAGTTGTGCATCCCCCACAACAGGGTCGAAATATAAGCGGCACCATCGGTAATAGCGGCGTCCACCACCTGACCTTCACCCGTTTTTTGCGCGTGAATAATGGCGCTCAAGACACCAAATACCAGCATCATGGTGCCACCGCCCAGATCGCCGATAAGGGTCAGTGGCGCTGTCGGTCTGTGCTCGTGGCTACCCCCTGCCCACAGTGCACCCGTGAGGGCAATATAGTTGGGGTCATGACCTGCTGCATGCGATAGTGGGCCTGTTTGTCCCCACCCCGTCATGCGGCCGTAAACCAGCTTGGGATTGCGCTTGCAACACACCTCAGGACCAAGACCGAGCCGCTCCATGACACCGGGACGAAACCCCTCAATCAGCACGTCTGCGGTATCGATTAATTTAAGAAGTGCATCGACGGCTTCCGCATCCTTTAGATTCAATGCAACCGATTTTTTGCCACGGTTAAAAATGGTGAATTTCGCAAAGGCTGCTGCCGTTTCGGGGTCGGCTACTGGACGATCTATGACCGTTACTTCTGCCCCCATATCTGCCAGCATCATTCCTGCACACGGACCTGGCCCAATCCCTGCTATTTCCACCACTTTAATACCGTTTAACGCACCCTTACTCATTACTTACCCCTTACTCCCGAAGGCAACGATGCTCGCACCTAGAGTGGCCCGATGCAATCTGTAAACAGCGCATGTGGATGCTTTGATTACTCGGCTGAACCCCAGAGAGTCGGGCTCAATTACCACTGGCAGGCTGACCATCGCTTGGGAATTGCGTGGCTCTCACCACTTGGCCCTGACGATGACCCGCGTTATGTTGTGATGGTGACGAGGCAGTTGCCATTTTTGGTGATCAGATTGTCTATCTCGTCGACAAACAAAGCGACTCACAACAATAAAAGGAATCATCATGAGCTTTATCATCAATCTCGCTAGAACCAGTCTTTCGCTGGCATTGATCGTAGCTACTTCCGCCGTGTCAGCGGATGAATGTGTTCCCTCGCCTTGGGGCGCCGATGACCAAATTGGTGCTGCAAATCGGGTGACCCCTGAACGCACAGTGGCCGCTGCAGAACTCGTCAAGAAAGGAATTAGTCACCCACTCGGCATTGTCATCGAGCCCGGCATGCCTGCCTATCCGCCTCGCTATACCGAACTCCAGGTTGTTCAGCCAAACCAGCAGTTCAACGCAGATCTAGGTGTGGGCTGGGAAGCCAGCTCAAACGATGACGTATTGCAGATGTGGCTTGGCACGGGACCACAGCTCGATGGCTTGGGACACATGGGTGAAGCCGGCGAGTTCTACAACTGTAATCAAGGCAAAGATTTTTCCATTATCACCGGCCTTACAAAGCTCGATATCAGTGGCATTCCGCCCATGGTCGGGCGCGGTGTCATGATCGATATTGCCAAGCAAATGGGTGTTGATTCGCTTCAAGCCGGACAACCCATCACGTCAAACGACATCAAAGCTGCCATGAAGTCTCAGGGAGTCACGGTTGGTGAGGGTGATGTTGTCCTACTGCACACTGGCTATACCGATGCGACGCTCAAACAAAATCCCTCACTGTGGGCGGGAAGCATCCCAGGTATTACCAACGAAGCGTCAGTCTTTTTAGCTGGGCTCAAACCCATGGCCGTGGGTGCTGACACTTGGGGCCTGGGCGCAGTGCCACCGCGTGCGGGTGACAAAATCTTCTACGACCACGTCGTTCTCCTGAAACAGCACGGTATTTACATACTCGAGACAATGAACACCGGACGATTAGCCGACGAAGGCGTTCACGAGTTCATGTTTGTTCTTGGCCAGGCGCGTCTGAAAGGGGCAGTTCAAATGATCATTAACCCCGTGGCAATGTGGTAGTGCTCTTCAATAACCCACAAAAAAGGGCAGCTTAGGCTGCCCTTTTTGTTTGCTATCTATCCGTTAATCGGACAGTAAGTCTCGACCAATAATGAGCTTCATCACTTCACTGGTGCCACCGTAGATACGTTGAATTCGTGCATCCGCGTAGGCGCGCGTCACCGGGTATTCCCACATGTAACCGTAACCACCGTGTAGCTGAACACACTGGTCAGTGACTTTCCCCTGAAGTTCCGTGGCCAACAATTTTGCTTTGGACGCATCGACCGTCGTCAATTCCTTCTCGAGCAGCAGCTCGGCGCAGCGGTCAATGAAGACGCGCATAGAGGTCACCTCAGCTTGCAACTGCGCTAGCGTGAACTGTGTGTTCTGAAATTCAGCAATGCTCTTACCGAAGGCTTTGCGCTCCTTAACGTAGTTGACCGTCTGCTCTATTACCGCCTCACAGCTCGCCATGGCCGATACAGCAATACTCAGACGCTCTTGAGGAAGTTCTCGCATGAGGTAGATGAAACCCATGCCCTCTTCGCCCAGCAAATTCTCTTTCGGCACTTTGACATCGTTGAAAAATAGTTCGGACGTGTCCTGCGCTTTTTGACCCAACTTATCGAGATTGCGACCGCGCTCAAAACCCGGCATGCCATCTTCAACAATGAGAATACTAAACGCCTTAGCACCTGCTGACGGATCCGAGTTGGTTCGGCACACAACCAGCACGATATCGGCTTGTTGACCGCAGGTGATGAAGGTCTTTGAGCCGTTGAGTAGGTAATGATCACCTTTATCAACCGCTGACGTCTTTATACCTTGTAAGTCGGAACCCGTGCCCGGCTCGGTCATTGCAATAGCAACAATGCAATCGCCTGAGACACAGCGGGGAAGAAATTTTTGTTTTTGCGCCTCATTGGCAACGTTGGTTAGGTAGGGTGTTGTGACGTCGTTGTGCAGCGAGAACCCTATACCCGTTAGACCTAGACGGGATACCTCTTCCGCAATCACCATGTTGTAACGGAAGTCCGCACCAACACCGCCGTACTCCTCGGAAACACCCGGGCACAACATGCCCTGCTCTCCCGCCTTGTACCAAAAGTTGCGATCGATCTGCCCTTCTTTTTCCCATTCCGCGTGCTGCTCGTAGGCTTCATCCATTAAGAACTTTCGCACCGCATCACGGAACACATCGTGGTCAGAATCAAAAATATGACGTGCAATCATTTCGTTACCTGCTTTGTTTTTTGAGTGCTTTATTTGTTGTTTTTGATGTGACGCCTACGATGCAGTGTTCACCGCAAGCCCCCAGAAACTGGCGAGATTCTAGCGACTACACAAAAAAGTGACCACTGATAAATACGCCTACCGAATACCTGTCTCGCTGAGACACATCTCAAGCAGGGAGCGTAGGCACCTCGTACGGCTAGTATCGACGAGCTTTAGTCTGCTTCAGTCAGTGAGCGATGCCGAATAGCAAAAACAGGCATACAAACGAGATACAGGAGACTCATCACGGTGAGCGTCTCCCACGGATAAATGAGCAGGCTTGCCATGTGAATGATCATCATGGGAACAACAATGAACATATAAGCCGAGGGGATTTTGAACGATTTGAGTGACACCGTTGGTACCTGTGACACAGCGAGGAAACCGCAAAAAATGAGGTAGGCCGATATCAAGCCCGGCGACTGCGTCACGAAATTGAACTCCAGCAGGTAGAGGTAAACGGGCATGAGAGTCAGTAAGGCTAGCGTTGGTGCCGGCACCCCCTCAAACGTTTTGGCTGGATCGGTGCCCTCGTTGGCATTGAATCGTGCCAGTCGGTATGCGCAGCAGGCGGCTACGACCATGATCGCAACCCAGGTGAAGTCAACTCGGGTCGAGTCGCTGAATAAAGCCAAATGCAGAATTAGACCGGGTGCGATACCAAAATTGAAAAAGTCTGCCAACGTATCCAATTCTTTACCTATCCGCGAGGTCGAGTTGAGTGCACGCGCAAGACGACCATCAAGACCATCAAGAATCATGGCGACCACGAGTGCAATCACCGCCATATCGATTCGACCATCCAATGCAAACCGCACCGAAGTCAGACCCACGCAAACCGCGCCCAACGTCATAAAGTTGGGAAAAAGCGCCAGTGGCCGGACACGACCCTTGGCTTGCGTCAGATCACGATCCAGTGGCTCGGTCACTTGGCTACTCCGAGGCGAGCCTGTGGTTGGTCTAAGTGCGCCAGGACGGTTTCACCCGCGACGGTTTTCTGGCCGAGACATACGGCTGGGCCCACGTCTTTCGGAAGATAAATATCGAGTCGACTACCAAAGCGAATCAGTCCAAAGCGATCACCGGCACTCAGTTTGGCGCCTTCTTCGACAAAACAGACAATGCGTCGAGCAACTAGACCCGCAATTTGTGTGATACCGATAGAGAGACCGTCATCTCTGGAAATCGTGATGGAATTGCGCTCGTTGTGCTCAGACGCCTTATCGAGAGAAGCGTTTAAAAACTTCCCGTGGTGATACGTCACATTAGTCACCGTGCCATCAATACACGCTCGGTTTACGTGACAATTGAAGACATTCATAAACACTGACACACGGGTCAGTGGTTCGTCCCCCAATCCCATCTCGGCGGGTGGTATGACTTCCTGAATGAGTGACACCACACCATCCGCAGGCGAGATAATGAAATTCTCGCTCTGGGGCACAACCCGCTCGGGATCTCGAAAGAAGTAATAACACCAGACCGTGATACCCAGCCCCACCCAAAACAACGGCTCCCAGATCTGACCCAAAACAAGAGCAATCACGGCAAAAATTGCCACAAATTTCCGCCCTTCAGGGTGCATTGGCAGAATGACTGCGTCCATCATGTTCATCGCTTTGTGTACCTTTCTATTCGTTCAATGCGCTATTCGTTCAACGCGTTCTGCGTAGTTCAGAGCTTGTCCAGATGGGTCGGCGCTATGCTGCTAGCTTCCTGTTTAACAACTGGTCTCTGGCTGACTGACTTATTTGTAGTTCCGCGCCTTAGGCTCACCTTCTCGGCATATTAACCGTTGTGGCTAAATTTGCCGGTGCTGAAGTATAAGAGGAATCAACACGGTGTCGAGTTTAACCGATCGCAAACACGGCGAAACGGGGAGATCTCGCCTTTATCCGCCTCACACTTCGCCTCATTAATTCGTCCCTGCTCCCCGTCTCAAGGTTCAACATCCTTTATTGACACTATTTATGCCATAACCTATGGTCGAGACTCGCTCGAGCAACCCGTGACTCTATCTATGACTGACTCAGCCTACACACTTTCTCTCGATATCGATGATTTCCGACAGTCGCGCGTGGAAATGCAGCCCGGAGTGAATAAGGACCTAGTCGCCGGTGAGATTTGTGTCCGAGTCGATAAGATTGCAATGACGGCCAATTCCATCAGTTATGGCTTCGCGGGTAAATCAGGGTTAATCCGGTATCTCGATATCTATCCTGCCAGCGATGGCTACGCGAACCTCCCCTGCTGGGGCTATGGAGACATCGTTCAGTCGAGCCATCCTGACATCACTATTGGCGACAGAATCTATGGATTCCTTCCCATCGCTTCGCACGTAACAATGGCGCCTGGGGACATCAGTCACAGTGGATTTACCGATACCCGTGAATGTCGAGCTGTTGTGCCACCGTTTTATAACGAATACACCTTCACCAAAGCCGAGCCAGGCTATGCCCCTCAATTCGAAGAGGCCATCATGCTCTTCAGGCCATTATTTGGCACCTCGTTCCTGATGCAAAGCTACTGTGAGGATCACGACTTTTACGGTGCAAAGCGCATTGTCGTTACCTCTGCATCGGCAAAAACATCCATGGGGTTTGGGTATCTGATGCGCAAGCACTTCTCGGGAACAATCGAAACGATTGGCCTCACGTCATCGAAGAACAAGGCATTTGTGGAAGGCCTAAACTGCTACGACACGGTTCTGACCTATGATGAAGTGCCGCTCATACCCGTGGGGCTGGACACCCTCATTTTTGATGTCGCCGGTAACGCCGATGTGGTCGGCGCACTTCACACACGGCTGGGCAATACGATCCCCTACTCCGGCGCGGTGGGTAAAACTCACTGGAACGCAGGCGCCTTCGGAGCGAACCGAGATCTACCCGGTGCGAAACCCGTATTTTGGTCAGCGCCCGATCAAATTGCGGTCTTGCGAGAGCGCATCGGTTCAGGCGCGATGATGCGTCAGATGGGGGCTGCCATGATTGACTTTATGGTGTCCGCAAGTGGCTGGATTCAATTATCGGAGTCGCATGGGCCCGAAGCCATGACAGAAAAAATCCGCGACATGCTTGACGGTAACGTAGGTGCCGAGGAAGGCATCATCCTACGTCCCTAAGAACCTGACACCCCGGGAGATAGTCACTTTATGTTCCGCATTCTCAAATACACACTTGGTGGCTTTGTCCTTCTCGTTGCAGGTCTGTTTTGGCTCGCCTACTTGTCGCCGCGCCCACCGCTAACGATCGATCCTGCGACCTTGGCAGGCGACGGCTCACAGATCAATTACTGTGAACTGCCGCTGCTGGATAGCAGTGGTTTGAAGGCGAGCGACATCCCCAAAGGCAATACACCCAGCTGTGGCTACTCACAGTTCCCACTACCCGTGCTAAGGGACTGCGGGGAACCACTGCCGGCGGGTGCAGACGATATTCGTGGACTGTGGCGTGCAGTAGAGGGCGCAAAAACGGGCCATATCGAGCGCGTCGAGCAATGTGGCGAGCGCGTTGTCGTCACTGCCGCTGGCGTCATCCATGACTACGGACCAAACAGTACGGGCGGGCTGAATACGAACGACACAGAAGGCAGCGTACTGTTCACGGCCGGTGGCAAAGACTTTTGCATGCGGACCTCTGCCTCGATGATTTGGGAAGAGAAAATTCTAAATTTCTATGTGTTTGGTTGGGGGCCGAGGGTAGTGAGACGCTACCGAGACGGTGAGTTCCTCATTTGGGAATACGCTGACGGAAGCGTCAATAAAATGGAACGCTTGTGCCAGTTACCTGAGACACACATCATCCCCAGGCCACGCGGCCCGCGGTACAAGCTGTTTTAGACCGACCTGCCTTACCCGGCAAGCGCCTGACGCACCAGTGGCAACTGATCGTTACCAAAATAAAGCTGCGCGCCGTTGACAATCATGGTGGGCGAGCCATAGGCGCCCTTTGCAATGGCCTCTTCTGTATTGGCTCGTAACCGATCCTTAATCGCAGGCTCAACCGCCCTATTCAAAAGCGCTTCGCCTTCGAGACCAATACTCTGAGCTACATCAGCCATCACTAGCGGGTCATCAATATTCCGACCATCAGCAAAATAGGCATCAAACGCCGCTTGCGTGAAAGCCTTAAGCATCTCCTGGTCGTCCTCAAGTGCACAGCACATACGCATGGGTAACACGGACTTCACGGGATGATGTGCTGTCGGGAAATCCAACGGTAAGTTCGTAAGACGTGCCCACTCATGAAGCCAGGTGAAGCTATGAATAACTTTAGGATCGTTTGGGTTGGAGCGCGCGGCGTAAACGCTCTGGTTTACGGCATTGAATACACCACCTACGAGAAAGGGACGCCATGACACAGTAGCCTGCGTCTCTACAATGACCTCTTGGACATTATTGAACGCAAGGTAGGTCCAAGGGGAAGAAAGATCATAAAAGAAGGTGAGTTGCGCCACGGAAGCATCCTTAAAGCTTAATGCAGTAATAAAGCCACACAATGCTCGTCGCTACATGGAATCGATGCAAGTCCTGAGGCCACTTTATCGGGTCGTCAAAAGTGCTACATTCTGAAAGCTGAAAGACCATCAGCGATAACAACAAGAGATGAGGTATTCATGTTAAAAGTCCACGGCGTTCACGGCTCTCCATTTGTAAGAAAAGTATTGATTACCCTTGAGCTAAAAGGCCTCGAGTATGAAATGGTCACTCAAATGCCTTTTACCGGCGATGAGGACTACAAAAAGCTCAATCCGCTAGGAAAAATTCCCACGCTCGTGGATGGCGATCTGACACTTGGCGATTCCAAAGTGATTTGCCGCTACCTCGAATCCGCCTACCCTGATGTTCCTTTTTACCCGGCTGATCTAGCGGACAAGGCAATGGCTGACTGGTACGATGATTTCGCCTCCGGCCCCGTTGCCGAGCTCGCTGCGGGAATCTTTTTTCAGCGCTTTATGCGCCCACGTGCCTTCAAGCAAGACCCCGATGAAGCATTGATCGCCAATATCATCGATAAGAAACTGCCGCCCCTATTGAGCTACATCGAGAACCAGTTACCCAGTGAAGGCTATCTATTTGGTGCGTTTTCCATCGCCGACTTGACGCTGGTAACGCCCTTCGTGAATGCGAGCTATGCCGGCTACGACGTCTGTAGTGAGACTTACCCGAAGTTTGCCGCACTCATCAAGGCGGTAAGGGGCGAGCAGGCCGTCGCTACCATTTTGGCAAAAGAGGCGAAGGCGCTCGGCTTCGGATAACTCCAGACAGGGCCGACGCTACTCCGGCAGTGAGTTAATCTCGAAGGCTCCGTGCATCAATGCAACCTTTGACGCACTAGCTCAAGCTGTGAAAACGACGAATTTCCCTGGCGACTAGCCACAGTCGGTCTTGACCCCAAATTTCTAAGCGGGTTTGTCCCTGGGCATCGATAAGTCGATAGCTGGGAACACCCCATAAGCCGCCCTCGTACATTGAGAGGCGATTAGTTTCGACTAATGCCTCCCACTCCGTCTCGCCCAGGTGTGTTTTCGCCTCGCTCCAGTTCAGACCTGCCGACTCGACAACTCGCTTAAGACCGCGATTGTTATTGGTGTTAACACCTAGCGAAAATGCATGCTTTAGGAAGCTGGATAAGAGCTCATTCCCCTTTCCTTGACTAACAGCCCAGGGATACAGCGAGTAGCAGCGCCTCACCGGGTTACCGATAGGGTCATACATCTTGCCGTAGCCAATACCACGCCTACGAGCCTCTCGGGCGGTATCGGAGAAGATGTACATACCCTTTTCACGGGTAGCGGGTACACCGCGCATCACCATCGGTAGGACAGGACGCATCACCAAGTTAACTCCTGCCTTTTTTGCGAGCTCGACAGTTTCATCAAATACAATCGAGGTGTATGGACTACGTAACGAGGGGAAAAACTCGAGTGTAAGCTCGGAGGCATCATTCACGCCCTCTATCGACACATCGGGACATTGCGTGATGTAAGGCTGATTTGGATGGCGATCTGCACCCAGCCCAGCCAGGCGTGCCTCTAGGTAGTGAAGCCTATCGACCCCCCAATACCACTCACCTTCGTAGTGAAACATAGCGCCGGAATAGTGTTTCAGCTGTGCGCGCAGGGCCGTGGCCGCGTTCAATCGCGCCTCGGTATCCTCGAGTGAGGCACAGCCATGCTGATCAACCAGTGCGCCGAGTGCCGCCTCATCACTAGACCACAGCGCATCGCCCGCTGTCGCCATGAGCCTTGGGAGCTCCGTTTGAGGAACGTTTGCTAAGAGCGAATTGACCTGACTTACGTCCTCTGGACTGGGAGAATTACTGCCTCTAGGAAAGTTCAGGCCGTACTCATCGGCGATGAGCGCCGAATCGTATCGCGAGAGCTTCAGCAGCAACGGTGCGTCTGGTGCGTTCTTACCTTCAGGGCCACGAACGAGGTGGCATCGCAATTCAATGTCATAGCGCTGGGCAAACTGCTCCAGCACCTGACTCGCGAGGTGACTATAGCCGTCTTCCACTTGATGGAAGTAATCAACAACATGTGGTCGACCATCCTTTTTTCTCGACTTTTCAGCTTTCAGTCGACGTTTTATCAGCTTTTTTTCGCTGTTTAGGTAACTGGCAAGGTTTGAGGTCAGACGACGCGCCAATGGCGATGGGTCCATGGTTGCAGGTCCACCTTGATCCTTAAACTGCTCTGACATGACGCCCCCAGGGTATTGTTTTTTTTGATTTCAGCATGGCCTCACACTGTGTGAGTCATTTCGAAAAAGATATGGCACACATTATGTCAAATCAAGTCGCTTGTCCTGTTATTTCAGGGGAAGTGAGACTGTCGGTACTAGCTTAGTCCTCTACTGTTAACAGGTTTTCGAGGGCTTTAAGGATCAATGTCTCGGTGGACTCGCAAGACAAGCCCTGAATATCACGCAGACGATGCCACATCTCGAACGACAAATACGCGTCGGCCAACTCTCTTTCGTCCGAAGGAAGCTGACGTATTTCTGGCAACCATCGCTCCTTGTTGGCTCTGGAGATCTGTTGGTAGCGCTCATAGTTCTCCTTCAAAACCCGAGAGCTCCAGCGCAGAGACTTTGTCGCAAGCAACAGTGAGCGATGCTCTTCAAATGCCTTGGCATAGGTTGCCACAATCGAATCTAGACGCTCGGTCAGTACCCCCTCTCGGTCGCCCTCATGAAGGAAACGCTCCCAAAAAGATCCAACGGTCTGTTCGTCCACGGCGGCAAAAAACTGGTCCATATCTTCGAATTGGCGAAAGAAGGAACGGATACCGACACCGGCACGCGCAGAGATCTGCTTAGCCGTGGGCGCATAGTTACCGTCCTCGATAAGTTCAAGGGCAGCATCAATCATGGCTTTTCGGCTTCTCTCACTCCGCAGGCGACGGCCGTCATGAAGCTGAGTTACAGATGTCATGCCTTGCAATGTCTCAACAATGAATTCGACGCTCCCTTTTACCACAACTGCGTGAACACAACTGCGCCAAAACTCGCCAAGATAAACTCAAAGACAACTAGAGATCGAAGGAAGGCCCCGAAAGCCGTCTCTTCAGGAATACAGGGCGTGCCGGCCGTTTGATGCAAACGCGATGAGCTTGAGGTTAGCGGCCCTCGCTGTCTCTATGGCCATAGAGGTCGGTGCCGAAACCGCCGCGAGCACCCCAAGGCCTGCCGTTGCGGCTTTTGCCACCATCTCATAGCTTGCACGGCTGCTCACCAGTACGAATCCGTCAGCCGGTTTCAAACTATGCCAGCCAATGAGTTTATCGAGCGCATTGTGCCGCCCCACATCTTCTCTCAGTGACACGATATTGCCATCCATATCGCACCAGACGGCCGCGTGTGCACCTGATGTGGACTGAGACACCACTTGTCTGTGTCGCATACCGCTGAGTGCTTTATCGAGTGCGGCCTGACTGGGCAGATTGGCAGCCTGCAGTGGCGATATGTCTCTCGTCATGTGCTCGATCGACTCAATACCGCAGAGACCACATCCACTCGGGCCGGCCATAGATCGGCGTCTAGATTTTAACCGGTGGGCCGTTTCGTTAGAGACGGTGGCATTGACGGCGACGCCAACGTCACCGAACTCTATGTCAATGTCAAAAATCGCTCGGGCACTGTCGACGATGCCCTCGCCAATGGCGAACCCACGAATGAAGTCTTCCAAGTCGCACGGCGTGGCCATCATCACGGCATACGAAATACCGTTGAATGACATTGCAATGGGGACTTCGGCGACAACCGCGTCGAAGTTTTCGACGGAGGCGCCATCCTCTTGCAGTCTACGACTCACCGATACCACAGAGGGATCGGTCTCGCTCACATCACTGTGCGCATGTTCAGCCAACGACAGAGTCCTTCGCCAAGCGCTGCTGTTTCACATCAAAGGTCTTCTGACGCTCTTGCCAGTCAGACGGCTGAGTAACGCGAGTCACCTGCACGGCTGTCACCTTGTACTCTGGACAGTTCGTTGCCCAATCCGAGCTATCGGTGGTGATGACGTTTGCACCCGAGACAGGATGGTGGAAGGTCGTGTAGACGACACCGGGTCGGACACGCTTCGACAGTCTGGCGTGAAGAACCGTATCGCCCATGCGACTCGAAATACCGACCCAGTCTCCCTCGGAAATACCCCGCTCCTGCGCATCTTCCGGATGAATTTCCAGAACATCTTCCTCGTGCCAAGCAGAATTCTCGGTACGACGAGTCTGCGCGCCCACGTTGTACTGACTGAGTATGCGTCCCGTTGTCATGATGAGTGGGAAACGGCGTGAACATCGCTCATCCGTTGGTACGTACTCCGTGACAATAAATTGTCCTAAACCACGCGTGAACGATTCCTCGTGCATGGTCGGTGTTCCCTCGGATTCCTCGTCCCAGCAAGGCCATTGAATGCTGCCCAAACGCTCAATTTTCTCGTAGGTGACACCTGCAAACGTAGGCGTCAGTGCGGATATCTCGCGCATGATCTCTTCGGGACTCTCGTAGTCCCAATCACAGCCAAGCGCTTGAGCCAGACCCAGCGTCGACTGCCAATCGGCTTTTCCGGCAAGAGGCTCCATCGCCTTTCTCACACGCGAAATACGTCTTTCCGCGTTGGTGAAGGTCCCGTCCTTTTCCAAGAATGAAGATCCTGGCAGGAACACGTGCGCGAACTTCGCAGTCTCGTTAAGGAAGATGTCCTGAACAATCAGGCACTCCATCGACTCAAGTGCGGCTTCGACATGCTGTGTATTGGGGTCTGACTGCGCAATGTCCTCGCCTTGGCAGTACAAGCCTTTGAAGGCTCCAGACAAGGCTTCTTCGAACATGTTAGGAATGCGGTGCCCAGGCTCAGGATCCAATGTCACGCCCCAGGCGGCTTCAAAACTCCCACGAACAGCGTCATCGCTCACTGGTCGATAGCCCGGTAGCTCATGCGGGAATGAGCCCATGTCGCAGGAACCTTGAACATTGTTCTGCCCGCGAAGTGGGTTCACACCGACACCTCGTCGGCCAATATTCCCAGTCAACATCGCCAGGTTAGCGATCGCCATGACCGTTGTTGAACCCTGACTGTGCTCGGTAACGCCCAACCCGTAGTAGATGGCGGCATTTCCGCCTGTGGCATAAAGACGAGCCGCCACACGCACATCATCCGCATGTACCCCGGTATGGGCCTCCATGGCCTCTGGCGAGTTTTCCGGTTGTTGAATGAATGTCAGCCAGTTGCTGAACGCCACCTTGTCACAACGTGAATCAACAAAGCGTTGATCCATTAGCCCCTCATCCACGATGGTGTGCGCCATAGCATTCAGCAGCGCCACATTCGCCCCGGGACGGACCGGTAGGTGGAGATCGGATCGCACGTGCGGCGCACCGACGATTTCAATCCGACGAGGATCAATAACAATAAGGTGAGCACCCTCTCGCAGTCGTTTCTTCAGGCGCGACCCAAATACCGGGTGCGCCTCTGTGGGGTTGGCTCCCATCACGACAATCACGTCAGCATCGGCAACGGACGCAAAGTCCTGTGTTCCAGCCGACTCACCCAAGGTCTGCTTCAGACCATAACCCGTTGGGGAGTGGCACACGCGAGCGCAGGTATCGACGTTGTTGTTGCCAAATCCGGTCCTAACCATCTTCTGGACCAGCCACACTTCCTCATTTGTGCAGCGTGAAGACGAAATAGCGCCAATGCTCTTGGTGCCGTATTTTTTTTGAATAGAACGCAACCGACTGGCCGCAAACGTCAGTGCTTCATCCCAGCTAACACGCTTCCACGGATCATCGATCGAATCCCGAATCATGGGTTCGGTCATGCGATCTTTGTGGGTCGCATAGCCAAAGGCAAAACGACCTTTGACGCAGGCATGGCCCTCATTCGCTTTACCATCTTTCCACGGCGTCATGCGAATCACTTCTTGACCTCGCATTTCAGCCTTGAAGCCACAGCCGACACCACAGTAAGCACAGGTTGTTGTCACCGAGTGCTCAGGTATTCCGCTCTCGATGATGCTGTTTTCGGTCAACGTAGCCGTAGGACAGGCGGCGACACAGGCACCACAACTGACACAGTCTGACTCTAAAAAGTTCGTCTCAGGCCCTACGCTAACGCGAGAATCAAAGCCACGCCCTGAAATGGTCAGCGCAAATGTTCCCTGAGTCTCTTCACAGGCGCGGACACAACGTGAGCAAACAATGCATTTGGACGAATCGAAAGTGAAATACGGACTACTCTCGTCTTTCTCAAGCTGGGTGTGATTTTCACCCGCGAACCCATAACGCACATCGCGTAAGCCCACCTCTCCTGCCGTCGACTGTAGCTCACAGTCGCCATTCGTAGGACACGTAAGGCAATCCAGTGGATGATCGCTGATGTAGAGCTCCATCACACCGCGCCGAATTTTCGCCAACTGATCGCTCTGAGTCGTGACGGTCATCCCCGCCTCTACCGGCGTGGTACACGACGAGGGGTAGCCCCGTCTTCCCTCAATTTCGACCAGGCAGACCCGACAGGATCCAAAGGACTCAAGCGTATCGGTAGCGCAAAGTTTCGGGACCTTAATGCCAGCCTCAAAGGCAGCACGCATGACTGAAGTGCCCGCGGGAACTGCAACATCTCGCCCATCGATGGATAAGGTCACAAGCTCAGTGGACTTTGAACTCGGTGTGCCAAAGTCTGCTTGTGGCTGGTAAAACTCGACCATACTGTTCACACGGCCACCTCATATTGGTTGTCTGTTACCCCAAAGTCCTCGGGGAAGTTATCCATAGCGCTCTTCACTGGTAAAGGTGTCAAACCGCCCATGGCGCAGAGCGATGCTTGCTCCATCGTCTCGCAAAGATCACGCAATAAAATTAAATCGTTCGATGACGCCGTACTATCGACCACTCGGTCCAGTACTTCCCTCCCGCGGACGGCGCCGATCCGGCAAGGTGTGCACTTACCGCAGGACTCTTTTGCGCAAAAATCCATCGCGAAGTGAGCCTGTTTGGCCATATCAACGGTGTCGTCAAAAACAACAATACCGCCGTGTCCTAGCATTCCGCCAAGCTCGGCCAGAGCCTCGTAGGTCAGGGGCACATCCAGCTGATCGCTGGACAGGTAAGCACCGAGCGGGCCGCCCACTTGTACCGCACGGACTGGACGTCCTGAACGGGTGCCACCGCCCCATTCGTTAATGACTTTGTTGAGCGAAACGCCAAAGGGAACTTCAATCAAACCGCCATTTTTGATGTTGCCAGCGAGCTGTAACGGCATGGTTCCCTTTGAACGATCAACACCGTGCCGCGCGTACTCAGCGCCGCCATCGGCCAAAATTGAGCTAACAGACGCCAGGGTCAGGACATTGTTCACCACCGTCGGCTTACCAAACAGGCCTTCAATGGCAGGCAATGGTGGCTTTGCTCTCACAACCCCACGTTTCCCCTCGAGGCTATTGAGCAGAGCAGTCTCCTCACCACAAATGTAGGAACCGGCACCCATTCGAACCTCTAACTCGAAGCGCTGCCCGCTACCGCAGAGATCTGCTCCCAAGTAGCCCTCCGCCATCGCAACATCGATGGCTCGCTCCAGCATTTTCTGTGCGCGGGGGTATTCAGATCGCAGATAAATAAAGCCTTTGGTGGCACCGACCGCCAAGCCTGAGATCGTCATTCCCTCAATCAGCTGGTACGGGTCCGCTTCCATCAGCAATCGATCAGCGAAGGTGCCTGAGTCGCCCTCATCGGCATTACAAACAATGTATTTTTGCTCGCCCTGGGCATCGAGAACTGTCTGCCACTTAATGCCCGTTGGGAATGCGGCACCGCCTCTTCCTCGCAGGCCCGACACTTTAATTTCATCAACAATGGCTTGCGGCGACAGTGTCAGCGCGCGTTCAAGGCCGCGGTATCCGCCCAGTGCGCGGTAGTTAGCGAGATCAGTGGGATCACCCTCACCACAGCGCTTGAACGTAATGCGGGTCTGGTTTTCCAACCAGGGAATATCGTTCACCGGGCCCAAGTAATTTGAATGACGCTCGTACTCACCGTCGGTAATCGCAGTAACGAGTGAAGGAACATCAGAAACAGAGACAGGACCAAAAGCCAATCGCTCTTGCGTACCCATTTCGATCTCGACCAGGGGCTCCAAACCAAAGGCACCGCGCGATCCATTTCTTACCAGCGTGTAACTTAACTCTGCGTCGAGCGCCGCCTGAACGAAGGCTGTCGCGACGCGCTCAGCACCGACGGAGACCGCTGTCGTATCTTGCGAGATATAAACCGTGATTGTCATGACCGCACCGCCTCACTCACTAGCTGAGGTAGGCTTGCGAGATCAACACGCCCGTAAACGTCGTCATTGATGCGTACTGAGGGACCGCAGGCACAATTACCCAGACAATAGACTCGCTCGAGGCGGTAGTTATCCGTTGGGTGCGTTTCATCAAACTCAACACCCAAAACATCGGCAACGCCAGCCTCTAATTCGCGTGATCCCGATGCCTGACAGGCTTCGGCGCAACAAATCTGGATACTCTGTTGGGCTGAGGGTGACGTTCTAAAGTCATGGTAGAAACTGACAACCCCATGAACCTCTGCCATCGAGAGTGAAAACGCGGTGGCGATATTTTCCAAGTGCTCATCGGGGATGTAACCCAACTCTGCTTGAATTTCATGCAGACACGGCAGCAAACCACCTTGCAATGAGGCGTGCTTGGCTGCGGTTTTCTCTACTGTTTTCTCTGTTGTTTTCTCGAAAGAGGCTGTCATCGCTGTGATCGGTATTGAGTGCTCACTCAGCACCGATTTCCCCCCTGTTTCTCTGCCGATTTACAAGCGCGGCTTTTTATCCATTATTGGCGCGATGGTATCAACCCTAAACCCCCGCTACCACAACGTTTTTATGGTAGTTCTCCCTGAAATTTAGAGCTCCTGAGCGCTACTATCTAGACCGCTATCTAGACTATCGGTAGACAGTATTTGTCCGGAGGCAACTCGGCTCCTAGTTGAGCTAAAAAGTTGCACTACAAAATGGCATTAATAAGCCCTACTAAAACAGTGCGCCCTGCTCGGGTTCGCTGATTGCTTCATCAAGCGGGTGAGCAAGGCTAGGATCATCCACCTTGGCATTGTTAACGGCCGAACTGACCCGATGAAAATCGACGGTGATATCCGTCATGCAGTCTCCCGCAGGTGCTCCGTTTAACCACTGATCGGATGTATCTGCAGACAATAGGAGTGGCTGTCGGTGGTGGATATGGGCAATCGCGGCCTGCGCACCCATAGTCACAATGGCGCAGCCACTCGCTGGCTCGTAAACACCCGCAAAACGCAGAAGTTCGCCGTCAGCGTGGTGATACCAAGGTCGGCTAGGAGACGCTGCCCGCTGCCACTCATACCAGCCGTCGGCGATAAATACGCAGCGCTGAGCGTCTTTAAATGATGGCTTCTCAGTTAAGGTCTCAGCTCTGGCATTGAAAAGATTCATCGGCGTTTTGGCCCATGCGGGCGAGAAAGACCAAGACATGACGGTAAATTCCGCTTGATCTGTTTCCACCAGCACATCGGCCTGCGGCGCGATATTGTAACGATCAGGAATATCGAGATTCAGGTGCGCCAGATCAGGCTTATTTGAGGCTGTTAGTGTGTAACGTCCACACATCGCTAGGCGATCTCGGCCTGTCTCGTTACGTAAGCCTTGTGTCGTATCTAAAGCGCACGATCAAATAATGCGAGCGTTTTAGACCAAGCAACCTCAGCTTGTGCCTCGTTATACACACGGGAATCCAAGACACACCAACCGTGGAGCGCACCCTCGAAGACAGTGACCTCAGCCAACAACTTGTTGTCGGCAAAGGCCTGGCGCAATACATCTTTATCATCGGGGTGTTGCTCGTCATCGTTCTCAGCTAGCGCAATCAAGCACGCTGCGTTGATCTTGGGAATGAGTAAATGCGGGCTACTCGTCATGTTTATTTCGAATATTGGGTGCATATTGAAATGCCCCGCCCTCCTCACAATCCTGAATGAGCACGGTCACGGTCTTCTCCCTCGGTTGCCAGCGATACCGGATGATAAGCGCAAGCCGCACCTATTCGATCTGCGCGTTCGGCAGCCGCGCGCATAACCATGGGGCCACCCATGCAATAACCCATGGTGCCAATGGGGCGACTTTTATCGACCGCAGATTGGGTATCAATCCAATCGACAAAGGCACGCGCATCGCGCACGTGTGTTTGAGGCGAGAGGCTCTGATAGAGAGGGTAGATCTTTTTGCGCGTCGCATCGTCCCTAAAGCTCTCGCCCGTCTCGACCACAGGTGATCGCGCATCTCGGTAGTAGGGATTGATGCACAGCACGGCATAACCGCTTTCCGCCAGCCGCGTCGCCATCGCGCGAAACGAGGGTCTCAATGCGAGAATATCGGGCCATATCAATACCGCGGGATGGGTCCCCTCGGCTGGATGCACAAACAGAGCATCGCAGATACCGTCGACGGTGGGGATGTCGACATCCTGAGCTACCGTTTTTAATGGATTAGCGTATTCAGTTGTAAGGCTACTTACTCGCATATTGTAGGCTTTTTCGGATCATCGAAATCGTTTTCAAAGAGATAAAACCCACACATCATTTGGCTGTACAGACGAGATATCGTTGCTCAAGCAATAACTCAGGAGTTGAAGACTCCATCGACAAAAATACGAAGGCGGTAATAGAGGCCGGAGAGAATTTAAATATCAGCGATTGACAAAAGTGCCTGCTGTCCATTGTAACGATGGAAATACGGAGTGTTGTGATGCTTAGCGCAGGAAACGAAAATGCCACGGAAGCGCCGGCTGCAAGGGTGTTGAGCTCGCGCCGCGTCAAGATTGCTTGGCTGATCCTGTTCATCTTTAATCGTGTGCTCGTCACACATGGCCACTACCTAAGCTATTAAAGAGGCGTTCAGTAGACACCATGGCAAGACGTTGATTCAAGCACTCTTCATTCGAACAACAAGGAGGGTTTGTGCTTAAACTTGGAAATCCTCAACGCATCAATGATCGATGAAGATCCATGGCAAATCTCATATGTGTTTCTCAAATCCTTCACGGAACGATCTTATCCGTATAGAAAAAAGGTTACCGCCTCCGTGGTCTCAGTCCGTTCGATTCGGAAGTTCGAACTCTTTTCAGACCCCACATAGCAAAATGCCCCCTTACGGAGGCGTTTAAATGTATGGGCTACCCGGAGAGATCCAGAGCAAGTGCTTAAATCATCTTGTCGAATCCCTAGATCGCCGGCGTCTTTGATTTTCGCTTAGAGCTTGCCGACGACCAGTACGATCAGATAACCGGCAATTACGAGCAATGGAATGACAGTACCGAACGTGCCAATCAACCGACCTGCCGTAACTCCAGAATTTGCCATCAGCGCGAGCGCATGAGCGAGTCTCGCAATGACAACAATGGCGCCTAGAGTGGCGACCCAAAGAGCGCTGCCGATAATCAATTCAAGCAGCAAAAGACCCAAAAGAAACGTCGGAACATTCTCTATGAAATTTCCATGAGCTCGAATTTTTCGCTCTAGCGCTTCACTGTCACCATGACCGATAAAAACATTGAGTTCTCCTCGCGTCTTGATAACAGAAAACATCAATGCGACCTGAATCAATATTAAACAAGCGGCGCTCAAGGCCGTATACAGAGGCAAATGCAAGATGACGGACTCCATGGCTAATTCCCTTTACGTTAAAGAAAATCGAACATACCAGAAGTCGCCGTGTTTCGGCATATTCGAGAGTCGAGGGTATTGCCACGTAATTTAAAGGAGGGTTAAAGCGAGTATTTAACAGGGTGAATCAGAACTTTTTACTCAGGCTTTATCAGGGCTCAATTAGAAACCTGAAGCACCCCGAAGACCAATGAATACTTCATGGGTAACCGTGAATGAAATGGCCCGCCCGGAGAGATGAGCGTCGGCTTCACCTCCGTGATCTCACTCCGTTCGACTCGAACTCGGGAGTTCGAACTCTTTTCAGATCCCACATATCAAAACGCCCCCTAACACACCAAACTTTGAAATGCCGACACGAGGTCGGCAATGGCCCGCCCGGAGAGATTCGAACTCCCGACACCCAGGTTCGAAGCCTGGTGCTCTATCCAGCTGAGCTACGGGCGGAGCGGCTGTCACAATCGACAGGGCGCGAAGTCTATCACGGCTTTTACATGCTGACATTAGCGCATTGCATTAGACTTGATGCTACACTCGCCGCCGCATTTGGGAGTCACTCCCAAGGGGGAATGCAATGAACACAGATAGAGCGTTTGTATCAGCCACGCTGATGGCTGACGAAAACAGATCTGCCATCGAAGCTCGCTTGAGCGATGTATTGGAGCAATCCTTAACCCCCATGGAACCCGGACAAGCGAAAACTTACATGGAACATACAGCTGTTCGCATGGCTGAAGAAGCCGGTGCCGGTGTCACTATGTTCCAGATGGTGGAAATAAAGCACGCCAACACCGCTTACATGATACGAGTTGCTGTGCTTACGAACGGCAGCGCCATTGGTCTTGACTTCATGGACTTGGAAAACGGTCAGTTTTTCATTCCCGAAACCTGCCCGGTGATACCGTTAGAAGTACCGACCATTAATTGAGCTCGCGCAACAGTAAATTCTCCCGTAGGGACGTCATTACGTTTGCCACACTGACGGGTTTGTTGGCGTTTGTGCCGATCTCAACGGATCTCTATCTACCCGCCATCCCCACTATGACGGAGGAGCTCGGAAGCTCTATCTCACAGAGCCAGCTAACACTCAGTCTTTTCATGCTGGGCGTGGCCTGCGGTCAGATAATTTTCGGACCGCTATCCGATCAATTCGGAAGACTCCCGGTCATCCGAGTAGGCACCCTGACCTACATCGCTTTTTCCCTCCTAAGCTCGCTCGCCTGGAATATCGAGTACATGTGGCTGGCTCGAGTCGCACAGGGCGCCGCCGCAGCCAGCGGAGCCGTTATTGCCAGAGCCCTCATCCGCGATCGCTTTGAAGGCGATAGAGCAGCGCAGATGATGGCCTTGACCGGCGCTGCTATGGCGAGCGTGCCGCTGATAGCGCCAACATTAGGCGCATACATCACAGTCGAATTTGGTTGGCGCTTTACCTTTGTCGCTCAATCCGTTTTCGCCGTGCTCGTTTACCTAGGCTTGTCGTCGCTACAATCGGAGAGCAGCGGTACGCACGGTGGCAGCAAGGGCAAACTCACTTTGAGAGATATTGCGATCTCTTTTAGGGACTGCCTTGGAAACCCCAAGTTCTTGGGCTATCAAATTGCTGGAACCCTGTCGTTTTGCGGCCTGTTCATCTACCTTTCGACAGTCTCCTTTTTTCTCAAAGACGTCTTTCAAGTCCCAACCGAATACTTTGGCCTCGCCTTTGCCATGACTGTGATTGGATTTGTTATTGGCAGCCTGCTGAGCTCTCGACTGGTCATGAAGTGGGGACAAGATAAAACCCTCCATCGAGGCACCTTTGTGTGTTTGGGCGCCAATGCACTAGTGCTCTTTCTAACGCTTTATCTGCCCTCGTATACGGTCGGATTTGCCATCCTATCCATCCTGTTTTTCTTTGGCATCGGTCTGATTTCAGCCAACGCCTCAATGGGCGCCGTTTCTCTCTATCCACACAAAGCCGGCGCTGCCTCCGCCGTCTATGGCTGCGTGCATTCGCTAAGCTCCGCAACGGTTGGAGCTATTGCAGGTCTCTTGTACGCAGGGAGACTCCTAGAGCCGGTGGCGCTCATGCTGCTGTGCTCAGTGGGCGCGCTCTTGGGCAGCGCACTCGTATATCGATTTCGTCACCACACGACCTAATCTGCAAAATTAAACCTACAAGGGTATTCGATCGTCCTCGTCGCATTGTTAAGCTTCCGGCTTACAGCTTTATTGGGGGTAATGTCGTGCACGAAATCACGAAGGACATGGAAGTACTGCAGCAAGCTATCGTTCGCTACAGCGTTGAACGTATGCGCATGGATCCTCCCGAAATCGACGCCCCCATGACACCCGAGCAGTTGATGGCAATGGCGGGACAAACCATCACCGATAAAGGTTTGGGTGGTCTCGAGGCGCTCAGGCTGTTTACTGATGTCCTCGCACCTGCCTGCATTTCCACTGACCATCCAAAATTCCTGGCCTTTGTGCCGGCTGCACCCACTGAAGCCTCCACGCTTTTTGACCTGATTGTAGGCGCCTCCAGTATTTGCGGTAGTTCCTGGCTGGAAAGCGCGGGCGCTACTTACGCCGAGAATCAAGCACTACGATGGATAACTGACCTAGCGGGTTTCGGTCCAAACGCAGGAGGTGCTTTTGTCAGTGGTGGAACCGCGGGAAACCTCTCGGCGCTGGTTGCTGCAAGACACCAATGGCGACGCGGCAAGCCTGATTTAGAGCCATTGCGCGGCCTAGTCATCTCATCGAAGGGCGCGCATGCCTCCATCAAGCAGGCCACCTATGTGATGGACGTCGACCTGCTCGAAGTAGGCGGCGATCGCCTGACGGGTCAGGATGTCGAGGAAGCAATTGCAGGGTTGTCGGAAATAGATCGCAAAAGGCTATTTGCCGTGGCCTGCACGGCTGGCACCACAAACCTCGGCGTCATCGACGATATGCAGGGTATTGGCAACGTTAGCCATGAACACGACGTTTGGATGCATGTCGATGGCGCCTATGGTGGCGCAGGTCTCGCTGCACCGAGTATTCGGGAGGCGTTCAATGGCATTGAACTGGCGCACAGCTTCATAGTCGACCCACACAAATGGTTATTTGCGCCCTTCGACTGCTGCGCCCTGATTTATCAGGACCCACGATTGGCTCGCGAGGCACACCAGCAACAAGGGGCCTACCTTGAGGTCGTCTATGACGGAGTCTGGAATGTCTCCGACTACGCACACCACCTCTCCAGGCGAGCACGAGGACTACCATTGTGGTTCAGCCTTGCCACCCATGGAACGGAAGCTTATGCCGATGCGGTGGAGCAGACGTTGGCTGTCGCGAAAGAGGCCGCAGTCCGGATTGAGCGACACCCTGATCTTGAGCTGGTTACAGAGCAAAATCTGTCGATCTGTGTGTTCCGAAGAAAAGGTTGGAACCCCGAAGACTATGCAAAATGGAGTGACCATCAACTCAAGACCGGTCAGTCTTTCGTCACGCCCACAAAGCACAACGGCGAGACAGTGCTGCGTTTTTGCATCGTCAATCCAAGAACGACGGTCCAGCATATTGAGGAGATACTCGCGAGCCTTTAACGTAGGACCATGCCCGAGACTCAGCTGACCGATCAGACCAACCAGCGCTGGGAGCAACTGCTCCGCTACCGCTACATCGAGCTTATCTCGCTATGGGAGGGTCGGCTTACCACACGGAAGTTGTGCGAGACCTTTGGCATTGGTCGCCAACAAGCCAATAAAGACCTAAGTAACTATCGACGGGCACTTAAGCGTGGCGACCTCGTCTACGATGCGATTTCAAAATATTACTCCCCTTCCGAGGACTTCGCTCCAATTTTGACGCGCGGACTGGCCTCGGAATATCTGCAACTCGCGGCGCAACAAAGTGACGTACAACGGATTCTCGGTCACCTTCCCGTAGCGGCAGCGAGCGTTGAAGTGGTGAATGCACCCTCGCGGGAACTACCAGCAGAGCTTTTAAGACCGATCATCCAGGCCATGACAGAACATCGCCGCATTGATGTCGATTATGTTTCGCTCAATAACCCTGACCGTGAAGGCAGAATCATTGTGCCGCACACACTAGTGTGGACTGGTTACCGCTGGCACGTCCGGGCATGGTGTGAAAAAAACCAGGACTTCAGGGATTTTGTACTGAGTCGATTCCGCGGCGAAGCAGACCTGATGGACGAGAGTCCTCGCCTCGCCGATCAAGATGACGATTGGCAGCACATCGTCACCTTGAAGATCGAGCCAGATTCGCGGCTGTCGCTGGAGCAACAGGAAGTCATTGCTCACGACTACAACATGACTGAGGGCCGTCTTGAACTCCCGGTTAGAGCCAAACTCGCGCCCTATCTACTGCAACTCTTGAACGTCAATACCGGTCCGTTACTTGAGGATCCCAGAGCTCAACAACTCGTGTTGACGAATCAAAACGCCGTGAATACCTGGCTGATGTAGCAACGCGCACTAGCCCTAGCGTCAAATTTGTGACATGGCTCACGATTTGAATAGCAGTCGGATTGGCCAAGCGCGCAAAGTTGTTATTCTGTTAGTCGGAGCAAGGAATAGAGGTTGATATGAGCGCCGTTGAGCCCATCAGCAACGCACAATCGCAAAGCGTCGCGGAGCGCCGCATGCGCATGCCTCCTATTCCTGACGACTTTTTCAGCTTGATTACTAACGAGCAGAAAATCGCCTTAAACCAAAAGCAGCAGTTTGGCTGGTTTGTTAAGTTTGTGCGGCGACCCTTATTTCAGCCAATCGAAGTGGTGCTTTCCAACCCTGACGGAAGCGAATTTTTGATGCTGGAAAATGATGGCGTTACGCGACCCTTCTTCAACGTTCGTACCGACGACCTTCGCTAGTTCCCAGAAAACTGGGTAGTACCTTAAGATTTGCCTCGTCGACGCCGAATGGACGGTTTTCGCATGGACGACTTCGGCATTCGAGGGAGCTTACCCGTCTCGAGATAGCGGTGAATCGTTTCTTGTGAGCGAACGAGCGTGGCTTTGCCTTGTGATGTAACCATATTGTTCGATTGATAGGCGTCAACCACCCGCGCCTTACAGTTGTCATTCCATTGCTGATCGAGAATATCCTGTAATGTTCGCTGTGCATTCGCGTCCTTGACTGGGCAAATAACTTCAACTCGGTAATCAATATTTCGCGTCATCAAGTCCGCCGAGCCAATATAGTATTTCGGCTCGCCACGGTTATGAGCCACGTAAACTCGAGGGTGCTCAAGGAAACGGTCAATAATGCTGATGGCTTTAATGTTTTCGGAAATACCGCTAACACCCGGCAGCAGCGAGCACATACCGCGAACAATCAACTTCACCTCAACACCGGCTTGGCTGGCTTCATAGAGTTTGAGTGTTAACTGGCGATCTACCAGGTTGTTACATTTAAAAAATAACTGTGCCCGAAATCCTTGACGGGCATTGGCTATCTCCTCATCGATTAGCCGCATGATGCCGCCTCGTGAAGTGTGTGGAGACACCAGTAGGTGCTTGTAGTCTGGCCGCCGATAGTTGTACTTCAGAAACTCAAAGACCTCGTTGACGTCCTCACAGATCTCGGGATCTGCAGTGAGCAAGGTGAAGTCGGTATATAACCTAGCCGTTTTTTCATTGAGGTTGCCGGTGCCGACGTGGCTGTATCTCACCAACTCGCCATCTTCCATGCGATCGATGAGGAATAATTTGCTGTGAACCTTCAAGCCCGGAATGCCAAAAATGACCTCGATGCCCGCATCCGTCAGACGTTCTGACCAATCAATATTAGCCTGTTCATCAAAACGCGCAGCAAGCTCCACCACCACTCGTACGCGTTTCCCGTTGTACTGCGCGTTGATTAGCGCATCGACGATCTGGGAGTTAGACGCCACGCGATACAGACAGACCTTAATCGAAGTAACAGAGGGGTCGATCGCCGCAGTCTTGAGCACGTCAACAACGTAATCAAATGGGTGGTAGGGGTAATACAGCAGGTAATCTTTTTCTCGAAGCGCATCAAAGATGTTGTCAGCCCGATCGAGCTCAGCGATTCGAATGGGTGGCAGAGGCTTGAATTCCAAATACTTGGGTCCTGCATTAGGAAAGCCAATGTAATCCTTTGAATTGTGATATCGCCCGCCGGGTATCAGGCTGTCATAACGACCAAACCCTAGTCGCTTTCGGAGCTGCTCGAGCAGCATCTCTGGCATGGTTGCATCGTACACAAAGCGAACCGCATCCGCCTTGCGACGTTGCTTAAGGCTGGACGCCATTTTTTCAATGAGACTTTCGTTAATCGATGTCTCGATTTCCAACTCGGCATCGCGAGAAAACTTGAAGCAGTAGGCACTCGCCGACTCTATGTTAAATACCCCACGGAATACACGAGGTAGACAAGCGCGAATCACGTCATCGAGCAGAATAAATACTTTACCCTGCGCATCTCGCCCGCGTGGGATGGAGACAAACCGACCCACCACATCCGAGGGTACTTCCATGACCGCATACTGATCTCCCTCGTTAGTCTTCATATCGACTGCCAAGTAGAGAGATTCATCGGCTAGTGCGGGAATGGCCAATTCATCAGTGAGCAAGATGGGTTCGAGCGAAGGAAGTACGTACTTGGTGAAGTAATCCTCGACATAGGCTAACTGAGCGCGGCTCAATTGCGTCTCGTCGATGATGTAGATGTGCCGCTTTTTAAGCTCAGCCATCACCTTCGATTGCGTTTTGTCGAACTCCTGCTGCAGATGAGCCACCTGCTGCTGAATGGTCTCCAGTAGATCCTTAGCCCGCTGCCGTTTACCGCCGGTAGATACTGTAATCAGCCGTCTGATTTCGGCGACACGCACGCGGAAGAATTCATCGAGATTGCTCGAGAAAATACCCAAGTATCGAAGGCGCTGAATCACAGGTACCGACTCATTGGCGGCTTCCTGTAACACCCGGGCATTGAACGATAGCCAGCTCAACTCTCGCGGCATAAAGAGCCGCTCATCGAGATCCGCTAATCGCCCGTCAATCGGATTAATCATGGGTGGTTTGTTCAAGTGCCCGCATGGAGGGATCTTAACAGTACCGGCCCTTAAGGTTTATGTTTCGTAGCGAGAAATACACTCTGTGACAAAGGAGGCGGTCTCTTGAGGCTTCTCCATGGGCATCAAATGACCTGCATCAATTGACTCGAATTTCACATTTCCAAGCTGTTTGAGCCGTTCTGCCACATTGGGAACAATCACGTAAGAATGCTCGCCTCCCAAGATGTGAATTGGCTTATGAATGCGATCAAAGCACTTCCATAGGTTGGGTGGGGAGCGGTAGACACACGCCTCCCAGGCACCAGAGTATCTAAGATCCACGCCGTTCTCCGATGGGGCGTGAGCCGCTAGAACGTAATCCATCAACTCCTTATCCGCGATGCCTGAAAATGCGCGCTTGGTTCGATAGAACTCGAATGCCGCATGATGACTGTCAAACTGATGCGGTCGCCCCAATGCACCTCGTATCATCTTGGGTTTGTCTGGCCAGAGACGAAACGCCAAACGTGAGAAAGCGAGGAAACGAGAGTTGATAGTGACAGGATCCAAGCCCACCACTCCCTTGACGAGATGAGGGGCTTTTCTAGCGATAAGTAAGCTAATCGCTCCGCCCATCGAGTGGCCCACCAACCAGACTGGACCCGTCGCTTCTCGTTCCAGCGTTTTTATCGCATCGTCAGCGTACACGCCCCAATCTAAAAACTTGGGTGCTTCCTCAGTCCATAATGGCCGATGTTCAATTGTCGAAATTCGTCCCAGAGAGCTAATGGCGTTCAGAAAGGACGCGTAAGTGTCCGGCGGGAAACCGTTCGCATGCAAGAACACGATGTGCTCGGCGGAGTCTGAGGCATCGGAAAAATCAGTTAATGTCTGCAAGATACAGCTCCAAGACAAACAACAAGAGAGTGGCTATGATCGCGCGGTGAGCATGCACGGACCGACACAAAACACGAAGCGGTGAGAGAATAAATAATGGCCATCAGAAAAACCATTCAGACTTACGCTGTTGCACTCACTTTCGCGCTTGCGGTCTTCGCTCCTCAGGCAAAAACAATCACTTCAGAGGTATTCGATACGGTCATCGCGGGTGGTCGGGTCATGGACCCTGAGACAAATTACGATGCCATCGCCAATATTGGAATTCGACAGGGGAAAATAGCTCGCATATCGACAGACCGACTAAAGGGCAATCGCCACATCGATGCCACGGGGCTGGTCGTTTCACCCGGATTTATCGATATCCACTCCCATACGCCAACGCGGCTGGGCGAGCACCTCAACGTTCTCGATGGAATCACAACACAACTCGACCTCGAAGCCGGATCTTATCCGCCGACTGACTACGGCTACCAATACAAGGCGGGAGCACAACTGCACTACGGCTCATCAGTGGGTCACTTCGCCATTCGCGGTCTAGTGATGGATAACTCAACACAGGGCTACTTTTTTAGCGAAGACGGCTTCATTTCACTCGGCGGGAGCATGTGGAGCCAAACGGCGACCCCCGCTCAGGTTAACGAGATGCGTAAGCATCTCCGTAACGGTCTAGAACTTGGCGGCCTGGGCATTGGCGTCTTGCTTGATTACATGACCGAAGCCGTCACCGAAAGCGAGCTCAGCATGATCTTCGAGACCGCTGCTGAGTACGACACCCCCGTGTATGTACATGTACGCCGGGGCATGCCCGGCGATCCAACGGGACTAGACGAGGTCATTGCACTCGCGGAGGCACACAAGGTTGCCACCATGATTTGCCATATTACCCACTCAGCCATGGGCGGGATTGGTATCTGGCTCTCGAAGATTGATGCCGCTAATGCGCGTGGTGCGCGCATTACTACTGAAACGCTGTCCTACCTTGCGGGCGGCACATCGATCGCTGCGGATGTTTTTATGAACCGTGATTGGCGGGCCATCTTTGATATCGATTATGAAGATGTTCAGTGGGTACCGACGGGCGAGTGGCTCGATGAAGAACGTTTTCTTCGCTACCAGCGAGATTTTCCCACTAGCTCAATCAACCATCATTACGTCAAGGAAGAATGGTTGCTCGAAGCGCTCAAGTGGCCGGGTATGATGGTATCGACCGATGCACTGCCCGCTTTTGACCTCGAGGTAAAAACCAACCCCAACATCGCCGGTACCTATGCCCACTTTCTGGGGCGCTATGTGAGGGATCTAAATGTGATGCCGCTCATGGACGGCTTGCGACGCATCACCCTGCTACCGGCGCAATGGCTGTCACAGGCATCCAGCGCATTTGAGAAGAAAGGACGCATCCAACGGGGCGCCGATGCAGACCTTGTCATTTTTGATCCTGAGACCATAGCCGCACGCGCGCAGTACGGTGACCCTTACCAGCCGTCGATCGGCATTTCGCACGTACTAGTGGCTGGACGACCCGTGGTGGTAGATGGTGCGCAGGTGGAGGGTCGCTATCCGGGTCAGCACCTGCTGGGCTCTCGCGACAACGAACTGACCAACCAGTAAGATCTACTCTTCCTTGTAGTCTGACTCGAGAATATTTTTCTCTTTGAGCGTCTTAGTAAGCTTCTCCAAGCGAACAAATGCCACAAGCCCAAATACAAAACCCAAGATTCCAAAAGCTTCCATCAAATTTTCCCTGCGATCTGCGGGCAATAAAGTTTCAAAGCATTATAGCTTGGAGAATTCCTTGTCCAAGTCGTATCGGCTCGAGGTCACGTAACGTTCCATTGCTGCGATCTTTCGTTCAGCTTCTCTCACGCGATCGTGGGCCTTCGCCATGCGCGTTGAGGGCGCCTCAGAGTAACGAAAGGCAGAGCGTCTGCGGTATTCGTGACGATCCTCATCGTAGTCCTTGATGACCTCCCCTTCATACACCTCGCCACCCCACCGAGAGGACCGTTTACTAATCAGTATCCATGCCGCGATGTAGAACCAGAAGATAATAGATCCTGTGAACAGGAAGAGCGCAAACGCCGAAAGGCGGGTGACCCAGGTCGGTACTTCCCAATACTCAGCGAGCCCCGCACAGACTCCGCCAAACCACCCATCCGAAGGATGTCTGTAAAGCCCTATTCCCCAACCGTTTTTCCGGCCTTGGTCAAAACTGCGATACCGATTGTGGTCTTTACGACTCATCGAATGACCTCTCCCTCGTAAATCTCACCACCCCATCGAGAGGAACGTTTACTAATGAGCACCCACGCCGCGATATAGAGCCAAAAAACGACAGTTCCCGTGAACAGAAACAGTGCGAAAACGGATAGACGAATCATCCAGGCAGGCACTTCCCAGTACTCAGCAAGCCCAGCACAGATACCACCAAACCATCCGTCAGACGGGTTTCGATACAGCCCTATTCCCCAGCCATTTCTGCGACGCCATGGTCAAAACTACGATAATGATTTCGGCGTCTATAACTCATCGATTGTCTTCCTTCTCGTTCCGCCAGTTGGGATGATCAGCATCCAAGATGGCTTCTAAATTAGTGATGCGATCTGTCATGCGATCCACCGCTTCGAGCATCTCATCGAGGCTCTGTCGATCATCGTCACTGAGCGCTCTGCTCGAGTTGTTCAAGCTGCGGTAGTGCAGGGTAATCCAGATCGGAACCACAACCGTGATCAGAAGGATCATCGGTACAAACATAAATTCAAAAAAGCTCACAAACCTCTCCAGTTCTGTCGGCGGCGAAGCCGACTCACGCTGATGCCTTGGGTGGGGTTTCAACAACGCGGTTGGACCAGACGTGGGCAAGAATCAAACCCATGCCCAAGCCAGCCATCGCAATCGCGAAACCAAGAATCCCGTCCTCGCCAATCAACATACCAGCAATTGCGACACCCACAGCTGTCACGGTCAAAATAATTCCCCACCGCTGCCCGCTTCGTGGTGATGCCACTTGAGCCAGCGGCTGGCTAATCTCATCAACGCCCACAACTTCACCTGAAATCCGGGCCATCTGCACCAATGCATCAAGTCGTTTTTCAAGGCCTTTTTGCCTCGCGTTAAGCACGGTGAAAAGAAGTATCGCTGGTAACAACAGAGCGACATACCCCGCTCCAATGGCAAACATACCTTCCATCAAAAATACTCCTGTAGGTGTTTAAATCGTTTGCGTATGACTGCGAAGGTCGATACTTGCGCCCGAGGAGGTTTCTGACTCAGCCACCTCTGGACTCCCGTATACCCTGATGCTTGATCCACTAGACGCATCGCCATCAAAGCGATCCCCAGCGAAAACCTTGATACTTGCGCCGCTTGACGAGTCGACCGAAGCGTCAGTTGCCAATAGGTCAGTACTGTCAACAACCGCACCGCTTGAAGCGTCGATAGTGACCGTATCGCATCTTCCCGATACATCAATTCTGCTTCCACTGGATGCGTCAACCAGCAAATCCGTGCACGCAATGTCGATCAGATCCGCATTGGCACCCGAGCTTGACGCCACAGCCTGCAATTCACTGACAACAACGTTAACCGTTACATTGCCGTGAGGTTTGGCAATGCTGAACAGACTCGACACCCAGGATCCTCGTCTAATTTCGAGTTCGCCATCGTCAACCTCTATCTCCAGTCGATCTAAGTCGCTATCTTTGTCCGCAACTGCAGTAACCGACGAGACTGAGCCCATCACAAGATTCAGGTTAATACCCTGTGACACTGCCACACTGTCAAAATCACCCACACTGAATTCGCGTTCAACATCGGCGTATGCGGAGAGCGTCAATGAACTCATAACTAAGGCCGCGAGTTGAGCTTCCATCCTACGCATTTTTTCCGACCTCCATTGACTGCTTAAGCACCTCAAGTTCCTCACTCAGCATGTCATCTTCGGCCAGAGCATCGATTTCATCAGCGAGGCTTGGCTTGCCTCGACCCAGGTTCATTGCTTCAAGTTCGCCTTCCATTCCGTCGACGCGACGCTCAAAGCGCTCAAAACGCTCGAATGCATCATCGAGTTGGTTTCTATGAATCTGAGTCTGTGTTTTACGGCGCTGAGAGACAGAATCTGCGCGCATCAAGATCGCCTTGCGCTTTGCACGTGCGTCATCAAGCTTTGTCTGAAGCTGAGCCACCTCGTGGTGTAGCTGCTCAATATGCTCATCGGCCAATACCAGCTCGCTTTCAAGCGCTACAACCTCTGACTCTACGCGTCGCTTTTCATGGAGCGCGGCCCTCGCAAGATCCTCACGGTCTTTGGATAACGCTAACTTCGCCTTTTCTTCCCACGTTGCGGCCTGAGTTTTCATCGAACGTAACTGCCGCTCCTGCGTCTTTTTGTCAGCTAGGATGCGCGCAGAGGCTGATCGCACCTCAACCAACGTGTCTTCCATCTCCTGAATAATCAGGCGGATCATCTTCTCTGGATCTTCTGCACCGTCACACATTGCATTCAGATTCGAATTCACGATGTCCGATAGCCGCGAAAAAATTCCCATGTCTTTGTTCCTACTGTTTCGTTAAACCTGAGTCGTTATTGCCATTTGCGCGCCACTTCAAAAAAAACCATTAAAAACAATTAGCTATGCACAATTTATTGTTATCGATAGTGCTATTTCACTTCTATAAAAGGTAATTTTTACCCTTATAAGAGTAATAAAAACCTTATATTAGAGTATTTATTGCCTATACTTGATGCATGGAAACGATGCAGACCGTTATTGGAGAGAGTCACGCGCTGAATACTGCGCTTGATCACATTTCCAATCTCGCAGGTATTGATCGATCTATCCTGGTCACTGGAGAGCGTGGTACCGGCAAAGAGATCGCGGCCAATCGGCTCCACTTCTTATCTTCCCGGTGGCAGGGACCTTTCATCAAATTGAACTGCGCGTCGCTACCGGAAAACCTGCTTGATAGCGAACTGTTTGGTTATGAGCCTGGCGCCTTTACCGGCGCTCGCCGAAGTCATCAGGGCAGGTTTGAGCGGGCTGACGGGGGGACCCTCTTCCTTGATGAGTTGGGTACCATGCCAATAGCACTACAAGAGAAGTTACTTCGAGTCATCGAATACGGTGAATTAGAGCGCATCGGCGGAAGCCAGACGATTAAAGTCGACGTGCGTATCGTAGCCGCGACCAACGCGGATCTTCCGGCAATGGCCGCCAAAGGTGAGTTTCGATGGGACCTATTAGATAGACTCACATTCGATGTGGTGAATATGCCGCCGCTGCGTGCGAGAGAGCGTGACATAGCGTTGCTGGCAGAGCATTTTGCAGTTCGTTTCGCCGCCGAGTCGGGGTGGCACCATTTCCCAGGATTTTCGCCAAGCGCTAGAAACGAGTTGTATCGCTACGAGTGGCCGGGCAACGTTCGTGAACTTAGAAACGTCATCGAGCGTTCCCTCCACCGACAAGGTGAAGATGGAGAGCAAATTGCTGACCTTGTCATCAACCCCTGGCCACTTGGACAGACCGAAATATCTGAATCACCGCTTCCAGAACCTCCGCCAAACAACGCGGTGAACTTGGAACTCCCTAGAAATCTGCGAGCAGCACTCGAGCAACAGGAAGCGTCATGGTTGGAGCAGGCGCTAGATCAAACAGCCAACAACCAAAAGCAAGCGGCAGCATTGCTGGGATTGAGCTACGACCAAATCAGAGGCCTGATGCGAAAACACGGACTACGCAGTCGTTCACTACGCTCTTAGCCGCGCAGAACGGACTGATAAACCTTCAAATTCCCCTCGACCATAGCATCGATAGAAAACTCCGAATGAGCTAGATGGCAGCCGCCTTCACCCAGGGTGTCACGAAGCTCTTGATTAGCGAGCAAGGTATCTAATGCGCCGAAGAGCCCAGCCTCATCAGCTATGTCAAAGGTAATGCCATTCACGTCATCGAGGACAATCTCAGGAATACCGCCTGCCCTTGCAGCTACAACGGGCACACCAGACGCTGATGCCTGCAATAACGCCACCCCTAAACCTTCGCGCTCAGCGGGATGAACTACGGCATAGAGGTTGGGAAATACTCGATGCAAATCATCGCGAAACCCGGCCATTTTCACTCGCCCTTCAAACTCGGGCTGAGCGACACGACTCGTCAGTTCTGTCGCGAGCGGACCTTGACCAAAGATAAGCACCTGAAGTTGCGGGTGCGCCTCAAGTAATTGAGGCAGGATGTTAAGTAGATATTTGTGGCCTTTTCGCGGGATAAGTTGCGCAATAACCCCAAGCGTTTTTGCATTACTCGGCAGTGAAAACTCGGCCTCGAACCAATGATTGTCGACCTTTGAGCTGTAAGCATCTGCATTAACGGCGCTTCGCACTGTCTCAATCTTTGATGCATCAACGCCGCCAGACACCAACACCCTGCCAATGGCCTTAGAAATAACAACCACGCGGCTGTAAAGTGCATATTTGAGAGGCGATAGGAGCCGAGACTCTTTATTGTCAACCCGCCGCGACAGAATCGCCGGAATACCCATAAAACGAGCTGCTAGCCCGCCATAGACATCGGCACCACGCCGACTGTGAATGTGGATGAGGTCCGGTTTCTCCGCTTGTAAGATACGCATCAGCCTCGGTAATACACCTACATCGAGGTCGCCAGACATCTTAATGGCGTGGACGCGCGCATTCCCCTCTACGGCTGCCGCAATATCTGAGCCTGTAGGGCAGACCAGGACGTTCTCTACGCCTCTGCGGGTAAGTCCCTCATTGAGCCAGACAACCTGCTGAGCACCACCGTAGAGGTAACGCCCTGCTTCGACATGAACTACTTTCACTGCGTTGACTTACTCTCCTAAGCCAATAATTGCTCTTGCTTGGCAAAATCAAGCGTCGCATTAACGGCAATGGTTAATTTATCGATGAGTTCATCGACATGCTCACGCTGAAGAATCAGTGGCGGGCATAGCGCAACGCGGTTACCGCCTAACGGCCGAACGATAAGTCCTGCAGCTTCGGCTGCTTTCGCGCAGTATTGGCCCACGGCCATACCTTCAAACGGTTGCGCCGTGGTCTTATTGGCAACCAGCTCGAGCGCACCAATCATTCCCTTGCCAGACACCTCTCCCACCATCGGATGATCACTAAATGCACTCAGCCGCTCCTGAAGGTACTCACCGACCTGCGCTGCGTGCTCAAACACATTATCCCGCTCATAGATTTCCAGCACTTTGTGTGCAACGGCACATCCAAGAGGATGTCCACTGTAGGTGTAACCGTGACCGAACACACCCATATCTGATGCAGCACTCTCTACCGCCTCTACGAAATCACTGCTGACGACCGCAGCGCTGACAGGCACATAAGCCGAACTCAGCGCCTTTGCAAAGACCATCATTTCAGGACGCATCCCCATGGCATTCGCACCAAAGTCCGTTCCCAAACGGCCAAACCCGCAGATGACTTCGTCATCCCAAAGCGCAATGCCGTATTTATCCAGAACGGCCTGAATGGCTTCGTAATAGCCCGTAGGTGGAATCAGTACACCACCCGCCCCTGACACCGGCTCTGCAATCATTGCGGCAACCGTCTCAGGACCGGCAGCAACGATTTGCTCCTCGAGCTCACTTGCTCGACGCGCGACGAATTCTGCTTCGCTTTCACCGGGATTGGCTGAACGGTAAAAGTGAGGAGATCCCGTTCGGATAACGCCCAAGGCATCGAACGGTAGCTGAAAATGATTATGGTTGGTGGGTATGCCTGTGAGTGAGGCCGATGCCACCGTAACACCGTGATATCCCTTATCCCGTGCAATGATTTTTGTACGTTGCGGCTGACCGGTCGCCGTGGCGTGATAGCGGATCATTTTAACGAGTGTGTCGTTAGCGTCTGATCCACTGTTACCCAGAAAAACCCGGGCATTCTTCATCGGCACCATGGCGGCGAGCTTATCAGCTAGCATCATGGCGCTGTCATGGGTCTTACCGCCAAACATATGACTGAAGCTGAGCTCACGCATCTGCTGCGTTGCCACTTCGATAATCTCTTCGTTGCCGTAGCCCAGTGAGGTACACCAAAGGCCGGCCATTCCCTCAAGGTACCGCTTGCCTGAGCGGTCATAGATGTATGGCCCTTCACCGCGCGCAACGACCATTTGCTCCGCTGCGGATGGATTTGTCGTCGGATACAACATGGATGTCATGGCAATCCCCCTAGGATCTCAGCCCGTATTTTGATCGCTATTTTCGTGCACTTATGAGCATCAAAAATAGTACACGCTGGGGTTGGTTTTGTCCGCACACACCCACTGGACTTGAAAAGGTACAGGGCTGCGCGAGGCTTCTAACTACCTGCTTGTGATTTTACTGAAGGAACTGCAACTGGGGCTTCGAATAGAGCTCTATCGCGCCTTGGTTCGCTCTTTCCCGCAACGCTCACAGCGCTGGCGCATAACAACTTCGCCTCGGAGCAAGGCGAGGCTATCAGGCCTAACCTGCCGCCACTTGTGGCGGCCGCGAAGGCAGGAAAGAGACTCTTTTCCTGTCATGCACTAGGACGGCGTATATAGCGTGCGATCTACGGCTAACTGCCAGGATAGCATTCGCTCGGCGCGCTCGGCGTCCGTTAATTGGACCTCGAACACCCGATCGGATCGCCAAACACGTGCAATCTCGTCAGCACTGGCCCAGACGCCCTCGCCCAGACCCGCTAAAAAGCAGGCACCTGCGACCGTCGTTTCGATGACCTCAGGGCGAGTGATCGGTCGATTTAGGTAATCGGATTGAAGTTGCATCAAGAGATTATTGGCCGATGCGCCGCCATCGACCTTCAAGGCTGTCATCGGCTGACCAATATCGGCCTCCATCGCCATGAGAATATCGACATTTTGAAGTGCCATAGCGTCTAGCGTTGCGCGCGCTATCTCGCCCTTGCCCGAGCCACGTGTTAACCCAGTCAAGGTACCGCGAGCCTCTGGTGCCCAATAAGGGGCGCCCAATCCAGCAAGTGCTGGTACAAACTCCACGCCGCCGGCACTCTCCACGCTCTCAGCCAGTGCCTCAATATCTGCCGCCTGGTCGATGATGCCCAATTGATCCCTCAGCCACTGCACCGCAGCCCCGCAAACAAAAGCACCGCCCTCTAGCGCATAAACCGCGTCCTGCCCCTGCAGTTGCCACGCCACGGTGCTCAAAAGGCCCCTGTCCGAGGCGACAGGGCTATTACCCGCATTCATCAAGATGAAAGATCCCGTACCAAAGGTGCATTTCGCATCGCCAGACTCAAAGCAGGCCTGTCCGAATAAGGCAGACTGCTGATCTCCAGCGACACCTGATACGGGCAATCCATCAGGTAATCCGGGAACCCCGGCTGTAACGGCAAAACGGCCGCTGGAAGGACAAATTTCGGGAAGTATGTCACGCGGCACACCGAAGATATCCAGTAACTCCGGGTCCCAATCCAGGGTTTCAAGTGACATCAACGATGTGCGAGAGGCATTCGATACATCGGTTTTATGCACTTTGCCGTTGCTGAGACGCCACATGAGATAAGTGTCGATGGTACCGGCCAGCAGACGGCCCTCTGCCAAAAGTGCTTTCGCGTTTGGTGCGTTATCGAGTAACCATTTGAACTTAGTGGCAGAGAAGTAAGGATCGAGCACAAGTCCACTTTTGGCTTTGATGAGCGCTTCATGACCCGCGGCCTTGAGACTCTCGCAGACATCGGTGGTTCGCCGACACTGCCAGACGATGGCGTTATGTACCGCTTCTCCCGTCTGAGAATCCCACAGCACCGCCGTCTCTCGCTGGTTGGTGATGCCAATCGCAGCGACCTGCGAAACCGCGTATTGCGTATCGGAAAAAATAGCGGTTAAGCCTTTCAATACGGACTGCCAGATGCTCTCCGGATCGTGCTCAACCCATCCTGGCTGCGGGAAAATCTGCGGGAACTCATGGTTCACCGATGTCAGTAATCTGCCATCGGTGTCCATCAGCGCAATGGTTGAGCCTGTGGTGCCCTGATCAATCGCTAAAATAAGGTCAGTCACACCACGCGCTCCCTAACGTTGCTGTTTTGCTGTTATGCGGCGGTATAGCCTTCTATCGCCTTGATCTCTAGGTAATCAGTGAAGCCATGTGCACCCCACTCTCGGCCGTTACCCGACTGCTTGTAGCCACCAAAGGGAATATCGGGGCCACCGCTCGCACCGTTAATGTGGATGTTGCCGGCACGGATCCGAGCTGCCACCGAGCGTGCATGGTCCATATCACCACTCTGGACATAACCCGCAAGGCCATAGGGCGTGTCATTAGCGATGCGAATCGCCTCTTCCTCTGAATCGTAAGGAATCATGGTCAGCACGGGACCAAAGATCTCTTCACGAGAAATGGTCATGTCGTTATTTGCTTCAGAAAATACCGTTGGCTTAACGTAATGACCCGCATCAACACCCTCGGGAAGGCCCGTGCCACCACACACCAGTTTCGCACCCTCATCGATGCCTTTCTGGATGAGTCCCTGAATCTTATCCCACTGAACTTTAGAAACCACGGGGCCCATGGTCGTGTCCTTGCTTGCGGTATCGCCAACAACCACTGACTGAGAAACAGCTGCTGCAATTTGCTCAGCCTCGGCCAATCTGCCACGTGGCACCAACATGCGCGAAGGCGCGTTACAGGACTGTCCGGTGTTGTTGTACATGTGGAGCACGCCGCGTGTCACCGCCGCCTCAAGATCCGCATCATCGAGAATAATATTCGGTGACTTACCACCCAGCTCCTGAGTGACTCGCTTAACGGTCGGCGCAGCATTCTGTGCCACCAGCGAGCCAGCGCGGGTTGATCCGGTAAACGACATCATATCGACATCAGGGTGCTTGGAGAGCGCTGTTCCAACGCCGGGTCCGTCACCATTCACCATGTTGTAGACCCCTGCTGGGACCCCTGCCTCATGCATGATCTCGGTGAAGATATACGACGAAAGTGGCGCTACTTCGCTGGGCTTGAGCACCATCGTACAACCAACTGCCAGTGCTGGAGCCACTTTGCAGGTGACCTGGTTCATAGGCCAGTTCCATGGCGTAATCAAGCCACAGACACCGATGGGTTCCTTGACCACGCGGTGCGCCCCCAGGTCCTCCGAGAATGAGAAATTTCGCAGGATCTTTGCTGCTTCAGTGATGTGGGCGAGGCCTGCGTAAGCCTGAGCTGTCGACGCCAGAGAGATTGGCGCACCCATCTCTTCTCGGATGGCCTCGGCGATCTCACCAATTCTTGACATGTAGATCTCTGCAATTTTATCCAGCAGTGCGGCGCGCTCTTCCACCGATGTCTGGCTAAAGGTCTCGAAAGCGGCTTTCGCTGCCGCTACAGCAGTGTCGACATCAGCCTCATTACCAATGGCGATGGTGGCGCATTGCTCGAGAGTCGCTGGATTCTCGACCGCTAAGGTATCGCTTCCAGACGGTGCCACCCAGGCGCCATTGATGTAGAACTTAGTGTAATCACGCATTGTTTTTCTCCAGTAAGTGAAACGACTTCGTATTATTTAATTAATAGCCCAACTCTACTGCAGAACGCGACTCGGATGCATCCCATCCACATAACCCATAAAAGGTGTGTGTATGGAATAGCCCAGAAGCGCCTGTGTTCTGCTCGGCAAGCGCGCCACAGTCTCCGGCGGTACGGCTAGCAGCATCGTCTCCAAGGGACGCGCCCAGCCAGCACAATATTGTGGAGTGACAATCAAGCGATCGGTGTTGGTCTGATTGGCGCCACCGCGATGCCAGACATCACTACGCATGATCATCATGGAACCGGCTTTCATGGTGGCCTTTACGCACTCGATGTCACCCGCCGCAGAATCAGCTAAGTCCTCTCGCTGCCCGAAGTGCTCGTCTTGCAAGCGACCTGCTACATCGGGGGTATCCCATCGATGACTGAAAGGCAGAACCTCGGTCGCACCATTCATGTCTGTGGTGTCATCGAGTGCCCAAAATACGGAAACACCAAACACGCCATGAGGTTGAGGCACGGAAATGTGTCCGTCGTCGGTATGCCAGGGCTGAACCGTCTCTCCGGGATGCAAATTAATCGACAAACAGGCTGAGAGTAAGCAGGTCTCGCCGAGGAAAGTGCTCAGCGAACGCTAACGCCAAGGGATGCTCGATCATGTCTGCGAAACGGTCAGATTTTGCCAGCAAGGCATAAAGCCTGTGACTGCTCGTGCCTTCAAATACATTTCGCCCCGTTGGCGATACCGCCATGAAGTGCTCGAGAATCTGACGATAGTCATCACAATCGCTTGGTGACAGCACGTCTTCAATAATCACATAGCCGCGATCGTGAACATCGATCAAAGCGGCTTCGAAACTTGTCTGCCGGCAACCAGGGTGCTACGGACGCTATGTGCGCAGAAGAGGTTTCGGGGACATAGCATTCATTCATGGGTACGTCTCGAGTTGGTGCAAGATCAAGGTTTGATTCATAATTGTTTCAAACGAACATACTGAGGCTTCAAAAGTGAATCAAGCAGTAGATCTAGACGAACTCACACTCTTTCGCGATATGGCACGCCGTGCCTTTGAAAAGGAAATTTCGCCCTACTACGAAGAGTGGGAACACAACCACATGGTGCCCCGCGAGCTTTGGAATACGCTCGGACAAGCTGGCCTATTGTGCCCCGACGTTGACGAGGCGTATGGCGGTGCAGGGACTACGCCCCACGTGACACTGGCTATGATCGAGGAACTATCCCGAATGGGCTTTGGTGGCTTCGCGTCTGGCTACGGCATTCACTCAAACATCATTGCGCCCTACCTCAGTCGACACGGTACAGAGGCTCAAAAAGCGCATTGGCTCCCACGCATGGTGACCGGTGAGGTCGTGGGTGCACTTGCCATGACCGAGCCCGGTGCAGGTTCCAACGTGCAAGGAATTCGCACCAACGCTGTTCGAGACGGCGATGAGTGGGTGCTCAACGGATCGAAGATCTTTATCACAAACGGTATTCACGCCGATCTCGTAATCGTCGCGGCTATCACCGACCCTGGCAAAGGCGCCAAAGGAACATCGCTGTTCCTGGTCGATGCGCATGCGCCAGGCTTCGAAAAGTCGAAGAAAATCGAGAAGATTGGCCAGCACACATCGGATACGGCGTTGTTGTTCTTCACTGATGTTCGCCTACCCGCCGATGCCCTACTGGGTGAGGTCAACAAAGGCTTCGCCATTCTGATGGATGAACTGCCCCGTGAGCGCCTCGGCATTGCTGCCCAAGCCGTTGCGGCCTCTGAAGGTGCCTTGGATATCACCATCGAGTACGTCAAAGAACGCGAGGCCTTTGGTCAGAAGGTAGGTCAATTCCAGAACACGCGATTCAAGCTTGCTGACGTGAAAACCCAGGTAGCGGTGAATCGCGCCTTCTACGAGCAGTGCGCGAACAAGTATGCGACCGACGAACTGACAACCGAAGAAGCAGCGATGTTGAAGCTAGCAAGCTGTGAGATGCAATGCGACGTTGCGGATCAATGCCTGCAGCTCTTTGGTGGCTACGGATACACCACGGAATATCCCATTTCGCGCTTTTATGTCGATGCTCGTATTCAGACAATCTACGGTGGCACCTCAGAAATCATGCGCGAACTGGTGGCTCGATCCATCTTGGGTCGCGAATAAAGCGGACAGGAATAATTTTATGAGAATGAAGGTCATAAGCCGGCTCGTTTTGCCGGCTTTTTTTGTTTTAAACACGGGTACAGCGCTCGCCTCGGACGAGTCCCTCGAAGCCGTTATTAGCAATCATTGGGACTGGGTATTGGAGCAATACCCGGAGTATCGGCGCGAATACGGTGACATGTCGGGTAATCAAAGCTGGACCGACCTGAGCGCTGAGGTACTGGAGCGTCGCAATCAGGACACCAAGGCATTTATTGATGACCTTGATCGCATTGACCCTGCGTCCTTGAGTGAAACAGCGCAACTCAATCAGCGAATGCTCAAAACATCGCTGCAAGAGGAGGTGGAGTCGTATGAAAGCGGCCTTCACCTGATTGCACTGAACATGCGAAGTGGGCCACAACACCGCTACACCATGGTTGAGCGTCTGCCCATGGCGACAGAGACCGATTATGTCGACTGGCTTGCCCGCCTCGAGAACCTCCCGGCTCAACTCGAGCAATACCAGGCCTTATTACAGGCCGGTGTCGACCGCGAACGGACACAAGCGCGCATTATCATTGAACGAGTACCCAACCAGCTCGACGCGCTGATCGTGGATAACCCAGAGGACAGTCCATTTTGGGGCGTCTTCGAGAACATGCCTGCATCAATCAGCCCTGAGTCCGCAGCTGAGCTTAAATCGTCTGCGCGAGTCATCATTGCCGACCAGCTGACCCCAGCGTATGCGGAGTTCAAACGCTTCATCGAGGAAGAATATCTTCCTAAGACACGAGCGCGCCCAGGTATTGGCACCCTCCCCGGTGGCAAGGCGGTGTATGCGATGTTGGCGAGACACTTCACCACAACCGACATGACCCCTGAGGAGATACACAACATTGGCCTCTCAGAGGTGGCGCGTATCCGTGGTGAGATGGAAGAGGTCATCGAAGAAGTAGGCTTTGACGGTGACATCAATGCGTTTAATGACTTCCTGCGCACCGATCCGCAGTTCTATTACGAGACGGCCGAGGAACTACTCGAGGGTTATCAAGCGGTTTCCAAACGCCTCGATCCTGAACTGGTAAAGCTATTTGGAAAGCTGCCGCGCATGCCTTACGGGGTACGACCCATTGCGCCAGAGCTCGCGCCGGATACAACAACCGCTTTTTATATGCGGCCTGCCCTCGATGGAAGCCGTCCTGGTTGGTACTACGTGAACCTCTACAAACCGGAGGTTCGACCGAAGTATGAAATGGAGGTGTTATCAGTGCATGAGAGCGTACCCGGACACCACCTTCAAATTGCCTTAGCGCAGGAAATTGAAGGGCTTCCTGAGTTCCGTCGCAACAGCAGTGTCACGGCCTTCATTGAGGGATGGGGACTGTACTCCGAGCGCTTGGGCTACGACATGGGGCTGTATAAAGACCCCTACTCCCGCTACGGACAGCTGATTTATGACATGTGGCGGGCAGTTCGGCTTGTTGTCGATACCGGTATCCACTATTTCGGCTGGTCGCGCCAAGAGGCCATCGACTACTTCAAGGACAATGCGGCGAAAACCGAGGCTGACATTATTAATGAGATCGATCGCTACATTGGCTGGCCCGGTCAGGCCCTCGCTTACAAAATTGGTCAGCTCAAAATGTTAGAGCTCCGCGCCAAAGCCGAAGACGACTTAGGTAATCGATTCGATATTCGTGCCTTTCACGATGAGCTATTGGGCGCAGGTGCGATTCCACTTGATGCGCTCGAAAACCGCATGAATCAATGGATTACCGCTGAAAAAGCGAAGCTCTGAATCACTCAGCCGAGGGCAGGTGTAACACTCCCTCGGCAAACAGCCTGCAGTTCCCCGAGAGTTGCACGCGATCTCCTTTGAGCTCGCATTTAAGATCACCGCCACGGGGTGAAACTTGCTGCGCCGTGAGCTCATTTTTGCCCAGCCTAGCCGCCCAGTGAGGGGTGAGCTGACAGTGAGCTGACCCCGTCACTGGATCCTCATTGATACCCAACTGCGGGATAAAGAAGCGGGATACAAAATCAGTGCTATTTCCCGGGGCGGTTATGGCAACGCCAAGAGCCGTGGCATCGGCCAGAGCCACATAGTTGGGAACACACGCCTCGACCTCTGCTTGACTCCCTAGTTCGCAGACCATTTGCCAGGCGCCCTCCTCGGGCTGATGCATCGAGATGACAGTGGCCCCGAGCGCTTGCTCAACGGCCGCCACATTATCAATTTCAATCATGGGAACTGACGGGAATTCAATGCTCAACCCGTCATCCGAGCGCTTTACATAAATCTCACCTGATGCGGTCTCGAAGGTCAGCGTCTCGCCCTGCCAATCGCCTCGATAGTCGAGTGCATAAGCCGTTGCCAACGTCGCGTGTCCGCACAGAGGCACTTCTTTCTGGGGTGTAAACCAACGCAAGTTAAATCGGTCAGGACCCAGGCATTCCGGAAAAGCTGTTTCGCTCAGGTTGTGTTGCGCCGCGATTGACTGCATCAACTCATCACTCATGGCGAATTCCACTGGCACCACGGCCGCTGGATTACCGCCAAACAAAGCGTCGGTGAAGGCGTTCACAATATAGACCTGTGTGTCATTCACTGCCGTCGAGCTCCACAACACCGATACCGCTAGAAACGAGGCTTCCCAGAATCAATTTTCCATCACATTCGTTAACGCTGGTCACTTGATTCAGTCGAGCGTCAGGATCGCGAAGCGATGTGATCAGCTGACCACTGAGGTCGAAGGCGGACACCATACTGAACGGCGTCTCCATGCCCTGACTAACCCAAGCCGGCAACCCACCCACTATTCTTCGAAGTAGTGGCTTATCAGCCAGAGCGTCCAGCGCCTCTCTGGGGTTGGGCGAAGCCACCCAAAAAGTGTCACTGCCATTGAATGAAATGTTATCCACCATGGCCGGCAATCCATCGATGAAGATATCCCTTTCACCCCGACGGTCACCCTTGAGCCACAGACGGTGGACCCGACCAGTCACCGTTTCATTAACCAAAACGAAGCGCTCGTCGGGCCCCAGGGCAACACCATTTGCAAAGAAAAGCCCCTCCATGTGCGAGGTTAAGTCGCCCGAGTTAAGGTCGTAGGACAGGAGGCGGCCTGTTCGAGATGCCTCCAACAAATCCAGCATGAAGTCATGAATACCAAAGCGCTGCGAGGCATCGCTGAACCAAACCACGCCATCAGCTGAAATATCGAGATCATCGGCAAATAGAATGGGTTGCCCCTCAAAGGTATTGGCAAGCACATCAATCGAGCCATCGGGGTTCAGTCGCAGCAGGCCACGCATTGCGTCAGCCACGATAATTGAACCGTCACTCATGGCCTGTAAGCCCACTGGTCGACCACCTGTATTCCCCAGCGTTTTAACAACGCCCGATGCGTCGAGCTTGATAATGCGCCCGTCTTCTAGGCCGGTTACCCAACTACCGTCTACAGCACATGACACGTCCTCCGGACCAAGTCCCGGGACGTCGATTAATGCGACGTCAGACAGCTCTGAATTCACAGCGAAGCCGTCAACAAAACCTGGATTGGCCGGCGGGATCCAGACTTGCGGATCGATTGGAGACTTAACGAACGCGACCGCGAGCACAAGCGAAATGCCCAGCAAACCTGCACCTAGAATCTTCATCAGCGCCTTCACGCGAGGACCTCGAACCCAGTCATTACCTCCATTTAGGTCAGGGTCTCAAGACAATCAGCGAGCGTTCCTACCAACTGATCCATCTGTTCGCGCTGCATTACAAAGTGAGGGGCCATTTGGATCGTATCGCCACCGTAGCGCACGAGAACACCGCGCTCCCACATCGCCATAGCCACCTCGAAAGGTCGGCGAAGCGGCTCATCACCTTTGGCCTCCAATGTGATCGCTCCGGCAAAGCCGTAGTTTCGAACATCGGTCACGAATGGCTTCTCGCTTAACTGATCATGCAAGAGAGACTCGAAATAAGGTGCCTCTGCTGCCACTCGCTGCGGCAGGTCCTCCTCAACTAAGACATCGAGCGCTGCCAGACCTGCTGCACAGGCAACCGGGTGCGCTGAGTAGGTATAGCCATGCGCAAATTCAAGTACGTAATCAGGTCCTGCATTCGCCATAAAGGTTTCGTGGACTTCGCTTGATGCGATAACAGCTCCCATGGGAACGGCACCGTTCGTTAACTGCTTGGCCACATTTAAGATATCGGGTGTTACGCCAAAGGCGTCAGCACCGGTCATCGCACCGCAACGACCGAAGCCGGTAATCACTTCATCAAAAATAAGTAACAGATTGTGTTTATCGCAGAGTTCTCGCAGGCGCTGCAAATACCCTTGCGGTGGAGGCAACACGCCGGCAGATCCACCCATGGGTTCGACGATGACGGCCGCAATGGTGTCGGCACCATAGCGCTCTACCACCGCCTCTAGTTCATCCGCCAGATGAGCGCCATGACTGGGCATGCCACGCGTGAAGGCGTTCTCTGGCAACATCGTGTGCGATAAATGGTCGGCTTCCAGCACCTCGCCAAACAGCTTTTTATTGGCGGGGATACCGCCCACGGCCACCCCCCCGTAATTGACGCCGTGGTAACCCTTTTCGCGCCCGATAAAACGCGTCTTGCCTGTCTCTCCCTTGAGCTGCCAGTAAGCTCTCGCCATCTTCAAAGAGGTGTCGGCAGATTCCGATCCGGAGTTGGTGTAGAACACGTGATTCAAGTCACCGGGCATCAAATCGGCAATTTTTGTCGCGAGCTCAAAGGCTTTGGGATGACCAAACTGAAACGGCGGGCAAAAATCGAGCTCTGCCATCTGCCGACTGACTGCCTCTGTAATCTCCGGTCGCGCATGCCCCAGGCCTGTTGTCCAAAGGCCGGAGTGACCGTCTAGCACCTGACGCCCATCCGAATCAGTGAACCAAACACCCTGCGCACTCTGGATGATGCGAGGATCGCGCTTGAACTGACGGTTACCGGTATAGGGCATCCAATAAGCATCAAGATTAAGAGTCATTGCGTTTTGTCCTGATTATTAAAGGCGTCTGCCATTTGAGTTTAGCGTAACGATGGTTCCTATTAGCGCTCATCTATTTGCGCTTGGCATCGCCGCTCATGTTGCGAAGCGACAAACACCAAGACTAGGATAAGAATCTAGCCCCGCGCGCACGACGTACTGTATCCAACAGACGAGGTGTTCGCCATGGGCACCCTGTACCATCTTAGGAGTAATTGTCATGCCAAAATTTAGCCGTAAGTCTCTCATTGCCGCATCACTTGCTGTCGTGGTCACCATTCCCGCGGTCGCTCACATTGAACGAACCGAGCCGCTGCAATCGTTACGTCAGTCCTACTTTGCCATTGTGGGCATGACCTTTGGGCCGATGGGCGACATGGTCAAAGGTAAGATCGAGTGGAACGACGCACAGTTTGCCGCATGGGCTGATGATCTTGCGTCTGTGTCAAAAGTATCGGTCGAGCGGGGATTTGCGCCAGGAAGTGAAAAAGGAAAGACCCGCGCCAAGCCTGCCATTTGGGAAAACACCGACGACTTTGCACAAAAACTGGCGAACTTCCGCAGCGAGGCTGCAGCCCTAGCTGTGGCCGCAAACGCAGGTGATAAGGCCGCAACGATCGAGCAGTTCAAGCAGACAGGTGGCGCGTGCAAAGCCTGTCACGACAACTACAAGAGTCGCGGCTACCTCTACTAAAACCCTAACTGCGATCCGTCCCGATCCGCGCTTGAGCTAAATCGAGGTTGTACTGCTCAGCGAAGGCCACGTAGCAAAGACGCAGTAGGCCAATTCAAGGGCATTGGTACGGGCAAAAGGTATAAGGGCGATGGTGATGAGGGAAAAAAGAGTTCAATAGTAACTGGGTGCCTCAGGCGCCCAGGCAATCGCAACCCACAGACAAGCTGCAAAGAAACCCGCGATCCCAAGAACACGACCTATGCGAATGGGTGCGTGCTCGCTGACTCGATTAGCGGATTGACCTCGCCACATGGTCTGAACCATTGGCTGGCGCTTCCGCCACTGATACCAGGCAATCGCGCCTACATGCATAAAGATCAGGAATTGTAGGATGTCCCAATTGGTGTCGTGCCACTCTGTTGCCAAATCGATGAACTGACCATCAAAGGCATATGCGAGCGGGCCATCGAAAGATACATCATCAACACTAAACAGCCCTGAAATGCCCTGCACCAATATCAACAGCAACAGCGCAAGCGTTGACAGTGCGCCTAACGGGTTGTGCCCGACAAAATGCCCACCTTCTCGCAAGTAAGCGACTACACCCGCTGGGCCAACGACAAAGTTGCGAAAACGGCTGTGGTAGCTGCCAACAAAACCAAGTGCTACTCGGGTTGCTACCAGCGTCAGCAAAACATAGGCGACGTAGCTATGCAGCTCCATACGCCCCGTGTCACCTGTCCACCACATGAGCCCGATGCCAACGGGAAAGCACCAGTGGATGAATCGACTCGGTGCGTCCCAGACGGGATGACCTGTCATCGCGGTGCCATAACGTCCAGTAGCGCGCTCACGGAAGCCTCTACACCCAAGGTGACAGATCCTTCAGGTTCGATTTTGAACAGAGGTGAGTGATGCGAAGGAATAGGCGCACCACCATTTGCCGCCTCCTCAAAGGCTTTGGCCGGTGTACCACCTACCGCGAAATAAAGGCTTGGAATGTAGGGGTCTGTCGTAAAAAAGCCAAAGTCCTCAGCACCCATACCGAGGCGCTCACCATCGTTAAAAATCGAAGGCCCAAAGTACTCTTTCCAACCGCTCCGAATTTCTCTGGCAAACGCCGTATCATTTATCGTCGGCGGCGTGCCCTCTTGTTCGTTAACGATAACCTCCGGCAACATTTCATCGGGTAAACCCGCAACTCTACCCATGTTGGTAGCGACCCGCTTTATACCATCCAGCAACAACTGGCGATCCTCAGGACTCTCGCTGCGGACGGTAATCTGCAGCTTCGCCGAATCAGAAATGATGTTGTGCTTGGTGCCGCTGTGGAAGGAGCCAACAGTGATCACACCGGGTCGGCGTGGAGGCAGGTTTCGACTTACCACGGTTTGCAAAGCCGTAACGATTTGTGATCCCAGAACGATGGGATCCACACCCGTATGCGGGCTAGCGCCGTGCGCCCCCACACCCTTGATCAATATGTCAACAGTGTCCGCGCCCGAGTAAGCAGCAGACAAAGGTGCCGAAATGCTACCCGTGGGTAAAGCACTCGTGACGTGAAACGCCATCGCAAAGTCGGGTTTAACTACCCTGTCCCATAGGCCGTCCTCCATCATCGCTTGAGCGCCTGCAACGATCTCCTCAGCCGGCTGTCCGAGTAACATCAATGTGCCCGACCACAAATCTTTCCTTTCGGCCATTAAGCGACCAGTACCCACGAGACTTGTGACATGCACGTCGTGTCCACAGGCATGCATGACATAAACCTCGTTACCGTTATTATCGACCTGTTTGGCTTTGGACGCGTAGGACAGACCCGATTTCTCTTGAACTGGCAAGCCGTCCATATCAGCCCGAAACATCACGGTGGGGCCAGGCCCATTCTCCATCAGCGCAATCAAACCTGTGCCGCCGATACCACGGTGAACGGTGTATCCCAACGCCTCTAACTCGTCGCCCAAGCGCTTGGCTGTTTTATCTTCCTTGAATGACAATTCCGGGTTCTCATGGAAATGCACAAAAAGGTCTTTCAACTGTTCGTCGTAGAGCGACTGCACGTCATCTGAGAGTGATCCGGCCGAGGCGCCAGATACGCCAATCAAACAACCCATAAGTGCGACAAGCGCGGTAAAAGTCTTGAGGTTTTTCATCTGCGATTTATCCTGCGTATATCGGTTGGCAGCGAATATCCTGCCTTAAATTTGGCATCCAATCATCCCTTGAGAGGCTTATGCATTTGCACATTAAGCTATTGAGCTTCATTCTTGCTGTCTTGGTAAATTTGAGTTGGGCAGAGGTCACACCCACATTGAACAGCGACGCCATCAAAGCGACCTTCGGCAGCTATGGTGTAGAGGTCATCAGCCAGAGTGAGTCCACCCGGGTTGCCAACCTGTACAGCGTCAGCGGCGACGCCAAAATTTGTCGAACACTTGCTGTCACCGAGTTTGTCTTACCCATGGATCCTGCGCTTACAGAAGCACACCGATTGATCAGGGCGGGTGGCAGCATTGGCGCAACACTTCGTTCCGCCGGTTTCAGCATCAATAAAAAGCGACTCATCAAGACAGAAACAGCAGCGGGCGATGAATTTGTGAGCCTCACTCGTGGCTCTGTGCTTAAAGGAGCACCGCTATACACCAAGGTCTACGCGTTATTCGCGCAGCAAGGTAGTCGTCAGATACCTTACGCGGTTATCGCTGAGGCTTATCATCCAGAGCACTTCCCGCCCGCGCACGAAGAGGTCTCTGAAGAGCCGTCACTTCAACAAGCGGCCGATCGAGCGTTGATGGCCTTGCGTGCAACCATTGGTCAACGTGAGATCAAGAGTAGCCCAGCTGCATAACAAAGGTCAGCGGAAAGCCAAATTGCTGGGCTCGTTCGGCAGCAGCGAGTCTCTCGTCACCGGCAAGCGTTGCAACCCATAGATTGGTTGATCGTGCGCCCGATCGGCAATAAGCCAGTACCTTTTCTTCCCCGTTCATAGCCTCATCCATTGCGTCGAGGTCATCGCCCGGGAATGACATCGCGTCGACTGGGTAACGAACAAACTGAATACCTGCGAGTTCACAGGCCGCCGCTATGGCATCCATGGATGGCTGGTTTGGCTCTTCGTTATCGGGGCGATTACAAATAATGACCTGATAGCCGTGCTCAGCGAGCGCCCGGACGTCCTCGGGCTGAATCTGTCCTGCGACGGACAGCGAATGGGTAAGTTCTGCGACAGGTGTCATGTGCGAGTCCTCCGACCAGCGATCAGTTAAATGTCAGTTTATTACCTAGTTAATAAGACCAAATGTTGTGTTCAAAACCGAAATAATATCGTCTCTGGGACTGTCGGATAGTGCGAGCGGCTCGCCGGTAATCGTCTCGGCCAAGTCAACATAGGTTTTGGATACATCGAGCATCATTTGCGCGGGCAACACGGTGTCGCTGGCGAAGCGATAGCGTTCATCCATGCGATTCTTATTAATCAGTACATCAGGGTCGGGAGCAAAACTCAGCAATGCCTGTCGAAACCCCTCTTTGCTGTTTTCTACGACTTGCCCCGTTTTATAGGCGGACGCGTCCCAAATGCGAGACGAGTCGGGCGTGCCCACTTCATCCATGTAGATCAGTTCGTTGACGCCATCGCGATTTTTGGCATAACCAAACTCAAATTTCGTATCGACAAAAATCTGACCATGCGGCAGTAGAGCATTGGAAATCTGTTCGAATCCGGCCGTTAGCAAAGACGCATAGTGATCTACATCCGACGGTTGATTGAATTTGAAGGCTTCCCAGTGCGCCCGCAGCGTCTCCTGACTCACGTTCACATCGTCGACGGCTGGCACACCGGGTATGCCCTGCATAACACCTTTAGTAGAGGGTGTTATCAGCAGCTGGTCGAGTCGCTGGTCTCGCGCTAAACCATCGGGCAACTCAATGCCGCAAAAATGTCGCTCGCCCTGCTCGTAGGCGCGCCACATTGACCCGGTGATGTACTGGCGTGCAATCGCTTCGATAAAAATGGGCTTTGCGCGCTGGACGATCCAGACCAGAGGGTGCGGTGTCTCCAGAATATGGCTACGCGCCAAGCCGTTTCGTTTGAAAAGCTCAAACCAGTGCCCGGAAATGGCATTGAGAGCGGCGCCCTTACCAGGTACTCCGTCCAAACCATCTTCGGCGCGCCACATACATTCGAACGCAGATAAGCGGTCACTGATAATCATGACTGCCAATTCAGCCGTCTCAGGAACGTCATAATCGCGGGCGCGGATTAACCGCTGACTGTCCGCCGCGGTGAGCCAGTAAACAGACCGTACTTTCCCTGAGTGCACTGGCTGATCAGTACGAATGGGGAGGTCATCATTTTTTGCGAGAACGCGCACGAGCACACCAGTCATTTGGATGTCGGACAATATCCAATTGTCCGACAGACAGACCACTTTGACCAGACTGCTAGGGGCTGTATCCTTCGCGGCTATTTAAATAATCAAGGCAAACGTGACATGGACCATCTGCAGCCTGCACCAGCCGCACTTAATCAATTAAAGTTCATTTAACTATGCATATCAGAATTCTAGGCTCCGCCGCTACAAAGTTTCCCCAGCTGGAAGATCGTCTTAACCACCTCGTTTTTGATGAGCGCTCCGCTCGCCTTTTCGGATTCATCAGAAGTAACCGAAGACTTGTCAATGGAGACTGTAATCGTCACCGCGACCCGACAAGCCGTCGATGGTTTCGACCTGGGACAGGCCTGGGCCAACCTTGACGACTCGGATGTTGAGCGGATCGATCTGCAACACAGCAATCAGTTATTTAATCGCGTATCAGGCGCATGGGTTAGCCGGGGCAATGGGCAGGAGTCGCTTATTTCGCTTCGCTCACCCGTCCTGACTGGCGCCGGTGCTTGCGGTGCCTTTTTCACGGGCGAAGACGGCATTAACCTTCGCGCACCGGGGTTCTGCAATGTGAATCAACTCTTTGATGCCAACCTGCTACAAGCTGGCGGTGTCGAGGTCATGCCAACCTGCTCCAAGCGGGTGGTGTCGAGGTCATGAAGGGGCCCGCCAATGCCGTGTTTGGTTCAAACGCCATGCATGGAGTCATCAATGTATTAACCAAGAGCGCGGAGCAGACGACCCCCTCAGTCGGCATACAAGCCGGCAGTCGTGATTTCATCCGGACACGAGTGTCACTCACTAACGGTGGCGTGGCATTGAATGCCAATGCAACCAGCTACGGTGGCTATCAGGACGCATCAGGCTACGATCAACAGAAAGCGACACTACGTTTTGACGGAACCAGCGGTGAGTGGGACCTAACGACGGTGCTGTCCACATCGAATTTGAATCAAGAAACCGCTGGGTATATTCAAGACGGTAAGGGTGCCTACAAGCGTGATGCAGCGCGACGCGTAAACCGTAACCCCGAGGCCTACCGCGATGCGCGATCCACACGTGTGTATATGAGGGCGCAGCGTGAAGTGAACGGACAGCTGCTGACGGTAACGCCCTATTTGCGCTCGAACCAGATGGAGTTTTTACAACACTACCTGCCGTGGAAGTCGCGCGAAATGAATGAGCATGACAGCCTTGGTCTTCAGGTAAGCCTCAGTGCAGACACCGACTGGGGTAACTACATTGTGGGTGCAGATATCGACCTGACAGACGGCGCGCTTCAGGAAGATCAGGCCGAGGCCTTTAGTCCTAATCAGCCCGCGGGCATCCACTACGACTACACGGTGAATGCGCGAAATCTAGCGCTGTTTGGCCAGTTCGAGATGGCTGTTTCGGATACGTTCACCGTACAAGGCGGCCTGCGCGCTGAGAGTACCGAGTACGACTACACGACCCGCGCTGCCGCTGGCTCCGTCTGCGCAGCGACCGCGAGCAACTGCCGATTCTACCGGCCGGCGAGTCGCTCGGATGATTTCTCCAATCTGTCAGGGAACGTTTCCCTGGTGTGGGCGCAAGATCAGCACCGGTACTATGTGAGAACGGCGTTGGGCTTTCGTGCACCGCAGGCCACTGAGTTGTACCGCCTTCAAGCCGGTCAAGCCGTTGCTGACATCGATGCCGAGGAAGCCACATCTATCGATATTGGCTGGCGTTACCAGAGTGAGTCCTTCTCAAGCGATATCTCACTCTATGTCATTGCCAAGGATGACGTTATTTTCCTAGATCGTGACCGCCAAAGTGTCAGCGGTGCCAGCACGGAACATCGCGGTATCGATATCGATTTGTCATGGGCGCTGACTGACAGCTTGACGGCCACAATGAATGCTTCTTTGGGTGATCACAGCTATGACAGCGAGATCACACTGTTAGGCTCGAGAGACTCCATTAGAGGTAACGACATTGATACCTCTCCCGCTCACTTCGGGAGCGTTCAGTTGCGCAAAGATCTGACAATTAATGAGCGTCCCGCCTCAGTAGAGCTCGAGGCCGCCTGGGTCGATAAGTACTTTATCGATCCCAACAACCAGCACGAGTACCCGGGGCATGAATTGTTTAACCTGCGAGGAAGCTGGTTCGTCTCTGATCAATTAAAAGCCACCTTGACCATCACAAACCTTCTGGATGAGGGGTATGCTGAGCGCGCTGATTATGGCTTCGGTAACTACCGCTATTTTGTCGGTGAGCCGCGGAGTGCCATGATCGGTCTCTACTACGCACTATAAGAACGAGAGACTTAACGGAACTCAGCATGAATCAATACGGTCCAGCCCTTGTTGTAGGGCTTTTGATTGGTGGCGCTATTTTATTGGACGATGTGATTACGCCACGACATTCCCACCCCGCCATGATGATTGAGGCGCATGACATGGGCCCCATGCCCATGATTCGCAAGGAGATGCGAATTGGCGGCCCCGGTGAACAAGACGAGGGGCCCCACAAAAAAGTTTGGATTCAAAAAAGTGGCGATGGTGTCATTGAGATGAGCGAGGAGATGGAAATCATCGTGCTTGCGGACGACAGTGACCCAACCGAAGACGTCACCCTTGTCGAGGTTCACGTTGATGGTGAATCGAAGAGTGATCTTGGTGACACCGTAAAGGCCATCGTGGAAAAAGCCCGAGCTGAAGGCAGAAAACCATCGCCCGAGGAATTACGCGCGGCCATCACAGACGCACTGGGTAACGGAAATGAGCCGAAGTCTGTTGATGTTGAAATTCAGATTGAAGAATCGCCCTGACGAGCTGCGTGTTTTAAGCAAAAAGCCCTCGGCAATCGTTCTTAAGCAAATGGCCTCAAGCCAACGGCTCTTCTCACTTTATCGAGCAGGGCCACACTCTCAGGACGAACGCGCTCTGCACCCTCGCGGAGGATGGTTTCCACTTCACCCGGGTTCGCCATAAGCCGATCGTATTCATCGCGTGCGGGCGCAATCTCGTCATTGACCCGTTCGAATAGGCGCTTTTTCGCCTCACCCCAGGCGAGACCCGCTTCGAAGGCAGCTCGCATCTCCTGACGCTCGGCTTCATCCGCAAAGGCGCACCAAATTTGAAACACCGCAGACGTATCAGGGTCTTTGGGTTCACCGGGCTCCAGTAAGTTCGTCTTGATTTTGTTGATCGCCTTCTGCAACTGCTTTGGCGTACCGAACAAGGGAATAGTGTTGCCGTAGCTCTTGCTCATCTTGCGTCCATCAAGTCCCTGCAGCACGGCTACATCGTCATCAACCACGGCCTTGGGTAATACAAATGTCTCACCGTAGTGGTGATTGAAGCGAGCAGCGATGTCTCGGGCCATCTCGACATGTTGAATTTGATCACGCCCAACCGGTACGTCGTGCGCGTTAAAGATAAGAATATCGGCAGCCATCAGGATCGGATAGGAAAAGAGCCCCATCGTTATGGCGTAGTCAGGATCTTCTCCTGCCTCTTCATTCCCCTGCACCGCCGCTTTGTAGGCATGAGCGCGGTTCATCAAGCCCTTGGCTGCATTACACGTCAGAATCCAGGACAGCTCTGTTATCTCAGGTATGTCTGACTGTCGATAAAAGTGCGTCTGATTGGGGTCGAGACCCAAGGCAAGCCAGGTCGCGGCAATTTCGCGGCTCGACTGAGCCACAAGATTAGGGTCTTGAGATTTGATTAAAGCGTGGTAGTCAGCGAGAAACAGGTAAGCATCGACGTCATCCTGCTTTGACGACTCAATGGCGGGACGAATCGCACCCACGTAATTACCCAGATGCGGCGTTCCTGTTGTTGTTATACCTGTGAGGACACGATGACGTGCCATAACGCTCTCCCCCGAAATCAAGCCACGCGATTGTAAAAGGCGGACAGCAGATCCACCAGCTTTGCTGGGTCGTCAGCGGCTGCAAGCTCACGAATAGAGTGCATGCCGAGCGTAGGAACGCCAATATCGGTTGTGGGAATACCTGTTTCGGTCGCTGTAATAGGACCAATCGTGCTGCCACAACCCATATCCGCTCGTACGACGAAAGACTGAACGGAAACACCCGCTCGCTCGGCCAGTAACCGCACTCGAGCCGCGCCCTCACCCGACGTCGCATAACGCTGATTGCGGTTGATCTTGATAACCGGACCACTGCCGAGTAACGGCGCATGAAGCTCATCGTGTTTCGTGGGGTAATTGGGGTGAATAGCATGTGCGTTGTCGACCGACAGCATCCAACTCGCTTGGCGTAGCGCACGATCATCGACGGGATCAGGAGCAATAGCTCGCAGCACATCGTTCAGCATGGGGCCTTGCGCACCAACGGCTGAAGCACTGCCGACTTCCTCATGATCATTGGCCACAAAGAGGTTCCACTCACCACTGTTGGCACTGTTAATGATGGCCTGCAAACCACCAAAGCAACTCAGTAAATTATCGAGGCGCGCAGATGCGATGAAGTCATTGTTCAAGCCAACGAATCCAGGTGCCTGCGTGTCGTAAAGCGACAGCTCCCAGTCGAGAATCTTTTTGATATCGAGATCCGGGTATTCTGCGGCAATCTGCGCTGTCAGCATGGCATGTATATCAAAGTCGCCATCACCTGAGCTCAGCGATACCAGCGGCAACATATCGGTCTGCGGATTGACTGTACGGCCTTTGTTGGCCTCTCGGTCCAGATGGATCGCCAGCGAAGGGATGACCGCAATAGGTGCCTTGAAATCGATCAGTCGAGAGACCAGCTCTCCCGTGCCTGTCTCGAAAGACACTTTACCCGCCATCGAGAGATCACGATCGAACCAGGGGTTCAGCAATGCACCTCCGTAGACGTCGACGGCCAGGAGGTTGCAGCCAAAACGATTCACGGACGGATTCGGGCGAACCGATAGATTGGGACTGTCGGTATGGGCACCCACGAGCCGTAGTCCCTGGGATAGATCCTGGCCCGCTGTGAACGCAATCAAACTGGAATCATTGCGAACCGTGAAGTACTTGCCGCCCGCCACTATCGGCTCCCGACTTGCATCACTCCAGGGTGCGAAACCGGCTACGAGCAGTCGCTCTGCCATCACGCCAACCGCATGGAAGGGCGTGGTCGCATCCGTCAAGAAACTCAATAAATCAGTAGTTACACTGTCTTTTGTCATACAAACACCAAGATAGAAAACAGGATCAAAGCCAAGAGCACACGGTATATCACAAACGGCATCATCCCGACGCGAGTAACCAGCCCAACGAAGAACGCTATGGTTGCGTAGGCACTGACAGCAGCTACCAGCATGGCAATCAACGTTAGGGTCAAATTGGCCGAGCTGAAGAAAAGCTCAAACTCTTTGACCAACATCAGCAGTAGCGCGCCCGCGATGACAGGAATCGACATCAGAAACGAAAACCGTGCCGCTGTTGCGAGGTTGTAGCCTAAAAACAAGGACGCCGTAATCGTCACGCCAGAGCGTGACGTGCCAGGTATGAGCGCAAGCGCCTGTGCCAGACCAATGACGAGCGCATGATCGAGCCGGCTGATCGGCTGCTCATCCGCTCCTGCGGCGCGATACGAGTAGGAGACACCCAGTAGCAAACCGAACAGTAAGGTAGTGGTCGCTATGACACCGATGCCTCTCAAGTACTGATCGATAATATCCGAGAACGCGATGCCAATGCCTACCGCAGGCAGCGTGGCAATCAGCAGCGCTGAGACTTCTCGACGCCGCAAGCTGACGTTATCCCCGGAGCCCAAAACGCCCATCAGTAGCGAGGTTAACGACTCACGGTAATAGACCATGACAGCCACTAAGGTGCCGGCGTGAACCGCCACATCAAATGCCAAGCCTTGATCAGGCCAGCCCAGGAGCTGTGACGGTAAAATAAGGTGCGCTGAGCTTGAGACCGGCAGAAACTCTGTTAGCCCTTGGATCAACGCAAGAAAGAGTGCCTGAAGACCATCCATCAGTGGCGTTTCCCCTGCTCCGACAGCTTCTTCCAGCCAATGTCTTGCTGCACGTAACGTGGCTCCAGTAGGTGGGCTTGAGTTAGCAATGCGTCATCGGGCACATCAAGGAGATGAAGTGCGGCGAGCGATGGCCTTGGGCGTGCCTCTGGGTCTACGCGAGAAAAAGTCTTATCGCTGTGCTCTGTCGTAATGAGTTCGGCGCCGTCGCCAGCAATAACCACCTTGCTGACTTCCATTGCATCAAAAGCCTCACCCGATGGTCCAGTCAGGTCCGCCACCTTCGATACCGCGGGCTCAGTCAGTGGACGAAGCGTCGTCCCATCGGATGCAAACCAGGCCCAATAAACCTGGCCAATCTGTGCATCAATGGCACTGAGGACAAGATCGCCTGCGCTATGCGCGGTCGCTCTCGCCTGCGCTTCGAGTGAACAAAAGGGGTAAATCGGAAGATCGAGCGACCAGCCGAGCCCCTGAGCAACACCAACAGCAACGCGTATTCCGGTAAACGAGCCCGGACCCACACCGCAGGCAATGACAGACACCGCCTCTGAGAGCGACTGCCCTTCTAAGAGTTCATCGATCATCGTCAAAATATGCTGGTTGTGCGCGCGCGGCAAATCGCGTTGGATCTCCTTGATATCGGCGTCGTTAACGAGCGCGACAGAACACAAATTGGTTGCCGTATCGATAGCTAAGACTGAAGCGTAATGAGATGTCGTACCCATGGCGCGCAATCATCGCACACTGAGCGTCAGTACGCAGTGCATAGGACATCGCAAATGCGATAAATAACGCTTATGCGCCGGTGATGTGAAGTGCGATAAACAAGAGATGCGCAATGACCACGCCTGTGGTCAATCGAACCCGCATGCGGCGGTACCAAACCTCCAATTGAGAGATCCTTACCTCGTACCAAAGCAGCGCAATATAACCGAGCATCAGAAACACCGACGCCATCATGGCTTGCGCAGTGAGGATAGATGCGACACCGAATAGGACCAAGCCATTGCTTACCACAAGTGTGCTCACCGAGGACGCACTCTCTACCCGCTGTTCCTGCCCCCACAGAGCGCCCGCTAGAAAGGCAAAAATAGCTAATGAGTAGATAACGAAGCCCTGAATCGAGAGCGATCTTGGCCAATCCTCCATGACGCTAAAGCCAATGCAAAAGCCAAAAAAGGGTAGCAACCCCGAATAGCCAAGTAGTTGCGTCGTTACTCGACTGGACATACAACCGATTCCTGAGGATGACGAATGATGGTCAGTAGGATCCCGCCAACAGGCAGTCCGAATTTCTTCAACGTTGATTCGTTGATCAATACATTCTCACTCACGAGATACATACGGTCATCCACCGCAACGTCAATGCTCCCATCCGACAACTGGATGGTTAAAACGTAATCGAGGAACATCGTATTGCCGGATACAGACGCCTGTCCTACACCCTTAACATCGCCCGCCGTGGCCTCATAACGGCCCCCTTCTGTTTGACTCAATGTCCAAATGCGCGTTTGTTTTTCACCATCATCAAAAACGAAACGCTCATCCAATGTCCCAACACCGTTTTGCCAGCAAGCGGTGATATCGGCAACAAAGGAGCGACTGGCATAACCCTTGTAATCTTTAACGACGCCGTGGGCCGTTAGCGCACCGGCAAAGAATTGCTCAGGTGAAAACGCAGGCTGGCGATCACGGTAATCGTCGACTGAAACGCTGGAACAGGCAGTCAGTCCGAGGGTAAAGAGGACAGCAATGAGGTGTCGCATAACGGCGCTCCTGACAGCAGGCAAAAAAAACCCCGGTCGAAACGACCGGGGAATCATAAAACCATCTGGGGGAAGATGGCTTGGAAACCAATCAGGTTGCGATTGTTACGAACCCTCAGAAAAGGTGGATCACCAATTTGCATCTTGGCGGGTGAAAAGCTGAACAAAAAAAGGTCGGCTTAGAGGTCACGCTGGCTATCAGTCTCGTCATGCGTGTGGGTCGCGTAAACCAACCTCGTCATGTGTAAAAAATTTTTTATTACAAAAAAGTTTAAAACTCCATTCAGCAGGAACAAACCAATAAGAAATCACACAAGCTTATGAAATAGGTGGGGTAACCTTCTAAAAATTAAAGGGTTTAATTGACCACGAAAAAGATTGTAATTCAGTCTCTTGTTTCACAAAAAAGCACGTACATTTCACGCGCCCACCTCATGTCACAGATTTGAAATATTTAATTCAATAAAGCGACATTCAAACTCCATACGCTCCGCGAAAATTCTAGAGGCGCGTAATCATGCAAACATCAAAAATACGACTCCACCACCAGATCTTCGCAGGCCTGTTCGCCGGCTCCCTGGCACTGTCGGCCGCTGCTACTGACCAAGCGCTCCTTGATATCCTGCTTGCGAACGGGGTTATCACTGAAGCGCAACATGCCCAGTTGACCCAAAAAGAAGATGTAAGCTCTGCTGAAGTATTATCTATCATTGCTACTGCTCAGCCTCCCGCAAGCGAGCGAGACAACTCCTCAGTTAGCGATGAGCAAACCACCAGAGACGTCGCGCTTAATGACAATGTAAAGCGTGCCATTAATAACGCTGTGGCAAGCGCCGTCGACGCTAACTCACCGATCAAAGCTAGCTATGGTTCAAAAGGGTTCCGATTCGAAACACGCGATGGAGACTTCCAAACCAATCTCCAATGGCGAGCGCAGATGCGATACACCAACCCTTACGCGTCAGACCCCAGACAAGCGTCCAATTTCGAAGATAGCGGTAGCTCTAGTTTCGAGCCAAGACGTCTCCGCATGAAAATTGGTGGTCATGGTTTCCAGCCGTGGCTTAAGTACTATTTCGAAGTAGATCTCCAACCTGCGCGCGACGTAGATGACAGCTCATCAAAAGCAAGTGCGCGAGTCATCGACTACCGTATCGATCTGGCGAAGTGGGACTGGGGCGGAATTCGTGTTGGTCAGTGGAAGATAGATCTGAACCGAGAACGCGTTGACTCATCAGGTCGCCAGCAGTTTGTAGAGCGGTCAATCGTAAACCGCGCCTTCACAGTAGACCGCCAAATTGGCGTTCAGCTTCGCGGCCACTTATTCAAAAACACGCCAGCTGACATGCGCTACTACGCCGGCGTATTTAATGGTGAAGGTCGTGGAGTCAGAAACAGCTCAAACGATCATCTTTACATGGGTCGCTTACAGTGGAATTTCCTTGGTCGAGATCTTGGCTTCCGTCAGACCGATGTCGAGTTCACGGAGAAGCCAACCGGGTCATTCGCGATCGCAGGATTCACTAATACAAGCGCTTGCACGCGGTGGTCATCATCTGGCTGCGGCAATTTAGACGGGTTCTCGAAACCTGCCGATGCAGAGGCTGACCAGTTTAGAGTAGAGCAAGCAGTACAAGAGTTTGCTTATAAATATCGAGGTTTCTCGATTCAACAGGAATGGCACCGCAAGTTCATTACAGACCGCAGCCTCAATACTGAAAGCGACATGACTGGCTTCTATATCCAGTCGGGATACTTCTTCAACAATATGTTCGAGTCGTTTCCGGCGCCGCTGGAGCTTGCTGCCCGATACGCTTTCGTGAGCGAACCCAATAAGTCTGATCGTAGCGTCTACAACGAGAGAGAAGAGTACACGCTCGGGGCCAACTGGTTCTTCTCTGGCCACAACAACAAAGTGACGGTGGATTTCTCGCGCTTGACGTTAGATGACGGCCTGCTTGGCTCAAATCACTCAGACAACCGATTCAGAATTCAGTGGGATGTTTCCTACTAAAAAGCACTGACTCGCCTAATCTCAACAATAGGTTTGAACAAACGCCGACATAGGAGCGTCTCAAATGGAAATCATCGCATCACACGGTTTTATACTGCTTACACTTGCTTGCGTATTTGGCCTTTTTATGGCCTGGGGCATTGGTGCAAATGACGTAGCAAATGCCATGGGTACCTCAGTGGGTTCGAGAGCACTCACGCTAAAGCAGGCCATTATCATCGCTGCGGTCTTTGAATTCGCAGGTGCCTATCTGGCAGGCGGAGAGGTCACCTCCACCATCCGAAAGGGAATTATTGATCCCACAGTGCTTACCGAAACTCCGGAGCTATTGGTGTTCGGCATGCTTTCAGCACTGTTAGCCGCAGCTACCTGGTTGCTCATTGCCAGCATCAAGGGGTGGCCAGTTTCTACCACACACTCGATCGTTGGTGCCATCGTTGGCTTCGGTGCAGTGGGTATCTCTGTCGACGCAGTGGCGTGGGGCAAAGTAGGTCAGATCGCGGCAAGTTGGGTGGTATCACCGCTTCTAGCAGGCTCCATGGCCTTTGTGCTGATTATCTCGGTAAGGAAGCTGATCTTTGATCACGAAAATACCTTTGAGCGCGCACGCAAGTACGTCCCGGTGTATATGTGGATGGTCGGCTTCATGATTAGCATGGTCACCCTGCTTAAAGGCTTGAAGCACATAGGCATCGACTTTGACTTGGGGATGGGATCGAAATTTGTCAATGCGATGGTTATTTCTGCCGTCATCGGTTTGGTTGTCGCCGCTATTGGCGCCGCCCTTTTGCGCAAAATCAAAACTACGGGCGACATAAACAGCAATGAAAATATCGAACGTATCTTCGGCATCCTGATGATCTTTACCGCCTGTGGTATGGCTTTCGCCCACGGCTCCAATGACGTTGCCAATGCAGTTGGCCCTCTTGCAGCAGTTGTAAGCACTGTTCAATCAGGCGGGGTCATCGGCGCCAAAGCTGGTCTACCCTGGTGGGTACTAGGAATTGGTGCTGCAGGTATTGTTGTTGGCCTTGCAACCTACGGATGGCGTGTTATTCAAACTATTGGTCGAAAGATTACTGAATTGACACCTAGCAGAGGGTTCGCAGCCGAGCTTGCAGCCGCATCTACAGTCGTACTAGCGTCGGCAACTGGCTTACCTATCTCCACCACCCATACATTGGTGGGTGCTGTACTTGGTGTGGGTCTGGCACGTGGTGTTGAAGCGCTTAACTTAAGAGTGGTCGGAGCCATCATTGCGTCGTGGGTAGTGACCCTACCTGCGGGTGCCGGTCTCGCCATTGTCTTCTTCTACATACTGTCTGCTATCTTTGGTGCATAAGAAGGACGGGGCGCTTTGGCTAGTTGGGGTTTAGCGACTAACACAAAGTGCCGCGCTTTCAAGTGCCTGCGAATAAACAAAGCTAAGGGAAAAACGATATGGATGTAAAACCCGCTTTAAACGATGTATTCAGCAGTTCACCGCTCGGACACATAGAGCGCCACGCACAAGCGTGCCTAGACTGTGTAAAGCAACTCAGCGCGTATTTTGAAGCGGCGCAAGCCGGCGATTGGAAGAAAGCTGAAAAAGTTCAAGCCGAAATCGTTCGACTGGAGGGAATCGCGGACGATATAAAAATGGAAGTCCGAATGAACCTTCCTCGAGGTTTATGGATGTCGGTTTCGCGTGCTGATCTACTCGATTTAGTCCGCATCCAGGACAAGATGGCGAACGAAACCAAGGACATTGCAGGCCTCTCGCTTGGCCGCGAACTGGCGTTCCCAAAAAAGTTGGATAAATCACTTTCCAAGTACATTGAAACTGTTATTCAAGCGGCTGAGAAGGCCGTCGAGGTGGTAGTAGCGACGCGCGATCTCTCGAAATCAGCCTTTGGTGCACGTCAAGTGAAAGTGATCGCAAGTAAGTGCGTGGCTGTTGAGAAAATAGAGCGCCGCTCAGATAAATCGCAGTTAAAAATCAGAGCAAAGTTGCGATCCCACGAGGAAAAAATTTCACCCATTGATGCGATGTTCTTGTATCAGCTGCTGTCTCAGATTGCAACGGCAACAGTGAATGCCGATCTACTTCGCGAATTTACATAATCTTCTACCAAGTATACTTGATCACCAATACGCATGAGCTGAGTCTCTTGAGTAGGTTCTTAGAGAGCTGTCGCTGACCACGCAGAGAAAGTCTCACATCGAGCTCAAATTATTGCCTCGAGTTAGTGGCGGGCTCACTGGGTAAACGCTCTCCTAATACGATCCGAAACTGCAGTTAGAACTCGTCAACATCTTTATCGCTCGCTCTCAGTCCTTTTGGGAGCGAGCGGGTTGACCGGTGTTTCCATGCATTCGCAACCTGCGTAGCGATTGGTCTAAGGTGGTGAAAAGATCACATTCGACTTACGTGCATAGACATAAGATGACAAAGAGAGCAGGCGATTGTGTGGATGCGTTTGTTATTGCTGATCTGACCCGATTACTTCCCAAGAAAAAACGGCGCTATCTCGGCGAGGCGTGGCAACATTGCCGTGTTAACGAGACGTCACCAGAGGACCTGGCCGTTCGCTTTGAGGCTCGCGATGTGGCGGTGAGCACTAACGCTGATCCACTATTGCGCCGCGAGGCGTTTGCAAGGACCATCGCAGACGCTAAAAAAAGCTCAAACTGATCTTTGTCGACGTGACCAACGAATTTACCCGATAATCATTGAAATTCGCTGTTGATCGAAACTTAGAACGCTTGAGTTTGTCTCAACAAAACCCCATGTCATTGGGTGACATCGCTTTAGGTAATTGATTCATGAACCACACTGCCATCGCCGGTCTCGAAACCTGGCTGAGTCAGCAAATTATTGGCCAGGCTGATCTCGTTAAAAAACTTCTCATCGCCATTCTTGCCGATGGTCACCTCTTGGTTGAGGGTGCCCCGGGTCTCGCTAAAACCCGCGCCATTAAAATGATGGCCGAGGGCGTTGAGGGTGATTTTCACAGAGTTCAGTTCACCCCTGATCTGCTGCCCGGCGATATCACCGGTACGGACGTTTTCAGACCGCAGTTAGGCACGTTCGAATTCCAGGCGGGTCCCATCTTTCACAATCTGATTCTGGCCGATGAAATCAACCGAGCACCTGCGAAAGTTCAGTCGGCGCTACTGGAAGCCATGGCAGAACGTCAGGTCAGTGTGGGTGGGACAACCTATCCGCTCCCAGCGCTGTTCCTGGTGATGGCCACGCAAAACCCCATCGAGCAAGAAGGCACCTACCCGCTTCCCGAGGCACAGCTCGATCGTTTTCTGATGCACGTCAAGGTGGATTACCCTAACTCCGCAGCAGAGCGCGACATTCTCAAATTGGCCCGACGCGAAGCCTCCACCGGCGAGCAAGTGGATCAACCCGAAGTTTCCGAGGCTGTCATTTTCGCCGCGCGTGAAGAGGTACTGAAGCTGCACATGTCCGATGCAGTTGAGGAGTACATCGTTCAACTGATTATGGCGACGCGCCAACCTGCGGCTTACAGCGAGGAGCTGGCTAGCTGGATTGAGTACGGGGCATCACCGCGAGCAACCATTGGTCTTGATCGCTGTGCGAGAGCCCATGCATGGTTACTTGGAAAAGACTTTGTCAGCCCTGACGATGTGAAAGCCATGGCGTACGACGTGTTACGTCATCGACTAGTGGTCAGCTATGACGGTGAAATAGCCGGTGTAACGGCTGATGACGTCATCGATAAGTTGCTAGACCTCGTTCCTGTCGCCTAAAACTGCCGTATGACGGACTTCCTGCCAAAAGGCCACCAAGTATTGGCTGAGCGGTTAATCGAAGGGCGCCACGTGGCCCGGATGATTAACATCAACGCTCAGTCAAAAGCACTGGCGCTCCTTGCTGGCCGGCGACGCATTCGTCAGCGAGGTCGCGGCGTCGACTTTGAGGAAGTCCGGCTATACGCGCCCGGCGACGATATTCGGACCATCGATTGGCGGGTGACTGCTCGCTCTGGCGACCCTCACACGAAACTGTTTCAGGAAGATCGAGAGCAACCCATCGTATTGATGGTCGATCTCAGATCCCCCATGTGGTTTGGCTCCAAGAACTGCTTTAAATCGGTTCTCGCGTCGCACGTAGCATCCGTGCTGGCGTGGGCAGGATTAGAGGCCGGCGAGCGCGTGGGTGGCATTGCCATGACCGATGCCGGCATTTTCGAAATCAAACCACAGCGCTCAAAGCGATCGGTGCTGCGACTCCTGCGCCTGCTTGAGTCTGCGCCCTCCCCCGACATTGCAACCAACGACCACAATCCGGCCGTATCGTGGTCTACCGCTCTGAATCAACTAAAAAGCCTGTCCCGACCTGGCGCCCGACTCATGTTGATCAGTGATTTCAACGATTTTCTATCCGAGCCCAATGTTGAAAAGACATTGCGCGATATTGTGGGACACCGCCAAGTCGTATGCTTCAAAGTAACGGACCCGCTCGATGCCACGCTGCCACCCGCTGGACGCTACGCGATTTCAGATGGAAGTCGTCAGATCAAAATGGATACCTCCCAGCAGGCGATCCGTCAGCGATACCAAGTAGATTTTGAACGCTCACAGCAAGAAGTCATCGAATACCTTCGTCGTTATCAAGTACCGCTGGTCACCGTCGATACCGACGAGAACCCCAACGAACTTCTGCAACAGGTTTTCCCGAAACGATGAACCCTGAAGACCTGATACAGCAACTTGCCCCTTTGCGAACACCGGATCCCATTGGGTTCTGGCCGCTCGCTCCCGTGTGGTGGGTGATCATCGGGCTGCTTGTCATCGCTCTGGGCTACCTTTGCTTTCAGTGGTTGAAGCGCTATCAGCGAAATACCTACCGACGGGAGGCCCTGAAGTGGCTGTCGGAACTGCAAGAAGCGAACTCTGATGTACAAGCCCTCAGTGGCGCGCTCAAGGCCACAGCACTTAACGCCTACGAAGCGACATCGGTCGCAAGCCTATCCGACGAATCGTGGCCGGACTTTCTCCGAAACTCATGCGCAAAGCTGAGCAGTGATGCATTGGATGTCCTATCTCGTGCGCATGCACCCAACCCCGGATCACTGAGTGCAGTGGATTGGCGCGATGCAATGCTCTGGGTGAAACACCACGAGGTGCCGCGTGCTTGATTTTTTGTGGCCCTGGGCCTTCGCATTGATTGTATTACCTGTGCTGGCACGCTTTTTACCTCCGGCCTCTGAATCACTAGGCGCCGCGATTCGGGCACCTTTTAGCGCACGCTGGCAGCGACTCGAAGGTCAGGGTCGGCTCGCCTCAAGCGTGAGCTCTGCGCGGGTGTTAGGCCTGTTCTTGGCATGGGTGCTCATTGTGGTCGCCATCGCACGCCCGCAGTGGGTAGGTGAGCCCATCGAACTACCCAACACAGGCCGGGATTTGATGCTCAGTCTCGATTTATCGGGAAGTATGCAAATACGGGACATGCAGGTGGGCAATCGCACCATCTCTCGTGTCGAAGCGGTAAAAGCCATCGCCTCGGACTTCACTGAGCGTCGCGTCGGTGACCGAGTTGGACTCATTCTGTTCGGGTCAAAAGCCTACGTACAGGCACCACTCACTTTCGATACCACGACAGTGACACAGTTTATCCGAGAGGCTCAGCTGGGCTTCGCCGGTGAAGACACGGCGATCGGTGATTCTCTGGGGCTTGCCATCAAGCGGCTCCGAGATCGACCCGCCGCCTCACGGGTTTTGATTCTACTAACCGACGGTCAGGACACGGCAAGCAGCGTTGATCCCATGGAGGCTGCGGCGCTGGCAGCGCAACAAAACGTCAAGGTGTATACCATCGGCATCAGCCGTAACTTGGGCACCACCAGCGCGCGCGGTGGTGAAGTCGATGAAGCCCTTCTTCGCGCTATCGCTGAGGCGACGGGTGGCGAGTACTTCCGAGCCCGCGACCCACGAGAGTTGCAGGCCATCTACGGCATCATTGACCAGTTGGAGCCCGTCGAACAGGACGCCAGCACGTTCAGGCCGCGTCGTGCGCTCGGGTATTGGGCCATGTTAGGTGCATTGGTCATTGGCAGCCTTGTACTGCTGACCGGCGGACTCATTCCGGGCTTATCGAGATCTCGTCAGGCGGTGAACGCATGATGGATTTGCATTTCATTCGCCCCGAACTGCTATGGCTGCTGCCCGTGATTATCCCGCTGTTGCTGCTTGCCTGGCGTAAACAGGTCCAAGGGGGTGACTGGGCCAAAGCGATTGACCCTAACTTGTTGCCCCACCTCATCACGACCGAGGGTGGCGGTAGTAGTCGATTACGGCAGTTGTGGTGGCTCACCCTACCCCTTCTATTAATCGGCGCCTCAGGCCCCTCGTTGGAACGGGCTGAACTGCCCGTATTTGAGAAATCGGATGCGTTGGTCATTGTGCTCGACCTCAGCCGATCGATGTGGGCGACCGATACGCAGCCAAGTCGCATCCGTCGCGCGCGACAGAAAGTGATGGATATTTTGGATGCACGCACAGAGGGCGTCACCGGCATGGTGGTGTTTGCCGGCGATGCGCATGTGGTAACGCCGCTGACCGATGACACCCGCACGATTGAAAACCTTCTGAGCGCCCTTGCACCCGACATCATGCCGTTGCAGGGTTCTAATGCGACTGAAGCCATAGCACTTGCAGCCGGATTACTAGAAACCTCAGGACTGACTAACGGTAGCGTGCTGTTGATTACCGACGGTTTACCCAAATTTGAAACGTCTCGCGTTGAGGGTTTGCTCGGCTCGGTAGGCGCTGACTTAGGTATTTTGGTCATGGGAACCGACACCGGTGCTCCGATACCCCTACCCGATGGCGGCTTTCTGCGCGATGACAATGACCAAATCGTTATTCCAGCCGTGGATCGACAAGAGATTCAACGAATTGCTACAACGCTTGGCGCCAGGCGTACCGACGTCTCTGTTGATAACAGTGATATTCAGTCTCTTTTGTCAGGGGCTCAATCGAGCATTACCAGTGATGACTCCCTGGAGCGCAAAACCGACACCTGGATTGATCTTGGCTACTGGCTCGCCATCGCAGCAGCACTACTCATGCTGCCCTTGTTTCGGCGTGGGGCACTCAGCGCCCTACTGGTTGCGATGCTGATGATTGATGCGGCACCCAGTAACGCCAACACCTTGGAAAACTTCTGGTCCACAGCCGATCAGAAGGGGGCGAAGGCACTCGCGGAGGGCGATGCGGCGCGTGCGGCAACGCTCTTTGAGGCGCCGGACTGGCGCGGCACTGCACACTACGAGGCCGGTGACTTCCGCTCCTCATCCGCCGAGTTCGGTAAACTCGATTCGGCCGATGCGCTTTACAACCGAGGTAACGCGCTTGCCTTATCCGGTGACTTTCAGGGCGCTATCGACAGTTATGACAAATCACTTGAAGCGGAACCTGACCGGCAAGACGCTATCGACAATCGAGAGCTAGTGAAGTCCTTACTCGAACAGCAACAGCAGGAACAACAAGGTAACGATCAGGACAGCAACAGCGATCAATCGGATCAGGAGGGTGAGTCACAGGACTCCGAAAGTGATTCTTCTCAACAGGAACAGGACAGCAGCGAGTCTCAAGAAGGAAGTTCAGACCCTTCCGACCAACAGCCCAGTGACCAGGAATCCCAGCCAAGCGCCGACGGGGAGATGAGCGAGGACATGAACCCGTCTGAGCTCGAGCAGGCAACAGAGGAGCAGCTGGCGCGGTTCAACGAGGCGCTAGAAGAACAGCAAGCTCTCGAGCAGTGGCTGCGGCGTGTTCCCGATGATCCCGGCGGCCTACTGCGTCGAAAATTCAGATATCAAACGATTCAACGCCTACGAAACGGAGAAGAACCCGATGAAGACGTTCGCTGGTAGCGTTATGCGAGCTATAGCATTTCTAAGCTTGATGTTCTTTTCCTCTGTCACGCTGGCGGAAATACGCTCTGACGTTGATCGCGAGACCATCAGCATGGGCGAATCTCTGCGACTCACCATTACCGGTGATGCCAGCGAGCGACTCGATCAACTCGATCTCGCCGCGCTTCAATTTGATTGGGAAATTCTGAGCAGCAGTAGCTCAACCAACACATCGTTTATCAATGGTGCTCGCTCGAGCACTCGCACCCTGTCATTGGATCTTTTGCCCCTGCGCGATGGCATTCTCTCCATCCCTTCACTCAGCACCGGCGGGAACCGTACAACGCCGATTGCGATTACCGTGAATCCGCAAACGGTCAGTGCCGGCGGAGATGATTCGGTTCGTTTTTCTATCGAGATCGACAAGCGGGATGTCTACATTCAGGAACAGATGATTCTGACCGTCACGATCGAACAGGCCATCAATCTCGATGGTGCTGAGGTTACTCAGCTAGAGCTCAGTGGCGCCATGGTTGAAGAGCTCACTCGTCGAAACTTTCAACGCCAAATCAACGGTCGTTTGTGGCGTGTGACCCAACTTCGCTATGCCATCTATCCGCAGCAGCGAGGAACCCTCGAAATACCTTCCTTGTCTCTGACGGCGCGCGAGGTATTACCGGGTCGATCGCTCCTGGGCGCGCGCCTAGGTAAGCGATTTAGACTTTCAGAAGACGCGATTGCCATTAACGTGAAGCCAGTGCCTGAGGACTTTACCGGTGACGTGTGGCTTCCAGCCGCCTCACTTGAACTAGCACAGTCTTGGTCAACGCCGCCCGAGTCAATGGAAATCGGTGATTCGACTACCCGGACATTGACCTTGGCTGCCGAAGGTTTGTTAAGCAGCCAATTGCCGTCAATTACGAGCATGTCCGATAGCGGTAAGATTACCGGGATTCGTGTTTATCCGGACCAAGAATCCAGCGACCAGATCGAGCGTACAGAGGGTTTTCTTGGACAACGAACGCGCAGCGAGGCGCTCGTGGCCAGCGGCGCTGGCTCTTGGACACTCCCAGAGGTCAGGGTTCCCTGGTGGAACACCGAAACCGACGCGCTTCAGTATGCCATTCTGCCGTCGACGACCATTACCGTCGGCAGTCCCGTGGTCCAAAGCCCAGTCCAACCCATCGCCAGTGCAACTGAGACGCAAACGACAGCGACACCGATTTGGCTCAACGCCCTGGCGGGTCTTGGCTGGCTTCTGGCATTGCTATTTGCCTACATGCTATGGCGCTCGCGTGGTCGAAAAGCAAGTGATGTCGCAATCGACAATACCGAGGAAACCTTGCGACCGCTGTTGACGGCAATGAAAGCCAGTACAAGCCAGAACGATGCGCCAGCAACGCGACAACTGCTCCTGCGTTGGGCAACCCTGCACTACCAACAGCCTGTGAGAACTCTGGACCAACTCAAAGGGCTGTGCGACTCGGAGTTAGCTGACGAGGTCAGCACGCTAGAAGCGGCGATTTACAGTCAAAGCGATGATGCTTGGACTCGCGGTGCGGCGCTATACCGAGCGGTACGAGACGAGCCCAAACTTGGGACAACCGAAAAGACGGATTACCGATCCCTCTATCCCACTGCGTAAATTGGTTGTAAGCGATTGCGTACTCACCTCGACCTTCGTCGGGCCAAGGTGTGAAGGGGTTTCAGTGAGATGCCCTAACTGTCGCTGAGCGATCGGTTAACCACTTCGTAAACGTCCTGCGACAAACCCTCTAAGGCCGCAATAGACTCCAGTTCGCCGCGCATAACAGCTTGTCCATGATCATATCGACGCCAACGCGTCATAGGAGCAAGCATACGCGCCGCAATTTGCGGATTATCCGACTGAAGACGGCGCACGGTATTGCCTAGGAGGCGATAACCTCCACCGTCCAGCGCATGGAACGCGGTTGGGTTGGCACCTGCGAATGCACTGATTAGGGAGCGAACCTTATTCGGATTACGCCAGTCAAACGCCGCATGAGTTGTCAGCGCTGTCACGTCTGACACACAGTCGGCCGAGGGCCGAGTCGCCTGCATTACAAACCATTGATTGACCACCAGGTTCTCGGACTGCCATCGATTGAAGAAGTGTTCCAGCACTTCGGCTCGATGCACATCGTCACCTTGATGAACCACCAAACGCGCAGCACACAGACGATCAGACAAGTTGGTCGCCGCGTAATACATGTTTCTCGCCGTTATCAGCCACTCGGGATCGCTCTCCACCAATAAGGACAACGCGGTATGTAACAGTGAACGTCGTCCAATCTGCTCAGCACTTGGCTGGTAGGTGTCAGTCACAGCGAGACTCGACATCACAATCGCTTCGAGCTCATTCGACAACGCCTGTCCTACAGCAGCCGCCACATTGGTTTTGGCGTCGTGGATATCATGAACGTTAACGAGTCCTGTTTGCGCAGCCCTATCGGCCAGTGACGCCTCTGTCGGCAGGCTGAGCAACTGCGCCTTCATCGCGTCCTCGATGTCGCTGGACAGTACCTGCTTCAATGCGTCTACGTAGTCTCGCTCTAATGCTTGAGCGCCTCTGTCGATTGCGGCATATGCCAAGCGCTGAGACGCATCCCACTTTACAAACGGATCGTTATCAGCGCCCATCAAGGCAATTAAATCGTCTTGCGATTGCTCCATTTTGAGTCGAACAGGCGCAGAAAATCCGCGCAATGCTGAGATAACGGGTTCGCTACTGAAACCCTCAAACGAGAACGTCTGTGTCGACTCTTTTAACTCCATCACGCAAGACGATGCGCCATTCCCCATGTCCGCGTGCTGACCGTTCTCCATCAAGGCCAACGTCAACGGAATATGCAGTGGCGGCTTGTCATCTTGCCCCGGCGTCGGTGGGTTTGCCTGTGTGAAGGTTAAATCGAGTCTGCCTGAGGTCTCATCAAATGTTTTCTCAATCGAAACCACCGGTGTGCCGGCCTGCTCATACCACCGCCGGAACTGACTTAGGTCCTTACCCGAGGCTTCCTGCATGGCGTCGACAAAGTCATCACAGGTCACCGCCATGCCGTCGAATCGATCGAAATAGAGTTTGGCGCCCGCGTAAAACGCATCATCGCCCAATAAGGTGTTGAGCATCCTGACAACTTCGGCGCCCTTCTCGTACACGGTCATCGTGTAGAAGTTGGAAATTTCTATAAACGAATCGGGCCGAACCGGATGCGCCATAGGGCCCGAATCCTCAGCGAACTGATGTGTTTGCAGGAACGAGACATCTTCAATCCGCTTCACACCGCGCGAATTCATATCGGCAGAGAACTCTGCATCCCTAAATACCGTGAAGCCTTCCTTGAGACTGAGCTGAAACCAGTCGCGGCAGGTCACGCGATTCCCAGAATAATTGTGAAAATACTCGTGAGCGACCACCGATTCGACGCGCTGATAACCAAGGTCAGTTGTGATATCAGGGTGCGCCAATACACAGGAGGTATTGAAGATATTCAGACTCTTGTTCTCCATCGCCCCCATGTTGAAGTCATCAACCGCGACGATGTTAAAGAGGTCTAGGTCGTACTCGAGTCCGTAACGCTCCTCGTCCCAACGCATCGATGCTTTCAGCGAATCCATCGCATGATCACAGTAGCCTGTGTCCTTGGCCTCAACCCAAATGCGCAGGTCTACCACTTTCCCTGATTGCGTGGTGAAGGTGTCAGAGACGAGCTCAAGATCGCCGGCAACAATGGCAAATAGATAACTTGGCTTGGGATGAGGGTCGTGCCAAACGACCTGGTGGCGTCCGTCAGCCAAGTCTGTTCGAGACACCTCATTACCGTTACTCAGAAGGACTGGACAGCCAGCCTTATCCGCTGACAGGGTCACGGTGTAGGTTGATAAAACATCCGGGCGGTCAAGACCAAAAGTGATCTTTCGGTATCCCTCCGCCTCACACTGGGTGCAGTACATGGTGCGGGAGCGGTAGAGGCCCTCGAGTGAGGTATTGGTCTCTGGCTGGATATCGACCACTGCAGCAAATTCGAAGTCATCAGGTACAGCAACAACGGTGAGTTTTCCGCCGACGTATTTAAAGGCGCCTTCCTCTAGCTTGCCGCCATCAACTGAAACACTAATCAGTCCGAGACCCTCGCCATCGAGGACTAAAGCTCTCTCATGCGAGCCATTGCGTTGGATGCGAAGTGAGCTTGTGACTCGCGTATTGCCATCTGCAATCTCAAACGCAAGTTCCACATGACTTATTAGGAAATCAGGCTCTGTATAGTCCTTCCGATAAATGGTTTTCGGTGCGCCCTCTCGCATCATCACCTTGTCTCCAGTTCAATGTGGTAACCGCCAAATTTACGGATATTCAACACGCCCGTATCGAGCAATAAATACTGTCCTTTAATCCCCATCAATTTGCCCTCAACCAGCGGATTCTTATCAAAATTATGCGCGCTGACTTTAGTGGGAAATTCGACCACTGGATAGTTGATACTGACCGTCGGCTCATCTTCGAGCAGTTGCAATGCCTGCAGACCGAACCGGTTCTGCAGCGCTTTAATTTCGTCCTCACAAAAACTCATGAGTTCCCGGCGTTTCTCCTCGAGCGAGACGGCTTCACCATTGCCTTTCAGCATGGTCTGCCAGGCGGTTTTATCCTTCACATGCTGAGCGAGTGCGGTTTCCAACAAGCCTGATAGCTGACGATGCTGAACGCGTGCTATGGGTTGCGCTTGAGTAGCGCCTTGGTCCATCCAGCGCGTTGGCACCTGAGAATGACGCGTAATGCCCACCTTTACACCTGACGTATTAGCCAAGTAGACGATGTGGTCAACGAAGCAGTGAGATTGCGCCCAATCGGGCTCACGACAGGTGCCAGCATCGTAGTGACACTTCTCAGGACTCACAATGCAGCTATCGCAGGCGGCTAAGCGCCTGAAGCAGGGAAAACAGTATCCCTGACTGAAACTCTTATTTGACTTACGGTCGCATTCGATACAATTAATCACGCCGGTAAAAGCCAACGACAGCTGGCTGCCTATCAAAGGGTTCAGATGAACCCTTTCATCACCAATTGGGAGGTGGTACTGCACGTCACTCGAAAGCTCGGTGACCATTTTTCTTAGATTTCCACTAACCGCCATGCAGATTTACCACTCCTCATTGCCACTTTAAGGGCACGGGATCATCACAGCTGCTGCCCGCTTTTGATCCCTTATCAATGAATCCAATACGCTGATCCTCTGGCAAGTGCAATTTACCCCACAAGATAACCGCGTCCATCGTTTGCTCGCGTTGCGCTTGTGTCAACTCTCGGCCATCTGGCCACTTCCCCATGGAAAGCGCATCAACCATCCGCTGGTAGAGCTCGGCCGGCATGGCCTTTATCGCTTCTTCGTAATTCTTAGACAACGCCTCAGCCTCGCTTTGGAAACAGTCGGGTGATAATGACGCCCGTCACGATACCCACCAGTAAACCGCCCAGATGGGCACCATTGGCAATCGACCCCAACCCTAGTGTTTTTAGAATCCCTGTGAAACCTATGAATAGCCAAATCCACATGAAGGTGAAAACCGCGGGCACATCAATCGGCACCAACCCGGGTCGCAATCGCCACATCACCCAAAGGCACCCCATGTAGGCGTAAACGACGCCCGATAGCCCACCGAAAATTGACGGACCGCTCCACCAGCTCTGGAGCAAATTACCGGCAATGGAACCTGCCAGAAATAAATTGAGCGTAAAAATCGAGCCCAGTCTCAGCTCGAGGCGACTGCCGAACTCCCAAATCCAAAGCCCATTGAACAGGATATGAATTAGGCCAAAGTGGATGAGTGCAGGCGTAACGTAACGCCAATACTCGTTGCCCGGGCTCACCAGCTCGAAGCGACGACCGTTGAACTCGACTTTGTTGAACGCCAGCCAATCCAGAATGATGGCATCACCAAAGAGGCTCATCAGCGCGAATACCACGGTAGAAATGGCGAGAATCGAGATAGTTACCGGTGCCTGACGCCACTGCGTTGTTATGTCAGGACGTGAGTGCATCAGACCATCTGAGTTTATCTCGACAACTGGCGTAAAAACTGTACCCCGGTGGGTGGAGCAGACGCAGCGCCCTGGACTTCTTGCGCACAAGCACCGAGTCACCCGGCTTGAGGGTCAGCGATACCTGCCCATCGCAAGTCACCAGTGGATTATTCTTGTTGCGCTCAAGCGTGTCGATTCGAATTTCGCTCTCCCCGTGCACCACCATGGGCCGACTGGTGAGCGAATGAGGAAACATGGGCACCAAGGCAATCGCATCGAGCTTTGGATTCATGATGGGGCCGCCAGCAGACATGGAGTAAGCGGTCGAGCCTGTTGGAGTGGCAATAATCAAACCGTCAGCGTTCATTCGATAGACAAACTCATCGTCAACCTGAAGCTGAAATTCAATCATCTGAGCCGAGGTACCGGAGTTTACGACGACATCGTTCAGTGCCTCGGCCTGACCCGTCTGTGCGCCGTCACTATAGACCTCCACATCTAATAAGAAGCGCCTGTCAGTCGAGTAGTTTCCATCCAGCACACTCGTGACGTGAGCGACGAGCTCATCATCCGGGCTGACATCGGTCAAAAACCCTAGCCTTCCACGGTTGATACCAATCACCGGGCAGTCGTGTCGAACCAGCGTACGTGCTGCGCTCAGCAAACTTCCATCGCCGCCTATCACGACGGCCAGATCAACATTTGCCCCAATCGCGTCGCGAGGCTGCATAGCTCGAGTTTCAAAGTGAGCCAAGGTCGCGAGACGATCCTCTAGGACCACATCAATGCCGCGACTATCAAGCAGGTCTAATAATTCGGCTACAACGTGTGCTACCCCGGGGTGCTCACGACGACCCAATAACCCCACGCGTTTAAATTCAGTCACTGTTCCGTGTCTCTCTCAGCCAGCTCTATTAGGACTCAACCTGCACCAGCAAACGGCGCATCGAGTGTGCTACCTCATGATACGCCAAAAGCGTCGATCCGATTCTTTGAGATCGATCACTCAAGGCCTGCCAGAGCGTGGCCTCAGATAGAAGCCTGCGCAGATTTAACACCATGTGTGCGGGACTATCGGCCACTGAAACTGCGTCACCCACATCAAGGCGCGAGTTAGTTAAGGCCTCGCGGCTGGTAGCAATGGGAATCGCTCGGACCATGGCGTTCACCAATTTGGCTTCAATGTGGTATTCATGTAACAGCGGTTCCACCATCACCCGAAGACCAAGCTCCGTAATTTTACGGTCTCTACTATCTCGATGGAGCACAACATCGTTATGGCTGGATAGCGTGTCAGCCAATTCTTCACTGGCATCAGCGCCCAATAACGTGGAACTCAAGCCCTGGCACCGCGTCCCGGATAGCGCTCCACACATTCTCAAGGAACCACATTAAACTTGCGACATTCTGTTCATCGCCAAGATAGCCGGCGTAGCCCAGTCGCATTCGCGTCGATGAAAACCCACCCACGGCTGTTGTAGGGCGCGCAGCACTGGGCTGGGTAGCCTCATCAACTAATTTACCAAGTGGCAGACCCAACTCCAGTCGCATTTGCACTTTCGGGCGTGGAAAAAACACGGTCACACCTCAGCATGGCATCGTATTCAAAGCCTCTTACCCGCTTGACACGGCGACCCCCCAAGAGTCCTTTACCCAGCTTTTCATCATCTGAAACGATCGACTGAGCGAAATAAACGGTCTTGCCCTGAACACCAAGCGGTAAATACGGTATGGCCGGCAAACCATCGATGACGACTGATTCAAAATCAGCCGCTCGCCGCTGAATAGCAGCCTTTAATCGACTGTTTATAAAGGGGTCTAGGCCATAAAACTCATGAACAACCTTCTGAGCACCCTCGATATTCGCGTCATCTGTACCGCGTTCAAAACCACCTGCAACGCGGGTGACGCCTAGGCTTCCCCGGAGCGCATTTAAGTCGAGCGCACTGACGGGCCCAGCCACGGCGAGAGAAATTTCGAAGTCACGCGACAACACACTCAGCACCGACTTGGTCGCATCTGACATCGGGGGCAGATCCCGCCTACCGGGGACAGAAGTGATGTACAGCAGCTTGCGTTTACTCACGCGAGCCCCCTAGCCTTCTTGTAAACCCACGTTATTAAATTCGAGAACACGCTCAGCGCGGTAACTCGATCGTACAAAGACGCCTGATACCACCTCTTTAAAACCTTTTTCCAAACCCCACTCCCGATAGCGCTCAAACTCATCGGGCGTCACGAAGCGTTCCACCGGAAGGTGGTTCGACGTAGGCTGCAGGTACTGGCCTAGTGTTAGGACGTCAACATCAGCCTCACGCAAGTCATCCATGCAGTCGAGCAACTCATCATCCGTCTCGCCAAGCCCCAACATGAGCGAAGTCTTGGTGATGACGTCGGATTGTTCAGCCGCATACTTCAATACATTCAGGGTTTGCTCATAGCCTGCACGCGGATCGCGAACCGGGTGTGTGAGACGTTTTACTGTCTCAACGTTTTGTGCAAACACATCGAGGCCCGACTCAAGAAGGACATCAATGGCGGACTCAAGACCTAAAAAGTCAGGGGTGAGGGCTTCTACACCTGTGTGCGGGTTGAGCTTTTTCACCTCACGCACCGTCTCGGCGTAATGCCCGGCGCCGCCGTCGGTCAGATCATCGCGATTGACTGATGTGAGAACAACGTAGGCAAGCCCCATAAGTTGAACCGCCTTAGCCGTATTCAAAGGCTCTTCGTGATCCAACCAACCGCGAGGATTACCTGTATTCACGGAGCAAAAACGACAGGCACGGGTGCAGACATCGCCCATCAGCATGATGCTCGCTGTTCCCGCTGACCAGCATTCGCTGATATTGGGGCACTTCGCTTCTTCACAAACGGTAGCAAGTCTGTGCTGTTTGACGATGTCTTTGACCGATTCGTATTTTGGCGAATGCCGAACGCGCATTCGCAAAAAATCGGGTTTCTTAAGACGCGGTGAGGCATCTTTTGCGGTTTTTATGCCGTCCTTAATCGCGTGGACCCCCGCAGGCGTCACGAACTTTTCACCACTAGCAACAGTGACAGTAGGGATGAGATCAGCTTTTGCTTTGTCGTTCATCTGTTGGCGTTTCTCATGGCTCAAACGATACATCTCGACGACTACAGCGTAGTCATAGAGAGTTTACACCATGAAGCGCCTCAAGACTGTGTGAAATCACTACGTAATATCAGCGAAAGTCGCGTGCCCGAACAGACGTCAAGCCTCTATGAAAACAAGATCAAAACGCGAAAAACAATGCGCAGACTGCCAAGTCACCTTTCCTGTTTTGTACCGCAGTAGAAGTCAGATTAATGCGACTTGGCTATTTAGGTGTGAAGCGTGTCTTAGGGCGTTTAAGCAGGGATCTGGTAGCGATTACCAGTACGGCGGCACATGGAAGGCGCACCGGCGATAAACGTAAAAATTACGATAAAGCGGATTTTTATACCGATGAAATGCCCAATTCGGCCACTTCTGTTGTTACCGTGGGATCGCTGTCTTCCTTGTAGCTTCCGATAACAACAACTCCATCGGATATGGGGCAGGGTGAGCACAGTGACAAACTTGGTAACAATAAGGATAAGACTATGAATGTTAACCAAATCTTAACAGCCGTTGGTGTAGTGGTTGCGATTGCCGCCGTATTTGTCGGTCAGCTTGCTGCCTACTCCGCCCTGATCCTCGTCGTTTTAGGATTGGTCAGCGGTTTTGAACCCAACTGCAGACATGGCAGGTCGTATGGCCTACACCGTCGCGAGTTGCAATGCCCAGTGGCCAACCAACTGGGCTATTCCAGCCATTGGCTAAATTGAACAGTATTATCGACAATATTGCGGTAATGATTGCTGGAATGGTGGTAGCGAACTTCCTGCTTGCTGTTAAAGACTCGGTTATGGCCTCAGGCGAGTAACCTCACTGTGCGCCCGGGCCCTGTCCGGGCGTGTTTTTACTCCCTCTCACCACCCTCATTGTCCCACTAAAAGTAGCCCAGCAACCACAGCACGAGAAGCGTCGTCACCCCACCTTTAACGTAGGCAAACCAAAGCGCGGCATAGGGCGTCATTCCGAATCGATCCAGCCACCATTCCGTCTGCCTTTGATGCCAGTCAAAGAATTTCATCGTTATCCCCTTAAACCTGAATCGTCTTGCACATGCGATCGCCCAAAACACACCGCTGATTTAAACTCATCCGCAGGGTGCATCGAAAAACCATTGATGGAAAACAACCTCCCAGCACGCTCAATCCACAGCGCACTTACAAAACCTTACGAGTCAGCAACTTTTTCTGATTGGGCGATAGCGCGCGCGTATTTGGCACTGCCACTGAGATAGGCGATGCCTCCAACGACACTTAAACTGACGCCAATCGATAAGGCATAGCGGACAGAGTCATCACCATAGGCTGAAAATCCATCACTCAGCATGCCGACAAGGAGCGGTCCGAGACCCATCCCGAGCAGATTAATCGCCAACAACATGAGCGCGGAGGCTTGGGTCCGCCAATGCTGAGGCACCAGATTCTGAACCGCAGCGTAACTTGGTGCTATCCAAAAGCTGGCGAAGATGGCCGACAATCCCATAAACACAAGTGCAAAGGGCAGATCGACTGAACCGATCATTAGACGGTGCTCGACCGGCCACAGCAGGAATGCAAGCTGGGTGGGCAGCGCGAGAAAAATCCCGATGGCGGGCACCCACAACTGCCACCGTCGGTCTCGTCGCGCCAACGCATCGACCATGAGCCCGCTAGAGATGGTCCCCAAACCGCCACCGAATACGCCGATGAGCCCGAGATACAAACCTGCATCGACCAAGCTCATTGAGTGCACTCGCACCAGGAAACTCGGCGACCAAACACCAAGTCCATAGCCTGCAATACCGGTAAAACCGACACCTACCATGATGTGGAGAAACGATGGCAGCCTAACAATGTGCTTCAGGGCGCTAAACAGGCCCTGATCGACGACTTCAGACGATGCCTTGAGTTTGGGCGGTTCTTTGACCGTCAGTTGAATGAGAGCGGCGAGCAAAACGCCGGGAATACCAAACACCAGAAACACAGTGCGCCAGCCGTAAGCTTCGGCAATCACAGCACCACCAAACAGACCAACCAAGATGCCAATATTTGGGGCTGTCGCCAGAATGCCCTGAGCAAAGGCCCGCTTTTCCGGAGGGAAGTAATCTGCGAGCAGCGATTGCGATGGTGGTGTACCACCCGCCTCGCCAACACCCACGCCAATACGCAAAAGTAGCAAGTGCCAAAAGCCCGTAGCCGTTGCGCATAAGGCGGTGACCGCGCTCCAGGTGGTCATGGAGATGGTAAGTACATTGCGTCTTGACCATCTGTCGGCAAGACGAGCCACCGGTATACCCAAGGTGGCATAAAACAGCGCGAAAGCGAGACCCGACAAGAAGCCCATCTGTGTATCGGTCGCACCAAACTCAGCCTTAATCGGCTCGATGAGAATGGTCATCACCTGCCGATCGACAAAATTGAACACATAACCCAGCGTCAGCAGCGCAAGGACGTAATACCGATAGCGATTCGAATATAAGTGGTGGGGTGCAGAGCTTGTGACGCTCTGTGCTGACTCATTCACGGTTTAGCGACCTTCTTATTCATCATTGTTTTCATCACACGCCTCACGCTAGCTCGAAGACGCCAACGCGGCACCAGACTATCTCGAAATTCGAGCAGCCCAAATAGTCCAAACTGACCGTCTAAAAAGATACTCACGGCGCTTTACACGACTGTTATAGTGCCGAATCTAACCCTCAGTAAGACCATGCCATGAATCCCGCTTCCCATTTGTCTGACCAACCTGTTTTCGCATCGCGTCGAATATTTCTTAACTTCCTGCTGATCACACTGTGCTCGCAATTCATGTTCGCGTTGTTGGCAATGAAGGGTGTGTTACTCCCGCAAATCCTGGAATTGTGGGACGTCTCGAAAACGCAGTTTGGTTTATTACTATCGATTTACGGACTGGCGAGTAACTTCATGTATGTCGCCCTTTCATGGGCTCAAGACCGATTTGCGCCGCAAAAACTGATCGCAGTCCCCATGATTATTGGCGGGATTACCACCTTCTTCTTGGGAAAAACCTCCGACTTTAATGTGTTACTGGGGCTACTGCTGGTGTTGGCCATCTGCTGCGAAGGCGCATTTTGGCCAGCTATTTTGTCTTCAGTCAGAAAATCGACGTCTGACGAGCAGCAATCGAAGGTCTTCGGTTTCCTCGAGGGTGGACGAGGCCTAATCGAGTTTCTCCAAAATGCCATCACGTTGGGTCTCTACGCCTTCCTTGGATATAGCGTCCTCGGTTTGGAGGTCGCTTTCATGATTAACGGCGGCGTCATGGTGGCGCTGGGTATTGCAAGCTGGTTTACGCTACCCGATAAGCCTCTTTTAAAATCCAGCGACTCATCGGGCACGATGATGCAAGAGGTTCGCGAGGGAATGAAGCTGACGCTCTCGATGCCAGAAATTTGGCTGACAGGCCTCGTCGGTTTCTTCGTTTATTTTGCCTACACCAGCCTTCCCTTCTACGTGACCTATCTCAACGAGAGCTTCACTTTGCCCGCGATTGCAGCATCGATATTCGCTCTTTTCTCAACGTCCGCGGGACGGCTCGGTTCGGCCTTCGTGGCTAGCTTTGTGACTAATCGTGTATTCGGGGGTGCGGTAGGCGGTATGCGAGCAGGCCTCATGGTCGTGGCGGTGTTGGGTGTAGCGCTGGCCCTCCTTCCCAACTCGCAGGACTTTGTTTGGGTTGCAATGGCATTACTCGTGCCACTCTTTTTCATGATTTTCTTCATGCGTGCTCTGTATTTCGCACCGTATGGAGAAATGGGGCTTCCACAACGCTTTTCAGGCTCTGTGATTGCGGTCGCCTCATTCGTTGTCTACGCACCGTCCTCGTTCGGTTATCTCTTTTTCGGCGTCATTTCTGACACCTTCCCCGGACAAGAGGGCTATCGTTACCTCTTCGCCACCCTGGCCACACTCGGGGTGCTGGGTGCTGTCGCTGCTTCAATTTTGCGCAGACGCATGGGAGATGGCCTTAAAGAGCGTATTGCTGAAAAAGTTGCCCTACTCGATGAGAAGCTAGGTCTGCAAGGTGAAGAAAAAACCTTCGCCGAACGATAGGTCTTGCTGGCTCGGTGCAGTCGCCTCGGAGACGCCTTATTTAAATTCGCCCCAGGCAGTGGAGTCTTACGGCGCCTCTGCCGCTCGCGCCGCAGTCACCATATCCCGCACATCGGCTAGCAAGGCCTTGGCGTCATAAATCACGCCGTCTTTCACAGTGTAGGAAACGCCACCCACCCGCTCGATAACACCGGTATCGCGATTGAGCTTCATGTGACCGGTTCCATAGAGGAGCTTAAAGTTAGACACGGGGTTTCCCTCGACAAGGACGATATCAGCGCGCTTACCCGGTGAAATGGAACCAATTTGATCCTCCATTCCGAGAAGCTCTGCGCCATTGCGCGTCGCCGCCTGCACCACTTCTAATGGATGAAAACCGGCCTCCTGTAGCATCTCCAACTCTCGGATGTACCCAAAGCCAAACAGCTTGTAGATGAATCCCGAGTCCGAGCCTGCAGCAACCCTACCACCGGCATTTTTGAAGTCATTAATGAAACTCATCCAGCGTCTAAAATTATCACGCCATGCGACTTCCATACCCGTCGTCCAGTCGAAGTGATAGGAGCCATGAAGCCGCGGGTCAGGCTCAAAGAAACGCATCAAGGCAGGCAACGTGTATTCCTCGTGCCACTCAGCATTTCGCTCACGCATGACATCTCGGTTGGCTTCGTAGATGGTAAATGTTGGTACCAAGGTGAAGTTGAGATCGAGCAACTCGTCGATGGTTGCCTGCCACGTCTCGCTACCGCGTTCGGCTGACTGCTTCCACAGGTTGCCTGCCTCACCAAATCGCCACTGCTCATCAGAATAGTTGTAGTCGGCTGGATAGTCCTGAATGGTGCGGTCGGTGAACATGGCTTCTGGTAAGCCGTACCAGTGCTCCATGCTATCGAGCCCGAGCCGCGCGCTGTCCAACACATTCATGTGGTACACGCCATTTTGATCATGATGGCTCGCTGTGCCCATGCCCTGCTTCTGCGCTTCGTCGTATACCGCCGCCAAGGCTTCCGCCGTTCCACCACGTAACTTGACGCCTTTCGCACCCCGCTTCTTGACGGCGCGAACCCAGGCTCTAGCGCCCTCTTCAGAGCTGATCTCAAATTGCGCTACGGCGGTCCCAGGAAACATGGCGTAGGGAATGATGTCAGGAGCTGCAATTTCGTTGCGCGCCGCTCGCTCTGACTGACCCACAGTCCACTCAAGACCCATGACGGATCCTGTATCACGCACCGTGGTAATGCCATGACCCAACCAGAGCTTAAACACATACTCGGGCGGCGTAATTGGCCCCACCACGCCCTCGTAAGGATTCGCGATGTGCACATGGGCATCAATAAAGCCGGGTAATGCTGTCATGCCCTGTCCATCCAGCCGTCGTTCACCTGGCTGAGGTTTTGGCGGGTAACCTGAGATTTTCTCAATCGTGTTGCCTGTTACGACGATGGAAACGGGACCTCGCGGAGGAGCACCCAAGCCGTTCACCAGCATGACATTTTCAATGACTAAGCGATCAAATGGCCCTTCACCTTCATCAGCACTGCGATCAGGCGCTGGGGGCGGTATGACAACACCCATCGCCTTAAAAGTAGAAGGCCCCTCCTCACCTGGCTGAACATCGGCAGACCAAGCCAGCTGTGTAGAACCGAGCGAAAGCGACAATAAAATCAACGACAGTGCGTTTACGAGGGCTTTAGTACCGAAGTGTCTGATCAAAATCATAGGCTTGAAGATGTCCGAGAGAGAGTACCTTGAATGGTTTTTATGTGCGTCGGACCACGTGTCTGACGCAACGTTGATTATGTAATGAAAATTACTGCCTTTGCTTACCCTGAGGCAAGGTCGAAGCTGTACTTCCTGAATTCAGTATCGAGCGCATAACCCAAAGCCTCATAAACCGATTGTGCTGTCAGGTTGGTGTGTGCCGTCTCTAAATCCACGCGAAAAGCGCCCTGAGCTTTTGCCCAATCGTGCGCGAAGCGCAGAAGTGACGTGCCCACGCCCTTTGCTCGCGCTGCGGGAACCACATACAAATCATAGAGAACAAAAAACGGCTGCATCGCCACAGAGCAAAACGCCGGGTACAGCTGCGTGAATCCCAGCACTGTTTCATTGTCCTCAAATACGAAGACGTGGCTTCGCTGACACGAAAGATTTTCTTTTAGGCACTGTGCCGCACCGTCCAGATCACTCGTTTGCTCGTAAAACACTCGGTATGCATCGAATAAAGGTGAAATGGCGTCGACATCGTTAAGCATTGCTTCTCGTATGCTCATGGCAACCTCATGGACTCATCGAACTCGTTACACTGCCGAGCGTACACCGTTAAGGGTCAGGTAATCCAAGCCTGAAACGAAGAACATCAAGTCTGCTGAGATCGCCGTATGTCCCGACGTCAAACAAAAGATCAAACCGTTGTCATTATTGGCATGGGCGACACCGGCGTATTAGTGGCTACTCGACTTAGCCGTTATTTCAAAGTTATTGGCATCAGCACCAAGCCCAATCTTGTCAGCGGGCAGGAACTGGGCAAACGGTTGGCGAATTTGAGTTGGTGGAACCGGTACTACAACACGCCACTGCGACGATTCAAAGCGCTCGCGGATGTTGATATCCATCATGCCAAAGCTGAATGCGTCGACCTCGCCGCTAAAACGGTGGTAGTGGTTGATCCGGGCAATCATGAAACAGTAATCCCCTTTGACTTCCTGGTCATTGCGTCGGGCACCTCTAACGGGTTCTGGCGCGACGACCACTTGCGGTCAGAGGCGCAAATCGATGAACGGCTGGAGCAAGACGCAGCGACTATTCGCGACGCCAATACCGTCGGCATTGTTGGAGGCGGGCCCTGCGGTGTGAGTTGTGCCTTGAACATTCGTCGCGCTTACCCAGAGAAAATGGTCTCTCTCTATATCTCAGCGGATCTCCCGCTCCCTGGGTATCACGAGGAGGCTCGACATTATTACCAACGCGAATTGACTGCTGCGGGCGTACAGATTTTCAGCGGGCATCGAGCTATCACCGAGGAACCGATACCCAGCGAGGGAACGATACAGTTTGAGTCGGGCCAGTCCGCCATGGCCGATACCATCATATGGTCTACGGGCAATCGCAAACCGCATACACGGTTCCTACCCGACACTCTTCTCGACCATGAAGGGTTTGTAAAAACCAAAAATACGCTTGAGGTGGTCGGTAGCGACTGTGTCTTTGCCATCGGCGATGTGGCATCAACCGATCCGGCGCGATCATCTGCTCGAAATTGGGCCTACGGTATTTTGGTGAACAACATCAAACGCAAGGCCGCTGGTAAGGCGCCTAATAAGTACTACGCTCCTCCAGCGAATCGATGGGGGTCAATTGTTGGACCACAGGATGATGGGCTCACACTGCACCAGGACTCTGGCAAGACAACGCGTCTTTCACGCTGGCTCGTGGAGAATCTCCTGCTCCCAACTGTCGTTCAACGAGTGATTTATCTAGGCGTCAAAAGCCTGCGGAGCTGAAGACACGCTTTTACGGTCTCCACTTATGCAGCCTTCGCTGCCGGGAACCGAATGAACTCGTTAACCAGCGCTTGAGCAAAGCTCGTTGGATCCGGCCGCGCACCCGTCAGCACACCGCGAGCTCTCAACTCGGATTCCAGTGTATCCAGAATATAATCGAGGATCAGATCATCCGTCTTATCGGCCCATTTTGCTTTTTCTGCCTCGTCGGCAAAACAGTAGGCTTTCCACGAAATTGAGTACCGCAAATCCTCCCATTGGTAACGCGCCACCTCACTACCATCGGGTTTAGCGAGCGACCAACCGGCACTTCCTTCGAAGGTTAGCGTTGCACCTTTATCGATTTCGGGGAAAAACGACTTTGGCGTTACCCGCTCAACACCGTGAAACACCTGGTCAGTATCGATCAATATGGCGGTATTGTGCGTTGCCGGCATGGATTCACGCCGCCCCTGAGGACCCTCAGGAAAATAGGCGAACGCGCCGCCCGGATTAGCACCAAACCACGAGACACAGGTGGCGATGGGGACGCGATATTCATCAAACAAACCCGAGTGCAGCATAGTGACAAGGAGCCACTGCGGCATGCGCTTCCGATCCGCACCTCTAAACTCCGGAACATCAGTATGAATTGCTAATTCCTGTCCCGGTGTAAGGATGTTCGCGTAAACGATGGCAGGAACGACCAGCGGGCGACCCGTAACCTCACCAGCGACCGCTAACAACTCCGGATGATTGAAAAACGCTTCGACGCCCGGCGCCTGAATGTCGTCACCATAGGCGTAGGTCTCTCGGAAATAATTGGTTCGCTGCGCCGCTGTGCTGACATCGTCACTGTTACCCAGGCCATCGATGCCGTTTTGAATGTAGTTGAAGGCGGCATCGAAACGTTGCGGTAATGACTCGCCAATTCCGTCATTGAGTGCTTCTTCGGCGTAGGTACGAAATACGCGTCGTTCCTCGGCGATACGCAACATGGTTATCGCTTCTTCCGCCGACATAAACGGGCTCATGGCCTTATAGCTCGCTCGCATACGCGAATACTCCTAGATGTTATTTTTGTTGTTCGTTGCCTGTTTTATCGCGTATCAGACTCAGTCTCAATGGTGGTTTTCCCCAGCACGGGACCCAGCAGGCAAGCCGTAGGAACCTCAACTTAAGGAATCAGGACCGAACTTCCGGTCGTACGGCGCCCTTCCAGGTCGTTATGCGCCCTAACAACGTCACTCAGTGGGTAACGCTGATTGACATCAACCGTGAGATGCCCCGCTTCTATGAGGCCAAAAATACGATCCGCCGATGCCTGCATCCACCCTGGTCGCGCCATGTGAGTAGCCAAGGTTGGACGCGTAAAGTAGAGCGATCCGGACAGGGCAAGCTCGCCGGGAACGACAGCATCGATGGGACCTGATGCATTGCCAAAACTGACAAAGGTACCCAGTGGCGCGAGCAAACCCAGACTCAGTCGATAGGTCGATCGACCCACACTGTCGTAGACCACAGGAAATCCATCAGGTGCATAAGCTCGAAGCTTATCGGATAGCTCAGGATCGTCGCTCAACAAGCAGGCTTCAGCTCCATGGCTCACGGCCAGATCACATTTGGCTTGCGTACTCGCAGTCCCTATTAACTTGGCGCCCTTCTGTTTGGCCCATTGACAGGCAATCAGACCCACGCCGCCGGCGGCCGCATGGAAAAGAACGGTCTCACCGCCACTCAGTGGAAAGGTATCGTTGAATAAATAATCCACCGTCATTGCTTTAAGCAGCACCGCAGCGGCTTCCTCATCGGTGACACCCGCTGGAATTTTGACTAATGCAGCGCGGGGTAAAACGATCGCCTCAGCATAGGCGCCCATGGCCATAGCAAAACCAACACGGTCACCCTCACTCAGGTCATCAACGCCCTCACCCAGCGCATCAACCAGACCGGCGCCCTCGCACCCTAAGCCCGTTGGCAACGACAGGGGGTAAAGACCTGATCGGTGGTAGGTGTCGATGAGATTGATACCGCAGGCTTTTAGCTTAACCCGGACCTCGCCCGCACCTGGCTGAGGCAACGCCACCTCCTTGACCGACATCTGTTCTGCTGCGCCACAGACCTCCACCCGAACCGCTTTCATCGTATCCATCGATTGACTCCAACCTCTACTGGTCGCCGTGCTCAGAACACGACTTTTTTAAAACAAACCCCACGAACAAAACGCGCTGTCACTCACAGCCCGCCAGCACCGCCCGCAATTTCAGACCTGACATCCCAGCCTCAACATCTAACGCGGAGATCTACATGCAGTATCGGTGAATCAGCGAACGCAGCGTATCGATGGCCGGCTGAATCTGGTCGAGCGGCATGTATTCATTGGGTTGATGAGCGACGTCTATCGAGCCCGGGCCCATGACAATGGTTTCCAACCCAAGCGACTTTAAGAATGGCGCCTCGGTCGCAAAGTTGACAGCATCCGCTGTCTGCCCCGACGCATGCTCGCAGGCAACGACCAACTCACTGCCCTCAGCCTGCTCGAAGGCGGGCACGGGATCAACCAAGCGGCGCATCTCAATATCGATGTCATGCAGCGCAGCAATCTCAACGAGCCTCGCATTCAAATCACGCTCTACGTCGGCGTACTCAAGACCCGGCAGCATTCGAACGTCAAAACTAAAATCCAGCTCACCACAGATCCTGTTGGGACTGTCGCCACCGTGGACGCAACCAAAATTGATTGTTGGCACGGGAACAGCCATCAGTTCACAACGAAATGTCTGGGCCAATTCATCGCGATACTCAGACAGTGCAGACAACAGCGTCGGCAAAGCCTCGATAACGTTGTTACCCAACTCAGGGTCTGACGAGTGACCGCTTTGGCCGCGCAAAGTGACGCCTTGCATCATGATGCCCTTGTGCATCCGCATGGGGCGGAGATCGGTAGGCTCACCGACAATGGCGGCTCTCGCCAACGGTAACTGCGCTTTCGTGAGTGACCGAGCACCTCGCATCGTGCTCTCTTCATCAGCGGTCGCAAGTAAGTACAACGGTGCTTTAAATTTGGCCGGATCAAAGACTGATGCGGCCTCCAGCGCCACAGCAAAAAAGCCTTTCATGTCCGTGCTGCCGAGACCGTAAAGCCTGCCGTCCCGCTCTGTGAGCTTCAACGGATCAGACGCCCAACCACCGGCATCAAACGGTACAGTGTCCGTATGACCCGAGAGCACCAAACCCGCAGGCTCGTCTGCTAGCCTGTCCATATTGCCTAAGGTCGCGATGAGGTTCGCTTTTCCATCCGCTATCGACTCTAGTTCGTGTATGTCGACAGCCCAGCCATCGCGCTCTGCATAGTCAGAGAGGTGGTTTATCACTCTGCGATTACTGCTGTCCCAGGATGGATCAGGCGAGCTGACAGAGTCTGCCGCCACCAATTCCGTGACACGTTTGACAATCGTTTGCTCGCTCGTTGGCATCCTGTTCTCTTCGTTTACTACACGCGGCTTTTATTGAACGCTGCTTTTAATCAACGCTTCTGCTAATAGAGGCTAAGAGTATCGGCATACGCCCTGATCGTCATCACACAAGACCTCGACGAATATCAGTTATGCTGGGTTATGCACGATAGCCACACCATTTTCCGCAAGACTGCAGACTGCAAGCGACAGATCACTGTCCATCTGCTCAATAAAGGCGCAACGATTGCGGGCATCTCACTGAATGGCTTCGGTGCAAACCCAAGATCAGACGTCGTACTGCGCTATTCCTCACCCGCGGAATTCGATTCAGACCCCTATTACCTTGGCGCCACCGTGGGTCCGGTTGCGAATAGACTGCAAGATGGTTGTTTCGACCTACCTTGTGGCAAGCACGCACTAGAAATTAACGAGCCTGCCCGATCGAATGCACTGCATGGCGGGATCCATGGTCTTCATCAACAAACCTTTCAGACGTCGCCCACCCGCGCCGACAACGCGGTCGTGTTCTCACTTGCACTACCCCACCTTGCGGACGGCTTCCCGGGGGACCGACTCATTACGGTCCGTTACGAACTCTTGGAGGATCTGGGTCTTCAGTTTGATTTTGCTGCGTCGACAGACCGCACGACGGTCATGAATCTGGCGAACCACGCCTATTTCAACCTCGGCGGCCCTCTCTCCGAGCACGAGCTAATACTGAATGCAGGTCACTACACGCCGGTGAATGACCGACTTATCCCCACGGGCGAGATTACGCCGCTCAAAGGCTCCGCGCTTGATTACTCTGACTGGAAGGCTCTGGGGGACACCGCGATTGATCATAATTTTGTGTTACCCGAAGACGGAAAACTTCGCCGCGCAGCGAGTCTTCGGCTTCGCGCAACACAGCTTCAGCTCGATGTCTTCACAACACAGCCGGCGCTGCAGGTGTATACAGGTGATGGCTTGAATACGCCCTTTGCACCCAGATCGGCTATTTGTCTTGAAGCCCAGGGCTTTCCTAACGCACCTAACCAGCCCAATTTCCCAAACATCGCGCTTGAAACCGGGGCTACCTATCGGCAGCGCACGATCTATCATTTCAGTGAGACAGCAACGCCGTAGCGAAGTCACAGGACTCAGCCCCGCTCAGTCTTGCCCTTGTGCAGCCGTCACCAAGCGAACAAACGTCATAAACCCGTAAGCCAGGTTGATCGCCAGTGCTATGTTGTACAGGTACCCGTCGCGCACCCAAATCACATTCACTGCGAGCATGGCTATGACACCAAAAAACGAGAGGTAAAAGACGACATCATAGTTAAACGACTTGTGGTCCTCTCTTGAGAGAATTTCGCGACCCCAAACCACCAAAAAGATAGTGCAGATAGCAATGTAGATGGAGCTCGAAATGACCCAGAACTGCGCATAGTCACCTGCGCTATAACTGCGGCCCGACTGTGATGAGAAGATCAACGGTGTCAGCGATGCAAATAAAGCAATGCCGCTTTGTTGAAGTAGCGTTTTCAGCTCGTGACGACGACGTGCATCAAAGCCACCATTGAAGATGGCGACAACGCCTGAAAAGCCGGAGAGCGTGATCGCGATCTGTGCGATCGCTATCAGAATTTGCTGATCAATCATGGTTCGAATTCATCCCTAGATCGCTTATTCGTTAGCCGTGGCCGCTGAAGGCTGGTACACAGACTACTTAAACTCGCGCTCTTCCCACCAGGGGAAGAACTCGGGCATGTCACTACTCACCTGACCCGGGTAGCTGGCAGGTCGCTTCTCTAGGAACGACTTGACGCCCTCCTGCGCATCAGCGGACTTACCGGTGAAGTACACGCCTCGCGAGTCGATTTGGTGGGCCTCCATCGGATGATCCGCACCCAGCATCTTCCACATCATTTGACGTGCCATAGCGACCGATACCGCTGAGGTTTCGTTGCAGAACTCTTTGGCCAGTGCACGAGCCGCAGGGAGGTGTTCATCCGCAGGGTAAACCGTTCTTACAAACCCTCGCTCCAGTGCCTCATCGGCCTTGAATACGCGGCCTGAGAAGGTCCACTCGAGTGCAGTGCTTATGCCTACAACACGGGGCAGGAACCAGCTAGACGCTGCTTCCGGAACGATACCTCGCTTAGAAAATACGAAACCATACTTTGCATTTTCGGAGGCAAGACGAATGTCCATAGCACATTGCATCGTGGCGCCGATGCCAACCGCCGGACCATTGCAGGCAGAGATAACAGGTTTAAGGCACTCAAAAATACGTAAGGTCATCATACCACCGCCATCACGGGGAATTCCGGGGTCTTTAGGCTTGTAATTGAAGGTATCACCACCCCCACCGAGATCAGCACCGGCACAGAATGCTCGACCTGACCCCGTAAAAATAATGGCTTTGACGTCATCGTCCTCGTCCGCCATATCGAGCGCCGTGATGACCTCGTCCCGCATCTCATTGTTAAAGGCATTCAAACGGTCGGGACGGTTAAGCGTGATGGTCAGGATGCCGTCCTCGATATCGTAAAGAATCGTTTCAAAAGTCATTCTTGTTATCTCCTGAGTGTTCAGACGAAATCGCCTACAAGCCGCGCCGGCGATCGATCTCAAATTTAGTCGTTTGGGTTACTGCAGCATTTCCTCAAGGCGGGCAATGCAGCCCTCCATGCTGCCCTTGATAAAGGGCTCGATGACGTCAGGCTTCACGTGGGCCTGCCACTGTAAACGACAGCCAGCATCGGTGGCCGTGATTTCCATTTTTGCTCGATGCGACTCCAACGCACCCGGACTCTCGAAGCAGGAATACTCCAGAATGCGAGCGTCGTTATCGTGATTCAGTATGCGCTCCTTGATCGCGCCTGCACCCGGTAAGTCGAGCGAGCGAACCTCGCCATCAAAGGTGCACCTTGTCACGCCCGGCACCCAGTCGACACGATCTGGCGTGCCTAAGATTTCCCATAGCGTTTCCGCTGAGGCTTTAAATTCGTGATCGATGACAACTGCCACGGTACATCCTTCTGATTTGTTCACATTATTCTTAGCGCACAGTACCCAAAAATACCCAACGGGAGCAACGCGCTCTGGGTTAAGGAATGCATTGATTTTCTGCTGCAAAGCTCGCACCCTTTTCGTCGAATTTCGTACTTGTTGTACACACAGCACATATCCCGACTCTCGCCACTAAGGACCGCACATGACAACCATCACAATTTGGCACAATCCGCGCTGCTCAAAATCTCGAACAGCATTGGCCTTACTTGAAGAACGTGGTGTTGAGCCCATACAAGTTAAATATTTAGAGACTCCTCCAACCGAGAGCGAGATCAGACATATCTTGAGCTTGCTTGGTGTGGCAGCGATCGATCTCGTGCGGCGCGGCGAGGCGACGTTCAAAGAGCTCAATCTGTCATCCGACACACCTGAAGATGAGCTAATCAACGCACTGGCAAGCAATCCCATTCTAATCGAGAGGCCCGTCATCATTTCTGCCACTCAGGCCGTTATCGGAAGACCACCTGAAAACGCACTGACCCTTCTCTAGCTTGCTCCCGGCCAGGGTCGACGACGTCGCAAGTAGCGCTCTATGGCGTGACCGAATAGTCAGTCTCTGATAATTTGACTGAGGCGTGTCATTGCACTCACCCCGGCGAACAGAAAAAACAGGAACTGCATGATGGACACGAGGTTTCAAGGATGACAGCGTTCCATTTTCTCAAGCAGGCCATCCTGTTAATCGCCTGTTGCAGCACTCTCGTGCAGATGGTGTTGGCGTCTCCTGCCGCCGAGGCCGCTGTTGATCGCAGTGCTGCCTGCCCAGCCATTGAGGAGAACACGCACGCGGCAACATGGTGGCAGGTCGTGTCCACTGATGACGGACACGTCGCAACACTGAAAAACCCAATGGGGGCCGGTTCAATTACGGTGGACCTTGATATGGATGGTCCATCCACCCCTGTGCTCCTCGGGTGGGAGGTATTGGCCCAGTACGATGGAAGCGTGGGCTTACTCCATTACTACTCTGGTGCAACAGGCGGCCATGTTTCGGCAGACATTACCCGCTACATCGTAATCAACCTTTTGACAGGAGCTACGAGGCTGAGCGCGCCAGTAGCAGCTTCAATGCCATCCGATCTACTAATATCAAGCTCTGATGAGCTCGCTGGCAATAGCAGGCTACGGATGGGATGAGAAGAAAACCAGAAAACCTTTGAGGGCGTGCGCCTCCGTCGGTTTTATAGCTTATGGCGTTGGACCCGGGAGCGCAGGTCCACTATTAGCGCTCGAGCCAACGCCTGGCTTTGGTGCCTCTGGATCCATGTAAGCGCCGTAATTGACACGCACTTCGGTGGCTGGTGGGAGAGTCTCCGGGTCGATATAAGCGCCGACATTGATTTCGCGACTTGGATACACCGGTAGTTCTTCAGGGTCGATAAACGACCCCACATTGACTGCCCGACCCGAGCTAGGAGGTAAAGCCTCAGGGTCTATGTAACGGCCAACATTGACTCGCAAGGTTGCGGCGTCATCAAGGCCTTCGCTTGATTCGGGGATTGGGGAAACTGCAGAGGTGACGGGGTTCGGTCCGGCCACACTTTCAGCATCTACCTCTGCATTTTTCGAAAATGGAACAGCTTGGCCATCCAACATTTGAGTTGACGTTGACATCACATCAGGATCGTCAGGGCGTTCGCTGCCTGCAGGTGACCACAACAGCGATAACCCCCAAAGCGCCAATAACCCAACAACAACGAGGGGCCTTAGTGACCCCATTTCACTAGACAACAATGTTTGAGTACGTCTAACTCAGAGCTACTTAGCTAGACTTGTCAATCCGTATGTAGTCAGCAGTGCAAAACGCCTCATTGACTGTGTACGAATTGTCGACCCGCAGTCGAACCACTTTGTCTGTCAAAAACGCAAGCTGCGCGGTCTCAAGCATCGATTTCCCGTGAGCCTTGGTATTTCTCACTTCTCCATTGCAATCGAATGACACGAAGTCTCTCCGACCACAGCCAGTCGACGTGGGCAACAAAGGGCTGACTTTCACCATGCACCCACCGTAGTTTTCACCATCGAGGATAATCTGAGTGATAGACAGCTTGTCCACGTTTTGGGGTGCTGCCATGGCAATGTTTGCGACCAAACAGCCAAGAGCTAAAACAGCGCTTTTTTTCAACATTACAAAACCCACCTTATATGCATTTTTCGCGAAAAAAATTTTGGACGCTCTCGATACTCACTTTGTTGTCACAAGCGCCACACGCTTAAAGGTAAGCCCTCGCCAACGAAAAGTCACTACATCAAGAGATGCTGTCAAAGAAACCTGTCTGTTTTGCCGTAATGTGATGGCGCTACGTCGTCTGAGCAGTATCACTGCGCTTCAGTAGAGAAGTGTCTGGGACAAGGACTTGAAACAGCTCTCTGATTTCCGTTTCGCACTCACGAACCACCTGAACCAAAAAGAGCGGTGTCCAAAAGTCACCCCGACAATCCGTCAAAAGATTGTGGTTTTGTAGCTTGGCGTTGTGTCTCCCGTCCCATCTCCTTGCGTCAAAACTGAAATCCACGACCACGAAGCTACTAAAATATGGTACACCTTGGTGATAACCGATCACGAGGCACTGGGGGCGTAATCACAATGTTATCTGCAGCGAGGCATGTCCTCGGATCCCTGGTACTCCTCTGTGTCGCCTCTTCTGTCGCAGCCGATAAAATCGAGGCGGAGGGAGATCAACATCGGTTTTCAGAGGAATCTCTGAATGTACAGGTGCACAATAAGAGCCGCCTGCCATTCAATGCAGAAAGTTATATCGTTGTCTTGGACGAGCTATCGACACTCGCTTTTGAAACGAAGCTTCAAAACTCCGGGCTGGACGTCGCTAACGCATCTACGACATCACCACTCTCTCGCGATCCCGTATTTGAGCAATTTGGACGAATTGAGCAACAACAAATAAGCGTGATTTCTGCCGCACAGGCACGCCTCCCCACCGCCACTGTGAGCGATCAATTTACCGATATCGTTAACGCGGTCGTTATCCGAGCGAAGGACCCCCAAGCCAAGTCAATTTTGGAATCAATTGTCGGGGTCAGCTACGTCGTGCCAAATGACATCGTTAGGAAGCACATGGATGCGTCGCTTCCAATTATTAAGGCCCCCGAGGCGTGGGAATTAGTCGGCGGTCGAGGTGAGGCGGGTAAAGGCATTAAAGTCGCAATCATTGACTCGGGCATCGTCCCAGAGCACCCCATGTTTGATGGAAGCTCGTTTGAAAAGCCGACCGATTTACCCGACGACGACTACTGTTCTACTGACCCAGAATTTTGTAATGGGAAGCTGATTGTCGCGAGACATTACACGCCTGACGATCTAGATGCGTCGGAAGTCGACACACCCTACGATATTGATGGACATGGTACCCATGTGGCCGGAACAGCGGTCGGGAATACCGTACTCACGAGCGATGGTACCGAGCTATCCGGGGTCGCGCCCGGTGCCTACCTGATGGTCTATAAAGCATTGTGGGCGGATGGCTCGGGTTCGGCATCGGGTTCGACCTCAGGCCTCGTTCGTGCTTTACAAGACGCCGTCAGCGACGGCGCTGATGTGATTAATAACTCATGGGGCTCCGACGCTTCATTGGGAGCTTTTCGATTCTACAACGATGTATTTAGCACATTGGAGGCTGCCGGAGTCATGCTGGTAACCTCGGCCGGTAACTCGGGGCCAAGTGCTGAAACCATGGGCTGTCCCGCCTGCGCTAAGCCGGGCCTAGCGGTTGCATCGACCGATACGCAAGAGTCCTCAGAGTCGAATAGTGTGATTCGCTACGGTGATTTGAGCCTCAACAGCGTGCCGGGTGCCGACGTAATCAATAACACCGATACCACGGCTACAGCATTACCGGCAGAGTCGCTTGCTGATACAAACACCGATGCCTGTGCACCCTACTCAGCGGACTCATTTGACGGTTCGATCGGCATTATCTACCGCGGCGGCGAAACCCCTGACGGTGGCCCCTGTTACTTTTATATAAAGGCCACAAACCTAAAAAATGCGGGAGCCGTCGGAATGATTGTGATTAACAATCGGCCCGGTGACGCCATTACTATGGGCGGACTCACGGATCTGCTTTTTCCTTCCGTCATGATCAGCCAGGAGCAGGGACGAGAGCTACTCGCCGCGTACCAACCCGGAGCGCCCATCACTATAGGCACATTTTCTACACGGGTTGTTCCTGTAAACGCGATTTCAGACTTTAGCTCGCGAGGGCCTAATGTCGATACCGAAGTACTAAAGCCCGATATCGCCGCTCCCGGTAGTCCCATTTTGTCAGCGGGGCTTGGCTCAGAGAGCAGCTCGTATGTCGCCCTATCAGGAACCTCTATGGCCAGTCCTCACGTGGCTGGAGCAGCGGCAGTGGTCTTACAAAACGCCCCCGATCTGACGCCGAAGCAATTGAAATCGACACTGATGAATGCTGCTAACCCTAGCGCGTCGCTAGATGCCGCCAACTCAGCGGCAGCAAGCGTATTTGCCTCGGGTGCTGGCATGTTAGATCTCCCCAACGCGATGGCAAATCAGGTCTTTTTCGATAACGTCAGCATTGCGAGTTACTGTGTTAGTACCTGTACCTATTCCGTTTCTGGAGAAAACACAGGACTCGACACCCTAAACTTTGACCTGAGCCTTGAATTCAATAGCAGCTATGCAACTGTTGATCTTCAAGACACTATCGATTTAGCCGGACAAGAAACCTTCCAACTGAGTTTCACCGCTGACGTTAGCGCCGCAGAGTCCGGGTGGCTGACAGGAAGGCTCCTATTTAACAGCCGTACAGCCAGCACCTCCAGCCTCGCAGTGCCCATCTCCATCTTTGTTGGCAGCCAAGAGGATGAATCGATATTAAACCTGTCGGGAACGGTAGCTTCTGGCATACCGAGCGAGTTAACCGCCGAGGTGGCCGGTGCGCCAAGTGCGGATAACAACGCCCTTTATTCTGTGACAATTGAGAATCCGGACAACCTGACCCTCGTCGCATCATCGGTTACCGAAACGATATCGAATGTCAGTGGCAACACCCTCACTACCGATCCTGACTCGGGTACGATCAGCTGGTCAGGCAAACTCAATGCACTCGATGGCAGCATCGATGCCTCATCGTTTTTTGCGACGGGACTCTCACTAGAAAATGATTACCCGAACTCAATAACTAACACGCTTGACTGCGACGATCTCACCGAGCGGCCAGATGGCTGTGACGAACTTAACTGGACGTTCTTCATTGAGAATTTGGGGATTTCAATTGCGGGGGAAACCATACAGCGCCTGCAAATCACACCCAATGGACTTGCGGTGTTTAACCCTTCGGAGGCGGACGCGAGTGCAGCCACGTATACGCCAGCATCGATACCCTCCGCCACGCTGCCCAACAATATCCTTGCCCCCTTCTGGACCGACCTTGTCCTGGGCGGCGATGGCTCGGTGAGCGACCTTCAAGTCGGCGAAGTGCTAAATGAGACTGAGCAATGGTGGGTAGTTGAATGGTTTAACGCAAGAGAATACGGAACGACTGGGCCGACCTACACCTTTTCGCTTTGGATGAAGGAAAACAGTAGTGACATTTACTTCAACTACGCTTCGGTTCCCGCCACGCCCTCACTGCTTTCCATTGGTGTAGAGGACAGTTCTGGCGCTTCAGGCATCAGTCTTTACAGTGGCAGTCAGGGCGCATTACCGGAAACGGCATCCAGCTACCAAAGCGATATAACTTCGTTTCAAGGTAGTGCCACCATTGCTTACGACGTTGACTCCGAAGTGCTGGCTACACTGGAAGATTCTGAGGTCATGGCACCAGCGAATGGATCTCTTGATCTAAGTCTCAGTGAATTAGTCTCTGTAAACACTAGTTCGGGAATGGTAGTTGCCCAGTTGGATGTTGATGGTAAACGCTACGAATCGACGGTAAGTCATGTCAGCCCCGCAGGAAATCTCCTCTACACTATTGTCAACCATCCAACTCAAGGCGAGGTAGCCGTTCGTGGTGGTCACAGTCATTTCCGATACGGGGCACTTTACCTATACCCCGAACCGAGCATTCGTTGGTCAGGACAGTTTCACCTTCAGAGTAGTCGACTCTGCCAATACGGTCTCAAAAAGTAGCGAGGCAACCGTGCTGATAACCGTCCAGGATACGGGCATTGATACCGATGGTGATGGTCTTAGTGATCAACAAGAATACGACCTGGGTTCGGATCCGTTCGACTCAGATTCGGATGATGACGGCCTGAATGACGGGAAGGAACTGGAGTTAGGGACCGATCCGAATAAGGCAGACAGCGATGGAGATGGGTTCACTGATGGCGATGAAGTGGCCGCTGGTACGGATCCGAATAATGCTGACTCAATTCCATCAGCAACCGAGGAGGATGGTGGCCTCCCTATTTGGGCGCTCTTTATCGCCAGCGAGCAGTCGTCTGCAGGAAACTCAGGTGGGGATGACAAGCCGGAACCAGATACCAAGTGATGGTTCGGCCTGACTTGCTTGGGATGAAATAGGTACAGCACTCCACTTCTGCTACTCAGCTAGTTTGGGCTGTGTACCTCGGTATTGCCCGATTCATCAGGGGGGCCTCCCCATCTCGTATTGGCTTGTTGAGAGATGGGAGAACCGTCAATTCTGGCGCGGGTCGCACAAAGACGTGAGCAAGCTCCGATTAACAGAGGCCTTCTTGTGTATCGGTTGATCACGGCACGACATGCGACGGTGTTGGATCAGAATTTAAGGTGTGCATCATTGATCTACCCCGTTGTGAGGAACACGCTACAACGCAAGCCAATGTTTATCGAGTCCGAATCGTGACCTTTAAATTGCTAAACGCCTCGTAAGCATAAACCAAGACATAGTAGTCCTCTCCTGCCGCCAGAGGTTCAAGGTCTGCCGTATTACAGCGCTCTTCACTGGATGATGTGCTGGCTGAACAGCGCCACCGATTTTCCTCATTGGTTTCGTATTGACTGACGGGAGTCACGTACAAATCGGCATCACCATCAGACCCACCCTCGGTAAACACCTCCATCTCAGTTGCATCTGCCGGTAAGACGACCACCCGATAGTCCTGCTCGTCAGACTGGAGCGACTCTACCTCAAATGACGAAACGCTCCACTCTTTTGCGCTCTGCTCTTGGTTCAAAAGCCAAGGAATCATGGCCCTTAAGATAAAGGAGCCCTGAGGATCCTCCTCGGCAACAGTGTTCGGCTTGTCATTAGGGTCTAAGGGGTCAGTGCCGGCAGCGAGTTCGTCTGCATCGGAGTAACCGTCTCCGTCATCGTCGGTGTCTTCGTTGTTACCGATGCCATCTTTATCGGTATCTGTTGTTTCAGATGAATCCAATGGGAATGCATCATCGGCGTCAGCCACTCCGTCACCGTCGTCGTCGTCATCAGCGTTATTCCCAATCCCATCTTGGTCGGTATCCACCCATTCGTTGGGATCATCGGGAAACGCATCTTCATCGTCGGGATAACCGTCTCCGTCACTATCATCGCTCGTTTGAGTGACCTCAACGGTTGCGACACAGCTGGGGTCCGTTAACGACTTTCCGCCAACGTAGTCTGTCAGCACCTTTGGCACTCGATCTGCATCGACTCCGTAATCGAAATCTTCACCGAAGGTATCGAAAATGTTGAGCGTGTTGCCCTCCAGGAGATGACAGTAGCTCATAATCGATCCGTTACGAGATCCGGACGTCCCACCCGTCAAACTGTTGAGCCCCGGTAAAGTCTCATCACCTGCCCAGCAACCGTCATTGTCCTCGACATAGCACGCATCGACCGGATCAGAATTCCCACCAATATTGCTGTAGCAGTGCGTGTGCTTACTGTTGAAGTTATGGCCAAATTCATGCGCTGAAAAATGGTTGTCCTTCAGTATCGATCCACCAATGTTGGCAGTCTCTGCCTGTACACCTGTGACCGAGTAATCTCCAGATACATACCGGTCAAAGGGACAATCCTCAATTTCAACAGGGTCATATTCGAAGGAATCGCTACAAAGCCCCGGACGGTTTGCTATGCCGCCGAAGCTAATATTGGTGAAGTGAGCAGCAAGGCCACGATCCAAACCTGACAGCTCCTCATTGGTGTGCCACTTTTGAGAAAACTCTGCCAGTCGACACGCACTTTTTTGCTCAGTATCCGTGTGGTAAGGGTCATCGTCGTCCGTCTGTCGAACCCTCATGTCGCCTATCAGCAGCTTGGTTCTCACTTCGCGCTCAAACACGGTGTTGTTAAAAGCAAACAAGCCCGCAAAATAGTTTTGAAGGCTTTTTAAATCACCAACCTGCGAATAGAGGGCAAAATCCGTATCGATCGCAACAACGGTTTCGAAGCGATAACCCTCCTCTAACGCCTCTCGTGCCAGCTCATAGTAAAAAGCAAACTTGACCTCTTGGTCTGGTGCGCTCACGACAACCTCAACCGGACCCTCGGCAATACCGGAACAACTATCGTCAGTCTCCGGCCCACTGGATTCACACACGGTTAGCTTGGGATCGCCCCGTCTCACAAGTAGATCTGCGTTACCCGTGGAGTCCCCTTGGGGCTCTATATAGAACGTGCCTAGACCGTCTGTGGGGATGTCAACGGAGAAAACACAAGCCTCGCGAGCCTCAAGTGTGAAAATGTACCCGCTGCCAGGCGACGGCGTAGCACAGCCCTTTTCAAGAAACCCTGTGGACTCATTTCGAAGTTGCCAGCTCAACCAAAACTTGAGTTCGGTGTCTGGAGCGATCACCAAAACATCCACGATGCCGGAACTGATATCGTCGCAGACTTCATCTACGTCAGGCCCTGCTGATCGGCACTCCTCCTCCGGGGATCTCCACGCTGCACAACGAGGTCACCATTGCCCTCGTTTTCGTCTTGCCCGAAAAGCGTAAACTTACCGAGCGACCCCTCTGGAATCTCAAGATTCTCAATGAGACATTGGGAATCCCCGGGAATGGTCCACCCCGAGGTTCCTGGGCTGTCAAAACCTGTGCAGCGATAGGTTGTGGATACACTTTGCGTTGACGCGTCAAACCCACCATGTGCGCCAAGAACCACCGTTTTGCCCGCGCTGACTGTGGCTTCATCGGGCGCAAATACCAATGGTGCTTCAATTGCGTCATCGCCAAGGTCAATCGCATCATCGGGTGCCGAGAGGCTTCCCGCCGATGAAATTAACTTACTCCCGTATTCATCGAGCTCAAGGTCCCAAACCGCATCACCAATTCTTACAAAACCAGAAAAGTCTGCGACAGCGGGCTCCACGGCCAGAAATACCAAGCTATCTGCGAAGCCATCGACCTCACCTTGGTAGTACGTGATATCCTCCAGCGGCACGCGCTCTAGCGTTTGGTTAGATCCACCGGTGATAAAGGATGCGCCTGGCTTAAATATGCGCTGGACTGTCATTGTCAAAGCGACCTCGCCCAAATCCTCGAGGGCTAACTGAGAGATCGCTAATTCAGGGGGTAGTTCTCCGGCCAGTCTGATGAGCGCCGCCGCACCATTATCGTAGGTCGGAATGGCTTGGGATTGGGAATAAGCGCTTCCCGAAAAAGAAAATAAAATCAGGAAAACGTATATCGAAATATTTATTCTCATAGCCGCCCCAATTTCTATAAAGCCTTCACTTCTAACCAGCTGTTCGTGTTCAAATTGCCAAGGTTTTAAGATGACCCGACCTCATTTCGTACCACGTCAGACTAGCATCAAACAACTTGCACACGGAAACCTGTTGATCCAGATTCTGTAAAAGAAAGCCACGAATAATTTTGATACGGGCTAGCGTTTGCCGACGTAACCACGCGGTTGATAGGTGTTCCGGAACCATTCGAGATGATCGTTTTTGAAGAGTGAAATGCGCCGAGCGGAATTGCGCGCACGCATCAAGTATTCAGTGAGGTGCAGCCCGGCAACGATGCCTCCGCGCGAGCATGTGGTTGGTGGCTGCTATTTCAAAGATTGCCCAACGAAGACAATAGGTCCTCGTGCATCGCATCTAACGATTTCAGCAATGCCAGCTCATCCAAGCTGAGCATCGCACTTTTGAAGTCCGCACGATCGCCATAGATGCGCCATCGACACAGTGACCAAATGATGTGCTTCTGCAGACAGGCACGTTCAGCGTCTAACATCTTGTAACCAAGCGTGGAGTGCATCATGTCAGGTACCGCACCGCTTGATCGAAAGTGAACTTACACAGTAGCACTTCTTGCAAGCTAAAACATAACGAATGTCATGGTCGTCATTCTGCTGGTGGGCTCTACGAGATGCGTCAGACGCTAAATTAGGCCTCCTCCCCCGCTGGTGTCAGCTTTGACTGATTTGGATGAGCGGACTGTCACCATAGTCACGCTTTGGCGATTTAACGAAAAAATAAAAGGACTATCCCGCACTAGCCCCTAACCTTAATCCGCACTCATTTAGATATCTGGAAGAGAAACAAACCTACTAATGGACATTGCAATCCAAAAAGCTCTCGGTGACTTTCTATTGCTTCCACCGTTTAACCTGGCGCTTTTGTGTTGTGTGGGCCTGTGGTTTATTAAACAACGGTATCGAGGTGGATTTCTTATCGCTTACCTCTCCATTGCATTGAACTTTGCCCTCGGGTTGCCACTCTGGGCCTATGTGTTTGGTCAGCAACATCATGCAATCGCATACGAACAACCCAATCTTGAAGGGGCAGATGCAATTGTCATTTTGGGTGGTGGGCGACGGATGTATGCGCCGGAGTACCCATTGGGTGAGACTGTAAGCTCAGCAACGCTAGAGCGTTTGAGGTACGGGGCTACACTAGCCAAGTCCACGGGGCTGCCTATATTGGTCTCTGGAGGAATGCCCTCTAATAGATTAGGTGCAGGGCGACAAAGTGAAGCCACTCATATGGCCGAGATATTGGAGCAAGAATTTTTATTGCCCGTTAAATGGGTTGAATCAAGGTCTCAAGATACGTTAGAGAACGCGGCTTTTAGTGCTCCCGTACTCAAAAAGGCCAACGTTTCAAAGGTTGTGCTGGTGACGAATTATGCCCATATGGTAAGGGCTGAAGCGGCGTTTGAGAATGAGGGTTTAGTTGTGGTGTCAGCACCCACCCTAATGCCAGCCCCCTCAGAGGAGCGCTTGCGGATTTACCACTTTGTACCATCCTTCGAGGGTTACACCCGGAGTCGATACCTTTTATATGATTCTCTTGCGAGATTCAGGGGGCTTATCTTTGGGTAGAGACAACTTTTTGGTTAGAGACAACGCAAGTTTATGTAGCTACCGGTTTTTCTCAGCAAGACGAGATGAACATCTGAAGGGACAGGTAGCTCCACTAGCCACACGCTCGAATTTAGAAGTTATTCATCATAGAGCTTCGGAGATCCATCGTTACACAGGCCCTTTGTGTAGAGTAGAGAGAAATCTACTCAGATATGCTGTCTATAAGTAATGGCGGAGCGGACGGGACTCGAACCCGCGACCCCCGGCGTGACAGGCCGGTATTCTAACCAACTGAACTACCGCTCCAGGTAGCCGACACTTGGGTGTCGATAGATCCAAACTCTTCAAGAATTTGGTGGGTGGTGACGGGATCGAACCGCCGACCCTCTGCTTGTAAGGCAGATGCTCTCCCAGCTGAGCTAACCACCCTGGCAAGGAATCGGCGATTATAGAGGCGCCTGCATAAGTGTCAATTACCTTTCACAAATAAGTCATCATTTTTTCTGCTACGCCTAACGACACCCGACCAACTTGTGTACACTTCGCGCTCGTTTGATCGGCACGAGCAACAACCGTGGAACTTTACACAGACTTTCGCTTTGAAGCAGCGCATCGCCTGCCAATGGTTCCCGCCGGACATCCTTGCGAGCGCTTGCACGGTCATTCGTATTTCGTTCGACTCACCATCGATGGTGAGGTCAATCCTAATACCGGATGGGTAATGGATTTTGACGACATCAACACGGCCTTTGCGCCCATCCTGGCACAACTCGACCACTACTACCTCAATGAGGTCGAAGGGCTTGAAAACCCGACCAGCGAGAATTTAGCGCGTTGGATCTGGGCCCGTCTAAAATCCGAACTTCCTATCCTTGTAGCGGTAGAAATCAAGGAAACTTGTACCGTTGGCTGTATTTACCGCGGCGAGTAAGTCTTTAGTGCATCGTTGAAATCGATCGCACTTTCATGATTTTTTTAATTTTTTTTACAAAAACCTATTGACTCGCGAAAAAAGGTTATTCACACACAAGCCATGTCATCAATTTGTAACTAACTTAGTTGTGACTGCCTGTAAATTACTTAACATTAATTTTATAAGTAATTGTTTTTATTGATAAAATAGGCATTGGTTAAAATTTAACCAATTTGATTAGGGTCCCTTGTTTAAAGGGATTCTTCATCGAACAAACAAATTACCCACTAAATTATCCACAGGTTTTGTGGACACTTTTGATGAATCAGTAGCGCACTTTTATGGTGCGATGAATTGCTCGATGATTGCGAGCACTGTCTCGGTTTGCTCCTGATGCAACCAATGCCCCGCATTCTTTACCGTTACGACATTTAGAGCGCTAAATAGGTGTGCAAAATCTTGTTTCGTGGTTTTGGATACGTAACCGGAGTCAGCACCCCGCACCACCAAAGAAGGAATTTGACACGGTAACCCCCTGGCTTCTTGCACTTCGATGCCAGACAGCATCTGTGAATAATCCGTCTGCAATTGCGCCAGATTAAACCGCCAATCGATCAAGCCAGACTCATCTGTGTAAGCACTGGTCAATAAGAAGTCAGCAACCGAGGACTCCTCGATGTGCGCCAACAAAACTTCGCGCGCATCGGCTCGAGTTTTTACACCGGCTACCTTTACCGCGCTGAGGCCTGCAAAAATGTGATCGTGTCGCCGAACCGTATACGCCATGGGCGATATGTCGAGGATGACAAGTCGCTGAATCAACTCTGGACGGTTAACCGCCAGCTGCATGGCAACCTTCCCACCTAACGAGTGACCGATAACACAGCAGTTTGATAATTGCTGATCGTCCATCCACGCTGCGACGCAATGTGCGTACCCCTGAATGGAAGCCTGGGACAACCAGTCAGATCGGCCATGATCGGGTAAATCGACGCTGTGTACTCGGTGGTCTTCCTTAAGGCCACGTGCGATTTGCCCTAGGTTATTGCCCGACCCAAACAGCCCATGAAGCAAAACGACGTTTGAATCGCCCTCCCCCGAGGTTTTCACGTGTAATTGCTCTGCCACTCACAGTGCTCCTTTGTTACGATCGCGACATCGCTACATTCGATGTCGTTCTGGGGGATGCATGTTTAAAACAAATTATCGGCTATCTGCTGTCTATGTTACCGCTGTGCTTGCCAGTCTTGCACTGCTGAATGGCTGTGCATCAGGAACCGTAAGTGGCTCGGGTTACAACCCAACGACCGTGACCAACCAGATCGATCAGGAAGGACTCGACGCAGCCAACATCAAACGCGTGGTCATTGCTGATGTTAACCTCGGCTCTCCCTCTCGAAAGTACCTGCAGAAGCGCGAAAAAGATGTCGATGTCTTTGTTGCAGCAGCGCTTGAGAGTCATGGCTGGGAAGTTGTCTCCTCTCGCGAGTTCTCACAACGATGGCGTAATGCTGTCTCGATGTATGGTAATCCAGTGGACCCCACTACCGGTCGGGTCAATGGCCGAACGTTCTCCCGAATCGTTCAGACAGTGCGCGATCAGATCATGGAAAGCTCCAATATCGATGCGCTGGTGTTCACAGACCTTTTAGAGAAGGATGTTTACTTTGCTCAGGGCGTTAACCGCGTCGCGCGATGGGACGGCGTCAGTCGTAAGCCACCCACTCAAGGCGCTGGCGATGGTGTATCGGTTAACTTCAACTGGGGCGCACCGGTAGCAGCTACCACCATACGCATCTCCGTCTTCAATACCGATCTCAAATTATTGTTCAGCGGCGAGGGCGGCATGGCGCTTAATGAAGCCGTCGATGTCCGCAGTGGCTCAGGCTTTGTAAGACGGCGCGAGATTCTTGGGAATGAAGATCACGTCAGGGAAGGCATCGCGCTAGCGCTACATCCCCTGGTACCTATGGCTAATTGGCCCGGTAATCCCGACTGATAGAAGCTATCTGAGTCGCTCTAGTTACCGAAAAAAGGTCTCTTATAGGAAAGGTTGCTCATAGGGAGTTACCATGACAGAGTTCCTGAGAGCATTACCCAAACAGCGAGCCGGTTCTATCCAGCACCCAAAACGTCGAAACCGCGCCCAGCAAATACACGGGCGCAATCTGCAACCACGGCGCCCTGCTGATTTTTGAGATCATCGCACCGGCGAGCGTCAGCAGTGCAATAAACGCGAGCTGCCCCACCTCGATGCCCACATTGAAGAATAAGAGGGCTGTGGGTAGGTGCATTTGCGGCAAGCCCGTCTCTGCCAGGGCCCCTGCAAAGCCCATTCCGTGGAGCAGTCCAAAGCCGCCAGCCAGGTACCAAGGTTTATCCCACAGTCGACTCTTTTGCTCGGGTCGCGACAGCTCAAGCGCCAACACCCAAATGGATACAGCAATCAGCCACTCGATGAGCGCCTCGGGATTGGTGACAAACCCGAGAGATACCAGCGCAAGCGTAATGCTGTGGCCAACCGTGAAGGCCGTAACCGTATAGACAAGCCGGGCGCCCCAACCCACCAGCAACAAGAGGCCCGCAACGAAGAACAGGTGGTCAGTGCCAATGGCAATGTGCTCAGCGCCCAGCCACAGATAATGCAGTGCCGTCGCTAGGCCAGACCGTTGCGCGGGCACCGTAAAGCTTGGGCTATCGGCCGTCAGTACTTCCTGAAAGAAGACATCCGGGTGAGGCCGCACGGACACCACTGCCGACGACTGATTCGCCGCCAACCCAGAGACACCCAAGGTAAGCCCCTCCAGCGACTCACCAGCACAGGCCCACTGCTGACGGAGCACCTTTCCCGTTCCTTCTGGGAACCAGGGCGTCTCGGAGAGCACTTCACAGCTGTCCGGCTTGACCGGGAGCATGGGCACGTTCGACGTGGCTTGCGCAGGTGTTTTCCAAACAACGGATATTTCACCGTTGGTGAGGGCCCTGACATCGAGCGCTGACGGCGCAAAACGATGCGCCTCCGCAACAAGTGGGGCGATGAGTAGAAGCAACAGGCTGAGTACGCGCATCATAGCCGTACCTCGTACTGCTGAAGCGTCGAGTCGACCCAGTCTTGAATGGCCTGATCGTCTAAATTACGGCGAATGTCGCGGCGTAAATCCTGGGCTACCTCGGCGAAGCTTTTCACTCGGCTTTCGGAAATATCGTCGACCCATACCCAGTGACTACCGAATATAGATCGAATGGGGCCCACCCATTCGCCCAACGACTCGGCCTGAGACACAAAGCCATAGGCAAACTCATCACCAAACTGCCGAGAGATCTCTGGCAAACTTCGCTCCTGGAACTGATACCCCGCCAGGAAGACATCACCCACCTCTCGGGCTTGCTCGGGGCTTGCTTCATCACCCAGCCGTGCAAGCAGCTTTGACCGCTTCTCATCAGACGCGTCATCACGAAGAAAAACGTGCGTGAAGCTGTAGCGCACCGGCACCTGAAAATTGTCCCGTTGCGCCTCGTACTCAACCTGCAAATCCTGCTCGGTAATCGTGGGATTTCCGCGACTGGCCACGATGAGTGTCTCCATCACCTGTACCGTGCGTCGACGAATCACCTCATCAGCCAGATGCAAACGCAGTTCAAAGGCTTCCGTCAGTAGCGTTTGGTCATCGACGGCACGCTCAGGATCCATAAAGCGCATATTGCGGATGAGACGCCGCTGAACCACTTGGTCCTGTTCAATAAAACCCCGGTCCAGTGCCTCAATGAACAGTAGCTCGTCGCGCATTTCTCGCTCTTTGATGGCAACCACTTGCGACTCATTGAGCTCCGCTCCCTGAAGCTGAGACAGCGCGTCAGCCTGCAGCGCTACGCGCTCTGCATTAGGTGGTCCAATGACAGGTTTAGGTTCTGGGAAAAAAATTCGATCGAGCAGGAAGAGACCCAACCCAATGATGACAAACTGACCCCAGACAGATCGAAACAACCGCATTACTACACACTCCCCCAAGAGCGCTAAAAGTGCGTGATGAAATCCTCGGGGTCAAGAGTCGGCGTTAGTTTTGAAGGGCCTTCGCGTGTACCCAAATAAAGGAACCCGATTACCTCATCTTTGTCACCACCACCAAGCGCGGAGATGACATGCGGGTCGGTGGCATACAGACCTGTTCGCCACATTGAACCGAAACCCAGCGCATTGGCTGCAAGCGACATGGCATACGTGGCAGCGGCAGCAGAGCCAATCTGTTCATTGCGTTCAACCTTTGGGTGATCTTTGAACCTAAGCAGTACCGCAATAACAACTGGCGCACGCAATGGTGCTTTGAGTGCCTTATTCAGCTGCGCTTCGTCAGTCACACCGCGAAGTTTCAGGCTCTCGTTAAGTACCACACCAAGGGCGTCCCGACGCTCACCTTCGACAATGACAAAGTGCCACGGCCGCTGCATGGCATGATCAGGCGCGCGCATGCCAGCACGAATGATGGTATCGAGCTCATCCTGCGAGGGTCCCGGCAAACCGAGACTCGCATGCGACACGCGCTGAGTGAGTAATTGAATAGTGGATGAAGGATTATCTGTCATGGACAAAGTTTAACAGTCGCTCGCGTATTAGGTCTCTAGGAGCCAGTCGGATGGCATCAGTCTGTCACTGGTCGATATTTCAACATTTCCCAATTTGAGCTTACCCACCTCCGCCTGGATATCACTGTCGGCCAGCACTCCGTCATTAAATCGGTAGAGTGGCTGCCAATCGCCAGAGAGACGGGAGTCCTCGATATCCTGTCGCCGCTGCTGAGTCGCCTCAAAGCGCGCCTGCCATGCATCGAGTGCGCGCCCTCCGTGCAAACCTTTGAGCAATGAATGCGACACTGCTGGACTCATTACGGTCGCTGTTGCGTTATTGCCACCAAAGCCTTTGCTGTTAACCAGTGAATAAGCGCATTGGTTGGTCGGTGCGTTATCGAGTAAGAAGCTCAGTCGGTCGGTCTCAACATCCTCAGCAACAGTCTCAATCGTACCGATGCCAGGTATCCAGCCGGAGTCCCAGACGCCCAAGAGCGCAGAAAGCTGATCGCCACCGGCGGCGCCCAGGGAGTGCCCGGTGTGACTTTTAATTGCCGAGACACGCCAGTCCGAAACCCCCATGACCTTCGCGACCGTACTCATGATCGCTGACTCGGTGGTTCTGTTTTGTGGTGTACCAGTCCCATGTGCCATGACCAAGCCCTGCGACCGGAAGACTGTATCACCCACGATATCGCGCGCTGCCTGCGCAGCACGGGCCATGGTGAGGTAATTGCCAGCGCCGGGGCCCGGGATCGACTTCTTGGCGCCATCCGCATGGACCGATACGAAAGGCACAGCACCCAGGACGGGCGCGCCCTGCTCTAGCGCCAACTCGTCATCCATCAATACCAGAATCTGCGCCGATTCCGCCATGACAAAGCCACAGTTGTTGCCGAAGGGCCGGCAGGCCGACCGATAGTCGATCAAGCCATCTCCATCGATACCTTGCAAGGCTCTTAATTCTTTATCTGTCGCCAGAGCGCCCATGGCCACATAGCCATCCATGAGGGATGGAAGTATGGGCGCCTCAGAGGCACCTACGACAGCAATACGCGCGCGTCCCGACCGAATGTCATCGACACCGCGCTGTAGGTTGTAGAGGAAGGTAGCGCAGGCACCGAGCGCGGGACCGGTCTGACCCAGCGACTTAAGCACGTAGGCGCTCAAAAAATCGCCTGGCATTTCGGCAAAGCCTAAGGGGCAATTCTTTGCTAATACCCGCTCGCCGCGCAGTGCGGCTGTGAGCATACCGCCCGTTGCGGCCTCATCCAGCTGCCCCATGGAGCTCGACACATAAACGCTGACCGCATCAGGTGATAAGCCGGCCGTCAACTGATCCCAATCCAAGCCCAAGTCTGCCAATGCGTCCGACATAGCATAGATTGACATCTGCAGCCCACGGGGGTGATTTCGGGAGGTGTAAAGCGCGCCGGGGTCAAAACCCGAAGGCAACTGACCTGCGACTCCGACATCAAATTCACGCTCAGAGGCGACGTAAATGGTGTCCCCCGATGACAGTCCTCGAAGTGCATCAGTGGCCCGCGACGTGGCAAAACCATCAGGGGTTAAGTTGACGACGCCATGCACATCATCAACGCGGAACCGGTGATTCGTCGGAACAGCAGCGGGATCAAAGTGAGTACGTTCTATTCTGCGCACCAAAGTGCCGTCCAGCACGTCATCGACGTCCTGAGCATCCATCATTGCCGTCAATGCGCGCGCTGTTTCATCGCGCTTAGCCTGATCGAGCGAATCAAATACGAGTCGGTTATGCGCATGCCGATGGGAGGTTCTTCCGGCCGTATTGATCCCCCCGGACGCAACGATGATGGGCAGCTTTGCCATAATTTTATTACCACGAATACAACGCAACGCCCTAGATTGTAGATAGCGACGTCGATATGATTTGTTTTTTACAGACAAAAATCATGAAAAAACCGACGGAAAAATTTCGCAGAACGAGCCAAAGACCCAGACGAACACCGAGAATTGGTGCACTTGTCCACGAGTTTGCCTTAGCAAGTTCGGTCACTTTGCCCTCCGAGCTCGCTATGGCTGCCGCACAAGCCAGCGGCCAAAGCACCGCTACTGGCGAGCTGCCCGTGACGTTATTTTCCCCAAAAGGAGGGCCGGTCAAGACCAGTGGTGGGCTGGAGATTGCGACGCAACCTATTTCCGAGGCAGCGTCGCTGGATCTCCTTGTCATCGCAGCCATTTGGCGTGATCCGCGTCGTGTGATCAAACGTCACCCCGAGCTGATTCCCTTTATTGCAAAGCTGGTCAACCAAGGCTCTGCCATCGCCGCCGTCGGTACAGGCAGTTTCCTTTTAGCCGAGACAGGACTTCTTGATAAAAAGGCGGCCACCACACACTGGTTTTGGTTAGACGAGTTTGCATCGCGCTACCCCGCCGTGGAGCTGCGCCGCGATGAGCTCATCGTACAGTCGGACAATCTCTACTGCGCAGGGAGCGTCAACTCCATCAGTGACTTACTGGTCTACCTCATGGGCAACTTCTACAACACCAACATTGCGCGCCACGTTGAAAACCAGTTCTCGCCTGAGATACGTCGGCGGTTTAAATCGACGCAGTTGGGTTCGCAGGTTATTCGAGAGCATCGCGACGAGGTGGTACTGGATGTCCAGATGTACCTACAGGAAAAATTCACCCAGCCCCTTTCCATGGCTTCGATTGCAACGACATTCGAGCTATCAGAGCGCACCCTGACGCGCCGCTTCCAGCGTGCCGCAGGCACAACGCCGTGGCAGTACTTACTCAACCTGCGGATATCTGAGGCGGAATCGCTGTTGAGGACAACCAACTTGAGTATCACCGAGGTTGCAGCGGAGGTGGGTATGGTTGATTCAGCACATTTCGCTCGGCAATTTAAAAAGGCCAATCGTTTGAGCCCATCGGAATACCGTAAAGCCGTAAAAGGAAAGGTTTTTTCACCTATTTGAACGCGCTCTCGCATTGTCGCGCCATCGCACCTGTGGCTTAATCCACCCCCCAATCAAGCTAACGCACAAACGGGACACAACATGTCAGAAGCAATCTATATCGTGGGCGGCGCCAGGACACCCATGGGTGGACTGATGGGCGATCTCGCTTCCGTCTCAGCACCTGAATTGGGTAGCACCGCGATTAAAGCCGCTGTGGAACGCGCCAATCTCGATGCAGCAGCCATTGATGAAGTCTTTATGGGCTGCGTACTGCCTGCAGGACTCAAGCAGTGCCCAGCACGCCAGGCTGCTCGCTATGCTGGTGTGCCTGACCACGTAGGTGCCGTTACCGTGAACAAGGCCTGCGGAAGTGGCATGCAAGCAACGATCTTTGGCATCGACAGTATCCGTGCAGGCACCAATCGCATTGCTGTTGCCGGTGGCCTCGAGAGCATGTCGAACGCACCGCATCTGATGCCCTCAGGACGCGCAGGACAACGTCTGGGTCATACCAAGATTTACGATCATATGTTCATGGATGGCTTGGAAGACGCCTATACAGGTGGCGCTATGGGCAGTTTTGCTCAGGCGACAGCCGATGAGCACAGTATTACGCGAGAAGCGATGGATGACTTTGCGATTCAAAGCCTAACACGCGCTAAAAATGCCATCGAACAGGGCCTGCTAAAGGCAGAAACGGCGCCCGTAGAGGTCAAAACACGACGAGAAACCATTTCGGTTGTCGATGATGAGCAACCGCACAAAGGTCGCATCGACAAGATTCCGAGCTTGCGCGCGGCGTTTGCGCAAGACGGCACCATTACCGCAGCCAATGCCTCTTCAATTTCAGACGGTGCAAGCGCGCTCATTTTGGCGAGTGAGTCAGCGGTCGAGGCCCATGGCCTAAAGCCAATGGCTAAGATCGTTGCACATGCACGCTCCAGCCGCCTGCCCGCAGAGTTCACATTGGCACCCGTTGATGCCATTTCTTCGCTGCTCGATAAAACCGGTTGGTCTGCTGATGACGTAGATCTGTGGGAGATTAACGAGGCCTTTGCCATGGTCACCATGCTGGCAATGAAAGCGCACGGCCTCGATCACAGCAAAGTGAACGTACACGGCGGTGCGTGCGCCCAAGGCCACCCTATTGGCTCAACCGGCTCTCGAATCATCGTCACGCTCATGCACGCAATGCATCACTATGGTAAGGAGCGCGGTGTGGCCGCGCTGTGTATTGGTGGTGGTGAAGCTACTGCCGTTGCGATTGAGAAGTGCTAATAGCGAGCTAGAAAAAGGCAGTAAAAGATCGTGCTAGAGCAGGAGAGTTAAGATGGCCCTCGATACCGTTCCAGATATCTTGGACGACATTCGCGAAGGTAAGATGGTCATCCTCATGGATGATGAGGACAGGGAAAACGAGGGAGACCTTGTCATCGCTGCCGAGAAAGTCACACCAGAGATCATCAACTTCTTTGCCAGCGAAGCCTGTGGCCTTATTTGCATGCCCATCACCGCAGAGCGCGCTAGACAGCTACGCATCCCGCTCATGGTGAGAGACAACCGCTCTCAACACGAAACCAACTTCACCGTATCGATTGATGCGACGCACTCGGTAGGCCCGGGAGTCAGCGCACGTCAGCGCGCACATACCATCCTGGAGGCGGTTAAAGCCGATGCGACGCCCTCTGATATTTCGCAACCCGGACATATCTTCCCCTTGGTAGCAAAACCCGGCGGTGTCCTGCAACGTGCGGGTCACACTGAAGCGGGTGTGGATCTTGCGCGCATGGCTGGCTGTGAGCCCGCCGCCGTCATTGTCGAGATCATGAATGAAGACGGCACGATGGCGCGACGGCCTGAGCTTGAGGTGTTCGCAAAAAAACATAATCTTCGCATTGGGACGATTGCTGATCTGATCGAGTATCGTGCCCTACACGAGCAGTCCGTGCGCTGCACGGGCGAGTTCCCGATCGATACTCAGTGGGGCAAATTCACGCTGACAACGTTCGAAGATTTGGTCGATGGCCAAATCCAATATGCCTTGCATCAAGGCGATTTGACAACCGCAGACCTCCCTGTCCGTATACAACCCATCAACACGCTTCGCGATGTGCTGGGCACTCGGCTACCGCAGGGATCGCAGGGATGGTCCTACGAATCTGCCATGGCCTATATCGCAGAGCAAGGACGTGGTCTCGTCGTTATGCTGGGTGGCTGGGAGTCGCCAGAGGCGATCATGCGCAATATCGCCGAGCTTGCGGGTGAAGCCGCAGCGGAGGCTCCCCCCCAGAACTACAGAGTGATTGGTACGGGCGCACAGATACTTCGACACCTGGGCGTTACGAACATGAAGGTTATGTCCGCGCCGATTAAATTCAATGCAATTTCTGGGTTCCAGCTGGAAGTATCCGGCTTTATTTCGCGGCCCAGCGGAAGCTAGTGGCTTTGACCGGCGGTCACTAGCTGCTGCTTGCTTAATTAGCTATGAAAGGTCACGGCCGACGTAAGATCTGTTCGGTCGGTGACAACATCGTTGATCGGTGTATCCACGGGGTAACCAAACGACAGACCAAACATCAGCTTGTGATGCTCGGGAACATCAATCACTTCGCGAATTTGCTTTGCCATGAAACCAAGGGCGGTCTGAGGACACGATCCAAGGCCTTGGGCCGTTAAGCCCAGCATCACCGTTTGAGTGAACATACCTAAGTCGCACGCTTCACGAAGTCCAAACCCATCGGGCAGCATGAAAAAAGCAACAGCCGGCGCATCAAAAAAACGAAAATTACCGAGGAACCATTCCTGTCGCTTGGCTTTTTCCTCACGAGGAATCCCAAGCGCGTCGTAGAGCGCCTTAGCAGCGCCGTACTGACGATCCTTGTAGATACCCTCGTAGACACCGTCGTAGGGGAAGTCGGGTGCTACATCACCCATGGCGAAAGCAGCGGGAAGGGTTTCGCGTAGTTGCTCGAGCTTGTCACCCGTCACGATATGAACAAACCATGGCTGGGTGTTGCAGTTGCTCGGCGCCCGAAGCGCAGGCGCAAACACGGCGTCGATAACCTCTCGGCTAACAGGGTCAGATTTAAACGCTCGGATGGATCGCCGCTCGTTGACTATCGCCTGAAATGTTTCCGCTGTACTACTCATGACGCTACCTATATTAATTTCTGCTGTCTGTAGACCAAAAAAGTCGATGCCGCGAGGCTACACCGACTTCTTGGCTGAGTGAATAGCCCAAACGAGACGAGTCAGCACCCATCACTTACTCAGAAGGAACGAACACTCCCGTCAGGGTTAAGTGGTGCATCCTGATTGACCGGCCAAGTCGCATCGAACCCTGCAACGCGAAGCATCTCTGGTGCATAGACTTTCGCATTACTTGTCGCACCAACGTTTGCCTTCGTCCCGCTTAACCACGCCGTAGCCGCTGCGAAAGAGTCTTCGTCGGCGTCGCCGAAAGGTCGTGTCGCATCATCAGCTGCCGCAAAAAAGGTAAAGCGACCCGTGCTCACTAGACCCGTGAAGTACCCCCTGCCCCTCACCATTCTGAATTTCAAACGCAATCAATCTGAGTCGTGTTGGACACGCATCGGGGTCAAGGTCAAATGCATACTGACCAACGGCCTTACCCGAGGTTTCAGAACCCACAATCGCAAGCTCGATGTGAGGGTCTAAACCGTTGATGAGAAGTTCGCTTGCGGACGCAGAGCCGTTTGTCGTGATGAATGCGATTCGAAGTGGACTAAAGGTCTCAGCCAATGGAACGAAATTCGCAGTGCTATTCTCATCCTGATGCTTATCGTTGAGATTGATGATGTAACTCAGCTCACCTTTCGCAGTCTCTCCGGCCAAAAGATTCAGGAAGGTCTCAGCCACCCGAACCAGACCGCCACCGTTGTATCGGAGATCTATAATGAGATCAGTAACGCCTGCCTCGCCAAACGTGTCTGCTGCAGCGCGGAGCGGACCATCTGCCGCGTCAATGAATGTGCGGAAGTTGATATAGCCAACGGGGCCACCACTGTCTCGTTGAATTACGCGCGCATCGCCCGCCAATGGAGGCGTGCTGGTTTCTGCAGTCGTTACCGTGAACTCACTAACCACGCCTTCATATTCAACACGGAAGACTGTTGTTTGTAGCTCTCCACGCGGACCAAATACCGCACCTGGGAGTTCAGCGTTTCGGGCGACCATTTCTTCCCAGGTCTCGAAGTCATTCTCTCCATCGCGCTTAACGGCTAGAAGGCGTTGACCTCGGCGAATACCGGCCGTGTGTGCAGGCCCCTCCTCGAAGGAGTCGGCGAAATAGAAGTTGTCGTTGATGATGCGGTATCGTACCCCATAACCGTAAAACGCTCCTGAGGTGAAACGCGCCTTATCTTCTTCGATAGTTGTGAGATAGGAAAAACCCGGGTCACGCCCTGATCCATCTGTCCAAATGGGCTGCATGATGGCAGCCAGATAGTCGGATGCATCCTCATAGTCATTCTCATTCACCTGCGCGAGTTCGTCATACCAGTAGTAGTAACTTTCAGCCACCTCTTTAACGAACTCAATTTGCGCTGTGTTACCGCATGGATCAGTTGCATCTCCACCACCAGAGTCACCACCAGCGGACGTTTCCTGGGGCGCTGCACCGCCGCCTCCGCCACCACAGGCGGTAACCAGTAGGCTCAAACTCAGGATAATTATCAGGTGCTTTGACACGATAACTCTTCTCTTTGGATGCCGTCTCTCAAAGCGCAAGATAAGCAATACCAAGCATCACGCCAAGTCTCGCGCTTTGCTTCTCACGATAGTGGCGGGTTATGTCATATTGATGGCGGTTTGGAACGCAGGACGCTCTGTAATCCGCTGCACATAGGCTTTCAAATGAGGCATGTCATCAGAGACACAGCCCATACGATTACTCATGAAACAGGCATGCCCCAGCATGATATCCGCAGCCGAGAAATCACCAATGAGGTAATCGCGGCCCTCCAATGCTTCATTAACAGGATGAAGCGCCTTGTTGAGGAGGCGCTGTGCTTGCCCCAATACAACGGGGTCTTGTCGATCCTCTGGCAATAAGATGGTGTGAACAACAATCGTGTTCATGGGTGGCATGACCATTCCCTCGCAGTAGTGAAACCACTGTAGGTATTCGGGGAACATGGGGTCGTCCACGGCAGGTTTCAGACCACCGTCTTTGTGTCGAGCCAGTACGTACTCCACGATGGCACCAGACTCATAAATCGATACATCACCGTCGTCTAGAACCGGAATACGCCCTAGCGGATGCCTACTCCGGTGCTCATCCGATTTGAGATCCTTCGGGTGAAACGCCATAGCGTTAAGCTCGTAGGGAAGCTCGAGTTCCTCGAGGAGCCACAAAATGCGTCCAGCCCGGGACTGTGGTGCGAAGTGAAGTTTTAGCATGTGAGACCCCTTATCGATGGTTATTTTTGGTTTGTCGGGCGCGCGACGCGCCTCGTATCTAACGCCACACCTCACCAGCCTAGCGTTTGTCACAGTAAAAATCTGTGAAAGCCGTATTTATTTTTTAGGTATAAAGATATCTTTATGCTTATGAACGTTGATGCTCTATCACAATGCTTAAAAGCGCTGGCTGACCCCAGCCGGCTTCGCCTCATGTCACTGTGCAGCCAAGGTGAACTGACCGTATCTGATCTTGTACGGATCACGGGCTACAGCCAGCCTCGCACATCGCGTCACCTGAAGATCTTGCAGGATGCGGGACTTCTCGAGAGCTTTCGAGAGCAACACTTCATTTTTTACCGCGCCAATCGTCAGCAGCCCCATCAGACCATTCTCAGCACGTTATTGGAAAGCTTGGATACGGCGGACAGCACCTTAGCGGAGGATAGCCGGCGACTTGCGGTCATTCGCGATGCCCGGGCGCAGCTTGCGGAGACCTACGTTGAGGACGAGGTTCCCGAGTGGCTGGAGCTTCATCGATATCATGGTGACGAAGCCACATTTAAGTCGCACGTTAGCCAACTCCTGTCTGGTCACTCCGTCGGACACCTATTGGATATTGCTACCGGCACGGGTCGAATGTTGCGGCTGGTGGGGCCGTTGGCTGACAGTGGCTTCGGTGTTGATCTCTCTAAAAAGATGGTGATTGTCGCCAGAGATGCCATAGAAACGGCGGGACTGACACACCTGTCCGTGCGGCAAGAAGATATGTATCAAATGCGGTTCGCAGCCAACAGCTTCGACACCGTTACCATCGATCAAGTACTGTATTTTGCTGACGATCCAAAAGCCTTGTTCGATGAGGCGACACGCGTGCTAAAGCGCGGCGGGAAACTGTTGGTTGTAGCCTTCACACAACATGAAAACCCCGCTTCACAGCCTGTACCCGTCAGTGTGGATATGAAATCGATCATGGGTTGGCTCATGAGCGAGGATCTCAACATCGAGCAGATCGATAAAATTCCTGGGGAGTCGTTGGACATCAGCCTCATTCTCGCCAGCAAGACCAGTTAAGTCGTGGCACGCTTCACGCGACTACTTCTCACCGCTCTCAGTCTTGCATTCATGGCTGGCTGCAATACGCTAAGCACCATGAACACAGTCACACTCCGAAATACCAGTCATTTTCCGGACTACGAGCTGTCGGCCAGTCTGATCGACACGTGTGGGAGCGAGTTAATACACTCCAACAAGCGCACGGGCGATGAAGTTATCACTGTTTGGGACAACAGGAGTGACGAGGAGCTCGTGATGCTCTGGCTATGGCATAACGGAGAGGTGCGTGAGATCTATCGCTTGGCGCCCAAGACGATTACGCAAGCCAGCCTCCTAGAGGGAATGGGTATTGCGGTCATCAGCGAGGCGCGAGAGCACTGCTTGTACAACCAAGTTATTACTATCCAGTCGGCTTCAGGAACTGCTGGCCGCTTCGAATAATCAACCAGGCAATCCAGCTACAATCAAAAAAGCTTGATCGACCACGAGCGAGGGAAATAATGAGAAACGCACTACTAACATCAGCTGCGATGCTTTTACTCATGGGTTGTGGCGAGCCTAGTAACGAAAACACTGACTCCGCAAGCGCTCCTGGCGACAAGTTGGTAACAACCACGCGCGGTGATCACGTAGATACCTACTTTGGCGTGGAGGTACCGGATCCTTATCGATGGTTGGAAGATGATCTGAGCGAAGACACCGCTGACTGGATTGCTGATCAAAATGCCTCAACCCGCTCGTATATTGACGCTATCTCACTGCGCGATGACGTCAAAAACACCGTGGCCCGCCTGCTGAACTTCGAGCGCGAAACCGCGCCTTTTATTGAAGGTGGAAAACGGTATTTCTATCGAAACTCCGGTCTTCAGAATCAACGAGTTCTGTATCGCATTGAGGAGGATGGCAGCGAAGTGGTGTTCTTAGACCCGAACACGTTCAGCGAGGATGGCACGGTCAGCATGTCGAGCGTCAGCTTTTCTGAAGACGGCAGTCTCGTAGCCTATCAACTCTCCGAGGGCGGCAGTGACTGGCGATCAATTGTGATCAGAGATGTCGCCACCGGCGATGTACTTGAGTCACCGTTGGTTGACGTAAAGTTCTCAGGCATCAACTGGCTAGGTAATGAAGGTTTTTTCTACTCAAGCTATGACAAACCTGACGGCAGCGAACTCTCCGCAAAAACCGATCAGCACAAGCTGTATTTCCATGCGCTGGGCACACCGCAGAGCAGGGATGAGGTGATTTTCGGCGCGACCGCTGAGCAAAAGCATCGTTACGTGGGCGCCTCCGTGGGTGGCGACGATCGCTACTTGGTAATCAGTGCCGCCAACTCCACGTCGGGCAACAAGCTGTTTATCAAGGATTTAGCATCCGAATCTGACGAGCTCATTGTCGTCTTTGCTGACGAGTCCGCAGACGGTTCGTTGCTCGAGAGTAACGATGGTTATCTTTTGATCGAAACAAATCGCGATGCACCCAAAGGTCGAGTGATTGCGTTGGATCCGCAGGCGGCTGGCGAGACCGACTGGCGCGACGTTATTCCTGAGAGCGAGCACGTGCTCAACGCCAGCTCGAGCGCCGGCTATCTCTTCGCCGAATACATGATTGATGCGATCAGTCAGGTGAAACAGTACGACCTCGAAGGCAATCTCATCAGAGATATTGAACTACCCGATCTCGGAAGCGCGTCAGGCTTTGGCGGCAAAAAAGAGCAAGAGGAAGTCTTTTTTACGTTTACCAACTACCGTATCGCCCCTGCTATTTTCACTCTTGACCCTGAGTCGGGCGATGTCAGCTTGTACCGCGCATCAAAGTCACCCTTTGACGGCAACGATTATCAAACAGAGCAGGTGTTCTACACATCCAAGGATGGTACGCGCGTACCCATGATCATTACGTACGCCAAGGGGACCGCGCTCGACGGCAGTACCCCTACCATTCTCTATGGCTACGGCGGTTTTGATATCAGTATCCGTCCTCGTTTTAGCAGCACAGTTGCAGCGTGGCTGGAGATGGGTGGCATTTACGCCGTGCCCAATATCCGTGGTGGTGGTGAATACGGCAAAGGCTGGCATATCGCGGGCACCAAAACCCAAAAGCAAAATGTCTTTGATGACTTTATCGCGGCGGCCGAGTACCTGATTGCTGAGGGCTATACCAGCAAGGAAAAACTGGCAGTCAGTGGTCGATCCAATGGTGGTCTGCTGGTCGGCGCTGTAACGACACAGCGCCCTGATCTCTTCCAGGTATCACTCCCCGGTGTCGGGGTGCTCGACATGTTGCGCTATCACACCTTCACCGCAGGTGCGGGCTGGGCGTATGACTACGGAACGTCTGAAGAGAGTGAGGAAATGTTCCGCTACCTGCTGGGTTACTCGCCACTCCATAACACGAAACTCGGAACCGCCTATCCGGCGACGCTGATCACGACAGCCGAGCGCGACGACCGCGTCGTGCCGGCGCACTCCTACAAGTTTGCAGCTCAGATGCAGTACGACCACACGGGCGATGCGCCCGTCCTGATTCGTATCGATAGCAACGCCGGACATGGTGCGGGCACCCCAACGGACAAGCTGGTTGATCAGTACGCTGATATCTACAGTTTCACACTGAAAAATATGGGTGTGGAAAAGATCAAGGGCAGTGAATCCGCATTTTAACGAACCGAGTCATTACGTGAGTTAAGACATGTCCTGGTTTGTCGAACATTGGATCGCAAGTTCACTCCTCGTGATCTATGTATCCGTGCTGTTCTACAACGCCTACGTCGGTAACAAGGCAGCTACTGGCGTTGGTGGATATTACGTAGGTAACCGCCAGCTGGGCGGCACCGTTGTCGGCATCTCTTTTTTTGCGACGTTTGCCTCGACTAACACCTTCATTGGACATGCGGGCAAAGGCTACGACTACGGTGTGGCGTGGTTCACCATGGCTGTTCTGCTCGTCATCTTCTCCTGGATGTCCTGGCGGTGGATAGGGCCACCGCTCAGGCGTTTTGCCGCGGCATGGGACGCGCTGACCATCCCGGATTACATTCGTGGGCGGATATTGGGCGACAGTCCTGATGCCGAGCGGCATCCTCTGCTTTTGCTGTCTGCATCGGTGATAGTTTTCGCCAGCATTCTTTACCTTTTGGCCATCTTCAAAGGCGCGGGACATTTGTTCCAGATCTTTCTCGGCGTGCCCTATGAGGTCGCAGTCGGCGTTACCCTGCTCGTAGTCGTGCTGTACACCTCCATCGGTGGCTTCGTCTCCGTCGTTAGGACGGACGCCATTCAAGGTGTGCTTATGCTTATTGGCGCCATGACGATCTTCTACTTCGTTACGCAGGCGGCCGGTGGTGTCACATCAGTCGGTCAGCTGACCGATATGCCGGGAAAAGAATATCTTTTCGATCTTAACGGCGCGGTGCCGTTTGCTGTGCTGTTAGGTGTATCGCTGTCGGGGGCCCTAAAGCTCATTGTCGATCCCCGGCAGCTCTCACGCTTTTATGGCCTCAAGAGTGATGCAGAGGTAAAACGCGGGATGTGGATTGCCGTGCTGGGCATGACGCTGATATTGGCCTGTATGTTTCCCATCGGCCTTTACGCACACCTGATTCTCGAGAACGTGACGGACACTGACCTTATCATCCCGCGGCTCGTTAACGACCCCGCCATTTTCCCGTTTTGGGTAACCGATTTGCTGATCGTATCGATCGTATCGGCCGCCATGTCCTCAATGGACAGCGTACTTCTGGTGGCCTCATCCACCCTCTACAAAAACATCATTGCGCCGTTTAAAACGATTGAAAACGAGGTGCGCTGGTCCCGTGCCGCAGTCATCGCTTTCGCCTGCATTTCCGCCTTCATGGCACTCAATCCACCGGGCGACATTGTGGGCATCACCATCTTCTCGGGTAGCCTGTACGCCGTTTGCTTCTTCCCTCCGGTCGTCTTTGGCCTGTATGGCCGTGTTGCGTCTGCAAAGACCACGCTGGTGTCTATGATTCTGGGAGTGAGCACGCTAATAGTCTGGATTACCTTGGGTCTAAGTGCCCTGCTCCACGAGGTCTTCCCTGCGCTACTCGTATCTGCATCGGTTTACTGGCTGCAATCGTGTAAAGAAACCGCCGCCGAGGTCTAATCGACTGCCCGCATCGCTTTTCACGCGTTACACTGTGAGACGGACATCAAAGCAGTGCCAGCGTGAATAAAAACGGACAACAACAGCTGAGAGGCCTGCCCTCAGTCAGTGTCATTCTCGACCATATGCAGTCGGAGGTCGCATTGTGGGGCCATGGCGCGGTGACGAGCGCGGCGCGCGCGCACCTTGAGGCACTGAGAGCCGCGATTCAATCAGGTGAATCGGTGTCATCGGATCTCTCAATCATTCAGCAAACTATTCGCAACGGGCTCACTGACGCGTCGCAATCGACCTTGAAATCAGTCTTCAATCTCACGGGCATAGTCCTTCACAGCAATCTCGGCCGCGCGAACCTAGCAGATGCTGCTATCGACGCCATGAATCGAGTAGCGGGTACTGCCAACAATCTCGAATACGATCTTGAAAAGGGTCAACGAGGGGATCGGGACAGCCATATCGAGTCGTTAATTTGTGATCTAACAGGAGCCGAAGCAGCAACGGTCGTCAACAACAATGCCGCTGCCGTTCTGCTCACCCTGAACACCTTGGCGCTTGGCAAAAAGGTGCCCGTTTCTCGCGGCGAACTCGTTGAGATTGGGGGCTCGTTTCGTGTGCCCGACATCATGGGACGCTCGGGCTGCAGCCTCGTTGAGGTGGGTACGACCAACCGAACACACCTGAAGGACTATGCGAACGCCATTGATGCTGATACTGCACTGTTGATGCGCGTGCATACGAGCAACTATCGGATCGAAGGGTTTACCAATACGGTGCCTGAGCCCGAGCTTGCGGCACTTGCTGAAGCAAACCAAATACCGTTCGTCGTCGATATGGGCTGTGGCAACCTCATCGACTTGAAAGCGCTCGGGTTACCGCACGAGGCCACAGCACAACAAACCCTGGCTCATGGGGCCGACTTAGTCCTTTTCAGTGGCGATAAGTTACTCGGTGGTCCCCAGGCAGGCATTATTGCGGGCCGCGCCGATCTTATCGCGCGTATTAAGCAGAACCCGCTAAAACGTGCATTGCGACTCGACAAGGTGACTTTGGCAGCGCTCGAGGCAACCCTGCAGCTGTACCGCAATCCGGATGAACTCGTCTCTACGTTGCCTACGCTGAGATTACTCACACGAGCAGAAGACAGTATTCGTGAGCAGGCCAACAAGCTCGCCCCGAGAGTCAGCTCAGTACTGGGCGATGAATACGGTGTCGACACAGCATCGGTCTCCAGCCAAATTGGCAGCGGAGCACTCCCCGTTGAAGTGCTCCCGAGTGCTGCCCTTTCCATCACTGCAGGCAATGGTGAAGACGAGCCTCTACGCGCACTGGCTGCGCGTTTGCGCCAACTTCCCAAGCCCGTTATCGGGCGACTTCATAATGGCGCGCTGCTGTTGGATCTTCGCTGCCTTGAAGCGATTCACGAGGACGCGTTTCTAGAGCAACTCTCAGAGCTCCCTCAGTGATTGTTGCAACCGCCGGTCACGTTGATCACGGCAAAACGTCGTTGATCAAGGCCCTCACCGGAGTCGATACCGACACGCTCGCTGAAGAGAAAGCGCGCGGACTGACCATTAACTTGGGATACGCCTACCTTCCCTCAAGTGACGGCCGAGTCATCGGTTTTATCGACGTGCCCGGTCACTCTCGTTTTATCAACACCATGATTTCTGGGGTCTCAGGTATTGATCGCGCCTTGATGATTATCGCGGCTGATGATGGGCCGATGCCACAAACGAACGAGCACTTAAATGTGCTGAGCGTTCTCGGTGTGACTGATATCGATATTGTGATCACAAAGACTGACACAGTGACGCCCGAGCGGGTCGTGGAGGTAACTCAAACGGCACGGGAGCTTGTCGACGCTCGCTGCGACAGTGAGGGCAAGGTGTTTCAGGTTTCCTCAGTCACAGGTGATGGCATCGACGCACTTAAATCCTATCTTGAATCACTGCAACCCAAAGTTAGAGATCAAGGACTCGAACGCGGCTTCAGACTCTCGATTGATCGTCGCTTTCATGTCAGCGGCGCAGGTTTAGTTGTGACGGGGACTGCAAGCACCGGCGCCGTTGGAGTTGGCGATCACTTAATCCTTCTACCCAAAGGGCTGGAAGTCCGAGTGCGCGAGCTGCGCGCCAATGATGCAATGGTCACATCGGCAGTCGCCGGTCAGCGTGTCGCGCTGTGTTTGGCCGGTAAAGTAGAGCTAAACGATATCGATCGAGGTGATTGCCTTGTCGAGCCCGCGCTCGCTCAACTCTCGCAGCGGCTTGATGTTCAACTAAGCCTCCGATCCGATGCACCGACTACGCTGAAGCGTCTATCACCGGCCAAGCTCTACATTGGAGCACGACGAGTGAGCGCGAAAGTAGCCCTGATTGAGAATGGGATCTCATATCTGGCTCCCGGTAAAACAACAATGGCCCAGCTCATTCTGGATGCGCCAATCAGCGCTTACTCAGGAGAGCGATTCGTGTTGAGAGACGATTCCGAATCGTTTCATCTTGGTGGAGGCGTAGTTTTAGATCCCAACGGCCCGCAATACGGAAAAGCCAAACCCGAGCGACTGACATGGCTTCGTGCACTTGCCACGGGCAATGTAGACACGGCCCTTCAACATCTCTTGGTCAATAACGTGACCACTAACTGGTCAGATCTTACTCGTGCTTTCCACTTAAAAGAGGATGCGGTTCTCCCCTCCCTTCCGGACACGGCCGTGAAATTTGACCTGCAGCAAAGCAAATGGATTACGACCCGAGATGCGATAGCCGCCGCACGGCAGGCTTTGCTCGATGCGTTGAGTGATGAAAAAGCGCCGGGGAGTGATTCAAGAGGCGTCCCCAAGGAAAAGCTCATGAAGTTGGTGGGGAAGACCTCAAACCAAGCATTGCTTGAAGCGACATTGACCACCCTTATCAAAACGGGGGTTCTTGGGGTGACGGATGGACGGGTGCATGATGCCAAGGATCGCAACAAGCCCGATGGCAATGAGCGACATTGGTCGAGTTTAGAGCGTCAATTACAGACAGCAGGGCACCACATTCCAGTGCTGTCGGAACTTCAGCGTGACGCACAGCTCGACGAAACTTCTCTCAAGTTGGCATTAAAGCACGGCGCTGACAGAGGTTTTCTGCATCGCATCAATGCCACGCGATACGCATTGACCACTACCCTATTGGACTTTGCCGAGACGTCAGAATCACTCGCCTCAGACCGTAATTTTAGCGTTGCCGATTTCAAAGATGAGCTTGGCATCGGCCGGAAACTAGCCGTTGAAACTCGGCATCATCAAGCACACCGTCATTAAAACGATAGAGCGGCTGCCAGTCACCAGCGAGACGGGAGTCTTCGATATCCTGTCGCCGCTGCTGAGTCGCCTCAAAACGCGCCTGCCATGCGTCGAGTTCACGCTCTCCGTGTAAACCTTTGAGCAGCGAATGCGACACCGCCGGGCTCACTACCGTGGCCGTCGCATTGTTACCACCAAATCCTTTGCTATTAACCAGCGAATAAGCGCACTGGTTGGTCGGCGTATTATCGAGCAAGAAGCTGAGTCTGTCGGTCTCAACGTCTTCAGCAACTGTCTCAATGGTACCGATGCCGGGTATCCAGCCAGAGTCCCAAACGCCCAAGAGCGCAGAGAGCTGATCGCCACCCGCGGCTCCCAAGGAATGCCCGGTGTGGCTCTTGATTGCAGAGACACGCCAGTCCGACACACCCATGGCCTTCGCAACCGTACTCATGATAGCTGACTCGGTGGTCCTGTTTTGTGGTGTACCGGTGCCATGCGCCATGACCAATCCCTGCGACCGGAAAACCGTATCACCAACAATATCGCGCGCTGCCTGCGCAGCACGGGCCATGGTGAGGTAATTGCCCGGACCGGGACCCGGGATCGACTTTTTAGCACCATCCGCATGGACCGATACGAAGGGCACAGCACCCAGGACGGGCGCGCCCTGCTCTAGCGCCAACTCATCATCCATCAATACAAGAATCTGTGCCGACTCCGCCATAACAAAGCCGCAGTTATTACCGAAGGGCCGGCAGGCCGACCGAAAATCAACCGATCCGTCCGTATCGATACCTTGCAAGGCTCTTAATTCTTTATCTGTCGCTAAAGCGCCCATGGCCACATAGCCATCCATGAGGGATGGAATTATGGGCGCCTCGGACGCACCGACGACGGCAATACGCGCCCGCCCTGACCTAATGTCATCGACACCCCGCTGGAGGTTGTAAAGAAACGTAGCACAGGCACCGAGCGCAGGACCTGTTTGACCAAGCGACTTAAGCACGTAGGCATTCAAAAAATCACCTGGCATTTCCGCAAAGCCCAAGGGGCAATTCTTTGCTAATACCCGCTCGCCGCGCAGTGAAGCTGTCAGCATACCGCCCGTTGCAGCCTCATCCAGCTGACCCATTGAGCTGGAGACATAAACGCTGACGGCATCGGGCGATAGGCCGGCCGTCAACTGATCCCAATCCAAGCCCAAATCGGCCAAGGCGTCCGACATGGCATAGATTGACATCTGCAGTCCACGGGGATGATTTCGGGAGGTGTAAAGCGCGCCGGGATCAAAACCCGAAGGCAACTGACCCGCGACGCTGACATCAAATTCGCGTTCAGACGCCACATAAATCGTGTCACCCGACGACAGGCCTCGGAGTGCATCGGTAGCCCGCGACGTGGCAAAACCATCAGGGGTTAAATTGACGACTCCGTGCACATCATCCACACGGAATCGGTGATTAGTAGGAATAGCAGCGGGATCAAAGTGAGCATGCTCTATTTTTCGCACAAGCGTGCCATCTAGCACTTCCTCGACGTCTTGAGCATCCATCATTGCCGTCAATGCGCGCGCTGTTTCATCGCGCTTAGCCTTATCGAGCGAATCGAAAACGAGTCGATTGTGCGCATGCCGATGGGAGGTTCTTCCGGCCGTGTTGATCCCCCCGGACGCAACGATGATGGGCAGCTTTGCCATAATTTTATTACCACGAATACAACGCAACGCCCTAGATTGTAGATAGTGACGTCGATATGATTTGTTTTTTACAGACAAAAATCATGACAAAACCGACGGAAAAATTTCGCAGAACGAGCCGAAGAGCCAGACGAACACCGCGAATAGGCGCACTTGTTCACGAGTTTGCACTCGCAAGTTCGGTGACATTGCCCTCCGAGCTCGCGATGGCTGCCGCACAAGCCAGTGGCCAAAGCACCGTTACGAGTGAGCTGCCCGTAACCTTATTTTCCCCCACAGGCGGACAGATCAAGACCAGCGGTGGGCTAGAGATCGCGACGCGACCTATTTCCGAGGCAGCTTCGCTTGACCTCCTTGTCATTGCAGCGATTTGGCGTGATCCGCGTCGTGTGATCAAACGCCACCCCGAATTGATCCCTTTTATTGCGAAGTTAGTTAATCAAGGCTCTTCCATCGCCGCCGTCGGTACAGGCAGTTTTCTGCTAGCGGAGACAGGGCTTCTGGATAAGAAGCCGGCCACCACACACTGGTTTTGGTTGGACGAGTTTGCCTCGCGCTACCCCACCGTCGATCTGCGCCGCGATGAACTCATTGTCCAGTCGGAGAATCTCTACTGTGCCGGTAGCGTCAACTCCATCAGTGACCTGCTGGTGTACCTCATGGGTAATTTCTACAACATGAATATTGCGCGGCACGTGGAAAATCAGTTTTCGCCGGAGATACGTCGGCGATTCAAATCGACGCAGTTGGGTTCGCAGGTTATTCGAGAGCATCGAGACGAGGTGGTTCTGGATGTCCAGATGTACATGCAGCAAAAATTCACCCAACCCCTCTCCATGGCTTCGATTGCAACGACATTCGAGCTGTCAGAGAGAACCTTGACGCGCCGCTTCCAGCGCGCCGCGGGCACAACGCCATGGCAGTACTTGCTCAATCTCCGGATATCAGAGGCGGAATCGCTCTTGAGGACGACCAACTTAAGCATCACGGAGGTTGCGGCGGAAGTGGGCATGGTTGACTCGGCGCATTTCGCTCGACAATTTAAAAAGGTTAATCGATTGAGTCCGTCGGAATATCGTAAAGCCGTAAAAGGAAAAGTGTTTTCACCTATTTGAATGCACCCTCGCATTGTGACGCCATCGCGCCTGTGGCTTAATCCACCCCCCAATCACGCTAACGCAAAAACGGGACACAACATGTCAGAAGCAATCTATATCGTGGGCGGCGCCAGGACACCCATGGGTGGACTGATGGGCGATCTCGCCTCCGTCTCAGCACCTGAATTAGGTAGCACCGCCATAAAAGCGGCCGTGGAACGCGCCAATCTCGACGCAGCAGCCATTGATGAAGTCTTTATGGGCTGCGTACTGCCCGCAGGACTCAAGCAGTGCCCGGCGCGCCAGGCCGCGCGCTATGCCGGTGTGCCTGACCACGTGGGTGCCGTTACCGTGAACAAGGCCTGCGGCAGCGGCATGCAGGCGACGATTTTTGGCATCGATAGCATCCGCGCCGGAACCAATAGCATTGCTATCGCCGGTGGTCTGGAGAGCATGTCCAACGCACCGCACCTGATGCCCTCGGGACGCGCGGGACAGCGTCTGGGCCACACAAAAATTTATGATCATATGTTTATGGATGGTTTGGAAGACGCCTACACAGGCGGCGCCATGGGTAGCTTTGCTCAGGCAACAGCAGATGAGCACGGCATCACGCGAGAAGCGATGGATGACTTTGCGATTCAGAGCCTGACACGCGCTCAAAATGCGATCGAACAAGGCCTTCTTAAAGCAGAAACTGCGCCCGTGGAGGTCAAAACGCGGCGCGACACCATCACGGTTGTTGATGATGAGCAGCCGCACAAAGGCCGTATTGATAAGATTCCGAGTTTACGCGCGGCATTTGCACAAGACGGTACGATTACCGCGGCCAATGCCTCTTCTATTTCAGACGGTGCAAGCGCACTGATTTTAGCGAGTGAATCCGCGGTCGAAGCCCATGACCTTAGGCCAATGGCAAAGATCGTTGCACATGCGCGCTCCAGCCGCCTGCCCGCGGAGTTCACATTGGCACCCGTTGATGCCATTTCGTCGCTGCTCGATAAAACCGGTTGGTCTGCTGATGACGTAGATCTGTGGGAGATCAACGAGGCCTTTGCCATGGTCACCATGCTGGCAATGAAAGCGCACGGCCTCGATGAGAGCAAAGTAAACGTACACGGCGGTGCGTGTGCCCAGGGCCACCCTATTGGCTCAACGGGCTCTCGCATCATCGTCACGCTCATGCACGCAATGCATCACTATGGCAAGGAGCGCGGTGTGGCCGCGCTGTGTATTGGTGGTGGTGAGGCTACTGCCGTTGCAATTGAGAAGTGCTAACAGCCAACTAAAAAGGCAGTAAAAAATCGTGCTAGAGCAGGAGAGTTAAGATGGCCCTCGATACCGTTCCAGATATCTTGGACGACATTCGCGAAGGTAAGATGGTCATCCTCATGGATGATGAGGACAGGGAAAATGAGGGAGACCTCGTAATCGCTGCCGAGAAAGTCACGCCAGAGATTATCAACTTCTTTGCCAGTGAGGCCTGCGGTCTGATTTGCATGCCTATCACCGCAGAGCGTGCGAGACAGCTCCGCATTCCACTGATGGTGCGAGACAACCGCTCTCAACACGAGACCAACTTCACTGTATCGATCGATGCGACGCACTCGGTCGGCCCTGGCGTCAGCGCACGTCAGCGTGCACATACCATTCTTGAGGCGGTGAAAGCCGATGCGGCGCCCTCAGACATTTCGCAACCCGGACATATCTTCCCCTTGGTCGCCAAACCGGGTGGTGTCCTACAACGTGCCGGACATACCGAGGCGGGTGTAGATCTTGCGCGCATGGCTGGCTGTGAGCCTGCCGCTGTCATTGTCGAGATCATGAATGAAGACGGCACGATGGCACGACGGCCTGAGTTAGAGGTGTTTGCGAAAAAGCATAATCTCCGCATTGGAACAATTGCCGATCTAATCGAGTATCGCGCCTTGCACGAGCAGTCCGTGCGCTGCACTGGCGAATTCCCCATCGACACACAGTGGGGCAAATTCACGCTGACGACATTCGAAGATTTGGTCGATGGCCAAATTCAATATGCCTTGCACCAAGGCGATCTGACAGCCGCAGACCTGCCCGTGCGCATTCAACCCATCAACACGCTTCGCGATGTACTGGGCACAAAGCTGCCGCAGGGGTCTCAGGGGTGGTCCTACGAATCCGCCATGGCATACATCGCCAAGCAAGGGCAAGGCCTTGTCGTCATGCTGGGTGGCTGGGAGTCGCCGGAGGCGATCATGCGTAACATCGCTGAGCTCGCAGGTGAGGCCGCAGCGGAAGCGCCGCCCCAAAACTACAGAGTGATAGGCACGGGTGCGCAGATACTTCGGCATCTAGGGGTTACGAGCATGAGAGTCATGTCCGCACCAATCAAATTCAATGCGATTTCCGGGTTCCAGCTGGAAGTATCGGGCTTTATTTCGCGGCCCAGCGAGAGCTAATCGCTTTACCTACGGGTGAGCATCGGTAATGCGTTTACCTAGCTGTGGAACGTTACAGCTGACTCAAGGTCGGCTCGATCCGTCACGACGTCATTGATGGGTGTGTCCACGGGATAACCAAACGACAGACCAAACATAAGCTTGTGATGCTCTGGAACGTCAATCACTTCCCGAATCTGCTTTGCCATGAAGCCAAGGGCGGTCTGCGGACAGGACCCAAGGCCTTGGGCAGTTAGGCCGAGCATTACCGTTTGAGTGAACATCCCCAAGTCACAGGCTTCACGGAGGCCAAATCCATCGGGCAACATGAAGAACGCCACAACAGGTGCATCAAAAAAGCGGAAGTTTCCCATGAACCATTCCTGCCTTTTGACTTTTTCCTCACGTGGAATTCCGAGCGCGTCATAGAGTGCCTTAGCAGCGCCGTACTGACGATCCTTGTACACGCCCTCGTAGACGCCGTCGTAAGGGAAGTCAGGCGCTACATCACCCATAGCAAAAGCAGCAGGCAGTTTTTCGCGTAATTGCTCGAGCTTGTCACCCGTCACAATGTGAACAAACCATGGTTGGGTATTGCAGTTACTCGGCGCACGAAGCGCGGGCGCAAACACGGCGTCAATAATCTCTCGGCTGACCGGGTCAGATTTAAACGCGCGGATTGATCGCCGCTCATTGACTATCGTCTGAAATATTTCCGCTGCACTGCTCATGACGCTACCTATCTCTATTTCTGCTGTCTGTAGACCAAAAAAGTCGATGCAGCGAGGCTACACCGACTTCTGAACTGAGTGAATAGCCCAAACGGGACTAGTCAATGTCTATCACTTACTCAGAAGGAACGAACACTACCATCGGGGTTGAGTGGCGCATCCCGATTGACCGGCCAAGTCGCATCGAACGCTGCGACGCCAAGCGGCTCTGGCACGTCAACTTTGACGTCAGCCATCGCTCCAGCTTTGGGCTGCGTTCCACTCAGCCACGCCATAGCGGCCGCAAACGAATCCTCGTCAGCGTCCCCGAAGGGGCGCGTCGCATCGTCAGCTGCCGCAAAGAAGGTAAAGCGTCCGGTACTGACAAGACCGGTGAAGTAACCACCCTGCCCTTCACCGTTTTGAATCTCAAAGGCAATCAATCTCAGCCGGGTTTGGCAATTGTCAGAATCCAGATCAAAAGCATACTGACCAACGGCTTTACCCGAAGTCTCCGAACCCACGATCGCAAGCTCAATGTGCGGATCCAAGCCATTGATCAGGAGTTCACTGGCGGACGCTGAGCCACTTGTGGTGATGAATGCGATTCGAAGCGGACTAAAGGTCTCAGGCAACTGAGCGAAGTTCGCTGTGCTGTTTTGATCCTGGTGTTTATCATTGAGGTTAACGATGTAACTCAGCTCACCGTTTGCCGTTTCACCGGCCAACAGGTTTAAGAAGGTTTCAGCTACGCGCACTAGACCGCCGCCGTTATACCGAAGGTCAATAATGAGATCAGTGACGCCGGCCTCACCAAACGTTGTCGCCGCTGCTCGAAGTGGCCCGTCAGCCGCATCGATGAATGTTCGGAAGTTGATGTAGCCGACAGGACCACCGCTGTCTCTTGGGATTACGAGCGCACCGCCAGCCAAAGGAGTCGTACTGGTTTCCGCTGTGGTTACCGTGATCTCGCTGGTCACACCTTCATATTCGACACGGAAGACCGTCGTTTGTAGCTCTCCACGCTCGCCAAATACTGCATCGGGAAGCTCGGCATTTCGGGCTACCATTTCATCCCAGGTCTCAAAGTCACTTTCACCGTCACGTTTTACGGCGAGAAGACGTTGGCCTCGTCGAATCCCCGCCGTGTGCGCAGGGCCCTCCTCGTAGGAGTCGGCAAAATAGAAGTTATTGCTAATGATGCGGTATCGCACGCCATAACCGTAAAACGTGCCTGACGTGAAACGCGCTTCATCTTCCTCGATGGTTGTGAGGTAGGAGAACCCCGGATCGCGCCCTGACCCATCTGTCCAAATAGGCTGCATGATGGCAGCGAGGTAGTCGGAAGCATCGTCGTAGTCACTCTCATTGACCTGCGCCAGTTCGTCGTACCAGTAGTAGTAGCTTTCAGACACTTCTTTAACAAACTGAATCTGCGCTGTATTACCGCATGGATCAGTTGTGTTGCCACCACCAGAACCACCACCTGCGGTCGGCTGCTGGGGTGTTGCGCCACCCCCACCACCGCCACCGCATGCGGTAACCACTATGCTCAGGCTCAGTGCAAAAATCAGGTGCTTTGACACGATAACTCCTATGTTTAGATGTCAGGTCTCGGGGCGCAAGATAAGCAATGCGGGGCGTCCCGCCAAGTCTTACACTTTATTTGTCATGTAAGTGGCGGCTTATGTCATATTGATGGCGGTTTGGAACGCTGAACGCTCGGTTATCCGCTGTACGTAGGCCTTCAAATGAGGCATGTCATCAGAGACACAACCCATACGATTACTCATGAAACAGGCATGGCCCAGCATGATGTCCGCAGCCGAGAAATCACCAATGAGGTAATCGCGACCCTCTAAAGCTTCGTTAACGGGATGAAGCGCCTTGTTGAGAAGGCGTTGTGCTTGTCCCAATACGACGGGATCACGCCGATCCTCCGGCAACAAGATCGTGTGAACAACAATCGTGTTCATCGGGGGCATAACCATCCCCTCGCAGTAGTGAAACCATTGCAGGTATTCGGGGAACATGGGGTCGTCCACGGCTGGTTTCAGACCACCGTCTTTATGTCGGGCCAGTACATACTCCACGATGGCACCAGACTCATAAATCGATACATCGCCGTCGTCCAGAACAGGAATACGCCCTAGCGGATGTCTGCTGCGGTGCTCATCCGATTTCAAATCCTTGGGGTGAAACGCCATGGCGTTGAGCTCATAGGGAAGCTGCAGTTCCTCGAGGAGCCACAAAATACGGCCAGCGCGGGACTGAGGTGCGAAGTGAAGTTTTAGCATGTGAAACTCCTTATCGATCTTTATTTTTGGTTTATTGAGCGCGCGACACGCCTCGCAGCGACTGCCACACCTCAACAGCCTAGCGTTTGTCACATTAAAAATCTGTGAAAGCCGTATTTATTTTTTAGATATAAAGATATCTTTATGCTCATGAACGTTGATGCTTTATCACAATGCTTAAAAGCGGTGGCTGATCCTAGCCGGCTCCGCCTCATGTCACTGTGTAGCCAAGGTGAACTCACCGTATCTGACCTTGTCCGGATCACGGGCTACAGCCAGCCTCGCACATCGCGTCACCTGAAAATCTTGCAAGATGCAGGACTTCTCGAGAGCTTTCGAGAGCAACACTTCATTTTTTACCGCGCCAATCGCCAGCAGCCCCATCAGACTATTCTCAACACACTGCTGGCCAGTCTGGATACGGCGGACAGCACCTTAGCCGAGGATAGCCGGCGACTTGCAGTCATTCGCGATGCCCGTGCGCAGCTTGCGGAGACCTACGTTGAGGACGAAGTTCCCGAGTGGCTAGAGCTTCACCGATATCACGGCGACGAGGCCACATTTAAGTCGCACGTTAGCCAATTACTCTCCGGCCACTCCGTCGGACACCTACTGGATATTGCTACCGGTACTGGTCGGATGTTACGACTGGTCGGACCGCTAGCCGATAGCGGCTTCGGTGTCGATCTCTCTAAAAAGATGGTAATTGTCGCCAGAGATACAATAGAAACAGCGGGACTGACGCACTTGTCCGTTCGGCAAGAGGATATGTATCAAATGCGGTTCGCAGCCAACAGCTTCGACACCGTTACCATTGATCAAGTGCTTTATTTTGCTGACGACCCCAAAGCCTTGTTTGAGGAGGCAACACGCGTACTCAAACGCGGCGGGAAACTATTGGTTGTTGCCTTCACACAACATGAAGATCCCGCTTCACAGCCGGTGCCGGTGAGTGTCGATATGAAATCGATTATGGGTTGGCTCATGAGCGAGGATCTCAACATCGAGCAGATCGATAAAATTCCCGGAGAGTCCCTGGACATCAGCCTCATTCTCGCCAGCAAGACCAGTTAATTCGTGGCACGCTTTACGCGACTAATTCTGACGAGTCTAAGTATTGCTTTCATGGCTGGCTGCAATACGCTCAGCACTATGAACACAGTCACCCTCCGAAACACCAATAATTTTCCAGACTACGAGCTGTCGGCTGGCCTGATCGACACCTGTGGTAGCGAGTTAATACGCTCTGACAAGCGTACGGGTGATGAAGTCATGACTGTTTGGGAAAACACAAGTGACGAGGAGCTCGTGATGCTGTGGCTGTGGCATAACGCAGAGGTGCGTGAGATCTATCGCTTGGCACCCAATACGGCCACAAAAGCGAGCCTCCTTACAGGAATGGGCATCGCTGTCATCAGCGAAGCGCAGGAGCGCTGTTTGTACAACCAAGTTATCACTGATCAGTCGGTTTCAGAGACTGCTGTCCGCTTCGAATAATCAATTAGATAATCCAGCTAAAATCAATAATGCTTCATCGAAAACGCGCGAGGGAAATAATGAGAAACGCCATTTTAATGTCAGCGGCAATGCTCGTACTCACCGGTTGCGGTCAGCCTGGTAACGAAAACACTGACGCCGCAACGACTCCGGGCAAGAAGTCGACAATAACCGCACGCGGGGACCATGTAGACACCTACTTTGGTGTGGAAGTATCTGATCCCTATCGATGGTTGGAAGATGACCTCAGCACTGATACCGCCAACTGGATTGCTCAGCAAAACGCGTCGACCCGCTCGTATATTGACGCTATCTCATTGCGCGATGACGTCAAAAGTACCGTGGCTCGCCTGCTGAACTTCGAACGCGAAACCGCGCCCTTTATTGAAGGTGGCAAACGCTATTTCTACCGCAACTCGGGCCTCCAGAATCAGCGAGTGTTATATCGGATTGAGGATGATGGCAGTGAAACAGTGTTCTTAGATCCAAACACCTTTAGTGAGGATGGCACGGTCAGCATGTCGAGCGTCAGCTTCTCCGAAGACGGCAGTCTCGTAGCCTATCAACTCTCCGAAGGCGGCAGTGACTGGCGATCGATTGTGATCAGAGACGTCGCCACCGGCGATGTAATTGAGTCCCCGCTGGTTGACGTAAAGTTCTCCGGCATCAACTGGCTGGGTAATGAGGGTTTTTTCTATTCAAGCTATGACAAACCTGACGGCAGTGAACTCTCCGCAAAAACCGATCAGCACAAGCTGTATTTCCACGCGCTGGGCACACCGCAGAGTGATGACGAGGCCATTTTCGGGGCGACCGCTGAGCAAAAGCATCGTTACGTGGGCGCCTCTGTGGGTGGCGACGATCGCTACTTGGTAATCAGTGCTGCCAACTCCACGTCGGGCAACAAGCTATTTATCAAGGATTTAGCGTCCGACTCAGACGAGCTCATTGTCGTGTTTGCTGACGAGTCCGCCGACGGTTCATTGCTCGAGAGTAACGATGACTATCTGTTGATCGAAACAAATCGCGATGCACCTAAAGGTCGAGTGATTGCGCTGGATCCGCAGGCGGCTGGCGCGACCGACTGGCGCGACGTGATTCCCGAGAGTGAGTTCGTGCTCAACGCCAGTTCGAGCGCCGGCTACCTCTTCGCCGAATACATGATTGATGCGATCAGTCAGGTGAAACAGTACGACCTCAACGGTAATCTCATTAGGGATATCGAACTACCTGACCTCGGAAGCGCGTCAGGCTTTGGTGGCAAAAAAGAGCAAGAGGAAGTCTTTTTTACTTTCACTAACTACCGTATCGCGCCCGCTATTTTCTCCCTTGACCCTGAGTCGGGCGATGTCAGCTTGTACCGCGCCTCAAAGTCACCCTTTGACGGCAACGACTATCAAACAGAGCAAGTGTTCTATACATCCAAGGACGGCACCCGCGTACCCATGATCATTACGTACGCCAAGGGCACCGTACTCGACGGCAGTACCCCCACCATTCTCTACGGCTACGGCGGTTTTGATATCAGTATCCGACCTCGTTTTAGCAGCACCGTTGCGGCATGGCTGGAGATGGGTGGCATTTACGCCGTACCCAATATTCGTGGTGGTGGTGAATACGGCAAGGCGTGGCACATCGCGGGCACCAAAACGCTAAAGCAAAATGTCTTTGACGACTTTATCGCGGCAGCTGAGTATCTGATTGCAGAGGGCTATACCAGCAAGGAAAAACTGGCTGTCAGTGGTCGATCCAATGGTGGTCTGCTGGTCGGAGCCGTAACGACACAGCGCCCCGATCTCTTCCAGGTATCACTCCCCGGTGTCGGGGTTCTCGACATGTTGCGTTACCACACCTTCACGGCAGGTGCGGGCTGGGCGTATGACTATGGAACGTCTGAAGAGAGTGAGGAAATGTTCCGCTACCTGTTGGGTTACTCGCCGCTCCATAACACCAAACCCGGAACTGCCTATCCGGCGACGCTGATCACTACAGCAGAGCGGGACGACCGCGTCGTGCCGGCGCACTCCTACAAGTTTGCAGCTCAGATGCAGTACGACCACACGGGCGATGCGCCAGTCTTAATTCGTATCGATAGCAACGCTGGACATGGTGCGGGCACCCCAACGGATAAGCTGGTTGATCAGTACGCTGACATCTACAGTTTCACACTGAAGAACATGGGTGTGGAGAAGATCAAGGGCAGTGAATCCGCGCTTTAACGAGCCGAGTCATTAGATGAGTTACGACATGTCGTGGTTTGTGGAACATTGGATCGCAAGTTCACTCCTCGTGATCTATGTGTTCGTTCTGTTCTACAACGCCTATGTCGGTAACAAGGCGGCGACTGGCGTTGGTGGATACTACGTAGGTAACCGCCAGTTGGGCGGCACCGTTGTCGGCATCTCTTTCTTCGCGACATTCGCTTCGACCAACACCTTCATTGGGCATGCGGGCAAAGGCTACGACTACGGTGTGGCGTGGTTCACCATGGCCGTTCTGCTCGTCATCTTCTCCTGGATGTCCTGGCGATGGATTGGACCGCCGCTGCGACGCTTTGCCGCCGCTTGGGATGCGCTGACCATTCCGGATTACATTCGCGGGCGGATACTGGGGCATACCCCTGATGCCGAGCGGCATCCTCTGCTTTTGCTGTCCGCGTCCGTAATTGTTTTCGCCAGCATCCTGTACCTCTTGGCCATCTTCAAAGGTGCTGGACATTTGTTCCAGATCTTCCTCGGTGTGCCTTATGAGGTGGCAGTCGGTGTTACCTTGCTCGTGGTCGTGCTGTACACGTCCATTGGCGGCTTCGTCTCTGTCGTTAGGACGGACGCCATTCAAGGTGTGCTTATGCTCATCGGCGCCATGACGATCTTTTACTTCGTTACGCAGGCGGCCGGTGGCATCACATCAGTCAGTCAGCTGACCGATATGCCCGCAAAAGAACACCTCTTCGATCTTAACGGCGCAGTGCCGTTTGCTGTGCTGCTAGGAGTATCACTGTCGGGTGCCCTGAAGCTCATTGTCGATCCCCGGCAGCTATCACGCTTTTATGGCCTCAAAAGTGATGCAGAGGTAAAACGTGGCATGTGGATTGCCGTATTGGGTATGACGCTAATATTGGCCTGTATGTTCCCCATTGGCCTTTATGCGCATCTCATTCTCGAGAACGTGACGGATACCGACCTGATTATTCCGCGGCTCGTTAACGACCCAGCCATTTTCCCCTTTTGGGTAACCGATCTGCTTATCGTATCAATCGTATCCGCCGCCATGTCCTCAATGGATAGCGTGCTTCTGGTGGCCTCATCCACCCTCTACAAAAACATCATTGCGCCGTTTAAGACGATTGAAAACGAGGTGCGCTGGTCCCGCGCGGCCGTCATCGCCTTCGCCTGCATCTCCGCCTTCATGGCACTGAACCCACCAGGAGATATTGTCGGTATCACCATTTTCTCGGGCAGCCTTTACGCCGTTTGCTTCTTCCCACCAGTGGTTTTTGGCCTGTATGGCCGTGTTGCATCTGCAAAAACCACGCTAGTTTCAATGATTCTTGGGATCAGTACGCTGATACTCTGGATCACCTTGGGTCTAAGCGCCCTGCTTCACGAGGTCTTCCCCGCACTACTCATATCCGCATCGGTTTACTGGCTGCAATCGAGTAAAGAAACCGCCGTCGAGGTCTAATCGACTGCCCGCATCGCTTTTCACGCGTTACACTGTGAGACGGATATCAAAGCAGTGCCAGCGTGAATAAAAACGGACAACAACAGCTGAGAGACCTCCCCTCCGTCAGTGTCATTCTCGACGATATGCAGTCGGAGGTCGCACTGTGGGGCCATGATGCGGTGACAAGCGCTACGCGTGCGCACCTTGAGGAACTGAGAGCCGCGATCCAATCAGGTGAATCGATGACATCGGATCTCTCAATCATTCAGCAAACAATTCGCGAGCGGCTCACTATCGCGTCTCAACCGGCCTTAAAACCGGTCTTCAACCTGACGGGCATTGTTCTTCACAGTAATCTCGGGCGCGCCAACCTCGCGGACGCCGCTATTGATGCCATGTGTCGCGTAGCCGGCGGTGCCAACAATCTCGAATTCGATCTAGAAAAGGGTCAACGAGGGGATCGGGATAGCCATATCGAGTCGTTGATTTGTGAGCTCACGGGAGCGGAGGCTGCGACGGTGGTCAACAATAACGCCGCTGCTGTCCTGCTAACCCTGAACACCTTGGCGCTTGGCAAAAAGGTGCCTGTTTCTCGCGGTGAACTCGTCGAGATAGGTGGCTCGTTTCGTGTACCCGACATCATGGAGCGTTCGGGCTGTAGCCTCGTTGAGGTCGGTACGACCAATCGAACGCACCTTAAGGACTACGCGAACGCCATTGATAGTGACACTGCGCTATTGATGCGCGTGCATACCAGTAACTATCGCATCGAGGGCTTTACCAATACGGTGTCTGAATCCGAGCTTGCGACGCTTGCTCAAGAAAACCAAATACCGTTCGTCGTCGATATGGGCTGTGGCAATCTCATCGACTTGAAGGCGCTCGGACTGCCCCACGAAGCCACAGCGCAGCAGACACTCGACCATGGTGCAGATATGGTGCTTTTCAGTGGCGATAAGTTACTTGGCGGCCCCCAAGCAGGCATTATTGCTGGCCGCGCCGATCTTATCACGCGTGTTAAGCAGAACCCGCTCAAGCGTGCATTGAGACTCGATAAAGTGACCTTGGCAGCGCTCGAGGCAACGCTGCAGGTGTACCGCAATCCCGACGAACTTGTTTCAACGCTTCCTACGCTCAGATCACTCACGCGAGCAGAAGACAGTATTCGTGATCAGGCCAACAAGCTGGCCCCAAAAGTTAGCTCACTGCTGGGTGATCAATACCGGGTCGACACCGCATCAGTCTCCAGCCAAATTGGCAGCGGCGCGCTACCTGTCGAAGTGCTCCCGAGTGCCGCACTCTCCATCACCGCAGCCAATGGTGAGGACGAGCCTCTACGCGCACTGGCCACGGGTTTGCGCCAACTTCCCAAGCCCGTTATCGGGCGGCTCCATAATGGCGCGCTGCTATTGGATCTTCGTTGTCTTGAAGCGATTCACGAAGACGCGTTCATAGAGCAACTCTCTGAGCTGACTCAGTGATCATCGCAACCGCAGGTCACGTCGATCACGGTAAAACGTCGTTAATCAAGGCCCTCACCGGTGTCGATACCGACACGCTCGCTGAAGAGAAAGCGCGCGGACTGACCATTAACTTGGGATACGCCTACCTTCCCTCAAGTGACGACCGAGTCATCGGTTTTATCGACGTGCCCGGTCATCATCGTTTTATCAACACCATGATTTCTGGGGTCTCAGGTATAGATCGCGCCTTGGTGATTATCGCCGCGGATGATGGGCCGATGCCGCAAACAAGCGAGCACTTAAATGTGCTGAGTGTTCTCGGTGTCACTGACATTGATATTGTGATCACAAAGATTGACGCAGTGGCGCCTGAGCGGGTCATGGAGGTAGCTCAAAAGGCACGGGAACTTGTCGATGCCCGCTGCGAAAGTGAGGGCAAGGTGTTTCAGGTTTCCTCGATCACGGGTGACGGCATCGCTACACTTAAATCCCATCTTGAGTCGGTGCGCCCCAAAGGGAGAGATCAAGCGCTCGATCGCGGCTTCAGACTCTCGATTGATCGCCGCTTTCACGTCAGTGGCGCAGGGTTAGTTGTTACGGGGACTGCAAGCACCGGCAACGTCAGTGTTGGCGATCAGTTACTCCTTCAACCCAAAGGACTGGAAGTTCGAGTGCGCGAACTGCGCGCCAATGATGCAGTAGCCACATCGGCAGGCGCGGGGCAGCGTGTCGCGCTTTGTTTGGCTGGCAGAGTAGAGCTCAGCGATATCGATCGAGGTGATTGCCTTGTTGAGCCCGCGCTCGATCAGCTCTCGCAACGGCTTGATGTTCAATTAACACTCTTATCCGATACACCGACTGCGCTTAAGCACCTACTGCCCATCAAACTCTACATTGGAGCACGGCGAGTGGGCGCGAAAGTGGCCCTTATTGAGAATGGGATTTCATCCCTGGCTCCCGGTCAAACATCAATGGCCCAACTCATTCTCGATACGCCGATCAGCGCTTACTCAGGGGAGCGATTCGTGTTGAGAGACGATTCCGAATCGTTTCATCTTGGTGGCGGTATGATTCTAGACCCCACCGGTCCGCAATATGGAAAGTCGAAACCCGATCGACTGACATGGCTTAGCGCACTGGCCACAGGCAGCGTCGACATGGCCCTTCAACATCTCTTGGCCAATGACGTGACCACTAACTGGTTAGATCTCACACGTGCTTTCCACTTAAAAGAGGGTGCTGCTCTCCCCTCGCTTCCGGACACGGCCGTGAAGTTTGACCTGAAGCAAAGCACATGGATTACGACACGAAATGCAATCGCCGCCGCAAGGCAGGCTTTGCTCGACGCGTTGACCGATGCCAAGGTAAAAGGAAGTGATACCAGAGGCACCCCGCGGGAAAAGCTCATTAAACTAGCCGGCAGAGCCTCTGATAGCGCATTGCTCGAGGCAACGCTGACAACCCTTATAAAAACCGGCGTGCTTGGGGTGACGGATGGGCGGGTGCATGATGCCAATGATCGCAACAAGCCCGATGGCAATGAGCAACATTGGTCAAGTTTAGAGCGTCAATTACAGACAGCAGGACGCCACATTCCAGTGCTGTCGGAACTTCAGCGTGATGCACAGCTCGACGAAACTTCTCTTAAGCTGGCACTAAAGTACGGTGCTGAGAAAGGTTTTCTGCATCGCATCAATGCCACGCGATACGGACTGACCACTACCCTATTGGACTTTGCCGAGACGTCAGAATCACTCGCCTCGGACCGTAATTTTAGTGTTGCCGATTTCAAAGATGAGCTTGGCATCGGCCGGAAGCTAGCGGTTGAAATACTCGAGTTCTTCGACAGTATTAACTTCACGCAGCGACAGGGTAATGAGCGTACAATCGCGAATCCGAAGGCGATCCGCAGCCGACTCAAGCTATAAAACGATGGAAGAGCGACGTCCCCGGTGGGGTGCCTGGTCTTCAAAACCAGTGAGGTGCTGACAAAGCGCCTGGTGGGTTCGACTCCTACCTCTTCCGCCATACCTTTCAATGAAAACGATATGAACCAGCAGCTGGTGACGCCTATTTCACGTTGTGTAAGTTTCAGCTTTTCAACTCCCTAGAAAATAAACCCCCGATACCCCTGTCGTTTCGTTGGATATTGATCTACGTTAGTCGCGCCGTAGAAGTAAGGAGAGAGACAGTGCAGTATGACGAGGTGGTGTTAGGCCGTCGAAGCATTCGGGGTTACAAGCCCGATCCGGTACCCCAGGCCTTAATAAAAGAAGTCTTGGCACTGGCGATGCGCTCGCCCTCCTCCATGAACACGCAACCCTGGAACTTCACTGTCGTAACCGGCGAAGTGCTGGATCGTATCCGCAAAGGGAAATACCGAGCGCAATTTGGCAGGTATTCCGCACTCGCGGGAGTTTCGAATCGGCTCTCCGTTTGCCGGGCAACACAGAGATCGACAAGTAGGCGTAGCCAAGCAGCTGTTTGCGGCCATGGATATCGCGCGTGAAGATACTGAAAAACGTCAGGATTGGGTGCTTCGTGGGTTTAGACAGTTTGATGCGCCCGTCTGCATCATCATTACCTATGATGCAGTGTTGGCCGACAGCGACGATACGGCCTTTGACTGCGGTGCGGTAACCACCGCACTGGTCAATGCTGCCTGGTCTAAAGGCCTCGGAGCAGTAATTAATAGCCAGGGCATCATGCAGTCTCCCGTGGTTCGAGAGCACGCCAATATTCCCGACGATCAAGTCATTATGAAGGCGGTGGCGCTTGGGTGGCCCGATGAGTCATTCCCAGCCAACGCGGTCGTATCGGAGCGCAAAAGTGTGGACGAGGCGGCGACTTTCCTCGGATTTTCAGAATAACCCTGCACCAAAAGAAATGTAAAGCACCCTTTACTTTGTAGTAAACTCGCATTAATATGTAAAGCAAGCTTAACATTTTGTACAGGGAGCAATACACATATGGGTGACGCAAACACACAGACCTCGCTACAAGCGGGCCTCAAAAAATCCACACTTCACCTTTTCCTCGCAACGGGTGCTTGGGTAGGCAGTACTGCCCTCATGTCATTTGGGCCGAATGCGTTCTGGGACTTTGACACCACACTGACCTTTTTGGCTATTGCAGTAAACCTTATTACCGGCGGCTTCATGCTCTTCAGCTTTTTTAGACACTTAAACAATATGGATGAACTACAGCGACAAACGCACCTTGAAGCTATGGCATTAACCCTGGGAATAACCATGGTGCTGACCGTTATCTACGGTGCGCTCCCTCAAGCCAAAGTACTGGTTGGCGCCCAACCGGCCAACGTCTTATTCGTCATCGGGATCTCTTACATACTGTCAGTGATCACTCTGTGGTTACGGCGCACAAGTGCATGAAAAATAGACTCAAGGTACTGAGGGCGGATCGAGATTGGACTCAGGCGGATCTTGCAGATCGACTGCAGGTCACTCGACAAACGATCAACGCTATTGAGAAAGGTAAGTATGATCCAAGTTTGCCGCTGGCATTTAAGATTGCGACGCTTTTTGGACTCCCAATTGAGGAAATATTCTCCCCGGACACTGATTAGCTCTGATTCTTAAGCGCAATCAGCACGCGGGGATGCCCCGTAAGGGGCGACTCAACTCCAAAGACCTTTGTTATCTACCCAGCGAATCTGTACCGCGTAACAATAGGCCGCCAAGAAAAACAGTGGCGAACCAGCGGCCAATGGATAAAACAGCGCCGCCACGCTCCCAACAAAGCCGCACACCAAAGAAAAGATCTCAAACCGTATCGCCACGCGCCGATCACGTATTCCCCAAAATCCAAACCTCACCCATGCCGGAGCTAGGGCCCACTCCTCTGACTTCTTATCAATCACCGTAATGTCTCCCTTCAACGTATCGACATCGACTTCAAAGACCGCAGCAAGGGATTTCAGTGTTTCAAGGCTCGCGCTTTGACCTGACTCAACACGTTGAATTGTGCGGAGGCTCAGACCCGACATCTGCGCGAGTTGCTCCTGCGAGTAATGGTGCTTGGTTCTAAGGCTTTTTATCACTGACCTGTCCTCACTGCGTTCTGGTGATTGGGATTGAATCAAAAAGATTGAAGTCGGTGGCGCCAGAGCCATGACACCCACCCGACAGCATCCCGCCATCATGCCTTGGGTTTAGGCCCAGAGGAAAGACATAACTGTATCGATACATGCCCTCACTCTCTTCAACACGCGAACAGGTTGTGGCACATTGAAGTCATGAAAGCAGAACGCGACGAACTCGGTTTTGATGCGCCAGCACCGTTGGGACACCCGGTTCGCGCAAGCCTACCCGCGGATGCACCCACCGGTCCCGCCATTGGCGATCGACTTCCAAACTTTTCTCTGCCTGATGCTTTCGGAAGTGTTGTTAACTTCCATGAGGATCGCGGCGAGAGCAAAGCCGCACTGGTTTTCTACCGCTCAGCTGTCTGGTGACCCCCTTGCTGGACGCAGCTAGGTGAGTTGCGAGATGCGTTTGACAAGTTTGAGGCCGCCGGCATCAAGCTCTATGCCCTGTCGTATGACGACCAGGAAACACTGGCTGAATTCGCACAAAAGCAGGGAGTCCAATACACCCTGTTGTCAGACACCGACTCCCGGGTCATAAAACAATACGGGCTACTCAACGAGCAGCTATCAAAAAAGGACGCCTTCCTCTTTGGCATTCCCTACCCGGGGGTATTCGTCTGCGATGAAGATGGCACGGTCATTTCAAAATTCTTTCACGACTCGTACAAGAAACGTGAAAGCCCCGAAATGTTGATCGATGCGGCTCTGGGACGCATCACCATCGATGACACCGCGCCACGCGCTGAAAGTAGTGATGACGGCATCCGAATAACGGCGGCACTACATGGCGGTAACGGGACTTTAAGGCAAGGCATTGTCAGGCAGCTGGTCACAACATTTGATCTCCCTGAGGGTCTTCACATCTACGGAGAGCCCGTACCAAAAGGTTTGACCGCCACCAAAATTAAAGTCCAAGGACCTGATGGATTGGTAACGCTTCCGATGGAGGCCCCACCAACAACGCCACTACGCTTAAAAGCATTGGATATCGATCTAAACGTTTGGAGCGGTACAGTTAACTTGGCCATTCCACTTTACCCAGTAGGCGAATTGGTGAGCGAGTGTCGTCCTATTGATGAGCGGAAGGTAGAACTCTCAGTGGACGTGACCTTTCAAGCCTGCACCGATGAGACGTGTTTGTTGCCGCAAACGCGCACGCTGACGCTGCGTGTTGAGCTTGAAGAAGTAGACGTCCCAAACCTACCAATACACACCGGTCACGGACAACGAGAAGGTAATTACGACAGCACACCTGCCATGAAGCGTCTTATCTGGCGGAAAGTAAGAAAGAACCCACTTAGACTCTTGCAGTTCCTCTGGAATCAGAAACGAATGGACCGTCGATCTAAACGTGCTAGTTAACCGCCCGCGATATCGAAGTGTGCTTCCATAGCAGCGAGGCCCACCGAGGGGTCAGAGCGTCGTTGGTAGTCAGCCGACAGATCCATCCAAACAACTTTGCCTGACTCATCAATCAGCAGTGTGGCGGGCACCGGTAAGGCCTCGGCTTCCTCACTACCCGGCGCTGAGTGCACCCCTTGATTTCGGAGTCCAAACTTATCGGTAACGGTGAGTTGCTGGTCAGACAGCATGGTCGCCTGTAAGCCATGGAGATGGCGTCGCTCTGCAATGACCTCGGGCAAATCGACACTCACGGTGAGGACTCTAACGCCGCGCTTGTCAAAGTCCGCGCGAAGTTCTTCCAGTCGACGTAACTCGCCGACACAGTAGGGTCACCAGTGTGCTCTGAAGAACTTTATGAGCACCAAATGTCCGTTAAGTGACGAAGAATCGAACGCCTGTCCTTGCCCGTCGATCGACGTGAACTGCGGCATTACATCACCCACTTCAATGACGGAGTCACGCTCGACGATCTGCTCACTAATCGACACTGTGAAGGGTAAAAAAGCGCCAACGACAATGGCGAAGACAGCAGGAATAGCACCCAACCAACTCGTTCGCTTGATCAAGGCATAAACACCCAAGGCCGCCGCGCTTAAGAATACGACGACGAAACCAGTGCGATCTGCAGGGAGGGAAACTTCCGCAGTAAGGTAAAACCAATAGCGTGCAGTCACTGCCGCAATCACGGCTGCCACTAGCGCTATCTTTGTCCCTGTTTTCATCGTCTTCACGGTAGCTCCCCCCGAGCCTCTACCCTCCATCAGGCGCTCTCTCGAGTCAAGGGCATGCTCGGTCGAGGGCGCTTTTTATGGACTGATTTGTGAAACGAAAGCTTTGTGAAAGGAAAGCTTTGTGAAAAGAAAGCTTTGTAAAACGAAAGCCTAGTGAGTCGAAAAGTAACTCATGGCATGCTGTGCGACGCGAACCATCTAACCCTGTAAGAAGCGATGTAATGGATTTTTCTGTTTTCGACTGGCTCATCGTGGCGGCCTATGTCGTCGTCACAACGTGGATTGGTCACCGGCTGAAAGGCAAACAAGGGACAACGCATGACTTCTTCTTGGCGGGTCGGCAGATCCCTTGGTATGCGGTCAGCGCCTCTATCATCGCAACGACCATCAGTGCCGTCACCTTCATTGGCGTTCCAGCAATTGCCTTTGCTAGCGGTGGCAACTTCACTTACCTGCAGCTCGCCCTCGGTGGCGTAATCGCACGCCTACTGATCGCCCGTTATCTCATCCCGCGCTATTACCAGGCCGACTACTACAGCCCCTACGACTACATGAGCGACCGGCTCGGCGCGGGCATTGGGCGCTTGACCGCAGGGCTTTTCATCGTTGGCGGCATCCTCGGACAAAGTGTTCGCGTGTATGCCACGGCGCTGGTGTTTGAATTACTAACTGGCTGGAGCATGGCTGAGAGCATCACCGTAATCGCGCTCTTTGCCATTCTGTGGACGTGGATGGGGGGCGTCGCCACCGTCATCTGGACAGACGTGGTCCAATTCTTCATTTTGATCGCCGGTGCGGTGGCTGCGCTGGTGGTCATGACCGGCGCACTGCCCGATGGCTGGCATACCCTCTCCGAGATGGGGAGTCGCGCCGAGAAGTTTCAGGTTCTGGATTTTAGTAACGACCCGCGCGTGGCATTCACGTTCTGGGCAGCGCTCATTGCACTGCCGTTTCAGGGTATTTCGGTGTACGGGACCGATCACCTGTTTACTCAGCGACTGCTCTGTTGCAAGAACCAAGGTGAGGCAAAGAAAGCGCTGTTATGGAGCATTGCGGGCGAGACCATCCCTGCGTTGATGCTACTTGTCGGTGTCGGTCTTTATGCCTTCTACACACTCAATCCGCTGACGCCAGAGCTTGCATCATTGGTAGATGAAAAAGGTGATCGCATCTTTCCTGTCTTCATCATTAGCGAAATGCCAGTGGGCGTTCGCGGCTTACTCATCGCGGGTATTCTCAGTGCTGCCATTTCAAGCCTCGACTCTATCCTCGCGGCCCTCGCTCAGATTTCAGTCACCATGTTCTACAAACCCTTTGTGCGGCCTGACAGTGACGATGGGCATTACCTTCGGGTATCGAGGGGCCTGGTCATCATTTGGGGCATTGTGTTGGGCTTCACCGCCTGGCAGTTCTCACGAAACAGTGGCGATCTGATCACCCTCGCCTTCTCAATGACGACTTACACCCTCGGCCCGATGCTCGGTCTCTTTGCGCTGAGCATCCTGAGCACACGCTTCAACGTCGGCGGTCTGGCACCAGCCGTCGCCGTCAGCATGCTCGGCGTATTACTCATTAACGAACCCGAGCTCTTCCATTGGCTGCTCCCAACGACCGCAAACACGCCACTCTTGGCTTGGCCGTGGTTATTCCCCATTGGGACACTGCTCTGTGTGTTACTGGCGTTACGAGGGCGAAAGCCACCTTCCCCCATAAAGCCACCTTCCCCTACATAGAGGGTTCCCAAAGTCTGGGATGACACATAGCATCATCGCTATGAAGACCTTCCTGGCAGATACCTATTAAAGAACGTGGGAAGGCTGAGCACACAGGGTTAAGGCGAGATAAGTGGATGCAAACGCCCTTTAGACAAACGCCCTTTAGAAAGGCCGGCAACAAGTCTGATATGCGTCAACTGATAGCAGGACTCTTCGTGCTCGGCACCTGCAGTTTTGCCTCCTTCGCCAGTGCCAACTGTGATCGCCCTAGCAATGATAAGACGCTCCTTTGGGGTGATTTGCATGTGCATACCAGCTACTCGCTGGACGCGAGTGTGTTTGGAACGCTTGCCACACCCGCCGACGCCTATCGTTTCGCAAAGGGCGAGCCGCTGACTCGAACCGACGGATCTACCGTCCAGTTGGACCGACCGCTGGACTTCGTCGCTGTGACCGAGCACGCGGAGTGGCTGGACTTCACCTCGATTTGCGACAGCTCTAGCGGTGAGGGTCTCGCCGACTGCAAGAATTTGCTCACCAAGCGCTCACCCGCGAACGGCTCAGCGCTCTTTGGGGAATACGTCGTGACCACGATCACTGGCGCGGAACCCAAACCACTGTCACTCTGCGTCGATAACCCCGAACTGTGTAAGGCCAATGCCCTCTCGCGGTGGCAGTCCGTTCAAGAGCAGACAGAAGCGGCCTATGAGCCTTGTAAATTTTCCACCCTGCATGGGTACGAGTGGAGCCATACCCCGAATTTTCGGCACGCGCACCGCAATGTGATTTTCCGATCGGGTGCGGTAACGAAAGAAGCGATTGATTACATTCAGTTCCCCACGGTGGAAGCACTGTGGGATGAACTTGATGCAACCTGCAAGCCCGAGGATAAGTGCGAGGCCCTGACGATTCCTCATAACACCAATATGGGCAATGGCATTAGCTTCGAACTGACGCAGGCAAGTCAAAAGTCATTGCAGCAGCGTGCGCAATACGAACGTCTCATCGAGATTACGCAGGAGAAAGGGACAAGTGAGTGCCTGCCCCCACGTGCAGAGGATCTCTCGGAAGATTGTAACTTTGAACTCTTTCTCACTCGCCAGTCTCGCCCTACCGAGGCGGAAGCTTTAGCGAGCAGGAGTGGCAGCAAATGCGATCGACCTACGCGCGCTCCCTGGTCGGTCGAGGACTTGCGTTTGCACCCGATGAGGCGCCACTTCGCATGGGCTTCATTGGATCGACGGATACCCATGCCGCCACCCCGGGATACGTCGATGAGACATCCTGGTCAGGTAGCGCATTAGCGGGTGCTGGGTTTGATGCGGCCATCAGGAGCAACGCCTGGAGCGCCGGCGGGCTCATCGGTGTGTGGGCTGAACAAAATACCCGCGAGGCCATTTTTGATGCGCTTGCCAAGCGAGAGGTATATGCCACATCCGGACCTCGAATTGGATTGCGCTTCGGCCTTAATCAGGATGACGCAGAGCTTTGTCGTACAGAAGGCTGGACGCCACGAGCAACGATGGGTGAAGTCACTCAAATCACAAGCAAACCGACGTTTACCGTGCAGGTCCAAGCCGATATCACGCCAATTACGAGCATTGAAATCATCAAATTGACCTACAAAGACAAGCAAGCGCATGAGGAGGTCATCCCCCTATGGCATAAACCAGAGGGAGCAGCCTTAGCGTGTGCTGAATGGACGGATGAGCAGTTCGATAGTGCATCAGCGACGCTCTGGTATCCCCGAGTCAAAGAGCAGCCGACACCGCGCTGGAGTGCTGTGCAATGCGCCGCAGCGGGCCGATGCGATGAGTTTCCGCAGATGGACACCCCCTTGCAGGAACGCGCATGGGGATCCCCCATATGGCATGTCCCGGCGACGGACTAGTCGACATAACACAGCGGATGGTTACTCTTGCGCATCATCTGATCGACTCTACGGATACCAATCTGATGGTGCGAGATGGCGACTGAGCTACTATCAGAGCCACAGGGAAGTGGGAACGGGCGAGCGCGCTGAAAACTCGCTAAAACCCTACCAAGCACTGAAGCTATATCGAAAAAGAAGCTGTAACGAACAAAAAGCTGTACCGAAGAAATGCTGTACCAAAGAAAAGGAGCGCTGTTTTGAAGTATCGATGCCACGCAGTCTTTTGCTATTCACTCGCAGTCTTCTCAATCACACTTCTCTCGTTCGCCCAACCCGCGGCGAGTGCCGAACCCCATAAGCTCGCGGTGATCACATACATGCAGGAAACCTGTACGTTCTGTCCCGGGGGAGACACTCAAATTGAGGACCGAGCGTGGCGCGTTCCCTTCGTAAAGGGCGACGACCTCATTGACCGTGAACGAGGATTTATTGGCGGCTTTGTGCATGCCGCACGCGAATACCCTGATGTTCAGCTAATCGGGATCAACTCACCTGATGGAGTTTACGGTGGCTCCTCTCGAAGCTGGGAAAGTCGAGAAAGCTTCGAGCATTTCATGTCGATCATCACTGATGACCTCAAAGCCAATATGCCCGTTGACGGTGTGTATCTTGCGCTTCACGGCGCCATGGCCGTAAGAGGCGTTCCCCGACCGGAAGCCGAGATAGCTCGGCGCATTCGACAAATCGTTGGACCCGATATCCCCATTGCCGGTTCTTTCGACTTACACGGCAATGAGGACGAGCAATTTCTGCAGTGGGCCAATGCTGCCTTCGTTACCAAACGATACCCGCATTACGATGCGGCATTGCAAGGCGAGCGCTCAGCGCGGTTCCTCTATCGAAGTTTGAAGGGTCTCTACAACGCGACGACGGCCACACGAAAGCCGCCCGTTATTACCGCCAGCGTTCTCCAATGGACAGGACAGTCTCCGTCGATGGATATCATGGAGCGAGCCCGCCGCTGGGAAGCGCGAGAGCCTGACGCCTTCGTCAGCGTGTTTTATGGCTTTCCCTGGTCAGACGTGCCAGACGTTGGCGCAACGGTGCACGTCATGACCAATGACGATCAGGCTTTGGCTGACGCAATTGCAGATGACATGTCCGAGTTCATTTGGCGCGTAAGAGAGCCCTTTGCCAATGGTGCCTTCCCCATGCCCAAGGCCGCTGCAACGCAGACGATAAAGGCAATGAAACGAGGCGCCACACCTGTGGTTCTCGGTGACTATTCGGATCGGCCAGGAGATGCGACGTGGATTCTGAAAGCATTGATGGATGAGGGCGTCAGCAACATGATGTATGCCGCATTGCGCGATGAGCGAGCCCTTGCCGCTCTGCGCGCAACGCAGGCCAAGCCAGGCGATGCCTTCGATATGGCAGTTGGGGGCTTCACAGGTGAGCAAGCTGGCAAGCCTGTACGTATCAAAGGAACCGTTAAATATTTTGGCGAGGGTTGGGGTTACGACGAGATCGCAATGATTGAATTCGGGGACAATAATCTGCTGTTCCTTGTTCCCACCTATACCCAGATCAGAACGCTATCGCCACTGCGGATTGAAGGCCTTAATCCCGACGACTACGACGTATTTGTCGTAAAGTCCCGCGTCCACTTTCGACGGGGCTTTGACGAGACGGGTTATGCAAAAACCATCATGGTGGTCGATGCACCAGGCGATTGGTTTGGCACGACGCGCCTTGATGCATTGGACTATCAACACGCGCCTATCGATAGACTGTACCCATTTCGGACGCGCGATACTCGAAATTAGAGAGATGTGATTGAGGAGCTTCGATTTGGTGGACCAGTCGCCATATGAAGAATTGAGTTAACGCCAACCTTGGACCTATAACGCGAAGGGCAGTAGCGGCTGACTTGCTTAACTAGCCCCAACTAGAGTGCGTGCGCGTTAAAGAACTCTAAGATGAGGGGCCAAGTCCAACTGAACTGGTAGGTATGACCCATGTCAGAGCGACAATCCAAAACTCGAGGCCAGCCCGAGTCACTCGAGCAATAAGTGCGACATTCGGCGTCACTGGTTCCAGTATCGAATACAACGGCGTCGTTCGTCACATCGCAGCCGTGCGACTCGGCCCAGCTCCGCGTAATCCCAGTAGCGCCCGTATAGTAAAAGGATTCGCCATTACTCGTGGTGGTAAAGCCGTCATTTTCCCAGTCACCGGGAGGCACGGTGGAATCATTGAGACCAGTAATAAGCAACGCGGGCATGTCCTCATTCTTACCCTTACCATCCAGGTAGCCCCGATGCGGCAAACCGATGATCGGTGCTATCGCTCTAAACAGTGGTGCCGTCAACGGGTTCTGTCCTAATTCCCAGGTAAACATCCCGCCATTTGAACCACCGCTGGCGAAGACATTATCTGCATCCACACACATGCGGTTGCCAACGTGCTGAAGCAACGCAGCGGTGAATTCAACGTCGTCTTGCTGGCACTGTGTCCAAGAGCAGCTATTCTCCGCAATGCCATCACACGAGTCATACCTGTAATCAGGCGTGTTATTAAAATCGCAAATGGCGCCGTCGACACCATCGCCACCGTCGCCGTCAAGACCATTGCCCGATCCACTAAAGGTCCATGAGTTGAAGGAGTTATCGGGCTCGTCCGAGCCAAGGCCCACAGGTGCAACCAGAACGTAACCCTGTTGATCTGCTTCGCTGGTCACCGTCGTGTTGCCAATGAACTCATTCTGACCGCCTCCCCATCCGTGAAACAACATTACGAGGGGACTGGCTGAGGTACTAACATAGTTCTCGGGCACGTGAACCCGGTAAGTACGCTCGATATTATTGAATTGAAACGTATAGGTGCCGCTGCCAGTCAGTAATCCTGTGTCGGCATTGCAGCCCGCTGAGGGATTGGCAACACCGGGACCTGTACTGTTACCGGGGCTAGGCTGAACGCTCTCGACACCTTCAGCACTACTGTTTCCGCCGCCCCCACCGTCACATGAGAGAAGGAACGCCGATAGTGGTATCAAAAAACCGAGTATCAAGTATCTCAACACGAAATGTGACCCACCTAGTTTATGCCGATTTCATACATCACTCTGCCAAATGCTGGGAAACTTTGGGAAATGCCGATTAATCTGGGTCACCGTCTCCATCACTTTCAAAGGCTAGTTCTGGCTTCGCTCTTCAAGCTTATTTTTTAGCATCTGAATAGGCAAGAAGTGGCAGACTAATCCGATTCCAAGTGGTAACAATAAGTGCAGCAACGGTGTCACAAAAACCGCGAGTATATTTTTTAAAAAAAGAGTATGGCTTGGAGTGTCAGTTAATTTGCGAGTTGAAGACAGAGCAACATCCAAGACCTAAAGATCCGGATAAGGACGAACCGCAAACCCTTATGAAATAAAGATTTGGTGGAGCTAGGCGGGATCGAACCGCCGACCTCAACACTGCCAGTGTTGCGCTCTCCCAGCTGAGCTATAGCCCCAAATCTAAGAGGCCGCACGTTACGAGGATGCGGCACTGGTGTCAAGGTAGAATGAGGTTTGCTATGGTGTCGCGAGCAACTCTGGGAGTCTTTTTATGTTTGGTCAATTACTGCTCGGCGTGACTGGCGCCATCTTTTTTGGACTGGGTGTTGTCAGCGTCTACGACCCTGAGATACCTGCAGGGTGGTCGGGCATTTTCATCGCCTCTCAAGATGCTTACGCGGAAATTGCGGCCATGTACGGCGGTCTTGAAATCGCTATCGGTTCCATTCTCCTTGCCTCCGCCTTCATAAAGGAATATCTCAAGGCCGGACTCTGGCTCCTCTTTGTCATCATCAGCTACATTGGTGCTGCGCGCGCCTTCACGGTGTTCCGCGAACTCGATTCAAAATTTGAGGTGGCTGGTAGCCAAGTAGACATCGAGATGACCTCGAGCTTTACGGGCTACACCTGGGGTGTCTTGGGCTTTGAAATTGTTGTCTCGGCGTTGGCGCTGATCGCCCTTCTCAACCGACCGCGCTAGCTCTCAGCTCAGTGCGGCGTACTCTTTCTCGAGTCGCTTAGCCGCTTTCTTAGACACACCGCCTAAAACAACGATAGCGTTTCGCAAACGTGCGCGCGTCAAATCAGGTCCCAGAATCGACATGGAATCAGGAATCGAATAAGCACTGCTCTTACCCGAAACCGCGACAAACAGGGGCGCAAATAGGACCTTAGGTTTGAGTTCAAGCGACTCGGCGAGCTGCTTCAGACTCTCAAACAGCGCGCCACGCTCCCAGTCCTGCTGAGCCTCGAGCCGCCACAAAACAAACTGTAGTCGTCTGACAATCTCTTCCGTTGTTTCCGCAGTACCGTCAAATGCAGCAGCGTCGACTACGACCTCCCCCGACAAGAGATACGATGACATGGGCACAAAGTCAGAGAGCACCTCCATGCGACCCTGCGCGTGGGGCAATATTTTGTCGAGCGTAGCGTCATTCCAAAGCCACGCTTTCAAGCGCTCTTTTAGCTGCTCACTATCAAAGTTTTCGCGCAGCCAGAGTCCGTTCAACCATTTAAGCTTTTCGACATCAAAGATGGGGCCGCCCAGCGATACACGATCGATGTCAAACACCGCTTGCATATCATCGAGAGAGAACTTTTCTTGCTCATCGGGCATAGACCAACCCATTCGACCCAAGTAGTTCACCAAGGCCTCTGGCAGGAAGCCCATACGCTCGTAATACAAAATACTCGTCGGGTTCTTGCGCTTGCTGAGCTTTGATTTATCCGGGTTTCTCAGGAGCGGCATATGGCAGAGCTCGGGCATCTCCCAACCAAAGTACTGATACAGAAGCTGATGCTTGGGCGCCGAGTTGAGCCACTCCTCACCACGAATAACATGCGTGATGCCCATGAGGTGATCGTCTACCACATTGGCCAGGTGATAGGTCGGCATGCCATCGGACTTTAGAAGAATCTGGGCGTCGACCATGCCCCAGTCCAGCTCGATATCACCTCGCAACCGATCCTTCACAACGCAAGCTCCCGCCTCGTCAGGAACACGCATACGGATGACAAAGGGTGCATCCACACTCTTTCGAGCGGCTTGTTCTTCAGCGGATAATTCAAGATCCGCAGGCTTTAGAGCAGTCGACTTCCCCGCCTCGCGCCGCGCTTCACGCAACCCATCGAGCTCCTCGGGCGTGCGGTAGCAAACGAAGGCATCACCCTGCTCGACGAGCTGCCAAGCGTACTGTCCGTAAATATCGCGACGCTCACTTTGTCGATATGGACCATGCTCGCCGCCGACATCAGGGCCTTCATCCCAATCGAGTCCTAACCATCGCAATGAATCGAGAATCATCTGCTCCGCGGCAGCCGTGCTTCTCGCTTGATCCGTGTCCTCGATGCGCAAAATGAATTGGCCACCATGCGCGTGAGCAAAACACCGATTGAACAACGCCATGTAGGCCGTCCCAACGTGAGGATCGCCAGTGGGTGAAGGTGCGACGCGGGTTCTTACGGTCATTGGATACTCTTGTGTGCCAACTCATTTGAGGCCCGCAGTTTACCAGAAGACGGCTTGGGGCAGAGTCAGAAACTTAGCTTTTAAACGTCACTATTCGGTAGTTTAAATACAACGCGCAGTGAAAATTGGATAGGATGCGTCAAAGCCAAGAGCAAGAAGAATCATGCGCCTTTTTCAATCGATCATACCCGCCAGTGTCCTGATGGCACTGCTCACCGCATGTGGCGGTGGCGAGAGCAATGTGGAGTCGGGAAACCGCGACGGCTTCCTTCATTACGGTAACGGAGCCGAGCCTCAGGGTCTCGACCCTCATGTGGTCACGGGCGTTCCCGAGAACCACATTATCCGCGCCTTGTTTGAAGGTTTAGCGGTTAAAAATCCCATCACGCTTGAGCCCGAGCCCGGTGTTGCCGAGCGGTGGGACATTTCCGATGACGGAACGGTCTATACCTTCTACATCAACCCGGAAGCCAAATGGAGCAATGGGGAACCAATGACCGCATCGGACTACGTCTGGTCCTGGAACCGAGCGCTCCATCCCGACACCGGCTCTCTCTACGCTTACATGCTCTACCCCATTGTCAATTCAGAGGCCTACTCCAAGCGTGAAATCACCGACTTTGAGCAAGTGGGTGTCAAGGCGCTCGACGATCTGACGTTACAGGTCACTCTAAACGCGCCCACCCCCTATTTTCTCCAGTTGATGGATCACTACAGTAGCTTCGCGGTACATCCTGAAACACTGCTGAAACACGGAAAGATGACCGACCGATTCACGCCGTGGACGCGCGTTGGCAATATCGTGAGCAATGGCGCGTTCACCCTCGATGAGTGGTCACTCAACCGGCGCATCATCATCAAGAAAAGCGAGCATTACTGGGATCGCGACAACGTGGCCCTGAACGGCGTCTATTTTTATCCAACCGAGAACGTCGTGAGCGAGGAACGCATGTTCCGCGCGGAGCAGCTGCATTACACCCAGGTCGTGCCCTTGGACAAGATTCCGGAATACCGAAAGCAAGGCAATACGTCCTACGTTCAGGCCGCCTATCTGGGAACCTACTACTACCTCGTCAACACAGACAGACCACCCGTGGACAATGTGCTTGTTCGTAGAGCGCTGTCATATGCACTCGATCGAGACACGCTGACGCGAACCGTGCTGCAGGAAACCGCTATTCCTGCCTACAGCATCACACCGCCCGATACGCTCGGTTACAACCCACCCAAACTGTTCGACTACGACCCCGCGAAAGCCCGTGAGCTATTAGCGGAGGCAGGCTACCCCAATGGCGAGGGATGGCCTGGGCTGGAAATCATCTACAACACGCAGGAAGCACACCGAAAAATTGCGGTGGCTGTTCAGCAGATGTGGAAAAAAGAACTCAACATCGACGTCACTATCTCCAACCAGGAATGGAAGGTCTATCTCAACTCGGTATCACAGCGCGACTTCCAAGTCGCACGGCGCGGCTGGATTGGAGACTATGTCGATGCGAACAACTTCCTAGACCTGTTTATCACCGACGGTGGCAACAACAACACCGGCTACGCCAGTGACGAGTTTGACGACATCATCCTCAACTTGGCGCCCAAGGCTAAGTCTCGCGATGAGCGCTACGGTCTGTTCTACAAGGCTGAAACCATGATGATGAACGAGATGCCCATCATCCCCATCTACACCTACACCAGTAAGCACCTAGTACACCCAAGCGTTGAAGGCATTTACCCCAACCTCATGGACTCACTTAATTTGAAATACGTGAAACTGCACCCCGGTCGCAGTCTCTATGGGGAGGCAAACTAAGGTGCTGAGATTTATCTTTTGGCGACTGCTTCAGGCGATCCCGGTCATCTTCGTCGTGATCACGGCGACGTTTTTTCTGGTGCGCTCCGCACCCGGTGGTCCATTCGACAGTGAGAAAGCGGTACTCCCCGAGGTGAAGCGTGCGCTCGAGGCGCAGTACAAACTCGATTTGCCACTCCACGAGCAATACATTGCCTATTTAGGCGACCTTAGTAATGGCGATCTGGGTCCCTCGTTCAAATACCCGGGCCGTAGCGTTAACGAAATTTTAGGTAGTGGACTGCCTGTTACGGCTGAGCTGGGCTTATACGCCCTGAGTTTTGCACTTCTTATTGGCGTTCTCGCGGGCGTGTTCGCCGCACTAAGGCCCAATACGCGGCAAGACTATATACCCATGGGGATGGCGATGATTGGCATTTGTATGCCGTCATTCCTGTTAGGGCCGTTACTGGTCCTGATCTTTGGCATCTATCTTGACTGGCTACCCATCGCTGGATGGGGAGACCTTCCGGGAGACAAGATACTGCCATCGATTACCTTGGGTAGCGCCTATGCGGCCTATATCGCGCGTCTCAGCCGAGCTGGAATGCTCGAAATCTTGTCACAGGACTACATTCGGACAGCCAGGGCCAAAGGACTTCCCGAATGGCGCGTGGTGATTCAACACGCACTGCGCGGCGGCCTCATCCCTGTCATCGCATTTTTAGGACCAGCCTTTGCGGGCTTGCTTGCAGGCTCGTTCGTTGTCGAGACCATCTTCCAGATACCGGGACTGGGTCGGTTCTACGTTCAGGCCGCGTTTAACCGCGACTACACGATGATCCTGGGCACCACGGTGTTCCTGTCGACATTGATCGTCTTCTTCAACCTGATCAGTGATGTGATCGCCGCGTGGCTTAATCCGCGTCTGCGAGCGCAGTTCAAGGGAGGTGCCTAATGAATACTGAACAAACGGCACTTCTCATGGACGCAGAGGACGGCGCCTCGCTCTGGCATGACGCCTGGCTTCGACTTAAAAAGAACCGTGCCGCAGTCACAGGCGGGGTCGTGCTTGTCATCATGGTGGTTCTGGCGATTTTGACGCCCTGGATTGCACCCTACGGTTACGAGGCTCAAAACTTGGATCTTGGCGCCACACCACCCTCCGCGGCGCACTGGCTGGGTACCGACATTTTTGGAAGAGACCTGCTCACGCAGATTCTCTACGGTGGCCGGATTTCTCTGGCGGTCGGCTTCATCGCCACGGCCGTAGCACTGGTCATCGGTGTTACTTGGGGAGCCGTTGCCGGCTATGTGGGTGGCCGTATCGACTCAATCATGATGCGATTTGTCGACATCTTGTACGCACTGCCCTTCATGATCTTCATCATCCTGCTGATGGTGGTCTTCGGCCGAAACATCCTGCTCCTTTTCCTGGCAATTGGTGCGGTTGAGTGGCTGACCATGGCGAGAATCATGCGGACTCAGGTGCAATCCTTACGTCAGCAGGAATTTGTCGAAGCGGCCGTATCGTTGGGACTCCCTCCCTCGGCCATCATTTTCAAACACATTATCCCCAACGCTCTTGGCCCAATCATTGTCTATACAACACTGACGATTCCAAGCGTGATGTTGCTGGAGGCCTTCCTAAGCTTCCTGGGTCTCGGCATTCAGCCGCCACAAACTAGCTGGGGACTGCTTATTAGCTATGGCGCCGAAACCATGGAGGAGTACCCCTGGCTACTCATTTTCCCCGGTTTGGCGCTGACGATTACGCTGTTCTCTCTCAACTTCCTCGGCGATGGTCTTCGTGACGCGCTCGATGTTCGCGGTTCAAAGGATTAATCCATGAGTCTGCTCAACGTTAATGATTTAAGCGTCAGCTTCGTTACCCGTAACGGGACAACGGAAGCCGTCAAAAACGTCAGTTTCTCAGTTGAAGCCAAGTCCATCACGGCCATCATCGGCGAGAGTGGTTCGGGTAAGTCGGTCTCCTGTTACGCACTCTTGGGCCTGATTCCACAGCCCCCAGGCCGGATTGACTCTGGCACTGCCGAATTTAACGGCCAAGACTTGCTCGCCCTGTCCGAGCGAGAACTCCGGGGTATTCGCGGCTCCGACATTGCCATGATCTTTCAGGATCCGATGACATGCCTTAACCCCTACATGCGAATTGGCGAGCAACTGATTGAGCCTCTTCTCGTGCACGGTGTGGCCGACAAAGAAGCAGCGACACAGCGAGCAATTGAACTGCTCGATGAGGTCGGAATTCAAAATTCAGAAGTCGCCATGAGGGCCTATCCGTTCGAGTTCTCGGGCGGAATGCGGCAGCGCGTCATGATTGCCATGGCCCTCATCACTGAGCCCAAGCTTCTGATTGCCGATGAGCCAACCACAGCGCTGGACGTGACCATTCAGGCACAGATTCTTCGCTTGATTAAGTCGCTACAGGAAAAGCGCGACATTGGCGTTTTGTTCATCAGTCACGACCTCGCTGTGGTTTCGGATATTGCTGATCATATTGTCGTCATGGAGAAGGGACTGGTTGTTGAGCAAGGCGCTCCCGCTGACATCTTCACCAATGCGCAACACCCCTACACACAAAAGTTATTGGCAGCCATTCCGAGCGGCGCACCGCCCGAACCTGACACCGGGCGGGACACACTGATCACAGCCACCAACCTGAAAACCTATTTCACGTCTGAAAATAGCGATGAGCCCATCAAGGCCGTTGATGACGTATCGCTGTCGATACAACGGGGCGAAGTCTTAGGTCTGGTGGGTGAGTCAGGCAGTGGCAAGTCGACCTTTGGTCGCTCATTGCTGCGATTGACGCCCATTACCGATGGCCATGTAAGCTTTGATGGCACTGATGTCGGCGGACTCGATCGTAATGCGCTCAAATCGCTCCGAAGGCGTATGCAGATGATTTTCCAAGACCCCTATGCATCACTGAATCCTCGTATGACGGTCTACGACACGCTGGCTGAGCCACTATTGCTGCACAAGATTGTCGATCGGTCGGGTCTTGATGCCGCCATCAGAGAACTCATGGACAACGTGGGCCTCGCGCGAGGATTTGCCAAGAAATACCCTCACGAATTCTCCGGTGGTCAACGACAGCGCATTGCCATTGGTCGAGCACTGGCAACCAAACCCGAGTTTATTGTCGCGGACGAGCCGGTTTCGGCGCTCGATGTCACCATTCAGGCGCAGATCCTCGACTTGCTAAAAGACCTGAAGGACGAGTATGGGCTCACCATGCTCTTTGTCTCGCATGATCTTGCTGTTATTCGGCAAATTGCCGACCGTGTAGCAGTGCTGTATCGAGGAAAACTCGAAGAAGTGGGTAATACGAGCGACGTATTTAACTCACCTCAAAGCGATTACACCCAGCGATTGCTGGCAGCAATACCAGGAAAATCAGCCGCCTAACGCCAGATGGCTGGCGAGTTAGGCTCTGTTTCACACACTGCGAAATAGAAACTGAGGGCTTCATCTGTGACGGGATCGCTGATCCCGTTAGGCTTAAGCGCAAAGCACCAATTTAGCGCCCGGACTCTAGACTGCGTCCGCTACGATTCAATGGGGGAAATCGTGAAAAACATGAGGCTATTGGGATCATCGGCAATTTTCGCATGCCTAATTGCACTGAGCGCCTGCGGAGGCGGATCAGGAAGTACTTCTGAGCCTGTTATAGTCGCTCCTCCACCGCCGCCGCCGGCAGCTCCTGTCTTAGAGACGTTCTCACTACTAAAAGAAAATAATCCAGAGCTAGAAGGCGATATCGAATTTGTTTTGGAAGGAGATACCTTCTCGGCAAGATCACCGACAGATCTATCGGTGGTCTCGCTGACGCCAACGTTTTCTTTCACCGGCACTGAGGTATCTCTAGACGGTGCTGAGCAAACCTCTGGCGAATCGAGCCAGGACTTCACTCCCATTTTGAATTACACGGTTACCAATGAGTCGGGAACAACGAAAAGCTATCAAGTCGACTTAACGCGATTCACGGGACTCCCCATCATTTATCTGACGACCGAATCACCCGTGGTGTCGAAAGAGGACTATGTAAATGGCACTTTCCGTCTGGAGGGCGGCAGGGAATATGACTCTGTGGATGAGATGGGCATGGAGATTCGGGGTCGGGGCAACTCAACCTGGTTCGTTCATCCCAAAAAGCCCTACCAAATGAAGCTTGAATCCAAACGAGATCTGTTTGGCATGCTTGAAGACAAAAAGTGGCTGTTTCTCGCCGAGTACTCCGATAAAACACTGGTGCGAAACCACCTTGCCTTTTCACTCGGCGAGCGCACGACACTCACGTGGACACCCAGTGGTCATTTCGCAGAAGTGTTCGTCAACGGCGAGCACGATGGCTTCTATCACATTACTGAAAAAGTAGAGGATGGCAGCAACCGTGTCGATATCGGCGATACGGGTTTCCTGCTGGAAATCGATCAACCAGATCGTCTGGATCCCGATGATGTCTCGTTTCAAACCCCTACTTACCTCATCAATATCAAAGAGCCCGGACTTGCCTACTCCGACCCCGAGTTCGCTCAAGTGCGCCAGCACATCAATGAATTTGAGACTGTCCTCTTCAGCAGCGAGTTCGCAGATCCAACTAATGGCTATCGCGCTTATGCGGATGTCGATAGCTTCATCGACTGGTTCTTGGTCAATGAGATTGCAAAGAACGTTGATGCCAAGTGGTATTCGAGTATTTTCTTCCATTGGATACCGGGTGAAAAAATTCGAATGGGTCCCATTTGGGACTTTGATCTAGGCTTCGGAAACGTTGATTACGCTGATGCCACCTACCCTGAGGGTTGGTGGGTTCGTTGGAATACCTGGATCGATCGGATGCTTGAGGATCCCTATTTCGCGCAGCGGGTCAAAGAGCGCTACGCAGACATCGACGCTCAGCGTCCCGAAATCAAAGCCGACATCAACGCATGGGCAGAGCATCTGAGCCTCTCTCAGGCGGAGAATGACTCAATATGGCAAACGATTGGCACCTATGTGTGGCCAAACCCGGTTGTCTACGACACCTATGAAGAGGAGGTTGACCATTTGGTTGAGTGGCTCGACACCCGGATGGATTGGTTAGCCGAAGCGATAGATGGCCTTTGATCCCCGATCAGGCGAGTGGGTATAGCGGCTCAATAACGAGGGCAAGCTTAACTGAATGCCCTATCACCGGCCTTACAAACGATAGGCTTGCTCTCCACCACTGAGTACTGACTCTCCAGAATGGTCGATACAAAACGCCAGGTAGAAGTCAGCTGCTCCGGTGTGAACTCAACGACTGTCCAGCCACGTTGCGATGTATCGAGATCGTGTAGCTCAGCGCTGCTGCTGAGCAAGGCCTCACGCATCATCTGGGGCGGAGCTGGCAAATAAGCCTCCATTCCTGGACTGGTGACCCCGGGTGTGCCTATTTCCACGCCGACGGCATCGCCCAAGCCATTTCGCATATTGAACGCCCAGGCATTGTGCGTATCACCGGCAAGTACAACAGGATTTTTGCCAAACTGCGTGAATAGACTGTGAATACGCTCGCGACAGGCGGGGTAACCGTCCCAAGCGTCGAGGTTCATGGGAAGCTTGGCCTCGGCAATTTGTTGAAGCCCTTCAAGGCGCTTACGGTATCGCTCGGGCAGCTCCATCTTGTCGAGGGTCTCCTGAGAGATCAATGGCGTGGTGAGCTTACCCATCAACACCTGCTGACCAATGACCTGCCAGACACTGCCGCGATCATGGCTCGCAGCCAATTGCGAGCCCAGCCAATTCTCCTGATCTGCGCCCAGAATCGTCCGCTCAGGGTTCATGAGTTGCTCTTTAACAAATGCCTCTGCACCCCCGAATTTCTCGAGGTCACGCTGATAGATAAACTGCTCGTCACGGCCGTGAAGTCGCGTGTCTAACATGATCAGATCGGCTAACTTCCCTATTTCGAAGGCGCGATAGATAGGTGCCTGATCGGTTTGAGCAGCCGTTCGAATGGGCATCCACTCGTGATAGACCTTGCGTGCTATCGCAATGCGCTCATCAAAATCGCCCTCACCTTCGTTATGATTTTCCGCGCCCTCTTTCCAGGTGTTATTCGTCAGTTCGTGATCATCCCAAACACAAATCCATGGATGCGCTGCATGAGCGGCTTGTAGGTCCCTGTCTGAACGGTAGACCGCATATCGCTCTCGGTAGTCCGCGAGCGAGACGATCTCGTTGACGGGCGTAACAGCCCGTCCGAGCGTGTCCTCTGCAATCGGGTTTACATAGCGGCCCCTCGCGTATTCGTAGAGGTAATCACCAAGGTGAAGTACTACGTCGAGGTCGCTCTTTGCGATATCGTCGTAGGCGTGAAAATATCCCTGTGGGTAGTTTGAGCACGACGCGACACCCATGCGGAATTGCCCAACAGTGCCTTTCGGTAAGGTTTTGGTGCTCCCAATATCAGAGCGTTGTCCGTTGACAACAAAACGGTAAAAGAAACGGCGACCAGGCTTCAAACCCGTGACATCGACCTTGATAGTGAAGTCTCGCTCGGCAGACGTCTTTGTCACGCCACTGGCGGCCAGGTCACCAAATGAGCGGTCATAGGCTACCTGCCAAATAACATTATCGACGCGCCCGCTGCGGGCCGCAGGGACATACCTTGACCAGATAATCACGCGATCAGCCAGTGGATCCCCTGACGCAACGCCATGAGTAAAGCCCGATGCTGAACCACTGTCAGCCGCCATGCTCCGTACACTTAAGGCGCCGGCACCCAAGCCAAGTCCTTTGAGTATTTGTCTTCGATCCAACTTCATGGTGATTAAACTCTCTGACTGCATCGCCGGAGTGTCAGGGCACTCGACTAAGCATTAATGAATTATTTGTTTCGTTATTGTTGCGTTGAAAAATTGCTGTGTTGAAAAGAGGCTAATCCGTCCAACGCTCACTATGCGACAATAACGTAATGAATGATTCGAGCAAGCCAAAGATAAACAGCCCGTGGCGTTTTAGCACAGCGCCCTGCATGGACTGGACCGACCGACACTGTCGGTATTTTTGGCGACTCATTACTCGGCATACCCGGGTTTACACCGAAATGATCACCACCGGTGCGCTGATTCATGGTGACAGCGACAGGCACCTTAGATTCAGCGAGGAAGAGCACCCGGTTGCTCTGCAATTAGGTGGATCAACCCCAGCCGACCTTGCCGTGGCCGCCAAGATGGGTGCGAGCTATGGCTACGATGAGATCAATCTCAACTGCGGATGTCCGTCAGATCGCGTCCAGAACGGAGCCTTCGGTGCTTGCTTGATGCGTGAGCCCGAGCTCGTTCGTGACTGCGTTGCCGCAATGAGTGAGGCCGTCGAGTTACCGGTAACCGTCAAACATAGGCTTGGCGTCGATGACGACAATAGCTACGACATTGTCCGCGATTTTGTCGGCACCGTAGCTCAGGGCGGCTGTGATGTCTTCATTGCGCACGCGCGTAACGCCTGGCTGCAGGGGCTATCACCCAAAGAAAATAGAGAAGTCCCGCCGCTTAGATACGAGTGGGTATACCAGCTAAAACGAGACTTCCCCGACCTCACCATTGTGCTGAACGGTGGCATTACCTCCCTCGATGACTGTCAGGCGCATCTCAATCATGTGGATGGTGTCATGCTGGGGCGAGAGCCCTATCAGAATCCATGGTTGCTATCTCAAGTAGACGCTCAGCTGTTTAGCGACACTGAGCAGGAGATATCTCGCTACGATGTCGCCTTGGCGTTGATGCCCTACCTGGAGACTGTCCTTGGACAGGGTGGTCGTGTGAACCATGTGCTTCGTCACGTGCTTGGTTTGTATCAGCGCCAACCGGGTGGAAAGATGTTTCGCAGACTGCTGAGTGAAGGTATGCACAAGGCGGGAGCAGATGCTGCACTCTTCAAAGAAGCGGTGGATGCTACCGAGGCACTAATTGCCCGCCGCAGCGCTTAAAAGTCTTCGTCCCACTCGTCTTCTTCGAAGTCAGAAAACGTATCTTCAACCACGCCATCATTCACCAAGGCCTCGCGGTTCTGTAGGTAAGCGTCGCGAATGAAGACATAGCGATCACCCGTGATGAGATCCTCGGCCTCCAGAAGGTCCGCTCGGTACTCTAGTGCCCGCCACCCTCTTGACCCCCAGGTAATGAGGTCATCGTCAAATACGTAGTCGTTGGCTGACATAAAGCTATCGGTGATATCACCAATGCCCGATCGGAAAGTTCGAGGCCCAAGAAATGGCACCATGACATACGGTCCTTCCGGCGCACCCCAGCGAGCAAGGGTATGACCGAAGTCGGTCTCATAGGGTTCAATCCCCATATCACTAGCAACATCGATGACGCCCAGCAGACCAAACGTCGTATTGAGCACCACACGCCCGGTATTTTTCATGGCATAGCCAGGTCTACCTTGAAGTAAGGCGTTCACGGCTGCATTCACATCGCTGAGGTTATCGTACGCGTTCATCAATCCGCGCCGAATGGGCGTGGGAACAGTTTCGTCATAGGCAACAGCAATCGGCCTAAGGATCGCCGCGTCAGCTGCGTCGTTGAATTCAAGAATCTCGCGATTAAGTGACTCAAACGGGTCGTCATTCGCCAAGGCAGGCGTCATCCCAACTGCGAGGCAGATCGCGAGGACTACCGACATAACGGGATTAGATGCTGATGACACTCTGTGTTTCTCTTTTGTGCGTAGCACTACTCTAACAAAAAGTATGAATATCAACGTGGATTATTTGTCATCCACAGCTCAACAGATTGCCATTGCTGATCCAGGCGTTTGGCCGAGACCGGTAATTTGGTACCCAACTGCTGAGCGAATAAGGACACGCGAAACTCCTCTAGCATCCACCGGAAGCGAACCGCCTCGGGACATAGGACGTCGAGTCCGGGATAGCGTTTCTTGCCGTCACTCAATCGCTGCACTTGTGGCGACAACATAGCCATGGACTTATCGTCCTTGCCACCCTGGGCTGGCAGGCGCTCGGCACGATTTGCGATCGCTTTTAGATATCGCGGGTAATGCGTTATCCACTCTGACGGGGTCTCAATGAGGCTTTTCGAACTGAAGAGTGCCAGCAATTGCTGTTCCATATCTGCCCGCGCCTCCGCATACTCATTCGCACCGTAACGCGAGAGTACAGTCCACGTGTCAGACGAGACCTTAATCGCTTGCGCCAAGTGGTTCCCCATCTCCAGTACATGTGGCACCCACTGTGCTGTGACGGTGCGTTGAACCGAAGCGAACTCATCTTGTGATCTTGGCAACTCCTCGCCGTCGAGGAGCTGCCATAAGCCGCCCTCGATAATGGCATCCACCAACGACTCTCGTTCCAACCGGGCTCCAGCAAGAGACAGTTTTGACATATTGTCGACAAATAACTGCTTTTTGAGGTATTTCGCTGTTTTTAGGTCACTTTGAAGTAGAAGCCCGGCCACACCAAGGCGGTGCTGGCGGTCTGCTTCTACCGGATAATCGAGCAGACGCACAGACAACTGTCCCGATCCCTCCTTAATCACCGCGGGGTAGGCCAATACCTCTGCACCCGCAGACTTACCGCGCCACTCGCTTGGTAAATCGTCGAAATCCCAGCGCGTTACATTGACTCGCTCGACGTTGTTCCGAGTGGTAACCACCTCAACCGGTGAATTACTGCGAAACTCGGACACCAGCGCTGCCAAATCGCGACCTTCTCCCAGTAGCTTTTTACGATCATCGACCACGCGAATATTCATCAAATAAAACGATTCGATATTCACCTGCGCCCAATCGCTGGCCGCAACATTGACCGAGCGAAGGGCCTTAATTTCTCGAGTCAGCGCATGAAATAGTGGTTCATCGGCTGCTGTCAGACGTTCCAGTAACGCATCTGCAACATCCGGTGCCGGAACGAGTTGCTTGCGTAGCTGTTTGGGCAAGCCCTTGATCATGGCAATCAATTTATCCCTCAAGAGGCCGGGGACCAACCATTCAAACCGATATCGCGGAACACGATTCATCAGCGCGCGAGGAATAGTGACTGTGACCCCGTCACGATTGCCACCAGGCTCGAACTGATAGCTCAACTGAAAGCTAATATCCCCCACTGTCAGCGTCTTCGGAAACTGCGCTTCGACCTCGCCACCAGGGTCACGCGTCAGCACTTGCTCTCGGTTCATCCTGAGGCTTTGCTCAGCTGTCTCGTCACGACGCAACCACTTATCGAGCGCTACCCCGCTCGCACAATCAAGTGGGAGTCGCTCGTCGTAGAACCGAACCATCGACTCTTCATCGACCAGGAGATCACGCCGCCGAGTTCTCGACTCAAGCTCCATGACATCGTTAACGAGTTTCAAATTGTGCTTCAAGAACTCGGGTGGCTGGCGATAATTTCCCGATACCAAACCATCACGGATCATGATGGATCGAGAGGTCTTAGGATCGATGCCCGCGTAGTGCACCCTTTGCCCATCACTGATGGTCAAACCAAACAGAGAAACCCGCTCTTTGGCCATAACGCGACCCGAGCGCGCATTCCAGGCTGGCTCATAGTGATGGCGCTTAAGGAGCACTGGATTGGTGTCGAGCAGCCAGCTGGGCTCGATGGCCGCACACTGTCGAGCGAAGACCTGCGACGTCTCCACCAGCTCGGCTGCAACCAACCATTTAGGTGGCTTTTTGTATTGTCCCGACGCCGGAAACACCTGAGCCTTACGGTTACGGGCGGCATTGAACCGCCGGCCCTCATCTTGCTGAGCGATATTGCCTAATAAGCCAGACAAGAGCGCGCGATGAATGGCCTCGTATTTATCTTCGTAGGATTTGAGTTCGGTCACCCGAAACTTCATCTGACGACACGAGACCACCAGTTGGTAGTGAACCTCGCGCCACTCCCTGATACGCAAATAGGAAAGAAACTCCCGATCACAGAGCTTACGAAACTGATTCTGGCTCAAGGCCTGCCGCTGTTCTTCCAGGTACTGCCATAGATTGAGCCAGGCAATGAAGTCGGACTGGGGATTATTGAATCTTGCATGCTGCTGATCAGACTGCGCTCGCTTCTCCTGCGGTCGCTCGCGTGGGTCCTGGACCGAAAGCGCACTAATGATGACCAGTGCCTCATTCAGGCAATCGCGGCTCGCTGCATCCAACAAAATACGGCTCAGTTTTGGATCGACCGGCAGCTTCGCCATTGCCCGGCCCAACGGCGTAAGCTTGGCATTGCTATCGACGGCGCCCAACTCCGTCAGCAGTCGAAAACCGTCTCGGACCATCTTGGGGTCAGGCGGATCGACAAAAGGAAACTGCCGAACGTCTCCCAAGCCCAACTCCAGCATTCTCAGAATCACCGAGGCAAGATTGGTTCGTAAAATCTCGGCATCAGTAAACTCAGGACGCGAAACAAAGTCCTGCTCTGAGTACAGCCTGAAGCACACCCCCTCGGCGACCCGACCGCATCGGCCTTTGCGCTGATTGGCACTCGCCTGCGAAATAGATTCAATCGGTAGACGCTGAAGGCCCGACCGGTGACTGTAACGACTGATGCGCGCATCTCCCGGGTCAATGACATAGCGGATACCGGGCACAGTCAGCGATGTCTCCGCCACGTTGGTTGTAAGGACAACACGCATACCCGAACCGGTGCGGTTAAAGACGCGGTTCTGCTCGGCATTACTCAGGCGGGCGTAAAGAGGTAATACCTGAATCCGATCACGACCTCGGAGTTCTTTGGCGAGGTCACGTATTTGTCGCTCACCCGGACAGAAAACGAGCACATCACCACGCGGCCCATGACGCTCGGCTTCTATTTCATCGACAAGCTGGGAAACCTGCCGCTGTAATCCTCGATCACGGTCCTCCACACTGTCGAGATAATGGACATCCACCGGATACGTACGTCCCGAGACCTCGATAACGGGGGCATCGTTAAAGTGCTGACTGAAGCGCTCCACGTCGATCGTTGCCGACGTAATGATGACTTTTAGATCGGGACGTTTTGGCAGTAATCGCTTCAGATACCCGAGAATAAAGTCGATATTGAGGCTACGCTCGTGCGCCTCGTCAATGATCAGCGTGTCATAAGCCTGAAGCTGACGATCTCGCGATAGCTCCGTCAGCAAAATACCGTCGGTCATAACTTTCACGGCGGTTTGCTCGGTGACATCGTCATTGAAGCGCACCTGATAACCGACCAGGCCGCCCACCGTGGTGTTTAGCTCTTCAGCGATCCGGCTTGAAACGGCGCGAGCGGCGATACGACGTGGCTGGGTGTGTCCTATTCGTTTCTCACGGCCACGCCCGAGCTCGAGGCACATTTTAGGCAATTGGGTGGTCTTACCGGACCCTGTCTCACCGGCAATCACGACAACCTGATTCTCGGCGATAGCGCGCATGATTTCGTCTTTGCGCGCAACAACCGGTAGTTGCTCGGGGTATGAAATGTGTTGAGGAACTAGCCGCTCGACGCGGCCCTCATGACTTTTACTCACGCGCTCCTCAATTCAACACACGTTTGACATCAACCTTGGGTAGCGAGGTCTCTCAGCTCCCGTCGAAGGATTTTACCCACATTGGTTTTGGGCAGATCATCCTTAAAAACAATGGACTTTGGCACTTTGTAGGCAGTCACCTGCTCGCGCATGTACGCAATCACCTCATCCTCGGTGAGTGCATCATCAGCCTTCACAACATACAGGCGAATTGCCTCTCCTGTCGCCTCTGATGGCAAGCCAACCGCAGCACACTCGAGCACGCCTGGATGCTTGGCGCAGACGTCTTCGAGCTCGTTGGGATACACGTTAAATCCCGAGACGATGATCATGTCCTTAATACGATCGACAATCTTTATGTAGCCATCGGGCTGAATTACAGCAACATCGCCAGTAGAGAACCAACCTTCCGAATCAAGCACATCCGCTGTCGCCTCAGGACGTTGCCAATAACCCTGCATTACCTGCGGACCCTTGATACATAGCTCGCCGGCCTCGCCAAAGCCCAAGGTTTCACCCGTATCACTCATCGTTTTGACGTAGGTCTGCGGCACTGGAATCCCAATCGTGCCCAACTGCCGACCATTACCAGGGTTTGTCGTGGCCGTAGGCGAGGTCTCGGTTAATCCGTAGCCCTCATAAACATTGCAACCGGTGACTTCTGCCCATCGCTCGGCAGCGGCTTGCGTTAACGCCATACCGCCCGACATCGTCAGCTGCAGATTTTCAAAGGTAATGCTTCTAAATCGCTCGTCGTTACACAGCGCCACGAATAAGGTGTTGAGGCCAGCGAACACGGTAGGCTGATATTTCTCAAATGCCTCTACGACTGAGCCCAAATCACGAGGGTTAGGAATGAACAGTGTGTGCGCACCCTTACGGAGCGAGTACATGGATACCGTGAAAGCGTAGATGTGGTAGACCGGCAGTGGCTGCATAAACACACTGCCCTTGGCATCGATTCCAAAGGTCTCAAAAAATCCATCGATCTGCATGACGTTGGCGACAATGTTGCCATGGGACAGCATGGCCCCTTTCGCGACCCCGGTTGTCCCACCTGTGTACTGCAGCATCGCCAAATCATCGAGGTTTAACGCTACGGGAGTGAACTGCTTCTGAGCGCCTTGTTTAAGTACGTCATTAAACTTTATGACATTGGGTAAGCTGACCTTGGGAACCATTTTTTTGATGTACTTAACTGCGGCATTCAACAGCCAGCGCTTCGGAGCTGGGTGAAGATCCGCGATTTCAGTCAGCACGATTTTCTCGATACCGGTTCTGGCAACGACGTTGGCAGCTGTTTCCGCCACATTCGCTTGTAGGACGAGAATACGGGCGCCCGAGTCGTTCAGCTGATGCTCGAGTTCTCGTTCTGTGTAGAGAGGATTGGTATTGACCACGACCATACCTGCTCGAAGCGTTCCCAAGCAGGCGACCAAATACTGAATCAGATTTGGCATCTGTATCGCGACGCGATCACCACGGGCCAGCCCTGACTCATTCTGTAGCCAGCTCGCAAAATTAGCTGATAGGGTGTCTAGCTCAGCATAGGAGAGCGCATGCCCAACGCTCGAACACGCTGGCATATCCGCAAAGTCAGTCATTGCCTCCTCAAATAAAGCAACAATCGAAGGATACGCTGTCACGTCAACATTCCATTCGATGTTGAGCTCGTCGTAGCGCGCGGCAATGGCCGCAGAGATATCGGCTTGCATTCGGTTAACCCCGTTTTTTTTGATTATGGTATTTTTGAACGACTCAAAAGTCGTTTCCGCGAGGGACCCCCATGGACATCACCAACATAACGTTTGACGAACTCGCGATCGGAGATGGTATCGAAGTTAGTCGCTTAGTCACAGCACGAGATGTCGAACTTTTTGCCGTCGTATCGGGCGATCACAATCCCTTGCACCTCGACCCCGAGTATGCGGCTACCACGCAGTTCGGCGAGTGTATTGGTCATGGCATGCTAATTGGTGCCTTTGTGAGCGCTGTGATTGGGTTGGAGTTCATGGGACCGGGTACCGTCTATCTGGGCCAGAACCTAGAGTTTCGGTCACCCATTTTCCTCGGTGACACACTTAGCATAGGGCTGACGGTAACCGACAAGCACGCCCGCAAGCCATGGGTCACCATGGCATTGTCCGTCAAAAATCAGGATGGAAAAGAAGTGTGTCGAGGCGAATCTCGCGTGATTGCACCAACCGAAAAGAAAACGGTGACAGTCGTGCCGCCACCCTCGGTCGAACTGTTAGATCACGACTCGCCGCGCTTGGCTGACACGAACTGATCTGGATCCATATACATCAACTCAACGACAATCTTGGGCTCGTTCTGCGAAGGTGTCATTGCCACCATCAGCACGTTGATATCTTCTCCATGTTGCGTAGGGCCCGAAGCGCCTAAAAGTCGTGTATTGGTTGCAACTCCGTCTGCATCGTTGGCCGTGAAGGTTTTTAGTGCGCCCTCTTTGCTGAGCGCCGTCAAGAGCTCCTTAAGCAAGGCCACCACACCGTCTCTGAATCGTGTGTAGTTGATGTCACCGCGATAGGCAGACATGTGCAGCTTCATATTGAGCTGAACCGTTTCATCGCCCTCAAATTCAAGTTGGGTAATGGGTACCACTTCGCCGTCGACAAGACGCCGAAATACGCCTTTGGAGACCGTCCGTGTCGTCTCGATGAACGCTTTATTCAACAAGTGAGCCGTAAGCTGGCCCAACTGGTCGTATGTCATCGTAGAATTACCCAAGGCCATGATTACTTCCCAAAAAATTGATCAAAAAATGAATAGTCTAGACGCACCGCTTTCTTATAATTCCCAGATGGAAGTGCGGGCGCTTCTCCGAGGGGAGAGCTTATCAGTATGATCGAGCGTGGCAACAAAGATTGGCGGCTAGTGTCGCGCCCGCGTCTCGATTTTACAAAAGAAACGCCGCGATCCAGCGAATTCGATGACGATTATTACTCTCCCGAGAACGGTCTAGCCGAAAGCACCTACGTTTACATCGAAGGTGGCGACGTGGTTAACCGCATGCAGGCCCTACAAGCTGGGGAAACTCTCATCATTGGTGAACTGGGCCTCGGGACCGCACTCAATTTGGCGCTCATCCTGCGGGCTTGGTCGGAGCATGGCCCTGCGGGGGCACGCTGCCATGTCGTCACCATTGAAAAACACCCATTATCAAGGTCTCAACTCCGCGCAGCCAACGCTCGATGGACGTCGCTAAGTCGGGAGTTTGAAATCATTCTAAAGCGCTGGCCCTCGCCGATTCCCGGCTGCCACCGAAGATCTGAGTTGATTGATGGCTTAACCGTAGATTTTTGGTGGGAGGATGTCTCGGATGCGCTGGGTGATCTAGAGTCCTATGGAAACCGCTGGGTCGATCTGTGGTTTCTCGACGGTTTTACGCCCTCAAGAAACGAAGCCATGTGGTCAGCCGACGTGCTGCGGGGTGTGGCAAACTTAAGTCGCGATTCAGCCCATGTGGCCACCTTTACCGCCTCCGGCGATGTGCGTCGCTCGCTAGAGCGTGTCGGCTTCAGAGTGTCAAAACGACCTGGATTCGGTCGCAAACGGGAGTGCTTACAAGGCGTTTTAGATCTCTCTGTGACATCAACTGATCAACACTCAGCGCGTGCGAGACCGACAGCCTGGGATCATCCCAGCCACAGTCATGAGCCACAGTCATGCCTTGTGCTGGGCGCAGGCCTAGCCGGTAGTCACATTGCCCGAAGACTCGCAGAGCGCAACTGTAAGGTAACCGTACTTGAGCGAGGCACCATTGGCTCGGGAGGCTCGACCCAACCGCAAGGCGTGATATATACGCGACCCTCCCACAAACACGGCAAGTTGACCGACTTTTCGCTGACCGCCTATGAGTTTTCAGTTGATCACCATCAGCAGAAGTTTCGTGAGGGTTCACTCGAGGACGGTATTGATGGTGAGCTATCTGGCTATCTACAACTGGCATCGGACGATGCCCTCGAGCGATTAGCCATTGCATTCGATGATGAGGACAGTCCGCTAAAAGTCGTGACTCGCGAAGCGGCGTCATTAATTGCGGGGGTGGCTCTTACTCAAGGTGCCCAGCATTATCCGGGGTCGGGCTGGCTATACCCCCGCGCCATTTGTACTGAACTTCTAGACCACCCAAATATCACTGTTATCGAAGGTATCGGCGATACGACACTGCGCCAAGGTGATGATGACCAATGGTTTGCCATCGTCGCTACTGGAGACTGTGTCGCCACCGGTGATACAGCCGTTGTCACGACGGCTTGGGAGGCGGTAGAGGATGCCAGGCTAGGTTGGCTGCCACTGCAACCGATTCGAGGGCAAACCACCCTGCTTCCATCCCAGGGCGGACTGGAGGATTTGAAGTGCACGGTCTGTCACTCGGGATACACCCCCCCCGCCAAAGCTAATCAGCATTGCATTGGTGCTACCTATGGGCTGAACGAAACCTCCACGGAAGAGCGAGCAGCAGATCACGAGACCAACATTCAACAGCTAAGGTCACAGATTCCCTCTCTGGACTCCGCGATTAGCTCTGAAGGACACACGGGGCAAGCGGCTGTGCGCTGCGCTACCGCTGATTACCTGCCTATTGCAGGCCCCGTACCCGACGAAACTGAATTTATGACCACCTACAACGGGCTTCGACACGATCGAAAACGCCTCATCGCTAAGAAGCAGCCAAACATTAAAGGCTTGTATGTGCTGACAGGTTTGGGCTCTCGCGGTTTGACGTCCTGCGCCGCTGCTGTCCGAACTGCTAGTGTCTCAGATGATGGACTCCCCGCCTCCCGTGACGCGCTACCTCCATCAAGCTGTCTCGCCAGCGCGGTTTTTGAAGCGACGTTTGGTCAAAGGCCAGCTCTAATGAAAAACGTCGTAACTCAAGGCTTTATGCTCCTTTTGACTTGCATCGCAATGGCCGCAACAGCGACTGCCAATCCACCGCGGATATTCGACTATGTCGCAAAGGAGACTCGGGCTATTAACCGCGACCATTTCACCCAAGGTTTATTGATCTGGAATGACGCGCTTTGGGTAAGCTCAGGCCTCTACGGTGAATCCTTCGTTGCTCGCTACGAATGGCCATCTATGGCGAACCGCGAGGTCACTCGACTGCCCGACGAGTATTTTGCCGAGGGACTCGCGGAGCTCAATGGCAGGATCTATGTTCTCACCTGGCGATCTCAGGACTTGCTGGTATTGGATCCCAATTCGATGAAGATTATCGAAACCCATCGCATTCCTGGTGAGGGCTGGGGTGTTACCAGCGACGGCAGTCAACTATGGATCTCAGATGGCACGCACCGTTTAGCGGTCTGGGAAAACAACGAAGTAAAACGAACGATTGAGGTGACATACGACGGTAAGCGTGTCTCTCGTCTCAATGAACTTGAGTGGATCAACGGCGAAATATGGGCAAATGTGTGGCTGACAGACCAGATCGTTCGAATAGACCCCACTTCAGGCATAATCACCGGTATTATTGATGCTCGTGGGTTACTCCCGCGCGGTGAGCGACGACGCGATACAGATGTGTTGAACGGCATTGCGGTAGATCCCAAAACAAGTGCAATTTGGTTGGGTGGCAAACGCTGGCCCTCCCTCTTCAATATTGAGCTCATTGAGCGCATAACCCAGTAACCTCAGGAAATGTCATGAACGCAGTCGTAACACCCTCCACTCATCCAGCATTTGAGCTGACGCGTCGTGTCCCTATCGAGTCACTAGGTTTGGAAGTTCAGGAATACGTCCATAAAGCGACCGGCGCGCGCCACCTTCATATGGCGACGAACTCGGATGAAAACGTCTTCATGGTAGCTCTGAAGACAGTTCCGGAGGACTCAACGGGGGTTGCCCACATACTGGAGCACACGGTTCTCTGTGGTAGTGAAAAGTATCCCGTGCGCGATCCATTCTTCATGATGCTTCGCCGATCGCTCAACACCTTCATGAATGCCTTCACAAGCTCAGATTGGACGGCCTATCCTTTTGCCACACAAAATCCCAAAGATTTTGACAATCTACTCTCGGTGTATCTCGACGCCGTGTTCTTTTCTCGACTTGACCCTCTCGATTTCGCTCAAGAGGGTCACCGGGTAGAGCTAGCCTCCGAGGAGGCCGATGCACCGCTGGTTTACAAAGGGGTTGTTTTTAATGAGATGAAAGGGGCGATGTCGTCTATTTCGTCTGTGTTGTGGGATCGATTGTGTTTTGAGCTCTTCCCAACCAGCACTTACCACCACAACAGCGGTGGTGACCCAGAGGCTATTCCGGATCTCAGCTATGATCAGCTGATGGCCTTCTACAAGGGTCATTACCATCCGAGCAATGCCATTTTATTGACCTTCGGTAATCTCCCGGTGTCGCAGCACCACGATGTCTTTGAGCGGGAGGCATTGAGCCGATTTGAGCGCTCTGACGAGCACATCGAGGTCACACTCGAGCAGGCCTTCGACGCACCTAAACGCGCGTTACATCACTATGCGCTAGAAGATGCCGACACCGACAACAAAACACACCTCATCATGGGCTGGAAACTGGGCGAGAGCGCAGACCTTGATGCGATGCTAGAAGCACAGTTGTTGTCATCTGTTCTCATGGAAAACAGCGCCTCGCCGTTAATGCAATGGCTAGAGACCAACGATCTGGGTTCCGCACCCTCACCACTGTGCGGCCTGGAGGATTCAATGCGTGAAATGGTGCTCTGCTGTGGCATCGAGGGCAGCAACCCGAACCGTGCAGATGACTTTGAAGCACAGGTACTTGAAGTCATTCGTAGCACGGCTGAGGAAGGCGTGAGCTTGGATCGTTTAGAAGCAATTCTTCATCAAATCGAACTCCATCAGAGAGAAGTGACCGGCGATGGTATGCCTTACGGACTCAACCTGATGCTTCGAGCGCTGGGGGCCGCCACACATAATGGTGACGCCGTTGCTGCCCTCGATTTGAGTCCCGCTGTCGAGCGATTGAGAGCAAAGATGCGAGAGCCCAACTTCATTAAAGAACGGCTGAATGCGCTGGTGCTCGATAATCCCCACCGAATCACATTAACCGTGGCACCGAATCCTGATCTCGATCAACTCAGAAAGGAGCGCGAGACGCAGCGATTGGCAGATATGCGAGCCAATCTGGACGAGGATGCCATTGCTAATGTGCGCAAGCTCGCGAGAGATCTCGAGCAACGCCAAAATCAGGTAGACGATGTCAGCATCCTGCCTAAAGTGGGCCTTACTGATATCCCTAAGGATGTCCTGACACCCACGCTTGACTCAAAGCCGTTGACCCAAAGCAAGCGACACATCGTGGGCAAAGCGGGAACCAACGGTCTGGTTTATCAGCAAATCGCGCTCGCTCTGCCGACACTCACAGAAGAGCAGCAAAGCGAACTACCGCTCTTGTGCGCGCTCGCATCGGAGGTAGGCATCAATAACGCCTCCTATCTCGAGGTACAGGACCGACAATCGGCGACTGTGGGCAGTTTGGGCCTAAGCGTATCGACACGCGCATCACGTACCGATATTGATCAGGCCTCAGGATTCCTCGTCATGTCTTCAAAGGCACTGGCGAACCGGATGACTGAACAGTCGAAGCTAATGGTCGAGACCTTAACCGCAGCGTCGTTTACCGAAGGTGGGCGCATCAGGGAGCTCATCAGTCAGATGCGCGCCCGCCGCGACCAAAGTATTAGCGGCGCGGGCCATAGCCTAGCAATGACTGCGGCGAGTGCTGGTATGAGTCCTCTCGCATCGCTTTATCACCGACAAAGTGGTCTGGAGGGGATCCAACGTTTACGTCAAATAGACGACCGCTTAGCTTCTGCTGGTGAGGTCGAAAAGCTGGGGGCCTCGTTAACAGCGCTCAGAGATTACCTGCTATCCACAAACTCAATCAATTTATTGTCGGTCGCCGATCCGAACCACATCGAAGAGGCCGTTCAGTGCTTGTCTGAAGTCGCCAATCACCTCTCAACTGAAAGCTCAGTCGGCGCCTGGTCGCTGACAGAACGAGCCGGTACGGACAACCAGATTTGGGCTGCCAACACGCAGGTCAACTTCTGTGCGAAAGCGTATCCAACAGTTCCAAGCGGTCATCCAGACGCACCCGTATTAGCGGTACTAGGGGCCTACTTGCGAAATGGCTTTCTTCATCGAAGTATCAGAGAACAAGGTGGTGCTTACGGTGGCGGCGCAAGTCACGACGCGAATGTTGGTGCCTTCCGGTTCTTCTCATACCGCGACCCCCGCAATCTTGAGACGCTAGCCGATTTCGATGCATCCATAGACTGGTTACTGACTGAAAAGCACGATGAACTGGCGCTTGAGGAAGCCATCCTCAGTGTTATGTCGAGTCTGGATAAACCGGCATCGCCCGCTGGGGAAGTAAAGAAAGCGTTCTATGATGAGCTTTATGGTCGAACCGCTCAGCACAAACGCCGACTCAGAGATGCCGTCATTTCAACGACGATTAATGACCTACAGCGCGTTGCTTCAACTTACTTGAGATCGGATGCAGGCACCTCGGTGATCCTAACGGACGCGAAGACAGCGGCTAGCAATGCACTGGCCGACTTGGGCTGGACGAATTTCGACCTCACCTAAAGCGATCATTCCAGCTCAAGGACAATGCCTGTCGTTTCCTGAAGCCAAAGTTCGCGCCAGATATCAGGGGCAATAGATAGACGCCCACGAGTGGGGTCTGCCAACGATATCGATGTTGCGGTCGCTCCCTCCACCAGCGTGAAATGTCCCCCGTGCCCTAAATCAATCCATGCGATGAGGGGGAATGACCGTGTGTAGAACTCCTCGAGAGTGAGATTTCGCGCATGCAACGAGTGCGTGAATGCTCCTGTAAGCGTTTGTAATTCACTGACTGAGTAACCTTCTCGTCGATGGCGCGAGGTCGTAGGATCAACCAAAACAGCAGCCAGATTATCCAAGGCGGTCACCGAAGTTGTAATCGATGCTTTGTCTCTTAGCAGCATTGCGAGCGCTGCAAGACCGCAATCGATGGATGATGTTTGTCGAATAACCGGTGCCATTACAGGCTGCTTTGGAGTAGCCAATGTCAGCGACGCCTGTCCAGCGAGCGCTGTAACCACGAGCAAAGAAAGCCACCAGCTTAGTGGTCTTACGGTCGCAGCCCCAGTTCGACTAGCGATACTAAACTTATCAGCATTTGGCATATCAGCCTGTAGACAGTGACTCCGCTTGGTACCACACGGCTGTGATTTGTAGTGCGTAGAGCGCGAGCAAGCCGCTCAACCAGGCAGCGTCATTCGTCTGTGGCGTTTTTACGAGTAAATACGTTAGCCCTAGGGCGCACCAGGTCAATGACGGCTGAAGTATCCCCACCAAAAACAGGTGTTGTCGCCTCCTTACGAGAAGGCCCCTAGCTAGTTTGTCGTCGAGTTGCTGTTTGGACGTCTGTCTTGTCAATGCCATCACCTAATCCTCCTGGTGAGCCGCCCCGAGGGCGGCAGTGTGTTTGCGAGCGGCTAACTGCTAACGCTTCATTGACCACGCGTTTGGGGGATATAAACGCCGTAAAAGTAGGTTTGTACTGCGAGGTCGACAGCGACAACACCGAGGATAAAAGGCCAGAGCTGACCTCTTAGCTCGGTAATATCCTGAGTAACATCCTCATCAACAATCATCGCCTTATTGAGTTCAGCGGGGAGTGATAGTGTGTTGTTTATGAGGGCATCGGGGGGCGTGGCTGCCGCAGGAAATGCCGTGAGTGACGTCAGAATAACGACGAGTGATTGACTGAAGTGACGCATAAAGACCCTCCTTGGTCTGGTTTTAAAAATCCCGTCTGGGACTAACCCAGCCTGTCAGAGGCTCTCTTTGTCAGGAACATCAAAAAACGTAATGCGCGGTCACTAGACGCCTAGTTTCATCAGATGCCCGTATCTAGGCTGCGACGACCATCTTAAGCACCTGCCCATAGCCAGATACCACGGGCACACCATCTAGAACACCCTTTTGCTTTAGGAGCGATCGCAGTTTTGGCAAGTTGTAGCAAGGTACACCCGCCATGAAATGGTGCTCCATGTGGTAGTTAACGTTATTGGGTGCGAGCAGGAATCGCTGCCAAAACGGTGCTTCCACTGTACGCGTGTTCAGCCGGACATCGGGGTCATAAAGGTCTGTTACCACAGCGTGTTCGCCTACCTGTCGTAAGCGAACCACCCACATGTATGACGTCAGAAATGTGAACATCCAAACGAACCAGGTCCAGCCAATACCAAGGGCCGATAGGGCAACTATAAACACCCCGTGCACCAGGATCTGTTTAGCAACCAAGTGGCTCGACCCGTGAGTCTCGCGACTCATTTGACTCGAGGTGCCACTCGCCAGCGCTCGCAACAGCTTCAATCCAGTCGTACCAAGCAAATCTCTACGCCATTTTCGATAGAGACTGTCGCGCGAAATTGGGTAGGCCTTATAGTTGGGCAAATCCGGATCGTCATGACTGCCCGCGAACTTATGGTGGGCCGTATGGCCTCTAGCGTAGGAATGCAGATCGCCTAATGTCGGCAATGCACAAAGCCATTGACCGACCCACTGATTGAGAGCGCGTGTTTTAAAGAGACTGCCGTGACCGGCTTCGTGCATGAGAACAGCAAGGCTCAACTGACGGCCGGGAAGCACCAGCCAGGCAAAGAAAAACGTCAACACACTCGGGTAGGCAGCGACTAACCAGAGAATCCCGAAAGTCAGGGTCCACGTCCGCAAGACCATCAGCCACGCTGTGATGTCACTGCGCTGGAGTAAGAGGTCACGCTCTTGCGATGTCAGCACTTCGTTAGGTCTCATTATTATTCCCTGTTAGTTGCGCTCACTAGTGGTTACCGCACCGCGAAATGCTAACATCATCTCCCCCTGAACCTAAGGCTATCTAGTCGAAGCAAAACCAACGATGTCAGAGGTTGATCCGCCAGTAAAATCGCAGCTAACGCTACTTCGAGAGCAAAGTGATGTGCTCGAGCAGTCGCGCAAAGCCTGGCTGGACGACAGCTTTATCGGTTATCCCTTGTGGAAACTCAATTATGCCGTTAGTGATATTGGCTACCTACTCGCCACGTTGGACGATCCCGAGGCGATAAAGCAAGGCAAGCGCTGGATGAAGCTACAGCAAAAGCTGAGTGATGGCATCGTTTGGTTGAGAACGGTTGATCTCTTGAGAGACTCGCTGACCGAGTCAGACCTCAACAGAATCGCAAGCCCAGTTGACAGACTGTCATCAAAGCCCGTGGCCAAATGTCACAAACTCATGTCGAAGCCCGAGTGGGTTCGCATCAGACGCTGGTGGTTCGGTTATCTTGAGTCATTATCGCCGCGTGATCCGTCGGAAGTCCTCACCATCGCTATGACTGAGCGCGCTGAGCATCGATTCCTAAAACTACGAAATCGAGTCCTTAAACACGACAGCGACAAGGACTGGCTCAAACTCGAAGATGCTACGGGTACGTTAAAAGCGATACTGTCATTGCACGCCGAGTCAAACCGCGGCTATCACGCAAGGGTGAGTCTGCTCACCGATATCGAATCCCATCTGCGACTCTGGCGTCAGGCGTATTCACGCCAACCATTATTAAAGCTTCTGTCGGCAACACCTGAAGTTGAAGATCGTGCGCGCTTGGCGGATAGCATCGCCGAAATCAGACTTCAAGAACGGCTCAGCGCTCATCGGCGTAAAGAGCGCATTAGGAAGTTATTGATTAAACCCAGCGATGACTGACGACTGCCGACTGACCCCTAGAAATAAGTCAGGCTCAGCATCGACAGGATACCGACGGAGTAAGCCAGCGAAATAGGAAAACCAAAGCGTAGGTAGTCGCCACGGGTATAGCCACCGATGTTTTGGACGATCAAGTTCGTGGCATAGCCATAGGGCGTCAAAAACGAGCCGCTTGCCGCAAATGCGACCGCTAAAACAAAGGGCATAACGTCCATACCCAGACTCTGGGCCAGCCCATAGCCGATGGGAAACATGAGGGCTGCAGCCGCGTTATTAGTGACCAACTCGGTCAGTGCCAAAGTGAGGAAAAAGATAACGATGAGCGCTATGAGCGGCGTCTGATTCGCCAACATTGGCATAAATAAAGACATACAGGTACTGATGAGCGCCGAATCCACCAATGACTGAGCGAGCACCAGCGCCGAGGCAACCAAAATCCAGATATCGAAGGGAAAGCGTCGCCGCAAATCATCGACGCTGACAAGATCCGTCAACCATAGACCTACCAGTAGAGCCAACAGACCGACCGATAGGCTGAGACCGCCTGAGGCTGACAGCCCGATGACCGCCGCCAGGGCGGCGGTCACCAGAAAACCCTGCTTGGAGTCCATGAGTCGAACGTCAAGATTGTCCGACAATAAGTAAAAGTTTCTGCCAAGATTTTTCCTTTGGTTGAAGTCGTCGCCTGTTGCTAAGACCAACAGGTCACCTGCTTTCAACGCCGTGCGTCCCAACTTTCCGCTCACCGTTTCACCGTCGCGCTGCAAACCGACGATCGCCGCGTCAAAACGCGCTCTGAACCCAAGCTCTTTGGGCGTTCGCCCGTTTAACACCGACCCGGGGGCAATAATTACCTCTGTTAGAGAAGGTTGCATTAGGCCCTCCTCGCTGGCAAAGGTAGTGAGGCCAGCAATCTGTGTCAGTCGTGACGCATGCTTGATGTCCCCAACAAAATTAAGGCGATCGCCGCCTTGTAATACCTCACCCGGAGAGACGGCGGTCATGATTTGACCCCCGCGAATAATTTCACTTAGATAAAGTGTTTCAAGTTCGCGTAAACCCGCATCGCGAACCGTCATACCGACAAGATCGCCCTCCCGCTCAACGACCGCTTCAAGGACGTATTCGCTTCGCTCTTCTTGCGCGACCGCTCGCTTGGGTAATCTCGATGACATCAGCACCAAGAGTATGCTGACACCGAGCACCACAGGGCCGGCAACCCACAGAAAATCGAAGAAAGCGAGGCCACTGCCACGTCGATCGGCCAGAAAACTACTGATAATCAGGTTAGTTGAGGTGCCAATAAGGGTCAGTGTGCCCCCGAGAATCGCTGCATAGGACAGAGGCAACAACAACTGTGAGGGCAAATGGTAGCGACTGCGTCTGAGTACCTGCGCCAAGGCCGCGACGATGGCGGTGTTATTCAAAAAGGCCGAGGTGGAGGCAGCGATGGCGGTAATTCGCGCCACCGCGAGGTAGCGGTTTGGCGAATCAATACCTCTCGAGAGCAACCCCAACCAAGGAAGACGCTCCAGCGCTACGGCGCAAAGCATCAACAGCATGAGGGTCACCAACCCCTCATTCGTCGCTTTCGCCCAGAAGACATGAGGCTCGATGAGTCCAGCTAGCAAACAGGCGATAGCGGCCATCAAAAAAAGCACCGTTGCACTAAACCGCGAAAACACAAGCCCGACAAAAAGCGCCGCTAAAATCACACCTGCGTAAAACGTATCCATTACAGCCCCTGTCCCATAGTCGGAGAATACCGCTAATTCCTCGGACTGGACAATTGGGGCACAGTGTTCGCGCTGCGCTCGAGTAAGCACTAAGATCGAGTCTTAATTCTCAACAACTACATGTCTTGACCTAAAAAGGAATAAACCTATGTTGGCATATACCACGCTCGGCGCATCAGACCTTGAGGCCGCGGTCGAATTCTACGGTGCACTCACTGAAACCATGGGCTGGAAAAAGATCATGGGAACGGATCGCATCGTCTTTTTCGGCACGTCCATGAGCGAAACCTGCCTCGCTGTCTGCACACCCTATGATGAGCAGGCGCCCACGTCGGGCAATGGCGTCATGGTCGCGTTTCATGGGGGCAGCAAGGAAGGCGTCGATGCGCTTTACGCCAAAGCAATTTCGCTCGGTGCCACCTGTGATGGCGAACCGGGTCAGCGCATCCCTGATGTGTTCTACGGCGCCTACGTGAGAGATGCTGAGGGGAACAAGCTCTGTTTCTGCCATTTTGGCTAGGCGCAGAGACGGCCAACTAGTCTGACTTAGTGAGGAAGGCTCGAGGGGTCGCGTCTACGAGCAGCTGATCAACGATGTGACCCACACAGTTGGGCACCACCATGTGCGCCGCGTACCAGGTGTGAAAACAGCGGATCCGATCAGGCTCGCTGATGCCGCCAATTCCGCGCTTGGACAGCGCAGCCAGCATGTTGTTTGATGCGAGGAGCGCACGCTCCTCATCGAGGAGAAAACCATCGCGCAGTGCAATATGCGCAGCATGGTCCTGCTGCATGCGGTGTCTGAAACCGGCATTGTTCGCAATCTCTGACTGCACTCGAGCTATCCACCCAGCAGCCTCTAACCGATCTATGTTGAGCGACAGCTTGGCGTCAATCAGCCAGTAAAGCGTCGGAAAAGGCTTTCCATCGACGATGGAGCTGACCCGAATACTGGCTGGTAAACCCTCAGCGTTAAATGCCGCAACATCACGAAACCCTCTCGGTTCTCGTCCCAAACGCTCGGCAACGAAATCTCGCCACCGAGCAACACGCTCGCCACTCTTCTCTGCTTCAATCATGCGCGCAACCCTAGCATAAAAGTTCATTGACTCGCCGTTATCAAGCGCGTACCGTGCGCGGCTTAGGTGCCTACAGGTGTTTCGCCCGGGTAGGTTAAAAGGGAAGTCTGGATGAGCCAGCGCTGCCCCCGCAACGGTAGAGATAGGTAACCCTATCAGAGCCCGATACCTGCCTATAAAACAACCCAATGGCGCGGTGGGCTCCAGCAGGGAAGCCGCTCCGCTCTCGTTGTGTTGTTGGCCTCTTTGCCTGTTCACTGCTCCTGTAAATATGGAGCTAAAATGAGCAAAATAAATCGAGCCATACCCCTTGCGGCATCGGCCCTATTCCTTACCCCCCTCACGCTAGCCGATCAGATCGAGGAAACTGTCGTCGTTGCTGATCGGGTGGGCACAGCGATCGAGTCTCTCGCCGTCTCTGTAAACGTAGTAGATCGCGAGCTCATTGACGCCTTAGGTTCAGCTACATTGCCTCAATTGTTGCGATCACAGGTCGGAATCTCCGCAACCCAGACCGGAGGCATTGGAGCAGTCAGTGGCATTCGTGTCCGTGGGCAAGATGCTTTTAGAACGCGCGTCCTCATCGACGGAATCGATATCAGCGACCCCTCCTCACCTCAGATTGCGCCGAGAATGGAACACATCCTCGCCGGCTCGTTGGAGCGCGTCGAGATACTCCGAGGCACCCAAGGCCTGCTATGGGGGGCAGATGCTGGCGGTGTAATTGCCCTTACCAGCAGGAGAGGAAACGAGCGCCCTAGCATTGATATCTCAGCGGAGCGTGGCGGCTATGGTTTTGAAGCCGAGTCCGTCGTAGCAAGCACCGGTAGTATGTCATTCGGTGAGTTTTCCGCTGTTCTCAATCAGGTTCAGACGGATGGCTTCAATGCACTTAGGAGCGACACCTTACTCGCCGATAATGACGGATACGACAATGACAGCTACCAGCTAAGCTACACGACACCCGAGTGGGATGGCTGGTCAGCCACACTGACTGCTCGCGAAGTAGAGGCAGCAGCAGATTACGATAGCTGTGGACGATTCGACGAGAACTTTAGCTTCATATCGAGTAATGATTGCTCAGACGGCTATAAAAACGCGACTCAAGGCATGATTGTTCGACAACGGGGCGAGGGATATTCAACGCAGCTCAGCATTAGCGAAAGTGAAAGCGACCGAGCGTATTACACCGATGGCATTTTTCAGTTCGCGCTAGAGGGTTCAAATGAACAAGCCTCGTTAACGCACAACCGTATGCTCAGTGAAAGCATGGATATCACTGTTGGAATCGACCTGGACGAGCAAAGCTACGACGACGGTTTTGGCACTGCAAGGAGCCGGGATAATGATGGTATGTTCATTAATGTCCGTCGTACGGGCGACACTGCCACGCTATCAGCAGCCATTCGCAGCGATGACAACGAGGACTTCGGTCGCTATACGTCTTGGCGACTCACCGCATTGACTGAGACCGGGTTTGACGGTTTAGCATTCAAGGCAGCTATCGGTACTGGGTTTCGAGCGCCCTCTCCCTACGAAGTAGGTTCAAACCAATCACCCTTTGCACTACCTGAAGCCAGAGACAATGCGCTGCAGGAAGAGCAGAGCCAAGGATGGGAGGTAGGACTGCGCGGCAACCAGAACAGTGTTACTTGGGAGCTTACTTATTTCGATCAAGAGGTCACCGATGCAATCATATATAGCTACAACCCTGCCCTGTTTGCAGGGGGGTACCTTCAGGTAAAAGGCACAAGCGAATTCAGTGGTATCGAGGCGTCGGCTGCGTGGCGTATCAGTGAGGGACTAACGCTTGAAGGGTTCGCGACCGATCTAAAAGCGGAAGACGCGACGGGCAACCCGCTACCGTATCGACCGGAAGCCACGGCTCAAGTCTCTGCTCGGTTCATTGCCGATAAGAGTCAATGGCTACTGCTCGCCCGTTACACGGGTGATCGAGGTGACGGCTTCGGTACAGAGCTTGGCGAGTACACCGTTATGGACGGCTCATTCCGCTACACAATCACGGAAGACCTCAGCGTCTCGGTACGCGCTGAGAATCTTACTAACAAGGCTTACTCTGATATTGTGGGCTATCGTAGCGCAGGTAGAACGCTCTACCTTGGCCTGAATGTATCTCTGTAGGTGGCGATCGTGAACAAAGATGCCAAGCACAAAGCGTCGATGGAAAAACAAAAGTCCAATGTCGATGCATCAATCGCCGCTGCTGATACCGAGCAAAGTATTGTTTTATTGCTAACCGGCAACGGCAAAGGGAAGACCAGCTCCGCCTTCGGTATGGTGATGCGGGCCATGGGTTACGGTCAGCGGGTTGGCATCGTTCAATTCATTAAAGGTGAGCAACTATCTGGCGAGGAGCTGTTCGCCCGCGAGCACCTACCGGGCTCTGATTTCTATCAGATGGGGACCGGGTTTACCTGGGACACACAGAATAGACAGGGCGATATCGAGGCTGCTGAGCGCACATGGGCCGAGGCCGCTCGAATGCTACAGGACCCTGCCTACGACCTTGTCGTGCTCGATGAAATCACCTACATGCTCTCGTTTGATTACCTTGATGAGGCGCAGGTCATCAAAACCGTCGAGGCGCGCCCCCAGCATCAGAGCGTTGTCTTAACGGGGCGCGGCGGTGGGAGTGGGCTACAAGCAGTGGCAGACACCGTCTCCGAAGTCAAAGAGGTCAAACACGCCTTTCGCGCCGGTATCAAAGCTAGAAAAGGCGTTGATTACTAAGTGCGGGCTTCCATCCACCCTGCACTTCGTTTAAAGCCCTTCGTCGCTTACAAGTCGATTAATGCGTTCTTCCAGGGAGTGTGGGGGACAGCTTATGTCGCATTAATGGCACCTTTACCCCCCGAGGCCTTTTCGGTAGGCCCGCTCGCGTTCAGTTTGGGCCCACTGCTGGTTGCACTGGCCTACTCTCGACTCCTGAACCTACACTGGTTTTTTCGAATATCAGTGAGTGTTGAGATCATTGCGCTACTGAGTGTCGTGGCCGTTCTACTCTACCCACAAGGCTTTTTACTGGCAGCTGGTGTTTACCTCGGTTTCCAGCTCGCGCTGATATTTGGCAACTATTTAGTCAGGCTTGAAACGCTGGTCATTGCAAAGGAGAGCTTTAAACCTGTTGATATTGGTAAAACGCTAGGCGCTCTGGCCGGTGCACTCTTTGCGCTGGGGTTTTATCAGTGGGCCCGTACTTGGCTAGAGACTGAGGACACGCTCCTACTGATTCAGTACCTGCACTACCCTTTACTGGTTGTGCAACTGAGTAATCTATCGCTGCTCATCGCTTCGTTCGATCGAGACAAATTCAATCATCCGCTCTGAGCTACAGATGCTTGAGCTGCTCAGTCCAGAAGCTCTGGCTGCTCACTTAAGATCACATCGAACAACGGCTGACCACTGAACCAACCCGACAAGGTACTGCCAACCTGCTTTTGTGTATGAACCGCCATCTCGTGTGGAATTGGTTTCGGCTCCCCGGCAGCCTCGGCAAGCAGTTGTGCTTGGCAGGTCCGCTCCATAGTGACGTACCACCAGGTAGCCTCCTCAACAGACTGGCCAACGGTTAGGTGTCCGTGATTTTTTAAGATGATCGCCTTCTTATTACCCAAGGTGTGAGCAAGTCGTTCGCCCTCATCCATATCAACGACTACACCGGTGTAGTCATCTAACAGCGCGTGATCACCATAGAATGAGCAGGCGTCCTGAGTGAGCGGATCCAATAGACGGCCCAGAGAGGCCCACGCTTTGCCATAGATAGAGTGTGCGTGTGCCGCTGCTGTGACATCAGGACGCGCCGCATGAATCTGACTATGAATCGTAAACGCGGCACCATTGAGAATACCGTTTCCCTCAACAATATTTCCGTCGTGATCCACGCGAATCAAATCGGATACGCGCATCATTTTGAATGACCGGCCCATGGGATTAACCCAGAAGGTCTCGGGGTCCAGAGGGTCCCGAACAGTGATGTGGCCCGCTACGCCCTCATCGAATCCAAATCGACCGAAAATCCGAAGAGCCGCAGCCAAACGCTGCTTACGAAACAACTGTTCGTCCACAGGACTGCGTTCCACCTGCCCCATATTCTCATCGCCATTCATGATCAGATTATTGACTTGCTGGTTCATAAGCTCGGTTCCTATCGCGTCCTTGTTTTTCGGTATTCGCCTGCGCGTTTGGGTAATTCCGCATCACTGGGTACGGGTAACCCATGATCTTTTAAGTGTGCCACATAATGGGTGAGTTCGGTTCCCAGTTTCGCCGAGACCTCTTCAGGCTTTAGGGCTTCACCACACTCGCTGCATGCCATCATAGGCTCACAATCCTGCGCACAGCGACTGTGCCAATAGGTCATGGGCGGTCCATTTTCGTCAGCCAACCATTGATCCCCCCAGTGACTCAAACTCATCAAAACAGGGTAAAGACCGAGTCCTTTGCGCGTTAAACGATATTCGAAGCGCTCTGGATTCCGACTGTAGGGCACTTTGGTCATCACACCGGACTCGACCAAGGAATTGAGTCGTTCGGTGAGTCGGTGGCGAGTCACACCCAGGTTCTTGTGGAATCCCTCGAAGCGGCGGGTCCCCTTGAAGGCATCTCTGATGATGAGAAGCGTCCAGCGCTCTCCCACAATGGAGAGTGCCCGAGCCACGGAACATACTTGTTCGTCTATGTTTTCCCATTTCATTTTGGAACTGTGCTTTGGCTTGGCGAGTTTGGCAAGTCACGGCGCAAAAAAAAGCCCAGTCGGCTGACTGGGCTTTGCGAACCACTGGGCGTGATTATCCAAATTGATTCATGGTGTTGTCACTACCGCCGGCTTTTAGTGCCGCATCACCAGAGAAGTACTCCTTGTGGTCATCGCCCATATCGGAACCAGCCATGTTCTGGTGCTTAACACAGGCGATACCCTGACGAATCTCTTTACGCTGTACGCCTGCGACGTAACCAAGCATACCGGCCTCACCAAAGTACTCTTTGGCTAGGTTATCGGTCGACAGTGCTGCCGTGTGGTAAGTGGGCAGGGTAATCAAATGATGGAAAATACCCGCCTCACGCGCCGCATCGGCCTGGAACGTCTGAATTCTGCGGTCGGCTTCGATCGCTAAATCAGTTTCATCGTACTCGGCTGACATCAGCTCATCGCGAGCGTAGGTAGATACGTCCTGCCCGTCTTCAGCCCATGAGTCGAAAACCTGCTGACGGAAGTTAAGCGTCCAGTTAAATGAGGGACTGTTGTTGTAAACGAGCTTCGCGTTGGGAACCACCTCGCGAATACGATTAACCATGCCTGCAATCTGACCCACATGAGGCTTCTCGGTCTCAATCCACAAAAGATCTGCGCCATTCTGTAGCGACGTAATGCAGTCGAGGACAACACGGTCTTCACCCGTATTAGGCTTAAATCGGAACAAACCTGATGCGAGACGCTTGGGACGCAGCAGCTGACCATTGGCCTTCACCACAACGTCACCGTTAGCCAGATCATCCGCAGTTTGAACGACATCACCATCAAGGAAGCTATTGTATTGATCACCCAAATCACCTGGCTCGTTAGTCACAGCAATCTGCTTAGTCAGGCCGGCACCCAGTGAGTCTGTGCGAGCGACAATGATGCCGTTCTCTACGCCCAACTCAATGAAGGCATAACGTACCGCGCGGATTTTCGCGAGGAAATCAGCGTGTGGAACCGTAACTTTGCCGTCCTGGTGGCCACACTGCTTTTCGTCAGACACCTGATTTTCGATTTGGATAGCACAGGCACCCGCTTCAATCATTTTCTTGGCGAGCAGGTAGGTTGCTTCCTCATTACCAAAACCGGCATCGATGTCGGCAATGATGGGAACCACGTGCGTCTGGAAATTATCGATCTGGTTGATGATCGCTCGTTCTTGAACGTCGTTGTTGTCCGCCCGTGCCGCATCGAGCTGACGGAAAAGACCACCCATCTCGCGCGCATCAGCTTGACGTAGGAAGGTGTATAGCTCCTCAATCAATGCGGACACAGAGGTTTTCTCATGCATTGACTGATCAGGCAGGGGACCAAACTCTGAGCGTAATGCAGCGATCATCCACCCAGACAGATACAAATAGCGTCGGTTTGTTTCGCCAAAATGTTTTTTGATGGCAATCATCTTCTGCTGGCCAATGAAGCCATGCCAGCACCCTAGCGACTGAGTGTACTGCGAGGTATCTGCCTCGTAGTTCTCGATATCGCGGCGCATGATGTCCGCCGTGTACTTCGCCACATCGAGACCAGTTTTAAACTGGTTCTGTAGGCGCATACGAACCGCATGCTCAGCACTGACCCCATTGGCCGCCGTTGCCACAGCCTGCAGTTTTTCAACCTGTTCTAGATAATTACTCATGGTCCACCCCCGCTCTTTACGGTGTCGTCGTTGATGGCCGAACTATGGGTTACTTACTGTTATTTGTGAAATAGATGGTTTGTATCTCGCTCATAATTTATTTGAATATATGTGCGAGTATCAGACCACCTCAGGGGTTATTGCGTCTTCTTTTGTTTGCGCTTCTTCTCAGACTTCTTAATGTGAGACACCATGCGGCGTCGACGCTGGACCTGACGCTCTGTGAGCTTGTTGCGGCGCCCCGAATAAGGGTTATCGCCCGTTCGTAACTCAATGCGTATAGGTGTACCCGACAAATCTAGATGCCGTCGGAACGAATTCTCAAGATACCGAACATAGCTCTGCGGTAGATTATCGGTTGAGTTGCCATGAATGACGATACGCGGCGGATTGTGCCCCCCCATGTGTGCGTATCGGAGCTTCACACGCCGGCCACCGACAACGGGCGGTGGGTGGCTGGAAACAATATCCTCCAGCAGCTGGGTCAATCGTGGCGTCGTCAGTTTCCGCGTCGCCGACTCGTAAGCACCGTGTATCGAGTCGTAGAGATGACCCACGCCTGTCCCATGCAGGGCCGATATAAAGTGGATATCGGCATAGTCGACGAACATAAGGCGGCGCTGTAGTTCAACCTTAACCCGCTCGCGTTCATCTGACTCCATGCCATCCCATTTATTGAGCGCAACTACAAGGCCCCTACCCGCCTCGATACATTGACCGAGCAGATGCAGATCCTGTTCGACCACGCCTTCACGAGCATCCATCAACAAAATCACAACGTTTGCTTGGTCGATAGCCTTGAGGGTTTTAACGATCGAAAATTTTTCTACGGCCTCTTTGACATTCTTGCGCCGCCGTACCCCCGCCGTGTCAATTAGCGTATAGGCATGTCCGTGGCGTTCGTACTCAATGAAAACACTGTCGCGTGTTGTTCCCGGCTGATCGAAGACCACCACTCTGTCCTCGCCCAACAAGCGATTGACCAAGGTCGACTTGCCCACATTGGGCCTACCCACGACGGCAACACGAATGCCTGATCCGCCCTCGTCTATTTCGGACTCGGTATCACCAAAGGGCGCCATCACCTCGGAAATCATTGTCCGCACACCACGGTTGTGGGTGGCAGCGATCGTATGCAGCTGGGCTACACCCAAGCCGTGGAAATCGCTGGCGGCAACATCTTCACCCACACCGTCAATTTTATTGACCACGAGTTCGAAGGGTTTATTGCGCTCCCGAAGCAACCGGACCAAGGCTTGGTCACCGACCTGCAAGCCCGCGCGACCATCAACCATGAGTAAAACGACGTCAGCCTCGTCAATTGCGGCCAACGATTGAGCCGCCATCGCAGCATCAATACCCTCTTCCTCACCGGTAATACCACCCGTATCAATGACCATGAAACGCTGTTCGTCACAGCGGCCTTCACCGTACTTTCGGTCTCGGGTGAGTCCAGAGAAGTCCGCGACAAGGGCATCGCGAGTCTTAGTGAGCTGATTGAACAGCGTAGACTTCCCAACATTGGGGCGTCCTACCAACGCAATGACGGGAAGCATGGAATTTAGTCCAGGGTCTCTAGCTCATAGGCGAGCAACTGACCGTTATCAGCGAAGATGATCAAACGCCCACTATCGGCAATCATATCGGCCCGCGCTGCATCGCCTCCGATTTTGGCGCGACCCACAATTTGTCCATCGACTTGTGAGAGAAGATGCAGATAACCATCAAAGTCTACCGTCGCAACATAGCTACTGACGGGGGTCGGGCGCGATAACTGCCGGTAACCAAGCTCGATATTTTGCCACCTCACACCTTGGCCCGTTCGCAGGAATGCACTCAGCGTGCCATCGACGTCAGCCACATATACGTTACCAAAGCCCACGTGTGTTCCCGTAACTGACGAAACGTTCTGCTGCCATAGTTTACGTCCGGTTCGGCTATCGAGCGCAGCAACACGTCCCTGATAACTGGCAACAAAAAGCTCAATACCTTGTTGGGTCATTGCACCGTCGATGTCGACGATACGATCGATTTCGGAGCTACCCTGCGGGACGCCAATGCGTGACTCCCATGAGACGTTACCCGAATTGACGTCTACAGCGACAACCTTGCCATCACCGAACCCGGCAATCGCATTACCCCCTACTAAAATAGGGGTTGAGGTACCGCGCAATGTGAGCACCGGCACATCGCTGGTAAATGTCCATGCGGGCTCATCAGAGCCAGGCTGAAATCCAAGCAGTTTACCGTCATAAGTCTGCACAACGATCCATTCATCTGAGACGGCGGGCGCCGCAAGCACCTCACCCGAGACAGCGGCTTCCCATTCGACCACACCGTCGGTGGCCGATACTTGCAGTACAGAGCCGTCAGCGCCACCGAGATAAAGACTTCGATCATGGTACCCAATACCACCTGACAGCGGACGCTCCAACTCAACACGCCAGAGACGATTACCGTCGGCAGCGCTGATTGCGGCGACCTCACCGTCACTAGAAGCAACGTAGAGTACGCCGTCGACGAGAGTGGGCGTTATTTTGTAGAAGCCATCACCTTGTCCATCGCCAACCTTGGTTGACCACTGTTTTTTGAGTTTGACCTTCGTGTCAATTCGCTCGAGCTCGACCGGCGCGGTTGCATCCTCTTCCTCAGAACCAAACCACTCCTGAAAGGTGCTACATCCGCTGATAAGGAGCAGTAATATGCTGGTTGTCAGCAGCCGACATAACTTCATTACTGTGAATCCTCACTTGCATCTTCCCCATCGCGAAGCGATAGCCCGCTCACTTTGAGATCCACAAGACCCAGCTGCCCGCCAAGCGCTAGTGATTCAGTCTGGGCAGACTGATAGGCCAATAACGCCTCCGCCTCTCGTCCCGCCGCCAAATGGATATCTCCGAGCGCCTGCGCATAGCTTGCAGGAAACGAACTGCTGCCCTGCTCTAGAATCGCGACTGCCGCAGCTTCGTCACCTGAAGCCGCCATGACACGAGCGAGTCTCAACTGCACTAACTGCCCTAGGGTTGAATCTAATTCCACCGTCTCCATGACCAATTCGAGCTCAGCGCGGGCCAACACTAAATCGCCAGCTTCAACAGCCGCTGCAGCCACCTGTAGCGAGGCAAACGCCGCGAAAGCCTCGCCGTCGTGGGTCTCTCGCAAGCCAGCGCTGATCAGCGCGAGCTCTTCTGCAGACTCACCTGATTCTCTTTCCTGTAGAAGACCATCGTAAGCATTCGCCGCGACGACTGCCTTCTCGCTGGTGTAGTCCTCATATTGCGACCAACCAATAGTGCCTCCCAAAGTCAGTACAACGGCGGCAATAAGTGACGTGCGGTTCTCATGCCACCACTGGGAAATTGCCTCTAACTGCTCTTCTTCTTGAAGATGATCAGCCACTACCTACTCCTCAAAACTCATTCGTCAGCTGTTCCAACTGACCCAAAAACACATCCAACTCCTCTCGCGAGAGAGTCATTTGCTCTTCATTAGCCCGTAAAGGTTTCAAGGTCACCTTGCCGGAGACCATCTCCTCTGCACCAAACACCATTGCCCAAGAGGCGCCACTTTTATCAGCTCGCTTAAACTGACTTTTAAAGCTGCCACCACCCAGGTGTTGGACAACACCCAGCCCGGGAAATTCAGCGCGTATTCTATCCGCCTCAAGCATCGCTTGGCCAAAGGCATTTTCGTCAGAACTCACGATATAGAGATCGGGCGCAGCAATCGCATCAACATTGAGCGTTTGCATGAGCAGGACGAGACGCTCCAGCCCTGCAGCAAACCCTGAAGCGGGTGTCGCTTTGCCACCAAACTGACTCACCATCATGTCGTACCGGCCACCACCGCAGACAGTTGCCTGTGCTCCCAGCTTGTCGGTTGTCCATTCAAAGACGGTCTTATTGTAGTAATCGAGCCCGCGAACCAAACGGGGATTGATGGTGTAGGTCAATCCAGCCATGTCCAGCAACTGACACAGCCGCTCGTGATGACGCAGGGATTCTTCGTCTAAATACTCCGCCATGGTGGGAGCACCGTCTAATATCGCCTGAGTGGTCGCCGACTTACTATCCAGAATCCGTAACGGATTGGTCTCCAAACGCCGCTGACTGTCCTCATCCAAAGAATCAAAATGGTCGTTGAGATAGTCGGTTAAAGCGGCTTTGTAAGAGGCACGCGCCTCAGGACTTCCAATGGTATTTAGTTCAAGGGTCAACACGTCGTTGATGCCAAGTCGTGTCCACCACTGCCGACACATCAGTAAAAGCTCTGCATCTTGCTCCGGGCCTGCAACACCAAACGTCTCGACGCCGAGTTGATGAAACTGGCGCTGCCGACCTTTCTGCGGACGCTCGTAACGGAACATCGGGCCCATGTACCAGACACGCTGGGGTGATTGAGTTAGGTTGTGCTGGACTGCCGCACGAACCGTGCTCGCAGTACCTTCAGGCCGCAGCGATAAACTCTCATCATTCCTGTCGGGAAACGAATACATCTCTTTCTCGACAATGTCCGTCACTTCCCCGATGGACCGAGCGAACAACTCTGTACTTTCAACAATCGGGGTGCGAATCTCGGCGTAACCATGCGCAGCCAATACGTCGCGGGCAGTTTGCTCGAGCATCTGCCACAACGGTGTCTCATCGGGGAGAACATCAACCATTCCCCGAATAGCGCGGTACTGACTCATTGACTGTTTGTCCTAGTGACTGCTGGAAATAATCTCAGCTTCTTCTCGAGCACGCTGGGCTTCCAGGTTCTCGGCTCGCTTACGGATGACCGACTCCAAATGATCAACGAAATCAGTGTTACTGACTTTATGATCAGGTTCGCCATCGAGGTAAATCAAATTACTGGGGGTTGCTCCTGTCAAACCGACGTCAGCTTCCTTCGCCTCTCCCGGTCCATTCACAATGCAACCAATAACGGCCACATCCATTGGCGTCCGGATATCCTCCAATCGCCGCTCCAGTTCGTTCATTGTACCGATAACATCAAAGTTTTGGCGTGAACAACTGGGACATGCGACAAAATTAATACCGTTTGTACGCAATTTTAGGCTTTTTAGGATCTCAAAGCCGACCTTTACCTCTTCAACCGGATCGGCTGCAAGCGAGACCCTCATGGTATCGCCGATACCTTCCATAAGAAGCATGCCAAGACCAACGGCTGACTTAACGGTGCCACCCCGTAGGGCACCCGCTTCGGTAATGCCCAGGTGCAGCGGTTGTTCAATTTGCTGCGCGAGACCGCGATAGGCCGCCACGGCCATAAAGACCTCGGACGCCTTCACACTTACCTTGAAGTCTGGGAAGTTGTGACGATCTAGAATATCCACGTTTTTCAGAGCGGATTCGATCAATGCTTCTGAAGTGGGCTCTGGATACTTTCGCATCAGTTCTTTTCCCAGCGAACCCGCGTTTACACCGATGCGAATGGGGATTCCCTTATCCTTGCAAGCGGCTATGACTTCGCGAACTTTTTGCTCTTTGCCAATATTGCCCGGGTTAATTCGAAGGCAGTCGACCCCGTATTCAGCCACTTTGAGTGCAATTTTGTGGTCAAAGTGAATGTCGGCAACCAACGGCACTGGTGACTGCTGGCGGATCAACTTAAAAGCCTCAGCCGCATCCATGCTGGGCACTGAGACTCTCACGATATCGGCGCCCGCCTCAGCGATGGCGTTGATTTGCGCGAGGGTAGCGTCGACATCACAGGTTTCGGTGTTAGTCATACTTTGAACACTGATCGGGGCGTCACCACCCACTGGCACAGTGCCAACCATAATCTGACGGCTCTTGCGGCGCTTAATGGGTGAAGCCTGACTCATTGAGAGTTCCCCTACGTTGTTCTTATCGTATTAACGCTGCTCCTTTTGGGCAGCTGTCCACGCCTTATAAATTGGCGTATCGGCGTATAAATTGCGCAGCGCCAGCATATTACTGGCCTCCATATTCGCATCAGCATTAAGACGCGCAATCTCCACACCAAGAATCAGTGCACGCGCTGTCTGTCTGCGCGCACCTGCTCTGTACCTCTCATAATACCCACTCGCCGTCGCTACATCACCCTCAGTGAGCTCGATTTGGGTTAGCTCGAGAAGCGCCGTACTATTCCTAGGCTCCATTAATAAGGCTCGACTGAATGCAGACTTTGCCTCTGGGGTCTCCTGAGTCTGCAGCAAGGCCAATCCAAGATTCACGAATGCTCTGGGCCTGCCACTGTACAGTGTATCGGAAGTCACCTCGCGGAAAGCGGCGGCGGCCTCGACGTAGCGACCCTGCGCGTATAAAAATGCCGCGTAATTGTTGCGTGCTCGCGATCCGGCACCGGCATCAAGCGCTTCTTTGAAATTGGACTCGGCGAGTTCGAATTCACCTGTACTTTGATAAACCAGTGCAAACGCCTCGAGTACATCAGCATTGTCAGCGTCAATCGCTGCAGCCAGCTCCAGATTACGTTTGGCGTTCTCCCAATCGCCGGCACCAATGTACTGACGGGCAAGACTCACGCGCCGCTCCAGTGCCTGTGCTGGGTCGACTGGGGCTGGCTCCGGTCCGCTGGTCTCGACCACGCAGCCCGCAAGAAGAGCCGTAATCACCAATGAGCAAAGATGTTTCACAGGGACGCTTACCCCTCGACTGTGTCTATTTCTTCGTATTGTGCACGATATCGAGCCGAGCGTTTGGTTCGGTCGTTCACCTCACCAACGAGCTGCCCACAAGCCGCATCGATATCGTCACCACGTGTCGTCCTTACTGTGACGATGAATCCCGCTTCCATCAAGACCTTCCAAAATCGCGAGACGGCATTACCACTCGGACGTTTGAAACCAGAATTAGGGAAGTCGTTGAAGGGAATGAGGTTGATTTTACAGGGGTAGCCCTCTAGGAGCTGTGCAAGCTCCTGGGCATGCTCTACTTGATCGTTTACACCAGCTAATAAGGTGTACTCGATAGTTACGACCCGTTTTTTATCCGTCTGCGCGTCGATATAGGCACGCGCCGAGGACAGTAACTTTGCAATGGGGTATCGCTTATTAATGGGAACAATTTGATCGCGAATTGCGTCATTGGGCGCGTGTAGAGAAATTGCCAAACTGACATCAGACAAGTCGGCAAGCTGGTCCAGTGCAGGCACGACCCCCGAGGTAGACAGCGTCACTTTTCGCTTGGACAGCCCATAAGCGAGGTCGTCACACATCAGTTCCATAGACGATACGACGTTATCAAAATTCAGCAGCGGCTCACCCATGCCCATCATCACGACATTGGTTACTACACGACCTTTCCCGGACTGCCAGCCATCATAGGAGTCGATGGCTAACCACACCTGACCAATGATTTCTGCCGGCCGTTAAATCGCGCTGAAATCCCTGTTTGCCTGTGGAGCAAAACTTGCAGTCAAGACTGCAACCCACCTGCGACGACACGCACAGGGTGGCACGATCTCCCTCGGGGATAAGGACCGCTTCTACCAGCGCACCACCCGAAACTTTAATGGCCCATTTGCGAGTCCCGTCCGCTGAATCCTGCTGACTATCGATAAGCGGAGGCGTGATTTCTGCCGTCTGAGAGAGTCGATCACGAAGCGCCTTTCCAAGATTGGTCATATCCTGGAAATCGCGCACACCCTGATGATGGATCCACTTCATCACCTGCTGGGCGCGAAACTTCTTCTCACCAATTTCAGTAAAAAAGGATTCTAGCTGGGCACGTGTCATGCCCAGCAGATTGACCTTGCTGGCCGGAGCGGTTGTTGCAATGAGCGCGTCCGGCATACGTATCAGTCTTTGTTACTTATCGACTGCAAAGGTCGCTGGACGCAAAGAAATATGCAATTTCCCGCGCTGCGGAGGCCGGTGAATCTGATCCGTGGACTGCGTTAGCATCAATTGACTTTGCAAAGTCTGCACGAATCGTTCCCGCATCAGCTTCGGCTGGGTTGGTAGCCCCCATCAGCTCTCGATTTTTAAGGATTGCACCCTCGCCCTCGAGGACCTGAACAACGACGGGACCTGAGGTCATAAAAGCAACCAGATCGGGGTAAAAAGGTCGCTCCTTGTGCTCGGCGTAGAATCCACCGGCGAGTTCATCAGACAATCGAAGCATCTTTTGGGCAACGATCTGCAGTCCCGCAGCTTCAAAGCGCGAGTTGATTTGACCTGTGACGTTTTTTGCAACGGCATCGGGCTTAATGATCGAAAGCGTTTGTTCAACCGACATGAATGTCTCCTGATGATGAATAAGTAGTTACCGACGGGCTTCCTGAGGGGTCTACCCGCTGTCGGGCGCGGAGTATAAGGCCTTTAACTCGGCCTGTCATGGCAACAAAAGTGTGCTTTTTAATGCTTCTCTGAGGCGTGATTGATCGTGTACTTCGGTATTTCAACAACCAGCGGCTGATCACCAACGATGGCCTGGCACGACAATCGTGATTCCGGCTCCAAGCCCCACGCCTTATCGAGGTAGTCCTCTTCGAGTTCGTCCGCCTCGTTTAACGAGTCAAATCCCTCTCGGACGATGACGTGACAGGTCGTGCAAGCACAAGACATCTCACAGGCGTGCTCGATATCTATATCGTTGGCTAACAGCACCTCGCAGACGCTTTCACCGCTGCTGGCCTCTACCGCCGCGCCCTCAGGGCATATTTCGTGATGAGGAAGAACAATTATCTGGGGCATGAGCTCGTCTCTAGTCTTCGGCGTCCAGCTCCGACACGGCAACGCCGCTCAAAGCACTTTTAATACTGCGGTCCATACGTCGTTCAGCAAACGTCAGCGACGCCTGACCTAACTGGTCGGTGACCGCACGGATAATATCGGCATTGTCCGATTGAAGCGCCGTCACCAGCTCCCCCGCCTCGTTGTCGAGGCTGGCTCGCTCTTCATCACTGAGAAGATCACCATCAGCTTCAAGCGCACCGGCTAAGCCGTGAAGCAGCGATTCCGCCTCCACCTTAGCCTCTCTGAGCTGTCTTGCCTGCATATCTTCGGCCGCATTGGTCTGACTCGCACGCAACATGTCAGCCACCTCGTCGTCGCTAAGGCCAAACGAGGGTTTTACGACCAATGCCGCCTCGGTGCCGGTTATTTCCTCTCGCGCGGACACCTCTAATAAACCGTCGGCGTCCACCTTAAAGGTCACCAAAATACGCGCCGCACCGGCGACCATGGGCGGTATGCCGTTCAGCTCGAAGCGGGCCAGTGAGCGACAATCCTCTACACGCTCTCGCTCCCCTTGAAGCACGTGAACGACGAGACCAGTTTGTCCGTCTTTCGCTGTTGTAAATTCCTGCGCCTTCGCGAGCGGGAGAACCGAGTTGCGTGGGATGATTTTCTCTATCAAACCACCATAGGTCTCTAAACCCAACGACAGCGGTATAACATCAAGCAACAATGCCTCATCACCATCGCCATTACCCACTAAGATGTCGGCCTGGAGTGCAGCACCCAATGCAACGACCTCGTCGGGGTTAATGGAGCACAGTGGCTCGCGATCAAAGTGTTGAGCTACGGCGTCACGGATCACGGGCATCCGCGTAGAGCCGCCTACCAGCACCACATGCGCAACTTCCGTCACGCCAGCATCATCAAGCGCCTGATCACAGGCACTCAGTGTGCGCTGAATAAGCCCCTCGGATAGCGAAGCGAGGATTTCTCGGGTCACCGACAGGTCTTCAAGATGCGCAAACTCACCCGACGCTTCGATAGATGTCTCGGATGACTCTGACAGTCGCTCTTTAATCGCTCTCGCCGTCACGGAGAGTCGTCTTTGTTGATCTCGCGTCAGGTCTACAAGACCCCACTGATCAACCATCCAGTTAACAATGACTTCGTCAAAATCGTCACCACCGAGAGCGCTGTCACCACCGGTTGCCAACACCCGCAGAAGACCGCGCTCCATTCGCAAGATGGAAATATCAAACGTTCCGCCGCCAAGGTCATACACAGCCACGACACTCGACTCAGCAATTGTCTCGTCAAGCCCGTAAGCAACTGCCGCTGCCGTAGGCTCGTTCAATAGGCGAAGAACATTCAAACCGGCGAGTTCAGCCGCTTGCCGTGTCGCCTGCCGCTGCCGATCGTCGAAATACGCGGGCACAGTAATTACCACGCCCTCTTCCCTCTCCTCGAGGCTATCCCGTGCTCGCGCTGCGAGCGCACGCAGAATCTCACTGGAAACCTCGACCGGCGTCTTCGGGCCATCACCTGTATCAAAGGCCAGCGGATCAGTGGCTGCTAGCCCAAGTAGTTGCGCCTCGTTAAGATCATCGCGAGATCTCCCCATAAAGCGCTTTGCAGAGAGCACAGTATTTCGCACATCTGATACGGCCAACTCAAGTGCTGCCGCACCCACCTTGACGCCGCCGTTGAAGTTAACTGCGGACGGCACGAGCCTAGCGCCGGAGGCGTCGGCAATAACATCTGTGCCCTGCTCCGATTTAATTGCTACTAGACTGTTGGTAGTTCCCAAATCGATACCCAGACCCCGCTTGCGCTCGCGCGCGGCGTTATCAGTACTGTTGGGTTCTGAAATTTGAAGTAACACGATTCTTAGGCTACCTGGCGTTGTGCCCTGACCAATTCATCGAGCAGCTTCTGTTGAAAGTGAAACTCAACCCACTTGGCACAGGCACCACGAATATCATCCCGGTCATAATGCGCAACAAAGGCACTCTGTGTTTCGCTGTAGGCAGATTCGATGTCAGATGCCAATGCGCTCGCTTCGTTGCTCGTCAGTGAGTCGAAATCCTGAACCCGCTCACGGAGCATCATTTGCTCAAACAGAAAATCGGGCGAGGCCGGCTGACGTTCTAGCTCCTGAAGATCCACGCCGTGTAGCTCGAGCAAATGACCTGCTCGTCTGACACCATGGCTTAAGACACCATAGGCTTCATTGATATCAGCGGCTCGCTTGGCTGCTGCTCGCTGCTCGAACGTTGCCGCGCCTGCGAATTTATCAGGGTGGCAAAGCACCATGAGCTGCTCATATCTGGCTTCGAGCGCCGCCTGATCAATGGCAAAGCTCGGCGTAAGATCAAAGGACTGAAAATAGTTGGTCACGTGACCTCACAAACGCTTTTTAAACGATGTCTTAGACAGTGAAGCTCTCGCCGCAGCCGCATTCGCCCGCGACATTTGGATTTCTGAACTCCAGCCCTTCGTTAAGGCCTTCCTTTGCAAAATCGACAATCGTGCCATCGAGATAGACTAGGCTCTTGGGATCAACAAACACTCGCACGCCGTCCGTTTCGAACAGCGTATCCTCCGGATCCTTCGCGTCGACAAACTCCAAGACGTAGGCAAGCCCAGAGCAGCCGGAGGTTTTTACACCAATTCGGATGCCTTCACCTCGACCTCGCGCTTGTAACTGTTTACTAACGTGCTCAGCCGCCGCAGACGTGACGCTAATGGCCATTACTCGCCCCGCTTTTCCCGGATGTTTTTAACCGCCGCTTTGATAGCGTCTTCCGCTAGCACTGAGCAGTGAATTTTGACGGGGGGAAGTGCCAACTCCTGAGCGATCTCTGTATTCTTAATCGCCTCGGCTTCCTCAAGCTTCTTACCCTTGACCCACTCGGTCAGGAGTGAACTTGACGCAATGGCAGAGCCACAGCCATAGGTCTTGAACTTGGCGTCCTCGATGACACCCTCGTCGTTCACCTGAATTTGTAAGCGCATAACATCGCCACATGCCGGTGCTCCGACCATACCCGTGCCCACGTCGTCACTATCGGCATCAAGCTTGCCGACGTTGCGGGGATTTTCGTAATGATCAATTACTTTTTCGCTGTAAGCCATAACCTACTCCTTTGGGCGATAAACGCCGATTAGTGCGCTGCCCATTCAATTGTGTCGAGGTCAATGCCGTCCTGATACATATCCCAGAGCGGTGACAGTTCTCTTAGCTTGTCCACCGCATGGCGGACACTTATTGCGGCACGATCTACGTCGTCTTCCGTCGTAAACCGACCAAAACTGAATCGCAGTGAACTGTGTGCCAGCTCGTCGTTGAGCCCCAGCGCTCGCAGAACATAAGAAGGTTCCAAACTAGCCGATGTACACGCCGAACCACTCGAGATCGCCAAGTCTTTCAGTGACATGATCAATGACTCGCCTTCAACAAAGGCAAAGCTGACATTCAGTGCGCCAGGTAGACGGTGATCGCGAGAACCGTTGATGTGAACCTCGGGGATATCGTTGATTGCATCCCAGAACCGCTGACGTAAAGTGCGTAGACGTTCACCCTCGGCTTGCATCTCCTCTGTCGCAATGCGTGCCGCCTCTCCCAGACCAACGATTTGATGAGTTGCAAGGGTGCCTGATCGCATGCCACGTTCATGACCGCCACCGTGCATTTGAGCTTCGATTCGAACGCGCGGCTTGCGACGCACGTAAAGGGCGCCAATACCTTTGGGACCGTACATTTTATGCGCCGAGATGGAGAGTAAATCGACCTTCATTGTCTCCATGTCGAGCGGAAGCTTACCGGTGCTCTGAGCGGCATCGACGTGGTAGATCACACCCCGTTCCCGACACACCTCACCGATGCCTGCGATGTCATTCACCACACCAATTTCATTATTGGCATGCATGACACTGACCACACTGGTGTCCTCTCTGATGGCATCAGCAATCATTTCAGGGGTCGTCAGCCCATCCGTGTTGGGTTCAAGGTAGGTCACCTCAAATCCCTCGCGCTCGAGCTGGCGACAGGTATCAAGCACCGCTTTGTGCTCTATTTTCGATGTGATGATGTGCATGCCTTTTCGCTGATAGAAATGCGCAGCACCTTTGATCGCCAAATTATCAGACTCGGTAGCTCCTGACGTCCACACAATCTCCCGAGGGTCTGCGTTTATCAGCTCGGCTACCTGACAGCGGGCGTTTTCAATCGCCTCTTCCGCCTTCCAGCCATACTGGTGAGAGCGCGACGCAGGGTTTCCGAACACACCATCCATCGACAGACATTGTGTCATCGCCTCGACAACACGCGGGTCAACAGGTGTCGTTGACAGGTAGTCCAGATAGATTGGCACGTTGATCACTTCTGCCTTTCCCATAAAAATCCCCCTAGACCGGTTGGTCTACATATCCCTTAGCGTGAGTGGCTGAGACTCAACCAAACCCGCCATATAACTGCCTTCCCGGTAACCGCCACGGTTGACCAGATCTTCCAAACTTATGCCACTCAGAAAGCCGTGAATCTGATCTGACAAATCCTGCCAAAGGTGATGGGTCAAGCAGACCTCGCCGTGGTTGCAGTCGCCACGTCCCTGACAGTTTGTTGCGTCGATCGATTCATCGACCGCATCGATAATCTGGGCAACAAAAATTCGGTCATACCCTCTCGCGAGCTGATAGCCACCACCCGGACCTCTTATACTTCGAACCAGGTCTTCCCGCCGCAACTTTGAGAAGAGTTGCTCGAGATATGACAGGGAGATTTCTTGACGCGCCGAAATGTCGGCCAGCGTAATAGGGTCCTCACCACCGTGAATGGCGAGATCCAGCATCGCTGTCACCGCATAGCGGCCTCGTGTGGTCAATTTCATCAGCGCACGACGTCAGTAGTTCAAATACCCGACTAGTTTAGTCAAGAATTATGGATTTGGCCATCGGTATTGACTATTTATCGCTACTTTCGCGCACTACGCGGCGGGTTTCTTTCAAAATACCTCTCAGAATCTGGACTTCCATTTCATCGAGGCGAACACGGCTGTAGAGCCGTCGCAATCGTGTCATCAACTGCCGCGGCGCTGCCGGGTTAAGAAATTCCAGATCGACCAGGGTTTCCTCCAGGTGCTCGTAGAAATATTCCATGTCCTGGGACGTAGCAAATTCATTCTCCCAGTGCGCATCTTCCTCTTGGGGCAGCGTACCCTCAAGCTCAGCCATACGAATCTCATAGCAGACGATCTGAACAGCCATTGATAAATTAAGTGACTCGTAGTCCGGGTGAGTTGGTATGTGGCAATGCAAATTACAGCGACGCAGCTCTTCATTATTAAGCCCACTGTCCTCGCGTCCAAATAGAATCGATACCTTGTCGGTCGATGAGTGTTGAACAATGCGACTTGCCGTGAGGCGCGCATCCTGAACGGGCCATGGAATCCGGCGGTCTCGAGCGCTAGTCCCCACAACAAATTGACTGTCTGCAATCGCCTCGTCCAATGTCTCCACAACACGCGCTGCCTGAATGATGTCCAACGCACTCGCGGCACGCCACTCAGCCTCGGGGTCGGGAAACTTGCGGGGGTCTACTAAAACCAGCTGCCGCAAGCCCATATTTTTCATGGCGCGTGCCACCGCACCAATGTTCCCTGGGTGCGATGGATTGACCAATACCACCTGTATGTTGGAAGAATTCATAAAACGCCCGTTTTGAAGGGTCGCGAGTGTATCAAACCCTAACGCCTCAGCGCGCTCTTTGTTATGATCGCGCTCCCGCCGAATACCCGGACAACATCATGGAACCAATGGTCAATATCGCGCTTCGCGCAGCTCGCAAAGCCGGCAACTTGATAGCTCGCGCGTCAGATGACCTGACTCGGCTCCGATTCGAGGCCAAAGGTAAGGCGGATTTCGTCACAGAGGTTGATCTCGCCTCGGAACAAGAACTGATTACCAATCTTCAGAAGACCTATCCAGACCATGCCTTTATCTGCGAGGAAAGTGGTCGCGCTGGCCCTGAAGACGCCGAGTTTGTCTGGATTATCGACCCGCTCGATGGCACCAGTAACTTTATGCGAGGCATTCCGCACTACTGCATTAGCATGGCGTGTGTTCGTAACGGCAAGCTCGAGCATGCAATTATCCTTGATCCGGTCAGGCAGGAAGAATTCACAGCCTCACGGGGTCGCGGTGCTCAGCTAAACGGTCGTCGCCTCCGGGTATCCGACCGAACCGACCTTAAAGAGTGTCTCATCGGCACCGGCACACCCTTTTTGGGCCAGTCAGACGATCGTATGGACTGGTATCTCAAAGGCTTGGGTGAAGTGGCGGGCAACTCAATGGGCATTCGCCGAGCAGGGGCAGCCGCCCTGGATCTCGCTTATGTTGCAGCGGGTCGACTTGATGGCTTCTGGGAAGCAGGCCTCAAACCTTGGGATCTCGCAGCGGGAACACTCTTAGTAAGGGAGTCAGGCGGACTTGTGACTGATTTCAAAGGCAGTGACAACGTGCTCGATGGCGGCGATATTATCTGCGCCAATCCGCGACTGCTCAAACAACTGGCTGCCGCTATCCGCTAACACCTGCTAATACACCTCATGCCGGCACTTTTAGGGTGTCAGCGCTTCCTGGTCCTCGCCCTCTTTGACCGGTATTGCTACGTCTTCTTTGGTAACGCCCAAAGCCAACAGCGATGTGGATGCCACATAAATCGACGAGTACGTTCCGATCGTCACACCGACGAGCAAGGCGATGGCAAAGCCGAAGATCATGTCACCGCCGAGAACCGCCAAGGACGTCAGTACCAACATGGTGGTTAACGAGGTGACCAAGGTACGCCCCAGCGTCTCATTGAGTGATACATCGATCACGCCAAGAGGCTCCATCTTGCGGATCTTTCGCAGATTCTCTCGAATGCGATCCGACACAACGATGGTGTCGTTGAGTGAGTACCCGATCACAGCAAGAATGGCCGCCAAAACAGACAGATCGAATTCAAGTCGGGTAATCGAGAAAAACCCGAGAATGATCAGCACATCGTGCGCGAGCGCTATCACAGCGCCCATGGCAAACTTAATCTGGAAACGGAAACCGACGTAGATCAACACCAACCCGAGCGCCAGCAGCATGGCCAGCCCACCCTGCTCACGCAGTTCATCACCCACCTGCGGTCCGACAAATTCCATACGCTGCATCGTAATTTCTTGCGATGTCGCACCCCGCAACACCTCAACCATTCGGGCGCCTTCGGCATCGGAGTAGCTTATGGGTAGCCGCACCAACACATCGCGATCAGTACCAAAACTGACCACCATTGCACCCTCGTAGCCACCGCCGACAAGCTGATCACGAATATCGCCAAGATCCGCGCTCGAGTCATAATTAAGCTCAATCAGCGTGCCGCCCGTGAAGTCCAAGCCCCAGTTAAGTTGCTGGAGAGATAGTGAAACCACCGTGGCGAGTAATAAAACTCCTGAGATTGCCGCGGCAACAAAGCGGCCTTTCATGAACGCGATAGGCTTCATGCCGTCGCCTCCTTTGTAGCCGCATCGGCTTTCATTCTTACCCGACCAATACTCAAACGCTCCACACGTCGACCACCGTAACTCAGGTTAACTAGAGCTCGGGTTCCCATAATCGCAGTAAACATCGAGGTGATAATCCCTACCGATAACGTGACGGCAAATCCCTTAATGGGCCCAGTCCCGACAGCGTAGAGAATGATCGCCACAATGAGCGTGGTGATATTGGCATCCAAAATGGTGGTCACAGCACGCTGAAAGCCGCTGTGGATGGCCAGCTGGTTGGAGGTTCCCGCTGCAAGTTCCTCGCGAATACGCGCAAAAATCAGCACGTTCGCATCAACCGCCATACCCACCGTCAGTACGATTCCGGCAATACCGGGCAAGGTCAGCGTCGCGCTCAACAGCGACATCACCGCTACTAAAAGAACGAGGTTTGCGGTCAACGCGACAACGGCAATAACGCCGAAGATCCGGTAGTAAACCATCATGAACAGAACCACTAACGCCAAACCAAGCTGCAGCGACTTCACGCCCAGCTCGATGTTTTCAGCGCCAAGTGACGGCCCCACCGTTCGCTCCTCGACGAAGCTAATGGGTGCCGCAAGCGCTCCAGCACGCAGCATCAAGGCAAGCTCCGATGACTCAGCAGGACTATCCAACCCCGTGATCTGGAATTGCGCACCCAAGGCTGACTGAATGACAGGCGCTGTCAGTACCTTTTTCTCGTCGTACGGATCACGAATCACCACCGTCTCACCGTTCTCATCAGTCTCGTAACTTGTGCGGTACTTCCGTTCGATGAAGAGAACACCCATGCGTCGCTTCACGTTCGCGCGCGTTGCGCGGGACATCAGCATGCCACCCTCGCCGTCGAGGGTTATCTGTACATTGGGCTGTCCATTCTGATCAAAACTCGCTGCGGCATTTGACACCCGCTCACCGGTGATAATGATGTCCCGCTCCAGCCACTCGGTCATTCCCTGCCGTGTTTCTCCGCGGTAATCAAAGCGTTGGCGCTCGGAAATAGGGGCATTTGCCTCTGCAACGAGACGAAACTCGAGGTTCGCCACTTTGCCGAGAATACGCTTGGCTTCAGCCGTGTCCTGAATACCCGGCAGCTCTACTACGATGCGATTCTTCCCCTGCCGTTGAACTAGGGGCTCTGATACCCCGAGCTCATTTACTCGATTCCGCAGTGTGGTGAGGTTCTGCGCCACGGCATACTCGACCACCTCGGCAATCGTGGTCTCCGTCACCTCGGCAAATAGCTGTGGCATGTCCTCGTCGACACGATCAAGCAGTAGTTCGGGGTAAAGATCTCTGACTTCGGCCCGCGCCGCCTCGCGGTCTTCCACGGAGCGGAAAGTCATTCCAATTCGAGTCCCCTCGAGCGCTATACGCCCGCGAATGCGTTCCTCGCGCAAGCGACGCTTGATACCGTTTTCGTACTGCTCAAGCTTGCGGTCGGTTGCCGCATCGACATCGACCTCCAGTTTAAAGTGAACACCGCCGCTCAAATCGAGGCCTAGCTTCATGGGCTGAGCACCGCCACTGACAAGCCAATCCGGTGTGGTGGGTGCCAAGTTGAGGGCAACGATGTACCCATCTCCCAGTGCTCGCTGCAAAGTAGCTTGGGCTTTTAGCTGCTGCTCTCTGTTGTCTAGACGAATGAGTCCCGTCTTTCCCGAATCTTGAACTTCCTCACCAAAGTGCCCGATGCCAGCCTCTGAGAGAGCCTCGCTCGCACGTTCCATAACGCCTTCATTGATGCCCTGCGCACCGCTGGATCCACCAATTTGCAACGCAGGATCAGGCGCGTACAGATTTGGGGCCGCATAGTAGAAGCCCATCGCCACGATCAGGGTGATGAACAAATTTTTCCACAATGGGTAGCGATTTAGCATTCAAGCTCCATCAGACGAGTGCACAACTGCAAGATCCCAGAAAGGCGCGAAGTGTAGCTTGTAGCACCCGCCAAGGCTATTGGCATTCTTTGTTAATTCACCCACACCCGTGCATTACGGAATAGCCGCATCCAGCCCGAATCCTCGGGCCAGTCACTCGGTGCCCATGACATTTGCACACTTCGGAAGACGCGCTCAGGGTGCGGCATCATGATGTTGATGCGTCCATCGGCGTTACAGATACCTGTAATGCCATTAGGTGATCCATTCGGGTTTGCCGGGAACAGAGAAGCCGTCTCACCATGATTGTCCACGTACCGTAAGGCGACGCGATTCGAGGCCTCAAGATTAGACAGGCTGTCATCGGCAGCAAACTGAGCCCGACCTTCGCCATGAGCAACCACGATGGGTAACTCTGATCCCGCCATATCGCTGAATAACACTGAAGCCGACTTCTCGACACGCACGCGGACCAGACGAGCCTCGTATTGCTCGGACAAGTTGCGAGCAAACCGCGGCCAGTGATCGGTGCCGGGGATCAGTGGCGCGAGCGCCGATAGCATCTGGCAACCGTTACAGACTCCCAATGCAAAACTATCCGATCGCTCAAAAAAGGCCTGAAATTGGTCACTCATCGCCGAGTCAAAAAGCACGCCTTTGGCCCATCCCTCGCCGGCACCGAGTACATCACCGTAGGAGAACCCGCCGCAAGCAGCCAAGCCTTTAAAATCAGATAAATGCCGCCGACCGGCCTTGAGGTCCGACATGTGGACATCCACGGCTTCAAAGCCCGCTCTGTGGAAGGCTGCCGCCATCTCGGCCTGTCCATTCACTCCCTGCTCGCGCAGGATCGCAATTTTTGGTCGAATGCCGGTCGCTATCATCGGTGCCGCGACATCAGTGTTAATGTCGAAACTTAGCTCCGCGGAAAGGCCCGGATCTTCCTGGCAGATCTGATCGAACTCTTGGTCAGCGCAGTCAGCATTATCTCGCTCGCGCTGGATCGCATGCGAGTTCTGAGCCCAGAGTTGTTGAAGCGCGCCGCGGCGGCTGTCGATCAACTCAAATGTCGGGGTATTCACGACAATGCGCTCATCTAGCCGAGGTTTCGCTATCACTGACGTCGCGGCATCGAGTCCGTGCGATGCCAATACACCAAGCACTTCATCGAGGCGCTCATCTGTCACCTGCAAGACCACGCCGACCTCTTCATTAAACAGGGTCGCAGGTGCCTGCTCCGGCGCGCAGTCAATTTCCACGTTCAGACCGCACCGGCCTGCAAACGCCATCTCCAGTAGCGTCACGAGAGCACCACCATCCGACCGGTCGTGATAAGCGAGTACTGCATCAGCCGCTTTGAGCTCGTTCATCGCATTAAACAGAGCCTTAACATCACTGGCCGCGACATCGGGTACGTCCGACCCGATTTTCCCAAACGTTTGCGCGAGTACCGATCCGCCAAGTCGGTTCTTTCCGCCACCCAAATCAATTAAGAGAAGGGTGGTCGACTCATCGCGATGTAACTCAGGCGTCAATGTTTGTCGGGCATCTCCCACGGGCGCAAAGGCAGAGACAATTAGCGATACGGGTGCCGTAACACTTTTTGAGGCACCGCCCTCATCCCACTGAGTTCGCATTGACATCGAATCTTTACCCACCGGGATAGTCATCCCAAGCTCAGGACAGAATTCGAGACCCACGGCTTTGACCGTGTCATAGAGGATGGCATCGTCACCCAGATAACCGGCAGCGCACATCCAGTTTGCCGACAGCTTGATGTCTTCCAAGGTCTTAACTGGCGCCGCTAGTAGGTTCGTAATCGCCTCTGCCACAGCCAGACGCGCTGAGGCAGGGCCATTGAGCGTTGCTACAGGTGTTCGCTCGCCCATGCTCATCGCTTCGCCCAAGTGGGTGTCTAGTGATGCGGTGGTGACGGCTACGTCGGCGACCGGCACCTGCCATGGACCCACCATCTGATCTCGGGCCACCGTACCGGTGACTGAACGGTCACCAATGGTTATTAAGAAACTTTTACTTCCCACTGCTGGGAAGGTGAGAACGCGCTCAAGCGCATCTGCAATGGGCACCGCGCCCGTAAACTCATCGGTCGGGGGTGCAACGCGACTCGCAGTCCGGTGCATCTTCGGCGGCTTACCAAAAAGCAGCGATAGGGGTAGGTCTACAGGATTGTTGTCAAACAGGGTGTCACCGAGACGCAGGTGTTGCTCATCAGTTGCCTCCCCCACGACGGCAAAGGGACAGCGCTCTCGCCGACAAATGGCTTCGAACGTTGGCAGATCCTCTGGATTTACCGCCATCACATAACGCTCTTGTGACTCGTTGCACCAAATTTCCAGAGGGCTCATGCCCTTTTCATCACTCGGTACAGAGCGAATCTGGAAGTCGCCGCCACAGCCGCCATCTTTGACGAGCTCAGGAAAGGCGTTACTTAAGCCACCCGCACCCACGTCGTGGATGAAGGCAATGGGGTTTTCATCAGCACGCTCCCAGCATCGATCAATGACCTCCTGGCATCGACGCTGAATTTCCGGGTTTTGACGCTGCACCGAGGCAAAGTCGAGATCCTCCGTACTAGCGCCACTCGCCATGGACGACGCGGCTCCACCACCCAAGCCAATCAACATGGCTGGCCCGCCAAGTACGATGAGTTTGGCGCCGGCCGCAAAAGGTGGCTTGTCAACGTGCTCGACTTTGATGTTTCCGAAGCCCCCCGCAATCATGATGGGCTTATGGTAGCCACGCACACCTTCGCTGGTCGCCACTTCGAAGGTCCGGAAATAACCACCCAAGTTGGGGCGGCCGAACTCGTTATTAAACGCCGCGGCTCCAAGCGGACCATCCGTCATAATTTGAAGCGGCGTCACAATGCGGTCGGGCTTTCCATAATCCAACTCCCATGGCCTGGGGTGTTGCGGTAAGTTCAGATGTGACACCGTAAATCCACAGAGGCCGGCCTTTGGTCGAGAACCGCGCCCCACAGCCCCTTCATCACGAATCTCACCCCCTGAGCCAGTCCCTGCGCCTGCAAAAGGTGCGATCGCAGTTGGATGATTATGAGTCTCCACCTTCATCAGTAACGCAATGGACTCGTTGTGATAGGACCAGGTTTGTGACGCAGGCTCTGGGTAGAAACGACCGGCCGTATGGCCCGACACCACTGCTGCATTGTCAGCATAAGCAGAAAGGACGTTCTCTCCGCCTTGTTGGTAGGTGTTCTTGATCATGCCGAACAGCGACCAAGGCTGATCGACACCATCAATGGTCCATGACGCGTTGAAGATCTTGTGCCGGCAATGCTCGGAGTTGGCCTGTGCAAACATCATCAACTCGGTATCCGATGGGTCTCGACCGAGTTCCGTAAATGCATCCACCAAATAATCGATTTCGTCTTCCGCCAGTGCCAGCCCCAACGATGCGTTTGCCGTGACCAGCGCTGCTCGACCCTCGTCGATCACGGGTACAGTGGAGAGTGCTCTGGGTTCAATGTCGGTGAAGAGACCCTCTACTTGCTCTATAGAATCTAAGGCCACCTCAACCATACGGTCGTGCAACAACGCCTTTGCCTGAGCGGCGTGCTGTGATTCATGTAAACCTGCTAGAACGTAAACAACTGCGCGCTCGATCCGCTTAACGCCCTCGAAGCCGCAGTTCTGCGCAATGTTGGTGGCCTTGCTCGCCCAAGGCGAGATCGTACCCAAGCGAGGCGCCACAACCACGACTTCCGACTCACCAAGTTCATCTCCCAAAGGCTCGGAACTCGTACCTGGCTGAAGCAGCGCGGACAGCGTATTGCCGTCAACATCATCTGCTGCATCGACTGCATAAATAAAGAACGCTCTCTTCAATGTGAGCGTAGGATCAAGTTCGGTTATCTGTGCAGATAAGCGGGAAAAACGCGGCGCGGACAGCGCGACGGATCCGGGCAAAAGCAGCATGAGCACGTCCTAAATGAGATCGCGCGTATCATACCGTGCGAACGCCGCTGGGTGAATGTTCAACATGCAGATCTGAGCTACACTGAGTCCATGAGACGTCTGCTTTTCATGGCATTACTAGGGCTAGCTAGCTGTACCGATCCGTCGGTCCTCGGGAATCTTCAGCCTGATGGTGAACTGGTTGTTGTAACGCGCAACGGCCCTACCACCTATTACCTCGGAGCTGATGAACCTGCTGGATTTGAGTATGAGCTGGTTCGCGCTTTTGCTGAGTCTCAGGATATGCGTCTGAGAGTCAAAGTCGCCTTTACCTTGGAAGAGGTATTTGAAACGCTCCAGCGCGGAGAAGCACATATTGCCGCTGCAGGCCTCACCGAATCGTCGGAGCGGAATTTACTCTTCCAATCCACGCAGTCCTACCTCGAGCAACACCCAGTCGTGGTCTACAAGGCGGGGCAGTATCGACCTCGCGGCGTCGATGATCTGTCCGATCTCGACATCGTCATCCTTAAAGGCAGTCAGCACGCGACACGGCTAACCTCCTTAAAGGAGTTGAATCCCGAGATTCGTTGGCGTGTTTTGGAAACCGCGGAGTCCAGCGCAGTCTTAAAAGCGATCGACAATGAAGAGGCGCAGGTCGCGCTACTGGACTCTAGCGAGTTCTCAATGCAACAGCGGCTGTATCCAAGAGTTGCCGAAGCGTTCCAGTTGCAGGAGACACTTAACACCGTATGGTACTTGGGTAACGATTCCCGTTCCGGTGAGTGGCGCAGCGAAGTCGATGATTTTCTGACTGTGGCGATCGAGGACGGCACACTCGAGCGCATGAAAGAAGCGTATTTTGGAAATGTTGCCAATGCGTCGAGAATTGAGTCATTCACGTTTCAAAGGGCCGTGGAAACCAACCTACCTGAATGGCAGCCGCTCATTGAACGCGTGGCCGAGGAATTCAGACTCGACTGGCGTTTACTCGCCGCTATCAGCTATCAGGAATCACACTGGAACCCAAAAGCGAAATCTCCCACAGGCGTGCGAGGCATGATGATGCTGACGCGGCCCACTGCACGAGAGATGGGCGTCAAGAACCGGCTGGACCCAGAGCAAAGCCTGCGCGGTGGCGCACGCTTTTTAAGAAGCTTACTTCGGCGACTACCCAACGATATCGATGACCCAGATAGAACGTGGATGGCCCTAGCGGCCTACAATGTGGGCATGGCGCATCTGGAAGAAGCGCGGCGTCTAACCGAAGGCAATGGAGGCGATCCCCACCTCTGGCAGGACGTGCGCAAGCACTTGCCTGACCTTCAAAACCCCGCCATTTACCCTCATCTGCGTCATGGCTTTGCGCGTGGTGAGGAGGCCGTCACCTACGTAGATAACATTCGTCACTACTTTGCGACCTTGCAACTCCAGGATATTCCTAACAAGGGCGTCGCGCCGCCCCTCGACTTAAAGACCCTGACCGCAAAAGCCAGCGAGCTACTTCGCTGGAATCCACTTAGTCTGTGAGCTGAGACCGCGGCCTTCTCGGTAGAGGCTTATTGTTTTTTCTTTTCACGGCTGAGCAGACCAATAACCACTAGCAGCAGCATGGGAAGTAAGAAGGTATAAGACTCCCAATCGCCTCTTGGAAAGCCGAGATCACCAATAAAATAGTCCGCCATGTCCCACAACATGAAGACGCATATTGCACCCCCCAAGACTAAGTAGATCTGATATTTATTCATCGTGTTCCTCTAAGTTACGCTCCCCCGTACACAAAAAAATAGCAAGAGTCGGTGAACCGCTCAGAGCTCTCTCTTCATTTAACCGCGACGCGATTTGAAGAAATCACGCAACAGTTGCGCGCTCTCTCCTGCCATCAGCCCCTGCTGCCACATCACGCGGTGGTTGAGCGCGGGATTATCCAGCGCCCTGCTCGTGCTGGTCACAGCTCCAGCCTTGGGCTCAGTCGTTGCAAACACTAACCGCTTCACGCGGGCATGTACCAAGGTGCCGCAGCACATAGTGCACGGCTCCAGCGTCACAAAAAGCTCACAATCAGGAAGCCGATAATTATCGAGCATCTGGCCCGCCTTTCTCAGAGCCAGAACTTCAGCATGCGCGGATGGATCATTCAGCGTGATCTGACGATTACACTCGAGCGCAATGATCTCACCGTCAAGTACAACCACAGCACCCACAGGCACCTCACCGAGGGAGGCTGCTCGCTCCGCTTCCTCCATGGCAAGCGCCATAAACTGGTGATCAGATTCAGAAAACTCGTTCACAAGGGCTCCGCCGTGCAAAATCGCCAACACAACATTGCCAACGCACTTCGGTATGGACGAAAGGGTTCTCCCAGCGGCTTCAACTGACCGGCTGTGGGACGATCCTCTAGGCCTTGAATTCGCTTGAATCCCTCTCTAACAGCCAAGTCACCCACTGGCCAAATATCCGGTCGACCCAAAGAAAACATGAGATACATATGCGCTGACCACTCACCAAACCCCTTGATGGCAGTGATAGCAGCTGCCGCCTCATCATCGGGAAGTTTGGGCAGCGTTGTCAGCGACAACTGCCCAGAGGCCTCGGCAGTGGCCAAGGACTGCATGTAACTCACCTTTTGCCGAGACAACCCAGCGCTGCGCAAGCCCTCTTCAGGACAATTCAGTACTGATTCGGCAGTCAGGTCACCGCCCAAGGTATCGACTAACTTGCGTGTGATAGAGGATGCAGCGGCAACGCTCACCTGCTGACCGACAACAATACGCGCCAATGTAGCAAAGGAATGATCTCTGCGACGCTCTTCGGGATAACCCACTTGCGCGAGTGCACGGGCTATACGCCCATGATCGCTAGCCAGTGCATCGAGAGCACGCGCAATGTCTGCACTGGCCAGCTCGTACACCATGCTTTAGCCGTGTACCGGATATCCAAGATACGCATGGGCGTGAGCTACTGCTCCATACAAACCAACGGTCACGGCACTGGCGATCGCTTCTTTCACCCAACTGGTGTCCGCCGCTACCAAAGCGTCCTTGCCGTCTTGACGGTTGATCAGAATCACACTAACCACAGCCCAAGCTAACAGCCCGCCAAACAGAATGATTGAAGGTAAGTCACCGTTCACCAGCAAGTGCGACACACTCCACGCTTTAATGGCGGTTAGCTGGGGATGGCGCACCTTCGAGGTAATACCCACCTTCATTGACGAGGCGACCATCAGATAAAAGGCCAGCAGCATCAATAGGTTACTGATGGAAGTCCAGAAGGGTTGCCGCACCCACCACACTGGGCCGCTCGCGCCTTGGTAGCCGGAAATCATCATGACCACACTACCAATAAGGGCTACGGTCACTACCAGCTTCCCTAGGTCACCCATGCCCTCGCGCGTCGAAGGTGCAAGGCGCTTAAAAAGGTGGGCAACTGACCAAAGCAGCACACCTAGCGTTAGCATCAACATGACTTAGGCACTCGCTTCATTCTTGATTTGCTGAGCCGCTACGTAGGCGACGATCAGTGTCAGTATCTCAACAACAATAGGCTCAACGGTCATGTCACCACCGTGAACCAAGGCTGCGATGAGTCGGGCAGGTGCGACGAGACCCACCAGTGACCCGCCGATCAGGATCATAGTGGCATCGCGCTTTAGTCCACCCATGATAAGCAAGAAGCCGCTACCCAGAAAAAAAGCAGCGCTGTCGCCAATCTGCGTTGTCAGTGCCGCACCGGTCAGTAGTTCACTGCTGAGATTGGCCGCGGCCATCGCGGGGGCGAACACCCAGAGCACACCTAAAATAAGAAGCGGAATACCAAAAACCACAGGTCCATACTTAGCAAACATGATAAATCTCCCAGAGCTTATTATTCGAATTGGCACTTACTCTCTCTGGATGACCTGCCGATGTAAAGTCCAAGGCAAAAAAAAGCCCCGCTTTGGCGGGGCTTCGTCAACAGAGCGCAAAGCTTACTTGGACTTCGCTTCCTTGCGCGCTTTAGCCTCTTCGATGACCGTCGTTGCCACGCTCGCTGGACAAGGCAAGTAGTGTGAGAACTCCATGGAGAACTGACCACGACCTGATGTCATTGTGCGAAGCGAACCGATGTAGCCAAACATCTCTGCCAACGGCACGTCTGCTTTGACGCGAACACCGGTTGTACCTGCTTCCTGATCCTTGATCATGCCGCGGCGACGATTCAAATCACCGATGACATCACCCACGTGATCGTCCGGCGTGAACACATCAACCTTCATGATCGGCTCGATCAACTGCGGCCCTGCTTTGGGCATACTCTGACGGAATGCACCCTTGGCCGCTAACTCGAAGGCAATGGCCGATGAGTCAACCGCGTGGAAGCCGCCGTCGTAGAGCTCAACCGCAACATCCAAAACGGGGAAGCCTGCCAATGGACCTTCTTCCATCATGACCTGGAAGCCCTTCTCAATGGCTGGGAAGAATTCCTTCGGCACGTTTCCGCCAACAACACTCGAAGTGAAGACATAGCCATCACCGGGCTGTCCGGGTGTGATGCGGTAGTCGATCTTACCGAACTGACCTGAACCACCCGACTGCTTCTTGTGGGTATAGCTGTCTTCGATCGCCTGAGTGATGGTCTCGCGGTACGCTACCTGCGGCTGACCGACCTCGAGCTCAACACCGTAAGTACGGCGCAGAATATCGATCTTGATATCGAGGTGAAGCTCACCCATACCCTTCAAGATGGTCTCACCTGAGTCTTCGTCAGTTTCGACACGGAATGAAGGATCCTCTGCAATCATCTTGCCGATCGCGATACCCATCTTCTCAGAACCACCCTTGTCCTTGGGTGCAACTGCAATCGAAATTACAGGATCAGGGAAGACCATAGCTTCAAGCGTGCAAGGCGAATCAGTCGAGCACAGCGTGTGACCGGTCTGAACGTTCTTCATGCCGATACAAGCGAAGATATCACCCGCTTGAGCCACGTCGATTTCCGTTCTGTCATCCGCGTGCATTTCCACCATTCGGCCAATGCGCTCGGTTTTGCCCGTAGCCGAATTAAGAATGGTGTCGCCTTTCTTCATCATGCCTGAGTAGACACGGATGAAGGTCAGGGCACCGAAGCGATCGTCCATGATCTTGAACGCAAGCGCTCGCAATGGCTCGCTCACGTCGACCTTGGCAACCTCACCCGTGGGCTCACCTTCCTCGTCGGTCAGCGGCTGGGGATCAACTTCGGTCGGACTAGGCAGGTAGTCGACAACCGCGTCTAGTACCAACTGGATTCCTTTGTTCTTGAATGCACTTCCACAGAATGTAGGGAAGAAATGCATGGTGCGGGTACCCTCGCGGATACAACGCTTGACGTCTTCGATGGAGGGCATCTCGCCTTCCATGTATTCCATCATCAGGTCGTCGTCCATCTCAACGGCGGCTTCGATGAGCTGCTCGTGGTAGCTCTCGACGTCATCCACCATGTCAGCAGGCACATCAACGACTTCGTAATTTTCTGGCAGACCTGAATCGTCCCAAACGTAAGCCTTCTTGGTGAGCACATCGACAACACCCACAAAATCATCCTCACGGCCGATAGGCAGTGTCATGACCAGTGGGTTTGCAGCGAGTACATTGCGCACCTGATCGACCACTCGGTAAAAATCTGCTCCAAGGCGGTCGAGCTTGTTAACGAAGATCAAACGAGCAACTTCAGACTCGTTGGCGTAGCGCCAGTTGGTCTCTGACTGCGGCTCAACACCACCGGAACCACAGAAAACACCCACACCACCGTCGAGAACTTTCAGCGAACGATAAACCTCGACAGTGAAATCCACGTGTCCGGGTGTATCGATGATATTCATGCGGTGGTCTTTCCAGAAGCATGTCGTCGCTGCTGACTGAATCGTAATGCCGCGCTCCTGCTCCTGTTCCATAAAGTCAGTGGTAGCCGCACCATCGTGTACTTCACCGGTCTTGTGGATCTTACCGGTGAGTTTCAAGATGCGCTCCGTAGTCGTGGTTTTACCCGCGTCTACGTGCGCGAAGATACCGATGTTACGGTACATGGATAAGTCTGCAGACATTGTTCTCTTCTTCCAGTCGTTTGCGTTAAATCGAGTGACGCGTCGCTATTAATCGGCGCATCATGTCGGCACAGCCCATGTCTCTTTGTGCTGCTACGACGCCAAAACCTCATTTCTACTCGGGGAATCAAACGCGTGTGGCGGACACCCCCTTTCAATGCGCGCGCTTTTTACCACATTCAGGTGGCGAGAAGTAGGTGTTGTACGACAAAGTGATAACTTTTGACGTTACTGACCCACCTTATTCACTGCATTGAGGCACGGGCGATGTCCGAGACCAAAAATTGGTCACCGTCAGAGCCAATAGTTTGGCGGGAAACTTGAATTTATTGGGAAATCCGACCAAAGTTTTGTCATTCTCCAGTCTCATCAAAACAACAATGCAGAGACCGTAAATAATAAGCGAATAAGAGGTACAACTATGAAGACCAATATCGGCCTATTACTGACCAAAAGAGCTCACCTCAACCCCGATCGCGAGGCCTACGTTGAAAGCGATGGCAGTCGCCGTTACACCTTCAAAGAGCTGAACGAGCGATCCAACCGCCTGGCCAATGCGCTCAAAGCAAAAGGATTGCGCAAAGGGGATCGCGTTGGCTTATTGCTGATGAACTCGGTTGAGTTCATGGAATCTTTCTTCGCTATTGGCAAAGTGGGTGGTGTGGTTGTTCCTCTCAACTGGCGCTTGGTCGCAGACGAACTTGAATTCATCTTGAAAGACTCGGGCGTAAAGACGCTGATCTTTGATAACGACTTCGCTGCCACTGTGGCCGATCTAGAAAGCCGCGGCGACAAAACGGACATCAACCAATGGCTGCATGTACTTGGTGGGGCCTCGGACGACGCCTGTCAGCCCTTTGCGACTGCCTACGACGCCTACTGCGACGCGTCGAGTGTCGCAGAACCCGACTGCGGTGCCGAAGACGACGATATGCTCTATATCATGTACACGTCGGGCACGACGGGCTTGCCAAAGGGTGTGGTTCATACCCACACGACGGCCATGTGGGGCGTATTCACCATTCACGCGACCGCGGACTATCAGGCAGGGGAACGCTACATTGCCTGCCTGCCCATGTTCCACGTGGGTGCGCTCACGCCGCTCACTATTAATGCCTACCACGGCGCAACAACCTACGTTATGCGCAGCTTCGACCCAGTCGCGGCATGGGAATGTGTGCAGCGCGAGAAGATCACGAGTGGGTTGATGGTGCCTGCCATGCTTAATTTCATGGTCCAGGTACCTAACTTCGAAAATTACGACTGGTCGAGCGTCCGTTCATTCATGACAGGCGCGGCACCTGTACCCGTTGCTCTGACACAGCGATACCAGGAGATGGGCATCGATATTACGCAGGTTTATGGCCTCACTGAGACCTGTGGCCCTGCCTGCCTCATGGATACAGAAAATGCGGTACGCAAGCCGGAGTCCTGCGGAAAGCCCTTCTTCTTCACTGAGGTGATGGTGGCCGATGAGCACGGGAATGAATTACCCATCGGAGAAGCCGGTGAGATGCTCGTGCGCGGCAAACACATCATGCGTGAATACTGGAATCGGCCCGATGCCTCAGCCGAGACGCTAGTGAATGGTTGGCTGCGCACGGGTGACGTGGGTGTGATGGACGACGAAGGCTTCTTCGCCATCCAGGACCGCATCAAAGACATGATTATTTCGGGTGGCGAGAACGTTTATCCGGCGGAGATCGAGGGTGTTCTTCAAAGCCATCCCGGTATCAGCGAAGCGGGCGTTATTGGTCAGAACAGTGAGAAATGGGGAGAGTCACCGCTCGCGGTTGTGGTCAAGAGCGATGACGCATTAACCGGCGAAGAGATTCTCGCGTTCTGTCAGGGCAAACTCGCCAAGTTCAAGCAACCCAAAGCAGTCGAGTTCATCGATGTAATACCACGTAACCCCAGTGGAAAAATCCTAAAGCGAGTTCTGAGGGAGCAGTTCCCGGCCGAGGCTGCCGAGTAAGGCTTCACCAAGTCACTCAGTCAATATCGTTTAATGCCCTCTCGTCTGAGGGGGCATTCTCATTTATGAGCTCGACTTAAGCGAGAGCCTAGGGCCGCACAATCGGCGCACCCAATATTTGCCACATCCGTCGTGTGGTGCCATCGAATTCCGTCGCAGAAGGCTTAGATTGGAGACCCCGGTGGCACCGTTAAATTCCCTCCCTCAAAGACAGCGGGGTCTTCAAGATGAGACGCGATTCGACGCGCGATAAATTGCATATGAGCATTACCAGCAAGCGATCGATCTCGGGTGCGCTCAGCTCGCTTTTGAATCTTAAGCAGTGCATCTAACGCATCGGCACGTACCTGAGGCGCGGCTTCTTTATGCGCAAGTAGCGACGCAAGCTCGTCAACCAGTAACACCTGCACCATTCGCTCGATGGCGACCAGGCGAGCATCGCGCGCCTCTGGCCATCGGTCATTGATCACAATAGAGAGCATGTCAGCAAAGCTTGGAAGTCCGGCGTCAGCGAGTTGCTGACTATTCATGCGCGCCGCGCGCTTGTGATCCAGTAGCTGTGATAGCGTAATCTTAGCCGCAGTTCCTGCAGCCGCCATCGGATCGAATACGTAGCCCGTGTGACGAGGAAAAAGTTCGCGACTCGTACCCGACTGAGGGGGCCGCGGCGGAATCAACGACACCACTGCATCGGATAACACCAGTGCCTCGGGCTCAAGAGTCGCGAGCATCGCTGATAGTGCCGCTCGCTGCTCTTTTGCTGAGACGCGCTGCATCGTTGTCTGCCCATCGCCGCGCATGGCGTAGGTAAATGTCTGACCGCCCAGTACTGTGGCCGCGGCCTGAACCTGGTAACGGTGCATGAGATACGCGGGAACCAAGACATCCTCGAGCGTTGCCATGGCGCGCCCTGGTTGAATTGCGCGCTCAGAGAAGTTCGCCAACACGACTTTTCGCAAGGCCATCAGACGGTTGAGTTCCGCGACGGGGTCACTACCGTTATCCCACAAGCTGCCCGCTGGATGAACAGGTCCTGCTGACGATCGACTGCCAATTCGCGCATGCTCATCGGCGACGTAGCGTAGGCCCGACGCCAGGGTTTCGCGAATAATAGCCTCGCGACCCTCGGACTCTGACTTGCCGTCGGGAAAGTCCTGATAACCCCAGATAACGGCCCGCTTGTCCCAGTCACCGATACCGACGTCGTAGGCATTCTCAAGTGCGATCTCGCCAACCTCATCTAGGGTGACAAGCGGATGCGGGTAATCCATCACCGAGGCACGGCCATCTGCGCTGGCTGCGAAATTGTGAGCAATACCCAAGGTGTGCCCTACTTCATGTGCAGAAAGCTGCCTTATCCGCGCCAACGCAAACTCACTGAGCTTCTCTTTAGCTTCGTCGATCGATTCGTCTTCACCGTAAGGTGCTATGAGACCCTCCGCGATCAAGTAGTCTTGTCTCACCCGCAAAGAGCCCAATGTGACATGGCCTTTGAGGATTTCCTGTGTTCGAGGATCGCGAATACTCGAGCCATAAGACCAGCCTCGAGTAGATCGATGCACCCATTGAATGACGTTGTAGCGCACGTCCATGGGGTCCACATCCTCGGGCAACACCTTGACCTGAAAACCGTTGATATAGCCGGCAGCCTCAAAGGCCTGATTCCACCATAGCGCTCCCTCGATAAGTGCGGTCTTTACAGGCTCAGGGGCACCCGGATCCACCCAATAAATAATGGGCTCTACCGCTTCGCTGAATTCCGCATTGGGATCCACTTTCTCGAGCCGGTGTCGTCGCGCATAAGCTGATTTTATCGGCGCATCAATTGGGCTGGCATAGTCATAGACTAAACTGTCTTCACCGCTATCGATGTAGCCCGCTCGCGGATCGAATGGAAGCGGTTCGTAGCCCTCATCCGGGAGTCGCACGAAAGAGTGATGACTGTGAACCGTAATGGCGCTCGCATCCGGAGCAACGGTTCGCAAAATTGAACCCTTTGGATCGCCTGCATAAGTCAGTCGTGCATCGATCTCCGTGTTATCGGGAAATGACTTTGTTTTTGGGACGTGAATAGCTGAGCGTGACCCATCAATCGTATAACTACCCTCGCCTCTAGCTGCCAGGAGTCGTGACAGATCTGTCGCATCACTCAACGCAAAGTCAGTTAGGTCAACCAATGTCATACCCTCTGACTGCTCAGCGACCTCGAAACCCCAGATGATCGATTGCGCAAAGGCTTCCTCGACAGCGCGACGTTCGGCCGTATTATCCGATCGCGCCGTGTATTTCGTATTGACCGCCGTAAGAAGAACTTTTTTGCCAACCTGGTCGAGCTGCACCAAGTGAGCGTCACCCAAGCGCCCGCGGTCTAGCCCCAGGTCATTGGAGCCAACACCGTGGGATAAACCGTTGTAATAAATAAACGGTCCAGTTAGGCCATGAATATCACCGTACAGCCTTCCCTCACCTGAATCCCAATAGAGCGGAAGGAATCCGGGCATGAACATGCTTCTCTCAGCAATTGACGGGCCTTCCTCGCTGACAACGACTTCATCCATCGCCCATGCCGTACCGCTCAGGCACAGCACTATCCACAGTCTCAAGAAAATACGCATGAGGGTCTCCTTTCCATGCCGAGACGGTAGCATGAGAGATATCGGACAAAAAGCGATGTGGCTGTGAAGGTGTCGGCTAACCCAACAACAGCTAGAGGAACTCGCAACTTAGAGATGCAAGGTAATCGTCGGGACCTGCGATGCGCGCAATAAATCATTGGTACGACTACCCAGAACTAAACTGCGCCAGGGTGAGTGACTGTACGCCCCCATGATCAACAGATCTGCCTCTCGTTCGGCAATCGCGCGGGTTACAACCTGTTCGGGGTCACCAGGAATAAATGACGCATCAACGCTGAAATTAGCTGATTTCAGTGTCTGCTCGGCCCACTCAATATGACGACCTGAGTCAGCGCCGCGCTTACCCGACATCACCACATGGATAGGAAGATCCCGCATGTTGGGATTCGATGCTAGGAGTTCGATACCTCGGCGCGTCATCCGGCCACCGTCGTAGGCCACTAACACGCTTTTAGGCGCTTTGAAGTCATCGGTCACGGTCATGATAGGCCGGCGAATTTGGCGACAAATCGCCTCTACGTGACGGCCCAGATCCCGTCGTGTATGCGAAACTGACTCGCCTCTTCTGCCAAGAACATACATAGCCACCGACGACTCCTGTTCTTTTAACGTCGCTAGAAGTTGCCCGTAACGTTGTCGCGTATCGGTTTGAAGTCCCGCATGAGTCTCACAGCGTGTCCGTAACTGATTCAGGAATACACGACCTTGCTCCCTCAAGACTTTACTGCGCTCACCCTCCTCTTGAGATAGCCGCTCGAGCAGGTTCTCTTGCGCATCAACACCAATCGAGCCACTTCTATCGACATCGGCCGCAATCTCAGGGTGACGATCGATGACGTGCAGTAGCTCAATGGGCGCGGACAGTCTGGCAGCCGCCCAAGCGGCATAGTCTGCAACATGCACGGCGTAGTCCGATTTATCGACGCAAGCCAATACCTTTTTTTCCTGCCGCATACCCTAGGTCCTAGTGATCAAGGAGCATGTCTTGCGCTCCGTCCTTATCGTGAATTGCAAACTTATCGACCAGGGTGGCACTTGCTTCGTTCATGCCTATGACCTCAACCTCGGTGCCTTCACGCCGAAACTTGATCACAATTTTATCGAGCGCGCTGACAGCCGTAATGTCCCAAAAGTGCGCTCTACTCACGTCGATGTACACCTTGTCGATTACCTCCTGGTAATCAAAGACCTTGGAGAAGCGGTCTGCACTCGCGAAAAACACCTGCCCGTAAACCGTGTATCGACGCGCCCTGCCCTCATCGCAGGCAGCTGAGGTGACGCTCAATATTCGGCCAACTTTTTGCGCGAAGAAAAAGCCCGATAACAAGACACCGGTGAGTACGCCTTGCGCAAGGTCATGCGTGGCCACAGTGACTGCTACGGTCGCGAGCATCACTACGCTCGAACTTTTCGGATGTGTTCTAAGATTACGAATGGAATCCCAGTTAAACGTGCCAATCGATACCATGATCATGACTGCAACCAGCGCCGCCATCGGTATCTGGCTAACCCACTCGCCCGCGAAGACGACCATGAGCAAAAGTAAAAGCCCTGCTACTAACGTCGACAGGCGGCCACGACCACCGGACTTCACGTTGATCACCGATTGACCAATCATGGCGCAACCCGCCATACCTCCGATAAAGCCCGTAGCGACATTAGCGACGCCTTGTCCCACACACTCTCTGTTCTTGTTGCTCAACGTATCGGTTAGGTCATCGACAATGGTCGCCGTCATAAGTGACTCAAGAAGCCCAACGACCATCAGAGTCGCCGAATAAGGGAAAATAATAGTGAAGGTTTCCCAGGTCATCGGCACGTCAGGAATAAAGAATTGAGGCAGGCTGTCGGGTAGCTCGCCCATATCGCCTACGGTCCGGATATCGAGATCCAGTGCAATAGCAACTATGGTAAGAACAACAATCGTGATGAGCGGAGACGGTACTGCCGTGGTCAATCGCGGCAGGCCATAAATGATGCCCAAACCCGCTGCCGTCATGGCGTAGACCTCCCATGTAACATTAGTCAACTCGGGAAGTTGCGCCATGAAAATCAAAATCGCGAGCGCGTTCACGAAGCCCGTCACCACAGACCGCGAAACGAAGCGCATGAGTTCGCCCAGACGAACCCAGCCGGCGATGATCTGCAGAATGCCTGTTAGTACTGTCGCTGCAAACAAGTACTGCAAACCGTGCTCTTTCACCAGAGTCACCATCAGCAGAGCCATAGCGCCCGTCGCAGCCGATATCATCCCCGGGCGACCGCCTGTGAAAGCAATGATCACAGCGATAGAGAACGAGGCATACAAACCCACCTTCGGATCAACGCCGGCAATGATCGAAAACGCAATGGCCTCCGGAATCAGAGCGAGAGCAACGACTAGCCCAGCTAAAACGTCGTTTCGCGTGTTAGAAAACCACTCTTGGCGGATCGTATCCATAGATATGTACTTTTGTTGAGTCGCTCGAGCTGTACGGGGAGTCACTGATGCTGGATCCCCAGAGAGCTGCTAAGAAGGCGCGGCATGCTATCAGAGCCAAGCATGGTTTGCATTGCCTACTGCAGTTAACATCGACGTCGTCTTTAATTAGAGAACAATGCGATGACCACAGACGCACTGCTTGTCGCAGAAAGCGACGACGAATGGCCTGACCTCGTCATCGAGCTTTTGGATCAGCGGCTGTCCGTTGCGCGCATAAACACATCCGAAAAACCCCCGTCCGACATCGACTACAGCTCGGTAAGAATTCTTGTCGGTGGCCCCTCGAACCTTGTGCCGTGGATCAGCGTTTGCCCTCAGCTTCAGTGGATACAGAGCACCTGGGCCGGCGTTGATGCACTCTCCGGACATATTCCTGCTGGCGTCGTCGTAACACCACTGAAAAACGTCTTTGGTCAGTCGATGTCAGAGTTCGTATTGGGCTGGATACTGGCACTGGAGCGACGAATCCTCGACCGAGCGCAAGCGTCGGTTTGGGATGATGCGCCCGAGCTGGGCGTAGCTGGAAAAACCATGGGCATACTGGGAACGGGCAGCATTGGAGGTGCCGTTGCTAAAAGTGCTCAGCACTTTGGCATCCGATGCCGCGGCTTAAATTCTGATGGGCATTCGGTAGACGGTTTTGAGACGTGCTTCAAAGCCGGCGATCACCGTTTCTTCGACGATCTCGATTTTGTCGTCTCCGTTTTACCCAAAACGACTCACACGGAGAATGCCATCGACCAGGAGGCGTTCAACCGACTGAGTCCAGGCAGCATTGTGATCAATATTGGGCGCGGCAACGCGATCGATGATGATGCCTTGCTCACTGCACTCAGAAATGGAGCTGTGGGAGCGGCCGTATTGGACGTATTTCGTGAGGAGCCGCTACCCAAATCACATCCCTACTGGCAGCAAGAAAACGTCTACATCACCTCTCACACCTCGGCTCCGACACTCGAACGGTTTGTGGCGCAGGCAATGGCAACCAATTTAGAGCGTTTCATTGCAGGACAAGATCTGCTGGGTACATTCGATGCCAGTAAAGGTTATTGAGCCGCCACTGAAGCGGGCGCGACCGCGACGATTATCTCGTTGCGACGCATAAACGGCGGTGTCCACGGCGGGTTGTACTGGTTCAACGTTGGATCGCCCAGTGGCTGGATTCCTTGCTCCCTCAAAAACGCAACGAGGGTCTGCCAATAACGCTCAGCTTTTTTGTCATTGACCCAACCACTAAACCGGATGACAGCGGCACGGTAAGCTGACTCTTCTCGGAATTGAACACGGGTATCGTCAGGTTCTGGCAGCTCGTCCATCGAATATTCTCGCGGAACAACAAACGCCATTTCCGCATCTTCCTTGCCGGGCATGGTTCGCTGAACAGGCGCTGTCATAGCAATCTCCTGCTCCTTTTCGTTGCCACCGAAAATGTAACCGGCGAGGACTCGAAACCCTGAATTCTGCCCCTCGGTCATTCGCGTTGTTGCGAGAATACGCGAGTCATAATCGCGAATTTCAACATCGGGATCGTCCCACGCGGCAACCAGTGAATAGGTGGGCTCTTCAATAGCCGAGGTTGTACTAACAAACAATGTCACGGCAAGCACCACCAAGCCACTCAGAAAAAACGCGAACTTTCGCATGATCGAGATCCTTTTCGATTGATTACTGAGTCGTACGCAACACGCCGAAGGCAGATCAACATCAACCTGGCCAAAATTGTGTACCGCGAGTGGCAGTGAAAGTGATCAGCTTTGAGTAATCAGTTACAGGTCGCGACACTGCATCGAGACACGCTTGCCGCCTTCTAGCACGCGTTGCCCGTGTTCGATAAATCCTTGTTTGCTGTGAAAGTGCAGTGAGTGTGCATTGGGCGGCTCGATATCCATCTCGGCGGTCATGACCCTACAACCGTCAGCAAGCGCCAGTTTGGAGAGTTCGGCATACAGCTGATAGCCCAGGCCCTGTCCCCGCGCGTCGGCGGCCAGCACAATGCGATCCACGTAAACCATGCACTGCACGCGCGCTTCAAACCATTGGTAGTTCCCGTTATCGTAAGGCGCCGCATTGCGCATCGCTATGACAAAACCCAGTAACCGCTCGCCGTCTTCGACCACAAGGCAATAGCTGCAGAGTTCAAACAACTCGAGAAAGCGCTGCGCGTCCATTGGGCTGGTGACCGATACAAATACCTCGTTCAAATCGGCAATTTGCGGTGCATCAGTGGGGTTGGCTAACCTAATGTTCATTGACTACCTATCTCGTCTTGGGCGCATGCTGATCTAATCACAGCCAGCAGATAATGTGATCCCAAAATACTGTTCTGCCGCGTTTCCCGATCAGTCTCAGGAGACGAGTTTATGTGGCTTTATGCGGCTGAAAAACACGCATTTACCCACTTGCTACATCTTCACTGAGGGTCCGGGCAAATTCCTTGACCTCTACTCCACGGTACTCGATACTCGGTCGCGCTTGATGTTTTGCCAAGCGCCCTCTGGGGGACTACAGAATAAAAACTTGGAGACAATCTGGATGTTAGAACAACTGTACTCGGCACCGCCAATTCTGGGATTGGTCGGTCTTGCCATCGCTTTCTTCATTTACACGGTCATGTCACGCCGGGAAATCCCGGATGGTGAAGTTCAGAAAATTGGCGAACAGATCCACTTGGGCGCCATGGTTTTCATGAAACGTGAATACACCTATCTATTTATTTTTGCCGCCGTATTGTTAGGACTGATTCTGCTGTCAGACCTTGGCAATGACACTGCCTTGTCGTTTGTTGTTGGCGCGTCGTCATCGGCCCTTGCCGGTTGGCTCGGGATGTACGCTGCCACTAAAGCGAACGTCCGAACGGCTGTCGCGGCAAACGAAGAAGGCGCATCCAGCGCACTCTCTGTCGCATTCTATGGTGGCTCTATCATGGGACTCTGTGTAGCCTCATTAGGTCTCATTGGTCTGGGTAGTTTGTACTTCTACTTTGGTGGCGATCCTAAGACCGCGCATGCCATCCACGGTTTCGGTATGGGCGCATCGGTGGTCGCACTCTTCTCGCGCGTTGGCGGCGGGATCTTCACAAAGAGTGCTGACGTAGGCGCCGACTTGGTGGGTAAGATCGAAGCAGGGATTCCTGAAGACGACCCCCGTAACCCCGGTGTGATCGCTGACAACGTAGGCGACAATGTCGGCGACATTGCTGGTATGGGTTCTGATATTTTTGAGAGCTACTGCGGCTCAATGATCGCCTGTATGGCGATTGCAGCAACAATGAGCATCGACTCGCAAGCGGGCCTCATGTTCCTTCCGCTTGCACTCGCGAGTGTGGGCCTTGCGTCATCGGTCATTGGTATCTTGATCGTCCGGTCTCGCTCATCGTCTGAGCCCGCGACTGCGCTTCGCTACGGTACCTTTGCCGCGCCCATCATCTTCGTTGGCTTGGCCTACATGCTAGTGCAAGAGCTAGGGGTTGATACCTCAGTTTGGTATGCGGTTGTTGCAGGTGCTATCGGCGGCGTGGCTATTGGTTTGATTACCGAGTACTACACGGGTGGTAAGCCCGTGAAAACGATTGCAGGCTCAGGTGAGACGGGCCCTGCTACGGTCATGATCACGGGTCTAGCAGTAGGCATGCAATCTGTTGTCCTTCCAGTCCTTGTCCTTGCGGCAATCATCTTTGCCTCTACGCAGCTCGCGGGTCTCTACGGTGTAGGTATTGCAGCCGTAGGTATGCTCGCGACTGTGGGCATCACCATGGCAATCGATGCCTACGGTCCGGTTGCAGATAACGCGGGCGGTATTGCTGAGATGGCTGGCATGGGCGAAGAAACCCGCACCATTACTGATGGACTGGATGAGGTAGGTAATACCACAGCGGCCATTGGTAAAGGTTTTGCTATTGGCGCGGCTGCTCTGGCTGCCCTCGCCATCATCGCCGCGTTTGTTGAGACCGTTTCGGCTAACAACCCGGGCTTTTCGTTGGAGCTGTCTAACCCCACCGTACTGGTCGGTATGTTCATTGGCGGTACCATCCCGTTCCTCATTGCTGCTATTACCATGACAGCGGTTGGTGAGGCTGCATTCGACATGATCAATGAGATCCGTCGTCAGTTTAAAGAGATTCCCGGACTCCTCGAGGGTACGGCGGACCCTGATACTGCTCGATGCGTTGATATTGCAACGACGGCAGCACTTAAGCGCATGGTTTTGCCCGGCGTTATCGCCGTTGCCTCGCCAGTCGCCGTGGGCTTCCTGCTTGGCGCAGCATCGCTGGGTGGCATGCTGGCAGGTGCACTTCTAGGTTGTGTTCTCATGGCATTGATGATGGCTAACGCCGGTGGTGCCTGGGATAACGCGAAGAAGTATGTCGAGAAAGGAAATCTGGGTGGTAAGGGCTCCGATACGCACTCTGCCGTTGTTGTGGGCGACACCGTTGGTGACCCCTTCAAGGACACATCAGGTCCCTCAATGAATATCCTGATCAACGTAATGGCAATCGTAAGCTTGGTAATTGCACCACTGCTTTGATCTAGACTCGATCGACAGAAGTAATCATGAAGAGGAGCCTAGCTCCTCTTTTTTTTGTCCAATCCGTTTGCTCAATTTTTGAATCAGTCATCAAAGAAGACGCCGGATTAATGTCTCCGTAACAATCAGGCATTATTCTCATCAGTTGGCTGAAGCGTGACCGCCGCGACTGCGCCTCCAATAAATTTTTAACCCAAGTGCTTAACGAACGTGATCATCGATTGGTCAATCGATGGTAAGTCAGCGTTTGTCTATGGAACCAAGATATCCGTTTTGTAGCACTACCAGACGTAGACACAGTATGTATAAAGTTCGAACCTACAATGCCATCTCCTCGAAGGGGCTCGATCGGCTGAGCCGCGATTGCTTCGAAGTCAGTAGCGACATCAATGCACCCAACGCCCTGTTGTTGCGAAGCTACAAATTGTCGGATGCCGACATTGGCGACTCTGTAGCAGCCATTGCTCGCGCCGGCGCCGGTGTGAATAACATCCCTATCGAGCACTGTACCGAACGCGGTATCGTTGTATTCAATACACCCGGTGCGAATGCCAATGCGGTCAAGGAGCTGGTAGCGGCGGGGATGCTTCTCGCCTCACGCGATATCGTGGGTGGCATGCGGTTTATTAATGAACTCGACACTTCCCTATCCGCAGAGGATATGGGCCCCGTACTCGAGGCCAACAAGAAACAATTTGCCGGCTCTGAACTTCAGGGGAAAACGCTAGGGGTTCTCGGCCTTGGGGCAATCGGAAGCTTAATTGCGCGCCTCGGGCTAGATCTAGGAATGGAAGTTGTTGGCTACGATCCCGCAATCTCTGTCGAGGCTGCCTGGCGTTTGCCGAGTTCGGTCAAGAAAATGGATAACATGCAGTCGCTGTTTGCAAGGTCAGACTATGTATCTCTGCACATACCAGTACTGGACAGCACGCGCGGTCTCATTAACACAGACACCTTGTCCTATTTCAAAAAAGACGCCTGTCTCCTCAACTTCGCCCGCGACCAGATTGTAAGCACAGACGCGGTTGTTGATGCGCTAGACAAGGGTCAGTTGCGCACCTACGTCACCGACTTTCCGCATCCGGCACTGCGAAATCGATCAGACACCATACTTATGCCACATATCGGGGCAAGTACGGCTGAAGCTGAAGAGAACTGTGCTGTCATGGCGGCAGATCAGATCAAAGCATTCCTCGATCTCGGAAACATTAAGAACTCGGTGAATTTCCCAGCCATCGAGTTAGAGCGTACGACCGAGTCACGGCTCACTGTCACCAACCGCAACGCACCGGGCACCTTGAGTCATATCCTCAATGTCTTGGGCGATGCCAACCTGAACGTCGCAGACCTTCTCAATAAAAGTCGGGGCGACATTGCATACAACCTGATCGACTTAAACTCCACGCCGACCCCCGATGTGCTCGACAAGGTCAGTGGCGTGGATGGTGTCATCAACGTGCGGTACTTAGGAAAGCCCTGTTCGATCTAACGTTACTGGCACTGTGGGGACAAGAGCACGGCGAAGGTCGTACTCCAGCAACCTATTTTTTGCATTACCGGTTGGTTCCTGATGTTTCCCCATCACAGTTTGCGTTACATTCTATGAACGCGTTAGAGGCTATGACCTCCGCAACTTAGAAAATCACTGTGGTTTGGAGAAAAAACATCATGCCCCACACTCAACTCAAGTCGTTGACGGTCGCACTGTCACTATCCAGTTCGCTTTTCATCGCCACCGCAAGCGCAGCACCCATTGTGCAGCCCGGCGCCCCTGGCGCTAGCGGCCGCATTTTATCTGCCGAAGAAGCAGTCCAGATTACCGACACCAGTTATTCGCCTGCGGATGTGAGCTTCATGCAAATGATGATTCCGCACCACCAGCAGGCGCTAGAAATGGCTGACTTGGTGGAAGGTCGAACTAACCGTCCTGAGCTTGTCGAGATCGCGGGGCGCATCAAAGCCTCGCAAAGCGATGAGATTGGTTTTATGGAGGGCTGGCTGAACGACCGGGGCGAGTCTGGGATGGCGCATGCGCATCACATGCTTAGCGCGCATCACAAGATGGAAATGGGTATGGCCACCGATCAGCAAATGGCTGCATTAGGTGATTCCGAATCGGTAGGTTTCGACCGGCAGTTTTTGCAGCTAATGATTCGCCACCACGAGGGCGCGGTGGACATGGTCAAGGACCTACTCGACAAGCCGGGTTCTGCCTACGACCCGCTACTTTATGAATTTGTCGGTGACGTTAAAAATGATCAGATGGTCGAGATAGAGCGCATGAACGCTCTGCTGGTCACACTGTCAGACGACCCTCGTGCCAACCTCAAGCCTGGTCTTACAGATGCCGGTATCGCGATCAAAAACATGACCTTGGTGGCGTCGTTATCCAAGCCGGCAGGCTTTGTCGATCCCAATAATCCGGGAGAAATGGCCAAGGGGCCTGCGAAGAAAGAAGGCGAAGAAGCTGAGGATACAGAAGAGAAAAAAGCGTCTCCCATTGAGGGCGGATCTCGCAAGCGTTCTCCACTGCTTAGCTTCTCGAACACGGATATGGCGTTCTCCGGTAACACGCTCGTTGCCGGGAGTTACCACGGCTTCAACGTCTACGATTTACCAGAAGACGGTATTCCTGAACTATTGAGCTCCGTCGTCTGCCCCGGTGGTCAGGGCGACGTGAGCATTGTAGGCGACCTCTTGATCATGTCTGCACAGGAAACTCGTGGACGCCTCGACTGTGGTCTTCAAGGTATCTCAGAGGATGTCAGCGACGAGCGATTCCGTGGTTTGCGCATCTTTGACATCAGCGATCTAGAGGCGCCGGTTCAAGTGGGCGCCGTACAGACCTGCCGCGGTTCTCACACCCATTCCGTTGTGTCGGGTCCGGGTGACGATGGCAAGATTGTCGTCTACAACTCAGGCACCTCGAGTATCCGAGAGCGCGAGGAGATGGAAAGCTGCTTTGATGCCTCACCCGGCGATCCGAGAACTGCTCTTTTCAGGATTGATGTCATTGAAATCCCGGTCGATGATCCTGGCGCTTCAAAAATCGTGCACAGCCCGACGGTGTTTGCTGATGAGGAGACTGGGGCAATTGCTGGATTATGGCGTGGTGGCGATCACGGTGATGACACACAGGAAACCCGTCGAACGGATCAGTGTCATGACATCACGGTTTTCCCATCGAAGAACATCGCGGCGGGAGCATGCTCCGGTAATGGCATTCTGTTCGATATCACTGATCCAAGAGATCCAAAGCGAATCGATGTCGTGACAGACGCCGGGTTCGCCTACTGGCACTCCGCAACATTCAACAACGATGGCACCAAGATTCTGTTTACAGACGAATGGGGTGGCGGTGGTCGTGCGCGCTGCCGTGCGTTCGACCCTCTCGATTGGGGCGCCGATGCCATCTATGACATCGTTGACGGAAAGCTTGAGTATCGCAGCCACTTTAAAATGCCCGCCCCACAGCGCGAGTTTGAAAACTGCGTCGCGCACAACGGTTCAATTGTGCCCGTACCCGGTCGGGATATTTTTGTACAAGCCTGGTACCAAGGTGGCATTTCCGTTATCGACTTCACTGACTCGAGTAATCCTGTCGAGATTGCCTATTTCGACCGTGGACCTATCGACGCTGAGGAACTGGTTACGGGTGGCTTCTGGTCGACCTACTGGTACGGCAATCACATTTACGGCACCGAGATCATTCGCGGGCTGGACGTACTGACACTCGAGGCGAGCGAGCACATTACCGCCAATGAAATTGCAGCTGCTGGGCTTGCTGATTACGATGGCGTGCTGAATCCGCAGCAACAGCTGCCAGTGACATGGCCTGATCACCCAGTAGTAGCGCTTGCACTACTCGACCAGCTGGCTCGCAAGGGCGCTGGTGATGCTGCCACGGTAAAAGCCGCCAGTGACGCGATGGAAGCTGCTCGCGCAAGCTTTGATGCTGGCGAGTCTAATCGGCGCTCTGCCCGCTCGATTGAGGGACTGGCCGCCAAGCTGGCATCGTCGGATGACGGTAAGCCGGCTGCAGAGGTAATGCGAGCCGTGGCAGCGAAGCTACGGGAACCCCAAATCACCAGCCATGGCGCTGACTAATGTATTGACACAGTTGCCCAGCATGCGTGTGCTGTGGTGGGCGATGCTGATACTCGGCGGCGGCATGTTTGCCGCTGCCCTGTATTGGCAATATGCGCTGGGCGAGGACCCCTGTCAGGTGTGCATTCACGCCCGATTATGGGTGGTCGCAATCGCGCTAATTGGTGCGATCATGTTAGTTCTGCCTCGTAACACCGGCACAGGGTCAGGAGGTCTCGTCCTCTTAATGGTATCCAGTATCGGACTCGGCGAACGATCGTATTACTTATATGAGATCGAAAACTTTAGGGGCGATGGCAGTTGCCAATTCACCCTGGGAATGCCCGACTGGTTCGCCGTGGATCGCTGGTTTCCTGCTCTTTTCGAAGTCCGCAATATTTGCTCATACACACCCGAAATTGCCTTTGGTATCAGCATGGCCGAGGCGTTACTGGGGATAGCGATTCTAATCGCGATAGTCAGTTTGATCGCGGGTTGGAAGCTCGTAACCGCCAAACCAACTAACGCAACGCCCGAAAGCCTATGAGTTGAATTGGCGGAAAACGGTAGGAACTAGGAGGGGGGTAGGCAACTAATAAGGGCGCTGCACCGCCTTCCTACAGATTAGGTCTAGTTGCGCGCGCCCTGACGATCATTCAAATAAGACCGAAACGCCGTGGTGTATTGCAACGACCAAAACACGATGTAAATGGCGAATAGCAAGGTAATGTCCATGCCATCGAGCAATGTCGCCAACAAAAACATACCCAGTACCAATGCGCCCTGTATGGTTAGTGACAGAACAGCCGGAATATCAATCAAAATCTTATCCACAACTTCTCTCCTTAAAGTTGTTGTAACGCGAACAGTCCACTCCCATTTGTAAAGAAGTGAGCCCCCTAGTTGGTAAGTCTGGAACGGAGTCGACACCGTCGCCCTGGACACCGTCTCCAAACAGATGGCTTGATACGCAGAGAAGACTGACTCAGGATCATCGTTGGTAAAGCGAGTTAACTTCTGATGACTTTCGTACTACACCCAGCACTATGCTGCCCCATAGACGCTGCGCCTCTCGTGATGGATGAGCTGTCGCTTGTTTGTGAGCACGGTCACCGTTTCGATGTGGCCCGTCAGGGCTACGTCAACTTGCTAGGCCCCAAAGATAAACGTTCAAAGGCCCCCGGCGACTCCAAGGAAATGGTGTCTGCACGCGCCGCTTTTTTGAATGCTGACTTTTATCAGCCCTTAGCCGATGCTTGCCTCGATATCACGCTAGGTTTTTGCTCAACGGTTGCGGACGGTCGCATTACGCTTGTGGATGCCGGCTGTGGTGACGGTTACTACCTTCATCACATTCAGGAGAATCTACCCAACGACTTGCGCAACCGAGCGTCGCTCGTTGGTTTCGATATCTCCAAGTGGGCAGTGCAACAGTGTGCCAGACGTTGTGACGGCACCTGGTTTGTGGGAAGCAATCGACACATTCCCATGGCTGATGGAAGCGTCGATTTACTTTTCGACATGTTCGGGTTTCCTCACTACGCGTCCTTCAGGAGGATATTGGCTCCCCAGGGAAGATTAGTTCGAGTCACTCCCGGCGACCGACACCTAATCCAGCTCCGCGAGATCATCTATCCAAACATCAAGTCGCGAAGCGAGAGATCACAGTATCCAGAGACCTTCAACTTGGTCTCGAAGAAACATATCACCTACGAAATGAGCCTCGGGACTGAAGATTTGAAAAACCTCCTGTTGATGACACCCCATATGTTTCGAACCACACCTGAGCGTCGACAGCAGGCCCTTAAGCATGATCAGCTCACCCTAACCGTGGACGTCATTTTCGAGGAACTGGCAGCCGCAACCATTGAATGATGAACAACCGTTTTGGTGATGCCTCAGAAGATGGGTAAACACTTGACTGTGACGCCGCATCGCCTATTGTTACCAGTGACAGTTTGGTGTGACCTTCATAACGATCAAAATACGGCATGCCAAGACGACGAGTAACGTCCGGGAGACACTCATGAACCAAGCCTTCAAAGCGCCTCAACTGCCAGGTCACGACTACGCCTACAACACACCACTCGCTGACCTAGATCCCTCGAATCCACTCATGTGGCCAAAGCAGGAAATGTGGGCAATTTTTGAGCGACTGCGAAACGAAGATCCTCTGCATTGGTGCAAAGAGGCATGGATGTCTGACGAGCGTCCTGATGATATGGAGCCCGTCGGTGCCTATTGGTCCGTCACCCGCTATGAGGACATTATGGCGATCGATACAGATCACCATCGTTTCTCATCTGAACCAGCGATTGTGCTGCCCAATCCGGCAGAGGACTTCCCGCTGCCCATGTTCATCGCAATGGATCAACCCAAGCACGATGTGCAGCGAAGAACCGTAGCACCCATCGTTGCGTCACCCAGCCTGTCAAAAATGTCAGAGCTGATCCGTGAGCGAACGCAGTATGTTCTCGATAGTGTCCCAATTAATGAGGAGTTTGATTGGGTCGACACAGTGTCAATCGAGCTCACCACAATGATGCTCGCCACACTGTTCGATTTCCCCTTTGAAGACCGCCGAAAGCTAACGCGATGGTCAGATGTCACGACTGCAGGCCCAGAGACGGGCATTGTGGAAAGTGAAGAGCAGCGCCGCGCAGAGCTTACGGAGTGCGTCGAGTATTTCATGGGCCTTTGGCACGAGCGTATTGGTGGCAGTGGTCATGACCTCATCACGATGCTTGCGAATGGCGAAAACACGCGGGATATGGATGCAACCGAGTACCTTGGCAACTTATTGCTGCTGATCGTCGGTGGTAACGACACTACACGGAACTCGATGTCGGGATCGATCTACGGCTCACATCTGTTCCCAGAGCAGTGGGACAAGGTCAAGGCAAATCGGGACCTCATTCCGAACACCGTAGCGGAGATCATTCGCTGGCAGACGCCTCTAGCCTACATGCGCCGCACGGCACTTGAAGATGTCGAAATGCACGGCAAGACCATCAAGAAAGGTGACAAAGTCGCCATGTGGTACGTGTCAGGCAACCGTGACGAGCGCAAATTTGAGAATCCCGATGTATTGGACTTTGAGCGCAAGAATGCCCGTAACCATATTTCCTTTGGCTTCGGCATTCACCGTTGCTTTGGTAATCGCCTAGCAGAGCTCCAGTTACAGATCCTCTGGGATGAAATGCTCAAGCGCTTCTCCCGCGTGGAGGTGATTGGTGAGCCAAGCCGAAACATCTCGAGTTTCGTGAAGGGCTACACCAAGATGAATGTCATCGTTCGCGACTAAATTTTTATTGCGCTGTTCCAAACAGAAGTGACCGGCAATAGTCAGTACAGCGCACGATGACCCCTGCTGCGACCCAAATCTCTGATTACACCAAGACTGTGTTCACCGCTGAGACGCGCGACGGGCACAGCGTGTCTCATGACATCTATCATCGAGGCTCCGGCACCCCTGTCGTCCTGATTCAGGAGCTACCCGGCATAGGACAAGAGACTCTGGCACTTGCCGATCGTCTTGTTGATGCTGGGCATGAAGTGGTCATGCCACATCTCTTCGGCCCGATTGGAAGAACATCTATTGGCGGCAATCTAGTGCGCGTGCTGTGCCTACGGAAAGAGTTCAGTGTGCTGGCAGCAAATCGCTCTAGCCCTATCGTGGACTGGCTGAGGCTTCTCTGCCGCGACGTTCGTCAAAGCCGAGGCGTTGCGGGGGTCGGAGTCATCGGTATGTGCCTCACTGGCAACTTCGCCATCTCACTAATTGCCGACGACAGCGTCCTTGCGGCTGTCGCCTCACAACCCGCCATGCCTTTCTTCAAACAGGGTGCCTTACATATGTCTGCCAAAGATGTCACAGACGTGCGGAATGCATTAGATGAGAAAGGCGCGATGCAGGTACTCAGATTTGAGGATGACCCCCTGTGCACGTCCGAGAAATCCGAGTGCATACATAAGGCCTTTAATGACGATGGCGCCACAAGGATCGATGAGATCACGCTGCCCGGAAAAGGCCATTCAGTCCTCACCCTAGATTTCGTGGACGAAGAAGGCCATCCAACTCGCGCGGCCCTTGAAAAGGTACTCGCTTATTTCAATAGACAACTTACCTCTGCCGACTAATCTTGCGCGCTAGACTGGGGTGCAGCATTAGCCCTCGGCTTGATGGCAGACGACCACCAACTTGTGGCCGTCAGGGTCTCTAACATAGGCCGCGTAAAAATGAGGATGAACGTCGCGCAATCCCGGCGCACCCTCATCTGAGGCGCCCGCGGCCAAAGCGGCGGAGTAAAAACTATCAACCTGCTCTCGACTCTGTGCCAGGAGAGCAACATTGGTTCCGTTGCCTGAGGTTGCGGCCTCGCCATCTGCGGGCAACCCCAGCCACAGGCAGTTCTGTCCGCTGCCAATATGTTCCTTCAAGCCGTAACCGGCGTAACTGTCTCCCGCGTCCTCACAGGCATACCCAAGCGTTGGCATAACGGTGTCGTAGAATCTCCGAGACGTAACAAGGTCATTGGTTCCCAGCATGATGTGACTAAACATTGATTTCGCTCCAACTAAATCCTGTGACGTCGGTGTCAAACAGTATAAGAAGAACGAAGGTAGGCGTCTTTGGGTTTCTACAGCAGAGCATGGGCGGCTCGGATACGGCCCTAATCCGCATCGATATGGTCAGTATTTAACCCTGCATGGTTAATAACCAAGGATTCTCAATAAAAAACCGTCAAAGAAAGGGTTAAAACCGCCGATAAGGTTTCAATTTACATCGACTTTTGCTACACAGATCGTGGGGAAGAAGTTTGTTTGGCATTTGCCCGCTTACTTCGCCAAAACAAAAAAGGAGATGAGCCACAATGTTCAAGTTGAAGCCATTAGCGGCTCTGACGATTTTCGGGTCTCTACTGTCTGCCCAGACAGTATTTGCCCAGGAAGAAGAGTTAGAGTCCACCACCATAGAAGCGGTTGCCGAGGAAAGCGCTGAAGCGAATCTCGGTCCCTTGAGGAAGTAGTTGTTACAGGTTCACGACTACGAAGTTCAACCTACACCAGCATATCGCCACTGCAGATCATCGACGCGGAGTTCCAACGCGAAGTGGGTCTGATTAATGCGGACGAGATTCTTCAGAACTCTACTAATGCGGGTGGTCAGCAGATTGACCTTTAACGTTTAATGGTTTCGTTCTGGACAACGGTCCTGGGCTCAAGTACAGTCAGCCTTCGCGGTCTGGGAGCCAACCGAACACTGTCTGCTGATGAACGGTCGTCGTTTGGCACCGAGTGGCGTTGAGGGCGCACCCTCTTCACCCAGCGTAAACTTGGTTCCAAGACTAATGATCCAGAGGTATGAAAACCTGCTGGATGCTGCATCATCGATTTACGGTTCTGATGCGATCGCCGGTGCAACCAACATCATCACCAAGAAAGACTTCGATGGGCTGGAGCTAGAGCTTTATTCAGGGCAGTACGATCGATCCGGTGGTGGAAACACGATCAGGCGCAGCCTGGGGCTTCAACAACGACAAGAGCTCTTTTGGAATCGGTGTTGAATTTACTGACACATGAGCGCACTCGGTATTCAGATCGGCCGTGGACAAACGAGTGTACCGGTAACGTAGAAATCACCGAAAGTGGTGAAATCCGTCGTCAAGATCTCTACTACCAGAACATCGGATACCCTGACGTTGGTCAGTGCTCGTCATTGTCTTTGGCAGCACGTACTTTCGTACCGGGAACACCCTTCGGTTCGATTTATTACACGCCCGGGTTCATCAAATGGCGGCTGGGGTAACTTCACTGAATCAGGTGACCCCTACACGGGTCTGGCTGCTGATGGTGACGGCGATGGTGTTGGTGATATCAACTTCCTCGACTACAACCTCAACGGCTCACCGAGTGATCTCGGGCGGACTTAATCTGCTCCTCAGGAGTATCTTGAACGTTATGGCGTACGGGGAAATGACGCTCGATGGTGACATGAACGTCACGCCTTATTTCGAAGTCATGTACAACACGCAGGACTACGATCAGAATGGTCGGGAGCCACAGTTGTTCCCGAACGTGCCTGCGAACAATCCCTACAACCTCTGTAATCCAAATGCTGAAAATGGTGTTGACTGTGGTCTCGCATATGGATGCGTATCTGACCAATCCCAATATCCAGCGGGCTTTGGTAACTACTACCAGGGGTTGTGTGCCAGTTACGGCATTCCACTGTCGTTTGTACGCCATCTATCTTTGGCTTTTGGACGGGGCGTTCGTGACCTGTCGAACCATTCCAATCGTCTCGGTTCAAGGCGATCGAAATAATGTCACTGATGTTGAAATGGAACAGGTTCGTGTCGTACTTGGTACGTCAGCTGACCTTCCTTTCCTGGATTTTGGGTTCTTAAGTAACTGGCGTGGTGACATCTCAGTCAGCTACACCCGTTCAGAGGGTGATGCTTCAGCGAACGGTATTCGCGAAGATCGTCTTGACCTTGCGCTGGGAGATTACTCATCTACCAGTACGCCTTGCGAAAATGATGTTGGTGCTGTCCTGGCGGCTGATACTGCAGGATGTGTGCCCGTGAATATGTATGCGCCGTCACTGTACCCTGTGGGTACAGTGGTCGGTGATTTCGCAACTCAAGCAGAGCGTGACTACCTGTTCGGCTGGCGTGACTTCAACACTGTCTACGAGCAAACACTCTTCAGTTTGGTTTTGATGGAGATCTGTTCGAAGTCCCCGGTGGCGAAATGGCGCAGCTAGCGGTTGGTTTTGAGCATCGAATTGACGACATTCAGTCAAATCCTGACGAAGTCGTTGCTGAGAGGACTGTTCTGGGGCTTCTTCTCAGACAAGGGCGCATTTGGTGAAGTAGACATCTCTGAAGTGTTTGCTGAACTGCAGCTACCCTTCAAGTTCAATAAGCCGTTGATAAAAGAGCTGACATTCAACCTCTCAGGTCGTTGACAGATCACGAGTTCTACGGTGAGAATGAAACGCACTCGGTGAAAGTAGGCTATCGCCCATCTGAGCCATTCCTCATTCGCGCGACCTGGGGTACTGCGTTCCGTGCACCAAATAACCGCGAACTATTCCTACTCGGTTCAACCGGTTTCACCACCGTCTTCGACCCTTGCTACATTCCTGAGTGAGCACTCGGTGGTGTCGGCGATCCCGTTGAAGGTGCCTACATTCCTGAGCGTGATCAGCGTGACCCTGAGGTTCTGGCAAACTGTCGAGCAACGGGCGTAGATCCTACGTTGGCTAACAACGGCGGATTCAACTCGTTCAGCACAGAGGTTCAGACAGGCGGAAGCTTAACGCTAGATCCTGAAGAGTCAGAGTCTTACTCCTATGGCTTCGCCTATGAGCAGGACTTCACAAACAAGTTCGATCTGTCTCTCGGTATGACTTACTACTCGGTTAAAGTTGAGAACACAGTTATCGAGCCATCTACGGGCTACATCATCTCTGACTGTCTCTATGACGAGGCAGGTACAGGTGCCTCGGTCTTCTGTGACCGTATCGAGCGTGATCTGTCAGATCCAACCGATCCACGCATCCAGCTAATGGATCTTGGTTTCCTCAACCAGAGACCTCGAGCGTGCACGTGGTATCGACTACAACCTGACGTTCCGCGACACACTCGACATTGGTGTTCCAGTTGATCTGCAGATTGTTCTTGCAGTCAACCGCAACCTGGAGCGTTCGCTTACATTCACCAACCCTGATGGCACAGTTGACTACGAGTCATACGAGGGTGAGTGGGGCTTCTCTGAGTGGCGAGCACAGAGTGGTGTCGTCCTATCGTGGGATAGATGGCGCTTCAACTGGCAGACCCGCTACCTCGGTGCAGTGGCTCAGGATCCTGATGCGGTCGATGCATTCTCTGACGCATTTACGTTCTCTGATACCTGCCTAGGCCCACCCGATGATGAGCTATGCCGTGACTATGGTGAGACGGGCAGCTACATGATCCACAGCCTCTCACTGGGTTACCGGGGTGATAACTGGTACCTCGGCATGGGTGTCCGAAACCTCGAAGACAAGGCTCCGCCCTTGGCAGATCCAAGTGAGGTTAGCGGTGTTAAGGCGCGTGCCATTGGCTACGGCTATGATTTGATGGGTCGTGCGTTTTTCTTGAACGCCTCCTATAACTTCGACTTGGGTTTCTAAACGGACTCAGACAGATAAAAAGCGCACTTCGGTGCGCTTTTTTTGC